>CAVQHC010000005.1:0-149456 GCA_963712235.1 uncultured delta proteobacterium
GGCCGCCGCGACAGCGGAAGCGCATCTCGCCGAGGAGGTGCGTGAGGCCGTGGCCGACGAGCTCGAGCGCCAAGAGCGGGAGGCCCGCGCCGAGGTCAAAGCGCGGGGCTGGCGTATCCTCGGTGCGGCGCGCGTGCGGCGTCTTTCCCCGTATCGAAGAGCCACGAGCTTCGAGCTCCTCCGGGACCGAAACCCGACCTTTGCCGTCGGACGCGGACGGCGGAAGGTGTTCTTTCAGGCCGTGGCCGCGCTTCGGACGTTTCGACGCGCGTATCGGCAAGCGCTAGAGCAATGGCGTGCCGGGCTCCGAAGCGTCGTGTTCCCAGAGGGCACCTGGTAGATGTGCCAGGTGCATGCGGTCGCTGGGCACACGTAGCGGAGTGGCCGAACCGCTGGCGCTGTGACCACCGAGGTTCGGCTCGGTCGACGCACGGCTGGCTTCGCAGCCCGAGATGAGCCACTCACGTCGAGCGCTGAGACGGCTGTAGATGAGCTGCGCGGGAATCGTCGGACACGAGGGCGACCATCGTCCAGAGGACAAGCGCTTTAGCAGCTCTCCATCAGCGTGGAGCCGGCCGGTTCCAAGACGTTAACCAGGGGCGGGTTGTTGCATCTGGGACCACGAAAAGAGCTCCGTCGTGCGACTGCTGACCGAGCAGGCGATGATTTAAAAGCTTGCCTATGTGGCGGCCAATCCGGTCAAGGCCGGCCTGGTGGCACGCGCCCGGGACTGGCCCGGGGTCACGGTGCTCCCGCACGAGCTCGGGCGGCGAACGTTGGTCATCGAGCGCCCTGCAGTCTTCTTCAGGCCGGACAATCGAAAGTGGCCTGCCACCGTTGAGCCCACCCTCACCTTGCCGCCCGCGCTCGAACAGACGCATCCCGCGCAAGCGGTGCGGGTGGCGGTAAAGGAAGAGCTCGAGCGCTAGGAGCGGCAGGCCCGAGCCGAAGTGAAGGCGCGTGGCTGGCGCATCCTTGGGGCAGAGCGTGTGCGGCGGCTTTCCCCCTATCGACGCGCCACGGGCTTCGAGCTGCTCCGCAACCGAAATCCGACGTTTGCGGTTGGACGGGGGCAGCGGAAAGCGTTCTTTCAGGCCGTAGCAGCGCTTCGGGCATTTCGACTGGCCTACCGCCAAGCGCTGGAGCAGTGGCGTGCGGGGCTCCGCAGTGTCGTATTCCCGCAAGGCACCTGGTGGATGTGCCGGGCGCACGGCGTCGTCGCACAGACGTAACGGCGTGACTGCTTCGGGGACTGGTACCGCGGTCGAGCGGATCCGCCAGGGCACCGGTGCGTCTAGTTTGCGTCGCTGAGGCCCGATAGCCTTTCCCGACACCGCCGACTGTGTCGTGGACCGAGGGTACTTGGTCTTCAACGGCTTTACGCCGACATCCATCGCGGCCGGGGGACATGCGGCAGCTCGCTCAGAGGGAGTGGCTTACAGGTCAACGGGGGTCGGGTTGTTCGCTGTCGCTGTCGGAATTTGGATCGGTGCGCTCCTCGCCGGGTAGCCGTCTGCAAAGAGATCACAGGCGGCAAGGGAGCATAGTAACTTCAAACGCCCTTTCCCGTTCGCGTCCCAGGCGACATAACGAGCTAGTACCGCGAAATTCGGCGCTCATCGTCATCTCGACGGGCTAAGAGGTGGTTCGCGTTTACTCGCCAATAGCATCGCCAGCGTAACAGGTTCATAGCGCCACTCGAGATAGTCGAGCTGTCCGCGAAGGTTCTCTGCAGTCCACCCCTTGAGAGGTGCGGAGTCCGTGATAAGATCCCTAATGCGGGTCATGTCACGAGTTTTCGTCTGCCTTTCAGTGCACGAAGAGTTCTTCGACGGCGTCGCGAACCGACTTCGCCGCGACCATGGCATCGAGCAGTGGGCGGGTTTTTGCTGGGGCGAGGATCAGGCGGAGCGACTCTCCCAGGGGGTTCCCTACGACCCGCTCATCGTGTTCACTCGCGACATTCTTTTCGAAGCATCGAGCGGCGACCCAGACCTTGAGTACTTGCGTCTCATGGAGGAAGGGGCGCCGGTTCCCCTAACCCGAATGATCGTTGCAGAGAGGCACATGTTAGCGGGACGCACCATGTCGGAAGTGTTGCGCCTGGCAGAAGCGATATTTCGTCGATTCGACGCTGCACTCGACGAGTTTGCGCCCGAGTGGATTCTCGCAGAGGACGTGTCCTGCTTGACCAGCTACATCATATACACGCTGGCCAAGAGGAAAGGGATCCCGATTTTCATCCTCGGATACGGTCGAATCCCCTACCACTTGGCGATCTATGATAGCCACGAGCACAAATGGGCCGATCTCGACAATGCGTTCGAATCGATTCAGCGCGACGGTTTCTCCAACGGTGAGCTCGAGGAGACTACCGCCATGTATCAGGAGCTCATGGGGAGCAAGGAGCGTCCCGGCGACTTGGAGCCCAAGGCGGGATTCCGAGCACTCAGCCGCTACGACGTACGACGCGCCGTGGATGGCGCAAAGCGCTACGTAAAAGATCGCGACAACCCAACTCTGGTAGCACCACAAAAGATGGTCGCCGACCGAGCCCGAAGACTCGTGCGAGATCGAATTGCGCGGGCGCGCGACGCTTTCTCGACCCCATCCATCGATCGCCCCTACGTGATCTTCCCGCTTCACTACGAGCCAGAAGCATCGACGCTGGTGCGCGCACCCTACTATATGAATCAGAGCGCCCTCGTCGAGGACATTGCAAAGAGCCTACCGACAGGTGTGGTACTCTATGTAAAAGAACATCCAGTGGCGCGTGGACGACGGCGACCCGGTTATTATGAGCACCTTCAGTCGCTGTTCAACGTCGAGGTGATTGCGCCGTGGGAGGACAGCTGGACGCTGGTCAAGAACGCGGCGGCGGTGGCGGTCATCACAAGCACCATGGGGTGGGAGTCTCTTTTGTGCGGCAGACCCACGATCGTGTTCGGGCATGCCTTCTACAACAGTTTTCCATTGGTTTATCGGGCGTTTGAGAGGCCTAAGGAGCAATGGTCGGAGCTCTTTCATCAGGCGATCTACCAGCATCGCAACGATCCTGATCTCGTGCTCAAGTACCTGGCTGCCCTCAGACGGAGTGTCTTTCCAGGGTACATTCGAAACCCACGAACTTTGCCAAGAGTACTCGACCCAGAAAATCTCGAACGCGTCGCGGCGTCTGTTGCCAAGAAGGTCGGCCTAGGGACGAGTGCGTGATGAATGGCAAACTGAAAGAGGCATTTGCCGAAGCGCTAGGGATTGCCGTTGACGATCTGGACGATGACGCCTCTCCAGAGACCGTGGACGAATGGGATAGCGTCGCTACGCTTGCTATCATCAGCGAAGTAGAGAGCCAGTTCGACATTAAGATCTCTTTGAAAGACGCCGCCGGACTGGGTGACCTGCATGCGTGGCAATCGTACGTCGATCGCAAGATGCAGCCATGAGCGAACTCAGCGAACTCAAGGAACTCGCAAGTAGATACCCCAGCGACATGTCTGCGCGGGCTCTTCACAAGAAGCTCAGCCAAAGCGATGTTGCCGAAGTTTCGGTGGTGTCGACGTTTACGATCGACACCCTAGTTCCAACTCTCACCTCTGAGCTCGCACGCAGAGGTGTGTTTCGCAAGACGATCGTACTGCCCTTCGCGTCGGTGATCCCCTCTTTATTGGAAAAGTCTGGTGCGCTGCAGAGGGCGGCAGAAGCAATCGTATTCGTACACCTCGAAGGACTTGTCGGCAGCTCGGTTTTCGCTCGAGCTTCGGCGAAAAAAAACGTTGATGAGCTCATCGCCGCTCTTCGCACCTTCCTGTCTGCTTATGAAGGAACACTCTGGGTGGGCCTCTGCCCACCTCTGTTTAGCCACCGTCGCACGGATCCAGAACCCGACGGGCGCCTGTTGGCCTGGCACGAAACCAACCTACGGTTATTGGAACTAGGAGCCGAGCAGCCCAAGCTTAGAGTGGTAGAGTGCCGAGGAGGACGCTCGTCCTTTGATCCGCGCATGAACGCCATGGCGCGAATTCCTTATTCGGCAGAAGCTCTGGCCGATTGGGCAACGGCTCTCGCGCGATCGATTGCCGCTCAGGATCGACCGTCTAAGAAAGTGCTGGTGTTGGACTGCGATGGCGTTCTCTGGGGGGGTGTCGTTGGTGAGGACGGGGCGCAAGGAATAGCGCTCGATGACTCACCGCACGGACGAGCGCATCTCGCTGTTCAGGAGGAGGCGTTGGCTCTTTACGAACGGGGTGTCATGCTCGCGCTCTGCTCAAAGAATGACGCAGAGGATGTATGGCGGGTATTTGACGAACGCAATGACATGCGCCTGATGCGAAATCACATTGCCTGCGCGAGAATCAACTGGCTCGCCAAGTCCGAGAATCTCGCCGCCATTGCAGAGGAGCTCAACGTCGGCATTGACTCGCTCGTGTTCCTAGATGACAACCCCGCAGAAATCGCTGAGGTCGAAGCGAACGCACCGGAAGTCATGGCTGTTCACCGGGTCTCCGACATCGAAGACGCTGCTGGCCAGCTGGCCAAGCTCGAGTGTTTCGACAGCGGCGGGGTGAAGACGCAGGAAGATGGCCAACGAACCGAAATGATCCTCGCGCAGCGAGAGCGCGCGACCGCGGCGCTCCACGTTTCCCCAGAGGAGTTTCTGGTGGGACTGGAGTTGGTCGCCTTCACGGAAACCATGCGGCCTGAGACTGAGCAGCGCGTACTACAATTGCTCCAGAAGACCAATCAATTCAATCTGACAACCCGCCGCCACGGCAAGAAGGAACTTCGCGAGCTGCTCGAACGTCCAGGGTGGGTATGCCACACCGTCGAAGTGGCAGATCGATTCGGCGGCTATGGACTCACCGCGCTCGCAATCAGCGGACCGCAGGATGGTGCGATCTGGATCGATTCCTTTCTTCTGTCGTGTCGCGTTATGGGACGCGGCGTCGAGCAGGGCATGTTGTTTCTCGTTTCCGAGCAATGCCGGAGCCACGACTTGCATGAGATCTGCTGTCCATTCATCCCGACGCCCAAGAACCATCCATCAGCCTCTTTCCTTGAAGACAGCGGCTTCACACCGAGCGGAGACGGAATTCATTCCATCGGAGGCCAAGCGCTCGAGAAGCTGGTGTGGCCTTCTCACATGGAACGCAAGAGGCGCGGTGGCCACGATTAGGCGCTACTCTCAGGGCGATTGGCTGCTTCTGCACGATTTCATGGAACGGCGATGGTCCGCAGACTACCCTCTTCTCGACCGCGAGCTGTTTGAGTGGCAGTTCACCGGATACGGGCCACTTTCGACTGATGGCCCCTCTCTCTTCCTCGCCATCGACGAAGAACATCGACGCCTGGCTGGTTTCATTGGGTTGATTCCTGGAGTGTTCAAGACCGACGGCGACCTGCCTGAGAAAGCGGGGAGCTTTGTCGCGATGTGGTTCGTCGCGGACGAATATCAAAACGGAACCATCGGCTTAGAGCTCTTTGTCGAAGCGAGCAACAACGCGACACCACTTGCTTCCTTGGGGGTGAATCCCTTGGCGCAGCGTTTCTTCCGACGCGCCGGGTTCGACTTGCTCGACAGCCTCGTTCACTGGGTTGCACCTCTATCCGAGCAATACCACCAGCTCCTTTTGGACTCGGCTCCAGAAGAAGTCACCGCGTGGCTGGAACAGCTCGGCAAGAACAGCGCCTCCCCCGCAGTGAAGATTGCCGTCAGTCCTGAGAAACTGGCAGACTCGTGGGCAAGGCTCGCGTCAGGTGTCCCGGGACTTTGTCGCACCCGGGACTACTACAAGTGGCGTTACAAAGACAGTCCGGGCTATCTGTACACGTGCTTGCAATCGCCGCACGGTCTCGCCTTGCTTCGCATCGAGTCCCCCGAGGCGCTCCCCGGTCTCACGGTGGTCCGCGTCATCGAAGCGCTTCCTGCGGCGGGCTCATTCTTGCACGACTCTACCGACTCACTTGCTGGCCTCATGATGGGCGTCATGGCGTGGGGGAGACAGAAGCAGTGCTCAGCCATCGATTTCCAGGTCACCCCCGGCTATGGCGATGCCGGCCTCGAGCGTTCGGGGATGCGACGGCGAAGTGTCGACAGCGCTGAGACCGCCATTCCTACCCGTTTGACACCGACCCGATGGGATGCCCCGCCGATCAATGCGCTCTACCTGCAAGACGGGCATCAAGGCAGGCCGTGGTTCTTCACAAAATCCGATGGGGATATGGACAGGCCGTGCCAGAAGAGAGACAACTCCGACGATGAGTAACTCGACCACAAAAGGTGACTGGAATGCGTCTTGGGCACAGCTTACGGCCGACGGCGAGAACTTCTTGTCACTGGAGAAGCGCCGATTTGTATGGCCCTACGAAGGTTTCATTCTCAATGCGGCGCGACTGGTTCGCTCCGGCGACATCTCCCCGGCGGAAACGCGGGTCCTCGACTTCGGCTGTGGGCACGGCCGACACGCAATGTTCTTCGCCAAAACCGGGTTCAAGAGGGTTCACGGAGTCGACATCTCGGAAGAGGCTGTCGCAGTTGCCAACGGATGGGCCGAGCACGAAGGAGTCTCCATCGACTACGCCGCCTATGATGGACACGAGCTCCCCTACGACGACGGTTACTTCGATCTGGTGACCTGCTTTGGCACCTTTCACCATCTACCGGTGTCCGAGCAGGGGCGCGTCGCGAAGGAATTGAGCCGTGTCATCGCCAAGGGAGGCTTCTTCTTGTGGTCGGAGCACAGCGCACGCACCACGGGTTGGGCGCCGGGCAAGCGTATCGCGTCTCATTCGATCGTCATCGACGACCCCACCAATCCAGAGCACGGTCTCGAGCAACACTACTTTGTCCTGGCCGACTGTCAGGCGCTTTTCCCGGATTTTGATTTCGAGATTGGTGTCACGGAACGACTCGAGGGTCCTGGGCTTGATCGTTGTTCCTCCCTGTGGAACCTGCGCGGAACAAAGCGCTAGCGAGATTAGGCTACGAGTGCAGCCTGATAGCGCGGCAGCAAATGTTCGAGAGTGAACCGTTCTTCATAGGTAACGCGCGACGCTTCTGAGAGTCTCTTTCGCAGACCGGCGTCGTTGGCAAAGCGCTCGATCTCGTCGGCGAGGTGCTTTGGATCTTCCGCGATCAAGCAGTTTTCTCCGCCGCTGAACTCACGCGAGCAGAGGTAGGTTACGGCGTAGCCGATATTGACCGCCGACAGAGCGCATGCTGTTACAAACTTGGTGCGGAACCCCGTGTCGTACGGATAGGAAACGAGGGAAAGGTCAGCTGGCCGAATCGCGTCAGCGATGTCGTCAACGAAACCACGACGATCGAACAGCGGAAACAACGCTTCAAATGAACGCTCCCGCCGACTTGGAGGAGAGCCAACCTGGTGCCAATCAAGATCGAGCTTCAGCGGTGTGATCAAAGGCAGAATGTTATCTACGAAGTCCTGCCGGGTGGCGCGCATGGCGGTATTGGACCGCCCCAACAGGACCACGGCGGGGCGTGCGCGGGGCAGCACCGTGCTCCGCTCCAGGTAGGGACCGACTACCGGAATGTACTGGCAGGAAATCCCCCAACGACTCAGTTGCGACCCCTCGGAGGCCGATGCCGAGATCGCAGAAGACGCTCGCGAGCAGAGTCTCTTTTCGAGGCGTTTCAATAGCGTGAGCGGTACCAGCGATGACCGCCGCAATTTTCGATCGGTGCGACGACGAACCGACTCGAGGCGGTGCAAGAAATCGTGGTGAGCGTAGAGAATCGGCGGCGCATCCTTCGGGATGAACGCCATGGTTCCGATCGAATCTGCCCAAATTAGGTCTGGCTGGATCGCGTCGATCGATCGACGAACTTGCCCCTCGATGCCGCGCCAACCTGGATGAACGAGAGAGGCGAGTTCCGGCCCCAGAAGGGCCTGCGAGCAGGTTTCGACGTCAAACGGCCTGAGAGGGCGCGGCGGAAAATACTCGACCCCTTCAACCTCGGTGACAATTGGATCTTCTCGCTCTGGCCGCTCCGAAAGACTCAGCACGTAGACCGAGTGCCCCAACGACTTGAGTGCCGACACGCTCTGCCATTCGTAGATTGCACCTCCCCCCGAAGAGGTGCGCGAGGGCGGTTTGTGGCAGACAAATAAGATTCTCATTGCTCGCGGGTACTGTTATAGATCTCTTGATGGCGGGGACACGAGTCTTGAGCTCTCATAGCCCATCGGGCTCAGGCTGAGCGCCAAATTGCGCCGTACTAGCTCGTTATTTCGACTTCGCGGAACTGGATCTCACTCCATCGCGCTGTGGGGCGCGGCTGGCAACGAAATGGCGCCAGGTGCCGGGATGCCAAGTCTTCTGAATCGCCGACTCTTGGGCGGCGAGTCTTCGCTTCAGGGCCCGGGATTCGATGGTCTGCCGAAGCGCCAGCTGTTGTAGGAGTTGTTTTCGGTCTCGGCGGGTCACGGGTAGGGTAGCGATTGCGATCCGCTGGCCGCGATGCTTCTGCCTGAGCCGTCGGAGCTCGCGAGCCGCGAACGAGGCTTTGACGCGAACGCCCCGCTCAACGTCCTCGAAGACGCGCCGGTTGCCATGGAGCCGAAGCTCGACGCCAAGGCTGGCGCACACTTCATGCAGGTCGTCCCAGCTTTATGACTCCCGGTCGGATCTTCGGAACCCGCCAAGTGGCTCGGCTGAACGACGCTCTAGCATGGGGGTTGGGCCTCGAGCGCTTCGAGCCGAACGCCCCAGTGAAGGAGCTAGATTCATCAGTGAGGTAGCTCGTTCGTGTCGAAGCGTGGAAGCAGCAGCGGGTCATCCAACCCCACTTGCGCGGCACGCGACTCCGTGGTCACACCCAGCGTGCAGTTTCGGGCACGCAACACGTCAATGACGGTTTCATTCCACGCGCCGTATGGGTAACACATCACCCAATGGCCGCGGATGGGGCTCCCCACCGCTTCCAAAAATTCCAGGCTGGCGTCGATCTCACGTTCGACCTCGGCGCGCTCGAGCCGATTGAGCCATTCGTGACGATCACCGTGCGAACCAATGTACATCCCGGACGCTTGCATCGTCCGGAGCTGCTCGATGTTGACATACAGTTCGCGGGCGAAAGCCCGCTCATCGATCCTGACATGTTGCGCGAAGAGCTCGCCCGCAATCGTCTTGCGGGCTGGTGCGGGCAGGGCCGTCTGAAGCATGCGCTTCACATAGACCACCTCGGGCGCGTCGAATCGACTCGGTTTCATCCACTCGGTCGCGTACGATTCGGGGTCCTGCAAATCAAGCTCGCTCTGGAGCTCGCGAACGCGCCTGTCGATGTAGGAAACGAGCGACGCCACATTCTGCACCGAAGCGAGCACGAAATGCACCCGGTTTGCCTCCAGGAGCTCGCCACGCATCACCGCTCCCGCTGCTGGGAAGAAGGCACCCGAGACTCCGGCGTCACGCAGCCTAGGAAAGACGTAGGCGTAGTGGTCTGCATATCCGTCGTCGAACGTCAGGAGCGCAGCGTCGTTTGGCAGAGCACGGTCACCCGCTACCGCCTCAACGACGTCCTCGACGCTAACGGGTGTGTGGTGCTCGAGAATCCACGTCAACTGGCGATCGAATTCCTCGATGCGTCGCCCTTTGATCCTCGGGAACGGCGTTTCTTCCAACGGCCGAACGTAGTGATACATCACGATGGTGAGTTTTGACGCGTCGTGTTCACCTTTCATTACGTCACCCGGTAGGCTGGAGTTGATTGGGTCCATTCTGGTCGAAGTCCCCTTTGAAGAATACGTAGGGCTCTCGTTCGGATTTCCAAGCGCAACGAATCGTGATGTTCCTAGGCCCTAAGGGCTCGAAGAAATGTGGGATGACGACGACGTTGTCACCGATGTCATGACTCAGGCAGTCCAAGCATTCGGCGCCCTCGCGTTGGAGCAGCTTCTGCACCGAGTCATACCAGCATCCACTTGCCGATAGATCGCCGAGGACGTCCGCGATGCGAAGGCAGGAGCTTCCTTGGCTATCCACCTTTCGCACGGCAATGAGGGCGAACGGAACAGAGCCGTGATGGACCGCAAAGAACCGGCAGCGATAGAACGGATGGCGAGCGTAGCGATTCTCGAAGTACCGGACCGACTTCGTGGGATGGTAGAGCATAGTAACTTCAAACGCCGTTTCTGGTTCGCGTCCCAGGCGACATAACATCTGATATGTAGCGACCGGTCAACAGAGATGATGGGGTGCCCTTTATGGTTGGTTGAACGGCTCAAAGAAGCTGGCGAACAAAGCGACGGTTGATCAATCTGATATTCGTGGATCGGCCCGAGGGCCGCCGACATGGTCATCATCCGTCGGGATTTCGCTCAGACTAGAGGCGCGAGTTCGGCACGGCCGTGCCTTTCGCATAGATGTTTCGAGGATTGCTCCTTCCCGTGGGGATGCTTCTGAGCTTCTTTGAGCCGTTCAACAGGTAGGCCCTCCTTGTTCATCTCGGTTTCGCGCTGCCGCCCGACGGCCCACACAAACCCGGCGAGCTCTCGACTCATCGCGGTCACCGTGACCTGGTGAGACTTGGCTCGGATCCTCATGCGCCCGTGTTTTTGGTAGAGACGCTTTTGCGCCTCCCAGGCCATGTCGACAATGGCTTGACTCTGTCCCTGCTGACGCCGCTTGAGGCTTGGACTGCGGCGAGGCCGAAGACGTCCACAGAACGCCGACTCCCCCAAGACCCGGCGAAGATGCGCATTGCCCGTCTTGGTGATGCCACCTTGGTGCCGGCTGCCGCCACTGGAGTGTTCACTGGGGACCAAACCCAGGTAGGCCATGAACTTCTGGGCGGAGGGAAACCGCGCAAACGAGCCGACCTCGCTCACCACGGTCACCGCGGTAAGGGTCGCCACCCCGCGAAAACTCTGCAAAGCCAGGACCAGCTCTTGCATCCGTGGGGGCGCCTGCTCGACCGCGCGGTCGAGCGCTTTGTCGAGCCGAGCCACGCGCTCGGTAGCATGCTCAACTTCGTTCTTGTAGTCCTGAAACGTCTCCTGTTGCGCCGTATGGTCGAACACCTGCGAATCGAGCCAGCGCCAATGGACCTGGCCCCAGGCTTGGCTCTGGGTATCTCGACGGCGGCCGAGGCGAAGCAAGAATTTCCCCAGCCGGTGCCGGGCACGGAGTTGATCTTTCTTGGCCGCCTCACGAGCGCGAACCAAATCGCGCAACGCCTCGTGCTCGGCATCGGGTACAAAGATCGGAGTCAGTTCGCCGGCCCGGTAAGTCTGGGCCAGCTTGAGCGCATCGCGCTTGTCCGTCTTGATACGATCGCCTGCCCGGACCGGCACCAACGTGGGTGCAATCACTTCGCACGCGATGCCCATCTTGTGCAGCTGCCAGTACAGCGCATATCTGGTCGGTCCCGCCTCGTAGCAAACGCGAAGCGACTTCGCCTCGCCCAGCTTTTTCATGGCCTTGCGAATCGCATCGGGCCGATTCGGAATCGTCCCTACGTGGCGACCACGAGCACGGCCGCTTCCTTCCGCAACCGCCACCGTGATCGTCTCCGCGTGCACATCCAATCCCACGTACGTCCAGCTTGCTGTATGGTTCGACATGACCGACTCCCTTCGTATGTAGCTCTGCGCTACGGTCTTTTCCGATTCGCAGCGTAACCTACGGTCTGCGATCGGAGTCGGTCGCTACATCCTGACTAGTACCGCGAAAGCCGGCTCTCAAGTTGAGCCCGATGGGCTGAGGGAGCAAGTAGCGTGATGTGGTAGCACGAATGGATGCAGGTCCGCTTGTCGTAGCAGGCAGCGGCCACACACTCGGCTTTTTCCTCCTCGCAGGTCGGTGGCTGCTCCTCGACGCATTCACCGGTTTCTTCGAAGTAGGTTTCGCCCAGACGGCATGGCGACGTGCTTTCGAACTGGCACTGGCCCCCATCGCAGGTTTCCTCGCCGTTGCAGAACCGACCGTCGTCGCAATCGTCAACGAAAACGAAGAGAGAAACCGATCAGCTCGGCAGCATCGAGACCAGTCGCTGGATGGTCCAGAAGCTCGCGAGGCCGCCAATGGCGTAGGGTGCGAGCCGCCACGTGCCAGGAGAGGACGCCACCCGAATGCGCCGAACGCCTGCCAGCACGAGTGCTACGACGGTCATGAAGAAGATCTGACCGGTTTCCACGCCGAGGTTGAACATCAGAAGCGCCAGCGGAACCTCGTCGGCTGGAATGCCGATCTGCGAGAGCGCGCCGGCAAAGCCGAGGCCGTGGATGAGGCCGAAGGCGAAGGCGACGACCCACGGATAGCGCTCGGTGAGCACGACTTCGCCTTGCCGTTTTCGAACCACCTCAGCGGCGAGAAATACGATGCTCAGCGCGATGACCGCCTCGGTTGGCGCGCTTGGAGAATGGACGACACCGAGCGTGGCGAGGGCCAGGGTGATGCTGTGCGCCACCGTGAACGCCGTGATCGTCTTCACCAGTGGCCAGAACCCGGCCACGATGAGCATCAGGGCCAGCAGGAACAGGAGGTGGTCATAGCCTTCGAGGATGTGGATCACGCCCATCTTCCAGGTGGCGAGCGCAACCTCTTTCCTGCTTTCGCGTGCGGGGATGTCGAACACCGGCGTGTTGGGCCGCAAGATAGCCGAGTGCGTGCTGCCGTCGTGGAGCTCGATGCGAAGCAGCACATCGGTCTGCAAGGCGGAAAGGCCTTCGATCGAGATGCGTTGACCCACCACGGGCGTTCCGTCGCTCTTGTAGGTACCGCGCTGCACCCAGGCCCCGGGCACCCGGCGGATCGATACGGGCCCCTGCAGCGTGAGATTCGCAGGAAGAATCGGCTCGAGGCCTAGTGCGCGATCCCCTCTCCCGGGGAGCTTCCAAGTGATGTCGAACACGCCAGGTTGGAACTCCTCGATCTGGAGCAGAGCCGGACGAACCTCGTGCGCGAATGCAATGGGAGAAGGCGCGAGCGGTACCAGCAGCAGCCCCGCAATTGCGATCCGCCCAAGACGAATCAAGGCGAAGTCTATGCGATCGCGCGAGATCGAATCCGGGACATCCCGCCGCAGCTCATCGTCGACCGGGCGGTGCAGCGGGGCAACAAGGAGCGGCCTGCGATGCTCGGGCCGCGCAAGAACAACAAGGTGCTGACCCTCGCCCTCACCGAGGACGTGGTCGACGCCATTCGCTGGCACATCCAGCAAGGGTACGCCGGGCCGGAGTTCCTGTTCAGCAAGGACGGGCGCTTCCCGACGCGCATCTATTCCCACGCGAGGCCTTTGCGGATCGTCCAACGAGCCCTGGGCCTCCGGGAAATCGGCCACCACCAGGTCGGCAGACATTCGGTGGCCAGCCAAGCCGCGACTGGAGGTCACTCCATCAAGGCGATTCAGGCGCAGCTCGGGCACAAGTCGGCCAAGAGCACGCATTAGTACGCACACCTTGGGCAGCGGGCCCAGCTTCGGCTGGTGGCCGATCTCGAGCCCTGCGCGCCACCTCACGTCAACGTCAGGTCAACGAGCGAAAAACGTTAGGCGGCGCAAATGCTGCAACAACCCGAAACCACACCCCAATCGCCGACGCTCCATAAGAAAAGGGGCGACCCGGCACGGACCCGGTTGGTCCGTTTCGCCGTCTCGCAAAACGTCAATAGAAACAACACTGCCCTAATGATCATGCACGAGTACACGCGTCGCCATGTTCACTTCATGTCACTCGAGCTCACATGATGAAAGATCGCCACGGCACCCTCACGGCACCGGACACGAACGTTCGGTTTCGCCATGGGTATCTGGAGGCGCATCGGGCTGGCTAGACGTAAGCGGCGCTACGCGCTCCCAGATGGGGTCGGGGCGGTCCTCGGCAGGACGGCGAGCGCTTCGGTTTCGCAGAGCAGTTCGGGCCGGCAGACCGGCGCCGCGACCAACACGTTGGGGAAGCCCACGAAGCCGGCTTCGTGGAGCTTGTCCCGAAGGCGTTGAGCGTCCGCAGGGTGCTTCAGGTAGGTGATCGCGGAGACCACGTCGCCGAAGGTTGCGCCCTGACCCTCGAGCAGAGCAGCGACGTTCACGAGCATGCGATCCACCTGGGCCTCGAAGTCGCCCTGATGCGCGGTCCTGCCGGCCTCGTCGATGCTCGCGGTCCCGGAGACGTGGAGCGCGACCTTGTTCGTTTCAACGATGCGCATTCCGCGGGCAAAGTCGGAGCCGTACAGTGGGGCTTCGTTCAGTGTGGGCGTGGTCATCAGGGTCCGCACGGGCGGGCGTCTCGCCTTCACGGCGTACACGCCCAGGCAGAGATCGTGCTCCGCGGGAACCGGTCCGCCGCCGATGCCGGTGCTGGCTGGGGCCGGGTCGATCCCCCGCGCCTTGAAGAACGCGCGTCGCGCCCGATTCAGATCCCCGTAGTCTCGGTCCATCTCGCGTAGGTGAATCCACGTGCGCACGACGTCGCCGAACTCCATCCCCGCCTGCTGCAGCAGGTTTTCGGCGACACCGAACATGGCGAGCGTCTGCTCGTAGGCGCCCTCGCCATGCCCGTAGAGACCGCCGGCGTAGAGCCGGGCCTCCTCGCCGACGTGGACCCGCAGGCCGTGCGAACGGGCGCACTCGGCACAGCCGCAGCTTGGCCTGGCCTCGAAGGTGTCGACCCGAAGCGGCGGCCGATTCGGAAGGACCGCCTGGATCAAGACCTCCAGGCAGGCCCGCTCGTTCAACGGGGGTTGCTCGATCTCAGTCGTGGCGGGTCGATGAGACGGCGCCTCGCACGCCGCGAGCACCCGACCGCGCGCCGCGCGGATGGGCTCGAGGTCCGCCCGCAGGCTCCGCAGGAAGAGCGTTTCGGAGACGACCGACGCGAAGCTCCCCCCTCGGCTTCGAGGACACCGAGGATCGCGCGATAGACCGCTTCGGCCTGTCGGCCGGCATCCACCGCCTCGGCGGGGGGCTGGCAGCTGAAGAACAGCTCACGAGCCTCGGGGCCCTCGACCCGACGCAGAACGATCGCGCAGCCGTGGGTCGTCGATCGTTTCGGCGTGGGGAGCACCCGTCGGTGGGCGAGCTGCTCCGTCGCGGCTCAGACGGCACGCACGAACGTGAAGCCAGCCTATGGCTTGCTTCCTCCTCGAGGCAGTTGCCCGAATCGGGCATCGGCGGCGACTCGAGCGGAAAACGTATGGCTGTTCTTCGCGAAGCAGTTGCCAGACGACCGACTCGAACTTGAATAGAGAGGTCCGCGCCGGGATGCCGATCGGCCGGCGGATTCAAACCGTTGCCGTCTCACCTTATTCTGGGAGACCAGGTTGTTGTTCGCGGCAGGATCGGCCTGCGGTGGGTCTACGACGCAGTTGCGCGCCGGATTGGTGGCGGTGGCGGTACACCAGCCAAGGACCGCGATTCCGACGAAATCGTTGTCCTCGACCGTGTTCTTCGCGATCACATGATCGGAGACGCCCAGAAGCAGGACCCCGACGCCCGGCGGCAGGCCCGGCCTGGAAGCTCGTCGGAGGCGCGATCGTTCGACCCGGTTGTTGTCGTAGATGTTGTTGTGCTCGATCACCCAGTTTTCCATGACCGGAAGCTGTGCGTTGCCGGCCGCGTTCGGATGGAACAGGCCGACGCCGACGGTGTTGCTGTGGATTTCGTTCTGCTTCACCAAGACGTTGTTGGAAACCGAGATCTCGAGGCCGATCACGCTGTCGAAGAGTTCGTTGCCGATGACGCGAACGTTCTCGGAGGCCGCCACCCACATCGCGGTGTCCTTCGAGCCGTAGGAGACGTTGTTCTGGACCAGCCCGTTCGCGGAGATGGTCGGGTAGATCCCGTTGTTGCCGCCGTCACCGCCGCCGTTTCTTGCAGATTCGTTGCGAATCGATCTTGAAGCCGTTCACGAAGCGGGTCTGGATCCCGTTGCCCTGGAAAGTCCTCCACGGTGAAGCCACGAATGTAGAAGCCCTGGAGTTCGTCGGGGCAGCCACCCACACCCACCTCGGGCCCGCAACCCGCAGGAGCCGCATAGACCCCCGTGTACTGGGTCCCGAACTGAATGAGGCGGACCTTGCCCGCTTCGCCCAGACCCTTCTTCACCTTGCCGATCAGGCGGAGGTTGTCGGTGGTGATGCGGAGACCGAACTCGGCGTTCCCGGTTTCCTCATACACCCCGGGCTCGACGAGTATCGTGTCGCCGGGAGAGGCGACGTCGATGGCGGCCTGGATGGACTCGCCCGGGGACACCTTGATGACGGCCGCTTCGGCGGTGGTAGCGGTCGCCAATACGGCAAGTGCGAACAAGACACTGAAACAACGGGCGTTCATCTTGATTCTCCGGGCTCGAGAACTGGGGTGCGTCAAACTTGTGAGTTGCTCGCAGCAACGGCAACTTCGAAGTTCGACAGCTGGGGATCGTGGTGATACACCGTTGCCGCTTGGCCTGTCAATCTCGAACGCATGGAGAATGCCAAGGCGCGAGGGCCGCGCTCCTGTTTGCCGCGGCGCTGACCCTCTGCGCCTGCGAACGCGAGTCCACCCCGGCGCCGCCGCTCGCTTTTCCTAGCGCGCCAACCGGCCGCCTCGAGATCAGCTATCCCCTCGACGAGACACTCTTCCCGCCCGAGATCGTCGCCCCGACCTTCGTCTGGAGCGACGAGACCGCGGGCGTAGAACAGCTGGACGGTCCTGTTGCGGTTCGACGGCGCGGGCGAGGTGCTCCGGTTCCCGACGGCGGAGCCACGCTGGCGCCCGTCGGAGGCCGATTGGGCCGAGATCAAGCGGCGATCCACGGCGCACGACGCCGAGGTGGCGGTCGTCGGCGTCGGCCCGGACGCGAAGGCCGCCTCCTCCGCGAGCGTCCGCATCCGTACGTCGACGGACCCGGTCGGGGATTCGATCTTCTATCGCGAGGTTCCGCTGCCGTTCATCAAGGCCGTCCAGGATCCTTCGCGCATCCGCTGGCGCTTCGGGTCGATCGACTCCGAAGACCGCGCCGCCGATCGTCCTCGAGAACCTGCCGGTCTGCGGGAACTGCCACTCCTTCTCGGGCGACGGCAGCGTCCTCGGCCTCGACGTCGACTACGGCAACGACAAGGGCGGCTACGCGATCCTGCCCGTGTCCCAGCAGATGGTGTTGAACGACGAGAAGATCATCACCTGGAGCGACTACAAGAGGGACGACGGCGAGCTCACCTTCGGGCTGCTCTCCCAGGTCTCGCCCGACGGCCGCTACGTGATCAGCACGGTCAAGGACCGGGCGGTGTTCGTGGCGACGCCCGGAATCGAGTTCTCCCAGCTCTTCTTCCCGATCAAGGGCATCCTCGTCGTCTACGACACGGAGACCGGCACCTACACGCCGCTGCCCGGCGCCGACGACCCCGAGTACGTCCAGAGCAACCCGACCTGGAGCCCCGACGGCAAGTCGATCGTCTTCGCCCGGACGAAGGTCTACCGGAAGGACGGGATCGCGGACGCCGAGAAGCATTCTGCTGGACGAGAAGGACGTCCCCGAGTTCATCGAAGACAAGGAGCCGTTCAAGTTCGATCTGTACCGGGTCCCGTTCAACGAAGGCCGCGGGGGAAAGGCCGAACCTATCGAGGGCGCCTCGCACAACGGGATGAGCAACTTCTTCGCGAAGTTCTCCCCGGACGGGAAGTGGATCGTCTTCACCAAGGCCGAGAACTACATGCTGCTCATGCCGGACAGCGAGCTCTACATCATCCCGGCCGAAGGCGGCGAGGCTCGGCGCCTGCGCGCCAACACGCCGCTCATGAACTCCTGGCACAGCTTCTCGTCGAACGGCCGATGGCTGGTCTTCTCCTCGAAGGCCAACACCCCCTACACCCAGCTCTTCCTGACCCACATCGACGAGGAGGGCCGGTCCACGCCTCCCGTGGTGCTCGATCGCTTCACCGGGACCGACCGTGCCGCCAACATCCCGGAGTTCGTGCCGCTGCCCGCCGACTCGATCGCAAAGATCAAGGAGCAGTTCCTCGACGCCTACTCGTTTCTGCGCGCGGGCATGGCCAACGAACGGACCGGCAACTACCCCGGCGCCGTCCGGGCCTACCGGCGCGGTCTGGAAGTCGAGCCCGAGAACGTGGAGCTCCTGAACGCCATGGGGTTCTCGTTGTTCCAGCAGGGCAAGAGCAAGGAGGCGGTCGTCGCGTTCGAGAAGGCCCTCGCGGCGGACCCCAAGCACTGGAAGGCCCACAACAACATGGCCCTCGCCTCGATCGACCTCGGCGAGCTCGAGGTGGCCGAAGCCCACTACCGGGAGTCACTCGCGATCGAGCCGCAGCCCGCGATCTACAACGACCTCGGATTCGTGCTCGAACGCCAGGGAATGCCCGAGGAGGCGGCTGAGGCGTACCGCAAGGCGCTCGAGCTGGACCCCGAGTCGGCTTCGGCGCACTACAACCTGGGGGCATCCCTGGTGCGGAGCGGCGAGTTCGCCGAGGCCGAACGCCACCTCCGCACCGCCCTCGAGAAGAACCCGAACACCCAGACCTACACCGCGCTCGGGATCGTCCTGTGGCAGCAGGGCCGCGTGGACGAAGCCATCGCCAGTCTGCGGGCCGCGATCAAGGCGGACCCGAAGAATGCGGCTGCCTACGACACGCTCGGGACGATCCTGGTCCAGCAGGGAAAGCTCGAGGAAGCCGCGACCACCTATCGTGATCTCATCCGCAACCGGCCCAGCGCCGCCGCCCACCAGGAGCTGGCCCAGGTCCTGACTCGCCTCGGGCGCACCGACGAGGCGCGCAGGGAGATGGAGATGGCGAAGGCGTTGGACCCGAACCTGGGAGCGGCGCAGTAGGTAATCGAAACTGTCAGTAAGCGCTCACTTACGTCCGGGCGTCGCGCGGCAGGTAGCCAGTTAATAAGAAAAGGGGCGACCCGGCACGGATATCGAAGCGCGTTTTCGGTGTCCGCTGAACAGTCAACGAAAACAACTAACTACAAATGATCGCGGGAACTTACCCGCATCGCCGTGTTCACGGGTCGTCACCCCATGTCACTTGATTTCACATCGCCACGTCAACCTCAGGTCAACGAGCCGAGCTCAACGTTGCCCGTCCATCGTCACTCCGCGAACGGTTCCCGACTCGAACCTCGCGCCCACGCAAAACAGAAATGCCGAATGGTTTCGTTTCGCGTCGATGAGGACGATTTCACCCGCCTCGAAGCACTCGCCCGCCAAACGAGTTCCTCGCGCGCCGAGGTACTCCGACGGTGCCTCCGGGGAGCTCGCTTGAAGAGCACCGTCGACGCGCAAGCGCTTAGTGAGGTGTCGCGGCTTCATGCCGATTTGAACCGGGTGGGTGGCCTTCTGAAGCTCGCCATTCGAGAAGGCGTCGGCGACCGTGCCAGCCACCACAGGCTGAGCTTCGAGCTTCGCGAAGCCGCGCGGGAGGTGAGTCGAGCCGTCGAGCGTTTGGCCGGGCTCCGGTGATTGTCCGGCACCAGCGCCCTTCCACGTCGGGCCACGGCTTTCGTCAGCTCGCTCGCTACATCCGCGGCCGGAGCACCGATCCTCGAGCAACCTGGTTCCTCGGCGCCAATCTCCCCGGTGTAAGCACCGCCCACGACGTCGAGCTCGCCTGCCGGCTGGTCGAAGCCGTCCAAGCGCAAAACACCCGGGCAGGCAAGGACCGCACGTATCACCTCGTCATCTCGCTTCACCCAGAGGACCGAAGCCTCGACAGGAAAGAGCTCCAACATGTCGTGGAGCATCTTGTCGACGTCCTGGGGTTCTCCGAGCACCAGTACATCGCGGCCCGCCACAACGACAAGGACCACGAGCACCTGCACGTCGCCATCAACAAGATCCATCCGGAGAGCTTTCGAATTCACTCGCCGGCCTGGGACCACCAAAAACTGTTCACCGCGGGACGGGCTCTCGAAGCCGAGTTCGGCCTCCGGCCTCTGCGTTCCAGAGCGCGAGAGCGAGACGAATTGCCCCAACGGGCTGCCGACTATGAAGCACAGCAGGGAGTCGACAGCTTCGCTCGCTGGGCGCGCGAAACCCTCGCGCCTGCACTGCGAACAACCGAGTTACATAGCTGGGACGAGTTGCATCGAACCTGTGGCCGCTTTGGCGTGATCCTTCGGCTGCACGGAAATGGGCTGGTCTTTGAGGATGTGGAGCGAGGCATTTGCGTGAAGGCGTCGAGCGTCGGCCGGGAGCTGAGCAAGCCCCGGCTTTGCAAACGGCTCGGGGAGTTCCAGCACGCATCCACGAATCATTTGGAAGCGGCGCGGCACACAGCGCACCACTACTCACCGATGCCGCGGAGCGTTCCGGAGGGCTTGTGGAAGGACTACACGCAGTCGCTTGAACAGGGCCGTCTCGAACGCGAGCGCGCCTGGAACGCGTACCGAGAAATCGCTGCGCGCGAGCGTCGAGGTCTGAGGGAGAAGTATCGCCAACAGCGGCGAATCCTCGCCGCCCTACCCGTGTCTGGGCACGACCGACAACGCCTCTCCAAGCAACTCGCGCTCCGCCAAGCGATCGACGCCCGCACGCTCAGGCGAAGACTCGCCGCTCAACGAAAGGCGGTTCAGAAGACTCCGCACCCCGGCTCTTGGCGTCATTTCGTCGCCAGTTGCGCGGCGAAGCGCGACGACCGCGCGATTCAACTCGTGCAGCGACAAGAGCGGGAGCGAAGCGACTGGGATCTAGAGAGGGGCCCGTGAGGAGAAGAGGCACTATGTCGGGACGGATAGCCTCCGAGCCCTCTTTGGTCTCCGAAGAAGTAGACATCAACGTCTGGTTTTGACATCGGCGCTTCACATGAGCCCGATGGGCTAAGAGAGCTTCCGGTTCCCGACTGCGGGCGTGCTGGAATCGCTCGGCCCGATTGCCGACAAGTGCTGCTTTGCCGACGAGACGAGGTTGATCGTCGAAGAGATCGGGCTCCCGATGGCCGCGTCGACCTCGTCATCAACACTCCGACGGAATACGACGAGCAGGGCCGACCCGATGGATACCTGATCCGCCGCCGCGCCGTGGATGCCGGGATTCCGCTCATCACGGACTTGAAGCTGGCGGGGGCCATCGTGGAAGCCCTGAGGTCCGAACGCCCCTACGAGCTTGGTGTCGTTGCCTGGAGCGACTACATCAAGCGAGGGCCCGTCCCTCCGCGGTGACGTGGGGCAAAGCTGCCCACCCTTGCATCTCATCGGTTGCAGACAGGCCGCCGCCTAGGCCCTTCAGCGGGATTCATGTCGAGCCGATCCAGCGCTCCGATCACCGGCAGGCACTGTCTCGGCCTCGCCCTTGTTACGAGCGGCAAAAGGAAAAGGCAGGTAGCGTTCGGCTACCTGCCTCTTCTCGCGATGATCTAACTCAGAGTTCGAAGTTGACGGAAGGCCCGAGGCTCCTCTCTAGTCGCGAGAGCCGACGGTTCGCCGCCGGCGCCTAGACCAAAGCAGAAGCGCCCCGGCGAACAGGAACAGGCCGAAACGATCCTCTGAGTCGAGGCGCGCGGCACTGCATCCAGCCAGGCCCCATGCTTCCGTGTTGTTGTTCTCGACGGCATCGTCCTTCCGCGAGCTCGGTTCGAACTGGACCGTGCAGCCTTCCTCGAAGCCCAGAAGGAGGTCGAAGTCACCAAGTCTGGCGTTCTTGTCCTTCTCTTCGAACTCGACCTCGAGGGTCCGGGTCTTTCCTTGTTCCAGCTGACGCTTGCTGACGTCGTCTTTGGTCCAGTCGTCCGGACCGATTGTGACACCCGGCCCGACGACCAGGTTACTGTCGTCGGCCTTGTAGATGTCTCCGTCGAGCTTGACCTTCTCGATGATGTCAAAGGCATCTGGGAAGTCCAGCGTCAGGGTCTCCAAAGTGGCTAGGCCGAAAGCCGAGTCATTGGTGAGCTTCCACTTGATCTTGTCGTCATCGAGCTTGTAGAAGACGATGCTCACGTCGCACGGCGGCGGCGGAAGCACCTCGACGGTCACCGGGTTGCTGTCGGCCATACACATGGCGCCGGGAGCTCCGTCACCATCGACCGCGGCCACGTTGGTCGTCGTCACCGAGATGAAGGCCGACGTCGTGAGCGTGTCGCTCTCGCCCGGTGCCAGCGAGTCGATGCTGCCGATGAAGCCCAGCTGGTCGTCGTCAACGGTGATGTCGTCGACAGTCGCCGGGCCGTTGTTGGTGACCACATACGCGTAGGTCACGTTCGTGCCGAGTCCGACGCCATCGAGCAGCAGGAGCTCGTTCGCGCCATATCGGTCCCCAGCCTGGAGAGGCTGCGAGCAAGAGCCATGGAACTCGTTGAACTGGGCCACGCCGCCCTGGGCTAGCTCGATTGTGGGATCACCCGACCGCTCCACGTCGAAGGTCTCACCCGGCTGGAGCTCGAACACGGGATCCCCGTTCACCGAAACCATGACCGGTTCGGCCGGATCGATGAATCCTCCTACGCAGGTCACCTTGTCGGCCTTCTGGTCGTTGTTGCTGGCGCTGCAGTCACCGCCGGCGACCCTGAAGGTCAGTACGTCCGGCTTTTCGGGGAAGTCACAGCTGGCGGGGATGGCGTTGAAGGCGCAGACCGTGTCGCCCCCGTTGCCGTCGATCGTGCAGTCGAGCACGTCGCCGCCTTCGTCGACAAAGCCTTCGAGCAGCCACTGGTTGATGAAACCAGAATCGCCCTTGCCGTCACCCTGGTCCTTGCCGCAGTCGCGTCCAATCGGAGAGACCTGTCCCTGGTCCTCGTTGGTCTCCGTCGCCCCGTCCATGTCTTTGTCGGAGCACGACACGTGGAACGTCGACTGGCCGGAGGCGGCGCCCGAAATGTTGACGATCGTATTGTTGGTCGAGCCGTCGGTGAAGAACGTTACCGCGTCACCGGGTTCGGCGAACGATGCACTGCTATCGACGAGACCGTCGCCAATCGCGATGTCGATCGGACCGGCGCCGTTCCAGATCACGGTGTATTCCTGCAGCTTTCCTTCGCACTTTCCATCGCCCGCAGGTGGTGGAGGTGGCAGCGTGCAGGTCTTGGCGACTTCGAGGCCGCACGGCACGAGCACGCAGTCGTCGGTGCAGAGCGGATCATCGGGGTCGTCGCACTCCTCGCCGTCATTCACGATGCCGTCGCCGCAGTAGGTGCAGTTGTCACGGCAGGCGTTTTCGTTCCCGGGCGGCGTATCGGGCACGCTGCCGGGCGGATCGCAGGTCTCGCCCAGGTCGGAGTCGACCACGCCGTCACCGCAGACCGGAACCAGCATACAGTCGTCGGTGCAAAGCGGATCATCCGGATCGTCGCACTCCTCGCCGTTGTTCACGATGCCGTCGCCGCAGTAGGTGCAGCTGTCGCGGCAGGCGTTTTCGTTTCCGGGCGGCGTATCGGGCACGCTGCCGGGCGGATCACAGGTTTCGTTCGGATCGACGATGCCGTCACCGCAGAAGGGCGGGACGACCATGCAGTCGTCGCTGCAGCGAGGATCGTCGGGGTCGTCGCACTCCTCGCCGTTGTTCACGATGCCGTCGCCGCAGTAGGTGCAGTTGTCACGGCAGGCGTTTTCGTTTCCGGGCGGCGTGTCGGGCACGCTGCCGGGCGGGTCACAGGTCTCGCCGAGGTCCGGATCGACGATACCGTCACCGCAGACGGAACGCAGCATGCACTCGTCGCTGCAGCAGGGGATCGTCGGGATCGTCGCACTCCTCGCCGTTGTTCACGATGCCGTCGCCGCAGTAGGTGCAGTTGTCACGGCAGGCGTTTTCGTTTCCGGGCGGCGTGTCGGGCACGCTGCCGGGCGGGTCGCAGGTCTCTCCGATATCGACGATGCCGTCACCGCAGAAGGGCGGGACGACCATGCAGTCGTCGCTGCAGCGAGGATCGCCGGGATCGTCGCACTCCTCGCCGTTGTTCACGATGCCGTCGCCGCAATAGGTGCAGCTGTCGCGGCAGGCGTTTTCGTTTCCGGGCGGCGTGTCGGGCACGCTGCCGGGCGGGTCGCAGGTCTCGTCCGATGGATCGACGATGCCGTCACCGCAGGCGGGAATCATGCAGTCGTTGGTGCAGGAATGGGATGCGTCGGGATCGTTGAAATCGCACTCCTCACCGTTGTTCACGATCCCGTCGCCGCAGTACGTGCAGGTCTCGCGGCATTTGTTATCGGGGAAATGGTCGTCGGGAACACTCATGGGCGGATCGCAGGTCTCGCCGGGATCGACGATCCCGTTACCGCACATAGGTCCGCCTTCGCACTTGACGTACGCCGGGTCGTGGCAGCGTCTCGATGACGTCGAAGCCTTCGATCTCTGTGGTTTCCGTGGCCACGTTTATCTTGTTGCCGGGCGTCGTCACAGCGATCGGGTTGATACAGGTTCTCAAAGTCTGGATCGTGGCTTCGTCACGATGAGTCTCGTCGGAGCCGAGATGCCGTAATCGCTCCGTCTCCGGCGGGGTACAGCATGATGCCGAGCTCGGGATCGTGATGCCGGTGTTGAAACACACTTGTTTGCACGCAGTTCTTCACGATGAAGCGGTAGATCGACACCGCCTCCGACCACCTGCGTCGGGAGCGGACGCCTCGTCGTCCGCGTCGAACCAGTTGTGGCCACCGTCGACGCTGACTTGCTTTTCGAACGGCTCGCACAGTGGTTCCGTCGCTGAAGCCGTGAGCGGAGTCCAAAGGACGGTCGCAAGAGCCGCGACCAAGCAGAACATCCGACCGAGTGGATTCGATCGGCGCTCCCAGAGCCTGTTTGTTTGGTTATCCGTGAATGTGAATGCAGACATTGAGATCATCTCCTACTGGCGTTGGACGGGCGAACGAAGTGGGAGACTAACGCACCCCTCCTGACGCGCGAAGAGATAACTCATCACACAGTGTCTTTTTTGATCGCCGGTCCAATACAGTGACACCGCGAACTTGATAACGGTGTATCGGGGTCGATTCCGGGGGCGGCTCTGATCGTTGACGTCCCAAGGCAACGCGCTGTCGCTCGGTTGACGCGCTGCTCCACAAGCTGCCCCGTTTCGGTGCGCATGGAGACTTCCCTTCGGTCTTCGTGGACTTCGGTTGCGGGAAACTCCACGACCACAGGACGCCATCAAGACTCGTGCCGTTGTTCGCCCCGCGTTTTCAACGTGTCTCAGATAGACCGCCCTGGATCGAAGTGGCGAACCGCGTCGGAAAGCTGGCGGCCGCCACCCTTGGCACATGCGCCGCCTTGCTCTCCCTGAAGTCCCCGCCGCGAATAAGCCGAAGGCGTTGAGCGCGGCAAGCGGGGATTGAGGACATCTTCGATGTCATACAATCCCACATCTTGCCCGGTACTCACTGTGTTACTCACTGCAACTGCGTGTAAACGACTGAAGCGGTCCGCGACTCGCTGGGACTGGGCGTAAGAAAAAAGTTCTCAGGCGTGATTGACTGAAACTGGGCGCGATTTGATGCAAATCGGTCTCCAGAAGTTTCAGCGTGTCTTGCTCGCTCTCGGACAAGTGTAGCGAGTGCAAAGAGTCTTGCAGTGGCTTGCAGCGGTTCTCAGCGCATCCCCGTGCAACCGACGAAAAAAAGCTCTCGATTCAAGAATACTTTTGGTCCGCAAAACCGATAACCGGTTGTGAGCAAGGATTTCCAATTCGATTATCGGTCGGTGGAGGCTCCGGGTTGCGAGCCGTATGCCAGTTTTGTGCAGTGCAAAGAGCAGATCGCAGCGTGGCTGCGGGCTGGCTACTCGGTCAAGGGCGTTTGGAAGGCGTGTCGACACGCCACGCCCCCATTCGAGGGCTCGTATCAGACGTTCTGGCGGTACTGCCGAATGCATGAGCTCAGCGTTCCTCGAGGACAGCGCCCTGCGTTGCTGCAGCAGCGTAAGCCAAAACCCGGACCGGACTCAAAGACCCAGGGAGCCAACCGGATCTCCCAAGATCTGGCCGCGGCTAGAGGGAAAGCCGCGGGAGTTCATTCCTAGGACGGAGGACTAGAGGCGATGGAAGCAACCACCAAGGACGTTGGACGTTGGCTGACCTATGCCCAAGCCGCCCGCCACACCGGCTGGTCGATCCGGCATCTACGAAATCTCGTCTCCGGAGGACGTATTCCGGTCTACGGGCGGCCTCGGGTCCGTCGTTTCCGTCGGGATATGTTAGACCTCTTCCTGACGAATCCGGACATGGCGATGCGGAAGTTCCTGTCAGAAAGGAACCGAATGCATGGCCATTAGAAGACTAGACCAATCATGGCAGTACGACTTCACGCTCGAAGGCCACGGACGCCGGCGCAAAGCTGGCTTCCGAACCAAGGCCGAGGCGCGCGAAGCCGAACGACGAAAGCGGGAGGAGCTCATCTCCGGGCAAAAGCGCTTTCTCATGGCGAACGCGTACAGGATGTACGTGTCCGCCACCACGATGAAGCCGGGCAGCCGAGACAACTGCACGCGCTTCTGGCGCGACCTCGAGTCGCAGATCGGGCACCTGTACATCGAGCAAGTCGACACGTCTGTGATCGACGAGCTCAAGGCAGGGTTGCCGACCCACCTCGGACCGGAGTCCATCAACAACCGCCTCAAGATCGTACGGGCGGTTCTGCGGTTCATGTGGAAACGGGGCCACCTCAAGTCGGTGCCCTATGTGCCAATGGAGAGCGCCCCCGAAAGAGCCACCGACTGGTACACCGAAGAGGAGCGCGACCGGCTCCTCGCCGGCATGTTCGAGATGTTCCCTCAGTGGTACGCGTTCTTCTACCTGACGACCCGGCTTGGTCTTCGCACGGGCGAAGTCTATGCGATCGCGCGAGATCGAATCCGCGATATCCCTCCGCAGCTCATCGTCGATCGGGCGGTGCAGCGGGGCAACAAGGAGCGGCCTGCGATGCTCGGGCCGCGCAAGAACAACAAGGTGTTGACCCTCGCCCTCACCGAGGACGTGGTCGACGCCATTCGCTGGCACATCCAGCAAGGGTACGCGGGTCCGGAGTTCCTGTTCAGCAAGGACGGGCGCTTCCCCACGCGCATCTACTCCCACGCGCGGCCCTTGCGGATCGTGCAACGAGCCCTCGGCCTCCGGGAGATCGGCCACCATCAGGTCGGTCGACATTCGGTGGCCAGCCAAGCCGCGACCGGAGGTCACTCCATCAAGGCGATTCAGGCGCAGCTCGGGCACAAGTCGGCCAAGAGCACGCATCAGTACGCCCACCTCGGGCAGCGGGCCCAGCTTCGGCTGGTGGCCGATCTCGAGCCCTCCGCGCCACCTCACGTCAACCTCAGGTCAACGAGGGAAAACCGATAGGCGGCGCGAATGCTGCAACAACCCGAAACCACACCCCAATCGCCGACGCCCCATAAGAAAAGGGGCGACCCGGCACGGATCGCCCCTTTGGAAGTTCGCTAACCTCGCAACGAAAAACTCGTCGCTTGGCTCGGTGGGCGCGAATACGTCGCACTCACCGCGACCGACTTTGTCTGGATTTCGAGCCGAGGCTCGATGGTGGGCCTATTCAGCCTCTCCTGCTTTGCGCGACACGTTCCGGCGCGATGCATTCCCCGTCGGGAAGCCTGCTAACCCCCCGCGTGAGCTATTGGACTCACTGGAGGAGCGTTGACCGACACGTCCCGTGCGCTGACGTCGTATCTCTTCGCATGAATGGTTCGAGATACCGAAGACTCGCATAGGTTGCCCTACGCTCTTCATTCGGACAGAGCCCCAGCGATGGTTTGGATTTAGCAAACCGTCGTGATTGGACTCCGCGACGACTCGCGCCGTGCCTGAACCCTTGGTTTTCGGCTCTCCAAGGGCGCGTAAATGGGATGCGCTTGTGGCGGATCCGATGTCTCATGCCGCACTCCGCGCCGCCGCCGAGGCTTTCGCCCACAGTACGGAGGTGATGCGCAGCATGTTCAGGCCGACGCGTGCAATCCAGAGTTTCAGTTTTCAAAGATGGGCACCCGAGCCTCGTGAGATTACCGTCACCGGTTCCGAACCGGCTTGCAGACGGTGAGCCGACGGTGTCACCCCGTCGCGCTCGCTTTGGCGGGAGCTCCTTCCGTCGAAACGGCCGAGCTCCGGACCTCTGACGCGCCGTCACGGCCATCGGCCGGCCCTAGTGCCAGGTGCCGCCGACGTCTCGTCTAGAACCTTCGCGCTCGCTCGGTGGTGAAACCAAGTGACGTCCCGATTCTGGTGCGCCTTCCACCGCTGGGCCCCGCGTCGACAGCCTTCGCCTGAGCTTTCGCTCGACTCGGACCCACGCATCAGACCAACGGCTTCTGCAATGCTCACGACCCACGGACACGTTCGGCGTTCTTTGCGCCGCCCGACTGCGAAACCTTTCGGCTTCGCCCCTTACCCCCGTGAGAGTGAGAGACAACAACTCGCGTTGCTGTCGTCAGATGGGTTGATTCAAAGAACGTCCGACCTCGCTGTCGCGATCTTCCGACCCCTTTTGTCACCGATCGACCGAGTTTGATCAACGCAATTCGCTTGTGGAAAAGCGCTTTCTTTTTCCACAGGCGCAGGACGTTTCGCCCAAGTCATCCACAAGACCAGACGCACTCGAAATTGTGTTTTGATTTCAAGGCGTCGGCGTGATGGGCACCGAAGCCGTGTTCACCGGAATTGCTGCCGGCGCGGGCTCGGGCATACCCGTTTGGGTCGGGTCCGGCGTCACTTCCGCCGTCGTCGTGAACGGATCCTCGGCCATCTCGGGCGCTTCGAGAGGCGCGTCGAAATCAAACGGCTTGATCCGCGGCGTCAGGTTGCCAAAGCGGTCGACGCTCACCCATGCGCCGTCCGGCATGACGTATGCGCCCACATCGCGGTCATAGCGCGGCAGCACGATTTCGATCGGCTCTTTGACTTGGCCCCGAATTCGCCCGGGAAGGACATCGACGTACAGCGGTTCGTCGAGGACGAAGTTGTAGCCCCCCTTGTCGAACTCCATAACGTACATTTCTTCTTCGAACTCGAACTCGCGTCGGTAAATCATCGGCTGCTGCCCGTAGCGTGTGTGCGGGCGATGTTCGAGCACGAACGACATCAATCGAACGGCAATGTGGTTGTGCATCCGGTGACAGCCGTGCGAGTGACGCCGCATGATGCTCATGTAGTCGACCGAGCCATGCGTCCGAATGCCCTCGTCGCCGCCAAACTGGATGGTGCCGTCCGCGCCGCGATAGTATTTGCGGTGGTACGCCGCCACTAATCCGTACGCCGAAGCGTAACTCGGGCCCGTCGTGTGGTAGTCCACGTCGTAGTAAACTTCGCCACGTTTGCGTCGCTTGTAGACCATCGTGCGTGGTGGCGTACTCTCCGGCGGCACCCAAACCGGAGCCGCGGAAATTCGACTCCACACCCGCCGACCGGTGGGCGAGCCCTTGTACTTCAGCATCACGACGCCATCGATGTAGTCGGTCCGCCAACCGCCGATGGTCGTCCCGAAACGCGCGAGAGGAATCTTCTGTCCGTTGTAGTTGACCAGGATCGTGAGTCGTGGTCGACGGCTGACGGGTTGAGAGCGCGCTTTGCCCTCTTCGTCGTACGGGAACTCGAACCAGACGTCGCCTCGATCGATGGAAACGCTCAGTTCCATGACGTCGCCGTAGTACGGCGGCCGCTCGATGCCCTGAAGCGCGATGACTTTCTCTGCTGGAATCTCCCCAAGCGATTCCAGCCAGGCATAGGTCGACTCCGTCGTCTGAAGCCCAAACGCCTCGATGACCCGCTCGCGAAGCTCGGCCTCGAAGTTCGGGATCGGTAGCTCGCGCCCGTCCTCGGTTTTGTAGGTGCGCGGCTCCCCGTCGCGCAGAAACGATGTGCTGCCATCTTCGATGACTTCTGCGGCGTGCATCGCGCGCTCGGTCAGCATTCGAATCACGGCTTCCCGCTCGGTCTCTTGCGGCGTCTCTTGCAGGACGGCGAGGGTGTCTTTTCCGATGAAGCCCCAACCGTAGACCCGGTGCCTACGCTCGAACTCGGCAAGCGCTTCGTGCGTGCGCCAATCGAAGAGTCCGGCCGTGTACGCTCCGCGACCCTCGAAAAAGCCTTCGCACTGGAGCCGGGCCTGGGCTGCGGCGATGGCCTCAATCTCGGGCGCTAAGGTCCGGTATTCCTCGACCTTCTCCCATTCGTCCGCGTCCGCGGCATCCGCCCGGGTTAGCTGATCGAGGCTTTCGACTTGGGCACGCTCGAGGAGCGCGGCCATCTTCGGCTTGAGCAGCTCGTAGCGAGCAAGACGACGCGCAGGACGGCGGCCCTTTTGATAGGCGACAAAGCCGTCGAACTCCTGAAGGGGCACCAGGTCGAGCTGTTCCGCGCATTGCAGCGAGCGAACCTCGGCGAAACGCTGCCTCAGCAAAGACAGGTTCGGAAGGATGCCGTAGAGCTCGAGGTACTGGTCCTTCTCGGCGCGATAGCCGTGGCGGTCGTCCGGAAACTCGCCGCGCGCCAGCGCCAGGTAGGTCGCACGGTACTCGCTCGGCTTCGGAACCTCGTCTCCCGATCCCTCGGTGAGAATGTACGGGGTCCAATCTTCGCCGAGGTCCAGCAGAAGGTGACCGTCTTCATCGGCGGTGATGGCATCGACCTCGCCCTGCGCCTTGCCGTCCTTCCAGAAGGCCACGGGCTCCTGCAGCACCGCCGGCTCGGCTTCCGTGCCGCGAGCGGCGCTCTGCGCAGGCTTGGCCTCGCTTTCGACCGGAGCGGTGACAGGACCCTGCTTCGGTGTGCAGCCATGCAAAACTACACAGCCGAGAACCGACCATAATCCCAGGCGCCAATGAAACACGACGGAGACACCTTGGGCCCGAACCCGATCCAACGCAAATTTAGCGCCCGCACAGCGGTGCTTTCCCTTGCGGTTTTGTTGAGTGCCGCCTCAAGGGTGACCCATCCTTACAGTTCCCCACTTTGTAAGAGGCAACCATGGGAACTCTGGGCACCGTCCCCTTTCTTCTAAATCAACTGAGGCCACCCGGAAAAGGCGGCGCGGCGTTTACGCAAGCCGCCGCGTCGATCGCGCTCACGAACGGTCAACCCCAGACGATCGTCGACGTGCTGCACGGCCGCGCGTTTCGTTACTACGCCGAGGGTCTGCGACAGTACCTTGCGATTCGAACCGGCTCCACTGAGCGCGCGGAACAGTCCCTCGCCAAGCTTCGCGCCTACGTTGCGAAAACCGAAAGCGACGAGTTGCTTCAGGCGCCGGGCGTGCGCGCAAGGCTCTACCGCGCAGCGCGCGGCTACATGCACAACCAGAGCCGACCGCACCAGCCACCGACCAGGGAAGTGCTCGAAGGGCTGCCCTGGCGCGCCCTTCCCTCCGCGCATCACTCGACCAGTCCACTCAATGGGCTGCGCTTCGACCTCAGCACCGAAGACTCCGAGCTCTTGGAGCTTCGCCACGCGCGGGAGCTCAGCATCGAGGAGCTGGCGTTCGTGTACGGCGAACCGCCTGAGGTCATCCAAGCGCGCGTGGATGCCGCCATGGCGGAGGCAGAGCGGATTCTCGCCGAGCAGGGCGTTTCCGACACCGGCCGTTTCGGCCGCGTCATCATGGAGGCCTTCGCTTTGGAGTCCGCCCCGCGTGCGCCAGGCGAGGAAAACGAAATCGTCGAGCCCTTGTGCAACGGCACGATCGTCGGCGGGCGGTACTCGATCGAGGCGCGCGTCGGGCTGGGCGCGTTTGGGGACGTGTACCGAGCCAAGGACACCGAAGTTCCGGGCCATGTCGTCGCCCTGAAGATGCTCCACCAGCCAGCGCACTCGAAGTCGGCTAAGCAGTCGGCCCTCCGAGAGCTGCGACTCATCGCCTCTGTGTTCCATCCGTCCATCGTGCAGTTCAAAGACCACGGCTGGTTCGAGGAACGGCTCTGGTTCGTCATGCCATGGTACGACGGCGAGACGCTCGAGTCACGTCTGCAGCGTGAGCCCTTGAATCGCGCCGAGGCGCTTTCAATCTTTCAGCCTCTGGCGCGCGCGCTCGCCGCGATGCACGCCGCAGGCGTACGCCATCAAGACGTCAAACCAGAGAACATTTTTCTCGCTCGGATCCCAGGGTTCGGGACAGAGGAAGTCACGCCTGTGCTTCTCGATCTTGGTGTAGCCGCGACTGAGGCCGAGATGGTGGTCGCAGGGACGCCGACGTATTTCGCGCCCGAGGTCGCTGCCCAGTTTGCATCGGTCGAGAGCAAGCCGGTGGTGAGCAACAAAGCCGACGTGTTCGCGCTCGCCCTTTCGCTTCGAAACGCGCTCGAGCCGGAAACTCAAGAAGACGTTGCCGCAGGCGCGGTGGACACCTTCATCGAAAATCGTTCCAAGGAGACGCCCCGCGCGCCGAACCGCAAAGGCCTCAAATACCTCACACCGTTCTTCAACCGCTGGCTGAGTCTGGATGCAGAGGAGCGGCCCACGGCTGAAGAGCTTGCAGGGGAGCTCTCGGCGCTGTCGCTTCCCGAGGAGCGGCGCAAACGCGTAAAGACGATTCTACGCTGGACGATCCCGTTGGCCCTTGCCCTGCTCGGAGCCTCAGGCGCCGCGGTGACCGTCTTCTATCAGCAGGCCGAAACCCAGCGCGAGGTAGCGCAGCAAGCCAAGCTCACCGCGTCGGATCTTCGTCGCGACCTCGCCGACACGCGCGAGATCGCCGAGCAGCTCGAGCTTCGCTACGAGCAGAGCCGGCTGACGCGCACCGAGCTGGCCAAGCGCCTAGCGCGCACCGATGGACACGTCGCGTCTCTGAAGACGCAGCTCAAGGACGAAGAGCGGCGCCTGACGCGTACGCGTGACAAGCTCGCGCAGAACCGCCAAGAGAAGGCGACGATCGAGCAGCACCTCTCGGAGACCGAGCGGGACCTTTCGGCGACGGAACGCTCGCTCGATGCTGCAAAGCAGAAGATCGCGGCGACGGCCCAGCAGCTCAGCGCAGAGCAAGAACGCGCCGAGCGCATCCAACGACGGCTCGACCGAGAAGGCGAGCGCCGACTGCAGCTTCAGGGCGAAATCGCCGCGCTCGACGCGCGCCTGAACGCCGAGCTTTCGAAATCCAAAGACCTGCAAGACTCGGTCGCCAGAGCCGTTGCCGCGCGTAGCCGGGCCGAGCTCGAGCTCGAGTTCGCCGAGGAGGAGCTCAAAGCGCTTCGCAACCGTTCGACGCCTCACGCACCGGAGCCCGACCCTGACGCGGCGCCCCGTGAGCCGACGCCCGGAAGCTGAGCCCTCGTCCTGTGGCGGCGCGCTACCGCGCCCGCGGAAGGAAACGGCTCATCCCGGGCAGTAGGACGTTCTGGCGAACCGAGCGAAACGCCCCGCCAAACCCGGTTGGAAGCGCGCGAAACGCGATATCGATGTGCTTCTGATCGGTTTCGACGCCGTGCAGCGTCAGGAACGACGTGAGCAAGGAGACGGCGCGCCGGACGAGCGGGTTCTTGCCGATTTTTGGATCGCGCATCAGGTCGAGCACGATTCGGTTCCCGTTTGCATCCGCGAGGACCGGAGAGCGGCCGGGCATGAAGTTCACCAGCGTGCCCGGATTCGAAAGGTCCAACGCCCCGGACTTGATCAAGGCGGCAATCGGCGAGTCGGACTCCCCGTTGAGCTTGAGCTTCACGTCTTCGAGCCGAAGCGCTACCGTGAGCTCCTCGTCGTTGAATACGATGCGCTCGACGAAAATGATCGCGCCTGCGCGAATCGGCGTGTTCATCAAGTCGACGTTGCCCGACAGGCGAAGGCCCGGCGGGACCGAGTCGATGTGAAAGTCTTCGACCTTGCCGCTTCGCTCCGCCTGCTGGCCGAGCCAACGCAGGGCAGCGAGCGGAACGCCGACCCGCAGGCCTAGCGCGCTCCGCACTGCGCGGCCGACCTCCTCGGGATGCATCCGCAGATAAGAACGAAGGGCGTCGACTGTTTCTTGGGGTGTGGGCATAGCCGACGGAGTCTAATGTTCTGAACCGCCGCCGTAAATGGCCAATTGAGGGGACCCGCACTAGGGGGCGAGCACAATGGTCGTAGGGTCGCAAAAACCCCGGCCGTCCCCTAGATCGGTGCACTCAGGCGCCACCTCCGCCACTCGCGGACACTCGTTGATGGCGGTCGGGTCGCAAATCCGCTGACAGGTGGGGCCGTTCCGACCCTCACCCTCGCAGGTCGCGCCGGGGATGCACACACAGACGGCGCCGAGGACGCAGTCGAGACTGAAGTCGCAGACAAATCCGATGTCCCGCGGGAAGTAGTCCGGGTTCTCGAGCTCCCCGGGTAGGCAGAGCCAGAGCTCCGGGGGGGCGCCGCCGATTCCGCCCATGCCCCCGATGCCACCTTCGCCGCCGGCGCCGGCTTCACCACCGATGCCACCCTGGCCGCCCGTCCCCGAGCTGCCGCCGATGCCTTCGAGATCGTAGACCACCTCCGCCGATTCCAAGCACGCCGCACCGCTATCACATCGAACCTGCTCGGCGTCGCAGACCTTCATGCAGTATGTGTCGTAGACGCCCTCGGATGTCTGGAAGACCGTCTCAGCACAGATCGAGCCGCCGCGGCACTCCGACGACTGGAAGCACGCGCTGCCCTCGTTGAGCGGCTCGGCGCAGGCGAAGAGAAGCGCCAACAGCAGAGCAAAGGGCAGAAGGAGAGCTCGGGGGTTCATCGAGACGGTATGTAGCAAGAGAGCTGGGGGTGCGCGATTTTTGTACAGTGGAGGCCTTGCCTAGGCGCCGATCTCAGTGCCGTCACGGGGCGCGGCGCCGTATCGCTGGGCCCGTTCGTCATACGCGAAGAGCTCGGCGCCTTCACCGAGAGCAGCGCTCTCGAGCGCCGATTTATCGGGTCGAAAGCCGTCGGTCATGGGGATGCGCTCGACGCGTTTGACCCAGTGTGGGCGATGCCGAGGGTCCAGTCCTGCGGCAAACTCGTTCCATGCTTGCAAATCGAGCCCTCGATTGCCCTCGGTGACGACGACCGCGACGGGGCGGTCGGAGCCGTCTTGTTGGATCCCGTAGACCACGTTGCGAAGAAGGGCAGGAAAGCCGTAGAGGGCGTCCTCGATCGAGCGAGTCGCAACCACTCCGTTCGCCGTTCGCAGCATGCGGCTGACCCGGTCGACGAACCAGAAGTCACCGTCTGCATCGCGCTGCAGGGCGTCCCAGGTCACAAACCAGGTGTCGTCGGGCTCGAAGACGTCGCGGAGCAAGCGCCGGCCGGCCTCGTCACCGCCGGTGAAGCTCGCCAGCGGATGGTCGGCGTCGAGTCGCGCGAGCAGGATGCCGGGCTCATCGTCCTCGCAGCGAACCAGCAGGCCGTGCTCATCGCGTCCAAACTCCTCGGACTCGAAGTCATAGCGTACCAGCGCGACTTCCGCGCTCCCCGGAAGCGGACGGCCGAGCGCGCCCACCTTCTCGCCCGACGCGTTAGCAAGCACGGCATTGCCTTCGGTCGCTGCGTAGAACTCCAAGATGCCGACCGGGCCAAACCGGTCGAGGATTCTCTGCCAGACATCGCGCCGTAAGCCGCTTCCCGCAAATAGGCGAATCGGGTTCGCGTTGTCCGAAGCGGAGGGCTCGGCCCGCAAGAGCTCGCGCAGCATCTCGCCCGCATAAAAGACGACCGTCGCGCCGTAACGACGCACGTCGTCCCAAAACGCATCGGGGTCGAACGCCGTGGCGAGCGCCAAGCGCGAACCGCCCACGAGGCCGCCGCCCACGGTCACCAACATGCCGGCAGGGTGATGCAGCGGCAGGCAGCAGTACACCGTGTCGCGTGGCGACAAGGTGCAGGCGGCAGCGGCGCCGTAGGCCGAGAAGGCCCAGCGCTGGTTGGTGATCTTGGCCGCCCGGGGGCTCTTTCCCCTTCCGGCCGTGAGAATGATCATCGCCAGATCGCGCGCGAGCCCCGGGTTCGGCTCGTACCAGCCGGGAAGCTCCACCGCATCGGGGTCGATCTGCTCCATGTCGATGACCCCGGCTGGAAGCGAACGTTCTTCGCCCACGCCGCCGAGGACGAGAACCTGGTCGGAGAGCTCCTTGCCCAGGGCCGCGTTCTCGGGGTCGGTGACGAGGAACCGCGGCGCGGAGCCATGAAGCGCGTCTTCGAGCGTGGCGCGCGAGCGGCTCGGGCTGAGTAGAATTGGCACCGCGCCGAGTCGGCTCAACGCTGCGGTCATCGACAGATAGCTCGGTCGCGCGCCCATCAAAACGGCGACCGGCTCACCGCGGCGCACACCACAGCGAATCAAACCCCGAACGACGTTGTCGACGCGTCGATCGGCCTGCGCGTAGGACAGAGCGCGGCCTTGCCAAAGAAAGAAGGTCCCCTCCGGATTGGCGTGCGCCTGCTCGGAGAGCGCAAGACCCAGGCTCACGCGAGTGTCGGGCTGCATCTGTTGAAGAACGCTCAGGCGAGGCACTTGCCAGCGTAGGTTGTCGAGCTGCTCGCCGAGGTCGGTCGCCGCTTGCCCCACGCGGTTCCACCAGGCGCCGACGGTGCCGACGACGGTTCGATAGAAGAGCTCGACGTCGAAGTCGACTTCCTCGAAGCGTGCTTCTTCGGGCTCTTCGAGCGGCGCCGGCGCTTGGAGCACAGTGGGCTCGGGGCCGAGGCCTTCGCGCCAGCGCACCCAGCTCGCGACGGTCGGCCAGGTCACCGACATGGCCTGTTTGCCGACGACGAGGCCGAAGTGCCCGGCTCGCATCGAAACTTCAAAGAGCTCCGCGTTGGGCGCTGCGCCCCGGATGGCGCGAATCGCAGATTCGTTTGCGATCGAATCGCGCTCACCAACGAAGAACAGAACCGGGCAGCGAATGTCTGCCAAGGTGACGGTGCGCCCGTCGACGACGAAGCCTCCTGAGAGCATCCGGTTGTGAACGACGAACTCGTCGATGAATTTCTTGAGGGCCGGGCCGGGCCAGGCCACGAAGCCTTCCCCACCCAGAAACCTCCTGCGGGCTTCGCGCTTTTCGAGCGCCTGCCGGTCGTGCAGCTTCCGAACGAAGTCCATGAGCTGGCCGACTTCCTTGTGCGCGGCGAGCAGCTTGAACCCGGTGCTCGTCAAAAACCCGGGCAGGCCTTCGAGCTTGTCGAGCGGTGCGTCGAGGGCACCTTGCGCGAGCTCGAACACGCGGCCCGCGATGCTGTCTTGGATCATCGGAAGGTTTCGGTGAATGTCGACCGGGCTTCCAAAGGTCACCAAGGACGCGATGCCTTCGGAGCTTCGGTACGCAGCGGTCTGGTAGGCGAACATCCCGCCCTGCGAGTACCCAACCAGATGCACGTCGTGGCCGGTGGCTTCGCGGACCCAGTCGATTGCGTCGCTCACCGCCCTGATGTGATCGTCGAGCGTGCGTTTCATGCCGCCCTCTTCTTGCTCGGGGGAGCCGAAGTCGATCACCCAAACGTCGAGCCCCAGTTGCGTCAATGCGGTCACCCCGCTGATGTCCGGCGCGACGTCGTAGATCTCCGCGGTGACCATCAGCGGCGGAATCAGCAACAGGGGCGCGCCAACCGTCGGTCGGTGCTCGTCCCCCCCGTAGCGGCGCAGGCGCGCGATTCGCATCTGGTGGGCGACCTTGTACGGCGCATGCTCCGGGTCGGTGAAATGCCCGAGACGCGCGAGCTCGAGGGCGTTCTCGGTCGCCATCGCAACGCGGCGAAAAGGCGTTCGCCAGCTCTGTTTTCCGCCCTTGGCTGTCATGGTCTAGACGCTGACCCTAACACCCTGGGAGCGGGAATTGGAGCCTCCGGCCGAGGCGTGTCACAACCGCCGTCCCCTCATGACCGTGCTTGCCTCCATCACGATGCCTTCCTTCGAGCCCGAGGAACGGCTCGTGCTGCGACGCATCGAAGGCGTGCTCGCGCGCCACCCCTACATGCGCATCGACCTCGGCAGCCAAGGCCCCCTCGCCCACGAGCTCGAGGGGGTGCTGAGCACGCGTCTCGCCTTGCTTCACACCGAAGGCCCTTCGAACTTGCCATCGCTTCGAGCCAAGCTTCGCGCTTGGGAGGCACAGCTAGCCGACGCCGCGCGCGACGAGCTCGGTTCGCAAGAGGCCCGCCTTCGCTACGAGACCGCGCTCTTGCTTCACCCCGGGCCCAAGTGCTCGGACCAGGCGGGAACACCGGCGGCGGAGGTCGCTCAGATCAGCAGACGATGGGAAGGCCTGCGCACGAATCGCTCGCTCGGGTCGATCCTCGCCGAGAAGGCGGCGCAAAGCAGAGACTTCGTTCGCCACGGTGTAACCCTTCCCTTCTACTGGCTGAGGCGCCGAAGGATTCGCAGGCTCCTTCCGAGCGTCGTTACCGACAACGCACTGCTTCGTGAAACCTTCGCCGCCATCGAGCAGATCGGACCGCTCGTCGACAACTTCGCGTTCAAGGGTGCCGCTGCGTCGCCGGTCTCGACCGAGGTCGCCATCGCCGATGTCGCCTTTCTCTACATGCAGTTGGCCGACGAGTTCCTCGACGAGCTGGCCGCCGCGGTTGGGGGACACGACGCGGCGGGGAAGCTGCTGAGGGCGCTTTACCGAGACGACACCGCCGAGCGTCCACTCTGCGAGCTTTCTCTTTCGCACCTTCGCACGCTCGGCATCTGGCCCGACGCGCACAGGACCAAGTTTGGAATCACCTTGTCGGAGCTGTTCGACGTGCTCGATCAAGTCGCCGCGACCATCGATTCGCGGCTCGCCGATGCCACGCGGGAGACGGTGCACGCAACCAACCTCTTTTTGCACCACTGCTTCCAGACCTACCTCGATGAAGCGGAGCTTTGCAGCGGCGCACGCGACCGTCGCGCCGACCGAATGCGCCTGCAGGACACGGCATGGCACTTCTATCGCAAGAACAACATGGTCATGATGCTCTGGCTCGACCTGCGCGCGCGCCTGCTCGGGCTCGACCCCGCCAAGTACTCGCGCGAAATCCGTCGTTGGGGCTATCTCCTGGCGTCGTTTCAGATCTTCGACGACCTCAAGGACATCGCCCTCGACCTCGGAAAGCAACCGAGCTACCCGCTGCAGATCGCGGCCCACGACTTCCCGGCCGAGTTCGCCTGGCTCGACGCGCAGTTTGGAACGCGGCGCGCGCCGATCTCGCGCGACGAAGTGCCCGAGGTCAATCTTCGAGCGAGTGGGACGGTGCAGCAGTGCATGCGCTGGAGCCGGCTCATCGCGCTCGCTCACTTCGACAACACCCTGCTCTACGCTTGGGATCAGCGATGGCGAAAGAGTTGGACCCGCCGGCGTAGCTCCTTCAATCCGCGCGGCCGCACGATGCGCCAGGCGCGGCGGCACGCGGTCGATCGCCTCGTCCGGGCGCTCGTGGCCACGCGTGACTTCGATGAGACCTCCTCGGTCGGCGACGAGCAGCTCGCGTTCGCGCTCGATGCAAGCGCCTACGAGGGCTCGTGGCAAATCTACCTGGCGCTGTTTCCGAACCTTCGCGCCATCTATCGCTTTGCAACGCTTCGGATGTGGATGAGCGCCGAAGAGAAGGCGCGCGCGGCCAGGCGGCTACTGCGCCGCTACCCTCGGGCGAGGGCGAACGCCCTAGTCTGCCTCGCCGATGCTGATGTCGACCATCAGGTCAGCGGCGATCGCCTCGAGGCTTTCTCGAAGCTGATCGAGGTCTAGTCCCTTCGGCGCGCGAAGGCGGGCCATCGCCTTGAACAAGGTGTCACCCGACCAGGGGGCGCCCTCGCATTCCGTGTTGAGCTCGTCGACGTTGACCCCGCGTGCCGCCAGCGCCTCGGAGATCTTGTGAACGATGCCAGGCCGGTCACTGCCAATCAGCTCGAGGACGATGAGATGCCCCTCCTCGACGGCGTCCTCGAAGCCGCGCTCGACCACGACCCGAAGCCCATCGGCGCGAAGCGCTTCGAGCGCCCGGGACAGCGGATCGGCCTGTGCGGTCGGCACGCTCACGCGAAGAATGCCGGCGAACTCGCCCGCCAAGCGCGACATCCGGCTCTCCACCCAGCTTCCGCCATGCACCTCGACCGCAGCCGACACCGACTCGACCAGCCCAGGCCGATCCTTCCCGATCACAGTAACGACGAGCGACTCCATAGGGGACACGCTCCATACCCGTAATCACCCGACATTCCAAGGCTTTTCAGGCAAAGATCGCAGCGGCTCGTCGGGGTCGCTGCGATCTTTGCCGGAGAAGCGGCTAGATCTCGGGCAGTTAGGACCCTAGAGCGTGTCCCCATGTTCGCGAAGCGCACACGAGAGGTCGAACCGTTCCTGGCGATGGAGGTCATGGAGCGCGGCATGGCGATGGCGCGCGCCGGGACGTCGATCGTTCAGCTCGGGGTTGGCGAACCGAACTTCGATGCGCCGCCGGCGGCCGTCCAAGCTGCGGTCGACTCGCTCGTATCGGGAGAAACGCACTACACCGACAGCCGCGGGTTGTTCGTTTTGCGTGAAGCGATCGCACAAGATTGCCAAACGCGTCGCGGTGTCGCGGTGAACCCGGACCACGTCATCGTCACCAGCGGCACCTCGCCGGCGATTCTCCTGTGTCTGAACCTCTTGGTCGACCCGGGCGACGAGGTGATTCTCGCCACGCCGCACTACCCTTGCTACCCGAACATGATCTCGGTCTGCGGCGGTACACCGGTGCTCGTGCCGACCGGTCCTGAGGACGGCTTCGTGATGGATGTCGGCAAAGTTCGGGACGCCATCACGCCGAGGACGCGCGCTATCTTCCTAGCCACGCCCGCCAATCCAACGGGCGCCGTCCAACCGCGCCACGTCGTCCAAGAGCTGAGCGAGCTCGGCATCCCCATCCTCTCGGACGAAATCTACGACGGGCTCACCTACGACGGCGCCGAGGTCACCTCCCCGCTGGGCTTCACCGAAAACTGCTACGTGCTCGATGGTTTTTCCAAGCGCTACGCCATGACCGGATTCCGCCTCGGCTACCTCATCGCCCCCGAAAACGCGATGAGGCCACTGCAAAGCTTGATGCAAAGCTTCTTCATCTCCACCTCGCAGTTCGTGCAGCAAGCGGGCATTGCGGCATTGGCGAAGGGTGCTGAGCACGTCGAGTACATGCGCCAGCAGTACGCGATTCGGCGGCGCATCCTGGTCGATGGCCTTCGAGAGATGGGCCTTTCCATCCCGATCGATCCACCCGGGGCCTTCTACGTGCTGGTCGACATGCGCCACTTTGGGCGCGACTCGTTGACCTTGGCTTTCGAGATCCTCGAAAAGGCACACGTCGCGCTAGGCCCAGGCCGCGACTTCGGAGAAGCCGCCGAGGGCTTCGTTCGGTTCAGCTTCGCCACCTCGCAGGAGCAAATCGAAGAAGGCCTGCGTCGTTTGGCGCGTGCGGTCCCCGAGCTCTGAGCGTCACCCGTCCCCGCCGAGCATCTCGATGAGCGCGGCTTCGTCGAGCGTCGCAACGCCGAGCGTCTGCGCCTTCTCGTACTTGCTGCCCGGGTCGTCCCCTGCGACGACGTAGTCGGTCTTTTTCGATACGGAGCCGGACACCTTGCCGCCGGCGGCCTTGATGCGCTTGGTAGCCTCGGTTCGTTTGAGCGTCGGCAGGGTGCCGGTCAGCACGAAGGTCTTCCCGGCCACGGCCTCGACCGCACGTACGTCTGCAGCTTTGACCTCGAGGTTCACGCCCACCTCGGCCAGGCCGGCAAACACCTTTCGCACCGCCGGCGAATCGAGCTCGCAGAAAATGCTATCCGCCGACTTGCGCGCGAGGCCCTCGATGGCGCCACGATCGGCCGATTTCGCCGGCGCCACCGTTTCAATCGCTTCCTCGTCCTCGGCTGCGTACCGGCCGGCAAACTCCAGCAGCGCATCGGCCGTCTTGAAGTACGCCGCCAAGTCCTCGGCCATGGTTTCGCCCACATGCCGAATCGCCAAGCCGTGAAGCACGCGCGCAAGGCCGCGCTGCTTGGCTTGCTCGAGGCCGGCCTTCACTCGCTCTGCGCTCTTTTGCCCCATTCGGTCGAGCCCGGCGAGCGCGTCGACGTCGAGGCCGAACAACTCGTCGGGCGAACGCACGCCCAGTTTGTCGACGACCTGATCGACGAGCACCTCGCCCATCCCATCGATGTCCATCGCGCCCCGGCTCGCAAAGTGACGCAAGCGCTCGCGTACCTGGTCCGGGCAGGCCGGGTTTGGACAGTAGACGAAGATCTCTTCACTCACCGCCTTGGTCCCGCAGGTCGGGCAAACCGTGGGCGCCACGAAACGCCTCGCCCCACGCTTTCGCTTGCTCTTGTCGACCTCGACCACCTGCGGAATGATCTCGCCGGCTTTTTCCACGAGCACCGTGTCCCCGACGCGTACATCTTTGCGTTCGAGCTCGACGAAGTTGTGGAGCGACGCGCGGCTCACCGTCGTGCCCGACACGAACACGGGGTCGAGAAGAGCAACCGGGGTGAGCTTGCCGGATTTGCCAACGGACACCTCGATCGCCAGCAGCTTGGTGGGCTTGCGTTCCGGGGCAAACTTGTACGCGATGCCCCAGTGGGGATGATGCCCGGTCGCCCCAAGCCGCGCGTACAAACCGAGGTCGTCGACCTTGATGACCATGCCATCGATGTCGTAGTTCAGGCTCTGCCGCCGTGCCTGGTAGTCGTCGCAGTATCGCAGCGCCTCTTCTTCGGATTCGGTTCGGAACACTTCGCTGAGGTATACGTCGGCGCCGCGGTCGCCCAACCACTGCAGGGTCTCGTACTGGGTCGGCGGCAGCTTCACCCCTTGGTCCCACGCAATCTGATAGAAAAACGAGCGGATTCCGGTCGCTTCGAGGCCGGCCGGGTCTTTGCGCTTCATCATGCCCGCGCAGCCGTTGCGCGGGTTGATCAGCGGCTTGTCGAGCGTGGCATTGAAGCGGGTAAACTCCTCGAGCGGCCAATAGAGCTCGCCTCGGATCTCGAGCTCGCTGCGACCGGCACGCTCGAGCTTCATCGGCACCGTCCCAAGCTGTGCGACTTGTTTGGTGATCACATCGCCCTTGCGTCCATCGCCACGCGTGACGGCACGGCGCAGTTCGCCGTCGACGTAGAGAACCGAAACCGAAATCCCGTCGACCTTCGGCTCGACGAGGACCGGCAGCTCGTCCACCTCGAGCTCCTTGAGTCGTCGCCGGAACCAGGCCGAGAGCTGATCCAAAATCGGCATCGGCGCTCCAGCGCTGTCGCGCCGGTTCGGGGATAGCTTTTCGAGCGAGAGCATCGGAACGCGGTGCTCCACGGTCTCGAAGCCCGCCGTGTGATCTTGCCCAGGCTGCGCATCGAGTCGTTCGGCTGGGTCGATGCCAAGCGAATCTGCAAGCTCGCTGTAGCGCTCGACCAGCTCGTCGAACGCCGAGTCGGTGATCTCGGGCGCCCCGTCGCGGTACGCGGCTTCGTGATAGCGAATCTGCTCGCTCAGCTGCTCCAGCTCGACTTCGTCCCGCGCGCGACCACCCATCCCCAAACCTTGCCAGAATTAGCCCTTTTCAAAAGGGGATAGGCCGCTTCGTCAAAACTTGAAATCCGCCTTTTGGGTGATGTTGTGACATCGCCTCGCCGCTGAGGCACTTTGTTTAACGAGGGGATGAACCGGGAGGGGCAGCTTTTGGGCGACCGCGAGGCGGAACGGAAGGCTCGTCGCGAGCACATGCGCGACGAGCAGATGCGGCTTCGCTCGCTCGCCGCGCTCCAACATGTACTGCCCATCTTGGCGTTCATCTACGCCGCCGGCGCGGTCCTCTTTCTGTTGGCGCCGCCGTTCGTCCCGAATGGGCCGCACGTCTTGATCTGTGCGGGCGCGGCGGCGCTCTCGCTCCTGGTCTGGACCGTCATGCGCGTGGACGACCCTCGGCACGACACGCCGGCCTCGGTCGCCACCATCTTCATCGCGGCAGGCATGGGTCTAGCCATGTTCGCCTTCAGCGGCTCGCTCAGCAACACGACGACGCTCGCCATCGCGATCATGGCCACGGCCGCCGTGACCTATCGCTCTTCGCTCTATGGCGTGATGATCGTCGTGGCACTCGTCGGTTGGTTCCCCCTCGCGCTACGGGTCGAGAGCCGTGAGATCGGCATGGGCATCCTCCAACTGGTGGCAGCCAGCACCGTTGGAGGGTTGTTCCTTTGGTCGCGCCGTCAGCTGATGTTCGGCCTCTACGACCAGGCCGAAGAAGCCGATGCGATGCGCCACTTCGCGACCGAGCAATCGCGCACCTTAGAAGGTGCACGCGATGCGGCTTTGGCATCCGCGCAGGCCAAAGGGCAGTTTCTTGCCAACGTGAGCCACGAGGTTCGCACGCCCCTCAACGGCATCCTCGGGCTGCTTCAACTGATCGACGCGAGCGCGCTGCCCAAGCCGCAGGACGAGTACCTGCACGAGGTCCACAATTCCGGCCGTGCGCTGCTCGCGATCGTCAACGACTTGCTCGACCTTTCGAAAATCGAAGCAGGCGAAATGCGGCTAGAATCCGTCCCTTTCGACGTCGTTTCGATGACCGAAGAAATCGCCGTAAACTATGCTTCGGCGGCTCAGGCCAAGAGCATCGAGCTCATCACCCATGTCGCCCCCGAGGTCCCGGCCGAGGTCTGCGGGGACCCGCTCCGGCTGCGGCAGGTCATCTCCAATCTCATCAGCAACGCCCTCAAGTTCACCAAGGAGGGAGAGGTCGTCGTCGGCGTTCGCGTCCGCGACCGCGGGCCTTGGCACGTCGATCTCGAAGTCCGAGTCACCGACACCGGCGAAGGGATTCCCGACGCACGCACCGAAAGCATCTTCCGACCCTTCTCCCAGGCGGACGCATCGACGACGCGTGAGCACGGCGGCACGGGGCTAGGGCTCCCGATCTGCCGGCAGCTGGTTGCCTTGATGGGAGGCGAGCTTCGGGTGGTGAGCACCGTCGGACAGGGAAGCACGTTCTTTTTCGAAACGCGCTTCGAGCTCGAGGAGCGACTGAGCGAAGAGCTGCAGGCCGTCACCGAAGCGCTGCACGGGATGAAAGTCTTGATCCTCGAGAGCAACAACCGCGCACGCGAAACGCTCAGCGCACAGCTCGAATCTTGGGGCATGGAACCCTGGGCGACGACGACATTCGACGGCGCGCTCAGCACCTTGCGGGTGTCGCAGCGACCCAATGTCATGTTGATCGACCTCCGCAGCCTCGGGACCGACTGGCGAGGCCGCATCACCGAGCTCAACGCCATTGCGGCGAAAGAAGGCATCTCGCTGGTCGCCATCTGCTCCTACCGCCATGAAATCAGGGAACTGCTGGAAACGGGCCTCCGTGTGCATGTCGAAAAGCCGATTCGACGGGCGAAGATCATCGCCGCCCTGCTCGAAACGCTCAACCGGAAGAGCGAGCCGGCGCCCGTGTCGGACGAAGCGAGCCGTGCGTCCTTGCCTCCTTCGGTGCCGCTGGCGTTGCAGTCCAATGGAATGAAGATCCTCGTCGCTGAAGACAACGAGATCAATCAGCGGGTGGTGGTCGCGCACCTGCAGGCGCTCGGCTACGACGTCGACGCGGTCAACGACGGCGTCGAGGCGCTCGAAGCGCTGAGCGACGACCGACATTGCTACGCCGCGGTGATCATGGACGGGCAGATGCCGAGAATGGACGGCTATCAAGCGGCCCGCGAACAGCGCGCGCGCGAGCTCTCATCGGGCCATCGGCGCGTTCCGATCATCGCACTCACGGCGCACGCGATGATGGGCGATCGAAGCACCGCGCTTGCCGCCGGGATGGACGACTATCTGACGAAGCCGTTCACGAGGAACGAGCTTCAAAAAACACTCAACCGTTGGGCGGCGCGACCGGCCGCCAGCGTTTCGGAGTTCCCCCCAACGCCCTCGACACCACGATCACCGCTCAGCTCTTGGAGCTCGACGAGGAAGACCCCGGCTTCGTCTCCGAGGTCATCGATAGCTTCTTCCGAAACGCCGAGGAGAACGTCGCACGGATGAAAGCAGCGGTCGAAAACGAAGACCTGAAAGCCCTGCAACTCGCCGCCCACATGATCCGGGGCAGCAGTCAGCAGCTCGGCGCACGTCGGCTCGGCGCCACCAGCTTGGAGATCGAAACGACCACGACCATCGCGGAAGCGGCCGTGCTCCTGGGCGCCATCGAAAGCGACCTCGAGGGGGCCCGAGAAGCGCTGACGGCACTCGCAGACCGCGCACTCGAAGCCGTGTCCTAGCCGGCGTCAGTTGTCCGCTGCGCCGCACAGGTGGGCGGCGTCGACGATCCAGCTATCGCGAATCGTCCGCTCGGGCACGCCGTCCACATGCTCGACGAGCCACTCGACGTCCGAGGCTTCAAACCGCGCAATCTGATGGAAGTGGTAGATGCCGAGTCGATTGAGCATGCGTTCGAGGCTCGGGTCGACGCCCTGCAGCCGCTGCAGGTCGTCGCGGGGCCCAAACGGCTGCACCATGACCCAGGCCGGCGGGCGCGATTGGCCGCTGCTCCGTGCTCCGAGCTCGGCTTCTCGAAGGCGGCCCTTGAGTCGTTCGATGTCGTCGAGCATCCGCTCGTGAATCCCGTGGAGCACCTCGAGCTCGGTTTGCAAACGCGCACCCCGCGCCTCGGCTTGCCGCAGCGTCGTATTGGCTTCGTCTCGCTCCTGAACCGCGATGCGGAGCTCGCGTCGCAGGTCTTCGGCCGACTCGCGCGCGCTTGGGCGCTCCTCGAGGTCGACCACCGAAAGCCGCTCGCGGACTTCCTGCATCGCACGATTACGCGCATCCAAGGTCGCGGTGAGCTGCCGCTTCGCGCGCTGCAAGGTCTCCACCTTCTGCGTCGCGCCGCCTAGCTCCGTTTGAAGTCCTTCGATGTGCGTGCCCTGCGTCTCGAGGTCGGCCCGCGCTTCCTCGAGCTCGTATTCGAGCGTCTTGGCACGCACTGGAGCGACCAGTCGCCCCCAGAAAACCTGCCCAAGCCACAGCAAGAGCGCTCCGAAAACGGCTGAAATCAGCAAGGCGCCGATCATCTGCAACATGAGATACGTCACGACTCACCTCCCCCAAGGCTGTCCTCGCCGTCGACAAGCAGGTCCATGCGCACGACGCGCACCCCCCGGACCATACGCACGATGCGTTCCGCCCGCCGTGCCTCGGACGCCGACGAGACCCCGCCGCGAAGCTCGACGTCTCGTCCATCGACGACGGGCACCACCGCTTCGAAGCCGGTGCGTTCGAGGACATCACGGACGCGCGTGGCGACGTCCCACTCGATTTGGTGGCGAGTGGGGCTGAGACAAGACAGCCAAACGACAAAGCCCAAGAAGCCTGCCGAAACTGCACCAAAGACTGCCTTCTTCCACATCGCGCGGTCTGCCTACGAGTTGCATTGAACTCGATTCGCAAAAAAAATGCCACGTTCCGGCAAAGGCAAGCCGACCGCTCCGCGAGGCAGCATACAAATCTCCGTGCCGCTTCGCCCCATCGGGTGCCTACAGGGGCCCGTCAGGAGCCAAAGTCATGGCGCTCGACGATCTGGAACAGGCGCTCCTGGCGATCGTCGGCCCAGGTGTAGAGCGCGACCGCGGCCGCTGTGAAGGTCACGCCGCGCAAGTCGATCGACTGAGCCCAGCCAAGCGCCTCCCGACGTTCCGCGGCGCGCGCCCTGCGCTGAATCCGGGCCAGCGTCATATGCGGAAGCGGCGGCCGGCTGTCTTCGCGGGCGCCGGCTGCCCTCAACAGGGGATCCCTGGCCTGTGCGATCATCCCGCTCAGCGCATCACGCCCCGTCTCGACCATCGCCGCGAGCGCCGAAGGTTTTCGGGGATGCCCAAGCGGCTCGATGCCGGAGAACGACCCCTTTACCTCGCGAAACGAAGCAACTTTCCCGATCTGGTCCCAGGCCTTTCTCGCATCCGACACTTGCACCGCGCCGAGAAAGCCCAAGGTGATGTGCAGGTCTGACGCCGCGAACACGCGCACGCGGGCGGGCGGCGCCGGTGGCAAGTGCAATTTCGCTACTTGCATCGGAAACGCGATAAACCAATTAGCATCCACCCGGCGAGTCTAGTTCCAAGCGAGACCAGCCGCGAGAGCCCATGCCCATCACCGAAGCGTTCAGCCAGTCCCTTCAGGCCCACCCCATCTACACCTGGGCGTTGCTCGGGATCGTCGTTCTCGGCATCGTGAGCTTCTTTCTCTTGCTGTTCATCTCCGCGCCGTACGGCCGCCACTTGCGGCCCGGCTGGGGCCCCACGGTCAATGCGCGCGCCCTCTGGGTCCTCATGGAGGCGCCGTCGCCGATTTCATTCGCGGTCGTCTTCTTCCTGTCGGACAACGCGTTCAAGCCGGTCCCACTCATCCTCTTCGGCTTGTTCATGCTTCACTACGTGTACCGATCCTTCATCTACCCGTTCCGGATGCGCGGGGGCCACAAGCAAAAGCCCATCCTCACCGGCCTGCTGGCCTTCTCGTTCAACGCCGCCAACGGCTCGACCAACGCCTTCGCGATCACGGAGCTGGCCCCGCACCTGCTGAGCACCGACTGGCTCGCCGACCCGCGCTTCATCGTCGGAATCCTCGTGTTCACGGCCGGCTACGCCATCAATCAGCAGTCGGATGCCATCCTCTTGAACCTCCGAAAACCCGGCGAAAGCGGCTACAAAATCCCCCATGGCGGCTTCTACCGCTGGCTCTCGAGCCCCAACTACTTCGGGGAAATCATCGAATGGGTCGGCTTCGCGCTCGCCGCCTGGACCGTGCCCGCCTGGATCTTTGCCTGGTTCACGGCCACGAACCTCGTCCCCCGGGCGTTTTCCAACCATCGCTGGTATCGCGAGCACTTTCGCGACTACCCAAAACGCCGCCGCGCGATCATCCCTTTCGTGCTCTAGCCCATAGACTTGCGTCCCCGCCCGGATTGACGCGACAATGGGCGACCAGGGGCGCACATCATCGGGGAGGGATGCACGGTGGCCGACAAGGACTCGAGCTCGCGTAAAGAACCGTCCGACCTGTTCAAGGTCGAGAACGCCACACCGTCGATTTCGCCGGTCAACAAAATCGTCTTGCCGCCGGCCGAAGCGCTCAAGCGACGCATCCGGCGCTTCATCGCGGCCGGGATCGCTGCGCTGATCTTCTTCTTGATCGTCCACACGGTCCTCGGCTGGATTCATGATGCGCGTTTGGCCTCGTCTCTCGACGAGGTCATCAGCGACGCGAGCCCCGATGTCATCGAAGGCGCGCTGGCGCTTCTTCGAGACGATCCAGACGACTCGGTCCGCGCACGGCTTCTCGCCACAGCCGGTCTCGGAGGTGATCTCGACAAGCTGAAGCAGGCCGAAACGATTCTCGCGGAGTCTGCGAAGCAAAACGACCCCGACCAGCGAATCGCGAAAATCTACGCGTTCCTCGCCGAAGGCGACCCGCGTGCCGCCCACGCCGAAGCCGAACGGCCGGCCAAGTATGCGGAGCAGGCCGATGCGTTTCTCCTTGGACGAGCCTTGACCGCCACCGCACGCGGTCAATGGATGCAGGCGCGTCCCGACGCCGAGAAAGTCGTCGACGCGCGCCCCGGCGCGCCCGAGCCGCTTGCCCTGCTCGCCCGCATCCAGGCGCGCACCGACGGCCCTGAAGCTGCGCTCGCAACACTGGACAGCGCAACCAAAGAAACGTCGGCAACGAAGATTGCGCGCGCGCAGGTCGTCGGCCTGCTCCAAGGAAACGCCAGCGAAGCACTCTCTCTCGTCGAAGACGTGCGCTCCGACGAGGATGCCTCTCGGGTCCACAAAGCCTGGGCCGATTTGATCGAGGGCGTGCTCGCCTACCGGCAAGGTGCGATCGGCAAAGCCTTCGAGCACGCGCGCGCCGCAGCCAAACCTGAGCTTCTCGCGGACGAAACGTTAATCGTCGGGACCGCACAGCTCCTGCTCGCGCTCGGACGAACGAGCGAGGCCAAGGACGTGCTCAAGCGGCTCTCGAGCGGTCCGTCGGCGGACCTCTCCACGCGGGCACACGTGATCGCATGGTGGTATGCGGAGACCGGCGACCGGCGCGCCGGGCTCGCCACGCTCAGCGGAGCGGGTTTTGGGCCTGAAAATGAGGCCAAGCCGGCGTTTCGGGCACTGGTCATCGCCGAGCTGTTGAACAGCTCCCCGCGAGCCGCCGACCGCAGCCGTGCGGCCACCCTCTATCAAGAGGCCGCCCGTGATCCACGATGGGGTGTGGCTGCCTCGAACGGGCTCGCGAGCTCGCTCCTCGAAGAGGGCAACGTCGACGACGCAATCGCAGTGCTCGAAACGGGGCTCGCCGCTGCGCCCAATCATCTGAGCCTGGTGGACACCGCGTCCCGCGCCTATGTCGAAGCCGGCCAGCTTGCCGAAGCCGAGAAGGTGACCTTGGCTGCACTCGCCGCGTTCGACGGTGAAGGCTGGGCACATGGAAGCCACGCGCGCGTTCTGTTGGCCAAGGGAGATGCCGCAAAGGCGGTGGCTGAGCTCGACCGCGCCGTCGAGCTGAGCCCCGGGGACGCCAGCCTGTTTGGGCTTCGAGGCGACGCCACCCGCATGGTCGGCGCCAGCGAAGACGCCAAAGCGGCGTACGAAAAAGCGCTCGAGCTCGATCCCGCGCAGGCGCGTGCCTTGTCCGGCTTCGCAACCCTTCTGATCGACACGGGCAACTTCGATCGCGCCGCAGAGATCATCAAGCAAATGGACGAGGCCAAAGTCCAGGACCTCCGCGCCGACGAGCAGCGCGTTCGCTTTGCGGTCCTCACGGGCGCCGGGCAGAGCGGCATGTCGACGATGCGAAACGCGATCAGCCGCCACCCGAAGAACGTGGCGCTCCGTCTCGCCGGTGCGCGCGTCGCGCTGCAAGCAGAGGACTACGTCCGTGCCGGGACGTACTACCAACAGGCCAAACGCAACGGCGCCGACCCGCGTCTCGCCGACACGGCCTTGGCGCTTGCACAGCTCTACGGCCGCCGAACGCTCGGCGCCGAAAACTCGCTCGAACGCGCGCTCGAAGCCGTCGACGCAGACGGGAATCGCCTGAAGGCCAGCCCGCAGGTTCAGGTCTGGGAGCTCATCGTCCGGGCCCGGCTCGCCCTCGCCGACGAGAAGCGCGGCCTGGCGGTTCGCTACGCGGCGCAGGCCCTCAAGCTCATGCCCGACGACGCGGACGTCCACCTGCTCCGCGCCGATATCGAAGAAGACCGCGAGCGCTCCCCGGAGGCGCCCCTTCGAAAGGCCGCCAACGCCGAGATTGCCATGCCGGTTGCAGCGGGTCGGCTCGCCGTCTTGCTCGGCCCCACCGAAGAAGGCTGCGCGATGGCGGTCCGCTACCTGAAGGCCAATCGAAGCGGCAAGCTCGCAAGCCGAGCGCGCGACCTGAGCCGACAGTGCAAGTAGCGGCCCGCGCCTAGTCGGAGTCCCCGAGCAGGCTCGAAACGCGTTCGACCGCGTCGATGTACTCGCTGACCATTTCTTCGATGACCTGACGCGCAGGCTTGCGCGTATTCATCTGGCCGACGACCTGACCCACCGGCGTGCCGAGAAGCGTGTCCGAACCTTCGCGCGCCGGTCTGCGCGAAACGCGTGATGCGCTGGGTCGCCTCGGCGGTCGCCATGAACTGGAGCGGCATCGGAAGGTAGCCAGGGCAGTCCGGGTCCTCGTCCCAGGCGCGCGTGTACGCCGTCTTGAGCTGCCGGGCGGGCTTGCCGCTGATGCAGCGCGACCGAACCGTTTCGGTGGAGTCCGCGACGAGCAGCTTGTCGACGAGCGAAGGAATCGAGTCGGATTCCTCGGTGGCAAGCCAAATCGAGCCCGTCCAAACGCCCGCGGCGCCCATCGCCATTGCTGCCGCCATCTGACGGCCCGAGCCGATCCCGCCCGCGGCGAGCACCGGGGTCGGCGCCACGGCATCGACGACCTGCGGCAAGAGAACCATCGTACCGATCTCGCCGGTGTGACCGCCGGCCTCGTAGCCAGATGCGATCACGATATCGACGCCGGCCGTCTTTTGCTTGATCGCCTGCCGGACCGTGCCGCAGAGCGCTGCCACCAACACGCCCTTGTCGTGCGCCTGGCTGATGATGTCTTCTGGGGGTGGCCCGAGCGCGTTTGCAATGAGCGCAATCGGGTGTTTCATCGCCACCTCGAAGTGCGCGCGCCCGCCCGAGGCCGACCAGCCGAGCAGGCCTTCGATCTCTTCCACGTCGTCGGGGAGCGGCGGCACGCCGTTGCGGTTCAGCAAGTCGTTGATCCACTTGCGGTGCGCAGGCGTGATCATCTGGTCGAGCTGTTCTTTGCCGATGTCGCCCTGGTCCTTGCCGATGTACTTGGCGGGAATGACCGTATCGACGCCGTAGGGCTTGCCGTCGACGTGCTCGTCGATCCACTTCAGCTCGAGCTCGAGCTGCTCCGGGCTGTAGGCCACGGCGCCCAGCACCCCGAGGCCACCGGCCCGGCTCACCGCCGCCACGACGTCACGGCAGTGGCTGAACGCAAAGATGGGGAACTCGATCCCCAGCCGCTCACAGATCTCAGTCTTCATGCAAACACCCGAAAATTAACCCTTCAAAAAAGGGGACAGTCCCCTTTTTCGAGAATAGAACATGTTCTAGTTTGCAGGAAGGCGAGCCAAGGGTCAACGCCAAAAGTCGCCGGGCTTCAGGGACGCTTTTTCTCGGTCTATTCGAGGCCTTCGTCGACCAGGTCGACCCAGCCGTCGGTCCCGTCGATCATGGCGGTGAACCAGTCGAGGACGCTCACCCCGGCGATCTCGGTGTCGAGCGCGCCAATTTGAATGCCGTTGCCGCCTTCGGACTCTTCACGAAGCAAGGTCGTGTGCGCGGTGCCGCTCGGAATGAACCTCTTGTAGCGGTCTTCGAACGAGTTGGTCGTCCGCTCGGTCTCCGCCAAGAGCCAGCTCGTGAAGTTGGCTGGGGTGACCATCAAAAACGTAAACGAAATGACCGCGTCGGCGCTGAAGCTCAGCGCGCTCATGGTGAAGTTGTCGTCCTCGGCGAGCTGCCATTCGATCAGGCGGGTCGCGTGGCCGTTGCTCGTGCAGTCGGTGCACGATTCGGGCACGAGCGAGGACGCATTCCACCCTGCGAGGAGCGTTTCGTTGATGAAGTCGGGGTTGCCATCCTTGGCGACGCCAACGCCAGAGTCGTTGAACACCAAGATTTCGGTCTCAGGGTAGTAAAAGCGCACGAGGGGGAGCGCGGCGATGGTCCCGAAGGCTCCTCCGCTGACGCCCGTCAAGAGGATTCGGCTTGGGTTGGGGAACTCGGCAAGCCCGACGTCGAGTGCCGCTGTGAGGTTCTGAAGGCCGCGTTGGTAGCCCATGCTCTCGGTGGGGCCGCCTTCGACGAGCGCGCTGCTGGGCAGAACGCGATCGACGTCGCCGGCAAACAGCGAGCCGTCGCAGTACGGCAAGTAGAGGACATCCCAATCGGCGACCGGATTGCCTGCGAGGTCAGGGTTGAGAATGCCCGATGACGGGAGCGAGCTCGTCTCTTCAAACGCTGCGCAGAAATCCTCCCAGCAGGCGCCGCCTCCCTGCAGGAAGATCACGAGCTCGTCCTCCTCGGAGCTGCCTTCCCGCGTGTCGACCGTGTACTCGGTGCCGCGAAGGCAGAGCGGGCCACGCGGCTCCGCTTCGAGATCGTCCGGCACTGCAAACGCATGGGTCTTCACGCCCGCCACGGCCTCGGGCTCGTTCGCCGGCTCGAACGCGCCGACATACTTGCTGAGCCCCTGGGCGTACAGCTCCTCGAAGCCAGACGCCGTCGTGCCGCTCGCACTGTCACTTCCACAGCCCGCCAGCGCGGCCAGCGCACTCAAAGCCAAAACCAAGACATTCAATCGCATCAAAACCTCCATAATAACCGCATCAGCGAACCGAGCGGCGGCTAGTGCTAGCCCGCAGCATTCGCGGCGTCAACGATGCTAGCCCTCGGCCCCCGATGCTTCCCGTTCGATGGCGTGGGATCGCGCTTTTCGTCGGATTGGCCGCGAGCGGCTCAGGCTTCGACACCCGGGCTTGGGAGTCGCCCGTCCACCTCGAACGCTTCGCGCACGAAGCTCGTCCTCGACCGCATCACCGCCGGCCCCGGATGAAGCTCGACGCGCGCGCGGGTCGCCGTGCAGATCCACTGCTCGGCGTGGAGCGGATGCTTGGTGCTGAACACCGGTTCGATCAGCCCGAGATTCGCCCCACCGACCGAATCGCGCGCCGAGGCGAACCGAAACGCGGCGATCCCCGCCTCGCGCATCGCCCTGCCAAGCGGCTGCGAATCGCGGTAACTGCTCGGCGAGGAAATCCGCTCGGTGAATGCGTCAAACGGTGCACGCGTCAGGTCGGCACCTTTTTTGGTGGAGATGCGAACCTGGAAGACGGTCAGCGGCCGAGTCAAAGGCTCGATGTCCGCCTCGGTGCCTTCCAAAAACAACAAAACGTAATACGCTTTCTCGGCAAACACCGTCGACTGCGCCTCGGCGCAGTAGAAAATCCCGCGCTCGCGCCGCGTGCCAAAACGCGAGCCGTAGCGAAGCGGCGGATGGCGAAACGGCGTGGCCAGCAGATAGTGAAGCCCGACGAAGCGGCGCCCCAAAGGCCAAGGGGGTTTCGCCGTGTCGATCAATGCCTCGAGAACCTGCTGCTCGTCGTCGGAGTCGACCAGCTTGCGCGTCGAAGTCACGTGCTGCGATTCGACCGCGCGCCAAGCCGGCCCGGCCAACCGCTGCGGCTCAAATCGTTCCGCGCATCGCGTCCAGATATTCAGCGACATCGACCAACCCCTCGATCTTCTTCATGCGCCCGAGCGGAACGCCCCCCAGGTGGCGATTCTCGGCGCGGAGCCAGGCCTTCGCATGCGCTTCGTTGCCCCCCACCAAGGCATCGAGGCTACGAAACACGCGGAGAAACAAGAGGGCCAGCTCTCCTTCCTTACTGCCGAGCGGAATCGGGCCGCGCTTGCGGTTGCGAATCCGCGACAAGGTCGACTCGCTCGCCCCGATGATCTCGGCCAGTTCCGCAGACGAAAGCCCAAGGCCCTCGGCAGCGCGCAGCAAGGCCTTGCTCACCACGCTGGCTTCGTCGGGGGCGGTGGATACGGCAACAGACATTCCAGCTCCTTTCAAGAGCAAGAATAGCCATGATTTCTTGCTAGTGCAAGAGCGGAAGCGGATTTGGAAGCTTAAAGTCGAGTGATTTCATGCAGGTACCCACCGACACGCCTCCCTGGCGCCGCCCGTCTTTCAAGACCAGAGCCGCCGTCATCGTATCGAGCGGCTGATCCGCCCAGGCGAGCAGCGCTTGCTCGCTCTCGGCTGCAAGCACGAAAACGTCCTGCTCGAAGAGGACCGCCGTCTGCGTGCGCCCCTCCGTCTCGGCGTTGATCGCATCGCGGACCACGCTCGCCGATTCCTCGAACCGAACTCTCCAGACCGCCGCAACCTCCGTGCCGGTGTCGTAGACGGCCAGCTCGTCGCCGCGCCAGCTCAGCGCCGTCGTCCAGGCCTCTTCTTCGGCGATGCCGTTGCGCCGGAGAAAGGCATAGACGTACCAGGCGCCCATTCGATCCTCGAGCTCCTGTTGGTGTCCTTCGACGGGCGCAGGATGCGCAATGCCGGGGAAATCCAAGGTGGCGGGGGCGTTGAACAGGCCGGACATCACTTCGAACGCCGAGCTCGGCGGCGCGCCAAACGCAAGCCGACGCGCGCTGAGCCCGATGTTGAGCGTTGCCCGGCTCATGAAGGCGAAGCCATAGACATACGGAAAAAACGAGGCCGTATCGAGCAAAGCGACTTCCGGGTCGACCACGCGCTCTTCCATACCCGCCTGGTTGTCGGCGTAGATCGCGTCCCAGTCGATCTCGTCCGGGAACATATCCGAGCTTCTCGAAGACCCATGCGTACTCGGTGTGGGTCGCGTCGCCCTCGATCACGCTGCGCGCCCCAAGCACGGTGTCCTCACTGTTCACTCCGGCCCAGACCCCGGCAAAACCAAACTGACGCTCTTGAATGGCATGGGCAAACTCGTGCGCCAAGATCGCCTGCGCGCTCACTTCTTCGTAGTCTCGATCGACCACGGTGATCATGTCGTCGCTGGGGTTGTAGTACGCGGCGATTTGGCTGACCCGAAACTCCGTCTGCGTCGCCGTCACGCTCTCGGACGCTTCAGGAATGAAACCCAGCAAGCGAAGGCCGCGGCTCGCTGCGTCCTCCCCCGTCAGGTCCTGCAAATCGATGCTGCTTCGAATCTCGTCCGCGTGTTGCTCCGCCGAAATCGTCCGAAGCTTCGGAGGTGCAAACTCCGTCGCTTCGAGCTGGGCCGCAACCGAGTTGTAGATCGCGCGCTGACAGTTCCCGTTCGCAATGTCGCAATAGAGCTCGTACGGAAGGTCGGTCCGAGGGGGAGCCGTTGCATCATCGCCACAGCCCACGATGCCGACGAGCAAAGCCAGCGTGACGAAAAGACGCCCGCGCCTCACCCCAGCGCAAGAGAAGAAAGCATTCATCTCTTCGATTATGGGGCCGCCACCCCAGAACTCAAAATTCGACTGCCCGGCGAAAAGTCCGGAACTTGGCGCGAGAGCCCACCTTACCGCGCATCGAATTGTCCTTCGGTCGAGCATATCGATCGACGCGCGCCTCGAATAGCGCGATCCGCGGGCGCTTCGCGGCCTTGGACCCGGACTTCGATGCGATTCGGACCGAACGCGGGCATGGGTATCGCTGGGCGCTGTGAGACGGATCACACCCTGGCCGCCGCGAAAAGCGGTACGCTCGGCGTCGAAAAAAGTTCGCGCAACTTCCCTCCCCTCACGTCGATAACCAGGTCATCGACATGTCACCACCCCTGCAACCGCATCCGAGCTGCGCCCTGCGCGCGTTCCCTTTTGCCTTCATCGGCGCGCTCGCCTTGGCCGCTCCGCTCGCCCTGTTGGGCTGCGGCGGGGTCACCTGCCCCGAGCCGCTGAGCAACGTCGACGGGGTGTGCCTGAAGCTCGACGAGGTCGCCGTGGCCGAGGTCTGCGACGGCGTCGACAACGATGGCGACACCGAGGTCGATGAAGATTGGCCCGAGCTCGGCGCGCCCTGCGGAGAAGGGGCGGGTCTGGGCGAGTGCGAGCTGGGCAGCTGGCGGTGCGCGAACGATGGCGCGGGCGTCGTCTGTGAAGGCGCGATTGGTCCGGTGGCCGAGGTCTGCGACGGCAAAGACAACGACTGCGACGGCACGCCGGACAACGGGCCCGATGAAGTCTGCGACGGGGAGGACAACGATTGCGACGGGCTGATCGACGAAGGCACGCTGTCGGTCAAAGCCGAGCTCTTCGCCGATCATGCGACCGTTGCGGCGGTCGAGGCAGGGTTCGTGGTCACGCGGCTGGTCGGCGACGGCATCCGCGTCGACACGTACGATACGAACGGCGCGCCCACTGGCGAGCTCGACGTCGTCGACAGCCCAACGGCGGACATCGCGTTCTTGGACTCCGACAGCGATGGCGCGCGCGTGCTCGTGGCGCTCGGGCAATACTCGTTTCACGTGCTCGACATCCGCGTCAGCTCGGGCCTGGTGCCGACGGTGGTCGATGTGCAAGCGCTGCAAGCAGATTGGCGCCAAGGCATCGATCTCGGCATCTACAGTCCGCCCTTCCACCCCCGCGTCGTGGCCTCCCCGCCCCGCTTCGTCGGGTATCGCGACTTGATCACGTTCGCGCTGAACCCGTTTGGCGACAGCGACCTCGCCGGGCTGTCGGAGCCCCCGACGGAGGCGACGGGCATTCCGATCTTGACCACGTTCGACGCGGCCGGTCCGTTCCTGGTCTGGGAGCAAGGCGACAACCTGCACGCCGGCTGGCTCATCGACAACGGCGACGTCGAGCTCGACATCGATGTGGCGCGCGGCAAGACGCCGGGCATGGCGTTTGGGCCGGACGGGCCCGCGCTGCTCTACGTCCAGGATCAGGGCCTTCGTCTGAGCGAGCTCAGCGGCGCAAGCTTCCAATGCGCGCAGGGTGGGTTCTGCAATGCCGTGGTCGACTCCGCCGAGCTGCAAGCGCCGGCGGGTCCGACGGGGCTCGCGTATGACGAAGCGCGCGACGCCTGGTTCGTCGTCGCGGGTTCGCAGCTCGCCGTGGTCGGAAGGGGCGAACAGAGCGCCGTCGTAGAGCAAGTGCAGCAGCTCCGGGCGCTCCGTGACGCGCCGAATCGCGTCGATGTCGCGGTGAGCGACGGGGCCGCGGCGGTCGTGCACGCCGAGCCGCGCGGCCAATCCGCCCTCACCTTCCTGGGGTGCTTCTAGGGAGCGGGATGCGCTGGGCTGTTTGCGTTGTTGCTGCAGTGCTCGCTGCGTTCACGGCTTCTTTGGCGCACGCCCAGGGTGGCGAGCTTGGCGAATCGGCGGACGGGCTTCGTTGGCTCGTCGTGCCGGCGCTCGGTGGGGATGCGCCCCAAGGGGGACAAAGCGCGGACGTCGAACAACTGCACTCCGCCGCGGAGGCCTTGCGTCAAGAGCTCGTCATCCGAGGGCACTCCGTTTGGCGCGCCGACCGTGCATCGGAGCGCTTTGAGGTCGTCGGCTCTGCGCCCGCCCCGAGGGTCAGCCAGAGCGACATCGATCTTTGGGTCGAGCGCTCGCGTGCAGCGGTGCGGTACCTGGCGCGTGCCGACTACAAAGCGGCGCGGCGCGAGCTCAAGGCCGCGCAGCGCCTGGCAGACAGGGCGGCGGCCGAGCTCAACCGGGAGGCGGCGCGGGCGCAGCAGGTCCTCGACACCTGCCTCTTCATGGTGCGCGCCTACGTCGAGACGAAAAACGACGCCGAGGCCCGCAAGCAAGCGCGCGAGTGCCGGCGTCTGGTGCCGCGCGTCGAGCCGAGCGCGTTCCGGCACACGCCGGAGGTCCGCGAGCTGCTGGCGCAGGTCGATGAGGAAATGGCCACCGAGGCGCCGGGCACCCTGGAGGTGAACAGCACGCCGTCCGATTGCCTGCTGCGCATCAACGGGGTGGAGTTCGGGCGCACGCCGGTATCCGGGATCGAGCTGCCCGTCGGCACCTACCGCATGCAGGTCGAATGCGAAGACGACAAGCGCGGCCGCATTCACCGCGTCGGCATCGCGAGCGGCCCCAATCTGCTCGAGTTCGACGCCGCCCTCGAGCGCGCGGTGCGGACGCGCCCCGTGCTGCACCTCCAGTACACCTCGCACGAGGCCTGGCTCGGGCGCATGGACCAGGCCGGCGAAATCGGGCGCATTCTCGGCGGCGCAAACGTCTTGGTCCTGAGCGATGAGGGCGCCGGGGCGGTGCGCTTGGATCTGAAAGCGTCTGGGTACGAGCCCGCGTCGGCGTGGCTTGCGGTGCGGGACGGCGCCCCCGAGTCCGAAGAGGTTCGGCGCGTCGTCGATGCCTTGCTCGAGGGGCGGTCGGTCGATTTCACGGGTCCACACCCGATGGCGCGCGGGAGCTGGCGCGCGGAGTTGGCGCCCGAAATCGAGGTCGGGGCCAGCACGGCGGCCGTCGTCGAAGCGAAGCCGAAGAGCGGACGCGGCGTCCCTCGCCCCCGTGAGCAACGCATCGCGGGCTGGTCGCTCTTCGGCGTCGGCGTGGCCAGCATCGGCACAAGCGTCGGGCTGCACCGCTGGCGCAGCGAGCTCGGCGACCGCTTCACCGGTTCACCCAGCAACCTGCGCACCGCCCAGCAATGGAACAACGCCCGCATCGGCGTCTGGGCGACCGCCGCGTTCGGCGGCGCAGCAACCAGCGCAGCCATGCCCCTGCTCTTGCCCGAGTACGAGCGGCCGCCGTGGTGGGGCTGGACCCTCGGCGCGGTCGGCCTCGGGCTCACGGGCTACGCGATTTACGAAGGCGTCACGATGACGAACTGCCCGGAGCCGTACATCGCAAACGACGCGGCCGTCGTCTCCTGCGTCGCCCGCGGTCAAGAGGCGGGCCGCCTGTCACTGGCCTTGGCCGGCGCCGCGCCGCTCCTCTCGATTCCGCTCGTCTACTTGTTTCGGCCTCTCCGCGTCGAGCCGTCGGTGTCGGTGACGGGGCAAGGCGCTACGATCCGGGTGCGAAAGGTCTTCTAATGAAAGCCGGGGGGCTGAGCTTCGGTGCGGTGTGGTTCGCGATGATGCTGGCAGCCCCGGTGTCGGCGCAGGAGTCAGTGCCAGCGTCAGTGCCAGCGTCAGTGCCAGCGCCAGTGCCAGTGCCAGTGCCAGCGCCAGCGTCAGCGCCAGCGCCAGTGCCAGCGCCCGTCCTCCTTGCCCCCGTGCAGGGGACGGCGTCCCTCCGCGCGCGGGATGGTGCTCGCGTGACGGCCGCCGTTCGGCGGGGCCTCGAATCCCACGGCTATCACGCCCCGGTCTCCCAAGACCTCCTCGGCCGAACGCTCGTCGCCTGCCAAACCCCCGAGTGCATCGAACAAGCCCTCGATGCGGCAGGTGCCGCCTTCGGAATCGTGCCGGCGATTTGGTTGCGGGCGAACGGCGAGCAGGAGGTGACGCTGACGCTCGTGCAGCGGTCGGGGCGAAGCTTGAACGCGACCGGGACGGTTGGGGAGGATCTTGCGGGGGCGACGGTGGGGCTGGTCGAGGGCTTGCTGGCACGGAGGGCCGAGGCGGTGGCGGTGGCAGGGACAGGGACAGGGACAGCCGCAGCGACAGGGACAGGGACAGCCGCAGCGACAGGGACAGCGACCGCCACCCGGCGGCCCCGCCCTCATGCCTGGAAGGCCGGGCCGATCCTCCTGGTCGCCGGCGGAACCGCCGCAATCGTCGCAATTGGCGTCGCGGCCGGGGTCAAAAGCGACAATCAACAGCTCAACACCTCGGCGGTCGCGGCCTGGGCGGCTGTGGGGGCGGCGGCCATCGGCGGCGGCGTTGCCTGGTGGCTGGTAGGTGCAAAGCGGCGCCGCAACGAAGGCGCCTCGCGGGGTGCCCTTGCCCCCGAGCTCGCTTTGCACCCCACGAAGATTGACTTGACGCTCAGGTTTTGAAAAAGGAGAGAGAGATGATGCGATTCGCTTTCTTTCTTTGTTTTCTCACCCTTGCCGCCGGCTGCATCGTCGAAGACAAGCCGATCGCCCCGCCGGGCGACGGTGGCGTCGACGCCGGGGACCTCTGCGGCACCGTCGCCTGCCCAGCCGACCGCCCCCTCTGCAGCGACGCGCTCGAGTGCGTCCAGTGCACGGCCGACGATGCCACCTACTGCACCGAACAAGAGTCTCATCTGCGACGAAGGGACCTCGAGCTGCATCGGCTGCTCCGGCGACAGGGATTGCACCGACCCGACAAAGGCCCACTGCGACAACAACATCTGCGTGCCGTGCACCGAGCAAGGCCAGTGCGAGGGGATCGAGGGCATCGGCGCCGCGAAGAGCGCATGCGACGAGGGCGTCTGCGTCGACTGCACCCCCGAAACCGAAACCGACACATGCCCGGGCCAGCGAACCTGCAACCCTGCCACGAGCGAGTGCACAGAAATACGGGTCGGGAGGCTCGAGGTCTGCGAAGCGTGTGTCTCCGACAGCCAGTGCGGCGAGGACGGAGATCCATCGCCCGCACATCGCTGCGTGCCGATGTTCTACGAATTGCCGGACAATCGTTTTCCGGATAGCGATACGGGGTTTTGTTTGAAGAGCACGGACGGGGGTTGTGTCCGACCGTACTCTGTGACTCTTGACGATCGGCCCAGCCTTTCCGACCCGTCCAGCCAGGCTGACTATTGCGGCGTCGACGAAGACATCGTGACCTGCCCTGCCGTGCGCGCCCTGCTTGGCGACGCCGAGTGCCCGGGCGGGTCCGACGACGAATGCGAAATTGGCGGCATCTGCCGTGACGTGGGGAGCCTTCAAAACCGCTGCACTTATTTGTGCGTCATTCCAGCACAGTGCCCCGCGGGTCCGCCCGCAGACACCTGCGGCTCCTCCGGCTCCGGCGGCGACGACTACTGCGGCGGCTGAGGTTTTCGCGCACGCCGAGTGAATGTCGTCTTGTCCTGGACAGTACTGACGATACCTTCAGCAGCCAATGACGCAGGGAGGCCAGAGCGCGTCCGAAGCGGCTGCATTCGTGCCTCTGAACTGAGTCATCGAACAGAAATCTTGTGTCGCTGAGCCATTGTTCAGTCAGGAGAGGCGCTTATTTCTGTATACTCGCTCACCCGGTTGTCCCACTTCCGCTTACCCCCGTGGTGCTTTCATGACGTATTCCAAACCCGATAGCTGCCGCGTCGCCATCATCGGGCTGGGCTGTCGCTACCCAGACGCGCGAAACCCTCGCGAGCTCTGGGAAAACGTGCTCACGCAGCGCCAGAGCTTTCGGCGAATGCCGGACGAGCGCCTCCCGCTCTCGGAGTATGGCGACGCCGACAAGAACGCGCCCGACAAGACCTACCTCGAGCGCGCCGCGGTCATCGACGGCTTCGAATTCGACTGGGCGAGCCGTCGAATTCCAAAACAGGTCTACGAGCAGACCGACATCACGCATTGGCTTGCACTAGACGTCGCGCTGCAGGCGCTGAACGACGCTGGATACGAAGCGAGCGAGCTTCCGCGCGATCGAACCGGCGTCGTGATAGGAAACACGCTGACCGGCGAGCAACAGCGCGCGCATCTCCTTCGCGGACGCTGGCCCTTCGTTCAAAAGACCATCCGCGCCGCGGGTATCAACAAGGGGCTCGACGGCGCCACTCTCGAAGAGCTCGTCGCCGAAACCGAAACAATTTTCAAATCGTTTTTCCCCGCCCCGAACGAAGACACGCTCGCCGGCGCCCTCTCCAACACGATCGCGGGACGCATCTGCAACTACATGGATCTCCGCGGTGGGGGCTATACGGTCGACGGCGCCTGCGCCTCGTCACTCCTGTCGGTGGCAACAGCGGCAAACGCGCTGTGCGCGGGCGACCTCGACGTCGCGCTGGCCGGGGGGGTGGACGTGAGCCTGGACGCGTTCGAGATCGTCGGTTTTGCGAAGGTCGGCGCGCTTTCCGGTTCAGACATGAAAGTTTATGACCGGGCTGGCAACGGATTTTTGCCCGGCGAGGGCTGCGGCTTCATCGTGATGAAGCGACTCGAGGATGCGAAGCGCGACGGTGACTATGTCTATGCCGCGCTCAACGGATGGGGCGTCTCGTCGGACGGCAAAGGCGGCATCACCGCGCCAACAATCGACGGTCAAGCCCTGGCTTTGCGACGCGCGTACGACCGTGCGGGCTACTCCGCCCACAGGCTCGACTTCGTCGAGGGGCACGGGACGGGGACCGCGATTGGCGATCCCGTTGAGCTCTCTGCGATCTCCCAGACGATCGACTCGTTTGGCGAGGCAAAACCGCATCAATGTGGCGTCACTTCCTTTAAGTCGCTGGTCGGGCACACCAAGGCCGCCGCCGGTATTGGTGGCCTGCTCAAAGCCATCGCAGGCGTGAATCGGCGCGTCGTTCCCCCGACGGCCGGCTGCGACGAGCCTCACGAAGTCTTCAGCACGAAGGCCCGAAACCTCTACCCGGTTCGAACCGGCAGCGTTCGCAAGCCGACCGACACGCTTACCGCCGGCGTCTCGGCGATGGGGTTCGGTGGGATCAACAGCCACGTGACCCTGAGCTCCGGTCACGGCCCTTCTCGACATCTGATGCCGGCCCTCGACGAGCGCGCGATGCTGGCTTCCAAGCAAGCCACCGAGCTTTTCGCCCTTCAGGAAGAATGCCTCGAGGCGCTCGAACGGCGTGCGCACGAGCTCTCGGACGTCGTCGCTGGCATGAGCGTCGGCGAGATGCCGGACCTGGCGGCCAATCTTGCGAGCAAGCTTGGCGGATCGGGAACCGCTCGCGCCGCGATCGTGGCCAGTAGCCCGAAGGATCTCCAGGAACGCGTGGCGACACTAATCAGCGCGGTTCAGAAATCGGACGGCGGCGACCACGCTTCTTTCGTCACGCCTGATCGACGCGTAGCGCTCTCGACGGGAGCGGCACCACCCAAGGTCGGTTTCCTTTTTCCCGGGCAGGGCTCGCAGCGCGTGAACATGGCACGCACCCTCGTCGAGCGCTTCGAGTGGGCACGAGACCTGGTCGCAAAGGCGGACGGATGGCTTGAAGATGTCGGCGTCGGCCCCGTGAGCGGCCTGATCTACCATGATGCCGACCAAGATCTGGACGGCGAGCAGCAGAAGCGCTGGATCCGAGCGCTGACGCAAACCGAGGTCGCGCAGCCCGCAATCTGCTTGGCGAGCTTGCTCTGGCTAGAGCTCCTGCACCAGCTGGGAGTGAACCCCTCCGCGGTCGGTGGTCATAGCCTGGGTGAGCTGACCGCCTTCCATGCAGCGGGAGCCCTCGACCAGAAATCCGTGCTGCAGCTTGCGGCCTTGCGCGGGAAACTGATGGGCGAAGTCTCCGTCGAGGGGTCGATGGCGAGCTTGTCATGTCCGCCGAGTGAGGCTCTTCAACTGATCGAATGCGTCAACGGCTATGTTGTGGTCGCCAATGTGAACAGCCCAACGCAGACGGTCGTCTCTGGCGACGTCGAAGCCGTCGCGGCGGCGGTTGCGCTCGCCACAGAACGCGGAATACGCGCCCGCGAGCTGCCGGTCTCCGCCGCGTTCCACTCCGCTCATTTCAGCGAAACCGTCGCGGAGCTACGTGACCTCCCGCAACTCCGAGGCACGGCCGCGGCAAGCAAGGCGAAACTGTACAGCACGATGACCGGCGGTCCCTTGGAGGGGCCGATCCAACTGAGCCAGCACTTCAGCGAGCAAGTCGTTCGTCCGGTCAATTTCCGGTCGGTTGCGGCGCTAGTGGGCGCCGATTGCGACGTGCTGCTCGAAGTCGGCCCGGGAACCGTGCTGTCCGGACTGACCAACGAGACCACAGGGGTCGGGGGGACACTCTGCTTGCCACTCGAAGGGAAGGCTCGCCGCGATCAGGACCTCAACATCGCTCTTGGCTACCTCCACATCCTCGGGGCCGAGATCGATCTCGCCAAGCTCTCGGACCAGCGACTCATCCGTCGATTCAGGTCCTCGGCCGAGCTCTCGTTCTTCGTGAACCCTTGTGAAAAGCCGGTGCTCGACGCCGGCATGATGGCGACGCTCAATGCCACGGAGCCACGTCAACCGCGTACGGACCCCTCGAGCGATCCGGTGAGCTACGTTCGCGAGCTCTCTCCCGACCCGGTAAGAGAAACACGGGACAGCAACCGACCAGGCGGCTCGAGCCTTCCCCCGTACGTCAACGCGAAGGCTGTCTTTCTGGATGTGCTTCACAGACAGACCGGATTCCCCGTCGAGACCCTCACGGACGATCTTCGAATGGTCGACGACCTGCACATGGATTCGATCAAGACGGTTCAAGTGGTCGTCGATGCAGCTGTCGCCTTGGGCTACGCCGGCGACTTCGATCCCGCGGAGGTCGCGAACTCGACACTGGGGGAGATTGCCCAGGACCTCGAGCGCCGGATGGCGTCCGCCAAGAAGAGTCGCTCAGGGAGCATTTCCCCGACCCGCGCAGCGGCAATCTCCGAGAACTACCCCAGCTGGACGCGCAGTTTTGCCATGAACTGGGAGGACGCGTTGCTGCCGGAGCAGGCTTCCGATTTCTGGGAAAATCGCTCGGTCTGTATCCTCGACGATGGCTCCGACGCCGCAAACGAGCTCTGGGCTACCATGCGAAATAGGGGTTCTGAGGTCACCGCTGTCCCGACGGTCGCGGCGTCCGACAGTGACTCCGACGTCGTGATCGCGGTTCTTTCCGACGCCACCACCGGGGCGGACGCCAAAGCGCGATTCAACCACGTGACAAGGATTCTGTCGTCCATCGCAAAGGGCCTTTCGTCGTCGGCAAGCACTGACAAACCGCGGACGATTATTTTCGTTCAGCGCCGCGCCGAAGTCGTGGACAATTTCGATTGGGGCTACGACGCTTTCGTCGCCTCGCTGCATCTGGAGCGCCGAGGCGTCCACTTTCGGGTTCTCAGCGTGGACGAATCCATGGGCAGCGAGCAGCTCTGCTCCGCAATCGCGAGAGAGACAGCAACCGACAGGGCTTGCGACAGCGCCATCTACGTGGGCGAGACGCGGCGTATCGCCCGCCCACAGGTCATTCGCCGCCGAGCACTAACAGCGCGTTCGCAGCAACTTGGCGCCGATGACGTCGTCATCGTCACCGGCGGCGCGCGGGGTATCACGGCCGAGTGCGCGCTTGCACTAGCCCGCAAGACGGGTGCCCGTATGGTCTTAGCCGGCAGCTCCCCTCATCCGGAAGACGCGCCCGAAGCCGGCAACAACTCCGAAATTGGAAACACGCTGGAGCGCTTCCAGCACGAAGGACTCAAGGCAGAGTACGTTCAATGCGACGTGACAGATCCCGAAGATGTTGCGCGCTTGGTGAAGGCGGCGAGACGACACAAGGGGCACGTTGCCGCGGTCATTCATGGGGCGGCCGTCAACCGTCCGCGACGCGCGAACAAAGTTTCTGCCGATGAGGGCCGCAAGGAGATCAGCCCAAAGCTCGTTGGCGCGCTCAACCTCTTCGACGCTCTGCACGACGACCCACCCGAAATCTTCTGCGCGTTTACGTCGATCATCGGCGTTACGGGAATGCCAAACAATGCCTGGTACGCGTTTGCAAACCAGGCGCTGGACCGCTCCTTGGGCGCCTTCGCTGAGAACCATCCTGAGATGACGGCGATTTCCATCGCGTTTAGCATCTGGGAGGAGATCGGCATGGGCGCCAAGCTCGGAACTGTCGAAGGCCTTGCAAAGCTTGGCACGGACGCGATCCCGGTGAAGGAAGGCGTGAGCCGCTTCCTGGACATTTTCGAACACGACGCTGGCCATCGTCAGCTGGTCGTCTCCGGTCGTTTGGGCGGAATCGACACGTGGCGACCGGAATCGCCATCTTTGCCGAGGGGGCACAGGTTCCTGGAAGAGATCCAGTTCATTCAGCCGGGCGTTGAAGTGGTGAGCCGGGCGCGCCGAGCCTAGAGCGAGACAGCTATCTCGTGACCACGAGTACAAAGGTGGCCTCGCTGGCGGCGCGCACTGGCGCAAGGGTTCACTTCATTGGCGAGTCAATTCGGCGTCTGCTCACTGCGAGATCACTTGGGCAAGCCCTAGGAAAGCGAGACCTCATCTACAGCGCTGGCCTGTTCGATTACCTGAGCGATCGAAGCTTCGAAGCTCTTTTGAAGGCACTGTACAATGCTACGGCTGACGGCGGCCACATGTACATTGGCAACGTCAATCTCGATACGAATACGACGAAGTGGGCGATGGAGTATGCGAGCGACTGGTACCTGATTCATCGAACGAAGAAGCATTTGCTCCAGCTCGCCCGCACCCTTCCCGCCAGTCCTAAAACCATCGAAGTCGAATCCGAGCCACTCGGTGTGAACCTGTTCCTCCATATCGCGCGATGAGCCAAACAGTCGAGCACCAGACGTCGTTTCAGAATCACTTGGACGGGGTGAATCTGGCGCGCGCGAGGTTCGGCTACTGGCTGGTTGCGCTCCTCATGCCCGCGGGCGTGACTCTTGATTGGTTCACCCACGCTGACTGGTTGAGTGAGTTCGCCATCATTCGTTTAGGAACGAGCGGGGCGGCTCTCCTTTGCCTGTGGATAACCTACGCCGGGCCCTGGGCCGAGCGCAGCATCGTTCTTCAAACCCTTCCAGCGCTAATCGCTGCGGCGGGCGTCGAATTCATGGTCATCCCGCTCGGCCCCGCAACTTCCCAGTACTACGCGGGGCTCTGCCTATGCATTGTCGCGCTGGCGGTCCTGCACACATGGCGATGGCCACGCGTGTTGGGATTGAGTGCAGCTATCGTGCTCATGTGGCTCGCGCCGGCCCTGCCTGAGTTGATTCGAGGTGAGGCGGCCTGGTCCGTGTTCTACAACAATCTTTACTTTTTGGTCCTTACAACCGCCATAGCCGTGCCATCGACCCAAATGAGGTACCGCTCGGCGCGACGCGAGTTCGACGCCCGCGAAGCGCTCGCCAAGACGTCGATCGAGCTGGCAGATGCCCTCAAGCGCGCCCAAGAGGTTGACCGCATGAAGTCGGAGTTTTTCGCGAATATCACTCATGAGCTCCGGACTCCGCTCACGTTGATCGTATCACCCGTGGATGCACTTCTCGCTACGCTTGCGCCAGGAGCGGACCGCGACGCGCTGAAGGTCGTGCGTCGGAACGCTTCGAGGCTCTTCCGTATGATCGACGACTTGCTCGACTTGGCCAAGCTCGAGGGGGGTGGTCTTCGGCTTCGCGTCGAGCAGGTGGATTTGAGAGACCTCGTTGAGCAGGTCGTGCGACAACGTCCAACCGGCGGCGAACGCCAAAGATATCGAGCTTTCGTTCGCTTCGATGGAGAGCCGAGTCGACATGTTCGGCGATCCACACCGCTCGAAATCGTTCTCACGAATCTGCTTGGAAACGCGATGAAGTTCACCCCGTCCGGCGGGCGCATCGACGTCTGCGGTGTCCGACAACGGCCAGACGGAACGTCCGTCGAGATCGCCGACACCGGGCCGGGGATCTCGCACGAAGAACAGGCAGCAGATCTTCGAGCGCTTCCACCAAGCGGAGACGCTCCGAGCGGCGGCATCAGGGGGCGTGGGCATCGGCCTGGCGCTGGCACTACGAGCTCGCGGAACTCCACGGTGGCTCGCTTTCCGTGGAGAGCGAGCTCGGTGAGGGATCGACGTTCACTCTCTTCCTGCAAGCGCGGCACGGATCACTTCGACACCGAGGTAATGGAGCGGCGTCATGTTCAGACGTGGATGCACCCCGGTCGGCGCACGGAGGATCGCTTGGGCAGGGCGCTAACGCGGACGGGATAGCGGCGACGGCGGGCTCCGTAAGAGCTTACCTCCGACGGAACGCGTTTTGCTCGATCGCGGACGAGTCCCGAGGATTCTCGTTGCTGAAGACGAGGACGATCTGCGAGGCTTCATCGGCGGTTTGCTCTCGAAAACCTATACCGTGGACGCCGCTAGAAATGGGGCGGAGGCGCTCGAGCTGATTAAGAAGAATCGCCCGGACTTCGTGCTCACTGACGTGATGATGCCAGAGGTGAGCGGCCTTGACCTCGCTCGGAGCGCTCAAGCAGGACCCTTCGCTGAGCAACATCCCCGTGATCCTGCTGACAGCCCGCGGGGAGAACGAGGCGGCACTCGAAGGGTTCGAATGCTGGCGCCGATGAGTTCGTTTCGAAGCCGTTCCACACCGACGATTCTCCAGGCGCGAATTCGCGCACATCTCAAGATGCGTGGCCTGAGCCTGCAGCTTGCCGACCAGGCTCGCCTCGCATCCGCAGGGACACTCGCTGCTGGCCTAGCACACGAGGTGAAGAATCCGCTCAACGCCGCGATGAACGCGGTGAAGGTGCTGGAGCAAGGTGGCTCTGCGCGAGTTTCGAACGAAAAGCTGATGGGCGTGGTCATCGATGCCCTCGACTCGCATTGACGGAATCATTTCTGCGCTCGACGCGCACGCGCGCCCGGCGGACGGCGATGACATCGCGCCCTGCAACGTTCAGAAAGGCGATCGAGTTGACCCTGAATCTGCTCGACCACAAGCTCCGGCATCGGGTGACCGTTCATCAGAGCTACGGAGCGAGCCGGGGACGTGTTTGCGCCTGCGAGGGCCTTCAATCAGGTCATGCTCAATCTGCGTCGACAACTCGATTCGCTCGAACGCGAAGAACATCTGGATCGAGCTGGAGTCAGACGGACAAGACTGATCTCGGTGGCCGTTGCGGACGATGGGCCCGGCGTTCCGCCCGACGTCGTGCATCGCATTTTCGACCCCTTCTTCACCACCCGGGTGGAAGGCGAGGGAACCGGGCTCGGGCTCCATCTCAGCCGGCGAATCGCCCAGGACTGCGGCGGGGAGCTGAGGTACGAACCGCGGCCCGGCGGTGGGGCGCGCTTCGTGATGGAAATCCCGGCCATGGGGCTGGCCGCCTGATTCCTGGGGTGACCTCGTCCCACCTGCACAGACGTTCGACCCCGCATTCGGCAACCGGGTGGCGGCGACGGCCGTGGCTCCGGCGTCGCGTGCGCGGAAGAATCGCCAAGGGCTGTGGCGGTACGCTAAGCTGTGAACAGAGGCCTGGGGAGGGTCACTTTGTGATGAAGACAACCGCCAGGGGGAATGCGGCATGACAGCACACGTCCTATTCGTCGATGACGAAGAGCCCAATCTGATCGTCTTTGAGGCGGTTTGTGGTGATGTCTTCCCGGTTCTGACGGCGTCGAGCGCGGCGCAGGGGCTCCAGCTCATGGAGGAGCACGAGATCGGTGTCGTGCTCACCGACCAGCGGATGCCGGGGATGACCGGGATCGAGCTTCTCGAGAAGGTCGAAGTCGAGTATCCGGATGCGATTCGTCTTTTGATCACGGCCTACTCCGACCTGCAGGCCGCCGAGGATGCGATCAACCGCGGGCACGTGCGGCGCTACATGCGAAAGCCCTGGGAGCCAGAGACGCTGCGCGCGGAGCTTCGCGATGCGATCGACCTCTACTCTCTCAACACGCGGGTGCGCGAGCTCGAGCAGCGTTTGCTCGAATCGGAGCGTGCCTATTCGTTTAGTGTGGTGGCCGGCGGACTCGCCGACGAGCTTCGGAGTCCCCTCGGCTGGATTCGCAACAACCTGACGGTGATCGAGACCTCGGTGAAAGCCGCTGCGGCCGCGCTCGCCGATCCGAGCCCGAACATGACGCGCGCGCGAGGTACGCTGGCGCAGGTCGAGACCGCGGTTGGCGATGCGCGCGACGGAGTGAAGCGCATTTTGGAGCTCACCGAAAAGATGGCCCAGGCGCCGGAAGAAGCGGCGATCGAGGTCGTGGACTTGGCAGACGCGGTTCGGGTCGCGCTTCGCAAGGCGGAGAACAGCGGGCTTCGGGGTCGCGCCCTGATCGATGTGGCTACCGGCGTCGAGCCCAAGGTCATGGCGACGCGCACCAACATCGTGCACATCGCGCTGAATCTACTGGCAAACGCGATTCAGCGGGCGGCGTCGCGGCCCGGCGGCCAGGGGGTCGTGCGCGTCACGACCGCCATGCTCGGCGATGAAGCCGTGCTCGACGTCTCGGACAACGGGCCGCCGCTCACAGCCGAGCAGATGGAATCCGTGTTCAAACCCTTTGGCGTCGGCGGGCGCTTGCACGGCGCGGGCGTCGGCTTGGCGATTTCGAAGCGCATCGCCGAAGAGCTTGGCGGCCGAATCCAAGTGAGCGCGACCGACGATCAGGAAATGCTCTTCCGGCTGATCCTGCCGAGCGTCCCGAGCGGAACGAGCAGAACATGAATGCACAGGTGAAGCCGGTGGTGCACGAGTTCGGGCTCATCTTCGAAGAGAACGCCTGGCCGCTGGCCTACGTCCGGTTTCCTTCCAAGCCGCTGAGCGATGACGGCTTCGAGTATTTCATCGAGCGCTACACCGCGATGGTCGAGCGGCGGATGCGCTTTGCGACGATCCTCGACTCGCGGGGGCTCACGACGGCGATCACGGCCCATCAGCGAAAGCGCTTGACCGAATGGTTCGAGGTGACCGGAGAGCTCGCCGGCGAGCATCACTTCGGGATTGCGGTGCTGATCAACAACGCGATCATTCGTGGCGCTCTCAAGGCCGTGACCTGGGTGAAGCCCGTCCCGGTGCCGATCATGCCGTTTGGCTCGATCGCGGATGCAGCTCCCTGGCTGCGCGAGATCTTCGGTGAACAGGGGATCCCGATCACGCCTCAGATTGAGACGCTGCTCGCTGGACGCAGCTAGCAAACCGAGCGCGATCCCTTCTACTTCACGACGTAGCCGGCGGCGCGGACGACGGCTTCGAGGTCGGAGGCGCGCACCGAGCCCTCGACCATCGCTTGGCTGGGCTCGAGGGTGACCATGGCCGAGGTGACGCCGTCGGCATCGCGCAGGGCGCGCTCGAGCTTCCGGACGCAGTTGTTGCAGGTGAGGCCTTCGACCTCGAGCGTCACGACAGCCGAACCGGCGGGCGCGCGGCGGCGAAGCCATGCGCTTCGGAGGTCGTCGAGGACGAAATAAACAAAGAGGCCGGCGAGCAGCACGGCGGAGGCCCAGGCCCACCAGGGTTGGCCGTGTTCGTGGGTTAGGCTGCCGAGCGCTTCGAAGGGGATGAAGGCGTCGTACACGTAGGCGAGCCCGACGCTTCCGATGACGACAGTGGCGAGGTAGACCGCGAGGACGCGGCCGCCAAAGGCCCGCTTCACCGCTCCGATGGTGGCGATGTTGGTGGCCGGGCCCGCCATCAAGAACACCAGGGCTGCGCCCGTCGGCATGCCCTGGGCGATGAGCGCCGCCGCGATCGGTACCGACGCGGTCGCACACACGTACAAAGGAAGCGCGATTGCGAGGGCGGCGAGGCCGGAAACCGCGGGGTGGATATTGGACCAACCCGCGATCGCGCCCGGAGGAATCCAAACCGTGATGGCGGCCGATGCGACGACGCCAAAAACGATCCACTTCCAAATGGGTCGGATCACGTCCACCATGTGCTCGAAGAAGCCGACGGTGCTTTGCGGAGCTGGCGCTTCTTGCAATTCCGCGATGCCTCGCGCTTCGGTGTGCAGCGATTCGGTGACCCCGCCGCCCACAAGCCCCATCACGAGCGCGCTCAGGCACTTGAAGACGGTGAACGGCCAGCCCAGAAACGAAGCGCTCACCAGGAGCGAGTCGACGCCGGTTTGCGGCGTGCTGATGAGAAAGCCGACCGCGGCGCCATCGCTTGCGCCATCCTTTTTGAGGCCGAGCGCTGCCGGGATCACTCCACAGGAGCACAACGGCAGCGGCACCCCCAGCGCAACGGCCTTGGCCACGCCGCCGTAGCCGCGAAACTGACGCCGCGCGAAGTCGCGAGGAAGCAGGACGTGGAGCGCACCAGCGGCCGCGGCTCCTAAGAGAAGCCAGGGCGAAAGCTGCAGCCATACCTGCCAAACCGCGTCGAGCATGGGACAGGTATGCGTCTGCGCAGGCTCTCGTGCAATCCCCTAGAGGCTGACGTCGCCGAGGCTGTTGCCCTGATACCCGGCCGCCTGCATCGCGCGGATGAGCACCGTCCCGGGGTGCGCGCGGTTGCCGTTGACGTGCTCGCCCGGGCTCAATCCGCCCGCGCGGCCTGCCATGAGCATGACCATGTTCTCGACCGAGTGCGTTTGGTTTTGGGAGCTGGCGTCGTTGAGCTGAAGTCCGTGGCCGGCTTCAGCGGTGAAAACAATCACGCTGTTGTCGAGCACGTTGCCGCCCGCCTCTGGGGTGCTGCGGAGCTTCTCGATCAAGTACGCGTAGTGCGAGATGTGCCACTGAAGCAGGCCGGCGGACGGAATCTGGCCGCGGTTGTTTGGGTCACGCTGCGATCTTTGGCTGAGAACCCCTGTAATTTCAGTCGGTTTCCTCGGTAGAGAGTGTCCCTCTTGGGGGGAGGAGGGCGCGGAGGCTCATGGCGGCGGGGGCGGGGGTGCCTCGGAGCCAGGCGACGCCGCCTTTTTTGAAGCGGAGCCACTGGCCGTCTGGGTCGCCGGTGGTGAGCAGGGAGAGGGCGTCGCTCATCCAGGGCTCGTGTCCGACGCAGGCCACGTGCTTTCCTTCGAGCGACGCGAAGAAGTCCGGATTGGGCGGGCCGGCCAGGCCCTCGGCTGCAACCAAGGGCCCGTCGTTGAGAGGGGCGAGGAGCTCGGCCGTCTCGAGCGCGCGCAGCCATGGGCTGTGGTAGACGCGGTCGAAGCGAAACCCTGAGCGCGCGAGACTTCGAACGACCAGCTTGAATCGGGCGCGGCCTTTGTGGGTGAGCGCTCGTTCGACATCTGGAAGCTCTTCGCCTCTTTCTTCTGCGATCGCGTGGCGTATCAGGAATAGGTCCATACTTCGTCATTCCTCTTCGAAGCCGGTGAGCTTCAAGCCAGATTGTTTCACGAGCCGTTGCTCGCGTTCGAGGTCTGCGCGCGCGAGCGGGTGAGCGTCGAGCCACTGTTCGTTGAACGTGAGCTTCAGCCTGTTGCCGTCGGCGCTGAGGTGCGGAAGCGAGACGACTTCCGGATCGCGGTTTCGATTGAGGAGCACCGCAAGGCGAAGCAAGGCGCACAGACGCATCGCGGTCACGCGAAGCTCGATCGGAAGCGCCTCGAAAAACGATTCGTCGAGCTTTCGGCGATGCCCGCGAACCAGCGCCGCCACCAGGGCTTGCTCGTCGCGCGAGAACCCGGGCAAGTCGGAGGAGGCGACCAAATAAGCGCCGTGCTTGTGATGGCCGGTGTAGTTCACCGCCAGGCCAATCTCGTGAAGCTGTGCCGCCCAGGCTAGCGCATGCGCGGCGTCGACCGATTGCAGGTCCCAATCTTGCGCGACCTGGCCGAGCAGGCCGAGCGCCGTGGCTTGGACCCGGTCGGCGTGGCCCTGGTCGATCGAATATCGGTTGCAGAGCATGGCAATGGTGCGGTCGCGGGGGTCTTCGTGCTGGATTCGGCCGAGCATGTCGTAGAGCAGGCCCTCGCGAAGCGCGGTCGGGGAAATCCACATCTCCTCGATGCCGAGCTGCTCGAACACGGTGCTGAGGATGGCCACCCCTCCGGCAAGCACCGGCCGGCGATCGGCGTCGAGCGCCGGAAGCTCGAGCTTGTCGAGCCGGCCCGCGGTGATCATGGCCTGCTCGAGCTTTGCAAGCCCCTCGGCGGTGATGGTGCCGTGCGCCCAGCCTGCCCCCTCGAGAATGGCCGCAACGGAGCGAATCGTGCCTGAGGCTCCGTAGGCGCGCTCCCATCCAGCCGTGCGCAGAGGCATTTCGACCGGCTGGAGCTCGAGGCCGGCGGCGAGCTTGGCTTTGTTGAACCGTTTGCGAGTGAGTTTACCATCGCTGAAGAACTGCTTCGTGAAACCGACGCAGCCCATGTACATGCTGTGCACGGAGACCGGGTCAAAGGCATCCCCGACGATGAACTCGGTGCTTCCGCCGCCGATGTCCACGACGATGCGCCGGGCGGGCGCGCCCGCGATGCCGTGGGAGACGCCGAGGTAAATCAAACGCGCTTCTTCGCGGCCGGGGATGATCTCGATCTGATGACCAAGGGCTTCACGGGCCTGGCTCAAGAGCTTTCGGGAATTGCGGGCCTTGCGAAGCGTGTTGGTTCCGACCGCCCTGACCTGCTCGGCGCCGAAGTCCCGAAGCCGTTGACCAAAGAGCGTGAGGCACTTGAGGGCGCGATCTTGGGACTCGGCGTCGAGGGAGCCGTCGTCCTGGAGGCCTGCAGCCAAGCGCACAGGTTCGCGAATGCGATCGACGATTTGGAGACCGCCGTGATCGACCCGCGCAATCACCATGTGAAAGCTGTTCGACCCTAGGTCTACTGCAGCCAGTGACTCCATTCGCGCCTGGGCCGCACTCTAGCCTAGTTCGCGGCGGATGCTGCCGATTTTCGAAGCCATTCGCCGGTCGTCTCATCGGCCGGGAAATAGGATTCGATGCGCAGCTCTTGTGCGGTCACGTCGAGCGGTGTGCCGAGGGTGGTCAGCGTGGAGAACAGGCTGAACCGCGTCTCGCCTTTCTCGAGATTCACGGTGACGCAGACGCGTGGCGACTCGAGACAGATCGACCTCGCGCATGCGCGAGGGCACGTTCGGGTATGCGAGCAGGGCATCGAGGAGCTTACGGCTCTCGCTGGTTTCGAGCTCGACGATCGACTCGCGGTAGAGGCGACCGATCAGAAACCCGGCCACTTCCTCCCAATTGGCGACGTAGGGGCGCACTCCCTGCGGATGAAAGAGAGAGTGCATGACGTTCTGTGCAACGATCGAATCAAAGGGCGGCTCGAGGAAAAACGTGAAGAGTCGCGTGAACGCGTCGTTCATGCTGACGATGTCCCAGGCGCGCGTCAGCACGATCGCCGGATACGGCTCGTGGTGTGAGAGGATGGTGTCGAAGGCGTGGCGCACCGGGAGCATCTCGGGGGCGGATAGATTCGTCTCGCGGTAGACCGGAGCGAAGCCGGCGGCACAAAGAAGCGCGTTGCGCTCGCGGAGCGGCAGGTCGAGCGCGCTAGCGAGGATGAGCACCATCTCGCGGCTCGGAGACGACTTGCCGTTCTCGACATAGCTGATGTGCCGGGTCGAGACCTCGGAATCGATCGCGAGCTGCTGCTGGCTCATTCGCCGGGCCGCGCGCCACTGCCGCAGCAATGGGCCGAAGCCGGCGGGTGCGGGGCTGGTAGAGTGCATGGTTGGATTGTACCGTCGGGTTTCGCGCTGCCTATGACCTCCGAGGTCATGGCCGCTGCGCAGGTGGCGCATCAGACTGGTCACTACAAGGAGGTCTCCATGAAATTACGACTTTTTTTGGTCATCGCCGTCTTCGCCGCCTTTTCGATCTACACCGCCATCGTGGTGTTCGACCACGGCTACACCGGGTTCATCGACCTGGCGCTGACCGGTGGCTGGGGTGCCCAGGTCTTCATCGACCTCTGCATCGCGCTGACACTTTTCATGGTCTGGTTGGTGCCCGATGCCCGTGAGCGCGGCATCCCCGCCTGGCCCTATCTCGTTGCGATTCTAACCACTGGGTCTGTCGGCGCCCTCGGCTACTTGGTGCATCGCACCGCAACGGACTCGAAGAGCGGGTCAGCCGCGCCACGCAGCGCGGCGCCCGCTTAGCGCTCGATGTAGCCGATCGCCTCGAGGTGGGCGGCAACGTCCTCATCGAGCTCGACGGAATCGGCGACGACCGCGTCTTGTTGCGCAAGCGCGCGTTGCTCGAGCAGCGCCTTGGTCGCGATCCGAACCTGGTCGGGTGAGTTCTGCGCGAGGTTTTCCCGCTCGTCGGGGTCGAGGTCGACCCGATAGAGCTCGACGGGCGCAAGGCCACGCGGGTTGTCGCGATTCGCGGTGATGAGCTTGTACTCATCGGTGCCGTCGAGCTCGCGAACCGATTCGAGCACGTTGCCCTCGTGGCTCTCTTCGGCGTACACGACATCGGTTCCCGTGAAAAGGTCGCCGCCCTGCACGCCGTCAGGAACCGCCGCCTCCACGAGCTTCAAGACCGTGGGCATCAAGTCGATGCTTTGCACCCAGTGACGCACGACGGTGCCACCGCGCCGGCTCTGCGGAAGCTTGACCAGGAGCGGTACCCGAACCTGCTCGTCATAGAGCGTCGTCCCGTGCCAGAAGCCCCCGTGCTCGTTGAACTCCTCGCCGTGATCGCTCGTCACGACAATCGTGAGCTCATCGTAGAGCCCGCGCTCCTGAAGCGCGTCGAGGAGCTTGCCGAGCTCGCGGTCCCAGTAGCTGATCTCGCCGTCGTACAGCGCGGAGAGCGCAGGCGCCTCGGACGGGTCAGGGTGCTGGTGCGCGGCGCGCGCGTAGCCGCTGCCATCGTAGGGATGGGCAAAGTACGGGTCGTGCGGGTCCATGTAGCCGACAAAGAGGAACCAGGGGGCGGCGGCCTGCCGGTCGATCCACGCGGTGAGGGCGGCATTGACGGTTTCGGCGTCCTGATACGCGGTGCCCGGTAGGACTTCCCCTTGCATCGCCCGCATCTTCTCGACGCGCTGCCGAATGAATTGCATCAGCAGTAGCTTGGCGCTGGCGTCGTCCGCACCGAGGACGAACTCCGGCTCGAGGTAGACGTATTCGTCGAAGCCCTGGTGGAAGTTGAAGTACGGAGCGACGTTGAAATTGGTTGCGTAGCCCGCGGTGGTGTAGCCCGCAGCTTTCAAGGCCTCAGGCATCGTCGTCACCGCGTCCGGGAGCGCATCGCTCTTGGACATGACGCCGTGACTCGACGGCAAGCGCCCGCTCAGAATCGATGCGAAGCTCGGACGCGTCCAACTCGAGTTGGTGAAGGCCTGGTCGAAACGAATCGCGTCTTGCGCGAGGCGATCGAGACTCGGCGTGCTGCCCGTCTCGTAGCCGTACATCGGCAGGTGGTCGGCGCGCAGGGTGTCGACCACGATGAAGAGCAGGTTGCCCGGCGCGTCCTTCACCGCCGCGGTTTCATCCGATCCGACCGGCCTGCGACATCCGGTTGCCAAGCGCGAGGTTGCTGGCAAGCGCAACCGCGAAGACGACGAGCAGGCCGATCGCCGTCGAAGCATGAACCACGCGACCGAACCTCGGGCGCTTCGAGAGTTTCCAGAGCCCGCGGGCGATCAGGGCGCTCATGCCCGCGGCGACGAACGCGCAGCCGAGCAGGACCGCCAGCCCAATCGCGCTCTTCCAAACCAGCTCTTCGTGAAACAGGTCGCGACGAATCCGAAAGGCACCGAGCGCAAACGCGAACATCCCAAAGATCGCGGCGGCGAAGTAGCCAAAGGCGTCGCTTTCGTGGAGCGCGTAGCGCTTCATCCAGCGCCCAGTTAGCGCCGTCACGAACCCGAGGCCCGCGCCAAACGCACCGCAAAAAAGCCCGTAAGCGAGCGGCCCGTAGAAGAAGACACGCGCGCCGGTCGCACCTGCCGAACGAGAGCGCGATGACGACCGCCTCGCCGAAGCCAACGAGGATTCCACCCATGACGCCCGCGCTGAACCCGACGACGAGACCGCGCAGGGGATGCGGCCATGCCTCCCTTGGCGCTCTAGGGATGGCCTGACTCACCAAGCTCCTCGCGGTCCGGGTCCTCGACTCGAATCTTCGGATTGTATCCGGACTTCCGCAGGAGAAAGAGCAGCCCGCCAAATGACGAGACGAACATCTCGCACGCGAAGCCGAGCGTTGGAATGAGAACGGCAACTGCGAGGGGCAAACCGACGGCAGGCGAAGTGTAGAGCGCGACGGCCGCGGCCTCTCGAAGCCCGATGCCGTTGATCGAAGCGGGGATCAGCGTTGCCAGGATCTGCAGCGACGATGCGAAGAACACTTCACCGATGCCGAGCTCGACGCCAAGCGCGCGCGCCGCGCACACATAAATGAGGTTGTTGAACGCGTGGGTGCCGACGCCGAGCGCGGCGGCCTGAATCAGCAAGCCCGCTTTGCCGCGGTAGGCGCCCACGGCGTCGATCAAAGTCTGCACGCGCGCGCGAAATCCTTCCGGAAGGAAGCGCGTGAAGAACAAAAAGAGCTGCGGCTGCGCGAGGAAAGCGAGGCCGACGACGATGATCGAAAGGAAGAGCGCGTTCACGAGAAGCACGCCGTTGGTGCCGATGAACCGCATCCCAAAGATGCTGCCGAGCATGACGACCACGCCGAAGGCGAGCTGGCCGAGAATCATCTCGACGCCGATGGTCGCGGTCGCGCGGGCGGTCTTGCCGGTGTGCTTCGCGACGTCGTAGATGCGCCATCCGCCAAAGCCCGTGAAGCCACCGGGCGTGAAGGCCCCCCAGAAGCGGGCGATCATGATCGAACCACCGAGGAAGCGCCATTTCGCGAAAATTCCCTGACCGACGAGCAGGCGCTGCCAGCGCACCGTGCTGAACCCGATGGCGATCAGCTGCATCAGCACCGCCGCGGCGACCCAGCTCCAGCTGAGGTCACTCAGGTGTCCGAGAAGCTCCTCCGCACCGTCCCGGCGAAGCACCTTCTGAAAGATGAACACCAGCATGCCGACGGAGAACACCAGCTTCAAAACGAAGAAGGCGATTCGTTTTGGATTTGCGCTCACTTGCCCTGGGCCCCGGGTTAACCGGTACACGCTAAAGGGTCAAATTGCCTACTCCAACGAGGGGTTCGGGCGCTTAGTTGCGCGGAGCGGCGACGGTTGGTAGCGACGCCCCATGCGACATCATGCGGTGACTCGATTTGGGATTTGGGCGCTCTTCTTCGTGCTGGCCTGTCAGGGCGGCGAGAAGTCGGCCCCCACGCAGGCTCCGCCCGCGGCGGCACAGGGGGCGAGCCCTTCGAAGCAAGCGAAGCCAACCCCGGCTCCGAGCAAGAACACGGCATCGACGGGCTTGCCGGACTCCCTCCCGAAGGGGCTGCTTCTGTCGTATTCGCAGTTCCAGGTGGTCGACGGCAAAGCGACCGCAAAACCGGGCCCTGCGCGACTGGACATCCTGACCCGCGAAGGCGGCGAGTGGAAAACCGAGACCCTCGAAGACCCGCAGAGCAACGTCTTTCACAAGGCGATGATGCTGACCCCGCGCGGGGAGGCGCCCGGCATCCTAACCCTCGGCGGATCGGGCGCGTTCGTAAAGCTCTGGCGTCGAGCCAAGGGCAAGCTCGAGCCCAGCACGCTCTGGCAGGCCAAGTTCGGGGGGAAGTTCAACCGCATGCGCGATGCCGAGGTCGCGGACCTCTACGGTGACGGCACGCCCGCAATCGCCGTTGCAACCCACGACCAGGGCGTGGTGGCCGTCCTTCGACAGCGCGGGAGCAAGTGGAAGGTCGAGCAGCTCGACGCGAAAAAGGACACCTTCGTGCACGAGATCGAAGTCGGCGATCTCGACAAGGACGGCACCCTGGAGGTTTACGCGACGCCAAGCGAGCCGAACAAGCTCGACGCCGAGGCGCAACATGGCGAAGTCGTGCGCTACGTGCCCAAAGAGGGCAAAGGGCCCACCATCGTCGCAGACCTCGGGGCGCGCCATGCCAAGGAGATTTACGTCGGCGACGTCGACGGCGACGGAACCGACGAGCTCTATGTGGCGGTCGAAGCGCAAACGAAGGGGCGCGGATCGAGCCTGCAGCTCGTCGAGCCGGTGGAGATCCGCCGCTACGATGCGGACACGGCGCCCGACGCCAAGGTGATCATCGCGACCATCCCCGATCGACTCTGCCGATTCTTGACGGCAGGCGACGTCGACGGTGACGGAAAGAAGGAAATGGTCGCCGCGTCGTTCAGCAAGGGCCTGTGGCTCCTACGCCCCGGCAAGGATCCGAAGTCCGAGTGGGGCGTCGAAAGCATCGACCGCGACTCGGGCGGCTTCGAACACGCCGCACTGCTGACCGACCTCGACGGCGACGGCACCGACGAGCTCTACGTCGCAGCCGACGTCCAAGGCGAGCTCCGCCGCTACGTTTGGATCCGCGGCCGCGCCAAACGCGAAGTCATCCTAAAGCGAGACATCCCGATGTCCCGAATGACCTGGAACATCACGCGCCGCCCCCAAAACAATCGTAGCTCCATAGCGGAGCCAAACATACGATCGGAGAACGGCTCGCGACGGGCGTGCTCGCGATTGGGCGCCCCGTCGCCACGGCTACCCTCACGTCGACATACGGCTAGGCGCCGGCCCAATCGCTGTGCTGCCCATCCCGAGGCTTTCTCCTATTGAATGATACGGATGGATGGAACACCACCTTCCCCCACGGCAGGCGGAAGCGCGAGCCCGAAGGGCGAAGCCCGGCGCGAATGCGCCGGCAAGGCAGAGCGCAGCGAATGCCGCGCCAGGGAGGAACGGTACGGGTGGGCGGTGCGGCGCCGAGGGTCGAGGCTTCAATCAAACCGTGCCAGGCAACCCACCCAAGACCCGGCCCCCAAACACCCGCGGCAGCGCAAGCCGTTCGGCTCCGAGCCGTTCTCCTACTGAATGGATATGGATGGAGGGGCGCGGCTTTACCCTTCCACTAGGCGTGGGATGAGCTCTGCGAAGTTGCAGGGGCGGTAGCGGATGTCTAGTTGGTATCGGAGGATGCCGGTCCAGGCGTCTTTGCAGGCGCCGGTCGAGCCCGGGAGCGCGAAGAGGTAGGTGCCTCGTGCGACGCCGGCGCAGGCGCGTGATTGAATCGTCGACGTGCCGATGTGCTCGTAGCTTTGCATGCGGAACAGCTCTCCAAATCCGGGAATCGGTTTCTCCCAGACCGCCTCGAAGGCTTCGGGCGTCACGTCGCGCGCGGTCACGCCGGTGCCACCGGTCGCGAGCACCACCTCGATATTCGGCTCGTTGACCCAACGTCGAAGCTGAACCTCGATGCGCTTGCGGTCGTCGGGGACGATCACCTTGTCCATCACTTGATGGCCGGCTTCGAGCGCGCTCTCGACGAGGTAGGCACCCGACTTGTCGGTCTCTTCGGTGCGCGTGTCGGAAACCGTCATCACGGCAATGCGCAGCCCTTTGAACGGAATCGATTCGTCGAAGCGCGCTCCGCCCATTCTACGCCCCAATCTCCCTGCTCAGAGCGGCCGCAAGCTTCGCGCCTTCGGTCGGGTCGAGCTTCCCCGACCCCCATTCGATCACCAGGCCTTCGCTGACGCCCGGCTTCGGAATGATGTGGAAGTGAACATGGAACACCGCTTGGTGCGCCATCGGGCCGTTGTTCTGAAGGATGTTGAACTGATCGGCACCGGTGACGGCCTTGATGGCGCGGCAAAGCCTAGGCAGTACACGCCCCACCGCGGCCGCGGCTTCGTCCGAGAGCTGGTCGACGGTGGCCGCCTCTTCCTTCGGAATCACCAGCGTATGGCCGTAGCTCAGAGGGCCGATATCGAGGAATGCGAAGACGAGGTCATCCTCATACACCTTGTGGCAAGGAATGTCCCCGCGGAGAATCTTGCTGAAGATCGTGTCCGCCATGGGGCGGAGCTTATACCCTCCAAGGGCAAGCGACCAGATCGAGGGCCTTTACGAGGTCGACCCTCCGCCCTAGGCTCGACGCCATGAAGAAACTGACTCCCTTTGTTGTGCTTGCGATGGTGCTCGGCTGCGGCGATGGCGGAACCGGAGGCCAGGAGTTTTCTGCGGACCCGCCGCTCGTGATCGGTGGGGATGAACGGCCCGCAGAGGTGGACATTCCGACGGACTACGATCCGACCGTCGCCCATCCCCTGGTCATGGTCCTTCATGGCTTCGGCGCCGATGGACGCATCGAGACGGGCTACATGCAGCTCTTCAACTTCGTCGACGAAAAGCAGTTCGTGCTCGTGTTCCCCGACGGGACGCTTGAACGAGCAGGGCGAGCGGTTCTGGAATGGGACCGCTGCCTGCTGCGACCCAACCGGTTCGGTCGACGACGTCGGCTACCTGAGCGGGCTCATCGAAGAAGCGAAGCAAACGTACAACATCGACCCGAGGCGGGTGTACTTGATCGGCCATTCAAATGGTGGGTTCATGTCGTTTCGAATGGCATGTGAGGCGTCCGAGCTCATCACCGCCATCGTGAGCCTCGCGGGCTCCACCTTCGACGACCCGGCGGACTGCGCCCCTGCGACGGTTCCGGTCAGCGTGCTTGCGGTCCACGGTACTCTGGACGCCACCATCCCCTACGACGGCCGGCCCGATCTCTATCCTGGCGCGGTCGAGACCACGGAGCGCTTCGCTGCCGCCGCCGGCTGCGACACGGGCTCCCCAACCGACGAAGGCTCGGTCGACCTGGTCCCCGGCCTCGAAGGCGCCGAAACGGACAAGCTCGCCTACTCGACCGGCTGTGATGAGGGCCTCGATGCGGCGCTATGGACCATCAACGACGGCAGTCACATCCCGTTCTTTTCGACGGAGTTTGCCGACATGACGACCGACTGGCTCTTTGGACACAGCCGCTAGGCCGGCATCGACGTCACGCGCGCTTGCTTCTGCCAAAACCGGCGCATCGGCAGCGGCAAGCGGGCCGCCTTCACCTTGCGCGCAGCGTCGAGCCACTGGTCGATGTAGGCGCGGTGATCGCGCCACATTTGGTCGGGGTCGGCAGAGGGCTGAAGGCATTCGTCCTGGAGGCGCTCTCGGTCATCTGCGAACGTGACCCGTCGCTCGTGGTAGTTCGCGAGGCAAGCGCGGTGAAGGCGTTCGTGGGCCCACCAGAGCTCTCGCGCGTCGAAGCGAACGTCATCGACTGGGTGCGGCGGCAAGACCGTGGAATCGAGCGGCGCCGGTTTGAACACGCTCAGGCACGGCGACGACGTTCCCGTGCCCCAGACCGTCGGCCCCGCCGCATCGAGGCACGCGATGATCGAGCTCGTCGTTTGAGTCGGAGGTTCGCGTCGGCAACCAAGACGCATGGGCGCACGGGGACTCGCTTCGCAGCCCTTTCCCCGGCTCTAGACCCCCGTGATCGGTCAGCGCTACGATGAAGTCGCGGGCGCGGGGCTCGAGAATGCCGGAGAGCGAACGGACGGTGCAGGCGCGGCGAACCTCTGCCCCGGCCATCAAAGACATGAAGGGGTCGGAAAATGCGGCCGCAAAGCTGAACCCCTCTGCGGACTTCGCCCAGCCGCGACTTCGTGCGAGCTCGTAGGCGCCGCCGTGAACCCGATCAAAATCGTTTTCGATGGTGAGCGCGTTGGAGATCGTCGCGAGCCCCTGGCACGCGTTTCGCGGCCCAATACTGCCCTGCGGTTTCGAAGACCCAGGCGGTCGATGGGTCCGCCACGATGAACGAGCTGTGGTAGCGGAACGAGCGATGTTGGTGTCCCATCGCGCCGCCTTGGGTGAAGCGTTCGGTGAGCTCGATGAGCTGCTCGAGGGCATCGTCGGCGGTCCGGCAGGTGCTGAGCGCGACGCGCTGGAAGTCCATCCCGGTGTAGCCGGCTTTGGGAACGGGCAAGCGGGTGAACACCGCTTCGTTTCCGATCGCAACGCCATGCTGGTTCACGCCCATCTCGCAGCCCCACATCCACGCAGGTCGGCTCAGCAAGAGCCGCACGTCGCTCGAGGTGTCGGGCAGTCCGTCGGGCGCGGCGTCCGGACCGGTGCCGTCGTGGCATTCGAGAAACTGGGCCTCCGTCGGTTCCCGATCGCTGTTCTTGGCAAACCAGACGGGCCCGATTTCGGGCACTACGACCAGGGAGTCACACACGCCTTACCGTACCATGGCCGGAATGCGAAAAAGGGGACTGTCCCCTTTATTCAGTCCTCGTCGGTGAAGGCGCCGTGGCGGCCTTCGCCCTCTCGGAAGCGGGTGGCGCCGGCGACCGTTTCGCCGCTCTCGATGGTTTCGAGGCCAAGCTCTAGCTCGTTTCGCATCGCTTCGTCTTCGGGCATCCCCCATTGCTCGATCGCGGAGCGGCGGTCGCTGCGCATGCAACGCTGCGGGTGGCGTGCGATTTGGTTCGCAAGCTCGATGGCGGTCTCGAGCGCCTTGCCGCTCGGAGCAACGCGATTGGCGAGCCCCATCAAGGCGGCCTCTTTGGCGGGCACGGGACGGCCGGTCAGGATCAGGTCCATCGCGCGGCTCTGGCCGATCAGGCGCGGCAAGCGAACCGTGCCGAGGTCGATCAGGGGCACGCCGAATCGGCGACAAAACACCCCGAACACGCCGTCTTCGGCGACGACGCGCAGGTCACACCAGAGCGCGAGCTCGAGCCCACCGGCCACCGCGTGGCCTTCGATCGCGGCGATGACCGGCTTGCTGAGGCGCAGGCGGGTCGGGCCCATCGGTCCGTCTGCCTCCGGGGAGAAGTCTCGCTGCTCGCCCGCGGCGACGGCTTTGAGGTCCGCACCTGCGCAGAAGGTTCCACCGGCGCCCGTCAACACGGCAACCAGCGCCTGCTCATCCTCCTCGAAGCGCCGAAACGCGGCCGCAAGCGAGCGCGCGGTCGGAACGTCCACCGCGTTGCGCACCTCGGGGCGATCGATCGTCACGACGGCAATGTGATCACGAAGCTCGTAGCGAACGCTCAAAGGTCAACTCCGGAGGTGGTACTCGGTCGCGTAAAAGGTCTCGGTCTTCTTCATGTCGAGGAAGCCGTTGATGTCTTTGGCGACGCGCAGCATGTTGGGGACCATCTTGAACCCCCCGCCGAAGAATCGGGTGGGGTTCAATAGGTCGCCGCGCGTCCGGCAGGCTTCGAGGACGATCCCGTCGGAGTGCTCCGAGCCTTCGATCAACGGCTCGCAGATGACATTGCGTTGGTAGTACCACAGCGGATGGATTTCGAGCGAGAGGGGCGTATGCCCATCGTGCCAGCGCGTGATGAACTCCTGGGTCGGGATGCCGGTCTTCTTCTGGAGCATCGTGAGAAGAATCGGCGAGGGCGTCGGCTCGCCGTCACTCCAAGCTTTCTCGTAGTCGACCGGATAGGCCTCTTCGACTTCGTAACCGGACACCGAGGGCGCAGCGTTGCGCAGCACATCGGTGAAGCGGGAGGGGTCGTCCGAGTCGCCGTACACGTTGAAGATCGCGATCGGCCGATCTTTGAACGGAAACAGGCTCAGCTTCGGCGGCGGCGCCTCCGTCACGGTCAGCTGCAGCTTCGAGGGCCCGAGAGCCAGCAGGCGCGGGCCTAGTTCGTGGCGCATGCGCGTCGCCCAGGCGGCGTGGCTCTCCCCGTTGCCACGCAGCACGTACATCCATTTTCTCGAGCTCATCTAGGCGGTTCTAGTCTCCGCTCCGATCCAGGGCAATCCTTTACGCCTTTAGGCCAGTGAGCCTTGGACTTGAGCCCGACGGCGTCAACAATTAGCCTCGACGCCCGAGGATTTATGAATCGCACTTGGCCTATTCTCGTATCGGCGCTTGTCATCTCGGCCTGCAGCGAATCCGGCACGACCGGCAGCGGCGGGGCGGGCGGCGCGGGTGGAGCAGGCGGCGCGGGCGGGAGCACAGTCGCGTACCCACTGCTCGACTGCGACCCGCTGGTTCCCGAGTTCTGCGGCTACCCGTTTCCATCGAACGTCTACACCGTCGAGGACAGCAGCACCGCCAGCGGGCGCCGCGTCTCGTTCGGCGACGAGTTCCTTGGCAACAACGACTCCACGCCCTGGGACTACAGCGACGGCTTCTCGGCTGGCTCGCCGATTCTGACCTACTTACCGCGCGCGACCGACGCGGTGTTCGGAGGCGTCACCGACATTGATCAATCCTTGTCCGCCGCGTCTCCGACGCTTCTCCTCGACGCGGAGACGGGTGAGCTCGTTCCCCACTTTGCTCAGATCGACACGCAGGCCCTGCAGCTCCCGGGAGCCAAGCCCGAGGAGTCGTCCTCGATGCTTCGACCCGTCGTGCGTCTCCGGGACAACGCCCGCTACATCGTGGCGTTCCGCAACGTCACCAATCCAGAGGGCGCCGTGATCGCGCCGTCCGCGGCGTTTGCGGCGTTTGCGGCGCTGCGCGATGGAACCGCGAGCGACGACGAATCGGTCGAAGCCCGCAGGGCGCTCTACGAAGACATCTTCGAGAAAATCGAGGCCAAGGGCTGGTCCCGCGGCGATATTCAGATCGCCTGGGACTTCAACACCGCGAGCGACGCCAACAACACACGCTGGCTTCTTCACATGCGGGACACGGCGTTCGAGCTCATCGGGGAGGACGGCCCCGAATACACAATCAGCTCCATGGAGGCGAGCACCGACCCCGGCGCGATCGACCCCAGCAACATCGCTTTTCGCATTTTCGGAACCTTCCGGGTGCCGCTCTTCATGACCTCCCCCGAAGCGGGTTCGTTATTGATCCTGGACGAGAACGAGATGCCGATGATCAACGAGGAAACCCCTTGGGCAGACGTTCCATTCGAGGTCCTGATTCCCCAGAGCGCCACCGCAGAGAACCCGGCGGCGACCATCGAGTACGGGCACGGCCTGTTCGGGAGCAAAGGGCAGATCGAGTCCAGCCACTTTCGCTCGTTCATGAACCAGTACAACTTCGCTTTTTTCGGGACGGACCTGCAGGGCATGTCGAGCCCGGATGAGCAGGCGGTGACTGAAGCACTGAGCGGTGGCAAGTTCTCGGATGCCCAGACGATGTGGGACCGTTTGCACCAGGGCTTCCTCAACCACCTCGTGATGCTCCGAATGATGAAGACCAGCTTCGCGCAAGATGAGACGTTCGGTCAGTACATCAAGGCCGACGAGACCTATTACCACGGCATCAGCCAGGGCGGAATCATGGGCGCGGTCATCTTGGCGACCAGCCCGGACATCGACCGAGGAGCGCTCGGCGTTATGGGTCAGCCATACAGCTTCCTCCTTTTCAGAAGCGTCGACTTCGAACCTTTCCTTTTGGTGATTCGCCTTTTCTACCCGGACTACAGAACGGACCAACTTCTAATTGGCCTCGCACAGATGCTCTGGGATCGCGTGGAGCCCAACGGCTACTCGCACCACGTCGTCGAGAACAACCTGCCCGGGGTGAACCCAAAGGAAGTCCTGATGCGGGATGCGATCGGAGATCATCAAGTCGTCACCTTCGCAGGCCAAATCATGGCTAGAACGATGAAGCCACCCCACCTCAAGACGGGGCTCCGTGAGGTCTGGGGCCTCGAAACGGTCGAGTCGACCACAAGCGGTAGCTTGTATACCGAGTATGACTTCGGGCTGTCCGGCCAGCCGTATTGCAACGTGCCAATGGACATGTGCGACGATCCGCATGGCAAGCTGCGCAAACTAGAGCCCGCGCGACGGCAGCTCGACCTGTTCTTGAGAAACGGAACTGGGAGCAATCAGTGCCTCCAGGACGACGCCGGCGGGGACAATGCAGTCGAAGACCGCGTGTGCAGCTTTCCATCCCTCTCGGGCTGCTCGGTCGACGAAACCGACGCCCAAGACCTGTGCATCCCCGACGAGTTGCCTTAGGCACTAGAGCCGTGCATCCAAAAAAGAAGACATGGCTCGCCATCAATGCCGTTGGTGGCGCGGCCGTCCTCGGTAGCTACGTTCACGGCATCGTGACCCACCCAGAGACGCGCAATGCGCTCTGGGGCACGATTCCCGAGGAGCTGCAGGCGGTCTACGGCGTCACCATGTGGCTGGCCGCGGGCGGCTACTTCTTCTTCTCGTACTACTTCGTGGTACGCACCGACGCCGAGCAGGTGCGATTCGGCCGGTACGGTTTCGGCCTGATCAATGCCCTCTACGCGCTGATCATGGTCACATCCGCGCTCTGGATGCCGCTGACCTTCGCCTATCTCGAAAACCCCACGCCAGGAGCCTGGCTCCTGGTGCGGGCGGACTTGCTGTTGGTTCCCGTCGGGACGATCGGTTTGATCATCGCGCTCTTTACGATGAAGCCGCGGGCCGAGGGCGTGGCGGCCGTGCTGGCGGTACTCGGCCTGCTTCTCTTCGCCGTTCAGACCGCTTTCCTCGACCCGATCGTCTGGCCGCAGTTTTTCTAACTCGACTGCGCCTTCTTCGGGAACCAGGGCACCAGCCCGCTCACTCGCTTCATGTGCTCTGCGTACTCGGGGCGCCGTTCGCAGCTTCGTCGATCCATCCAAGGGATCGACACGCCCAGGAACATCCCCGTCATCATGAGCGGCCCTGCGATCGTCCAGACGAAGCTCCGGTCGGCTGCGAGCCCGAAGAGGTAGAGCCCCCACCAAAACGTGAGCTCACCGAAATAGTTCGGGTGGCGCGAGTACTTCCAAAGCCCGGCCTTGATGATCTCGCCCGGACGCTTGACCTTCGCAAAAGCCACGAGCTGCTGATCGGCGACCGTCTCGATCGTGATCGCGCCCGCGGTGATGATGAGGGCCACGAGATCGATCCAGGAAAGCGGATCGCTGCCCTGCGTGAGCGCGACCCAGGCGCCGCTCAGGCCGAACAAGACCTCGACGGTGGGGAACAGATGAATCCCGAACAAATCGGAGAAGAACCAAAGCTTCGGGGCCTTCTCCTGCATGATCAGGTAGCGCCAGTCGGTGTGATGGAGCCCCGGCCAGCTCCGCGCCCAGTTGTAGGTGAGGCGCACCCCCCACCAGGTCACCAGGAACAAGACCGCGCCCGCCCGAACCGGGTTGACCGCCTCCGCGGCGTGAAAAACCCAATAGAAAACGATGACGATGGGCGCGACCGACCAATAGGCGTCGTACATGCTGGAGCACTTGAGCCCGCGCGAGAACGCGAAAGATGACGAAGGTCGCCGCGATATCGGCAATCGCCACGGTCCAGAAGGTATCGAGCCCCTCCGGAACGAACAGGAGCGATACCCAAGCGACCGCGAAGGCGGCAACATAGCCCGCCGCCCACCAAGCGAACGAGGCTCGACGGCTCCAGCGTGGCGCAGTCATGTGGTTCGGCTCAGCTGTTCAGGTTCTCGTTCGCGAAGTCCCAGTTGACCAGCGAATCGAGGAACACTTTGATGTAGTCCGGGCGCGCGTTCCGGTAATCGATGTAGTACGCGTGCTCCCAGACATCGATCGTGAGAAGCGGCTTGGCGCTGCTGGTGATCGGGGTCTCGGCGTTGGGCGTCTTTTGGATGGCGAGCTTGTCGCCTTCAGCCACGAGCCATGCCCAGCCCGAGCCGAACTGAGTCCCCGCAGCGCTTGCGAACGCTTCGCAGAACTTGTCGTATCCGCCAAAGCTGCCGTTGATGGCGTCGGCAATCGCGCCGCTCGGCGCACCGCCGCCGCCCGGCTTCATGCTGTTCCAGTAGAAGCTGTGGTTCCAAACCTGAGCCGCATTGTTGAACGTGGCCCCACCCTCACGGATGATGTCGACCAAAGACTTGCTCGCGAGGTCGGTCCCCTCGATCGCGGCGTTGAGCTTTTTGACGTAGCCCGCATGATGCTTGCCGTAGTGGTACTCGATCGTCTCGGCGCTGATGTGGGGCGCCAGGGCATCTTGGGCCCACGGAAGGGCTGGCAGTTCGATCGCCATGTTCTCATCTCCGTACTTGGTGAAGGCCCGAAAAATGGCCCGAAGGCCCTTCGGCAGGCCGAAGAAGCGGTAGCCTAGGTTCCCGCGAATCCTGAATCAAGCCCTAGTGCTCGCCAAAGTGATGTCCAGGCTAGGAGGCCGGGTCGGGCGCTTGGTCATTGGGGAGCCTCGGGGCCCTCCATTTCGGGATGTGCTTCTCTCCGTCCAGACCGCCCAACTGGCGTCCAAGGTCTCGGCCCCTTCGTCCTCGGCGATGCCGTCGAGCAGATACCAGTCCGCTTGGACCTTGTCGGCCTGCACATCGAGAACGAAGTAGCCGTTGCGGTCTCCCTTCGGCGTAGCGGATGTGCGGGCTCTGCGCGATGAACGCGTCGAGCACCCCTGCGGTACTCGGGTGGCGACGTGACGCCCGGCGCGACGAACTCGACGCAGATCGAACCGTCTCGCGTCATCGGGTCGTAGCTGCCGTCCCCGAAGGTCACGTCCATGGCCCACGAAGAGTGAACATCGCCGGTGACGACGACCGTATTCGAAATGTCGTTGTCGCGGAAGTAGCTCAGCAGTCGTTCACGCCCCTCGGGGTAGCCGTTCCATGGTCGGCGTTCGCGTTGGTCTTGCTGCCATCGGGATTGGCCAACTGCCAGAGGCTCATCGACCACCTGATTGCCGATGATTCTCCATTTGGCTTGGCTGCCGCTGAGCTGCGATTGAAGCCAGGCCTCCTGCTCCGCGCTGATGATGTTGCTCGGCAAGGACGGCTGCGTCCGAAGGAACCACGACGGCGGAGAACTGCTGTTCGCGACCTTCGATGCGGGTGTCGAGCATCATGATGTCGGCCAGTGCACCGTACTCGAGCTTGCGATAGAGCTGCTCGGCCGCTGATTCTCGCGAATGGGAATCCATTCAAAGAACGCCTGGCGCGCCGCAGCGACGCGATCGTCCCAGGGCCCTCGGTCTCTGGGTCGTGGTTTTGGGCGCCGCCCGTCCAGGAGTTGTTGGCGGTTTCGTGATCGTCCCAGACGACGACGAACGGATGCTGTCGGTGGCATTCCTGCAGGTCCGGGTCGCGCCGATAGAGACTGAAGCGAAGGCGGTAGTCCTCGAGCGTGACCGTCTCGTTCGGCGGTTCGAGCAGGCGGAGCTGCGTTCTTCCGGGGTGTCGTTCGGATAGTTGCCGTTGCCGTACTCGTACAAGTAGTCGCCGAGGTGCAGCGATCGCGTCGAGGTCGGCGCGCTCGGCGATGCGGCGATAGGCGTGGAAGTAGCCGAAGCCGTAGTTGGCGCATGAGCAGACGCCGAAGCGAAGCTTGCTTGCCGCGTTGCCCTTGGGGGCGAGCCTGGTGCGGCCGGTCGGGCTCCAGCGCCCTTGCACCGCAAACCGGTAGAAGTAGTTCCGGCCCCAGATCAAACCCGGCACGTCGACCTTCACGGTGTAGTCGCGCGAGGCGTCGGTCATGAACGTGCCCTGCGCCGTGCGCTCGAGGAAGTCTTCGTCGAGGGCCATTTCCCACCAGACTTCGACGGGCTCAGATGCTTCGGCCGTGACGCGGGTCCAGAGAATGACCCCCTCGGGCAAGGGATCTCCGCTGGCGACCCCGTGCTCGAAGAGATTTTCCGGGCCGATCGGCCCGTCCCACTGATACTCGGGAAGCTCGGGCAGATCGGGCAACATCGTGCCTCCATCACCGCCGCTGCTGCTGCATGCGCTGATCAGCAGCGGCGTGATGCCGGCCGCCCCCATTCCCTTGAGAATCTCTCTACGACTGAACTGCATCTCTACCTCTTGCAAGCTCGTGAAGCGGAGCGGCGAGACTATTCGGTTTCGCGGAAAAGTGCTACCGAGGACCTCAGGCCCGAGGAGTATTCATGCCAGTCAAGCGCACCGATCAGAGGATCGATTCAGCACGCCGACAATTCCTACGCCAGGGCTTCGCCGGCGTCGGTTGGGTGATGGCCGGAGGCACGCTCAGCCGGTGCAGCAGCAGCGACGGCGAGATGAGCACCCCGACGATGAGCAACATCGCGAACCTCGGACCCTTGCTCGATCCGGATGAGAATGGTCTGCGTCTGCCGGCCGGGTTCAGCAGCCGTGTCATCGCGCGATCCGGTACGGCGGTCGAAGGCTCGAGTTACGTTTGGCACAACGCCCCGGATGGCGGCGGCGTGTTCACCACCGGCGACGGTGGCTGGATCTACGTCTCGAACTCCGAGACACTTCGCAGAGGTCGGCGGAGGCGTCGGCGCGGTGCGCTTTGACCGCAATGGCAAAATCGTGGACGCCTATCGCATCCTCGACGGCACCGATCGGAACTGCGCGGGCGGCAACACACCCTGGGGCACTTGGCTGTCTTGCGAAGAGACCATCGCGGGACGCGTCTGGGAGTGCGACCCACTCGGCGAAAGCGCGGCGCTGGTGCGTCCGGCCATGGGCGTTTTCAGGCATGAGGCCGCGGCGGTCGATGCAGTCAACCGGCACGTGTACCTGACCGAAGACATCGGCGACGGACGGCTCTATCGATTCGTGTACCAAAACGCCGAAGACCTGAGCACGGGCGAGCTCCAGGTGGCCGAAGTCCTGGGTGACGGGCCGGAGGGCGCCGTCGAATGGCGGACCGTTCCCGACCCGAGCGCAGCAAGCGAGGAGACCCGGTTCCAGGTGCCTAGCAGCACTGCGTTTGCAGGTGGGGAGGGGATTTGGCTCCACCAAGGCGTGATCTACTTCGCCACCAAGGGCGACAATCGGGTCTGGACCTATGACACCGCGACTTCGATGCTGACCATCCTCTACGACGCGGCGACGTCGAGCACACCGATTCTCACAGGCGTCGACAACTTGACCGTGACGCCTGCCGGGGACGTGGTGGTCGGCGAGGACGGCGGCGACATGCAGGTCGTCGCGATCAGCGCCGAAGGCCCATTGGTCCCCCTCGTTCAGATCACCGGCCAGGACGGCTCGGAGATCACCGGACCTGCATTCGGGCCATCGCTGCAGCGACTCTATTTCAGCTCCCAGCGCGGCACGGAGGGCACCACCGACCCTCTCGGGATGAGCGGCATCACGTACGAGGTGACGGGGCCGTTCTTCATCTAATTTCGATTCCAAACCGCTACGCGAAGACGCGGACGATCAAGGCGAACGTGCCGACCACGGCTCCTGCGAAGGAGGTCGCATCGACAATCGCCCTGCCAAGGTCGCGGCGCCGCAACCACTGCAGCACCGGCCAGATGCACGCGACGACGGCAAGCTGCCCGAGCTCGACGCCGACATTGAAGCCGAACAGCGCCTCGACGAGCTGTGCGCGCGGGAGCTCCTGCTCGAGGAGCACGCCCGAGAAACCGAGTCCGTGGACGAAACCAAAGAGACAAGCGATGAGCCAGCGAAGACGGCCGGCGCCGCCCAAAGTTCGGAGCAGCCCGAAGTAGCAGGCCGAGAAGAGCGCGAGCCCCCAGAACGCCGGCAGCCCGCCAAACGCCGCGCCTGCAGCAAAAAGAAGCACAGCGCCGAGGATCACCAGCGCGCCGCCCCGAAGCTGCTCCAAGCCGACATTCTCGAGCGCGACCAGCAAAATTGAAGCGGCGATGGTGGCTTCGACGGCGCGCGCGTGCGGAACCACGACACCAAGCGCGGCGGCCGCCAGCGTCACGCTGTGCCCGACGGTGAAGCCGGTGACCAGCACGGCGACTTCTCGAAGCCGCCGCGCGACCACGATGAGCAAGAGGAGAAACGCCAGATGATCCCAGCCGCTAAGGATGTGCTCGCCGCCGAGACGAACGTAGCTGCCGAGCCCCCCGGCGCGTCCAAGCGCTCCTTGGGACGCGACCGCGGCCGTCGGCGCAGTCGGAGAAAGGACGACGTCGATCGGAGTGGGCCCCATAATGGTCGAAAGGTGGACGTGATTGGTCAGGGTCGTGAAGAGCTGGCTTCGGAGCCGCTGTGGCGGAGCAGCGCAGCGCACCCGCCATTCGAGCCGAACCCAGCCGCGCTCGGCTGGGAGCCAGGTCGCGCTCGATGGCATCGCTTCACAGGGGCCGCCGTCAGACTCGAGAACCAGGTGGCTCTGAAGATACGAACGAACCGCCGCGCGATCGAACGGCCCATCGGTTTGCTCGCTTGCGAACGGCACTGACGTGAGCTCGAGCCAGCGCACCTTCACCTCTGCGATCGCGCCGCCGTCGAGCAGCGTCCACTTCGAATAGGAGACACTCTTCTGGTGAGCAAGCGCCGATGCGGGGATCAGCAAACCGACAAGAAGAGCGGCGTGCGCCGCGCGTTGCCTCACGGCTTGGCCTCGATGCGGATGTCGCTACGTTGGCGCGCGACTTCCAGGTACTCGCGCACGGCAACTTCACTTCGATCCCGAAGGTAGGCCGCCTCCACTGCCTCGCGCGCTTCGTCGAATGGCGCCACCTGTCCGGCCCGCCGCTCGAGGAGGCGGACCTCGTACTGCTTGTCTCCGTCACCACCGACGAACGTCTCGTCGACTTCGAGCTCGGCCACGCGACGCGCAGCGCTCGGACCGAGGCGCTGCTCGATCTCCTTGAGTAGAAGAAATCCGCCGGGCAGCGGCACCGCCCCACCTTCGACGTCGATCCGGTACTGGGCGCTGCGCTGAAATCGAAAGCTCTGTTCCTCGTAAAACGCGCGGAGGGCGGACTCGTCGACCGTCCTCGCCTCGTCTTCGCTGCGGCGCACGAGGAAATCGATCATCGCCGTCGCGAGCTGGTTTCGGATTTGGGGGTCGCGTTCGTGCAGGCCGAGCTCGATGGCCCGATCGATCAGCAGCTCCTGATCGATCAAGCGCTGCATCACCCGTTCGCGGTCGTCCGGGCGCAGCGTGCCCGTCTTGCGGTCACCGGCGACCGCTTGAAGCGCTGCTTCGTATGAACCCCGAGAGATCGGGCGGTCGTTGACCCAAGCGACCGCGTCGGCCTCGGGCTCGACCGTTTGCGGCAGACGCACGATGTAAAAGACAGCCAGGGCGGCACCGGCGATCATCCCGCCGGCAAGCAGCCACGGCCGGCTCATGGCGCCGAACCGGACTGCAAGAAGATCGGCGAGGACCAGGCGCGCTCTTCGCTTTCGACGAGACAGTCGTCGTCGGCGGGCGTGCGGTAGTTGCCGTAGCAGGGTTCGCACTGGCCGCCCGTGCATCGAAGGCCGCCGCCGTTGACGGTCGGCGTAGGCTCTTGGAGGGCGCGAACATAGTAGAGGACGTCCCGGCCGAGCTCCGAGTAGAAGGGATCCTCGAACTCGGCGACACAGAGCTCCGGCCCCTCTGGGCAAGGAATCGTTTTCCAAGGATCCTCGATCAGAGTGGAGACCGGCTCGTCCTCGCTCTGCTGGCGCTGAATACGAATCACCTCGATACGGCCGATGCGACGGCGTCGGTCGCCGGGGTTGTAGCACTCGCCCGCGCAGATCCGTTCAATCCGCGTCTCGCCAAGCGCCTCAATCACGTCGGGTGCGCATCCGGGTTTCTGTTCGAACGACCCCGCGGCGCGGACCTGGAACTTGGGCACGCCCGTGAACGGGACCTCGCTTCCCATCGGCAGTACGCCGCTCGGGCCATTCTTCAGATCGAACCAGAGCAAAATGCGGTCGCCCGAGGTGCCGTAGACGTTGCGGGTCTGCATCGCGTCCCAAATCGCTTCGCGGGTCCTCTCGGTCGCGTGTACCGCCACGAGCCCGCCGGTGATGAAGAACGACGCCTGCCGCTCCATCCACATCAGCTCGAAGGGCGGCCGCTCCATCAAGCCGTCGAGCGTGTACGAGACCGACTCGCGCTCGGGCAGACCCCGCGAGCCAAACATCTGCGCGCGCCAGGACTCGCTGGGCGCGCCGCGCGCCTCGGTCATTTGACGCCGCGCGAACTCCTTGTAGCCGGTACCCGGCCGCGCGGTGTGATTGTCGCTCGACGCGATGAAGCCCATCGTCGCGTGCCGCGGCGCTTCGGGGTCTTCGAAGTCGCCCTTCGCCAGCATGTACTGCACCGAACCGCCGGGCCGGTATTGATAGGCGGGCAGGTAGCAATCGGCGCACTGGCCGCAGTTTTTCCAGTCCGGAACATCTTCGCCAGGCAGCGTCACGTGGCCCGCAAGCGAGACGCGAAGGAAGTCCGCCCTCGCCTTGTCCACTCTCTGCTGACAGACATCCGAGCTCGGGTCCTCGCACCGCTCACGGATGATCTCGCCGGCGCGCCAACAGCAGGGTTCGTAGTCTTCGGTCGGCTCGGGACAGGCCAGGCCGTCTTCGGTCACGATCGCCGAGCGAAAGTCCCGGTACTCTTCGGAGTTGCCGTGTCCGGAGAAGACCTCCACGAGTCGTTGAAGCTGGCGGTCGTCGAGGTCCGCGCGAAGCTGCTTGTCCCAGGTGTAGCCGAGCGGCGTGTAGAAGCCCCAGGTCGTCCCGTGCGGAATCACCAAGGTGTCGAGACCCCACTCATTGAGCTTCTGAAAAAGCACGGTGGGATTCGCGGCCCGCTCGCGGCACGTCGCCGGAAGCTCTTTGCTGTTCACGCCGTCGGGGCAGAATGGGTACTGAGCGTTTTCGCGAATGTGTCGCGCGAAGTCGAGATAGCCCCGCTGGTTTGGAAACGAACGCGCCGGAATGGCGAGGAGCGGCCAAAGCGCGCTGAGCTTCGAAAACGCCCGCGTCGTGAGGCCAGGCGCCGAAATCGGGCGCGCGGGGAGCTCGTCGTCGCGGTCGTACTTGAACAGGACGTTCTTGTGGCCGTAGTGCTCCTCGGGGGTGAGCGCGACCTGCGTCCATTCGTAGCCGGTAAAGGCGATGGTGTCGGGCTGCTCACTTCCCGCAGCCACCGAATTGCATTGGCGGACCGAATCCCGGGTCATCTTCCACGTGCGAGGATTGAGAGCCTCGGCGTGATCGGTGAGCGCGTAGAAATCGAGCTGTGAGCAGAAACGAGCGAAGTCACACGCGTCGGCAGGCGGATGGACGCCCTCGCCCCCCATCAAGGGCAGACCCCACATGAAGGCATCGACCGAAAGCGTCGTATGGACGTGGAGGTCCCCAAAAAGGATTCGATTGGTCTCGTCGGGCGCTGCCCGCTTCTGTCCGGCAACACGGGCGGCGACGTGCTCTGCTGCGAGCGGGACGCGCGCGATATCGCCGTCGAGCTGCTCCTTCGCCCCTCCGTAGACGAGCCAGAAAGCCAAGACCAAGAGCACGAGGCCGAGGACGACCGTAAGACAACCCTTTTTCCACCAAGCCACGCGGGCCGAAGCATAGGTCGGGATGATCGCCTGTCCAAACGATTCAGAGCCCGCGATCGAACCAGCCCTGGGCAGACAACATCTGCACCACCTCCGACGCCACTGCGGGCCGGACCGCCACGAGGTTGTACCCGGTCGCGGGCAGCGCTTCGAAGGGCAGGCTCGCGAAGTAGGGGCTTTTCGTGACGACGGGCCGCCCCAGGTCATCGACGCGTATGAACACGAAGCCTTGTTGCAACAAGAGCTGCTCGACCTCTTGAGGCTCGTAGCCGAAGCGTCGGCAGTTACCGGTCGAAAGCTCGCAGTACACGAGCTCGGTGTCTTTGAGGATCGACGCAGCGCCCTGCAAGACGGGGAGCTCGCACCCTTCGACATCGATCTTGAGCAGCCGCGTGGGCCGAATCGCGACCAGCTCGTCGAGAGTGCGCATCGGCACCCGAAGCTCGCCCTCCTCGGTCACGAAATTCTGGTCGTCGGAGCGCCGACTGGTCATGGCGACTTCGCCCCGGTCGGCGCCGAGCGCGTAATTCAGGGTCTCGATGTTCCTTGCGCGGTTGAGCTCGACGTTCCCCTCGAGGTAGCCGTGAATTTCGGGGTGCGCCTCGATGGCAATCACCTCGCCCTCGGCGCCGACGCGCCTCGAGGCCGCGAGGGCGAGTTGACCGATGTTGGCGCCCGCATCGATGTAGCGGTCCCCTGGCCTCAGCACTGCCCAGACGAAATCTTCGTCCTCGTTGCGCGAGCTCGGATCGGACCAGAGCGCGGCCGAGATCGACGTCGGGTAAAAACGAACCCGGAAGCCCCGGGGCATTTCGCGAACGAACAGGGGAGAGAGACCGCTGCGCCACAGGATGCGCCCCACGATGAAACGGCCGGGTCGTGGATGCTCGCGGAGCTTTCTCAGTCGGTATGCCCAGTTGCTCATCAACGTTCCGCTCCGGATGCCGACGATAGCTCGACCTCGAAGGATCCCCGGAGTTTTGTAGCAGCTGGCTTGTGTGGTAACGAATCTCGGATGGGGGGCGAGCCGCTGGTTTCGATTATGATGCCCTGCTTCGACGCGGAGCGGACGCTCCCCATGGCGCTCGCGTCGCTCCGCGCGCAGACCTATGAAAACTGGGAGGCGCTGGTCGTGGACGACGGCTCGGGAGATCGAACCTGGGAGATTCTACGGGCCTTTGGCGACCCGAGGCTCAGGCTCGAGCGCTTCGATCGCAATCAAGGTCGCGGAGCGGCGCGCCAGCGATGCCTGGAGATGGCAAGCGGCGCGCTTCTCAGCTTCCTCGATGCCGACGATTGGCTCTTTCCCGGCAAGCTCGCCCTGCAGGTGTCCCTGATGGAGGAGCACCCCGAGGTCGTGGTCCTGAGCGGTGCGTGCGTCATCACGGACGCCCGAGGCGAACCCGTAGGCCTCACACGTTCCGGACTTCGAGCCGAACAGGATTTCTCAACCGGCAGGTTTGCGCACCCGGGTCCGCCCCCTCTGAGCTTCCCGCCTTCGATGGTGCGGATGGCCGAAGCGAAGGGCGCGGGCTTCGATCCAGAGTTTCGCCGCTCGCAGGACTCGGACTTTCTGATCCGTGTCATGCTGGGGAAACGCTACGCGGTTTCGTCGGTTCCGGTCTACGCGTATTCCCAAGCCGAAGCTGCGAGCCTCAGCAAGACCTTGGAAGGGTACCGCTACCGGCTTCGTTGCTACGGCCGGTACCGTGAGCAGTTCCCCGTGCGTTCGCGCAGCGCCATGGCGAAAACGCTCGCTCGCATGGGCGTCTACAAGGTCGCTGGATGGCTGCACGCCGAGCAGTTCCTGATCGAGCGGCGTTGGGAGCCCATTACGCCGGAGGCGAAAGATGCGTATGCGAGCGCCTACGCGGAAGTCACCGGGGTCGCCGATAGGAAGGCGGCCTCCTGAATGGCGCGCACGGCGAACAGCACATTGGCCTCACTCACGTCGTGGATCGACCTCCGCGGCGGATGGCCGGAGTAGTTTGGTTCTTCGTCATCTTGGCGCTTTCCTTCAACGTGTTCGGCGCGGTCAGACCGCAGCCCGCCGACTTCATGCTGGTTGGATTGATCTGCGTGCCGATTGTCCTGGTGCGCTTTCAGATGCCCACGGTCATCGCTGGCCGGTGATTTTCCTTGCTGCATTCGTGCTCTACGCATCGCGCTGCAACTTCGCCTGGGTCTCGTCCACCGGCGAGTGGGACTTCGTAAAGGCCAGCGCATTTTACTGCCTTCAACTTCGCGGTCTTTCTTGGTTACCTGGTGATGCTCGGCGAGCGCGGAGACGATTGGCTTACGCTGGACGCTGTACGGGTTCGCCGCGACGCTGGTGATGTTCGCGCTCCTGTCGTTCCCGTTTGGCGATCGCGCCGAAAGCGGACGCCTCGAGCTCTTCTTCGTCAATCCGAATCAGCTCGCGTACCACGTTCTGCTTGTGCGCCACCATCGTGGTCATGCTTGCGCCACGGTACGACGTGCCACGCCTCGTCTTGTACGGCTGCTCGCCTGCGCGGTGTACATCGAGCTGCGAACCTATTCCCGCGCAGGCATTCTCGGCATTGGCTTGCTTGCTGCCATTCAGATTCGCACACCGGCCGACCCTGGTCACGGTCGTAAGCGGTTGCCCGTTTGGTGGTCGCACTCTACCTCGACCTTCAGGCGCTCGACACCGAGCTCTGGGAGCTCGATTCGACACCGGAACAGTCGACGACCGACGACTACGTGACCGACCGCGGTCTCGATCGGATTTTCGCCCATCCGGAGTATCTTTCGCGGGCGCCGGCGAGGGCTATCTCCTGCGCTTTCACCACAACAAGTTCGAAATCCACTCGAGCGCGGCGAATCTCCTCTTCTCGTACGGGGTCGTCGGCACGATCCTCTTCTTGGTCTTTCTGCGCTGCTCAGCGTGTCTGGGTGCGCGTCTCACGCTGCTCTTGATTCCCGCGGTTTCTTACAGCCTGTTCCATCAGGGAATGCGCGCGCGTCCGTTTTGGTTGCTCTTGGCGGCCGCCTTGGGTCTCGCGTGTTGACGGCCTCGAGGCCGACAAAGCGCAGAAACCAGCCTGCTGTACCCTCACTCGTGAATCGTTAGACCCATGTGTGGAATCGTTGGCGTATGGCGACTTGACGGAGGGCGGTGAATCCGATCGCGATCGTACGCATGCGCGACGTCCTCACCCATCGCGGGCCCAATGACGCAGGGCTCTGGGTCGATGGGCCGCTCGCGCTCGGTCATCGTAGGCTCTCGATCATCGATTTCTCGGAAGCGGGGCGGATGCCCATGGCCAGCCTCGACTCCGCGTGCAGGCTGTCTTCAATGGCGAGGTCTACAACTTCCGTGACCTGCGCACAGAGCTCGAGACGGAAGGCCATCGGTTTTTCAGCGAGACCGACAGCGAGGTGGTGCTTCGAGCCTACGAGCAGTGGGGCGTCGATTGCTTCGACCGGTTCAACGGCATGTTTGCGGTCGCGATCTGGGACGGGCGCGAGCAACGCATGGTGCTAGCCCGGGATCCGGCCGGACAAAAGCCCCTCTACTACGCGTACCGACCTGGCCGCTGGCTTCTCTTTCGCCTCTACACTTGCACCGCTCGATTCGCTATGCGAGGAACGAGCTCGAAGTCGATGAGGTGTCGTCAAGGATTACGTCCGCTTCGGTTTTCCACCCGACGGGCGCGACGATGCTCGAAGGACGTGCGCAGCCTCCCGCCAGGAAGCTTCACACTCATTGAGCGGAGCCGGGAGCCCCGCAATCATCGGTACTTCGACCTGACCGCATTCGCCGAGGAGACCCCGACGCGGCAAGGGAGCGAAGAAGCATCATCTCGACGCGTTTCGCGACACCATGCGAGAGGCCGTGCGCTCCAGACTCGTTGCCGACGTGCCGCTCGGTGCATTCCTCTCCGGAGGGCTCGATTCGAGCCTCGTCGTCGCCTTGATGGCCGAAGATGAACCCGACGCCGTAAAGACCTACACGATCGGCTTCGATCAACCCGAGTTCGACGAGAGCCAGCATGCGGCCCAAATCGCATCGCACCTGGGCGTCCAGAACACGGTCCGGGTGCTCCGCGGGCCGGACGTGCTCGCCCAACTGCCCGACCTCGTGCGCTACTTCGATGAACCAATGGCCGACTACTCTGTCCTGCCGACTCTCGCGGTGAGCAAGCTTGCGCGCGAGCACGTGACCGTCGCGCTGACGGGCGACGGAGCGGACGAGGAGCTAGGAGGCTACAAGTACTATTTGGCGCAGCGCGCGATCGAGCCGTACATGAAGGCCGTCCCCGAAGGCCTGCGCGCGGCGATGGCCAAGGCCGCCGGGCTCCTGCCCAACGCCGGCGCCCGCCGAATCATGGCGCGGTCAGGGGCTAGCGACCCTGCGCTTTTTTTCGGGCTCGGTGGATTTTATCGCGGCGCCACGGTCGAAGCAGTGAATCGTTTGCTCTGTGAACAAGACGAAGCGCCGAAGCGTGTCGCCGAGTTCCTCAGGGCACACCCGCTTCAGAGCAGCGTTGAAGCTGGGATGCTCTACGACGCAACCCACACCCTTCCCGGTGCCTGGCTGTACAAGGTCAATCGGGCGAGCATGGCGGTCGGCCTCGAGGCACGCTCGCCGTTTCTCGACCGTCGTCTGCTCGAGCTCGCGTTCACGCTGCCGCTCGAGATGCGGATTCGCGGTCGCCACAAGAAGCACCTCGTTCGTCGTTTGCTTCGCGAGTACCTGCCGGCCGATCTGGTCGACCGTCCCAAGCAGGATTCACCGCGCCTGTCGCCCATTGGCTTCGAAACGAGCTTCGCGCGAGAGCTCGAAGACCGTCTGAGTGCAGGAGACGTCGTGACGGGGCTTCTTCGACCCCAACCGGGTCCGAACCTCGCCCAAGAGCACTTCCGCGGCACGCACGACCACGCGCAGCTTCTTTGGGCGCTTCTCGTGCTGGAGTGGTGGCTCGAACATCACGTCGAAGGTCGGCCGATCGACGGTCGCTTCTAGCCGCTCACTTCTCCCAGAGCGCCCGGCCCTGGTCGAGGTACCAAGCATAGGTTCGCCGAAGTCCTTCATCCAAAGGCATTTTGGCTTGGAACCCGAAACGCTCTTTGGCCTTCGTAACGTCGAGCTTGCGGCGCGGCTGGCCGTTGGGCTTGGAGGTGTCCCAGACGATCGTTCCCTCGAACTCCACGAGCGCCTGGACCTTGGTCGCCAGGTCGTGAATCGAGGCTTCGGTTGCGGAGCCGATGTTGACCGGTTCGGGCGAGTCGTATCGCTCCGCGGCGAGCACGATCGCTTCGGCTGCATCGGTGATGTACACGAACTCGCGGGTCGGGCTGCCATCGCCCCACAGCGTCACCTCTGCATCGCCGCGCTCCTTGGCGGCGAGGAACTTTCGCATCATCGCAGGGATGACGTGGCTGCTCTGCAGGTCGAAGTTGTCCCACGGCCCGTACATGTTGACCATGAGTAGATGGACGCCGTTGAGGCCGAACTCATCGGCAAACGACTGCGTGAGCACCAGCATCATCTTCTTGGAGATGCCGTATGGCGCGTTTGTCTCTTCCGGGTACCCGAGCCACAGATCCTCCTCGCGGAATGGGACCTTGGTGAACTTCGGGTACGAGCAAACCGAACCGACGCCGACTACCTTCTGAGCGCTAAACGCGCGAGAGGCCTCGAAGACGTGACAGGCCATCAGCGTATTGTCGCGCGCAATGCTTCCCGGATGGCTTCGCATGTAGCCAATTCCCCCTCCGGTCCATGCGATGTGAATCACCAGATCTGGACGCGTCTCGGCGAACAGCGCCTCCGTCTGTTTCCAATCCCGGAGGTCATACTGCGCTGACCGGAACGTAACCGGCTCCACGCCTCGAGCGTTTAAAACCTCGACGACGTGACGTCCCAGAAAACCATGGCCGCCGGTGACCAGCACCTTTGCTTCCCGCAGGTTCATGATTTGCCCAAGGCCAGTCGTTCGATGGACAAGTCGTGCTTCATCATGCGGTCGACCAGCATCTCGAACGACACCTTGGCCTCCCAGCCGAGCTTCTCGCGAGCTTTGCTCGGATCCCCGAGCAGCAGATCGACCTCCGTGGGCCGGTAGAGGCGCGGGTCGATTCGGACGCGGACCTCCCCAGTCTTGGCGTCGACGCCCTCTTCGTCGGCACCCTCGCTCCGCCATGCGAGCTCTACCCCGATGTGCGCAAACGCTGCCTCGGCGAATTCACGCACGGTGTGAGTCTTGCCTGTGGCGAGCACGTAATCGTCCGGCTCGGGCTGCTGCAGCATGCGCCACATGCCCTCGACGTACTCCTCGGCATGGCCCCAGTCGCGCTTGGCGTCGAGATTGCCGAGATAGAGGGTGCTTTCGATGCCGTGCGCGATTCGCGAAACGACCCGCGTGATCTTGCGCGACACGAACGTCTCTCCACGGCGCTCCGACTCGTGATTGAACAAGATGCCGTTGCAGCCGTAGATCCCGTACGCCTCGCGGTAGTTGACCGTGATCCAGTAGCCGTAGAGCTTGGCTGCGCCATACGGGCTTCGCGGATAAAACGCGGTGGTCTCGCTCTGTGGTGCCTCTGCAATCTTTCCAAACAGCTCGCTGGTACTCGCCTGGTAGAAGCGCGTTTTGTCCGTGAGCCCGAGGATGCGGATGGCCTCCAGCATTCGAAGCGTCCCGAGCGCGTCGGCGTTGGCGGTGTACTCGGGGGTTTCGAACGACACACGAACGTGCGACTGAGCGGCCAGATTGTAGATCTCGTCCGGCTGGGTCTGCTGCACGACCCGAAGCAGGTTCGTCGAATCGGTCATGTCGCCATAGTGCAGATGAAAGGCTGCGTCGGGGACGTGCGGATCGACGTACAGGTGGTCAATTCGCTGGCTGTTGAGCGATGAAGCGCGGCGCTTCACCCCATGAACCTCGTACCCTTTCTCGAGGAGAAGCTCTGCCAAGTAGCTCCCATCCTGCCCCGTGACCCCAGTAATCAGCGCCGTCTTCGTCCTCATCCCACCCTCCGGCTCTGGTCGGCGACCATGGCGGAATTCACTCGGACCTTCAAGGGGGGTACACGTCCCGAAAAAAACTGGTAAGAATCTCTCCAGGAGGAGCCATGGGGACGAGCTTCAAGCTAGGCAACCACGAAATCGGTGGTGAGGATACCTTCATCATCGCGGAAGCGGGCATCAATCACGACGGCGACCTCGGACGCGCCCGTGAGCTGGTCGAGGCCGCTGCGGAGACGGGCGTCGATGCCATCAAGTTCCAGACTCATTTCGCCGAGGACGAAATGCTCGCGTCTGAAGCCAGCGCCGACTACCTCAAGGAGACCCTGTACGACCTGATGGTTCGAATGGAGCTCACGCTGGAGCAGCACGTCGAGCTCAAGGAGCTCGCCGAGAGCAAGGGTCTCACGTTCTTGTCGACGCCCTTCAGCCGGCGAGCGGTCGATCTGCTCGAGCAGGTCGGCATCGTCGGCTACAAGATCGGCTCAGGGGAGCTCACCAACCTGCCCTTTCTCGGCTACGTCGCGAAAACCGGCAAGCCGATGCTCATCTCGACCGGTATGTCGAGCTACCAGGAGGTGGAGCGCTCGGTCGCCTTTCTGAAAGAGCGCGGCACGCCGCTCGCGGTCTTCAACTGCACATCGATGTATCCGACGCCGCCCGAGAAGGTCCGGCTGCCGATGATCACCGCGTTTCAAAAGAGTTTTGGCCTTCCCATCGGCCTCAGCGACCACAGCGCAACGAACTATTCCGCATTCGCCGCCGTCGCGCTCGGCGCGAAGATGGTCGAAAAGCACTTCACGGTGTCGCGCGAGTGGCCGGGGCCCGACCAGCCATCATCGATCGAGCCGGTGGAGCTCAAGGACTTGGTCGAGGGCATTCGAATGAATCGAAAAGGCATCGCAGCTGGGCCAGAAGGAAATCTTGCCCGAGGAAAAGCCACTGACCGAGATATTCAGGGAGTCGGTAGTCGCGTGGACCGACATCCCCGAAGGCGCGACGCTCACCGAAGAAAACATCTGGGTCAAGCGGCCGGGCAAAGGCATCCCAGCCTCCGAGTACTTCACGGTTCTCGGAAAGAAGACGACGAAGGCCCTCATGAAGAACGAGCCGCTCCAAGCCGACCATCTCGAGTAGCGCGCTCAGCTCCGAAAACGAATCGCTCGCCAGTCGGCGACGGGGGCTCCGCTCGCAATGACTCGAGCAACGCCCTCCTCGAGCGGAATCGTCGGCTCGAAGTCGAGGAAGTCTTTCGCTTTCGCCGTGTCGCAGAATCGGCGAAAGATCTCACGGCTTCGCTCGCGGTCACCTCGCGCGAACTCGTGGTCGAGAACCGGCTCGATCTTGCCTTCTTTGCCAGCAAGCTCGATCACCAGCTTTGCGACGTCCAAGAGGGTCCAAGGCTGCTTGGAGTTCCCGATGTTGAAGACTTCGCCATCTGCGCACGTGCGCACCGTGGCTGCGATGGTCCCCCTACACGCATCTTCGACATAACAATAAGAGCGTTCCTGCGAACCGTCTCCATTGATGAGCATGGCCTCGTCCAGCATCGCCGCACGTATGAACTTGGTGAGAACGAACTGACCCACCTGGTGGGGGCCGTAGGTATTGAAGTACCGCGTGATCGTGTAGGCGAGCTGCGGGTACTTCTGATGGTAGGCCTTGATTAGCTCTTCGCCCATCAACTTGCTGACGGCATAAACCGTTTTGCCCTGAGTGGGTGTCGTCTCTTTGACTGGCGTCTCGAAAGGCTCTCCATAGACTTCAGAGGACGACGCAAAAGTGAGCTTCTGGACACGATGAGCGATCGCGGTTTCGATGATGTTTTGCGTCCCGTTGACGTTGACCTCGAGGGTGTGGAGCTTGTTCTGCTCGGAGTTCTTGACCCCGAGAACCGCGGCGAGGTGGATGACCGCATCCACGCCCAACATGGCCTCACGCACCGCGCTCTTGTCGAGAATGGACCCACGCACGACGTCGATTCCCTTCGGGAGCTCGTCTTGCATTCGCTCGACCTGGCGATCGAGGTCAAGCACGACCACGTCCTTGCCGAGGGCAACCAGCTGTCTCACCATCTCGGCGCCAATGAAACCCGCCCCCCGGTGACCAAGAAACGCCTGAAAGAATGCTCGCGCGCGGATTGATTCATTTCGTCGGTTAACTACGACTCGATGAGGCCCTCCGCCACCAGAAAGTCGACCTCACGGTCGATGTTGACGGAGCGTTCGTCGGGCATCACCCACGGCAGCACCTTGTCGCCGTAGAGACGTCCTCGTCGAGTGGTCCTCTCCGTGCGAAACACGTAGAATCGCCCCGTTACGGCAGTACGCGGGAGGTTTGGCATCCTGTCGCCGCGTCCCCTCCGGCTCGGGCATGACGAAGGGCACCAGCACGCCATCCTCGATCTTCTTGGCGAAGATCGGATGATGACTAGCCAGTTGCGTCACCCCGACGATCGAATCCGCGTCGGAGTCGCGCAAGGCCGACAACGCGCCCTCGACGTCGTTCTCCGTACGAAAAGGCGATGTCGGCTCGAGCAGCACGAGGTAGTCGTATGTCTGACCGGTGAGCTTTTCCATTTCGGCGAGCGCGTGCTGCATCGTCGGCAAGGTCGGCGCTTCGTCGGTCGCGAGCTCAGCCGGCCTTAGAAAGGGCACCTTGGCGCCGGCGTCGGAGGACACCGAGGCGATTTCCTCGTCGTCGGTGGACACGCAGAGATCGGTGATGCTTCGACAACCGAGTCCGGTCTGAATACTTCGGACCACCAGCGGCACCCCTCCGAGCGGCCTGAGGTTCTTCCGTGGGACTCCCTTCGAGCCGCCGCGCGCGGGAATGAGGCCTAGAACTAGTGAAGCCGTTCTCATCTTCTGGATCGGAGATTTGTTTTTGGAGCAAGTCGAGATTCAGCTCGACCGATTCTAGGACGTCGACGATTCGCTTGGCCGCGCCCGGGGTGCCGTACGGGTTTTCACATCGCTCGCAGGCCTTGCGAAACGCCTCATCGTAGAGCGCTCGCTCGAGCGCCGCGGCGATCGCATCGGCCTCGTACGGAACATCGATGATGTTCGCCGCCCGTAGCCGTCCTGCTTGTCGAGTGCCGATGTTGACGACGGGCAGGCCAAAGCTCGGCGCTTCGCGGATTCCCGCGGATGAATTGCCGACCATGACGTCCGCGATGCTCATCAGCGATAGAAAGTCCTCGTGCGGAATGCTCGGATGAATGCTGTAGCTCTCTTGCTGCAGCCGTTCGATGATGCGCCTGCCTCCGGCATCGGCGTTGGAGAAGAGGGCGATGACGTGAACGTCGTTGAAACGCCCCAAGGCGTCGATCGTCTTCAGCACTTGCGAGATGCCGTCTCCATACTCGGTGGTCACCGGGTGCTGCGTGAAAAGCACCAACTTGGCCACCTCGCGGAGGCTGTAGCGCTCCTGGAGCTCCGCGAATGATTTCTTCCGAACTCTCGTGATCATGTCGATGTAAGGACGGCCCGTTGAACACTCGCTCGGGGTCTTCTCCCATCTTTCGATCCGTTCCGCCGCATCTTCGTTCGCCGGAAAGTGCAGGTGCGACATCTGGTCACTGCATGCCGAATGGATTCGTCGATGGTCCCAGTCACCTCGCCACCCTGAATGTGAGCGATGGGGTAGTTCATGTAAGCAGCGGCCATCGTCACGGCGAGCGTCTCGAAGCGGTCCACCGTGATCAGCGCGATGTCGGGGTCCTCGTCGCGAAGGATGTCGGCCATCGCTTCGACCAACTTGGCGCACGCTTTGACCATTCCGTACGGCGTGTCGTCCTAGGTGAGAGTCGGGGACCCGATCGTCGACCGTGAAACCGTCGCGCTCTTCTCATCAACGGTGTTTCCAAACCGCTCGGCGAGATGCGTTCGCTGGCGACGATGCGGAGGTCTGATTGGGTCACCGCTCGATCTGCCTGAAGACTCAGCGAACATTGCGAGGGACGTCGGCGCGAGTTGCTGGCCGTGAAGGCTGGGTTTTTCCGAGGATGGCGCGTTGTTGCAGCAAGTCCCTCAGATCCAAACCCCAGGCAAGCGCATCGGCGATGTGTCGAACGTTCTGAGGCTCCAACACTTCTTCGAACATTGCTGGGGTTGGCATGAAGCCGGGCCTGGAGCGTGTGCTGAATGGCGGCGGGCTTGGGGGAGCGCCTCGTCGTGCTCGTAGTCATCGATTTCATCGCCGAAACAGATCGGCCCATCAATTTCAGTCACCCCGCGCGACGCACCCCGGGTACGTTGTCAAGGCGTGGCCGCCGAAGCATCAGGGACCACCCAGCTTATTGAACAGAGCCCCTTGCAGGGTTACCATCGTTACCGTGATGACGGCTATGGCTACGGTAGCTGGATCAGCGACCACGTGTCGGTGTCAGGCCCGGGAGGCGCACCCCGAAGGTCTCCCTAATCTAGCGGTAAAAGCTGGGCCTACAGCGGCGGTTCGACAAGTCCTACCTGATGGGCGATGACCAACGGGAAGGCTCTTGCTGATGTCCTCGATGAGCACAACCTGATTGAGGTAGTAGGGAGCCTGGACCAGCGTGGACCCCTACAGGCTGGAAGTGATGGGGAAGGATCGTATTGTTCGCGGAAACCGGATTCTCGGGACAGAATTCCCAGCGCCTTTGCCGCTTGGTTCGGTGCCGAATACGAGGCGCACCTCTACAACATCTGGGCTGGTGAGGTGAGCGACGGTTCCGGCATCACGGTGGTGGCGCTGTAGCATCGACGGCGGACAGGGCGTAGGTCGCGTTCTGATTTGCGATGGGAAGCTTGGCACGAAGGTTCATACCCTTTGACCGACGAGGCTCCGTCGCGAAAGCTAGTGACGAAAATCTCGGCTCCCGCCGTTTCGGAGGGCGTCAACTCACGAGCGATCAGCTCCTGGAACTTGTCCCGTGTCAGATTCCACTCTTGAAGACCGGCGCTGTACATGGCGAGAAGGCCGTGCATGCGACGACCGTGACCCGCCAAAAGGGGGTTCCGCGGTCACGCGCGACTACGTCATGGATGTAGCTCGCCAGACAGGAGACGTCCTCCTACAAGACGACATCAGGACGTCGATCGTCGAAGCTTTTCTCGACAAGCCGGAGGAGCGCTTCGGTCAGCTGCGGTTCCTGATGGTGTGTTCGCCCTTCCGAGAGATGGCGCTTCGAGCAGTGACTCGGTGGAGCGGGACCCGGTGGCGGCGCCTGGATCTCGCAGATGTCGCAAGTCGGCGGGCGGCGCGCTGGTGAGGTGCGCAAGCACGTCACGACTGAAGATGTGAAGCGGATCGTAGGAGATGTCGGCTGAGCTCAAGAAGTCGGGTTGGTTCGGCCCCAAACGAAACCGCCGAACTTAGTAACACCGGTACGATCGCGCATCTCTGCATGACGGGGTGCAATCGGCGCTCGTACACCGAGAAAAAAAGTTAAAACCTCATTCGTTCGTTCACCTCACATCGTCGAGCTAACCGCCGCTTTCAGGCGGTGCTGTACGCCACGGGGGTGAGGTTCACGCGACTTTGCTTTCAGCGCTATCCGTCACCCGTCCACGTTGGGGGCGGCGACGTTCGCCACTGGCAGGACTTCGTTCCACTGACCGCGCTCGGCCACGACGTTCACGTTCTGCGTCGATCCGGCCAACGAGCTCACCGAGAGGGCGCAGCAGGTTGCGGCCGGCATCCATACCCTGCGCTCAGAGCGCCTCCCGAGGTGGAACCCGCAATCGTGGATAGCCCGAGGGTTCAATCCTGAGACCTTGGCTCTGGCTCTCCCGGATATCCTGAGGCTCCGGACCCAGGCGCGCGCCGTGCTGGATGAGCTTCGGCCCGCGACTTGATCTCGGCGGAAGAGGCCTCCACCGCGCTTCTGTGCCTGGACCGAGGGCCCGTCGACCGGCCACCTCGACTTTATGTTCAAGCTCCGCCCGGGTCGCCGTCTCAGCTCGGGAAATGGCTGCGGCGTTCGGATGCACTGACGCCACGGGCGCCTCGCAGGTTGGAGGTCGATTTATGTCGCCGCGTCGCGTTGACGTCGCATCCCGGTCGGAGCCAGCTCTACCTCCTCGAACGCGGGATCCAGGCCCGCTATCTGCCAGTGGTGGGAGAAACCACTCCGATGCCCGACTTCGACGACCTGTCTGCGGGGCGCCTCTTTCTGTTCGGCAATCCGAATACTGCAATGCGGGCCGCGCGTCACAACCTCAGAACCGAGATTTGGCCCGTCGTCGAACGAAGCGGGCTCGACTCGAGATGACGTCAGCTCGGGAAGAAGCCGAGGCCCGGCGCCGATTCCTCCTGGCCTTGGGTCGAGGACCAACTCATCGTTCACGGATATGTCCCTGACCTCGGCGGGCTGCTTCGTCCTGGAGATGCATCGATCATGCCCTACCCCTTCGATACGGGCGGACGCGCGAAGTTCGCCGTGGCGGCGGTTACGGGGTCGTGAACATCGCGTACGAAGAGACGTTTCGATGCGCCAGCGAGTTCACCACGGCGAGAGCTCCTCGCTGCAAATCACCCGAGCACTTCGTCGAGCTGCTGAGGCAGTTCTGCGGGGATCGAAGCTGCGGCGCCGCTCGCCGAGGGCTCCCGTCGAGTCTACGAGCATCATCACACCATGGAAGCCCAACTACCGCACTATGAGAGTATTCTGCGTGTGGCAATGTGATGATTCGCGAGCGCCGGCCCAGCAGTGTTAATCCGAGCACGAGGCCTGCGGGGCCGAGCATCCCGGGCTCGGTCGTCCAATCCACGCTCGTTCCGATGATGCGCGACTCTGGTCGTCGCACCACAGCTCCTCGGGGGGGTATTTCCTTGGGGGGTGGCGATCGTCTGCATCTTGGCGGGGCCGCGGGTCTTCTCGTAGGCCGTCAATCGAGATCCTTAGCGCTCATCGTCGCTCCGCCACCCTGCTCGATTGGATGATGGTAGTCGCATTAGCGTGGACGGGCCTTCAGCTCGATTCCGATGCCTGCCGCCTGGGTAGGCCTTCTGGTGCCAGAGTCGGTCGACGCGTGGCGGTCCAACGCGGCGCTCTTCGACCAGCCCCGCGCGCCTGGCATCCCGATGTCGCTCGATCCTGGGGCGACGCGACTCGAAGTCGCGAAAGGGTCCGCGGTCGTCGCCATCTTTCTCGCCGCTCGTGTCTTTTCGGCGTCCCACCAGCGGCGCCGCGTGCTGAAGGGGGTCGCCGTGAGCGGCATTGCGATGGCGCTGGTGGCTTTTGCGCACAAGCTCGCAGGCGCTACCGAGGTGTTCGGAATCTACACTCCGGTCTATGCGAGCAGCCGCCTGCTCGCCCCGCTGATGAACGAAAACCACCTCGGCGGCATGATGGCGATGGCCTCTCCGATCGCCATCGGGCTCGCGATGGACGCAAAACGACCGAGCGAACGCGTCGGCTGGGCAGTCGGAGGAGCCCTCTGCGCGCTTGCTGGCGTCTTGTCCTTCTCGCGCGGCGGCATGCTCGCGCTCGCGATCGGCTGACCGTGTTCATCTCGGTGTACGCGTTCCGTCTGAGCCGGAGACATTCGCTCGATTCTTCGAGCCGACGCTCTGCCCATCCTCGCCACTGGAGCGCTTGCGGTATGCTCGATTGCCGTCGCCCTCCAGGGCAGCGACCTCGCACGCGAGCTGGGCCATCGGCACAACATCGCTCCAAAGTTCGCCGGAGCCGTCGCGGCTTTGCCGGTCATCGCAAGCCATCCAATCGCAGGCGTCGGCCGCGGAGCGTTCTCGGCGGCGTTCGTCGATGAGCAAGGCACCGACAAGCGATTCTTCTACCCGGAGAACCTGCCGGTGCAATGGGCCTCGGAGTGGGGTCTTCCCGTCGCGCTGGCTCTCCTCGTCATCGTCGTCTGGTCGATCGGCCGTGGCTTCCGATTGAGACGAAGCCACGCGCACCTCGGCGGCCTGTGTGGTCTCGTCGCGATAGGCATCCATCAGCTCGCCGACTTCTCGCTCGAGCTCGTCGGGCTGGCGGTGGTGGCTGCCGCCACCTTGGGCGCCGTGGCGGATTCGGTCTCCGTTCGGCACACCCTGCCGCTTCGCCAACTTTGCACGGTGACTTCCATCGGCGAGCCTCGGAGCCGCCGCTCTTGCGCTTTCGCTCACGGCGGCGATGTCTTCACGCTCGAGATGCAGAGTCGCGCCGCCCTCGAGCGGGGAGACGACGCGAAGGCACGCGAGCTCGCGATGAAAGGACTGTCGCTTCATCCCTCGGAGCCAATCTTCGCGCTAACCGGAGCCGAGGTCGCCGTGCGCGAACGCGAGGCTTCAGCGGGTCGTTGGATCAACCGCGCCCAAGAGCTGGCCCCACTCTGGAGCGCGCCACATTTGTTGGCGGCGCGATGGCTGTTCTCCTTGGGGGAGCTCGGATCAGGCGCTGATCGAGATTCGCGAGGCAGAAGCACTTCGCCCGGGAGCGCGCGGACGACCATGTGTGCACTGCTTCGCGCCGATGAAAATCCGGCCATCGCACTGCGCGCGGCGCCCGAGGGTCTTGATGGAGCGAAGTTCCTCGACCGCGCGGCACTCTGTCTTCCTCTTCAGTCCCGCGCGGCGGTGCGCATCGACGAGGCCGCCCGCGCGCGCGACGCGAATCTGCCAGGACCGAGAAGCCGACAAGCCGCGCGCCTGCTTGCCGAGCAACGGCCGCTCGAAGCGATCGATCTACTTCGCGCAGCTCCGAGGACCTGGATCCGAACGGACGCGGATCCTCGCCGAAGCGTACTTGCTGGCGGATGACTTCGACGCGGCCGCGCAAACGATCGGCCCGCTTTCTGGCGCAGGCGACGTTCCGTCGAGCATGCTGCGCACCGCCGCGTCCATCTATGTGGAAGACCGGCGACGAGGCCGAACTTCAACGGGTCGTCGCTCGCCTACGCGGGCAAACCGGCGGAAAGGCGAAATCCCTTGCGGAGGTTGAGCTGTTTCTGGGCAAGCTCTATGAGTCACAAGCGCAGGTACGCGACTTGCGTTGAAGGCCTACGAGGACTCACATCGGGCCAATGAATCCCGGCAGGCCCTACTTGCAATGGCGAGGGTTGCGGATGCAATGGGCAACCGGGAACGTGCGCTCCTCACCTACAGGCGCCTGTGTCGCTTCGACGGCGGAAAAGGGCCGGCCTGCGCGTCTGCCGAGCAGCTCGCAAAGCCCGCAAATTCCCATGGCCCTGGCTCTGCCGCGCTTGACGGCGGCGTAGACGATGGGAAACGCTGATGAAGCGGGGCCGTGAGACATCTAACAAACGAGACTGAGCCAGGGGGCGCTCCAGCCCTTCGGGGGTCGCTTCTTCCGAAGGGATTGGCCGACGCAGTGATGCGATATCGTTGGTGGATCATCTTCACCGCGCTCGCTGTGACGACGCTGGTGACCCTGTGGACCTTTCGGCTTCCAAAGGTTTACCAGGCGACGGTCACGCTGGAATACGACCCCAATCCGATCTCACCGCTCGGAAGCTCGGTCGAGGACGTGGGCGGACAGGTTTCGCACTTCCTGATGTCGCGCGAGTTCTTCGAAACGCAGAATCTGATCATCCAGAGTCGTGCGGTCGCAGAGCGAGTGGTCGAGCATCTGGGGCTGGCCGACGACCCGACATTTTTCGGCCAAGAGCGGGGCGCGGACTGGGCACCCGTGGACAAAGAGGTCGCCGCTCAGCGCCTTCAAAGCAAACTGACGCTCGACCCCATCAAAGACACGCGGCTGGTGCGGCTGAAGGTTCGCGACACCGACCCTGAACGTGCAGCGACGCTCGCCAACATGGTTGCCAGTGCCTACATCGAGAAGACGATGGAGGATCGCCTCGGGCTCCACGGCGGCCGCCGCCGAGTGGCTCGCCCAGCAGCTCGACTCTACCCGGACCCAGCTCAACGAGTCCGAGCACGCTCTACATGAGTTCAAGAAGCAGTACAATGTGCTTTCGGTTTCGGTCGAGAATCGTCAGAATCTGCTCGCAGAGGAAATTCGCGAATACAACGAGCGGCTCACCGACACCAGGGCGCGTCGCATCGAGCTCGAGGCTAGGCTTGGGCGTTTGAAGGCCGCACGCGTCCCATCCGGAAGCCGTTCAAGGCAACAGTGGCGGCGAGGATAGTGAGCTCGATGCCTTGCGGACCGAGCTCCGCTCGAAGATGACAGAGCGCGCGGCGCTTGCGGTTCGATACGGCGATTCGCATCCGACAATGCTCGAGCTCGAGGGAGAGATTGCGGCCATTCGCGCATCGATAAGACGACGAAATCGAAACGCTCATCCAGAGTCGCAGCCGACGATCTCAAAGAGGCCGCAAGCGGTCGAGAACGGGCTCAGCAAGGTTCAGAACAAGGCTCAGAAGGCCGGCATGGACCTCAATCTGCGCGAAATTGAGTACTCGCGCCTGAGCCGCCAGCAGGAGAGCAACTCGAAGCTCTACGACCTACTCCTGCAGCGCACGGCCGAAACCGACCTCACGCGCTTGCTCCGGACGACTCACGTCCGCGTGGTCGATCGAGCGCTGGTTCCCAAGGCGGCGATCTCGCCGGTGGTGAGCCTGAACGTCATCGGTGGCGTGCTCGGTGGCCTTCTCCTCGGGTTCGGGCTTGCATTCGTCCTGCATCAAATGGACAGGCGAATACAAGACGTCCCAGACGTCGAGAGGCTCGGCCTGACGATCCTCGGAGTGTTTCCACGGGTCGCGGGATCAAGTGCCAACCCATCGAGCGGTTACTCTGCGCGGCGAAAGCGGGAACGGGTCGCCGAGGTCGAGAATCTCGATCAAATCGTTCACAGCCATCCGATGTCGATGGCCGCCGAATCTTGCCGCACCGTTCGCACGAACCTGATGTTCATGGCCGCGGAATCGCCTAACAAGACGATGGTCGTGACGAGCGCAAACCCGAAAGACGGGAAGACGACTGTCGCCACCAACATCGCAATCGCAATGGCACAGAGCGGCCAGCACGTCCTGCTGGTCGACACGGACCTACGCCGCCCACGCATCCACAAGGCCTTCGGACTCGACAATCGGATCGGCCTCACGAGCGTGCTCCTCGGCCAGCGAACGCTTGCTCAAGTGGCTTGCGACGTGGGCATCGACAAGCTCGCGGTTGTCACCTGCGGGCCCCTGCCTCCAAATCCCGCCGAGCTCCTCCACACCAAGCAATTCGCTCGTTTTCTCGAGGAAGCGGCCGCGCAATACGACCGAGTGATTTTCGACAGCCCGCCGCTCCACGCCGTCACCGATGCAGCGATTCTTGCACCCCAGTGCGGCGGCGCTCTGCTGGTCGTTCGGGCGCAGGCGACGACCCGAGACGCGGTCGTCGCGGCGATCCGGAGCCTTCGTGACGTTCGCGCGAACCTGCTGGGCGGCGTGCTCAACGATGTGGAGCCAAGCCGCGGAGGAAAAGGCTACCGCGGCGGTGGCTACTATCACTATTACCGCGGCGAGGAATACACCAGCGAAGACGAACCGCCCGGACACAGTCAGTCCGCCGCCTGAGGCGATCTCAGCGACATCTCTATGCACTGGGACGGCTGATTAGCGGCCCATCTCACGCATCTGAAGCCCGACGTTCGGCACAAGCGCACGCCGCGTGGCTTCGAGGTAGCCGCGCCCGTACCGTTCGTCGGGCTCTAGGTGATTCCCTTCGGCCCACTCGTTCCAGGACTTGATGAAGACGAGCCTCTTATCGAAGGGTCGATCGGCAATGAAACTCAGAGCGTGACGCAAATGCGCGGCGAAGAGCTCCGGTGAGGATTCGTGCAAAACCCAGCCCCAGCGACCGACCCTGGGGGTGTTGTCCCAGTTTGGAATCACGCAGGGGAACTCGTCGCGACCAACCCGCAGCCCCCGATATTCGGCGTCCACGAGCTCTCGATGCGAGCAGACCGACGGCAGCAAGAGCCCCGAACTGATCCCGTCGTGCAAATTGTCGAGCGGCCCGAGCCAAGAGGGCCGCCGCGCTCGGGCGATGGCTTGATGCAGGTGCACCAGGCTTGGGCGTTCCAGCAAGACCAGAGCGCGCCGACGCACCTCGGCCTTTTGCTGGAAACGCGACGGCAGGAACGTCAACAGGTTCCCAAGGCCTTTGTGGACTCCTCCATCCAGCCCTAGCGCTCTCGCGTCGGCGCCGGCGTTCAAGATACCCAGCAGATACAGACCCTTGAAGCCAGCTTCGAGCGCGAGCTCCCGCCAGCAATCGGCAAATTCGAGCGGGTTGGCGAGCTTATCCGGGCGAAACACCAGAAAGAGCGGCTTCCCGTCGACCGTGATGTAGCGATCGTCGGCGAAACCATCGCGCACCGCGCGAAAGTGGGCTTCGTAGTCGGCCCGCCCGGGATAGGTCTGGTCGACGAGCAGCTCCCATGGCCGACCAACCCATGCCGCGGTCCAGCTGTGATTGGCCCAGGCGAGACAGAATGGAAAATCAGGCTTACCGCTGTCCAAGACAGCGTTGAACGGGCGTTCGAGCAGCCGGCGGCCTGCAAACCAGTAGTGCCAGTAGCAAAATCCTTCGATGCCGTGGGAGCGAGCCAGCGCGGCCTGCGCTTCGCGCGTCTCCGGCGAGAGAAGGTCGTAGTAGCCCAGCTCGGTGGGAATGCGGGGCTGATAGTGCTCGGCGAAAAGCGGCCTGCCCTGGCGAACGTTCGTCCACTCGGTAAAGCCGGCTCCCCACCAATCATTGTTCTCCGGAATCGGGTGGAACTGCGGAAGATAAAAGGCAATGGCCCGCGCGGCCGGGTTCAAGGCGGGGTCCCCTGCATGGGCGACCGGGATAGCGTAGTTTTCACATGATTCAAGCGGTCCCAGAGAGGCTGGCGATCGTAGGCCGATAGTCGCACCGCCTCGTTGACGAGCGCCGAAAAGACCGGGATAACCTTCGTTCTGGACTGGCGCTAAGTGCGCCCTATGCCGTCTTAGGCAAGCATCACATCGGAGGAAAAAGAAGCCATGTCAGAGCTCAAGGGCAGCAAGACACACGAAAACCTCGCAGCCGCATTTGCCGGTGAGTCCCAGGCCAACCGGCGCTACCTCTACTTCGCGAAGGTCGCCGACGTCGAAGGGTACCCCGAGGTTGCGGGCAACTTCCGCGAAACCGCCGAGGGCGAGACCGGCCACGCGCACGGTCACCTCGACTATCTGAAGAAGGTCGGCGATCCGGCTACCGGTCTGCCGATCGGCGACACCACCCTCAACCTCGCAGCCGCAGTCGCGGGCGAGACGCACGAGTACACCGACATGTATCCGGGCTTCGCGAAGACGGCGCGCGAAGAGGGATTCGGCGAGATTGCCGACTGGTTCGAAACCTTGGCCAAGGCCGAGAAGTCCCACGCGGGGCGGTTCCAGTCGCTGCTCGACGACATCTCCTGAGCAAGGCTTTGGACGCGAGTGAGCGATGAAGTCAAAAGGCAGATCTCGTACCAGCCCACCGATGGGCTGAGCTACGACCCCAGTGAAGCCAAATACTGGAACGAAGACGCGCTCGACAAGGAAATCGAGCGCGTCTTCGAAGTCTGCCACGGCTGCCGCATGTGCTTCAAGTACTGTGACTCGTTTCCAACCTTGTTCTCGGCGATTGACGAGCAGCACGATGGGGATGTTCGCAAACTCACGCCGCTCGATACGATGCGGGTCATGGACGCGTGCTTTCAATGCAAGCTTTGTGAGGTGCAGTGTCCTTACACGCCCCGAGATGGGCACGAATTCCAAGTAGACTTTCCGAAGCTGGTGCACCGCTACGATGCAATCCGGCACCGAAAACACGAGCAACCACACAAGCTGAGGCTCAAGTTGCTCGAGGACCCAGATCGCGCCAGCGCGATGGCGCGCGCGAGCTTCGGCGTGGCCAACGTGATGAATCGGGTCGGTATCCATCGCTGGTTCATGGAGAAGCTCGTCGGCATCGATCGACGCAAGCTCCTCCCCGACTTTGCGCAGACGACGTTCGAGTCCTGGGCGAAAGGCGCAGGCTTGATGGACAAGGGCGTCGGGGGCGAAGCGGTGCTTTTTCAGACCTGTTACGTCCAGGGCAACGAGCCAGAGATCGGAATGGACACCGTCGAGGTGCTCGAAAGAAACCGTGTCGACGTTCGCTGTGAAAAGGGCCTCGAATGCTGCGGGATGCCTGCTTGGGAAGGCGGCAACCTAGAGCTTCTGCGAAAGAAGGCTCACCGCAATCTGAACGTGCTGATGCCCTACGTGGAAGCCGGTGCAAAAGTGATCGCGCTCAACCCGACCTGCTCGATGATGCTTCGGCGGGAGTACCCGGAGCTCCTCGACGGAGAAGACCGCGAACGCGCCAAGAAGCTAGCCGATGCAGTGGCCGACCCGAGCGAGTACCTATGGTCCTTGCGCAACGAAGAACGATTCAACACGGACTTCAAGAGCTCGCCAGGACACCGCGTCGCGTATCACGCGCCCTGTCATCTGCGGACCCAGGGGGTCGGTTTCAAAGGGCGCGACCTGCTTCGCAAGATTCCGGGGGTCACTCCGGCGACCATCATGGAGTGCTGCGGTCACGACGGTACGCACGCGATGACCGTCGAAGGCTTCGAGTCCTCGATTCGCGTCGGGCAAAGGGCTTTCAACGAAATGAAAGCAGCCGACGCGGAGATCTGGGCAACCGATTGTCCCTTGGCGGCCATTCAGTTCCAACAGCACGCAGGGGTTAAACCGATGCATCCCATGTCCGTGCTGGCGCGCGCCTATCGCGAAGATGGCTTCGATGCCCCGAAGGCGTTACCCTCCGGGGACGAGCCTGAAGGAGGGTCGCAGTGAAGCCGATCGAGCGATCAGAGCTACTCGACTACGTCACCTATGGCGAGCATCGGGATGAGATTCGCACTTCGGCACTGCGCGCCAAATCGGTGCGTCGAATCCTCGTCGGCGAGCATTTCACGTTCCTCTTCGAAAACCGCGAAACCGTGCGCTACCAGATTCAAGAAATGATGCGGATCGAGCGAATCGTGAAAGAAGACGACATCCAGCACGAGCTCGACACGTACAATGAGCTGATTCATCCGAGAGGAACCGTCGGCTGTACACTCCTGGTTGGCATCGACGACGAAGCGGAACGGGCCGGGAAGCTCCGAGCCTGGCTGGGCCTCAACGAGCACATCTACGCCAAGGCCCCGGACGGGGCCCTGCGGAAGCCGACCTGGGACCCGCGCCAGGTGGGTGACGATCGCCTCTCTTCAGTACAGTACCTCTCGTTCGGTATCGGCGACGAAGCGCCCTCCGCGATCGGCATCGGAATGCCCGGAATCGAGGCGGAAACCGAGCTCTCCGGGCCCCAGCGGGAGGCGCTCCACGAAGATCTAAACGCCGATTAGCCGAATCGAACGGAATAAGAAAACCGTCCGAGCGGTAGTTGTGGGACGGGCCGAGGAGTCTTACGTTTCGGTCTTAGGAGTACGTTCATGCTGAGAATTCTGCTGTTTCTAGGGACCAACCTCGCCGTTCTGTTCATGGCGGCCATCGCGATGTCGGTGCTCACCGCCCTTGGGGTGATCCCGCCGAACGCGCCCTACGTCTCCATGCTGATTTGGTGCGCCCTCTTTGGCTTTGGCGGCTCGATCTTCTCCCTGGCGATTTCCAAATGGGTCGCGAAGAAGTCCACCGGCGCCCATGTCATCGAGAAGCCCTCGAATGACATCGAGCACTGGCTCTTCAGCACGGTTCAGCGCCAGGCGGAACAGGCCGGAATCGGCATGCCGGAGGTCGCGATCTTCGATTCCCCCGACCCAAACGCGTTTGCAACAGGCATGTTTCGCAACAACGCCCTCGTGGCGGTCAGTACGGGGCTCTTGCGCTTGATGAACAAGCAGGAGGTTGAAGCGGTCCTAGGCCACGAGATTTCCCACGTTGCCAACGGTGACATGGTCACGCTGACCCTGATCCAAGGTGTGCTCAACACCTTTGTCCTCTTCGTGGCGCGGATTATTGCGAGCCAGTTCGAGCGCGGCCGGTTCTTGATCTACATCGGGCTTCAGATGGCGTTCGGAGTCCTAGCCAGCATCATCGTCGCCTGGTTTTCTCGCCGTCGTGAGTTCCGGGCAGACGCCGGGGGCGCCGACCTCGAAAGCTCCGCCGCGATGGCTTCGGCGCTCAACCGGCTCAAAGCCATGCGCGACGCGCCCTCACAGCTTCCCGACAGCCTGACCGCGTTCGGCATCCGTGGTGAAGGGATGCTCAAGCTCATGGCGACGCATCCCCCCCTAGAGGAGAGAATCGCCCGGCTCCAAGCCCGCTGATTGGGAAGGCCCAAAGGCACCGTTCTTGCCAGGAGGCGCGACCTTCGGTAGGACCGATCTCATGGGGGAGCGGCGTTTACTGTGTTGGGCCGCGTTGGTCTGCGTTTTGCTCGCAGGCTGCGAAGAAACGAAGCCTAGCCTCGAGCGGGTCGAGGTCGCGTCGGCGCATCGAGCGTGCGAAGAAGGCGAGGCTTGCGGTGTGGTCGAAACCAGCTGTACGTCCCAGGGCTGCCGATGCGGCGTGGCGGTCAACGAGAAGCACTTGCTCGATTACCAAAAGCAACTCGCCGAGTGCCGCGGCCAACAAGACCTCGCAACCTGCGACTTCACCTGCGAAACACCCTTCGGCAAATGTTTCAAAGGCGCCTGCGTCCTGACGAACGAACCGCCGGAGCTGTTTCGCGGCGGCCGTAGCGTTCAGGTGCTCTGTGAAGGCTCGCGTGGAACCTATCTTGGCTGCCCGCAGTGCGCTCCAAACGAACGCTGCAAATCCTGCATGCCCTGCGAATGCCCGTCGACTCATCGCTGGACGAAGAAGGGATGCCGGGCTGTGATCAAAACCGAGGTGCGCGACATCCTCGTCGAAACGCGGCCTTCGGTGGTGAATCAGTCGGACGCCGTGAAGGCTCGAGTGCTCAACAACTCCAAGCGTACGATTTGGCTAAAAACCGTTTGCGGAACACCGTTTTATAGACTTCGCAAGAAGGAAGACGCCTGGGAGAAAGGCTACGAGCCCTTCCACGAGGTCAAATGCCGTCTGGGCTCGGTGGAAATCGCTCCCGGCAAGAATCGGCTCTTCGTCGTCGACAATCTAGCGAAGTTCAGAGAACCCTCAGGCGAATCCGTCACACCGGGGACCCTCCGATTCGAGTTGACCTATACCGACGGCAACGAAAGCTTTCGACACAGCGGCACTGTCTACTCCGCGCAGTTCGACCTCGCAGAGAAGCTGTCCCGTCGCTAGGGCTAGTCGACTTCGAGCAGACAGACGCTGAACCAGTCGCGATCGTCGCTCCATTGCTTCGTCAAGCGGAAGCCCGCCGCCCGCGCCATGTCCTGAAATTGATCGAGGTCATACTTGTGCGAATGCTCCGTCACGATGTGCTCGCCCGCCGATAGGGCAATCTGAGCATCACCGATACGAACCTTTTGTTCGCGTTCGCTGATCAGTCGCATTTCGATTCTGCCTTCACGTTCGACGTACGGAGCGTGGTGACGGAAATGCGTGAGGTCGAAGTTGGCGCCGATCTGATTGAGCCTACGCAGGATGTTCAGATTGAAAGCGGCGGTGACTCCGAGCGAGTCGTTGTACGCGTCCTCGATGACCTTGGTGTCTTTTTTCCGATCGATGCCGACCAGCAGGCCTCCGCCCTGGCCTACGAGCTCGGCGACGCGCTCGAGAAAGCGGATGGCCTCGTCGTAAGTGAAATTGCCGATGGTACTGCCTGGAAAGAACGCGACCGTTCGAGCGCTCGGGCGGTGGGGACGCGGGAGGCGCAAGGCTTGGGTGTAGTCCGCGCAGACGCCGATCACCTCCATGTCGCTGTAGCGGTCCGCAAGCTGGCGAGCCGATGCCTCGAGGGCGGCCCGGCTGATGTCGATCAGCACGCACCCGCTCGGGTCGATTAGGGCGTCGAGGAGCTTCTGAGTCTTGAGCCCGACGCCCGAGCCGAATTCGACCAGCGTGGCGTGAGCACCGATGGAATCTGCCATCTCGTGAACCGTCTGGCTCATGATCCCCAGCTCGGTTCGCGTTGGGTAGTACTCAGGAAGCTCAGTGATCGCTTCAAATAGCCGCGCGCCCAATGCATCGTAGAAGTACTTGCAGGGAAGTGCCTTTGGCGAACTCCGCAGTCCGTCGATCGCTTCTTGACGCAAGTCGCCGAGCTTCGGGTGAAGATCCACGACGCGAACGCGCTCATCAAGGCTCAACGGATCAAATGCAATCATCGATTCAACCACCGTCCCGGGCCAAGCGTATCCCGCTGAACTGCCAGCGGGCCTCCGGTGGAAAGAAATTACGATAGCTTCGGCGTGCGTGGCCCACGGGCGTTGCGCAACTGCTGCCTCGGAGCACCTGCTGGTTACACATGAACTTGCCGTTGTATTCGCCGAGCGCTCCTTCGGCGGGACGGTAGCCCGGATACGCCGCATAGCTAGAGCTCGTCCACTGCCATACGGCTCCATAAGGGCTGGGACTGGTGGGATGCACCTTGGCTGCACGACCGCCGAGAGGCGCCGGCTCGGGCGCACTGGTCGCGACCTCCCACTCCTGCTCCGTGGGCAGGCGAGCGCCGGACCAGCGCGCATACGCGTCCGCTTCATAGAAGCTGACGTGTACGACCGGCTCCGCATCGCGGACGGGTCGGCGCCCGTAGAGCGTGAACTGGCTCCAGCCGTCGTCTTCTTTGCGCCAGTACTCAGGGGCTCCCCAGGCGCGGTCTTTCACCGTGTCCCAACCGGCGCTCAGCCAAAGCTCGGGGCGCTGGTAGCCTCCGTCTTCGATAAACGCTTGATACTCCCCGTTGGTCACCAGACGTTGGCCAATCTCAAACGGGTGGATCAAGACGTCGTGCACCGGACCCTCGTTGTCGAAGTGGAAGGATGACGGCTCACAGCCGATGCGCGCGATGCCCCCTGCGTGCCCCGACCAACGCATCCCGGGTACCAAAGCGGCATCCTCCGTCGGTGCTGCGTCCCGGGCATAGGCCGGGTCGAGTGGATTGCACGAGAGGAGATGCTTGATGTCGGTAACTAGGAGCTCTTGGTGCTGTTGCTCGTGATGTAAGCCGACCTCGATACGCCGGGCGAGCTCATCGTCCACCTCAGTCCGAAGGAGATCGAGGATTGATTCATCTACTCTCCGCCGGTAGGACTTCACTTCGTCGTGGCTCGGCCTGGTGAGAAGCCCACGTGAAGGGCGGTGGTACTGTTCGCCAATGGAGTTGTAGTAGCTGTTGAACAAGATGGCGTACGGTTCCGGGGAGAGGCCTTCAACTCCCGCAGGGCCGAGCACGAAGGTCTCGAAGAACCAAGTCGTGTGTGCACGATGCCACTTGCTCGGACTCGCGTCCGGCATGCTCTGAGCGCACTGGTCCTCGGCTGAGAGCGGTGCTACGAGCGCTTCGGTCTGCGCGCGTACCCTTTCAAAATCGTTCCTAAGACTTTCGCGCAGCATTTGGCCATTCATAGGTACCACCCTGGACGGGTCAAGAGCGTCCGTGTTACCAAGAATTTGCGCTCCTGTCAGCGTCGGCTGCTTGCGAAACACTGGGCTCCGCTCCCTGACTTCCCTCGTTGCGTCGTTTCCGTATGCTCAGGTTCGCTGTGAGGTTCACGAATTCACCACGAAGACCTGGTCTGCGCACGCAGCGTCATCCCCAACCGGCTGAGATTCCCGCGCAAAAAAAACGTCGACCTAGAGGCTGTCGTAGTATGCGCGTGCGTCCATGGCCGTCCGGCGCAGCCCCTCGCGCGTGTCGACGATCGGCTGATACCCCAGGTCTTGCCTCGCCTTATCGATCGAGAAGTAGTTGTCATCCACGCACAGCTGGACTTCGACGATGCTCACCGGCGGTTTCGGCCGACCAAACAACTGAAACACTCGCTCGCTTGCAGTCGCCAGCGCGCGCGCGAGCACGCCCGGGATACGGACCGATCGCACGTCAATCCCCATGTCTTGCACGAGCGTCTGACTGAACTGGCCGGTATTGATGGGATCGCCGTCCGTCACGATGTAGGCCTGGCCGCAGACCGGAGAGCCTGGAAAGAGTCGTTCCGCTGCGCGGATCTCGGCGTCGACGAGGTTGTCGATATAGGTGTAGTCGATACGCGACCTGCCATCGCCGAAAAGCACGATGGGTGCTCCCTGCTTCAGCGCCTTCATCAAAGGCCCGACGATCGTATTTCGTTCACCGGGCCCGTAGATGCCGCCAGGGCGTATGGCGCACGTGAGCAAACCAGACGTTCCGTTTGCTGCGAGCACGAGCTGCTCCGATTCGACCTTGGTGCTGGAATAGAGATCGGACGCCTCGCTATAGGGCGCGGCTTCACAAACACCAGCCTGCGGAGTTCCGGAGGTCGTGATAATCGAGCTCGTGTGCACCAAGCGCTGCACTCCGGATTCTTCAGCAGCTCTCAGCAGATTACGTGTCCCCTCGATGTTGACGCTGCGAACGAGCTCTACGAATGGTTTGGGCGCGTAGGTCTGCGTTTCGATCATCGCAGCGGTATGAAAGATGGTATCGACCCCTTCACAAGCATCCCGGAGCGCAGCCGCGTCCCGAATGTCACCACGGAACCACAGCAGATTGGGATCCTCGAAAGGCGCAGGAGCCCTGTCGAACCCGTGCACGAGACAGCCGCGCGCCAGCAGCGCTCGAACCATGTTGCTTCCGACGAAGCCAGCGCTGCCGGTGACCATGCAGCGTAGCCCATCGATTCGTCGTTCGCGTTCCATCGGGCGAGCACCTGGCAAGTCACTGCGACGGAGGCAAGGTATCGCGCCCTTTCGGGACACCAAGCACGGCCCTGAGCACGCGCTGTTCCACTTGCCGTTCGAGACGGCTCGGAGTGGGGATCCTGAGCAGGATGTTCACCGTGTTCTTGTCGACGAGCTGGTAGGTGACTCGGGGGTCGACGATCGGCGGGACCAGGCCGTGGCGGCGATAGCGCGCAGCCATCGGGCGACGAACGTCGTCGATGAACTCCGCACAGGCCTCGCGCGCTGCCGAAAGCGCCTTTTGCTCCATCGCAGCGAGGTCTTCGGTCCGGTCGACGGGAATGCTCATCAAGTGCAGCATGTACTCGCCGGCGAGGCTCTCGTTCAGCACGGCCTCGGTCATGAGCAAGCTGTTGGGAAGGCTGATCGTGCGGCCTGTGCGCTGGTGACCCTGCCCGACTTCGAGCACCAGGGTGCTCAAGAGGCCGGTATCGATCACATCACCGCGGATCGATGCGATCGCGATCCGGTCGCCGACCTCGAATGCGTTCGCGCTCACCCGATAGATGGCACCTTGAATGCAAGCGATCGTCTCCTTGGTGGCCCAGACGATCGCCATCGCGAGAACGACGAAGGAGACGGCAAGCGTTTGAAGCTCTGCCGCCCAGATCGTGAGGAGTCCAAACGCCAAAATCGCATACGACAGCCCACGAATCTGCGACGACCAGCGAAGGCGAAGCTTGTCCCTGCTCGGCAGCGCTCGCCGGACGAAACGAAGTGCGGCGTAGCGAACGACGAGCACGGACACCAGCAAAACCAGCGTCGCGACGAGGTGACTCAGAAGCTTCGGATTTTGAAAGAAATTAGCGACGCGCGATTGCGCGGTCGGGTCTGTCATCGACTCGATGATCGGGTTCATCTTGCGCCTACCTCGCCTCGACGGACACGCCGTCCCGAACGCTGTCGCTTGGATAAGCGATCACCATCTCGCCCTCCTTTAGCCCGGATAGCACCTCGGTTTCGATCCCGTTGCTCTCGCCGAGCTCCACCGCTCGTATGACCGCCTTGCCGTCGTCGACGACGAAAGTCGCCCAGGATTCCTCCGAACGAAAGACGGCACTGGCGGGCACCCGGAGAACATCGCTACCCTCCCAGACCGAAATGCGCGCTTCGACTCTGTAGCCATCACCCAAGCTCTGCCAAAACTCGCGATCCTCGTCCATGTCGATGATCACGTTCACCCGCTGCTCTTCGACGCCGAGCGCCGAGAGCTTGGTAAACGCGGAGGGCTCGACGGTTCGCACGTGGCCGCGCAACGCATTCTTTCCTCCCCATCGCTCGATCAAGGCTGGATCACCTGGTGAAATCCGAGTGGCGTCCTGGCTCAGGACGTCTACGACGATCTCGAGCGCGGCAGGATCACCCAACTCCAAGATGGGCGTTCCACTTTGAACCACGCCCTCGCTTTCGTGAAACACTTTGAGGACTTGTCCGGCAACAGGCGAGATGATCTCCAGCTGCTCTCCGTCTTGGCCCTGCCCGCTCAGTTGCATCAAAGTCGTTTGCGCGAGCGTGAGCTGGTGCTCCGCAACCCGTCCGCCAAACTCGGCGGATCGGAGCTCTTCCTGACTGCTCCGGTACGTCGATACCGCGCGATCCGCATCACTGCGCGCCAAGCCTCCTTGCTGCACGACCGCTAGCGCCCTTTGGGATTCTTGCTTGGCGAAGTCACGCTGGAATCTCGCGCGGTTGACCGCTGCTTTGGCCTGGCTCCGTGCAGCCATCGCCGCGTCGACCCGTGCTTTGGCCTCGGCCCTCGTCCGTGAATCGAGAAGCGGTGGAGGAAGCGGAACGAGCCGAGCAAGCACTTGTTCCTCTTCGATCGAATCGCCGGCTTCGAGATCGGGCCGCGCCAAGTTGCCCGTGACTGGAGCGGAAACCGTGTACCGATCCTTGACGCGCGTCCGTCCGTCTTCGTTGACGGTGACCACGAGCGCCCCTCGGCTCACGTCGGCGACCTCGACTTCGACCGGATTCGGAATCCAAGCGACGACGATGAGCCCAAAGACGGCAAGCACCGCCAATGCGATGAGAATCCGTCGAATCCATTTCCTCAAACCGGACGCCTTTTCCATGCGCCATCTCTCCTTACTCTCTCGTCTTGAGGACGCCAACTAAGTCCAAGGTATCGAGCCGCCGCCGGACGAGGAGTGCGCTCAGGACGGCAGCGGCCAAGATTACCACTACCGAAAAGGCATAGGTCTGCGCCGAGATCAGCATGGGCAAGCGGAACTGCTCCGGGTCGGCCTGCAGCTCGACGAGCGCCTTGGCTCCCCAGGTCCCGAGTACCATTCCAACCGGTATTCCAAGGCAAACCTGGATGGCCTGCTCGCCGAGCAGGATTGCCGAAATCTCGGCTCGGGTAAACCCGAGAACGCGCAGCGTGGCAAGATCGCGACTTCGAACAGACAGGCTCACGCGGGCATTGTTGTAGACCACGGCCACTGCGATCGCCGTTGCAAACAAGGTCAAGATCAGCGTGATGACCTGCATCGTCTTCCTCGTTTGACCTTCGAACTTTTCCAAGATCGTCCGCTTCCGGTGAATGCTCTGGACGGTTGGAATGTCGGTGAGGTACGCGTGGAGCTCGGCTTCACGCCCCGGGTTCACGCGAAGCAAGGCCGTGTTGATCGTCGGTTTCTCGCGAAGCAGGTCGTGCAGGCTGCTCTTTTGCATGTAGCCCTGTATTCCAAACGCCTCGTCAATCGTTCCACTGACGCGGAGTTGCCGCGTCCCTCGGTCGCCTTCCTTGAGCTCCACGTCGATCAGGTCGCCGGGCTCTGCGCCGAGGATGTCGGCTAGGACATCCGTGAGCAAGACGCCGCTGTGCGGAATTCGTGCCGGCTGAAACTGGCGGGTGAACAGCCTTCTCAGATGGCTGTCCGGCGGCAGCCCGATGAGAACGCTGTCGCGCCAGCGCGGCCCCAAACGAAAGCGCACCGGTGTCATGCGATATCCGTCGACCTGATCGACACCGGGGAGATGCGCGAGGTATCCGAGGCTCCGGTCCTCGACTTCATTCTTGAAGATCACGCTGATGTCTTCTCGCTGCTGCCTCCCGAACTGCAGGTCGAGGATCGGCCCATGGGCGTCCTTCCCGAATCGGCCGAGGATGATGATGGCCAGGGCGAAGGCAATCCCTGCAGAGGAGAGCACGGTGCGAAGTGGACGTCGCCAGATCTCACGAAAGACCATCATGGTGGTTTGGCGGAGCCGGCGAAGTCCGGGCACCTTTTCGATCGGCGAAGCCCGGTAGCGCGCGGGAGACGGGGGCCGCATGGCCTCAGCGGGTGGAAGCGTCACCGCACTCCGGACGGCAAGGGCAATTCCGGCGACCGCGGCGAGGAGGCTTGCGACGACCGCGTTGATCGCGACCGGAAGATCGATCCGCCCACGAGTCATCGGAAGCCGAAAGAAGCCGGCGTAGAGGTCGAGCATCGCGTCGGCCAGCCACGCGCCGAGCGCCACGCCGATCGCCGAGCCGAATAGAACGATGACGCAAACCATCTTGAAGTAGTGCAAGGCGATCGTGGAGTTCTCGTACCCAACGGCCTTGATCACGGCGATTTGACCGCGCTGCATCGTCACCATTCTGGAGAAGACGACGTTCAACAGGAACGCCGCCACTGCGAGAAACGCGCCAGGGAGAAAGACTACCTCGGCTTCGATCTGCGCAATCTCTCCCTCCAGGATGGAGTTGGAGATTTGCAGATCTCGTCCGTAGGCGCCTAAGCCTCCGTAAGGCTCGAGGATTCGATCGATCGCGATGAGCACGGCCTGCTCGTCGGCGCCCGGCTCCAGGCGTACGGCGACATCGTTGAATGCTCCCTCCATTTGAAACGCCGCCGCAACAGAGGTGCCCGACATCCACATCGGGGCGAAACGCTCGTCATCCGAGGTGATGCCGCCAGGTTCGATCGCAAACACGTACTCGGGCGAGAGTGCCAAGCCCACGACGATCAGCTCGTGCAGCTTACCGTTGAGAATTGCAGGTACCGTAGAGCCTGGGCGGAGCTCGTGTTCGTGCGCAAATGGCTCGTAGATGAGCACCTCGTTCCCGTGGCCGGGCTCTGGAAAGCGCCCCGATTTCACGTAGACGTCGTTCATCGGGGGCCTGCCGTGGCTGGGTAGCGAGATGATCTGGCCGTGGGCAGGCGTGAGTATACCGTCGATCGGCAATAGAACCTCTTCGACGATTCGAGGGTAGACGGACGCCACCCCGCGAACGTCTCCCAGTCGATCGGCCACCGAATCAGGCGCGCGCTTCAGCCGCGCAAACACGTCGGCGAATCGATACTCCTCGTAGTACGCCGCCTTGGAATCTCCGAGCGCGCGCCACGCGCTCCTGAGCGTGATGTAGTTGGCGACGCCCACCGCAACCACCAGAGCGATGGTGAGAGCCTGCCCCTTGAGGCGCATCAGATCGCGAAGCAGCTTCCGATCGAGAACGCTCACCATGTCAGTGCGGCCGGCGATACCTTTTCGTCATTGCACTCATCGCTGGCGACCCTGCCGTCCGACAATGAAACGACACGGTCTGCCATCGAAGCGATCGGCGCGTGGTGGGTGATCACCGCCGTGGTGGTTCCAAGCGATCGGTTCACCTCGTCGATGACCTCGAGCACGCGGATCCCCGTCTTGAAATCGAGCGCACCGGTCGGCTCGTCACAGAGCAGGATTTCCGGCTGCTTGGCAACGGCGCGCGCGATCGCGACTCGCTGCTGCTCGCCACCAGAGAGCTGAGCTGGGAAGTGATCCATTCGCTCGGTCAGGCCGACCAGCTCGAGGGCCTCTCTCGGGTCCAACGGGTTCTTCGCAATTTCAGTAACCAGGGCGATGTTTTCGCGCGCGGTTAGGCTGGGGACGAGATTGTAGAACTGGAATACGAATCCGACGTGGTCGCGACGGAATCTGGTGAGCTCCCGCTCGCCGTGGCCCGCAATGTCGTCGCCTCGATAGAGAACGCGGCCGGACGTCGGCACGTCGAGCGCTCCAAGAATGTTGAGCAAGGTAGACTTTCCGCTGCCCGAGGGGCCGAGAAGGACCATGAGCTCTCCCTCGTAGAGCGGCACGTCCACACCTCTCAGCGCGTGCACCTCGACATCGCCCATCTGGTAGACCTTGCTCACGTCCTCGGCTGTGAGAATCGAGCTTCGTTCGCTGCTCGGGCTGGGCTCTGGCATCACGGCGTCCAACTAGCGTGCTCGTTCGTACGCTTTGTGCCGATCCAGGTCAACTCATCCTTGAATGGATCGGACCTGGGAGGGTATGACCTCTAGAGCCGACACGGGTCGGCCACCTGTCGTACATGCTCGCCGAATCCGATTTTAAGAACGTCACTCGAGGCGGGCAAATCTGGCGCTACGCCGACAGTGGACAAGGGCCGGTCGTCGTGCTGCTTCATGGCTTCCCCGATACCCCGCAGTCTTATGCCCAGATCGCGCGCGCGCTGAACGACGCAGGATACCGGACCCTCGTGCCCTACCTCCGTGGCTACCATCCCGATACCTTGGTGCCCGGTCGACCCTATGATGCGCTGCACCTCGCCGAAGACGCGATCGGGCTACTCGATGCATTGGAGGTGAGCTCAGCGGTCTTCGTCGGTCACGATTGGGGTGCGACGCTGGTCTGGGGGGCCGCTGCATTGGCGCCCGACCGGGTCGACGGAATCGTTCCCATCGCGATTCCCCATCCGCGAACGCTGAAGCCCAAGAACCTGCTTCAAGCACTCGGACTTCTCGTCATGGCCCGGCACTTCCTCTACTTCCAGTTGCCCTGGGCCGAAGCGGGAACGCGGCGCGGAAATTTTCGATACATCGATTCGCTCTACAGTCGCTGGGCGCCGGGCTGGAAAGGTCACGAACGGGACGCTGCGCTGGCGCGTGCGAAGGAAGCCTTCTCGACGCCCGAGGTGCTCGAGGCCTCGATCGACTACTACCGCGCGCTCGGCTCGAAGATCGACCGGCACCTGCTCGGCCCAATCACGTGCACTGGTCTGCTCGTCGCGGGGGGCCGCGACTTTGGCGGTCATCTCGGGCCGTACAAGAAGTCGCAAGCTCTCCTCGTCGGCGGCGGCGAGCTTCTCGTGATGCCCGAGGCGGGACACTGGCCCCACCGCGAAGAGGAGTCCCAGTTCACGGATGCACTCCTCGGGTTCTTGAACGGACTCTAGGAAAAAGCCCGTTCGGGGTCTTGACGAATTTGGTTGACAGCCTCAATCATTTAGTTGCATCATTCAACTATTGGAGGCTTCGATGGAAAAAGACCAAATACACGAGGTGGTAAAGTCGGGGTACGCGGAGGTGGCTCGCCAAGGAGGCGGCTGCTGCGACGCCGGCGCCACGAGCTCGCACGGGCAAACTGCAGCCCTCATTGGCTATGCGGAAGAGGACATCACGGGCGCGGCGGCGGAAGCCAATCTCGGCCTCGGCTGCGGCAACCCAACGGCACTCGCTAGCCTCAAACCAGGCGAAACCGTCGTGGACCTGGGTTCCGGCGCCGGCTTTGACGCCCTGATTTCAGCCGAGAAGCTCGGCCCAGAAGGCCGCTTCATCGGCGTCGACATGACCCCTGAGATGCTCGAGCGGGCCCGCACCAACGCGGTCAAGGCCGGTTACGCGCGAACGGTCGAGTTTCGCGAGGGTCTCATCGAGAACCTCCCCGTCGCCTCCAACACCGTGGACGTCGTAATCTCCAACTGCGTCATCAACCTCAGCCCCGACAAGGCCCAGGTATTCCGAGAAGCGTATCGCGTGCTCAAGCGCGGCGGACGCCTTGCCGTCACTGACATCGTGCTGAGCAAGCCATTACCCGCCGATATCGCCAAGTTCGCTGAGAGCTGGGTTGCCTGCGTCGGCGGCGCCTTGGTCGAAGACGAATACTTTGGCCACATGCGCGCGGCAGGATTCGAGAACATCGAGCACACGCGAACGCCAGCGAGTCCCATGCTGACATCGAGCTTGCAGGACCCGATGTGGAAGGCTGCCGTGGAGTTCGTCGGAGAAGAACGAATCGTGGAGCTCGCGGATTCCGTGTTCAGCTACTCGGTGACCGCGGAAAAGCGATGAGCTCCGTCGTCGAAGACGTCATCGCATTCTGCCGAATGTTTACCTCGTTCGAGCGCGAGGAGATTCTGCTGCGGCACGGTGAGCCCGGCGCAGTGCGTGCTCCTTCAAACGCTGATGGACGGCGAATGGGACGTGAGCGGGCTAGCCGCGCAAGCGAGGGTCACCAAGGGTGCGATGACCAGGCTGGTCGACGGCCTCGAAGCCCGCGCTTGGGTCGCCCGCGAGAGAGCCGAAGACGACGGCCGCCGCGTGCTCGTCTCGCTCACGGGCGAGGGAAAAAAGGAAGCCAAGCGCCTCCGCCACCTCACCGAAAAAAGCATTGCCACCCTCCTCGACCGAATCCCCCGCGCCGAACGCCTCCAAACCATCCGCAGCATCCACCTCCTACGCGAAGCCGCCGAACAGACCCGAACGCAACTAGACTGCTGCTAGGGACACGCTCACCCCCCAAAACCTTCGTGAATACGGCTACTTAAAACCCACACCGCGAAAACCGCCGGGCGCTGCCGATTTCGAGCGTGATGGAGCCGCGGCGCGAAATCGACGTTGCGATGGGTTTTCGCGGTGTGCATCTCAAGCACCTGAAACAACACTGGTTTTTAGGGGGGAGCGTGTCCCCTAGCTGTGGACGACGGTTAGCTGGCCGGTCGCGTGCTGGTTTCTCAGGACCTTTTTATCGAATTTTCCGACGCTGGTTTTGGGGATTTCGTCGATGAACGCCCAACGCTCGGGGAGCCACCACTTGGCGACTTTGTCCGCGAGGTAGGCGCGAATCTCTTCGTGGGTGATCGCGCTGCCCTCTTTGCGGACGACGCAGGCGAGCGGTCGCTCATCCCATTTTTCATCGGGGATGCCGACGACGGCGGCCTCGGCGACATCGGGGTGCGCGATGATCGCGTTCTCGAGCTCGACCGAAGAGATCCATTCCCCGCCCGACTTGATGACGTCCTTCGCGCGGTCGGTAATCTGCACATAGCCCCGTTCATCGACGAACCCGACGTCGCCCGTTCGCAGCCAGCCGTCGTGAAACTTCTCCTTGTCGTCGACGCCGTAATAGCTACCGGTCACCCAGGGGCCGCGAGCTTCGATTTCGCCCACCGACTTGCCGTCCCAGGGCAGCGTGCCACCTGCATCGTCGACGATGCGCAGCTCGATCCCCGCAACGGGACGACCGGTTCGACTTCGATATCGCCAAGCCTCTTCGCCCTCAACATCACGGGGCACCGACGCGATCGTCCCGACCGGGCTGGTTTCGGTCATGCCCCAAAGCTGCAGAAGCGTAACCCCGTACCGCTCGTCGAACGCGCGCATCAAAGATTCGGGAACGGCGGAGCCACCGCAAATGACCAATCGGAACGAAGACAAATCGATGTCCTTGCGCTCCCCATAGTGGAGAACGCCGGTCCAAATGCTCGGAACCGCACCGGCAAGGGTCGGGCGATGGCGTTCGATCATGCCCACCAGCGGCTCCGGTTGAAGATACTGCGCCGGCTGCAGGAAGTCGGTGCCGACCCACCAGCCTGCGTAAGGCAGGCCCCAGCAGTTCGCATGAAACATCGGCACGATGGTCAGGATCATGTCGCGTTCGTTCAGACCAGCGACCGCTCCGGATGTGAGCGCGTAGGAATGAAGCACCGTCGAACGGTGGCTGTAGACCACGCCTTTGGGATCGCCGGTGGTGCCGCTCGTGTACGCCATCGACGCCGGCGCGCGCTCGTCGAGCAGCGGCCAATCGATGCCCGGCGTTTGCGATGACAAGAGATCGTCGTACCGGTGAAGCGTGGCTCGCGGCGCGTCGCGCAAAGGCGCATCGTCGCCGCCGCCGACCACGATGATGTGCTCGACGGTGTTCAGCTCTTTGGCGACTCTCCCCAGCAGAGGAACCAGCGAATCATCGACGATGATGACTTTGTCGGCCGCGTGGTTGATTACGAAAGCCAACTGCTCGGGAAACAGCCGGATGTTGAGCGTGTGCATGACGGCGCCCATCGACGAGATCGCGAAATACGCCTCGAGATGCTCTTGGCTGTTCCAGCAGAACGTGCCGACTCGTTCCTCGCGCTGAACCCCTAGCTCGATGAGCGCATTGGCGAGTTGCTCCGTACGATTGGCCACTTCGGCATAGCTCGCCACCCGGTCACTGTCCCCACCGACGGTGATGACGCGACTGCTCTGGTAGAGACGTCGCCCGTGCTCGAACAAATCCGAGATAAGGAGCGGCCGGTCCATCATCGTCGAAAAACTCACCTAGACCTCCTCCCGTTCAGCGAGGGCGCTCAGTCGGCCTGGAAGCCGGCCGCCTTGTGCGCTCCGTCGCAAAACGGCTTGTTCTCCGAATTTCCGCAACGGCAGAGGGCGGCCTTCTTTCCGGTCCACGCTTTTCGGCCGCTCGCCGCAACGATAGTGAAGTTGCCGCTGAGCAAGAGGGGCCCGTTGGGCGCTCGGGAGACCTTGAGGGTCCCGCCCTGCGCCTCGAGCCCTTCTCCACTGTCTCCAACGGCGCCGTAGTCTTTGAAGCCAGCCGCCTCGTGACTGTTGTCACAGAAGGGTTTGTTCTTCGATTGGCCGCAACGGCAAAGCGCCGCCCGGAAACGGACTCCCGGCATGTCATCGGCCGCACCGTCCACGTCCAAGTCCCCACGAATGTAAAGCGGACCGTTGTACATGACCGAAACCACGTTTTCAGCTTCCGCAGCCTCCCCGGCGCCCCCATCTTTGTGTTCGTAGGTCAACGCGCCGGAGGGACAGCGCTTGACCACGTCCACGACCTCGTCCGGGCTTGCCAAATCGGGCTGGCACCAGGGTTGCCGCCCCCCGACGAAGAGCTCGTTGTTAGCCCGGCCGCACTCACCGATGTGAATGCAGAGGCGCCCATCCCAATCGACGTTGGCCTTGGTGCCGGGGTAAGTGACGACCTTCTTTTCGCTCATTGGGTTTCTCCTGATGGTACGGCGGTGACGGGCACCGCCCGGGAGTAGGTTTTTACTACAGCGAGCTCGAACCGACCACCGCGAACTGACACGAGATCGCGCGACGCTCGAGAGCGTGGTAGGCAGGCTGTCCAGATGGGCAAACACCACCATCACGCTACCGACGCCGATGCCCAGGGCAACCGTCGACGATTGTCCATGGCGCTTGCGCTGACCGCTACGTACATGGTTGCCGAAGTCGTAGGTGGCCTCGCAGCCAATTCCTTGGCCCTTCTCGCCGATGCGGGGCACATGTTTTCGGACGCAGCTGCGCTCGGCCTCTCCGTGATGGCGGTGACACTGGCTCAGCGCCCGGCCACCACCCAGCGCACCTATGGTTTTCACCGGGCCGAGATTCTCGCCGCACTCGCGAACGGCGCCGCCCTCCTTGCCCTTTCGGTCTTGATCGCGCGTGAGGCCTGGGAGCGCCTAGCCCAACCTCCCGAGGTACACGGCGCCTTGATGCTGGCCGTCGCAACGGGTGGTCTCGCGATCAACCTAGTAAACCTCATGATCCTCAGCGGCGGTCGTCAGAGCAACCTCAACGTACGTGGCGCCTGGCTGCATGTCATGGCCGATACCTTGGGAAGCATCGGCGCGATGTCGGCCGGCGTCGTGATTTACTTCTTTGGATGGCGATGGGCCGACCCCGTTGCATCCTTCATCATCGCGTCACTCGTCTTGTACTCTGCCTGGGGACTCGTGCGGGAAACCCTCGATGTCCTCATGGAAGGCGTGCCAAAGGGCATCTCCATCGAAGACGTCACTTCGTCGCTGAGGGCGCTTCCGGGCGTGTTGGATACTCACGACCTCCACGTATGGTCGTTGACGAGCGGCCGAAACGTCGCGACCGCCCATCTGATCATCGAACAAGACGCCGACCACCAGCTGATCATCGATGCAGCCAATCGAACCTTGGCGACCCACTTCGCCATCGAGCACGCGACCATCCAGGTCGAGCACGCCGCGCTGGCGAGCCAATGCAATCCGTGCGGGCCTGCACCGTCTACTGGCTAGCGGGGCCTCAGCCGTCTTCGGGGCTACCGCTCGCGCATTGTGCACAGATGCAGACTTTCCCCTGCGCTTCGAGAGGAATCGATGTGAGCGCGCTCGGGTGCATCGTAGCCGTCATGCACCAGCACGAATCCGGGTCGCGACCCGCAGCGACTGCGCAATCATTGGCCTTTCCGCAGAGAGGGCACTTGTTCTCATCGTCGTAGTTTGGACGCCCGTTCATTCCATTTCCGTGATGGCTTCTATTTCGGTGAACCGCTGTTGGTAGAGCTCTTCGATATACGAGTGCATTTCGTTGAGCCTCACGATCTGCTTTTCTGGAGAGGCCTCCTTTTCGTTCGCGTCGCAGAGCTTGGATAGTTGCTGGACCGCCTCGAGCGAGTTGCTGGCGCGCGTCGCAGAAATTGCCACGAGCGCGGTCATCGCAAGGGCCGGCAAGGCAACCATCAAGAGACGCGACCAGACCCCAGGGGGTGTTCGTTGAACCATCCAGGGCGTCATCAACACCAAGAGAATCGCTGCCAAGCTCGCAAGAATCCACGGGCCGTGCCGGTGCCAAACGTGCCGCCATGCGCCTGAGGTTCGCTCCATGCGCGCTTCGTTGCACGGATCGGAGTCCTTGAGGAACCGAAGCTCTTCCTCCACGGCATCGGCGAGCTCGTCGGCCAGTTGTTGGTTGAGACTGACACGCGAAAGGTCGACCGCGCGAGCTTCGGATCGCTTCTCAGGAGGCACCATCGAAAAGCGGTTCACGTAGACCGTACGGCCGGAGCCGGAGGTGTACGAGTAGAATACCGGAGCCGACTGCGCCTGCGCGATTCCCGCAAGCACTAGGACCGAGGCTACGATGAGAATGCGCATCAGCTCTTCTTGGTAACGACAGATAGGATCAGCATGCCGAGGACGGCGCTCACGAACGAGCCGAGTATGATGCCGATTTTCGCCGAAACCAAGAGCTCTCCGGACAGGCCGAGGGACGCGATGAATAGCGCCATGGTGAATCCGATGCCGCCGAGGAATGCCGCGCCAGCAAGGATTGGCCAGGTCACGCCCTCGGGCCGCGCTGCCCAACCGAGCTTAACCGTCAGCCAGGAAGCGCCGAATATTCCGATCGGCTTGCCGAGAAGCAGCCCTGCGGCCACGGCCAGCGAAACCGGCTCGCCGATTCCATCGAGCTCGATCGCGACGCCGGCATTCGCGAGCGCGAAGAGCGGCATGATGCCGAACGCTACCCATGGGTGCAGCGCTGTCTCGATCCGAAACAAGGGTGAAACCGCCTCTCGGGAAGCGAAGGAAAGGTCAGCAACGAGCTCTCGCGCACGTTCGATGCTGGTCTCTGGCTTGCGGAGGGTGTCGTTGACGTGCCGCAGAAAGCCGAGGAATCGCTCCCCCCCGAGCCAGGGATGGGCGGGCGTCAGCAAGCCGACCAGAACACCCGCAATGGTCGGGTGCACGCCGGATTCGAGTGTACAGAGCCAGACCCAGCAACCTGCGATCACGTAGATGCCGACCGGGCGAACGCCAAGACGACTCAACAGGACAATCGCAGCGACTCCAACGACGGCGCCGGCCAGCCACATTCCACTGATTGATTCGGTGTAAAAGACGGCGATCACCAGCACCGCCAGGAGGTCATCGACGATCGCCAAGGAAAGCATGAGGATGCTCAGCCCACGGGGGATGCGATTCCCCAACAGCGAGATGCAACCCACTACGAACGCGATGTCGGTCGCCATTGGCACCGCCCAGCCTCGCTCCCCCGCCTCGCCGTATTGAAACGCGAGATAGATCAACACGGGCGCAACGACACCGCCGATTGCCGCCGCGACAGGCAGCGCGACCTTCCGGCGGTCGCTTAGCTCACCGGTGACCATCTCACGCTTGATTTCGAGGCCGATGACGAAGAAGAAAATCGCCATGAGCCCGTCGTTGATCCAATGGGCAAGGGAGTGTGAAAGCGCGAGGTCGCCGACGGCGAATCGGAGCTTCTGGTGCCAGAAGGCGTCGTACGTTTCAGCGTAGGGCGAGTTCGCGGCGAGCAGCGCAATGGCTGTGCAAATCAAGAGGACGACCCCACTCGCCGACTCGATGTGCGTGAACGCTTGCAAGGGCCGCTGGAGGTGCTGAATCGGACGATTCGGCAGGTGGGTGATCCTCGAAAACGAGAGCTCTTCGTTGCCCATCGGAATCGCCTTATCTCGGAACGTGCTAGAAGGCCAGGACCTATGTGGTTCAGCGAAACTCACATCGCGTGGTTGTTCCTTGCGGTGAGCCTGCTTGGGGCAATGTTCACGCTCAACGCCTTCGTACCAGTGCGACGCATTCCTGCGCTCTTCGTGCCGAGCTTCTTTGGTTCTTGGCTGACCGCCGAGCTAGCCCTTCACCACATCGTCTGGCAAGCCATCGCCACCGTCTTGTTCATCGAGCTCGGCGCCCTTTCGCACTGGCCGGGGATGCTCGGCATGGGGATCACGATCGCCTCTTGGCTCGGCCTTCTCATCCTTTTCCGAGATGGCCACAATACTCGACACACGTTCGACGATGCGCTTTCAGGCTTCGCCGAGCCCGAGAACACGGCGCGCCTTCCGCTCACGCAGCTGCTGGTGCCGTTTCTGTTCCGCCGGGCCGGGGTCAAGGTGCTGCGGGATGTCACGTACCGGGAAGTCGCGGGCAAGACGCTACGGCTGGACATTGCGATGCCGGACCAACCAGGCGCCCAACGTCCGGCGATCATCCAGATTCACGGCGGCGCCTGGATCATCGGCGACAAGCGCGAGCAAGGCTGGCCCCTCATCGGACATCTTGCCGCGAACGGATGGGTCTGTTTCAACGTCAACTATCGATTGAGCCCGGCGGCGACCTGGCCCGACCATCTGGTCGATCTCAAGTACGCTCTCAAATGGATTCGAGAGCACGCCGATAAATACGGCATCGACCCGAGCTTCATCGCCGTCACCGGTGGCTCCGCAGGCGGGCATCTCACCGCGATGATGGCCTTGACCGCAAACGACCCAGAGTATCAGCCCGGCTTCGAAAATGCGGACACCAGCCTGCAGGCCGCGGTGCCTGTCTATGGCGTCTACGACTTCACCAATCGGCTCGACACGATGCTTCCGCGATTTCGTTCTCAGATGCTCGAGCCGATGATCATGAAGGCGTTCTTCCAACGGGAACCGGAGAAATTCCATCGAGCGTCTCCGCTCGATCGCGTCCACCCCGACGCACCACCCTTTCTCATCGTGCACGGCGACCGCGACACCTTGGCTCCTGTCGAAGACGCACGCCTCTTCGCCGAAGCTCTGCGAAACAGCTCGCGGGCTCCGGTGACTTACACCGAGCTGCGAGGCGCGCAGCACGCATTCGATATCTTCGCGTCACCGCGTACGGCCCGCATGCTCGACGGCACTCTGCGTTTTCTGGCTGCCATGCGAGAGCGCGCAAGAAATGCGGATGCGCCTTTGCCGGCCGAACATTTTGCGCCTTCGGATCGCGCTCCCGCCGTCGCGTCCGGGAACCCCTGACCGGACCGCCACGGCAAGCAAATGGGTGCGAGCGGGGCGACCCACGAAGCGCGCAAAAATGCACTCCGTAGGGCTCGCGGAAGGTCGAGTCCCCGAACGCACGATGCCGTGGCCGACACGGACTCGTATCGGCATGCGGCTTGCACGTTCTCCGGGCTCAGACGAGGCCGCACAATGAAAACCATTCTCATCTTGGGCGCGGGGACTGCAGGCACCGCAATCGCCCACAAGCTGCGACGACGTCTCGGCGCGGACTGGGAAGTCGCGGTCGTAGATCCCTCCAGCACCCATCTCTACCAGCCCGGGCTGCTGTTCTTGCCATTTGGAAACGAGACCGAAGAACGAATCCTTCGCGAACGAGGATCCACGCTCGGCAAGGGGGTCACCTGGCACCAAAATTCCGTCAAAGCGATCGATACAGAGCGCCGAAGCGTCGAGCTCGAAGAGGGCGACGCGCTCTCCTACGACTTTTTGATCATCGCCTCGGGCACGGAGATTCGACCCGACATGATCGACGGCATGCTGGGAGAGGGCTGGCGAAAGAACGTCTTCGATTTTTACACGCTCGAGGGCGCCAAGGCCCTGCAAGAAGGGCTCGCGAAGTTCGAGGGCGGCCGCCTGGTCATCAACTTCGTCGAGATGCCTATCAAGTGTCCGGTCGCGCCACTCGAGTTTGCGTTCTTGGCCGACGACTATCTCAGCAAGCGTGGCATTCGCGACAAGACCGAGCTCGTCTACGCAACGCCCCTCGACGGCGCCTTTACGAAACCTCTTGCCTCCAAGACCCTCGGCTACCTCCTCGAAGACAAAGGCATTCAGGTCGAAACAGAGTTCATGACCGGCGAAGTCGATTCCGAAAAGAACGTTATTCGCTCGTACGATGAACGCGAAGTGGCCTACGACCTGCTCGTGACGATTCCACCGCACATGGGCGCCTCCTTTCTCGAAGACAGCGACCTCGGCGACGAGCTCGCCTTCGTGCGCACCGACCCGCACACCTTGGCCGCCAAGAACGTCGAGCGGGTCTTCTGCATTGGCGATGCCACCGACCTTCCGAGCTCGAAGGCAGGTTCGGTAGCGCATTTTCAGGCCGACCTGATGACCGAAAACATCCTCGGCGCCATCGACGGGAAGGAGCTCGAGCCGAGCTTCGACGGGCACTCCAACTGCTTCGTCGAGACGGGCCACGGAAAGGCCATGTTGATCGACTTCAACTATGAGACGGAACCCTTGCCCGGGCAGTTCCCGATCCCGGGCATCGGCCCGCTTCCTTTGCTCAAAGAGTGCCGGCGCAATCATTGGGCAAAGCTCATGTTTAGGCATGTCTATTGGCATGCGCTGTTGCCTGCGCGGCCGATTCCGATTTCCCCAACGATGTCGTTGGCGGGCAAGCAACTCTCCGCCGCAGCGGAGCTAGGAGGCGAATGATGTCACTCGATGCTTTGCAAACCGATGCAGAAGGCTATCTCGCAAACCGTGACGACTGGTCTGAAGAGCTCGCGAAAGAGCTCGCGGCACAGATGGGCATAGAGCTCGAAGACGAGCACTGGAAGGTACTCAAGACGGCACGCGCGATCGAAGCCGACTCCGGCTCGAGCCCGGGGCTCCGGAAGATCAGCAAGCGATCGGAAACACCCATCAAAGCCATCTACAAGCTCTTCCCGGACGGTCCAGCGAAGCTCATCGCCAAGATCGCCGGCATCCCCAAACCCAAGTCGTGCCTGTAGCCGCACCTTCGAGGAGAAACCCATGACCCACACAGGAACCGAGAAGAAACGAAGCTTGAGCGTGATTTGCTCGAAAGGAAGCTTCGACATGGCCTACCCCGGGCTGATCCTGGCCAACGCGGCCAGAATGGCGGGCGTCGATGCCCGTCTGTTCTTCACGTTCTGGGGGCTCGACATCGTCAATGAGAAGAAGATCGACCACCTTCACCTAAATCTCGTGGGCAATCCGTCCGCACCGATTCCCGCGATGATCGCAGGCTTGCCGGGAGTCGAAGCTTTGGCGACGGCGCAAATGCGGAAGGAAATGGAGCGGCTCGACATCCCGCCGATTCGTGAGTTCGTCGAAATGCTCGACGACGCCGGCGCCGATCTCTACGGCTGTCAAATGGCACTCGACATGTTCAAGCTCAGCAAAGACGACTTGGTGCCGCAGGTCAAAGACGTGCTGACGGCGATGGACTTCATGGACATGAGCGAAGGGGCTCAAATCATCTTCATCTAGTCGTCGTAGACGAGCGTGATCGGAATCGTCACGGCCCCGCCCTGATAGGTGAACTTCGCGTCCTTGTAGAGCGGTGGGCCGAACCTCTTCGACTTCGCGTCCTGCGAAACGCCCCAGGGCTCTTTGGGGCTCCCGATTGCGTTGGTGTCGAGCTTGCCGTTGCCGTTGATATCAATGAAAACCGAGGCTGCGTAATCGCCTAGACCGGTGCGCTTGAACACGCAGGTGACGGTCTCCCCGTCGACTACAACCCAGGTTCGCCGGAGCGCGCGACGGTGCTTACGAGGGAAGCCCTTGTTCTCCCAGAACAGCGCGCAGGCCATCCGGCCCGACGGCTCACGAACACCGGAGATTTCGAGCGTGAGGACGTTCTTGGCCGCCGGGTCGGGGTCGACCTGTGCCTCCAAAGGGGCGGTCCAAATCAGCGAGCCGATCAGCGCGACGGCGACGGAGGCCGCACATGCCATTTTGGTCCAAACCATCGAATGCTCTCCGGATTTCCATCTGCGCGTCCGACTTGTCGTCATGCCGGTTCGACGCAGTGATGCTGCAAATGTTTAGACGAGGGAGGGAATTTTGCCAAGTGCTTGGCCAGTCCTAGCGTCGCGCCGGTGCGTAGACCGTTTCGCACTCTGGACCTAGGCTCTCCGATGTCACTATCTTGAAAGGGACATTCGATGCTCAAGGCATTGCGTTTTTCGGTTCTCCCGTGCTCCATGATATGGCTTTGCTTCGGCTGCTCCTGCAGCAGCACCGAGTCGACCCCGATCGGTGCAGACTGGGTTAGCGTATCCCCGGAAGAGCAGGGCTTCGACTCGGCGGCGCTTGCCGAGGTCGTCGAGCAAATCGACGAGCAGGGCCTGCCCATCGACAGCGTTCAAGTCGCTCGCAACGGCGTTCTGATTCTGGACGCGTACTTCTACCCATACCTGGGAGAGCAGAAGCACGACATCGCTTCGGTCACCAAGAGTGTCACTTCGACCCTAGTCGGTATCGCGGTCGAGCGAGGACTGTTCACACTCGATCAGGGCATGCTCGCGTCGTTCCCGGAGCTCGCACCCACGCCCACGTTGGACGGAAAATCCGACGTCGACCTTCGTCATCTTCTGACGATGACATCCGGCCTGAAGTGTGGCCGTGCACCCGGAGAGCCTGAGCTCAACGAGATGCTCCGAAGCAATGACTACGTGCAGTACGCGTTGGAGCTTCCGATGGCCGTCGCACCGGGAACAGAGTGGGCGTACTGCAGTCCCGGTTCACACCTGATGTCTGCCATGATCGCTAGGGCAGCGGAAACGAGCACGCTCGCATTTGCTAAGGAAAACCTGTTTGGTCCCTTGGGAATCACCGAAGTCGCCTGGCCTACCGATCCGCAGGGTGTCAACCGTGGCTGGGGGGACCTGCAACTCTATCCGCGCGACATGGCGAGGATCGGCCAACTGTTCTTGAACGAGGGCTCGTGGAACGGCCTGCAAATCGTTTCGAAGAGCTGGGTCGAGCAAGCAACGAAGTCCGTCGTGCTCACCGACGATGGTGAAACGGGCTATGGTTATCAGTGGTGGGTGCTCGCCGGAGCGTTCGACGGCGTGTACGAAGCGCGCGGCCGTAACGGCCAGGCGATCATCGTCTGGCCGGACAAAGATCTCGTTGCCGTTTTCACCGGACGCGGCCTAGACGTTCGAGGCGAGGTGGCTCCGCTCTTGGTGGCAGCCTTGCAGTCCGACTCTGCACTCGAAGCGAATCCTGAGGCGTTCGGTCGGTTGAACGAGGCCATCCGCAATGCAACCGAACCGCCGCCGGCCAAGCCTGTTCCTGCCCTTCCGCCCCTCGCCACCGAGATCTCAGGCACGGTGTACCGGCTCGACGAAAACCAGTTTGACGTGCGTTGCATTTCGCTCCGGTTCGACTCTCCTTCGGAGGTCTGGTTCGATCTCACGCTCGGCAGCGACGCGTTCGAGCTTCCGGTCGGCATGGATGGCGTTCCTAGGTTTTCGGAGACGGGCCCGACCGGAATTGCGATTGGCGTCCTCGGACAATGGACGGCGCCCACGGTCTTCTCGATGGAATACGACGAGCTGGGGGGGCCAAACCACCTTCGAATCCGCGGCGATTTCGGAACGAGTGCCGAAAGCGTCGAGCTGGAGTTCACCGACCCGGGCGAGTACTTCCCGCAGCAGCTCGTTCAGGGGGCTTCAGCGACGAGCTGCAACTAGAGTCTCTGAATTCACTGTTGAAATGAAATCAGAGACACAGAGTTTGAAAGTGCGGGTGGACGAAATCGCAGACGCAATCCGTTGGCCCGACCCGTCCTTCGCCCTGAGGCCCTGGGAAACCGTACTGGGCTTGGCGCTCAGCGACGCGCGCTCTCAGCCGGCCGGGCCAATGCAGACCGAAACTGTAGCGGTCTGGTTGGTCCCGGCCTCCGTCACCGGCTCACACAGATAGTCGGTTCGGCAGTCAGGTGTATCCCTGCAGTCGACGAGGCAAACCCAGCCTGTGTCGAGCTCCCCGCACGATGAATCCTGCGGGCAGTTGCCGGAGTTGCCGCAGGAGACGGTGCACGTGCCTCCAGGAAAGCCGGATCCATCCTCGCAGAGGCCCTGCTCGCACTCCGAGTTGTTCATGCAGGGCCCTCCAACTAGGGAGCTGTCGTTCCCAGCGGTTCCGGGGGGGCGATCGTCCCCGCATCCGAGCCAAAGAACCGTAGATGCGAGGGCCAAAACCAAGAAGAGCGACTTCATCGGAACGGACGATAGATCAAGGCCAGTGCCCAAACCAGTGGCTCAGCGCCAAGCCGTGTAACAATCCTGTCACCTTTTCGAGCCTCGAGCCGCCATCCGGCCAGCCGGGGCGCGGACTCGCCGGCACTCAGCCATCGGCGTGGGCCTCCTCGAACGCAGCGACGGCGCTACGCAGAGCGACGGGCACCGTCACCTTCTCCCGGCTCTTCGGATCGACGCATACGCTGGTGACGCTCGCCTTCGCAAGCGTCTCATTTCGGTCGTTGCGAATCACGAACGAGCTGGTGAAGCTCGATGTCCCGAATCGGGAGATACGGGTCTCGATGTGAACATCCTCTTCGAACCTGGCACTTCCGAGGTAGTCGCAATTCGCGTTCACGTAAAACATATCGGTGCCGGCCCTGACCATGTCCTGCCACGCAACGCCCACGGCGCGCATGTATGCCCCGAGGGCCTCGTCACAGAAGACGAAATAGTTCCCGAAGTAGACATGGCCCTGCATGTCGGTGTCGCGAAATCGGACCCGCATCGTATGAACGAACGGCCGCTTCACGCACCGGCTCCCACGCGAAGGCTGACCTCGGCCAAGGGGCTCTGCGTTTCAGCGCAGATCGAGCGCATCGGCGTCTCTTCTGCGGCCTTCCACTCGCAGAGCTCCCCTACCCGGCCCGACCCCTCTTCCGCGGGGCGAATCCAAACGAAGGTCTGCTCCCCGAGGCGGATCGTGCACTCCGGGTCGGCAAACGCCCTGGACCAAAACCCCCCATTGTAGAGAGTGATAGGACCCACTTGCTCGCACTTCGGCTCGTGGGTGTGCCCGAACACGACGCGACGCGCTCCCGTGATCTTGAAGATCAGCTCGGCGAGAGTTGGGGTGAGGAGCGGAGTCTCGAAGACGGTCGCCCGAACGGAAGAGGCATAGGCCGCGTAGGGAAGCATGAAGATCAGCGCCGGCACGAACACCCACAGCGGGCTGATCGGCAGGGCAATGTTGATGTGGAGGACCACTTGCCAGGCGAGAAAGAGCGCAACCAAGAGGAAGAACGCACGGTCGAGCCACAGCTCGCGCGCGATTCGAAACGGATTGTTCGTGGCAGACGGGACGTGAAGCACGTTGAGCTTGCGAACCATGGAGGGCGTGGCTTGAGAGCGCGCCGCTATCGATCGAACCTTGTCGTCGACAAGCATCGGATCTCGCATGGCGGGGAGCCAGTGCGTACGGAGCGAGATCCACAGCGTGACATACGCACCCCAAACCCAGGTCCAAATCAAGAGCGGCTGAGTGCGCAACATGTACCGGAAGAAGAAGCGAACGTACGCAGTGCCGCTCATGATGTAGTTCTCGGACTGGTGGGGATTGAAGTACCCCATTCCGTTGAGCATGTATCGCGCGGCAAGGTCGCCGAACGGAATCCGTACTCGCGGCTGCCCGTTGACTTCGACCAAGGGGTCGATCGGGTCACGCACGACGCAGTTGGGATCGTACTGGTGCCCATGACTGACATACGTATCGCCGCCGCTCACGTAGAACCAATTGCAGAACACGATCGGGTCATCGTCTTCTTCTTCGCCGATGTTCGATGGCAGAGCGGCGCCGAGCGCATCGCAGATCATCCGTTGAACTGAAGGCCAATAGACTTCGACGTCGTGGTTGCCAACGATGAAAACCGCGCGGTTTCCTCGCGCGATGAACGCGCCCAGCGCCTCGAACCAGCGCGGGTGGTCGTCGATGATGACCTTCATCTTGAACTGGCTTTTCCACTCCTCGCTTCCAAGCCCGCGGGACCGTTCCAACCACTCGACGTGTCGGTCCTTGCTCGGCACGGTGGTGACGCTGTCGAAGTCGAAGATGTCGCCATTGAGAATCAGCTCGACCGGCCCGCCCGCCTTCTCCTCGATGTGGGTGAGGAACTTGGCGAACTCGTCATCGATGAAAAACTCTCGGCGCTTGTACGCCATCCAGAGCGGGCGCGCCGGGTCGGGCTCTTCCGCTTCGGTGAGGTGCATGTCGGAGACGACAAACGTGTGAAGGTTCGGTTCCATCGGGCTTAGGCATTGTGTCAGGCCTCGGGGCAGGACTCCAGCCAGCGGCAGCCTGCCTTCGGACGTTTCGGAACCTCAGCCGCCCGCTGAGGCTACGTGCCGCTTTCGGCCTACCACGAGGTGGATCAGAAGAAGCAAGGTCAGCCCCGTCGCGAATATCGCCACATACCAAGTGCCGAGGCCAGGGCCCGCTTCGGTCAAGAAGTTCGCGATTTGCTTCTTGCCCAACATCACCGGCATGAATGGCTCGATTGTCACCGGCGCTCTGGGGTCTAGGTTGTGCCCAAAGGTATAGAGCTTGTAATACAAGCGGCCAAAACCGAATGCGCCCGCGTAGGTCGTCATCACCAGCAGGTCCAGCATGGATCCGACTTTACCGATCAAGGCCGTTCGCAAGGCCAAAATGATCATCGCGGCGAACAGGAATGGAATCCAGTCGAGGTCGCTGAGCGCAGCGCGGTCGAGGGGCGCCATGCCGATGTAGTGATTCAGCACGTTGATTTCTTGGACGTCGTTGCCATCGTTTCCGCCATCTACCTTGTACGAGTAAATGTAGAGGTCGAGTCCCTGCGGGTACTGCGGCGCCTTCATGTTGATGTGCCACATCGGCGCGGTGAAGCTCAGTCCAACGAAGATTGTGAGCAGTGCGAGTACGATTCGCGCCCATGGGAAGATGGGCTCGTCCAAGAACCGATAGAATGCATCCATTGCGTTTGACATTTCGCCTCCTCCAGGCCTTTCGGTCCTAAACGACGTCTCCCCGGCGCAACTTCCAAAGCCCGCCCATCCAAGCAAGCGACCCGAGTAACATGGGCCACGCGACACCGAGCGCATAGAGCCCCGTGCCGCCAATCCGGTTCGCAAGATAAAAGCCGACCGGCCCCAAGACGCTCAACTCGGGGTCAGCGGACGACAGCAGGGCCATTCGGATGCACTGGACGGGGTTGAGGGCCGCCAACGCAAACACCACCCTTGGCTCGACCCGCCACTGGAGCATCATGCCGGCGAGCGCGAAGTCCATGAGCGCGATCCCCGCCACCCAGATGAACAGCAAGTACATGGTCGCACGCGCCGAGTTCTGCACAGTCGTCGACACCCAGAGGCCGATCCCGCAAAAACACCAGACCAAAACAGAGCAAAGCACGAGACAGTGCCCGATGAAGCTCCAGGCGATCTGCTGTCCGAAAGCCAAGCGGCCAAAGTCCCCGACAGCGCCCATGAGCACCGCGAGGGGCACGAGGAGCACCAAGAAACGCACGCTCGAGATGGCGCTGAAGAAGGCACCCCGTGAAATGATTGACCGAAGAGGAGCTCGAGCGTGCCGTCGTCCCGCGCCTTGTTCACAACCAAGCCCGTCGCGACGAGCGCCATCAGGGGCAGCAGCACCAGCAGCGCATGGACGTACGAGACCAAGACCCTACCCGTGCCGGTGAATCCGAATACGGTCGACTCGCGCATGCCGACGAGCAAGAACACGACGGCAAGAACCGCATAGACGACGTAAGAACAGCAGCCAACGCGACCGAGGGAATTCCTTCGGTGAGATCGAGCTGGGCGACCGCCCAATACGACCTTAGATGCCGATTCATGGTCCCTCGCGCTGTTGGTCGGGGCGGTCCTGCACCCGGGACTTGGCCCAGTCGATGCCCTGCGAGTCAGGTGTGCTTTTCGGGACCGCGCGGATTCCGTAGCCCATGGGCGAGTCCTCGGCGGCGACAAAGCCCGCTTCAGCCTCGGACAGCCAGCCATCTTCGAGGTGATTGCGGAAATAGAGCGCGTGGATCGAGGCTTCGTTCGATTGAAGGTAATCGAAGAGGCAACCGGGGTCGTCGAAGTTCAGGACGTCGCCCTCGGTGGTCTGCAGTTGCGCTGCGAAACGCGGATCGCCAACGTGCATTTTGCAGTGCGCGCAAACCTCGGTATCCCAAACGACGGGGAAACGGCACCCTCTGCGAGCGTCACCTGGTTGAAACGAACGAAGGCCACCACCGCGGCAACGAGGGCAATCCCCAACAAGAGCGCCTTAATGATCTTGGTGGACATCGTCCAGGCCTCCTCCCCCTTCGAGCTGCACGGCGTCGGCGTCACGCACCAGCACGTTGATGAGCTGCCCCTCGAGGCGTTGAGAGAGTCGAGCGACGAGGTCGAGCTTCTGAGCGCGGGTCGCGGTGCGGCTCCACCAGCCGGCGACCCCTGCCTCGAAACCCATCGACACCAGCGTTGCGTGGTCGACACCGTTGCGGAGCTGGACGTCGATCGTGCTCAAGGTCATGCGGTCCAGGTAGTCCTCCGTCGGGCCGAAATAGGCGAGCCGGCCTTCGTCGAGCACCATCACCCGATCGACCAGGTGCGAATCTCTTCGAGCCGGTGCGAACAAAGGATCAGGGTGGCGCCCTCCGTTCGTTCGGAGAGCAAATGGAAGAGGTCTCTGCGCGACTGCGTGTCGAGGCTGGCCGTCGGTTCGTCAAGCACGTAGAGCGATGCTTGGCTCGCGAGGGCCAGCGAAATCAGGGTCTTCTGCCTGGCTCCGCCAGACAGATTGCAGAACGCCTGCCGCCCTGCAGCCGATAAATCGATGCCGAGCTCCTTCCCAGCGCTCAGCACGGTGTCCGGCGATATCTGCCGAACGCGAGTGATCGCCTTGATCACTTCGCCCACGGACGCGCTGAACTTCGG
>CAVQHC010000006.1:0-655491 GCA_963712235.1 uncultured delta proteobacterium
TCGCCGCATCCGCGCAAAGCATCGCATCCGTGCATGCACCATTGGTGCAAACGCCTCCAACGCCCTCGGAGAATTCACACTCCGTATCGTCCGGCACAGCGACGTTCGAGCACACCCCGTCGGCCTGATCGCAGTCGTCGTCGGTGCACTCGTTGCTGTCGTCGCAGCGGGTCGCTGCATCGGCGCAGAGCATTGCGTCTTCGCAGACGCCATTGGTGCAGACCCCTCCAACACCCTCGGCGAACTCGCACTCCGTATCGTCGAGCTCGTTCGGGTTCGAGCAAACGCCGTCCACCGAGTCGCAGAGGTTTTGGGTGCACTCGTTGCCGTCATCGCAACGCGTCGCCGCATCCGCACAGAGCATCGCATCCGTGCAGGCGCCATTGGCGCAAACGCCCCCCACACCCTCCGAAAACTCACACACCGTATCGTCCGCGACAGCGACGTTGGAGCACACCCCGTCGGCCTGATTGCAGTCGTCGTCGGTGCACTCGTTGCTGTCGTCGCAGCGCGTCGCTGCGTCGGCGCAGAGCATCGCGTCTTCGCAGACGCCATTGGTGCAGACCCCTCCCACACCCTCGGCGAACTCGCACTCCGTATCGTCGGGCTCGTTCGGATTCGAGCAAACGCCGTCCGCCGGCTCGCAGAGGTTTTGGGTGCACTGGTTTGCGTCGTCGCAGCGCGTCCCCGCATCGGCGCAGAGCATCGCGTCTTCGCAAACCCCGTCCGTGCAGATGCCCGGTTGGCCCGAGAAGTCACACGACGTCCCGTTGGTCTCGTTCGGGTTGGTGCATACTCCGTCGGCCGGATTACAGACGTTCTCGGTGCACTCGTTGCTGTCGTCGCAACGCGTCGCCGCATCCTCGCAGAGGTCGGGCATGCCTCCGACGCCGCCCATGCCGCCCATGCCGCCTTCGCCGCCCATGCCGCCATGCCGCCGATGCCAGCCGTGCCGCCGCTGCCGCCATCGCCGCTGCCGCCATCGCCGCCATTGCCGCCAATGTTGCCGCCGTTTGCTGTTTCACCGCACCCGAAGGCGGTTAACGCCAAGGCGAGCACGATTACCCCACTCCAATGCTTCATCATGCGGCGGAGAATAGAACGAGGCCGCAGCCACGCAAAGAAAATGAGACTCGTCAGTACCGATTCAGTCGAATCCCACTGAAAACCGGCGTCGACTTCAGTTGACGTGTGCCTCGGATGCGCCGCCGACCGACTGCCCCTGGCGGGCATGATGCTCGACCGCCGCCCGAACGAAGCTGGTAAAGAGGGGATGTGGCTGGTGCGGCTTGCTCTTGAACTCGGGGTGGAACTGACAGCCAACGAAGTGCGGATGGCTCGGAAGCTCGACCATTTCGACGAGGCGCTCGTCCGGAGAGACCCCACACAGGACCAGGCCGCCCTCTTCGAGCCGGTCGCGGTACGTGTTGTTGACCTCGTAGCGGTGCCGGTGCCGCTCGCTGATCTGAGAGGTTCCGTAAATCTGGGCCGCAAGCGACCCAGGCTTAATGATGCAGGGGTAGGCCCCGAGCCGCATGGTCGCGCCCTTGGACTCGATGCCCCGCTGATCGGGCATGATATCGACGACGAGATGCTTGGCGTTGCGATCGAACTCGGCGCTGTTGGCTCCGTCGAGCCCGCAGACGTTCCGAGCGTACTCCACGACCGCCATTTGCATTCCGAGGCAGATACCGAAAAACGGAATCCCCTTCTCGCGCGCAAACTCGATCGCCTGAATCTTGCCCTCCGAGCCACGGTCCCCGAACCCGCCGGGCACCAGGATCGCATCGTGTTGGCCCAAGCGCGCCTCGAGATCCGCGCCTTCGAGCTCTTCGCTATCGACGTAGTCTAAGTCTAGCTTCACGTCGCACTCGAGCGCCGCGTGCACCAAGGACTCGTGGAGCGACTTGTACGAATCCCGCAGGTGCACGTACTTGCCGACGAGCGCAATCGAAACATGCCCTCGGCCGGGAGCCATGTAGCGGTCGACGGTCCGACGCCAAACCGAAAGGTCCGGATCCCGCGACCAGATGTTGAGCCGCTCGGCGAGCAGGCGATCGAGCCCCTGTTCGTGCAGCGTCAGCGGAAGCTCATAGATCACCTTCACGTCGGGCGCGGCGATCACCGCCTTGACCGGAACGTTGCAGAAATGCGCAATCTTCTCTTTGAGCTTGTGCGGCAGCTCGCGATCCACTCGGCAAAGCAAAATCTCCGGCTGAATTCCGAGACCCAGAAGCTCTTTCACCGAGTGCTGGGTCGGCTTGGTCTTGAGCTCGCCTGCCGCCGCGATGTGAGGGATGAGCGTAACGTGAACCGAAACGCTGTTCTGCGGACCAAGCTCGCCGCGCAACTGTCGAACCGCCTCGAGGAACGGCAGCGACTCGATGTCACCAACGGTGCCACCCACCTCGACGATCGCCACGTCGACATCGAGCGTGGCCTCCCGGACCCGGGCTTTGATCTCGTCCGTGATGTGCGGAATGACCTGAATCGTTGCCCCGAGGTATTCACCGCGACGCTCTTTTGCGATGACCGAATCGTAGATTTTTCCGGTCGTGAAGTTGTTCGCCTTGGTCATGGTCGCTTTGGTGAAGCGTTCGTAATGACCGAGGTCGAGGTCTGCTTCGGCGCCGTCGTCGGTCACGAACACCTCGCCGTGCTGGAACGGCGACATCGTGCCGGGATCGACATTGATGTACGGGTCCAACTTCATGTTGGTGACCCGAAGTCCTCGTGCTTCGAGGAGCGCGCCCATCGAAGCGGCAGCGAGGCCTTTTCCGATTGAGCTGACAACACCCCCTGTGACGAAGATGAACTTGGTGTGTCGTGCGTTCATCCGGTGTGGCTCCAGGAGCACTGCGTGTTGCACGCAGCGAAAGAACCCTAGAGGCCCGACCGAATCGTGTCAACGCGACTCGAACACCAACGCGCGGACACCGCGATTGTGCGACTTTTCTAACGATGGGAATCGCCGGCGTCGAACGGGTCGGCAATCAGGGAAGCACGCGTGACACCTGCCGTGCCGAAGCGCTCGCGGAGTGCGCCGGTCGTCGCGGCCAAACGCTCGCGCCGCTCGCGCTCCACGTCGGGAAACAGCTCGGCGTCCGGCTCCTTCGTCAGCGACGAAACCGAAACCCCGGTGAGCCGAACGCCGTCTTCGATCGCGTCGAAGCGACAAAGCAGTTCAGTAGCGGCTTGGAAGATCGCGTCGGTGTCAGATACCGCCCGTGCGAGACGCGCCTGCCGGGTGCGAATGCGATGATCGCCGTACTTGAGCTTCAGCGTGACCACCTGCGCCCAGAGGCCTCCGTTCACCAGGCGGTCCGCCACCTGCATCGACTGCCGCAGGATGGGCTTGAGCAGTGCGTCGATCGTCGTCAGGTCCTCTTCGAACGTCGACTCGGTTCCAAGGCTCTTCGGCGGCGCACCGACGACCACGGGCCGTTCGTCGATCCCGCGCGCAAGCTCGCGCGCCACCGGACCCCAGCTCCCGAGCAACTGCTCGAGCGTTCGCAGATCGGTGCGCGCGAGGTCTCCGATGGTCTGCAGACCCGCCGACCTGAGCCTCACCCTCGCCTTGGGCCCCACCCGCCACATCCGCTCGAGCGGCAGCGGCGCGAGAAACTCGGCCTCGCCGCCCGCTGCGACCACAGTCAGCCCATCGGGCTTATCGAGGTCGCTCGCAATCTTCGCGACGAACTTGTTCGATGCGACCCCTGCGGAGCCGGTCAGCCCGATCAGGGACTGGACGTCCTCCTTAATGCGCCGCGCGATTTCGGGCCCATCCCCAAAGAGGGTCCGGCTGCCGGTCACGTCGAGGAAGGCCTCATCGACCGACAGCCCTTCGACCAGCGGCGTGTACCGTCTAAAAACCTGGAAAACTCGGCCGCTGAGCTCCGAATAACGCGCGCGTCGAGGCGGAACCACGACGGCGTCCGGGCAGCGTCGGAGCGCCTCGACCATCGACATCGCCGAGCGAACCCCCGTCGGGCGCGCCTCGTAGGAGGCCGCGGTCACCACCCCCCGACGCGAGCGTGCGCCCACCAAGACCGGCTGCCCACGCAATTCCGGGTTGTCCAGCTGCTCCACCGACGCGAAAAACGCGTCCATGTCGAAGTGGATGACTGTACGCATGTGCTCTTTTGGGACCCTACCTCAACAAGTCTTGATTGCCAGCGCGATCAAACGTACCGTCCGGCGCTATGGCTGAACCGGGCAAAGACAACCCGTACGATGGTCCCTGGGGCCCTCTGCGACGGATAGACGACTGGATCTTCCACGTCGAGATGGGGATCTTGTGGACCTTTCTCGGTGTCTCGGCCGTCATGGTGTTTCTGGACGTGATGTACCGGCGGCTCGCCGCGCCCGATAGCAAAGTCGCCGAGCTCGTGGCCAGGATCCTCGGCATCGAAGATCCGGAATCGATGGCACAGCTGACCACCATCGGTCCGATGGCCACCGGCGTCATCGGCATCGGCCTGGTCTACTTCGCCTTTTGGACGGCGGAGAAACATGCCTCCGAAGGCCGAGAGCAATCCTGGGTGAAGCCGCTGCTCGAAACGATCGCCGCCTGTGCTGGGCTCGGATTCCTCGGCTGGATCATGCTCCAACCCCAAGTGGAATCCCGCTGGTTTTACTTGCTGCTCTACGCGCTTGAGCGCCGGGCTATGGCTCTTCAAGCTCCTGAAGACACGCGCTCCCGGTTGGGTCAGCAAGGTCGTTGCGTTCGCGGTGGTCACCGCACTGTACCTGTACATCACGTTCAACTACTTCCCCGATGGGTACAGCTGGTCCAAGGAGCTTTCGCTCATCATGCTGCTCTGGGTGGGCTTTCTCGGCGCCAGCGTTTGCGCCCATGAAGGCAAGCACATTCAAGTGGGTGCTCTCAAAAAGGTGGTCCCTCCGTCGATGTCCCGGTTCTCCGATGCGATCGGTTACCTGCTGACGGCGGCGTTCTGCTTTTTCATGGCGTTGCTCGGCTACGAGTACGCGTCTGAAGCGATCCAACTCGAAGGCCGATTCGAGCAAACGAACATCCCCGACTGGGTGGCGACGATCGCCGTTCCTGCGGCGTTTGCCATGACCATGATTCGCTACATCGGGGCCGCCTTTAGCTCCATTCTCGGCGGCTCGTACGGCGCCGCTCCCGAAGAAGAAGCCGTGGTCGCTGCGACCCAGGTTTCCAAGAAGGGAGCAGAGGGATGAACCAAGTCAAAGAGCGCAAGCTTCCCCTCTTGATCATGATCGCGATCGTTTTGTTCCTGCCGTTCCTCGGCAAGGGCGGGATTCTGGCATCTGCGATCATCGCCGCGGCGCTGGTGGGTTCCCCGCTGTTCGTTCTGATCGGAATCGCCACGCTCGGGAGCCTCTTCCTCTGGAGCGACTTCCGAGAGCCCCAGCAGTTTACGATCGTCATCGAAGGCATTCGCAGCCTCGCGGACAGCCCCACCCTTCTCGCGATTCCTTTCTTCATCATGAGCGGCGCGGTCATGAGCCGGGGGCAGATCAGCCAGCGCCTGGTCGACTTCGCACAGGCCCTCATCGGTTGGGTCCCCGGCGGCATGGCGATGAGCGGTGTCATCGCATGCATGCTCTTTGCGGCGATCAGCGGCTCGAGCCCTGCAACCGTCGTCGCCATCGGCACCATGATGGGCCCGGCGCTGATCGCCGAGGGCTACCGAGAACGCTTCTCCCACGGCTTGCTCACGTCCGCGGGTTCGTTAGGCATTCTGATTCCGCCATCGATCCCGATGATCGTCTACCCGATTGTCAATCAGACCGCAGTGATCGAGGTCGAGCGCCTGTTTGCTTCGGGGTTCGGTCCCGGCCTCGTGATGGGCTCGATCCTGATCGGTTACTCCTTCTATCAGGGCATCGTCGACAAGGTCCCGACAGCTCCGTTCAAGTTTAAGAAGCTGGTCGCGGCGACCCGAGACGGCTTTTGGGCGTTGATGTTCCCGATCCTGATCCTTGGCGGCATCTACGGCGGCATCTTCAACGCTGTCGAAGCATCGGCCGTCAGCGTCGCGTACGCGGTCGTGGTCGAGGTTTGGCTGCACCGTGCGCTCAAGCTCAAAGCCATCCCCGGTATCTTCGGCGAAACAGGCGTCTTCCTCGGGTCCTTCCTGGTCATCATGGTCATGGCGCTCGCGCTGGGCGAGTTCCTCGAAAAGGAAGAGATCCCGGCTCTCATGGTCGAGTGGATTCAGGGTAAGGACCTCAAGTACTGGCAGTTCCTCGTCTTGCTCAACCTGATCCTTTTGGCCGTTGGCATGATGATGGACATCCTCAGCGCGATGTTCGTCTTCGTCCCCTTGTTGGCGCCGATCGCGGCATCGATGGGCGTCGACCCGATGCACTTCGGCATCATCTTCATCGTCAACCTCGAGATCGGCTACCTGACGCCACCGGTTGGCTTGAACCTCTTCGTTGCAAGCGCGCTCTATGAGAAGGGGCTTGGTCACATCATACGCAGCGTTGCACCGTTCGTAGGCCTCATGCTGATCGGTCTTGGCATCATCACCTGGTACCCGCAGGTTTCAATTGGTCTCGGAAATGCCATCATGGGCGGCGATCCGAACGCCATGGTCGACGAAGACGGCGACGGCATAGACGACCGCGGCGACGATGCCGGAGGCATGCCGACCATGGAAGAAATGATGCAGGAAGCCATGGAAACCGAAGGCCTCGAAGGCGATGAGGACTTCGAAGACGACGACGAGGACCTCGAAGACGAGGACCTCGAAGACGACGCGCTCGGGGACGAAGATCCCGAATAAATCACCGACGCCCAAGAAGGGCGGTCGCTCGACGCCGTAGGCCGAGCGCGGCTGCGCCGGACGGACAGCCGTGATAGGCTCGTCCGCCCGATGGCGTACACCGTTCTCGCAAGGAAATACCGGCCGCAGAGCTTCGACGACCTCGTCGGCCAAGAGCACGTTGCGCGCACGCTCGCCAATGCCATCGATGCCGATCGCGTGGCGCACGCGTTCCTGTTCACCGGGGTTCGCGGGGTTGGCAAAACGACCACCGCGAGGTTGCTCGCTAAGGCGCTGAACTGCGACAAAGGCCCGACGCCTACCCCCTGCAATGCTTGCGCACCCTGCCTCGACATCACTTCGGGGGTCGATGTCGACGTCCAGGAGATCGACGGAGCATCGAACAACAGCGTCGAGGATGTCCGACGGCTACAAGAGTCTCTGCCTTATCGTCCGCAGCGGGACCGCTACAAGATCGTGATCGTCGACGAGGTGCACATGCTTTCGGCGGGCGCGTTCAATGCCTTTCTGAAGACCCTCGAAGAGCCCCCCGACCACGTCAAGTTCATCTTCGCGACCACCGAGAGCCACAAAGTGCCGGTCACCATCCGTTCTCGATGTCAGCAGTACGACTTCCGGCTCATTCCTCACCGGCTCATCGCGGAGCGAGTCCGCGAGATCCTCGGTGCCGAATCCCTGTCGGCCGACGACGAAGCAATCTCGGTCGTAGCGCGCGAGGCTGCCGGTTCGATGCGCGATGCCCTCACGCTGCTCGACCAGCTCGTGGCGATCTCCGACGATCGAATCACCGCGGACACCGTGGCCGTGAGCCTGGGAATCGCAGCGCGCGAGGCGCTCTACGACGTGGCCGGCGCCGTGCTCCAGGGAGACGGTGCCCGCGTGGTTCAGGCCATCGACGCGCTGGCCGACAAGAGCGTCGACATGCAGCACTTCGCCCGTCAGCTCCTCCAACTGATGCGTGACCTGGTCGTCCTCAAGCTCGATGCGGGAGACCCGGCCGACTGGGTCCCCGAAGAGCGAGAGGCCGCCGAAGCGCTCATCGAGGATATCGACATCCTTGAGCTTCAGCGTGGGTTTCGGGCGACATCGAAGGTCATGGACGAGATGGCCCAGAGCCCAAACCCCAAGCTCATGCTCGAAATGGGGTTGGTCCGCGTCGCGACGCGACCTCCGCTTCGGTCGGTGTCCGAGCTTCTCGCCCGTCTCGACGCACTGCAGGGAAACCCTGGCGCCGCCGGGGGTCTGCCTTCGGGTTCCCGCCCTCGAAAGCCGAACCCTAAACCGAGTCCGCGTTCGGCGACGCCCAAGCCGGCGTCGAGCACTCAGCCCGCACCCGAGGCAAAGCTCGAACCGACTCCTCCGCCCGATCCGCAGCCCGAGGCGAGGCGGCGAACACCGAGCGAGCCGATTATGCCGGCGACCAGGCATGCCGGCGGTTTTCAAACCAGTACCGGCGAAGTGCTGACCCCAATCCGTCGGGCCGCCCTTCAAGAATGGGAAGAGCTCGTCGGAACCCTCGAACAGCAGCAACCCGCGCTGGCCGCGGTCCTGGAGCATGGGATTCCCAAGGCGGTAGGCCCGGACCGAATCGTCCTTTCGTTCAAAGACGGCTCGTTCTACGGGCGCCAAGCGGAATCACCAGAATCGATTGCCGCCATCGCCAGGGTCGCTGAACAACAGCTCGGCGCCCGTCCGGAGATTCAAATTCGCTTCGATGCGCAGGCCGAGGCGGCCACCAAGACGGTTGCCGCCGTCGCCGCCCAGCGCAAAGAGGCAGAGGCTGCGGCGAAGCGCAAAGAGGCGCTCAACCATCCCCGCGTGCGCGACGCCATCGACGTATTTCCCGAATCAGCAGGAAAGCTCAAAGTGCACATCGAAGCGGACTGAGAGGATCGAATGAATTTTCGCGGTGGAATGGGAGAGCTCATGCGGCAAGCGGGCCGCGTTCAGCGCAAGGTGGAAAAGCGCCGCGAGGAGCTCAATCAAGAGACCTTCGAGGCCAGCGCCGGCAACGACCGAGTGACCGCGGTCGCCAACGGCATCCCCGAGCTTGCGGAAATCCGAATCGACAAAACGCTTCTGCAAGAAGAAGACATGGAGATGGTCCAGGATCTCGTCGTCGCTGCCGCCAACGCCGCGCTGACCAAAGCGCGCGAGCATGTCGACGCCGAAATCGAGAAAATCACAGGGGGCCTGGCGATTCCTGGGCTCGGCTGAGCGATGACGGCCAAGGACCCCATCGCATCGCTGATCTCCCTGCTGTCCAGGCTGCCCGGCATTGGTGAGCGCACCGCGGCGCGGCTGGCTTTTTTCGTGCTCGAGGGAGACGCGCAGTACGCCGCGGCGCTCGGCCAAGCTCTGGGCACGATCCACGAAGACGTCACCCGCTGCGAGCTCTGCGGGAACTACGGCGCCGAGTCACGGTGTGCGATCTGCCTGGACCCGCGCCGTGACGGATCACTCGTCTGCGTCGTGGCCAAAGTTCCCGACCTGATCGCCCTCGAAGCGCTTGGCAGCTTTCGTGGCCGCTACCATGTCTTGCACGGCTTGCTCGCACCGCTCGACGGCGTCGGCCCCGATCAGCTTCCGCTCGACGCACTCGAACGCCGCATCGGCGAAGAGGCGATCAAAGAGATTATCATCGCTACGCCACTCAACGTCGAAGGCGAGGCAACCGCCCTCTATGTGGCAGACGCTCTGTCCTCTTTGCCGGTGCGTGTCTCGCGAATCGCCGCAGGCGTGCCCCACGGAGGCGAGCTCGAGTTCACCGACCAGGTCACGCTGGGCCGGGCGCTCGAAGATCGCCGCGCCGTTCGCTGAAGTAGAAAGGGCTCGAATTCACGGCCGATCTCGCTCGAGCCGGGCGCAATTGAATGTTTTGCCGGCCTCCCTCGTAGAAAAGCGAGAGGTGGCCCAATGCTCCGATTCATCGTCTTTCCCGTCATAGCCTTCACCATCGTGCTCGGTAGCACGACGGCGGCGCGCGCCGAGGTCGTCGTCGTTAGGCCCGAAAACTCCTCGTCTCAGGTGGTGGTCAAGACCAGGCCGCCAACGGTCGTCGTTGTCCGAACGACGCCGGCCCAGCAACCCGCTGCGAAGCCTCCGCCTCCGAAACAACGGGATCGCAAGATCGGTCTTCATTTCGACTTCGGTGGCACCTTTGGACCCCGGGTCTCCATGGGCGGCGTCGGAGGCGCGCTTCGCTTCCGTCCCAACGAGCATGTCGGAATCGACCTCGGTTCCGGGTACTACGCCGGCAACGACTACCAAGGCTTTTTCCGAACCGAGATCCCTCTCACGGCGAACGTTCTCTTCTTCCTGAATCCCCAGCACAAGTTTCAGTTCTACTTCGTGCTCGGTCCGGGCATGTCTTTCGGCCGCGTCGACACGATCAATGAAGTGCGCCGTATGACTCACATCGGAGGCCAGGCCGGTGCAGGTGTCGAGCTCAGGCTTGCACCCGCATTCGCACTCAATGCAGATGTGCGAGGCGTCATTCGTCATCGGATCGACAGCGATCCGCGACCGGAGTTCTTCGATGGAGTCCGTGGAACGAACACTTCCGGAGGCGCGGTGCTCACCTTCGGTGGGACGATCTACTTCTGAGCTCGATTAGGGGCTGCTGCTATTCCGGCGGCCCCCGAAGAGCTTCTTGAAGAAGCTTCCTTCGCCTTCCGCTGCTTGGTCGCCGTCCGAAGCCTCAGCGGGAGCCGCGTCGTCTTCACCGACCTTCTCGAGCGCTTCGAGCTCGTTCTCGTCGACCAGCAAGACGAAGTCCGACTCGTCGAGAATCTCGACTTCGGTATGCTCGTCTTCCCAGGTGCCGGCTGTATCCTGTGCCGCGACCGGCCTTTCCTCATGCAGGTCCGTCGATTCGCCGTCGAACGAGAAGTCCGTCGAGAGCATGCCGAGCTCACCGTCCACCGATTTCAAATCGACGGCGCTCGTGCCCCGGAAGCGACTTCGCACCTCGGTCACCTCGGCGTCCGTTTTGCCGAGGTCCGCGAGAGCCTGGTCCACCCCAGCCAGCTTCTCTTCGGAAACGCTCACGTGATCAATGTCACAGGAAAAAGGGGCGTCGTAAAGTCTTTCACTGCGGAAGTCGCTCAGGCCGGTTGGGAAACCCGAGTGATTTCGGCCTCGACCGCTGGGATCCGGTCCTGGCCCCAGCTGGAATACGAGCCAATTCGAAGGGAAGGCACGCCCCAGAACCCCAGGTCGGTCAGGGCTTCGCGATTGGCCCTGGCCGACTCCTTCCAGCTGCTGTCCTCGAGGGCAGCCCTGACTTGGGCTTCACTGATCCCGACCCGCTCGGCGAGAAACAGGAGGTCGGGAAGGTGCCCAACATCCCGAGCCTCGGACCAAATGCCCCGCATCACGGAGGCTAGGAACTCGAGCTCGAGGCCGTTGCCGGCGGCGCAGCCAAAGAACAACGCCATGCAATGACCAATGCCCTTCCCCAAGGGATCGCAAACGCGGCCGAACGGAATTCCCAGGCGATTCGCTTCGCGCTTCGCGTCGTGCACGATGTAGAGTCTTTTTGCCGTCGGCGCGGGAAGGCCTCGCATGACCATCGGCAGCACGGGCCTGACGGCGACCTCGACCCCATGGCGATCTCGGAGCTCGATCAGTTGAGGAATCGCCAGGTACGAGTACGGGCTGCGGAACGAAACGAAGACCTCGAGACGAAGCGGGTTGTCATTCGAGGTCTGAATCATCGATGCCAGTGCGGGCGATGCGCCGGGGCTGAGATCGAGACCGCCTTCAAGCCCCTCGCGCTGGAGCCTTTCCTCGAGGAAGCAAAGCCTATCGACTCCCCAGTACCAGTCGCCACCGTAGTGGAGCATTCCGGGCTGGTAGTGTCCGGCGCGTTCGAGCGCGGCATAGTTCGCTTCGAGCGCCGGCCGGACCTCCTCCCCCGAGACACTTCCGTACCGCTCGACGACCGCGGCCAGTGCTTGACCGTCATCCCGCCAAACCGCTTCGCCGAGCTCGGCGGCGACTTGCAGCTGTTCTTCGACGGGGCGGCGTTCGAGCAGCACCGCATGCGCCCTCCGGACGCGATCCTCAGAAGGCGGCTTCGCAGCGCTCGGGAAGCTGAGCCCGTAGCGCTCGGCAAGAAGCGCCGCGTCACGGATCGCATGTTCGCGCAACATCTCCGGGGCCGGATTGGCCCCTGCGCTGGGCGGTCCGACTGGAACGATTTCGATGTGGAGGCCGTAGGTGCTGGTCAAACGCGGCGCGACCTGCGCCAGGAGGTGGCTGTACGGATCATCGGCCCGATAGTAGAAACGCACGTGCCGGCGTCCGCCTCGGAGGATTCGGCTGACCGCATGGAGGCCGTGCTTTGCACGCCTCGAATTGAGATAGGCGTTGAGCACCGCGCCGATAGCCCGGGACTTGGCGGACACCTAGCCGGCTCCCGCAATCGCGTACACCGCCTGAACCGCGTCCTCGAGCCTGCTCGGGTCCGGGCCTCCGGCCTGCGCGAAGTCGGGGCGACCGCCACCATTTCCTCCGACGATGCCCGCCGCGGCCTTGACGATGTCGCCCGCCCGGAACCGACCGGTCAGATCTTTAGAGACACTGCAGACGAGCAGCGCCTTCTTCCCATCCTTGCTCGGAGAGCCCAGTAGTATGACGGCGGGCGCTAGCTTGTCTCGCAGCTGATCGGCCATCTCGCGCAGGGCGCCGGCGTCGCCGAGCTCGACCGTCGCCCCCAGTACCCTCGCGCCGTCGATTTCCCGCGCGTTGGCGGAAAGATCTGCGCTGTCGCCCGACATGAGCGAGCGCTTGAGCCGTTCGATTTCCCTCTGCGATTCCTTTTGCTGTTCGAGGAGCCGCTCCACGCGGTCGCGAAGCTGCGTCGCTGGCGATTTGAGCAAGGACGCCGCGCCCGTGAGCTCGGACTCGACGCGGCGTAGATGCCCAAGCGCGTTCAAACCCGTGCTTGCCTCGATGCGACGAACTCCGGCCGCGAGGCCCGTTTCCGAAAGCACTTTGAAGAGCCCGATGTCACCGGTTCGGCGTGCATGCGTGCCACCGCAAAGCTCGAGCGAGGGGCCGATGGTGAGCATGCGAACGACTTCGCCGTACTTCTCTTCAAAAATGCCGATCGCGCCGCGCGCTTTGGCCTCGTCCATGGCCAGGGCGTCGGTCGTGATCTCGGTGTTCTCGAGGACGCAGGCATTGACGAGATCTTCGATTTGCTGGATTTCGCCTGCTTCGAGGGGGCGGGTGCCGCTGTAGTCGAATCGAAGTCGGTCCGGCCCCACGAGCGAGCCCTTCTGCGCCGCAGTCTCGCCAACGACTTTACGGAGGGCCCAATGCATTAGGTGAGTTGCGCTGTGATTGCGTCGAGTCGCGCTCCGTAGCCCGTGATCAACCCGAAGATCGACCGTCGCCCCGACCTCGAACGAACCGGAGACAACCTTCCCGCGGTGAACGACCAAACCTTCGACGGGTTTTTGGGTGTCATCGACCACAAAGCGCGAACCGTCGAGCTCGATGGCCCCCCTGTCGCCCACCTGGCCGCCCTGCTCCGCATAGAAGGGAGTCGCGCGCGTGATGATCTCGCCAGACTCGCCCAGGCCTAGTGCGTCGACCGGACCACCGTCCGAAACCAAGCTGAGGATCTCACTGCGCGCTTCCTCCTGGTCGTAGCCTAGGAACTCGACGGCGCCGAATTGCTGGGCGAGCTCTGGGTACACATCGGCGACGGCGCTACTGCCGATCTTCGAGCCCTGGCTTCGCAGACGCGCCTCTCCGAGCTCGCTGTCGAAGCCCTGCTGGTCGATCGCGAAGCCCTGCTCCTCGCCGATGACGTTCTGCAGGTCGAGCGGAAAGCCATAGGTGTCGTAAAGCTTGAAGGCCACCTTCCCGGGCAAGGAACGCACACCGCCGAGGTCGACCCAGTTCTTGTTCTCCGAGATGAGCTGAAGGCCGCGGTCGAGCGTACGGCGAAAGCGCTCCTCTTCCTGGAGCGAAATCTGTTCGATGAGGGCACGTCGCTCGGCAAGCTGAGGGTAGACGTCGGCCATGTCGTCGGCGACGCGGAGGGCACAGTGGTGAAGAAACGGCTCGTGGATGCCGAGGCGATGCCCATGGCGAATCGCACGCCGCATCACCCGTCGCAAGACGTACGCCCGTCCATCTTTGTCCGGAAACACCCCCTCCGAGATCAGGAACGCCGTCGTCCGCGCGTGGTCGGCAATGACCCGCATGCTCACGTCGTCCTCGGACGGGCTGTCCCGGTAGCGTTTGCCCGAAATCTCGGAGGCCAAATCGACGATCGGCCGCAAGAGGTCGGTGTCGTAGTTGCTCAGGACACCCTGTTTGACCACGGCGATCCGTTCGAGACCCGCGCCTGTGTCGATCGACGGCGCCGGCAGCGATTCCATGTGGCCATCGGCATGCCGATCGAACTGCATGAAGACCAGGTTCCAAAGCTCGAACCAGCCTCTTCCGTCGGCGGCCGGCTCCTCGCCAAAGGTTCGCGGGTCGATCTCGTCGAGGCCCAGGCAGTAGTGGAGCTCGGAGCAAGGGCCGCAGGGGCCGGTGTCGCCCATCTGCCAGAAGTTGTCTTTGGCGCCGCAGCGAATGATCCGCTCGTCTGGGAAACCTGTGACGTCTTTCCAAATCGCTGCGGCTTCATCATCGGCCGGCGCAAGCCCGTCTTCGCCCCCGAAGACGGTGACGACGATGCGCTCGGGGTCGAGCGAGAGCGTGTCGATGAAGTAGTCCCAGGCAAACTTGATCGCATCGCGCTTGAAGTAGTCGCCAAACGAGAAGTTGCCGAGCATCTCGAAGAAGGTGTGATGGCGAGCGGTGACGCCTACGTTTTCGAGGTCGTTGTGCTTCCCGCTGATGCGGATGCACTTCTGCGATGAGGTGGCGCGCGAGTACGGTCGCGTTTCTTTCCCGGTGAAGACGTCTTTGAACTGGACCATGCCCGCATTGGCGAACATGAGGGTCGGATCATTGGGCGGGACGAGTGGACCCGAGGCCACCCGTTCGTGCTCGCGCTCCGCAAAGAAGCGCAGGAACGATTCCCTGATTTCCGCTGAAGAGGCCATGTGCTTCGTTTGCTAGCGCCTGTGCAGCGCCTACGCAACGCCTGTGCTAGAGCTGACGCCGTGCTCACGTGTCTGCGCGTCCGGAGCTTCGCCATCATCGAAGCGCTCGAAGTAGAGCTCGACGCTGGGCTCAACATCGTCACCGGCGAAACCGGCGCGGGGAAGTCGATCCTGGTCGACGCGCTCCAGCTGGTGCTGGGGGCCCGAGGGCGTCCCGAGGTCGTGCGGACGGACGCGGAGGCCGCGGAGGTCGAGGCGCTCTTTGATCTGTCCGAGCAGCCAGGCGTTCTTGCGGCGCTTCGAGCGCAAGGCATCGACACCGAGGGGGAGCTCTTGATTCGCCGCGTCGTGAGCGCGACGGGCCGGACCCGAGCGTACATCAATGGGCGGCTCGCTACTCTCGCCCAGCTCAAGGAAGTCACCAAGGGCCTCGCGGACATCTCGTCGCAGCACGAGTACCATTCACTCGCAGACGCGCGGCATCACCTCAGCTATCTCGATGCCTTCGCAGGCCACGCCACCGTGGTCGAAGAGGTGGGTCTGGCGCACACGGCGCTCGTCGAGGCCGGAGCGCGGCTCGAAGAGGTCGTCACCGAGGAACGCGGCAAAGCCGATCGCGAAGACCTCCTTCGCTATCAGCTCAACGAGATCGAGACGCTGCGGGAAGCTCTCGAAAACGAAGCGGCCCTTGCGGCGGAGTGTGAGAGGCTTCGGCATGCGGAAAAGCTCGGCACCGCAGCGGGCGAGGCGGAAGCACAGCTCTACGCCGACGATGATTCGATCTGTGGCGCGGTCTCGCGAATCGCAGCCTCGGTCGAGCAGGCGTCGCGTTTCGACCCCAGCCTCGCGCCGATGGCCACCCAAGTTCGCGAGGCCCTCGTACAGCTCGAAGATGCGGCGGCCGAGCTGGGGAGCTACGCGCGGGACCTCTCGTTTGATCCGAACCGGCTCGGGGTGCTCGAAGACCAGCTCGACCGCCTCTCGCGCGTGAAGAAGAAATACGGGGAGACCGCCACAGAGGTGCTCGCCTTTCGCGATCGGGCGGCCGAAGAGCTCGGCTCGCTCGAACGCTACGAAGAACGCCTCGACCGCTGCCAACGCGAGTTCGACGAAGCGCTCGAGGAGGCGTCCCAGATCGCACTCGCCCTCCGTGGCAAGAGGCAAAGCGCGGCCACCAAGCTCAGCAAAGCGATCAGCAAGGAGCTGTCTTCGCTCGGAATGGGTGAAGCCAAGGTCACCGTGGAGCTGGCCGCGCTCGAAGGCGGCCCACGGGAGCTTCACATCCAAGGCGCGCGCCTTTCACCGACAGGCATCGACCACGCCGAGCTTCTAATCGCCCCCAACCGCGGAGAAGACGCCAAACCGCTTCGCAAGATCGCAAGCGGCGGCGAGCTCTCACGCGCCATGCTCGCGATTAAGCGCGTGCTCGCCGGCATTGGCCCCGCAAGCCTTTACGTCTTCGACGAGGTCGATGCGGGAGTCGGAGGCGCTGTCGCAGAAGTCATCGGTCGAAAAATTCACGAGGTCGCCCAGCACAGTCAGGTGCTCTGCATCACGCATCTCCCGCAGATATCCGCCTACGCCGACGCGCACTACTGCGTTCACAAAGAGGTCGTGGGCAAGCGGACGAAGAGCGACATTCGATTGCTGTCCGATACGGAGCGGCTGGAAGAGATCGCTAGGATGCTGGGCGGGGTCACCGTGACCGACCAGGCAAGAGCGGCGGCGCAGGAATTGATTCGCAGCGCAGAGGCGTGAGGGGTCGCTGACACTGACGCTGGCGCTGGCACTGGCACTGACGCTGACGCTGTCGCTGCTACCCCGGCTTCGGCCCCACCAGCGTCCGCAACGTCCCCTCCACCACGACATCCCCGCCCTCATCCCGAAGCGTGACCTTCACTTCGTATTCCTGCCGCGCGCTGGAGTCGATGGGCGGGGTGCGGCATTCTCCGGTGATCGTTCCGCGGGCCTTCTTGAGGTAGTCGAGGCTCATGCCGGCAACGATGAAGCGGGCGTCGTTGGGGAGCGAGTAGCCGAGGGCCAGGTTGCCTGTGAGCTCGACGAGGTTCGCGAGCGCGACCGCGTGAATGCACGAAAGGTGATTCCGGACCGCACGGCGATCGGAAAGGGTGACCCGGGAGTACCCTTCGCCTAGCTCTTCAACCACGGCCGAGATGGAGCTCGTGTAGGGCGCCATCTGCCCGACCAACCGGCTGTACAAGCGCTTGCCGCCGGGAATCCGCTCCAGTCGATTCCAAACGTCTCGAATGAAATTTCTTCTGGGATCGGCGCTGAGTGCTCCCGCCTTAAAAAATGTGCTGACGGCCATCGCGTGAACCGTAACACACCGGGAGAACCGTCATATGAAGGGTACAACCTCTCCTTCATTTCAACCCCCCTGCCTGGTCTCCACGGTCTCACCAACCGGTGGTTTCCAGGCAGGGACTTTTAAAAAGCCCGCTCCGCCCGAAAAACTACAGCGCCGTTTAAGCGCTGATGAGCTCACCAAGCCTGGCTAGGCTCTCGTTCGTACCGCCGAGCATGAACTCCAAGTGTTTCGACGTCATGAAGTAGCGGTAGAGCGGGTAGTCGCGGTCGAAGCCCATCCCGCCATGTACATGCTGAGCGGCAGCCACGACCCGGGCGCCTGCTTCCGAAGCGAAGAACTTTGCAACGGCCAGCTCCTTGGCGGCGTCGAGGCCTTGATCGAGACGCCAGCACGCTTGCCACATCGACGATCGCATGGCCTGGACATCGATGTAGGCGTCGCCGACCCGCTGGGTCACGCCCTGAAACGTCGCGATGGGAACTCGAAACTGCTTGCGTTCGCCCGAATAGCTCGCGGTCATCAAGAGGGCCTTCTCCGCAATGCCGTATTCGACCGCGCAAATGGCGAGGTCGGTACGATCGACGAGATACCGAAGGACCTGCTCCCCGTGCTCGGCGCCACCGAGCACGTCGACCGCAGCGACGGGCGCGCGATCGAGCTCGAGCAGCCAAAGTGGCTGACCGTTGGTGCCCCGCTGCTCGCCGAGACGCACACCTTCGGCCTTGGGGTCGACCAACAGCACGACGATCGAACCACGAACCGTGCGGGCCGGCACGAGGATCCTTTCTGCACGGTCCGCGTAGGCGACATTGCTGAAGCGCCCGCTGACGCGCCAATCTGCACCGTTGGGCTCGGCGACTGCTGAAGGGTTGAGCGGATTGCGGCTCCCCGCATCCACGAGCGCCGGCGTCACAATGGTGCGGCCCTGCGCAATGCCACCGAGGAAACGGTCCTTTTGCTCCGGCGTTCCAAACTCCGCCAAAGGAAGCGCAGCGGACACGAGTGTTTCGATCGCGGGAATCGGAGCCACGGTCTGTCCGACCTGCTGGAGCAAGAGGCACAGCTCGGTCAATCCCATCCCGGCTCCGCCATACTCTTCGGGAATGGCGAGCCCGAGCATTTCTGATTCGGCGAGCTGCCTCCATGCGCGCTCGTGAAACCAGCGGCCCTCCTTGGCGAGCGCCTTGAGCGACTCGTCCGTGACGATGTCGCTGAGCACCTGCTTGACGAGATCTCGAATGCTGTTCTGATCGTCTGTGAAGGAGAAATCCATGTTGGTCCTCGTCAGCGTCGTCCGAGGCGGGGCATGCGAAGGCCCGCCTGGCAAATGATGTCTCGTTGAATCTCGTTGGTGCCGCCGCCGAAGGTGAGCACCAACGACATTCGGTAGTACTTCTCGAGCCGTCCTCGAAGGAGCGCGCCTTCGGAGCTGTGATGAAGCACACCGGCCGCCCCGTGAACCTCCATTAGCAGGCGCGATCCCTCCACGTAAAACTCCGAGCCGAAGACTTTGATCGCGGAAGCGTCCGCGGGCGAAAGCGTATCTTTGGCGATGCCCCAGGCCTGCTGCCAGTTGAGCAGCTTGAGGACCTCGAGCTTGGCGTAGACGCGGGCGAGGTTGCTCTTCACCCATGGCAAGTCGATGAGCATACCGCCGTCGCCGTTCGGTGTCTTTTTCGCCCACGCAATCGTTTCAGTGCAGATTTTTTCGAGCGGACCGACCGAACAAAGCGCCACGCGCTCGTGGTTGAGCTGCGTCGTGATCAGGCGCCAGCCTTCGTTTTCTCCACCCACGATGTTCTCGACCGGGACCCTGACGTTGTCGTAGTACACCGCATGCACGTTGTTCTCGCCGAGCGCGTGCATCGGCGTGATCTGAACGCCGTCAGCGTCCGCGGGAACGATGATGATGGAAATGCCTTTGTGTGGCGGTGCATCGGGATCGGTTCGGCAAGCGAGCCACATGTAGTCGGCGTGATCGGCTAAGCTCGTCCAAATTTTCTGACCGTTGATCACGTAGTCATCGCCGTCCCTCACTGCGCTCGTCTGAAGCGAAGCGAGGTCGGTACCGGAGCCCGGCTCGGTGTAACCGATCGAGAAGTGACAGGTGCCCTCGAGGATCTTCGGCGGGTACTTGGCCTTCTGCTCCGCGGTTCCGAACTTGAGGAGGGTCGGCCCCACGGTGTTCAGCGTGAGGATGGGAATCGGAAAGCCGGCGCGCTGCACCTCGTCGAAGAATATGAATTGCTCGATTGGGCCACGGCCCTGGCCGCCGTGCTCTTTGGGCCAACCAATGCCCAGCCAGCCGTCGGCCCCGAGCCGCTGCATCGCTTGGTGATAGAGAGGGCCGCCGCCCTCGGCTCGATCGAGCTCGGCCAGGAGCTCGTCGCTGATCAGCCGGTCGAAGTACGCACGAAGCTCGTCGCGCAGCGCTTTTTGCTCGGGGGTGTAGTCGAAGTACATGGCCTCATGCTTTCCGGCGGAGCAGCCGAAGTGAAACATGTTCTAGTTAGCCATGCGTTCGATGCAAGTCGACGCCCGTCCATGAAAAAAGCCGACTCGATCGAGCCGGCTTCCTTGCTGAAGAGTCGGAAAATCGTGGGCTCTAGTAGCCGATCTTCTTCTTCGCGTCCGCGGCAGCGGCTTCGGCGTCCTTCTTTGCGTCACCCGCGGCGGCTTTGGTGTCGTCGGCAGCTCCAGCGGCGGCTTCCTTGACGTCCGCGGCGGCTTCCTTGGCCGTGTCCGCGGCATCCGCTGCCGCACCCTTCGCGCCCTCGACAGCCTTCGTACCCGCTGCCTTGACTGCCTCTGCGGCCTCGTCCGCCGCTTGCGGCTTCCTCCGCCGCTTCCTCGGCTGCCTCCGCCGCTTCTCCTGCGGCTTCGCCAGCTTCTTCAGCGGCCTCGGCCGCTTCATGCGCCGCGTGATCCGCTGCTTCCGCAGCCTTCTCGGCCGCGTCTTCAGCCTTCTTGCAAGCCGTCATGGCCCCACACAGCGCGAGGACTAGGCCCAATCGAAAAATGTTTTTGGTCATTGTGATTCTCTCCGTTGATAACGCGGGGTACACCACGATTACCCACATTCCCCGCTCCAGGCGTCGGGGGTAGCGGTTATGTCCAGGCGCGTCAAACACGGCGCGTACACGAGCGCACCCACATTTTGGAAGGCATTCGAAGCGCTTTGGGCGCCCCGGAGCACCTGTCGGGCGCGTAAGGTCTCGCAAGGACACAGGAACGTCAACGGTGCAATCTTCTGTCTTAATCCGTTGAAAACGGACTAATGAAATCTGGCTGTCACCCCATTTCGAATTGTCATTTTGTGTCAGCCCGGGGCAGACGGACACTTCAATCCCTGGTGCGCAGGCGGGCTTCTCGGTGACGGCTCAGCCTGCTACGGATTCGGCGGCGATGAGTCGAATCACGGTGGGCATCGCGGGTTTGCTTTGGGTCGCAGCGGCAGGCTGCTCCCAAGCGGCGCCACCCGAGCAAATCCGACTCGAGGGTCCGGCGGAGGCGCAGCGGGTCGTCCAAGTCGGCCGACTGACCGACGGAGAGCGCTCGTTCGAAGGTAGCGCCTGGAACTCGGAGACCGCCGCCATTTTCCGCGGAAGCAGCGCGTACGTTATCTTCGACCTCGGCGACGTAACCCCGATCGACGCTGTCTATCTTCAGGGCGACAACAACGACGAGTTCATTCTCGAAACCTCGGAAGACGGCACCCGCTTCACGACTCTGTGGACTGCGCCTGCCGTAGGCAAGCAAGGTCTTCGCGCTCGGTGGACGAGCGGCCTTGGTGGACGCGCACGGTTTGCAAAGCTGAGCGCGATCGGTGGCGACGCAAGCGTGAGCGCCAGCGAGATTCAGCTCTTCTCCGCAACGCCTTCGGTCTGGCCGCCCGAAATCCCCGTCCAGTTCGAGTTTGCGTCGTCGATCTGGGCGCGGCTTGCCTTGCTCTTATTTGCGGTGATCGCCACCTTGACGGTGCTGTTCCACCGTCGCGAAGCCCGAACCCTGGTGTCGAGCCTGCTGTGGGCAGCGACCCTGATGACCGCCGGCGTTGCCGTCTATTTCATTTCGCTGATCTGGCCCGTCGAGGCGAGCGTCATCGACGTATCGCGCGCCGTCTGCGGAGCGGTCGCTTGCGCTGTGGTCCTCCGGCTCGGCCTGCGCCCGGAGCATGCGGGCCAAGGGCTGCTGACGGGCCTCCTCGCCAGCATGGCTTTCATGTCGATATTGACGTTTTACAACTTCGGCCATCCACAGTTTTTCGACTTCGAGGGGAGGAAGCCGAGCTACGTCCATACCTGGGACATGCGCGTGTACTTCCCGTTCGTGAAGTACTTCGATGAGCTCGGCTACGATGGGGTGTACCTGGCGAGCGTGAAAGCGTACGCCGACGACAAGCTCGACGGGTCGCTCGATCGAATTGAAGACACCCAGCTTCGGGACCTAAGCGACTACGAGATGCGAAGCGTTTCGGATGTTGCCGAAGAGATTCACGCCGTGAAGGGTCGTTTTTCCCCAGAGCGTTGGACCGAGTTCAAACAGGACATGTCCTATTTCTGGAAAACGATGGGACCGCGGGCCTATTTGAATAGCCTGCGCGACCACGGTGGCAATGCGACCCCGGCGTGGCTGCTCGTCGCCTACGCGATCTATGGCTCGGCGGAAGCAAGCGAAGCCACGTTTCTGTGGGGGGCTCTCCTCGACCCTCTCCTGCTGCTTTTGTTTTTCATCGTAGCGTGGCGCACGTTCGGGATGCGTACGGCGCTCGTTTGCATAGTCGCCTATGGAGCAACGACGATTTATCAGTTTGGGAGCAACTGGGGGGGCTCAACCCTCCGAAACGACTGGATGGTCTTGCTTGGGCTGGGTGTTTGCGCGCTGGCGTCACGGCGCTGGTTCCTCGCCGGGCTGCTCCTCGGTTGGGGTGCCATGATTCGAGCATTCCCCGTGCTGGCGCTCGTTTTTCTGGCTGCACCGATCGCTTGGAGGCTGTTCGCCGCCGTCCGGAAACGTCGCAGTGGCTCGAACGACGCCAGCCCGTTTTCGCAACTGCTTCCACTGGTCAAGGTCGGCGCAGGAGTCTTCGTCGTGGTCGTGGTTCTAGGAGGTTTGTCGACCAGCAGGTTCGGTATCGAACGTTCCTGGGGAGCCTGGTCCCAGAAGATCTCGATGCACGCCAACAAACCCAACGTCAATCACATCGGGATCATCGCCTCGGTGAGCTACGAGCCCAACAACCTCTGGAACAACCTCCGTGCGCGAGGCGAAGACCCGGAGCAATGGGGACCGCTCACCGCGCAGACCATGAAAGACCGACGCTGGATCACGACCCTCGGCATGCTGCTCTACACCTTGCTCGGTATCGCAGCGTGCAGGCGACTGCGGCTCGCCGACGCAGCGGTGATCGGGACCTTGATGATCCCGATCTATTTCTATCCGGCGAACTACTACCTGCACATCCTCTTCATCTGGCCGTTGCTTCTCGCCCCGGCGGCTGGGCTAGCTCGCAGTAGGGATTGGTCACTGGCCGCCGCCGCTGTCCTCGCCTTCTGCTCGCTCCAGTGGTTTGGCTGGCTCATTCCCAGCCAGTACGGGCAGTTCATCTTGTGGAGCGGAATGTTCCTCGGCCTGATCGCCATCCTGCTCATGATCGCCCTTCATGCGAGCAAACGAGCAGCTACTTTCGAAACTGTTTGAAATCGGGCGGGCGCCTCTCCATGAAGGCGGAGAACGCTTCCATGTTGGCCTCGGAGCCCATGAGCTCGGCAAAGCCTTGCATTTCGAGCTTCCGCGCGAGCGCCACCTTGTCGCCGTGCATCGCCTTCATGATCCGTTTGATTGCCACCAGCGAGTCGATCGGCCATTGCGCCATTTGCCGCGCTTTGCCGAGTGCCCTCGGCAAAAGCTCGTCGTCGTCGAACACTTGCGTCGCGATCCCGTACTCGAGCGCCTTGTCCGCGCCAAAGAACTCCGCCGTGAAGAGCAGCTCGGCCGCCTGCTTGTGGCCGATCGTGGCCGGGCCCAGGTACGCAGCCGCCGCCTCGGTAACTAGCCCGAGGCTCACAAACGGAAAGCGCAGCTTCGCGCTTTGCCCCAGATAAACGACATCGGCATGAAAAAGCACCGTCGCGCCGAACCCGATCGCACAGCCTTTTGCCGCGCAGACCAGCGGCTTTTCGAATGCGCAGATCGCGTCCATCATCAACTCGAAGGGCGGCTCCCCGTCTCGATTCATGTCGATGGCAGAAAGATCGAGGCCCGAGCTGAAATCGTCGCCTGCCCCCGTAAGCACGACGACCGCAACCCTAGGGTCCGTGTTGGCCGTCGCGAACGCATCTCGAAGCGCGAGAAACGCCTCCGGGTTGAACGCGTTCCGTCGTTCGGGACGATTCATCGTAACTGTGAGAACGCCTTCCTCGTCGAGGTTGGTGAGAATCAACGCATCGGCCATGCGGACTTGGTAGCACATTCACGAATGCACCGCGGCGCGGTCGGGATCCCGACCGCGCTAGAAAGCCCGGCCGCCGTTGTCTCTCATCAACCTCAGCAAGTTCTTCAGAACCACCGAGCGCACCTCGCGACTCTCCATGGCTCCAGCGTGCAGCAAGTGCACCGGGCGGAAAACGTGTGAGGCGCCGATGAGCTCGCCGTCCTGAGTCTGGGCGGTCGCGCGGAACTCGGAGCTCAGCTCGGACGCGAGGAAGCCGTCGGCGGCTGGTAGGGCGAGTCGGAACTTCTCGGGCAGGCTCGCGAAGAGGCCTTCGTCGGCATGGTGGACGTCGGTCAAACGGCCGCTCACCCGTTCATCGGACGGCGTGGTGCGCCGGGTCCCGAAAAACTCGGCGACCGGGCCCGTTGCCGCGCCCACCGCAAGAACCGTCGATCCGTTCCAGCAGAGCTGACGTGTCCAGTCCTGCATGCGCTCGCTTCGAGTGGCACCCGCACGGGTCGCGATCACCGCCAGGCTACCCAGGTCGCCGTGCGCGGCCGAGGACGCGAGCAAGGGCCCTTCAGCCACGTCAAAGCCATAGGCGCGCAGGTCGGCCGCGAGCTGGAAGGCAGAGCCGTCATGCACGACGGTCGCCTTTCGGAGCGCTCGGGCTCGAAGCTGAGAGTGTCGGTCCTGTGCTTGGTTTCTATCTGTCCGTGCCATCGGTCGGGCTCCCAGCCCCTCCCACGACGGCCTCAGATTTTTAAACCAAGAAGGCCGCCCTGAGAGGCGGCCTTTGAGCGACAATGCGCGCAGGCCACCTCAGTCGGTGAACCAAAAAAAATAGCGGATGTCGCAGTGATTGATCATCTGACCCCTTTACTTTACGGCTCCACGGAGACGCGTCAAGCACCGGACCAACGCCCCGATGGAATCAGGGGAAACTGAGCTTCATCACCCAGAAAGATGTACGTCCAAGCGAAGGCTGGCCCAGCTGGGGTGACTGGCTTGATCAGGGAACGTCGATACAGCGAGCGCTTGCTCTCGTAGCCCATGAAGTCCTCGTACGCATCGAGCGCTTGAAGCGCCGCGGCAACGTCGTCGAGCTCGTAGAGCTCGCCGTGCACGGTTCCCCCTTCACTGAGTACCAGCCCGGGATACCAGTCGATCCGAAGAAGCGCTGCATTGGCGACGCGAGCGGTGCCGTGGGCACGCCGCACTTGCGGAGCCAGCAAAGCGTGGTTGCGCTCGCCGCGCATCAAGGTGCCGTAGGTGAAAATGGCGCTAGGGCTTGGCGAAGCGGGGCTGCCGCCGGCTGCTGCGAAAAAGGCGTCGTGGGGGTGCCCGAAACGGGAAAGACCGCGCGTAACGATCTCGCGGTACGCCGGCGATGGAGGCACGAAGGAGCCCACACGCTCGCTGCACACGCAATAGGTGGTTGCGCGATGAGCGCGCCCGTCGTCGGTCAACGCGGTGACGGGGATACGACGGTAGTACCCGCCGGACACGCCTTCCTTCGCGTCGAGCGCGTCCCAGTCGTGAACCCGAAAGAGCGCGCCGGGAATCACCGTACCCAGGCGCGGACGCACGTCGAGCGCTCCTCCGTTTTGCAGGCGTGACCGATAGTGGAAGACGAGCTCGTGATCGGGCAGCCAGGCCGGACCAAGCGGTTCGATCGACGCCGCGTCGAAGCCCTTGTTCGCGCACCAAAGGTCCCAGTGCTCCAAATCGAGATTGGACCCGTAGGTAAAGTAGAGCACGCAGCAGTGTACCACTGAGGCCGAGGCGCCGCGGGCGAAGGGCAGGATCGACTCTACGGGGTGGCACGGATGCTGCCCCTGCCCTACCCTCGGCGGTCCATGGAGCGAGATCTGTCAGGCCGCTGTGGAACCTGCGGTTGGTACATTCGCAAACGCGAAGAGCCGGACGGGTCTTGGGTAGGCGACTGCCGCCTCGGGCAGGGTCGCTGGCCGCTCAAGGACATGGCTACCTGCTCGAGTCACAAGTCCAAAGACACCCCTTGGGAACAGGCCCTCAAACGGAAGCCCGCGGCGGGCGTGCCGCGGCGGTATCGCGAAGAACCGACGCCGAAGCCGCGACCGATCATTCCCTCCGAGATTGGAATCGACATGGATCAAGAAACCTTTCGACAAGTGCTGCGTGAAGTTCTCCTCGATGAGCTCGGCGTCCGTGAGGTCGAGCTCGGTGACCGCTGGAACGACGGCGAGCTACGGCTCATCCCGGGCAAAGAGGGAACCCAGGAGAAACGCATCCCCCTCGACGTGTTCTTCAAAAAGATCGTCATGGTCCGAGACAAGCTCCGCGTCCTCGAGCAAAAGATCAACGGCAACAAGACGCTGAGCGATGAAGAAAAGATCCAACTCCAACAATACATCACCGGCTGCTACGGCTCCCTCACCACCTTCAACGTCCTATTCAAAAACAAAGACGACCAGTTCGCCGGACAGAAGAAGTAGCGACACACCGGGGCGCGGAAAAAACCCGTCACGGGGTTCCATCGAACGGCTCGGCTTGCAGATGTGGTCGGAAGCACTTGGGGGCCTGGACCACGCAAGCCTCGCCTCGGAACTCGCGCCAATCGGAGGTGGTTGCTGTCTTGCCGATTGTCACTCGTTACGTCGACTCCACCCCATGACGGGTTTTTTCCGCGCCCCTCCGTACGGAGACAGGACCCACAACCTTCCCAACCGGCAGGCGGCAGCGCGAGCCCGAAGGGCGAAGCCCGGCGCAAAGCGCCGGCAAGGCAGAGCGAAGCGAATGCCGCGCCAGGGAGGATTACGGGTGGGGGTAGGCGCTCGTGTGGGGGCGGTGGGGCGGGACCAACCAACCGCCGAAGGCGTCCGAGCGGGGCGGTTCAATCAAACCGTACCACCCAACCCACCCAACACTCCCGCCCCCCAACACCCGCGGCAGCGCAAGCCGTCCGTCGCACCCCCGCGTCGCGTTCCGCAGCACCCCTCCATCCAGATTCATTCAATAGGAGAACAGCTCGGGATGGGCAGCACAGCGATTGGGTCGAGCCTAGCCGTGGGTCGTCTTAAGGAATTGGGGGCGAGTGGGTCCCAATCGCGAGCACGCCCGTCGCGAGCTGTTCTCCGGTTGCACGGCTGCGCGGAGGTCCTGCTTAGCGCGTCAGGCCGAGGGCGTCTCGGTACCATCCGTCGCTCGCGCCGTTGTGGTTCCAATAGTCGTCGACGATCGCTCGGCTCCGCACGGCTGTCGTCCGCTGTGGACCAACGTTCTCTTCCCAGGCTTGGATGACGTACGGGAACTTCGGTTCGTAGTAGATCGTCAGGTCGCGGCCCAGGGCGGGGTACTTCACCTCGACCGCCGCCACAGGGTGATCCACCAAATCCGTCTTTACTTCCGGCTTCCGGCTCATCTCGGCCGGGTACGCACGCAGAGCCTTGTGGCGCATTCGGATGTAGTCGAGCGCCGGTATCAGCTCTTGCTTTCCAACTGGGATCGCCGAGGGGTTGATCCGTATCTGCGCCCAGATCCCGTCCTCGAAGTCAGCGGTCGGTAGCGTCGTCTTCTGGTCGGCGTCATCTTGGAAATAGGAATGCGACACCGCATGCAAGCCGTCGTCTCGACGGTTGATTTGGGTGTAGACGTGTCCGCACCATTCTTGGATGGTGCTGCTCAGCTTGAGCGTCGGCTTCCCCGGCAGGAGCGCAGGCGTAAACGACGACGTCATCAGGGTGTAGGGGTAGATGCCGGTGTAGAAACGCCGGCTGGCGTTGAGCTTGAGCACCGAGATGGCATTGGGCGAATCTCCGTGTTCCTGCTTCACCTGCAGGCCCGTTAGGAAATCCTCGGTCACGAACACCAGGACAGCTTCTCCGTCGTGCTGGTCGCCATACCTTGCCTGCCGAAGCGCGTAGCGCGTCAGCTCTGCGCGCCCCTGGTACCAATAGCTGTCGAAGGCAGGGTACTGCGCTGCGAACGACTCGGGTGAGGGCAGACGGCCGTCGTAGATGCCGTTGCTACTCGACGTCGCGGCTGAACCGCCTGGGGAAACGTCCTGGCACCCCGCTGCCAGGGCACAAAGAACCGACGTACAAACCAATAAACGAATCATGGCGAATCTCTAAATCATGCCGAGCTCGAGCTTTGCGGCTTCGGTCATTCGCTCGGGGGTCCAGGGTGGGTCCCAGACCAGCTCGACGTGTGAGGTCGATACACCCTCGACGCGACCCGACTTCTCGGCGACCTCTTCGACGATGGCGCCGGCGACGGGGCACGCAGGCGCCGTCAGTGTCATGCGAATCTCGGCGCGGCCGTCTTGATCGACCTCGACGCCATAGATCAAGCCGAGGTCATAGATGTTCACCGGGATCTCCGGGTCGTAAATCGTCTCGAGCGCCTCGATGATCGCGGCTTGGACGAGCGCTGGATCGACAGGAACGGCCGGCTTCTCTCCGCTACCGCCAAGCGCCTCCGTGATTGGCTCGGTGGGCGGATGGTGCGGCTCAGCTACCGGCAAGAACACGTGGTCCGACGTGGTCCGCGGTGGGATCTTGTGAATCTTCAAATGTTCGATGTCGTCGCCCACCGCTCTACTCCGTCTTTGCTTCGCCGCTCTCGTTGCGCAGAGCTTGGTTGAGGGTGTGCCAGCCGAGCGTTGCGCACTTGACCCGCATCGGGAACTCGCGGACGCCAGCGAACACCGCGAGCTTGCCGAGCTGTTCGATGTCGTCCTCGGAGCTGTCTTCGCTGGTAAGCATCGTGTGAAATCCGGAGAACAGGGCTTCGGCTTCGGAAAGGGTCTTGCCCTTGATCGCCTCGGTCATCGTGGAGCACGAGGCCTGGGAGATCGCACATCCCTGGCCGATGAAACCGACATCGGTGATGGTTTCGCCATCGAGCTGCAGGCGCAGCGTGATCTTGTCGCCGCAGAGGGGATTGTAGCCGCGCCCTTCTCGATTGTGCGGCTCTGGAAACCTGTGGTTCCGAGGATTCTTGCCGTGGTCGAGGATCACTTCCTGATAGAGCTCGCGGAGGTCCATCAGCCGAACAGCTCCTGCACTCTTTGAAGTGCTGCAACCAAGGCATCGATGTCCTCATGGTTGTTGTACATCCCGAGCGATGCCCGAGCAGTCGCCGCGACGCCGAAATGCTCCATCACCGGCTGCGCGCAATGATGTCCCGTCCGAATGGCGACGCCCTCCGCATCGACAATCGTGCCGATGTCGTGCGGGTGCGCCGACTCCATCAAGAAGGAAAGAGCCGCAACCTTGCCAGGCGCGGTGCCGATCAGGCGCACCCCGGGAACCGCTTCGAGCGCTTCGGTCGCATAGCGGAGCACGGAGTTCTCGTGCGCGTGAACCAGTCCCTCGTCAAAGGACGAAAAGTAATCGATGGCAGCGCCCAGGCCGATTGCCCCGGCGATGTGCGGCGTCCCCGCTTCGAACTTGTACGGTAGGTCGTTGTAGATCGTCTCGTCAAATGTCACCGAGCGGATCATGTCACCGCCACCTTGGTAGGGAGGCATCTTGTCGAGGAGCCGTTCTTTGCCGTAGAGCACACCAATGCCGGTCGGGCCGTACAGCTTGTGGCCGCTGAATGCATAAAAGTCACAGTCGAGCGACTGCACGTCGACGTCGACGTGCGAAACCGCCTGCGCACCGTCGAGCAAGACCAATGCGCCGCGCTCGTGCGCGAGCGCGATGAGCTCTGCCACAGGCAGCACCGTACCGAGCGCGTTTGAAACGTGTGACATCGCAACCAAGCGCGTACGCTCGCTCAGCTTCTGCTCGAAGGCTTCTCGCAGGACCTCGCCTCGGTCGGTCATCGGCACGACGACGAGCTTGGCCCCCGTCTGCTGGCAGAGGATTTGCCAAGGGACGATGTTCGAGTGGTGCTCGAGCTCGGTGAGCAGAACCTCGTCGCCCTCTCGAAGTGAGCTGCGCCCCCAGCTTTGCGACACCAGGTTGATCGATTCGGTCGTTCCCCTGGTGAATACGATCTCGGTCGTCTTGGCTGCGTTCACGAAGGCGCGAACCTTCTCGCGGGCCTCTTCGTAGCGAGCCGTCGCGCGTTGGGAGAGCAGATGAACCGCGCGGTGAATGTTGGCGCAGTCGCGCGCGTAGACTTCGTCCACGGCATCGATCACCGATTGCGGCTTGAGCGTGGTGGCGGCGCTGTCGAGGTAGACCAAGGGCCTGCCGTGCACGTCTTGATGGAGTGCCGGAAAGTCTGCGCGTACGCGCTGGACGTCGAACAGGTCCGCAGGAGCAGCGACGATGGGAGACACTTCGTTCACGTGACCTCCCGAATCTCGTCACCATACGGTATTCGCGAAAGTAGCGCCTCGCGCATCCGTGCCCGCGTCGGCTGGTGGCTCACGCGGTCTACGATCGACTCGACGAACGCATAGGTCAGCATCGCGAGCGCGAAGTCCTCGGGGACCCCACGTGCGCGAAGGTAGAAGAGCTGGTCTTCATCGAGCGCACCCACGGTGGCGCCATGGCTGCAGATCACGTCATCTGCGTCGATCTCGAGGTGCGGCTTGGTGTGAATGGTCGCCGTATCGGAGAGCAGCAGGTTGCGATTCTCCTGGTGCGCCTCGGTCTTCTGAGCGTCGCGGTGCACGATGACGACACCGTCGAAGACGGCTGTGCTCTTTCCGGACACGATGCCGCGATAGGTCTGCCCGCTCCGGCACTGGGGCGCCTGATGCCGGACCAAGGTGTGGTGGTCCACGTGGTCGTCGCCGTCGGTCAAATACGCGCCGTCGAGCTGACACTCGGCGCCTTTGCCCTGGAGCAGGCAGCGAACATCAAAGCGCAAGAGGGCGCCGCCCAAGGTGATGACGGTGGAGCGGTAGCCGCTGTCTGCATCCTGACGAACATCGACGCGGCCGATCTGCAGGCCGGCGTTTTCGTGAACACGCACATGGTTCATCTTGGCGTTGCGACCGAGCTCGACCTCGACCACCGAATTGCTGAGCTGACCGGCTCTGCCCCCGGCATAGGTTTCGATGAGGGTCAACTCCGCCCCCTCACCCGCAGTGATCAGTACGCGCGGGTAGACGACGCCGGGCTCTGACGACGAAGGGCTCGCATGGCTGATCTCGATCGGCGCCTCGACGACGACGCCCGCCGGAACGTCGATCCAAAGCCCATCGCCGAACATCGCTGTATTGAGCGCGGCAAAGTGGGTAGTCGCCCCGCCGAAGTCGAGCCGCCCTTGCAAAAGCTCGGGCTGTGATCGGAGGACCTCGGCCAGGCCGCGGACCGTGACACCCTCCGGGACCGCCGAAACCAGCGTGGGGACGCCTTCGTCGGCCCGTGCGAACTCGGCATCGACGAGCGAACGAACCGGCGTGAAGCGCCAAGCCTCCGTGCGCTTTGTGGGAAGCCCCTGCTCGCGCAGCGTCTCCGCCGCCCGAGTACGAAGCGTGCGCAACCACTCCGGCCCCGTATCGAACGAGTCGGGCAGGCTAGCGAGCAGCGTTTGGCGGTTTGCTTCGGTCACAGCTGAGTTGCGCCCCGAACCTCGCTGTACCCCTCTTTTTCGAGCCGTTTGGCGAGGTCCTTGTCTCCGGTTTGAACGATCTGACCATCGATCAGAACGTGAACGACGTCCGGCACGATGTAATCGAGCAGACGCTGATAGTGTGTGATGACCAGCATGGCGCGGTCCGGGCCTCGAAGGCTGTTCACGCCCTGGGCGACGACCTTGAGCGCATCGATGTCGAGGCCGGAGTCGGTTTCGTCGAGCACCGCGAGCGAGGGTTCGAGCATGGCCATTTGATAGATCTCGTTGCGCTTCTTCTCGCCGCCGCTGAACCCATCGTTCACCGAGCGCTTGGTGAGCTCATCGGGGAGCTGAACCAAGGCGGCCTTCTTCTTCGAGAGCTTCATGAAATCGATCGCGTCGAGTGGATCTTCTCCGCGGTGCTTTCGAATCGCGTTGAGGGCGGCCTTTAGGAAGTAGATGTTGCTCACGCCTGGAATCGCAACCGGGTACTGGAAGCCCAAAAAGATGCCCTCGGCAGCGCGAAGCTCTGGCGCCATCTCGAGCAGATTTTGCCCTTTGAAGAGCACGCTCCCCTTGGTGACTTCGTAGCCCTCGCGCCCGGCGAGAACGTACGCAAGCGTGCTCTTCCCGGAGCCGTTTGGCCCCATGACCGCATGCACTTGCCCCGCCTCGATTTCGAGGTTGATCCCCTTCAGGATGGGTTTGCCGTCCACTTCGACGTGCAGGTCCTCGATCTTCAACATCAGCCGACGGCTCCTTCCAAGCTCACGCCGAGGAGCTTCTGCGCCTCGACTGCAAATTCCATCGGCAGTTCTTTCAATACCTGCTTGGCAAAACCGTTGACGATCAGGCTCACTGCGTCTTCTTCCGAAAGCCCGCGCTGCCGGCAGTAGAAAAGCTGGTCTTCTCCGATCCGCGAGGTGGTTGCCTCGTGCTCGAGCTTCGAGGAGGCGTTCCTCACATCGACGTAGGGAACCGTGTGAGCCGCGCACTTGTCGCCGATGAGAAGCGAATCACATTGGGTATAGTTGCGGGCGTTGGTCGCGCCGCGAGAGATTTTGACGCTGCCCCGGTAGGTCTGGTGCCCGTGGCCGGCGCTAATTCCCTTTGAAATGATTGTAGATTTCGTGTTCTTGCCGAGATGGATCATCTTGGTGCCGGTGTCGGCCTGCTGACGGTGGTTGCTCAGCGCGACCGAATAGAACTCGCCGATCGAGTCGTCGCCCTTGAGAATACAGCTCGGGTATTTCCAAGTGATCGCCGAGCCTGTTTCGACCTGCGTCCAGCTGATCTTCGAGCGAGCGCCCTCGCAGAGGCCGCGCTTGGTGACGAAGTTGAAGATCCCACCCTTCCCGTTCTCATCCCCCGGATACCAGTTCTGCACCGTGGAGTACTTGATTTGGGCATCTTTGTGCGTGACGAGCTCGACGACCGCAGCGTGCAGCTGGTTCTCGTCTCGCATGGGTGCCGTGCATCCCTCGAGGTAGCTCACGTAGCTGCCCTCGTCTGCGACGATGAGGGTCCGCTCGAACTGCCCGGTGTTCGCGGCGTTGATCCGGAAGTAGGTCGACAGCTCCATCGGACAGCGCACGCCCTTCGGTATGTAGACGAACGAGCCGTCGCTGAAGACCGCGCTGTTGAGGGCCGCAAAGAAATTATCGGAGACCGGGACGACCGAGCCCAGGTACTTCTTGATCAGCTCGGGATGCTCCCTGACCGCCTCGGAGAACGACATGAAGATGACGCCGACCTCCGAGAGCTTCTCCCGGAACGTGGTGGCGACCGAGACGCTATCGAATACGGCATCGACCGCGACGCCAGCGAGGATCTCCCGCTCGTGGAGCGGAATCCCGAGCTTTTCATAGGTCCTGAGGAGCTCCGGGTCGACTTCGTCGAGGCTCTTCGGCGCGTTCTCGTTGCTCTTCGGCGCCGCGTAGTAGCAGATATCCTGATAGTTGATCGTCGGGTAGCTGACCTTGGCCCAGGTCGGCTCTTTCATGTCGAGCCAACGACGATAGGCTTTGAGCCTCCATTGCAGAAGCCAATCGGGCTCTTGCTTTTTCTCCGAGATGAAGGCGACGATTTCTTCGCTCAAGCCCGGCGGGGCGTACTCCTGTTCGATGTCGGTGATGAAGCCGGCGTCGTAGCCCTTCTTGAGAATATCGTCGATTTGTTCGGTTGCTGCGGACATGAGTTACTCCAGCTCAGTGAACGTCGTTGCTCTGCGTGTCGGTGCTCCGCATCCGCTCGGCGTCTTTGCTCGACAGAGCGATCGACACCAGCTCCGCGGTGCCAGGGAACGCCATATCCGCAAGGCTGATCTCGGACAGGGCGCGGTGGACCGCTAGATTGATGCGCTGCCAGTTGGCCCGCACCCCGCAATTGGTTTCGTACTCGCAGAACGAATCGGCGCTTTCGTCTGAGCATTCGGTCACGGCAATCGGGCCTTCGATCGCTTCGATGACTTCGTGGATGCCGATCTGCTCGGGCCGACGAGCGAGCGCATAGCCACCTTTTGCGCCGCGCTGCGAAATCACGACACCCGCTCGCGCCAGCTTTTTCAGAACCTTGCTCGCTGTCGGTTCGGGGATTTGGGTCTGCAGGGCCAGGTCGCGGGCCGGCTGGGCCCCGTCCGCGGCGGCCAGATGGGTGGCCAGCACGACTGCATAGTCGGTCATTTTGGAAATTCGAAGCATTTTCAGTGAGTTATATACCGGACCGTTTCGGTCCCATATGCGGATCTAGAGTACGGCTGCCTGGGTGTCAAGGTTGGCCCATGGCCAAGACCTTCGACGCATTCAGCGACAAGCTGCGGAGTTTCATCGAGCGACAGCACATGTTCTTCGTCGCCACCGCACCGCTGGCTTCCGACGGACACGTCAACGTGTCGCCGAAGGGCCTCGCGGGCACCTTCGCAGTGCTCGACGATCGCACGATCGCATACCTCGATTTCACCGGGAGTGGCGTCGAAACGATCGCTCATCTTCGGGAGAACGGTCGCATCTGTGTGATGTTCTGCGCATTCGAGGGCCCACCGAGAATCGTCCGCGTGCACGGTATCGGCGACGTCGTGGAGCCAAGCAACCAGGAGTTCGCAAGCTTACGTGAGCGGTTCGACGAGTATCCCGGGGTGCGCTCGATCATCCGGGTTCGCGCAAGCCGCATCAGCGACTCCTGCGGCTACGGCGTGCCCTTGTACGACTACCAAGGCGAACGAGATCAACTTCCGCGCTGGGCCAACAAAAAAGGCGAGGATGGTCTCGCGAAATACCAAGAGGACAACAACGCCGAGAGCCTCGACGGCCTACCTAGCCTGCTCGGGGACCAATAGGATCGGCATCGGTGAGATCCGGAGGCATCGCGAGGCCGTACTTCCGACGAGCAATCGGCCCAGCACACCCTGCCGGTGCGTGCCGACGACCATGATGTCGGCCTGCACAGCCCGCGCCGCCTTGCACATCGCGTGCGACGCATAATCGGCCGAAACCACTTGGTGAAGCTGTGCCCCAGGCGCGTGCTCGTCGATGTACGCCGCGAGTTTCTTGCCGGCTTCGAGCTTGCTCTGGTCGCGCAAGACCTGGCGCCAGGTGCGCTCCTCGTCGGGCTTGTCCTCGCCGCCTGCGGGGATCACGACGTTGGCGATGTGTAGCTCGCCGTGGACGCGCGCGGCCGCGCGCTTCGCCCAAGTGACGGCAGCCAAAGACGAGTTGGAGAAGTCGGTCCCGACGAACCATTTCGTCCCTTCGAGCGCCTCGGGAATCGGAGCCGCTCCAGTCGCGACGAAGACGGGGCAGTCGGCCGCACGGATCACGCGCTCGACGGTCGAACCAAGAACGAGCTCGTTGGTTCCTCGCCCGTCGACCGATCGAGATCCGCTCGACCCATAGGCGCCGATGGCGATGAGGAACGCGCCGCGCTCGCCGGCCATCTCCGGAATGAGCCGCCATGGCCTTCCGCGGACGACGAACATTTCGCACTCGACACCGGCGGCAACGCAACGATCGCGCTCCTTTTGAAGCTCGGCCTCGAGCACGGCTTCGTACTGCGAAGCGTCTGCCCTCGCGGCCTCCGCCGCAGCCTGGAACTCAGGCGCCTCGGGCCACCAAGAATCCGTGTCATCGAGGACGTGAATTAGGTCGATCCGCACGCCAAAGGCCTTGGCCGCCGCGATCGCGAGATCGACGGTTCGGGGACCCGCGGAGGTCAGATCGGTTCCGCAAAGAATGCTCGCTCCTGCCATGAGTAAAGCATAGATCAACCCGTTGGAGGCGCACATGGTCGGCGCTACGCTTGGGAAGACCCATGGACGACGCACCGATTTACATGGACCACCACGCGACGACTCCGGTCGACGAGCGGGTCCTCGCACGGATGCTTCCGTATTTCGTGGACCAGTTCGGCAACGCCGCGAGCCGGGCACACTCCCACGGCAGGGCCGCCCGGGATGCGGTTGAGCTTGCGCGGACCGAGGTCGCCGGCCTGATTGGGGCCAAGCCCGGCGAGCTGATCTTCACGTCGGGTGCGACCGAGAGCGACAACCTGACGATCCGTGGGGTCGCCAAAGCGCGCGAAGTCGACGGCAAGCACATCGTCACGGTTCGCACCGAGCATAAGGCGGTCCTCGATAGCTGCGCCGCGCTCGAACGCGAAGGCTGGGAGGTGACCCGCCTCGAGGTGAACGATGAGGGTCTGGTCTCGCCCGAGGCCATCGCGGACGCGCTCACAGACCAGACGGTGTTGCTCAGCGTCATGCTTGCCAACAACGAGGTTGGCGTCGTCCAGCCGCTCGCCGAGATCGGCGCTCTCGCGCAGGAGCGCGGTGTCTTGTTCCATTGCGACGCAGCTCAGGGGCTCGGCTACTTGCCGTTCTCCGTCGACGATCTGCGAATCGACTTGGCGAGCTTCTCCGCGCACAAAATGTATGGGCCCAAAGGCGTGGGCGCACTTTACGTACGGCAGCTCGTGCAAACGCGTGGGATGCTCGTCGCGCAGACGCACGGAGGTGGTCACGAGCGCGGTCTGCGCTCCGGTACACTCAACGTGCCAGGCATCGTGGGTTTCGGCGCCGCGGCAAGCATCATGAGAGCGGAAGGCAAAACCGAGGCCGCTCGGCTCGCGTCGCTGCGAGATGCTCTTCGCAATCGGCTCCTGGCTGAGGTCGAGGAAGTTCGTTTGAACGGCGCGCTAAGCCCTAGGCATCCCGGAAATCTCAATCTGTCTTTCGGCGATGTCGACGGCCCTCAATTGCTTTTGGAGCTCAGCAAGGTTGTATCCGTCTCGAGCGGCGCCGCGTGCAGCAGCGCGGTGGAAGGCCCGAGCTACGTGCTCGAGGCCATGGGGGTGCCGAAGGCCTGGAGCGCCGCCTCGGTTCGATTCGGGCTCGGGCGACAGACGACTGAGGCAGAGGTCGACTCCGTTGCCGATGCCGTGGTGGAAACCGTCCGCCGGCTCAGAGAACGGTCCCCCCTTTGGGCGAGAAGGTCCCGCGGAAAGCCCGTCGACTGGTAGCGGAGCCCAGAACCTGGCGAAACGAGGCCTCCCGCCTTACATAGAGAGGGATGAGCGAAGCGAAGAGCATAGCGCTGACACCCAAAGCCGTGCAGATGGCGAAGGCGAAGCTCGCCGACGCCGGCGAGCCCGTCGAAGGGCTGCGGCTCGGCGTCAAGGGCGGCGGCTGCTCGGGGTACTACTACGTGTACGACTTCGCGAAGAAGGTCCGGCCCAACAAAGACCTGGTGTTCGACTTCGACGGTCTGAAAGTCGTGGTCGACAATCGAAGCCTCGAGTTCCTATCAGGAGCGGTTCTCGATTGGGAGCAAAGCCTGATGAGCTACGGGTTCAAGTGGAAGAACCCAAACGCGACGGGCGACTGCGGCTGCGGCGAGTCCTTCCACGCCGGCTAGAAGCCTTCGAGACCCCTACCCTGACCGGCCGGCGCCGTTGTCGGGCCTCACGCGGGGCGTCGAGACCAGAAGGCAGCCAGCGCGCTGCCGAGGATGCAATGGGTGATGGCCGAAATGGCGCTGGGAATCGCGGTGAGCGGGTTGGCGAAGTGCGCCTGCGCCAGGACTGCACCCAGGCCGGAGTTCTGCATCCCGACCTCGATCGAGGTCGTTCGTGCCACGGTGCCGAAGTCCCCGCTCAGTCCGCCGAACAGATACCCGAAAAAGAAGCCAAAGGCATGCGCCGTCACCACGGCGCCTAGCAACTGCAGCCCGGATTCGAGCACCGCGTCTTTTTGTGCACCGAGGATCGCCGACACGATCAGGACGATCATGAGCACGGCGGCGGCAGGCGCCGCGGGGAGTAGTTTCTCGGTGAGCTTGGGTGCGTAGCGACGCATCAAAAGCCCTAGCGCAACCGGAAGCAGGACGACCTTTGCGGTGCTGAGAAACAGGGCCCAGCCGTCGACGTCGACACGGCTGCCGACAAGCCAGGTCGTGAGCAGCGGCGTGCACGCAGCGGCGAGCATCGTCGAGAATGCGGTCATCGAAACGGAAAGCGCGACGTCGGCCTTGGCCAGGTACGCGATCAGGTTGGAAGCCGTCCCGCCCGGACAGCAGCAGACCAACACCAAGCCGACGGCGAACGCGGTGGGCAGTTGAAACAGGTAACCCACGCCCCAGCCGAGCAGCGGCATCAAGGTATACTGCAGGAGCACTCCCCAAAGGATGGGCGCCGGGGAGCGAAAAACGCGGGAAAAGTCGGAAAGCTCGAGCGTGAGCCCCATGCCGAGCATGATGATCTGCAGCCCCGGCGTGATCAGCCCCTTCTCGAGAAACCAGTCGAACGCCGGCGGGTAGATGAGCGCCGCGACCGCACCGAGGGTCACCCAAAGGGGAAAGAGCCGAACGAACACAGCCACGAGGTCGCCATGTAGCACAGCATGCGGTCGCACGGGCCGAGCGAGACGCCGCCGCCCTTCCATGCTAAACCGGCGGTTCTCATGTTTCGACCACCTACCGACGACGTCCGGATTGAGGGCCTCCGGCCGCTGATCCCACCCGCTATCTTGATGGAAGAGATCCATCCGGGGGACGAGGCCATCGCGCGTATCGCCACCGCGCGCAAAGAGATAAGCGACATCGTCCACGGTAAGGATGACCGCCTGCTGGTCGTCTGCGGCCCCTGCTCGATTCACGACGCGGACGCCGCCCTCGAGTACGCCGAGCGGCTCAAAGCGCTGCGCGATGAGCATGCCGAAGATCTGTTCATCGCCATGCGTACCTACTTCGAGAAGCCGCGCACCACCGTGGGGTGGAAGGGCCTAATCAACGATCCCAACCTCGACGGAAGCTTCGACATCAACCATGGGCTACGCGTGTCGCGCGGTCTGCTGAGCGCCCTGGCGGAGATGGGCCTGCCGACCGGGACGGAGTTCCTCGACCCGATTTCGCCGCAGTTCGTCGCCGACCTGGTGTCTTGGGGAGCGATCGGCGCGCGAACGACCGAAAGCCAGGTCCATCGCGAGCTGGCCAGCGGTCTTTCGATGCCCGTCGGCTTCAAAAACGGGACGCGAGGGACGGTGCTGATCGCCGTCGAAGCCGTCAAGGCCGCACGGAACCCGCATCATTTTCTTTCGGTCACCAAGCAGGGCCTGACCGCTATCGTGGCGACCAAGGGCAATCTGGATTGCCACGTCATCCTGAGAGGCGGCGGCGGCAAGCCGAACTACGAGCCGGAGCATGTTGCCTCGACCGTCGAGATGTTGGAGGCGGCTGGGCTCGAAGGTCGGGTCATGGTCGACTGCAGTCACGCCAACAGCCAAAAAGATCACGAGAAGCAGGCCGGCGTTGCGATCGCGATCGGGCAACAGCTCGCAGAAGGCAGTACCAAGGTGTTCGGCGTGATGCTCGAAAGCTTTCTGGTCGGCGGGCGTCAAGACAACAAGCCTGGCGCTGAGCTCCAGTACGGGCAGAGTATCACCGACGCCTGCATGAGTTGGGACGTTACGGTTCCAGTCCTCGAGGGCTTGGCCGACGCGACGCGAAAGCGCCGAACCGCGGGCACCTGAGCGAGCTGGCTGTTCAGCCGAGAACCCCTAAGACGAAGGCGCCATCGTACGGATGAACATCTCGACCATCTCCCAGGGCAGATTCGAAGGGAGATTGAGGATCGGGAGGTCGATTCCGTATTCGCGCCGGCGCTTGAGCTCCGAGATGCAGTGCTCCGGGTCGCCCGCGATGCTGAGCGCTTCGATCATCTCGTCCGCTACCGCATCGGCTGCCTGCGCGCGGGTCTTTTTGTCGCGATAGAGCTCGTCGACTCGTTTGCACTCGTCTGCGTATCCGAACCCGCTCAGAAGCTCCTTGTAGTAGTCGCCCATGCCGCCGATGTAAAAGGAGATGATCTGACGGGCCTCCCTGACGCCCGCCTCGCCGAGTGGGATGACGGTGGTGAACGGCGCCGTGGTGATCTCACTCGGGTCGCGCCCGGATTTCGCTGCGCCTTCTGCGATCCAGGCGTGGCCCTGATCAAGCTTCGCATAGGGCCAGAACGTCGGAATCCAGCCGTCGGCGAGCTCGCCGATCGACGTGATCGATTTCTGTTTGAGCGCCGCGACGTAAATCGGCACATCGGGGCGGAGCGGTTTCATGGCAAGCTCGAAGGGTCGGTACTCGTGAAGCTTGGCGCCGCTTTCGGTGAGCCGCTTTCCCGCCAAGAGGGTTTTGGTCACGCGGATCACATCGCGGAGCTGCGTCAGCGGCTTGTCGAATTGGCGCGCGTGGAATCCTTCGATGACCTGCTTGCCGCTGGTCCCCATGCCGAGAATGAGACGGCCTTCGCTGATCTCGTCGACCGTCGCTGCGTTCATCGCCATGAGGCCGGGCGAGCGGCTAAAGCAGTTGACGATGCCGGTGCCGATCTTGATTCGCTTGGTGTGCACCGCGATCTCGGTCAGGAGCGAGAAGATCTCGTAGCCCCAGGCCTCGGGAATCCAGAACGAGTCGTAGCCAAGCTCATCGGCGAGAATTGCGGCTTTGAGGTAGAGCTTGCGGTCGTAGTTTTTCCAGAATGGGAGAAGCCCGGTTCGTTCGGTCATCGATTGCCTCCGAAGCTGGAGGTAGACGGTTTGAGACGGGGTTTCAAGAGCCTGCTCGCCTTGACAGTGTCCGGCGATTCATGCGACGAGCCTCTTTGCTCAGGAACGCAAACGGATGAAGATCGACGCCGGATTGCTGGTCACCGACATGAAGCAGGTCGCCGCTCGGGTTCGCGAGCTCGAGGAAACCGGCTTCGACGGATGCTTCACCTTCGAAGGGCCGCACGAGCCGTTCATGCCGCTGGTGCTCGCAGCCGAGCACTCGAAGCTCGAGGTCGGTACCGGGCTCGCCATTGCCTTCGCGCGTACCCCGATGACCGTCGCGAATGTGGCTCACGACCTGCAGCAGTTCTCCGATGGCCGCTTCTGGCTCGGGCTCGGCTCGCAGATCAAGCCGCACATCGAAGCTCGTTACGGTATGCCCTGGGGCAAACCGGTTTCACGCATGAAAGAGTTCGTGCGGGCGCTTCGGGCAATCCTCGCAAGCTGGAACGACAACGAGAAGCTCGACTTCCGCGGAGAGTTCTACACCCACACGCTGATGCCGCCGATCTTCAACCCCGGTCCGGCCAAGGGTGGCGCGCCGCCGATCTATCTCGGCGGCGTCGGGCCGAAGATGACCGAAGCGGCTGGCGAAGTCGCCGACGGAATGCTCTTGCATCCCTTCCACACCGAGCGCTCACTCCAAGAAGTGATGCTGCCGAACTTGACGAAAGGCTTGGCCGCATCGGGGCGGAAGCTTTCGGATTTCACCCTCTGTGCGCAGGTGCTGATCGTGACCGGCAAAGACGAGGCTGGCTTCGAGAACGCAAGGGCCATGGCACGCAATCAGATCGCCTTTTACGCGTCGACGCCCGCATATCGGAGTGTGCTCGAAGCCGAGGGCTGCGGGGAGCTCCAGCCGGAGCTTCGAAGGCTCACCAAGGAGGGCCGGTGGCACGAGATGGCCGCGCTGATCGACGACGAGCTTCTGCGCCGCATCGCCGCCGTGGGCACGCCCCGTGAAGTCGCCGAGATTTTGCACCGGCGCTACGGCGCTCTGGCGGGAAGGCTCGGCTTTGCGTCGCCGTTCCCGCTCCCACAGGACTGCGCGTCCGAGGTCATCGGCGAATTGAGAAGCCGGTCGAAGACCGCATGACCGAACCGCGCTGCATTCCGCTCGAAGCGATTACCGACGAAGCCGTGGGCGGCAAGGCTGAAGGGCTGGTTCGCCTGCTGGGCTACGGGTTCGATGTACCTTCGGGCTTCGTCGTCGTGGGCGCCAGCTCTGGCCGTATCCCAAACGACCTCGACGAGCACTACGCCCGAATTGGAGCGGGCAAGGTTGCGGTTCGGTCGTCGGCCATCGGGGAAGACGCCGGGGACGCCTCCTTTGCCGGGCAGTACGAAACGGTTCTGAACGTCGAGGGCAGCGAGCCTCTGCGCGCGGCCCTCGAGGAATGTCTTCGATCGTTGGACAACGCGCGGGCGCTCGCATACCGCGATGCGCAGACAGGGCATCGTGAAGCTGAGATGAATATCGTCGTCCAACAGATGGTCGATGCGCGGGCCGCCGGCGTGCTCTTCACGGCCCATCCAGTGAACGCCCGACGCGACAGAATCGTCGTCGACGCGGTCACGGGTCTTGGCGAAGCGCTCGTCAGCGGACGCGCCACACCGGACCATTGGCTGATGGCGCGAGATGGTTCGGTGCTCGAGCGCGATCTGCAGGGCGAAGCGCCGGTCTTGAGCGACGCCGAGCTCACTCGACTGGTCGGCGAAGCCCTTCGAGCTGAACAACGATACGGCGCGCCACTCGATATGGAGTGGGCGATCGACCAGGCCGGTGCGCTTCGATGGCTTCAGGCCCGGCCGATCACCGGGCTTCCCGCAGACCCGAACGAGCTCGACACCAAGCCAAACCCTGACGACGTCTACACCTGGTGCAACATCGGAGAGATGATGCCGGGGGCGGTCACCCCCCTGACCTTTTCGGTGACTGCGCGTGGCATCGACCTCGGCATGCAATGGGCCTACCGGCGAATGGGGGCCAAGGTGCCGCAGCGCGACGGCCTTCGCTACGTGGGCATGTACTTCGGGCACCTGTTCCTCAATCTATCGAACTTATCGGAGCTCGCGTCCGCCGTTGCCGGGTCGACCAAGAGCCAGATGTGCATCGCGCTTTGCGGCAGGGACATCGACGAAGTCAGCGAACCCGAGCCGGAGCCGGCGTGGCGGCGGGCGTTCAACGGCGCCCGGTACTTCTCGCTCCTCGTCTCCGCATCCAAACATCGGGCCGATCTCGACGCGCTTCTTGCAGACATCAACCTGCCCAAGCAGGGCACCGCGAAGCAATTGTACGGCGCGATCGACGAGAACCTTCCGCAGATTTGGCGGGCGTACGAGCTTCATCTCCTGTCTTCATCGTCGGCCGGCGCACTGAGCCCCATCTTGCTCGGCATCCTGGCGAAGGGACAGGAGCCGACACAGGAGCATCATGCCGAAGTCGCAGACATGCTCGCAGGCGCGAAGAACGTCGAGAGTGCGGACATCGCCGAAGGGGTCGAGAGGCTAATTGATTTACTGCTCGTGCAGGAGGGCGCGAAGGAAGCCTTTGCCGATTCCGGTCCCGAGGATGCGCTTGCCTGGATTCGCTCGAGCGACGCCGGTGAAGCCAGCAGCGAGTTCACACGTTACCTCGACCGACACGGTCATCGCGCCGTCCGAGAGCTCGAGCTGCGACAAAAGGAATGGGCCGTCGATCCGGCTCCACTGATCGCCTCTTTGCAGTCCGGCCTGCGCGCGCGCCTCGAGCTCGGGGCGCGTCACCGGCCCCCGACCCGTCCGCGAACCCCCGCACGCGATCACCCAATTCTTAGAAGACTCCTCCCTTTGGCGCACGCGGCCATTCGGACGCGCGAGCACACGAAGTCCGCGCTGGTTGCGGTGACGACGGCGTTCAAGCATGCGTATCGGGCACTTGGCTCGCAAATGACGCAGGAAGGCTGGTTGCCGGACCAGGACGCCGTCTTTTTCCTGACCCATCAGGAGCTCGGCGAGCTTCTTGTTGGGCAGCGCGAGCTTTCAGACCTCGCGGTATCGCGGCGAAGAGTCATCGACTACCAGATGCCGCTTCACTTCGCCGAAGTGTTCCGCGATCGACCCGAGCCCTTAAGACTTGGGCCGGTCACCAAGGGCGACGGAACGCTCGTGGGCAAACCGGTAAGCCGAGGCAAGGTCACCGGGCGAGCGCGCGTCGTCGAGACGCTGGAGCAGGCAGCAGCGCTAGAGGCGGGCGAAATCCTGATCGCACCCATCACCGATGTGGGCTGGACGCCGTACTTCAGCTTGATCGCCGGGCTCGCCACCGACGTCGGAAGCGCCGTGTCGCATGGCGCCGTGGTCGCGCGAGAATACGGCCTTCCGGCGGTCGTGAACCTCCGCGTCGCAACCAGCTGCATTCGCACCGGTGACTTGGTCACGCTCGACGGGGACCTTGGAACGCTGACGCGCGCCTAGGCGCAACGAGGCTCCCGGGGCTCTTGACTTCCAGGGGCAATATGCGATCCGCAAGCCCCTAAGGAGCTATCATGGTCGCTACGATCGGACTCACCGGCTTGCGCCCGGACCCGTCCCGCGTTTCTGCAATCGCGTCCCCACCCTACGACGTGATCAAGCCCGGCACAGCACTCGAGAAGCTGCTCGAACGAGAGCCCAGCTCGCTGTTCCACATCATCCTGGGACCAGAGCCGGCAGCGGCGCGCGATCGTCTGCTTGCAGACGGCTCGCTGCTGCAAGACGCCGAACCGGCGTACTACGTGTACGAGCAGACCTGGAAAGATGGGCGGCGAACCGGCGTCTTTGCGGCGGCGGAGGTTTCCCCGTACGCGTCCAAGCAGATCATTCGTCACGAGAAAACGTTCGACGCCAAGGTCAAGGGTCGCATTGCAATGCGGCGCGCGACAGGTCTACACATCGGGCCGGTGTTCGTTCTGACTCGGGCGCCGATCGCGTCAATTTTGGATCAGGCGAAACGAGAGACGGATCCGATCTACGACTTCACCAGCAGCTTCGGCGGTTTCAGCGAGCTCGAAGGCATTGAGAACAAGGTCTGGCGTGTGCCCGAGGCGAGCGAGACGGGGCGCGCGCTCCAGGCCGCGCTCGCTACCGAGCCCTTGTACATCGCCGACGGTCACCACCGCTACCACGCGAGCCTCTTGAACGAGCAGACCCATTTCCTCTGCTACGTCACCGAGGAGGCCGTCATCCAGGCGTACAACCGCGTCATCAATGGCGTTCGTCCATTCTCTGAGATTGCGGGCGACCTGCCGTTGAGGCCGGTCGATTCATTCCGCACTCCGAAGAAGCACAGCTTCTGCATCTACACCCAAAACGGCTGTTTCGAGCTCGACGCGCAAGAGGTTCCAGATGACGTCGTCGGGCGCCTCGACTGCGCGATCCTCGAGCGTGAGCTCTACCCGAAGCTCGGGCTGACCCACGACATGGTCGTCGACCCCGCTCACTTCGACTACTACTCGGAGTCCGCCCTCGACGAAATGAAAGCGGCCGTCGACGGGGGCGACTACGACATGGCGATCGCGCTGCACCCGGTGAGCCTCGACGAGCTGATGGCGGTGGCCGACGCCGGTCTCGAAGACCCGGAGGTCGTCATGCCCGAGAAGAGCACCTTCTTTCAGCCGAAGATTCTCTCCGGCCTTTCGCTGTACCGGTTCACCAAGAAATGACTGCGCTGCCGCAGTACGGTAAGCACCTGCATCCGAGCGCAACGATGCGCGCCGTGGTCATCGACCGATACGGCGGGCCGGAAGTGCTGCGCCTCGCTACCGTCCCTCGTCCGGTTCCAACACGCGGCCAAGTCCTGGTCCGGACACGCTTCATCGGGGTGAACCCCAAAGACATCATCGTCCGCAAGGGGAAGTTCCAAATCGCGACAGGCAAGAAGTTTCCCCTGATCGTCGGTCACGACATCGCTGGCGAAGTGGTCGAGGTCGGGCTTGGCGCCGATCTAGCGAAAGGCGACCTCGTATACGGCATGATCAACGACTTCGCGGGCCGCGCCTACGCGGAGTACGCCGCCGTAGATTGCCAACAGCTGGCAAAGGCGCCGGCGTCCATCGAGCTGGCGGTGGCAGCCGCCGTTCCCTTGGCTGCGCAAACGGCCCTGCAGGCCCTGCGCGACGACGCGCAGCTGAAGGCAGGCCAAACGGTCCTGGTCAACGGCGCTTCAGGTGGGGTGGGGGTGTTCGCGGTCCAAATCGCCAAGATCTTGGGAGCGCAGGTCACCGCCGTCTGCAGCCATCGGAACGTGGACCTCGTAACGGAGCTCGGCGCCGACAGAGTCGTCGATTACACGAAGACCGAGCTCGTCGACCTCGACGAAAAATTCGACGTGATCTTCGACGTGTTTGGCAACTACCGCTTCGACAAGCTCAAAAAGCTGCTCCCGGAGCGGGGCATCTACGTCAATACGATTCCGAGCGCGAGCATTTTCAAAGACGTCGCAAAAAGCTTCGTACGCCGAAAGCGTGCCAAGCTGGTGATCGTGAAATCCAGGCGTGACCAGCTCGATTGGCTGCGCCAACAGATCGACGCCGGCCGCCTCCGAGTCGTCGTCGACCGTTCTTTCCCGATCGCCGATGTCGCCGAAGCCCACCGGTACATGGAAACCAAACGAGCCCGCGGAAAAGTGGTCTTGGCAGTCGACTAGTCAGGGGACCGTCATGGATTTTACGTACAGCGACAAGACGAAGGCTCTGATCTCCCGCCTTCAAGCGTTCATGGACTCGGAGATTTATCCAAACGAAGCCTCGGTGCGCGAGCAGCACGCTTCGCTTTCCGATCGATGGGAGACTCCCCCCTTAATCGAAAAGCTGAAGAAAAAGGCGCAGGTTGCGGGCCTGTGGAATCTCTTTTTGCCCGAGAGTGAACGCGGCGCGGGGCTCAGCAATCTCGAGTACGCGCCGCTTTGCGAAATCATGGGACGCGTCGCGTTTGCGCCAGAGGTCTTCAACTGCGCTGCGCCTGATACCGGAAACATGGAAGTGCTGGACCGTTACGGCACGGAAGCGCAAAAACAGGACTGGTTGGGACCCTTGCTCGAGGGTCGCATTCGCTCCGCGTTCGCCATGACCGAGCCTGACGTGGCCTCGTCGGATGCGACCAACATCTGTACCGAGATCCGCCGCGACGGCGACGAATACGTAATCAACGGCCGCAAGTGGTGGACGTCCGGAATCATGGACAAGCGCTGCAAGATCATGATCGTGATGGGCAAAAGCGATCCACACGCTTCGTCACACCTTCAGCAGAGCATGATCCTCGTCCCGCGCGACGCACAGGGCGTGACGGTCGAGCGCTACCTCCCAGTGTACGGGTTCGACGACGCGCCGCACGGGCACGGCGAGGTTCTCTTCGAGAATGTTCGCGTTCCTGCAAGCAACATGCTTCTTGGTGAAGGTCGCGGCTTCGAGATCGCACAGGGGCGTCTCGGCCCCGGGCGGATTCATCACTGCATGCGCCTGATCGGTGTGGCCGAACGCGCGCTCGAGAAAATGTGCCTGCGCCTGATGAGCCGGACGGCCTTCGGCAAAAAGATTTACGAACAATCCATCTGGGAAGAGCGGGTCGCCGACGCCCGCATCGACATCGAATGCGCTCGGCTTCTGACGCTCAAGGCAGCCGACATGATGGACAAGGTCGGCAACAAGGCCGCGCGCGCCGAGATCGCGATGATCAAAGTGAAGGCGCCCTTGACCGCGCTCAAGGTCCTCGACGACGCCGTTCAGGCACACGGTGGCGGAGGCGTCACTACGGACTTTGGCCTGGCCGAGACCTGGGCCCAAAGCAGAACCCTGCGACTCGCCGACGGGCCGGACGAAGTGCACAGGCGAGCAGTCGCGCGCATCGAGTTCAAGAAGCACGGGGCGCGACCCCGTTGAAGTCGCTGCCTTCGACGACGAAGCTCAGGGCGGCGTAAGTACGACGAGCTTGGCAGCGCTTGGCAGCGGTTCGTCCGAATGGATGAAGCTCAACTCACCTTCGTCGCTCACGGCAAACAGAGGAACTGCGTCAAGTCCGAGTTGCTCTCGCATTCGTTCGAGCGTAGGCGTCTCGTCGACGGGCGTCACCGTCACCGAGGCTCCCGATTTGGCCAGCGCCTGCAGCTTGCCGAGGGTCGCACCGCCCGCAAACACCTGCGCCGTAAGCTGGCTCGCATAGCCCGGCATGGGACGCCCTCGATGGCTGCTCGGCTGAATCTGGTGCACGTTGTCCGCTCCGAAGAGCCTCACAAAGTGTGCGGCCGCCAGCGTGTTCACGTCGTCGTTGGGGGTCAGCGCAAGCAGGTGGCCAATCCCGTCCAAGTCGAGGCTGCGAAGGACCCGGCGAGAGAGCACCTCGCCCTTCACGACCTCGAGCCCGAGAGACTTGGCCTCTTCAACGTTGCCGGGGTCGGAGTCGACGAGGAGTACCGGAAACTCATGCTGTCGAAGGGCCATGGCGATCGTTCGGCCTACGCGATCCGCTCCGACGATGAGCACGCCCTGCGGCTTCTTCTGGGCGAGCCCAAGTCGATTGAGCAAGGGAACGGCCGAAAGACCCGAGGTCAGAACCGTGAGCGCGATGACGACGAAGGTGACCGGCATGAGAATGGACGCTTCCTCGTAGCCGGTCTCGACGAGCTCGAGAGCGAACAGCGAGGAGACGGCCGCTGCGACGACGCCTCGAGGAGCCGTCGCGCTGAGGAAGATCCGCTCACGAATGGAAAGGCCGGAGCGAACCGTCGAAAGCCACACCGAGGTCGGCCGAGCGACGAAGATGACCACCGCTACGAAAGCCAAGGCCGCAACCGGAAGGCCGGTGACGTCGCTGAGGTTCATCCGCGCGGTGAGGAGGATGAAGAGCGTGGATATCAGGAGCATGCGGACGTGCTCGGTAAACTCCAAGCTCTGCTCCATGCTGACCCGTTTCTGCGACGCCAAGGCAATGCCCATGATGGTCACCGCAAGCAAGCCGGATTCCTCTTGGATTTGGTTCGCGCCTGCGTACACGACGAGCACGCAGGGAAGAACCACCGCATTGTGGAGAAACTCGGGCAGCACGTCGCGTTCGCGAAACCTGACGAATAGGTACGCGGCGACCAAACCCAGTAACGCGCTCACCAAGGCCGCTTTCAAGATCCCGGCGCTCACCACCGTAAATGCGCGGTCGATCTCCTCTGCGCGGATCCCCTGAAAAACCAGAACGGCGAGAATTGCACCAATCGGGTCGTTGATGATGCCTTCGAGCTTCAGAACCGAGCCTACCGACCCCCGTGGACGCGCATGACGCAGCAGAGGGCCGATGACCGTCGGACCCGTGACCACGAGTATCGCTCCGAGAAGGAGGGCGAGCTCGACTCGTAGGCCGAGAAGATAGTGGCCCGCCGTCGACAGGATCGCCCAAGTGATCGGAATGCCAAGCACGATCAATCGCCGAACCGGCGTTGCAACACCCTTGATCTCTTCCCAACTCGCAGTGAGCCCACCTTCAAAAAGAACGACTGCCGCCGCCAACGAAACGAAAGGGAACACGAGCGACCCGAGCACCTCGTCCGGCTTGAAGAAGCTGGTCAGCGGCCCTGCGATGAAGCCCACGGCGAGCAGCACCAAAATGGACGGAATCCTCAAGCGCCACGCGATCCACTGCGCGCCTGCGCCGAGCGCGACCAGTGTTACGATGCCGTTGATGGTTTCTTGGTGCATGACGCCTTTGGAGTCTCGGGAGCAGCGTTGCCATACGGCGGTTTGAGTCGTAGAACTCTGAAGATGATTCCCGAGGAGATTGACCTGAACGAGCTGAGGCGCCAACTGGCTGCTCGCTTCGGCAAAGCGCCTCCCGCCGGCTATGTTCGTGGGAAGGGTGACCTTCGTGCCGCCGTAGTCGCGATTGTGAAATGCTCCGAGCTGGAGGCTGAGCAGCTCGTCGACACGCTCGAATCCCGCCGGCTGATTCGCTATCAGGGGGACCCTGCCGAGGCGGTCGACCGGCTCGAAAACCTTTGGCGCTTGGACCCCAGCTAAGCTCGCCCGGGAGCGGGTCTTGTCAGTAAATCAGGATCGGGTACGCTCAAATACCATGAATCTTAGAAGGCTTACTTGGGTTCCACTCGCGTTCATCCTCGCTTGCACCAGCAGCAGCAACAGCGGCAACAGCGGCAGCGAGTTGGAGAGCCGCGTCGACGCGCTCGTCGCTCAGATGACCCTCGACGAAAAGGTCGCCCAGATGTCGGGCGACAGCGGGGTCTTCTTGCCTCGAGGGGACACCGTCTGGAACGTCCCTGGGGTTGAGCGGCTCGGAATTCCGCCCTTTGGGATGGCGGATGGTCCGAGGGGGCTCGGCACCGTTCAGGGCGCGACAACGTTTCCCGTCGGGATGGCCCGCGGCGCAAGCTGGGAACCCAGCATCGAAAACCGTGTCGGGGCAGCGATGGGTCGTGAGCTGAGGGCCGCGGGTGGCAACATCTTGCTTGCCCCGACAATCAACATCCTGAGGCATCCAAGCTGGGGCCGTTCGCAGGAAACCTACGGGGAAGACGTGCACCTTCTCTCACGCATGGGTGTGGCGTTCGTCCAAGGCGTCCAAGAAAACGCACTGGCCAATCCGAAGCACTACGCGGCGAACAGCATCGAGGACACCCGCTTCGAGGTCGACGTCACGATCGATGAGCGGACTTTGCGTGAAATCTATCTGAAGCATTTTCGAGCCACCGTGCTCGAGGGCCAAGCTGCTTCCGTGATGAGCGCGTACAACTCGGTCAACGGGGAGTTCTGCGGCGAAAACGAGCAACTGATCAGAGACATCCTCAAGGGAGATTGGGGATTTGATGGCTTCGTGTTGTCCGACTGGATCTTCGGAACGCAGTCGACGCTCGGCTCAGCGCTGAACGGCCTCGATATCGAGATGCCGATCGCAAGGTTCTACGGCGAGCCACTTCTGGCAGCAGTTCAGAATGGGGATGTCCCCGAGGCCGTCATCGACGATGCGGTCCGTCGGATGGTGCGAAAGAAGCTACAGCACGAGCTCGATCAGCCGAGCGGACTCGATCAAAGCGTGATCGGAAGCGACGAGCACTTGGCGCTTGCCAGGGAAGCGGCAGTGGAAGGCTCAGTGCTGCTCAAGAACGCGTCCGAAGCTCTGCCCTTGGACATGGGCGCCCTGCAACGGATTGCCGTGGTTGGCGTCCTCGCCGACGCGCCGAACACTGGAGACAACGGGAGCAGTAATACGATGCCCGCATTCGTGGTGACGCCGCTACAGGGTATCGAGGAAGCCGTCGGCGATTCGCTGCTGGTCGACCACATCGCGCAAGGACGTGCTCGATGCTGACGACCTCGCAGCGATTGAAGCAGCGGATGCGGTGATCGTCGTGACCGGGCTCACCGCAGAAGACGAAGGCGAAGGGCTCATCGGAGCAGGCGACCGGCTCGACCTCGACCTTTCGCCTGAACGAGAAACGCTCATTCGAGACGCCGCTGCGGCAAACCCTCGAACGATCGTCGTCCTCGAAGGCGGCGGCGCAATCACGATGGGCGACTGGCTTCCAGAGGTCGAGGCGCTCCTGATGGTCTGGTACCCGGGTCAAATGGGCGGCTACGCCATCGCCGACCTGCTCTTCGGCGTTGCGAACCCATCGGGCAAGCTGCCGATCACCTTCCCCACCGGCCTCGACCAGCTGCCTCCCTTCGACAACGTTTCAGCCGAAGTGACCTACGGTTACTTTCACGGCTATCGATACCTCGACCGCAACGGCGCGACGCCGGAGTTTCCGTTCGGCTTCGGCCTCAGCTACACGACATTCTCCATCGACAATCTTCAGGCGAGTCAGGGCACGGCCATCGCTGGCGATGTCGTTCGCTTCAGCGTCGACGTCACCAACACTGGTTCGACGGCGGGCGCGGAGGTCGTGCAGCTCTACGTGACCTACCCGGGCTCCGCGGTGGAGCGCTCGGAGCGCGACCTGAAGGGCTTCGTGAAAGTGACGCTGGGCGCCGGCGAGAGCGAGACCGTCGAGATCGAGCTGCAGGTGAACGACCTCGCCTACTACGACGTTGCCCAAGCGGCCTGGACCCTCGAAGCGCTGGAACATGCGATTTACGTGGGGACCTCTTCTCGAGACCTGCCGCTATCGACCAGTCTGACGGTTGCTGCGCAATCGCCCGTTGCGGTGTACTGAGGTGAGTCTTCGGTTTCGGTGCTGGACCGTTTCGCTCGGGAGGAACAGATGCGACGGCTGACTCGGGGGATCACGGGGCTCGGCGTGATGCTGGCATGGATGGCGGGCTCCGCGCTCGCGAACCCCGGCGTAGAAATCATCGACTTTCCTGCCGACGGCGGCATCCAGGGCCGCGGGGATGTCTACGTATCGAAGAACGAATCGGCCACCCTCATCCTCTTGTTTCATCAGGCCGGGTGGAGCCGCGGAGAGTACAGGGAGATCGCTCCGAAGCTCGTCGAAGCCGGGTATCGTGTGATGGCCGTCGACCAGCGTTCAGGGGGTGCCGTCAACGGAGTGCAGAACGAGACCCATCGGCGAGCAGCGAAAATGGGCTTGGGCCGAAGCTATCTGGATGCCTACGCAGACCTGGAAGCGGCGCTTGCCTACGCACGCAAGGAGCTGGGCGCCACGCGGATCATCGTGTGGGGTAGCTCCTATTCGGCGTCGCTCGTCTTTCGCCTGGCGGCCGAGCATCCGAACGCCGTGACGGCGGTGATGGCGTTTGCTCCCGGCGAGTACTTCGAACGACAAAAGAGCCCGGTCTACATCTGGAACTTCGCCAAGCGTGTGAAGCAACCGCTCTTCGTCACCTCCTCGAAAAAAGAGCGGGCGCAGGTCAAACCGCTCTTCGACGCGTCTCCTGCGAAAAAGAAGATTCTCTTCACCCCGGCTTCGCGAGGTCAACACGGGTCCCGCGCGCTGTGGGAGAAATTTTCGGATCACGACGTCTACTGGGCGGCCGTCAACGGCTTCCTGAAGACCTACGCCCCGCCCGTGCCGTCCCCTGCACCGAACTAAGGCCGCTGGAACGCGCGCCAAGCTGCGCTAAAGCGGTGCTGTGAGCACGCAGCCCCGCAACGTGACCTTGGATTTCAAACAGGCGCGTCTCGCGGGTCGGCGCCTAGGGGCGGACATCGATGTCGCGAGCAAGCTCGTTCCGTATGAAGCGCAGCGCTGGCACCGCGGGGATACCCCGCACCCGACGCTTCAGCTCGATGACGTCTCGGCGATCCCGTTTCTCGCCGATATCGCTGGGGTCGAGGAATATCAGCACCGCGGTCGTCTCAGGGCGGGGGACCACGACCTGTACGTGACCGTCACCCCAGCCGTGGACGACTACGAAGCCTATTGCCACGACACCCTTCAACTGGGGGCGCCGGAGCATCTGGTCGCCGATCCGGTAGGTCCGCCGATCGCGGTGGCGCGCGCGTGCACCAAGGGATCTACCCGCGCGCGTCTCGTCGAGAGAGCAAGCGCCGCCGGCGGCATGACGATTCACCCCTACATGGGCATCGAAGAGGTCTGGGAGCTCGCGGCCATGCTCAGCCTGGACAGTAGCAGCCCAATACGCGTGCTCGCGCCACCGCCTCCGGTGACTTGGATCGCCAACGACAAGTCCGTGTTCGACGAGCTGGTCGAACGCGTGCTCGGACGCGAGGCATTGGTCGAAACGCGGATCTCGCGGGACGCGGCGGGAATCGAAACCGATCTACGAACGCTGGCTGCTCGACACGAACGCGTGGGTCTCAAACGAACCAGGTGCGCATCTGCCATGGGCAACGCTGTCTTCGCGTCAGCCGACCTGCGGTCGGATCGGGACGCCGCACAGATGGTGCAAGCCTTCCTGCGGCGCACCGAATGGCCCGAGGGAGAAGAAGTGCTCACGGTGGCTTGGCTCGATACGGACCTGTCCCCCTCGACGCAGCTTTGGATTCCACCACTTGGATTCGGTGACCCTCGTCTCGACGGAATTTACGAGCAGATTCTAAAGGGCGAAGAACGAGTGTTCGTTGGGAGCCGGCCCTCGACCCTTCCCGATGCGTTGAACCAGAAGCTGGGGAGCGACGCGTTGCTAGTCGGCGCTGCGCTTCAGGAGCTCGGGTACGTCGGGCGCTGCTCCTTCGACCACCTGGTGACCGGCGACCCGAACGGTCTCTTCGAAGTGCGGTTCACAGAATGCAACGGACGCTGGGGCGGCACCAGCGCGCCGATGAGCCTGCTCGACCGCGTGCTGGACCATCCACGGCCGGCATACCGCGCACAGGACGTCGTGTACCCCGAGCTCGTCGGAGCACGGCTTGCTGACCTACTCGAGCTTCTTGGCGACCTGATGTTTCGAACCGAGACCGGCCAGGGCCGCTTCATCCTCTACAACCTCGGCCCCCTCGACGGACACGGGAAGTTCGACGTGATTTCCATCGGCGCAGATCAAGAAGACGCCGAACGTGGCGTGCTCGAGATCTTGCCGAAGCGGCTCGGTCTGTGAAACCGGCTTGCGGGGGCAGGCGCCGTCACCCTATGGTCGCCGAATGAGCGTGCAAGCCCTCTCCAATGGCCGAATACAATTGATTCGTCTCGTCTGCTTTTCGTTCGCAGCCTCCTCGTTCGTCATCGGCGCGTGGATGATGGTCGACCCCGCCTCGGCCTGGGGCTCGGTGGGGCTGAACGTCGGCGACGATCCATTCGTGCAGGCGCTTTACGGAGGCGCGATCATGGGCGAAGGCGCGATGTTTGCGCTCGGCGCCATCTGGCCGGTTCGCTATTTGGTGTTCTTCCAATACCTGGTCCTCTACAAGACCTTCGCCTGCATCGCGGGGATCGCGGTCCTGTTGCGCATGGACCCCGCCCCGATGGGCGCCTGGGCCGTGATCGGCGGCTGGGCGTTCGCAGGTTTGGTTTCGGCCCTCGTTTTTCCGTGGGGAAAGTGGCCCGACGTGGAGAGCTGGTATGGCGCCCGCGAAGTGAAACCCTGACCGCCTAGTGCTAGAGTCGCCGTCCGATGTGGGACTGGCTGCGTGAGATCTACAGCGAGCCGTTGTTTTAGCACGTCGCCCGCAACAACCTGATCTTGGCGGTCGTTACGCTGGGTGCGTGGCCCCTGCTCCGGCTGTCGAACGTGCACGCGGGCCCTCTCCCTACCTGGTGGGTCATCCCGCTGCAGCTCGTCTTCTTCATCCTGCTCGACGACTTCCCCTGGAGCCCCAGCCACTTGATTCCTTTCAGCGACGGCGCAACCCACCACGACTTTCACCACGCCAAGGTCAAAGGCAACTACGCGGGCTTCTTTCCATGGACGGACGCGGCGTTCGGCACGCTGTGCGCTGGGTATGCGGAGCATTTGGAGAGGCGTAAGAAGGTGAAGGCAGCGGCGTAAGACACCGGGGCGCGGAAAAAGGCCCGACACGGGGTTCCGTCGAACGGCTCGGCTTGCAAAGGTGGTCGGAAGGACTCGGGGGCCTGGACCACGCAAGCCTCGCCTCGGAGCTCGCGCCAATCCGCGGTGGGTTGCTGTCTTGCAGATTGTCACTCGTCACGTCGACTCCACCCCATGACGCGCTTTTTTCCGCGCCCCTCCACTACGGAGACAGGACGCACAACCTTCCCAACCGGCAGGCGGCAGCGCGAGCCCGAAGGGCGAAGCCCGGCGCGAATGCGCCGGCAAGGCAGAGCGAAGCGAATGCCGCGCCAGGGAGGATTACGGGTGGGGGTGGGCGGGGCGGTTCAATCAAACCGTCACCACCCAACCCACCCAGGACCCAGCCCCCAAACACCCGCGGCAGCACAAGCCGTCGACGGCGACACCCATCGCGCCTTATCCGCACCTCCCCCGACAGGCCAACCCGGCTCCCAACGGCAGGCGGCGCGAGCCCGAAGGGCGAAGCCCGGCGCGAATGCGCCGGCAAGGCAGAGCGCAGCGAATGCCGCGCCAGGGAGGACTACGGGTGGGGGTGGGCGGGGCGGTTCAATCAAACCGTACCACCCAACCCACTCAAGACCCGCCCCCCAACACCCGCGGCAGCACAAGCCGAACGGCGACACCCGCCACCCACCTCCCCCATCCACCCGCGGCAGCGCGAGCCCGCAGGGCGAAGCCCGGCGCGAGAGGCGCCGGCAAGGCGGAGCGCAAGCGAATGCCGCGCCAGGGAGGATTACGGGTGGGGGTGGGCGGGGCGGTGCAATCAAACCGTACCACCCACGCCACCCAAGACCCGCCCCCCGAACACCCGCGGCAGCACAAGCCGCCGACATCGACGCCAGCCCAAGCAGTCCCGCGGCAGCACAAGCCGAAAAGCGGGCAAGCTGTGGGACGTTACTGCCCATCCTTGCGCTTCTTAAGATCCAGCGCCGCCCGGATCCCCTTCTCGCGGATCACCTTCAGCTTTAACCCCGTCTCGCTGAGCTTGAAGAATCGCTTCCCATATTTGCGCAGCTTCTTCTTGTCGATCTCGAAGCCGAGTCCCGGTCGCCGGAATGGCGGCAGCATTCCGTTTTCGTTGGGCAGGATCGGGTCGATGATGCCTTCACGAAACTCCGGGGTCCACGACGGCTCTTCGAGCGGGTACTCGAGCGGGTGGCTGTTCTTGATCGGCCAGCGCCATGTTCCAGTTCACGTAGAAGCCGATCCCGTTGGTCCAGGTGTGCGGCGAGTAAATGCGATCGTGCTCGTGGCAGGCGTCGATGACTTGTTTCACCTGGGCCATGCCGCCCGCAAAACAGGCGTCCGGCTGATAGATGTCGAAGCAGTCCTTCTCGAACATGATCTTGATCTCGTCCCAGCCGTGGTTGAGCTCGGCGCCCGCGATCTTCACCTTCGATGCCTTCTTTAGAGCTGCGAGCCCATCGTAATCGTGCCAATCGAGCGGCTCCTCGAGCCAGGAGATCCCGTTGTCGTGACAGGCCGCCGCGAACTCCGTGGCGCGCTTCAGATCCCAAGCCGGCACGCGATCGACGATCGACACCAACCAGCCCTGATTCGCATCGACGCCAAGCACGAAGTCATCGCCGACCCCTTTTCGCACCACCTCGATCTGGCGAATGTCCTCCGCGAGGCGCGGGCTCTTCACCCGCAGCTTGGCCGTTCGGTATCCGCGCTCTTTCATCCGAAGCAGCTCGTCGACGCGCTGCTCGGGCGGATGCACTTCGCCCGTCGAGAGGTAGACCGGCAGCGGGCGCGGCGTGCCGCCAAAGAGCTCGTACACCGGTTTGCCTTCGGCCTTGCCCTTGATGTCCCAGCAGGCCGCTTCCAACCAGAAGTTTCGCCACCCCAAAAACCCGGCTTGCTTGAGCAAGTCCTGCACGCGATCGATGTCGGTCGGGTCGGTTCCGAGAAGGTACCCTCCGAGCAGGTCTCCGAGTCCCTGCCGCTCTTTGCCCATCGACTGCCCTGCCGCGAAGCCCTCGATCCCTTCGTCGGTCACCAGCTTGGCGAGCGTGAAGCGGTTGTGCGTCTGCGGGTACCCCGGGATCCAAGACGGCCAGAACGTCTGACGAAGTGGAACCGAGACATGAAAGAGCTCGATGGACGTGATGCGCATGTTCGCTACACGCGCACTCAGGCAGCCGTTTCGGGAATTTCGGGCGTGTGGAGCTCGGAGAGCGCCGAGTCGATGTCCTGTTGGCTGAGCTCGTGACGATGGAGCTTGCCCGAGAAGTAGGCCTCGTATGCCGACATGTCGAAGTGACCGTGGCCGCAGAGGTTGAAGAGGATCACGCGCTTCTTCCCCTCTTCTTTGGCTTCCTTCGCTTCGCGAATCGCCGACGCCACGCCGTGGTTGGCTTCGGGCGCAGGGATGATGCCCTCGGCGCGCGCAAAGAGCACGCCCGCCTCGAAGCTCTCGATCTGGTCGACGGCCTCCGCGTCGATCAGCTTGTCGTGAAGGAGCTGACTGACGAGCGCGCCCGCGCCATGGTAGCGCAGGCCGCCGGCGTGAATCTTGGCCGGCACGAAGTTGTGACCCAAGGTGTACATGGGAATCAGCGGCGTCATCCCGATCGAATCACCAAAGTCGTAGCGAAAGACACCGCGCGTCAGCTTCGGGCAAGATGTCGGCTCGACGGCCAAGCAGCGAATGTTCTGACCTTCGGCGAAGTTCATCCGAAGGAACGGAAAGCTGAGCCCTGCGAAGTTCGATCCCCCGCCAAACGGCGCGATGACGACATCGGGAAGCTCGCCCGCCTTCTCCATTTGCTTGATCGCTTCCTGCCCCATGACGGTCTGATGCGTGAGGACGTGGTTCAGCACACTGCCGAGCGAGTAGTTGGTGTCGGGGTCGGTTGCGGCGCGCTCCATGGCTTCGGAGATCGCAATCCCAAGGCTGCCTGGCGAGTCCGGATGTTCCGCGAGGATCTTGCGACCCGCCTCGGTCTGTGGGCTGGGCGAGGGAATCACCTCCGCGCCCCAGGTATTCATCATCATCTTGCGGTACGGCTTTTGGTCGTAGCTGATGCGCACCATGTAGACCTCGCAGCCGAGCCCGAAGTGCTGACAGGCGTAGCTCAGCGCGCTTCCCCATTGACCGGCGCCGGTCTCGGTCGTGATCCGCTTCACGCCCGCTTGCTTGTTGTAATACGCCTGCGCGACCGCCGTGTTCGGCTTGTGAGACCCCGCCGGACTGACGCCCTCGTACTTGTAGTAAATGTGCGCGGGTGTATCGAGCGCCTTTTCGAGCCCGTGCGCCCGATACAACGGAGATGGACGCCAACTCGTGTAGATCTGCCTCACCTCTTCGGGTATCGGAATCCAACGGTCTTGGCTGACCTCCTGCTCGATCAAGGCCATCGGGAAAATGGGGGCGAGCGCCTCGGGGCCGATGGGCTCCTTGGTTGCCGGATTGAGCGGCGGCAAGGGCTTGTTCGGCATGTCGGCGACGATGTTGTACCAGCGCTCGGGGATTTCGCTCTCTTCGAGGGTGATCTTGGTTTGCTTCATGGCGTCGGGGAGCCTACCAGCGCTTTGCGTCGTAGACGACCCCTACTTCGACGAGAAATATTGTCTGGCCCGATGAACGACTCCCAACCCGCTCAGCTGCGCCGATCCCTAGGTTTTTGGGCGCTCGTCTTCTACGGTGTCGGAGACATCCTGGGCGCAGGAATCTACGCGCTCGTCGGCAAGGTGGCCGGGGTAGCGGGGAGCGCAAGCTGGGCAGCCTTTGGCGTCGCGCTCGTCGTCGCGGGCCTGACCGCCCTCACGTACGCCGAGCTTGGGGGTCGCTTCCCCAGAAGCGCCGGCGAGTCGTTCTTCACCGAGCAGGCGTTTGGGCGCCCCGCGCTGTCGCTGCTGGTCGGATGGATGGTCCTCTCCTCGGGCGTTCTTTCCTTGGCAACGGTATCGGTCGCATTCGGCGGCTACATGACCGGGCTCGTCCCGGGGCTGCCGCCCTCGGCGACGGTGGTCGGCATCCTGCTCTTGCTCGCGGCGATCAACTTTCGCGGGATGCGGGAGTCTTCGACCAGCAACATCATTGCGACGATGGTCGAGCTCACCGGCCTTTTGATCGTGCTCGTCGCGGGCGCGCTCTTCCTCGGGCGCAGCCCAGACGCCGGTGTTCTCCAAACCATCGAAGCGGGCCGCGCGGTCGGTTGGAGGGAGATTACGAGCGGCGCCGCCTTGGGCTTCTTTGCCTTCATTGGCTTCGAAGACATGGTCAATGTCGCTGAAGAGGTGAAGGACCCGGAGCGCAACATGCCCCGCGCGATCCTGATCGCCCTTTGTGTGACCGGGGTGATCTATTTGCTGGTCGTACTGGTCGCAACAAGCGTCGTCGCGCCGGACGCGCTCGCGGCCTCCGATGCCCCTCTGCTGTACGTCGTGCAACGGGCCACCGACGTCGTTCCCGACCGCTTGTTTACGCTGATTGCATTATTCGCCGTCGCGAACACCGGCTTGCTGAACTTCATCATGGCCTCGCGCTTGATCTACGGCATGTCGCGCCAGGGGCTTCTGCCCACGGCACTCGGCACGGTGCACCCGAGGCGTCGCACACCACACCTCGCAGTGCTCACGGTGCTCGCGGTCGCGCTCGCCTTGGCGCTCTCGGGCACGCTTACCTATCTCGCCGGCACCACCAGCCTGCTCCTGCTTCTCGTCTTCTTCATGGTCAACGTCTCGCTGATCGTGATCAAGCGACGCAAGCGCCGTGCCTCGCGCACATTTTGCGCGCCACGATGGGTCCCTCTCGTCGGCGCGCTAAGCTGCCTCGGTCTGATGCCGTTCGTGCCCCGAAGCTCGCTTCTCACGGCCGCGATCATCGTCGCCTTGGGCGGAGGCCTCGTCCTGCTTCGCGGCGCGCGTTCGGGCGCCTAGTCGTCCTCGGACTTCCTCGCCTCGGGCGGAAGCGAGGGCCGAAAATCAGCTTGTCGCAGGTCGATAATCACGATGACCAAGAACAGCGCGAATGATAGCGTGCCAATACCTTGGCCCACCGACATCGCCATCATGATCGGAATCCAACCCTGGTCGAAAAGCGACCAGCTCATCAGCGCCAGGGCGATCAGGCCGAGCACGCAGGCGTAGACCATCAGCCGCGATCGGGAAGCCGTATCGAGAAACTTTTCGATCTTGGCTCGAGGGCTCATCTGCCCTCCGGTGCTGGGGCTTGGAGCGCCGAATGAACTTCGGCATCCGATGGAGTTTCCTCGTCCGGTTTGCTAAAAGGATGCGCGTATCCGTGGCAGCCGGCGCTGGCGCAACTGGTCTGGTCGGCGCGCACGTCGTCGAGAAGTCCGTTATGGTCCGCCACTTCGTTCCAGATCTTCCCCGTCGTGCTGTGGCACTGCATGCAGTTGTCGTTCTTGAAGGGGCGCGCGATGTGAATCTTCTCGAGGACCTCGTCGCGGTCGTACCACATCCACTCGGAGACGAACTTGTACACGTGGCCCATGCCCCCAAGCTTCGTCATCGCGTAGCCGAACATTCCGTAGTCTTTGTGGCAGACGTAGCAGCTCTCGCCCCCGAACTTGTGGCGTGCGAGTGTGAATGGCCGCGAGCGATTCGCTGCTCGGGGTCGTTGGCGTCCTCGAGCCACATGTCCATCGTGTGGCAGCTTCCACAAAATCCTTGACGCTCGGTCGCGGCGAAGCCCTCCAGGTTGCCGATCATGGCGACCATGATGGGGAGCACGCCCACGCCCAGCAGCATCACCGACTTGCCCGCGGCGTCGAGCGGCGGCCTGCTTGACCAGGTAGTAGAGCATGATGCCGGCGGCAACGACGGCACAAGCGAAAGCGATCCAAGACAGCGGCGATGCGTGCATGATTCAACGGGCTCGTCGCCTTCGATGGCGTTTCGAGCCAGATGAACATGATCCACGATCGGGTCCCAGTGCAAGTGGGCAGATCGGCCGCTCGAAGCATTGGCTTGTCGGGCTTGCCGCAGCCCTTGCGCTTGCCGTCCTGGCGCCCTTTTCTCAGGCGGTCGCCCAACCCCACAGCGTGGGCGTCGAGGCCTGGGGGCAGCTCGACCCCAACGTTGGGCTCATCGTCGTCGAGGGGTCGACGCGCAAGTATCCGTACGTCGATGCCGAAGCGCTGGTTTGGGGTGGAGCCGGATCGCCTCAGTACGGCCTGCGCGACAATGAATTCACCTTCGAAGCGCTCGTGGCGACGATCAAAGTTCGGGATCCAAGGGGGATTAGCGACGCCAGGCTGGGCCGGTTCATTCTTTCGACCGGCGCGGTGCGCGCCCTGCACGTCGATGGTGGGCATCTGATTCTGCGCGCGCCCTCCAAAACCCACGTCGAGTTCTTCGGCGGGGTGCCGGTTGACGGCAACATCGAAGGGCGCGGGTACGATTGGATCGCGGGGGGCCGGATCTCCCAGGGGCTCGGCAAGATCGGGGTCCTCGGAGGCTCGTATTATAACCGGTACAACGCGGGTCAGCGCTCCGACGAAGAGGTCGGCGTAGACTTCTCGTTGAGAGCCGCGAATTGGCTCGACATGGCGGCCAAGTTCTCGTGGGAGATCGTCAACCCAGGCCTCGCCGAAGTGCTTGCGACCATTTCCTCGCAAACCAACGACCGAAAGTTTCGCGCAGAGGTTTTCGCAAGCAAGCGCAACGTCACCCGCTTCTTGCAGCAAACCTCGCTGTTCACCGTGCTCGGGGACCCGGGAATCTTCGCGTCCGGCGCGAATCTCTTCTGGCGCGCCGCTCCGAGGCTCGACTTGACGGTGGAAGGGGCCGGGCGGCAGGCCGAGGACCAATGGGGTTGGAGCGGGTATCTGCGTGGGCTTCTGCGCACCGACGACGAAGGCAAGGGGAGCGTCCTCGGTGAGCTGCGGCGCATGCAGGTCGCCACGGCTCGCTGGACCGGAATCCGTCTCGCGTCGGTCATCCAAATCTTCGAGGACGTCCACCAGACCGTGGGTCTAATGCCTGAAATTCGAGGTCATCATACCCGATGACCGGAACTCGATCACGGGCAAGGCCTGGCCCTGGGGTCGGCTTGCGCTCCGATACCGGCACGAAAGCGGCTGGTCCTTTGCGGCGGCGGCCGAAGCGAGCGCCAACCAGGTCCAACGACTCGACGTGCGAGGGTTGGCGCGCGTCGCTTTTCAGCGTACGTGGCACGGTCAACAATGAAGCAGATGGTCGCCATCGCAGCCCTGATCCTGCTTGCCGCCTCGGCCGGAGCCTGCGCCAAGATGCTCGGTCTCGATCGAGAAGAACAGGACCACCCCTTCGAGCACCGGGCGCACGTCGTCGAGGGCATCAACTGCCTGGAGTGCCACGCAGGGATCGAGAGTGCAGAGGATACCGGACCGCTGCACATCCCAACGACGGCCGATTGCGTCGAATGCCACCAAGACCCGCACGATCCGGACACCTGCTCGAATTGCCACGGCCGCGCACGGTCTCGCCGGGCAGCCGAGCTGTCGCGCAGACACCTGCGCTTTTCGCACGCGCAGCACGACGAGGCTGGTGCGGGGGACTGCGTACGGTGTCACGTGAATGTGACCGTCGATGCAGTAGACCTGCGCACCAAGCATCCGACCTGTTTCAGTTGCCATGCCCACAAAGGCCAGTGGGACACGCGGGACTGCGGCGGCTGTCACGTCGACCTACCGGGCGAGATGGCGCCACCCGAGAGCCACGTCATCCACGACGGCAACTTCCTGCGTGAGCACGGGGTCCAGGCCAACGCACAGGGCGACCTCTGCACCACCTGTCACACCCAGCGACAATGCGCCGCGTGCCACGGCGTCACGGTGCCGACCATCCCCTCACGATTTCGTTTTGATGCGCCCCTGCGAAATTCAATGCATCGAGCGAACTTCATTTCGATCCACAACCAGCAGGCGGTCGCCGACCCGGCTCAGTGCATCGTCTGTCACAGCGAGCTCTTCTGCGTCGATTGCCACACGCGGCTGGGGATTTCAGGCCAGAATCCGGTTCGCGGGAACCCGCATCCTCCCGGCTGGTCCGGCCCGCCGGGCTCTGCCAATTCCCACGGGCCAGCTGCCCGGCTCGACCCGCTCTCTTGCGCGAGCTGCCACGGCGGTGCGGGAGAAACCCTCTGCGTGAGCTGCCATCAGGTCGGCGGCCCGGGGGGCAATCCACATCCGCCAGGCTTCAATAGCCGTCTGAGCAAAGCGAACGACCTTCCCTGCCGACTGTGCCACGTAGGTGGCCTATGAAGCGAGCGGCGATCATCGTCTTGGTGTTTGCTGCGCTCGGCTTCGTGGGAGGGTTCGTCGTCGCAAGTCTGACGACCAAGGTCGTCCCGACCATGAAAGAGCAGCGCGCCGCTGGCCCAACGCGCCAGGTGTCGGTCGACTGGCGCGTCGATAAGTACTCCCCCGGGCATTCGCTGCACGTCATCAATCTGCAGCTCAAGTGCGACGACTGCCACGACCCGGCCAGAGCGGACTTCAATGAGGTCGACATCGGCGTCTGCACCGCCTGCCACGTCGAGCCAACCACGTACCCTCACCTCGATCACGACGGCGGAGTCACCGACTGCCTCACCTGCCACGCGTTCAAGTACAACGCCGAGCCCGATAGCCCATGGGACTGCGTGCGCTGCCACGGGCCTTTCGACACGCCGACGCACAGCGGCCTCGCGATGCACAACTCGATCGCCTGCGAGAACTGCCACAATCCTCACAAGCCGATCCAAGAGACCATCGGCAGGTGCACGGATTGCCACGAAGGGATCAAGCTCCGCCACGGTCAACCGGAGCTGAGCGGCACCTGCGCCGACTGCCACGGCGGCCACAAGCTCGCGACTGAGGCCGCAGCTTGCATGGAGTGTCATCAAAACGCGCCGGCCAAAGTGCCCGCGACGGCGGTGTTTGGAAGCGCCGCCGACGGCCACAGCGCCTGCGTCAACTGCCACGAGCCGCACGCGTTCTCGGCGGCGAGCGCGGCGCGCTGCGAGAGCTGCCACAAGCGCCAACCGGTCTTCGCTCAGCGGACGGCACGAGAGCATCGGGATTGCAGCAGCTGTCACGAGCCGCACGCGGTTCGCGCGGCCGGCGATCAATCCTGCAAAGGCTGCCACGAAGACATCGTCTCGACGCACGTGGTCGAGAACAAGTCCGACTGCATCTCCTGCCACGACCCCCATCCGAGACGCGTCACACAGCTCGCGCTTCAGTGCTCGAGCTGCCATGACGACGCGAAGAACGAGCGAGCCTTCCATGCCACGAAGACGGTCTGCACAGACTGCCACCAACCCCATCGCTTCGACCTGAGCCAGATCGCCGAGCGCACGCTCTGCGCCGAGTGCCATTCGAAGCAGGTCAGGCTGACCCAGCAAATCCCGGACCACATGGAATGCCAATCGTGTCACGAAGGAACGGCACACGCCCTGACGGGTCCGGTAGCCTGTGCGAGCTGCCACGCGGAGATCCTCTCGGAGAGCCCCAAGGGCCACCAGGAATGCGCCTCCTGCCACGAGCCCCACAGCGGCAACGTCGCTGCGGCAACCAGCTGCACGAGTTGCCACAGCGTCGCCAAGCTACCGGGCCTTCACCGAATCCCTGACGACCCGACCGGCCCCGGGCATTCGGACTGTTCGAGCTGTCACAACGTCCACAAGTCCACGGTCCGAGCGGATCGAGCCTCCTGCATGGAGTGCCACACCGACATCGCCGACCACCAACCCGACGCCAAGGTCTGCACCGGCTGCCACACCTTCATCAGCGGCAAGGATCTTCAGCTCGAACGATGAGCTCGAACCCGATTTCAGAACCGAAACGTGTCGACGCGGCCGTTGATGTGCGGAGCTTCTGGCGTCAGCATGGTTCCGGCCGGGTTGATCCCAATGTGGCAGTTGTTGCACGGAATGTTCGGGTGGACCGGAGGCGGGTTCTGATGACAGGCGTCGCACTGAAGATCGAGTTCTTGCTCGTTCCACGCCACATTGGGGGTCGTGCCGCCGCGTACGTGACATGTCGTCGTGCACCCTAACGTGTCGAAATCATAGCTCGCGTCGGGGCCCCAAGTGGGCTCAAACTCGACGTTAACGGCGCCGTTCCCGTGCTTGCCCCCGAGCATCGAGAAGTCCTCGTCGTAGTGACAGGTCTCGCAGCCGAGCCCGCTCCAGTTGTTGGGGGAAGCTTCGACGTGCGCGTTGTGCGCGAAGCCCGCCGGAGGCCCGCGGAAGTAGCATTGGTCGCGCGGCGGATAGGAGCGCTCCCCATCGCCATGACAGGTTCCGCAGGCCATCACGCCGCCAGGCAAATCATGACAAACCGTACAGTCCGTCGCCCCGGGTGGATAGACAGTGGTTTCCTCGACCGGCGCGGGAGAGCCCGGATGGCATAAGCCGCATGCATCTCCGCGCGTCGGGTCGACGATGGGCTGCCAGTCGGTTTCCGAGAGATAGGTTCCATGCCAATCGTCAGATCGCGGGTCGTTCCAACCCGCAGGGTGGGTTGACCGCCGGTTCGGGACCGCACCCTCGACGACCCATTGCGTCAGGGTTTCGGTCTCCGACACGTCTAGCAAATCGGCGTGGACTGTCGGCTCTTGCAAGACCGCCAGGATTGGAGCCGTCTCGTTAGAGGGCAGCGTGGCCGGCTGACCCTCAGGTTCGGGAATGCAGCGAATGGTGGTGAAGTAGTCTTCGACGCTGTAGTCGGCCGAAGGTAATGCACCGCCGTGGCACTCCAGGCAGCTCTCATCAAGAACGGGTTGGACATCCGCGAAGACGAGCGAAGGCTCCGCGCGGTCGCGTTCTTCCGTGCAGCCCGACAGCATCAGGACGCTGCAGCTCAGCCCCAAGACCCAACGGACACATGCCCGGGCTCTCATAGCACCCACGAGTCGATGCATGAAAGCCAAGAAACACGGCGGGAAGAGAACATCACGGGGATCATAAGCAACCGGGGCGCGCCTTCAAGCGAAGACGTGCCCCGGAGTGCGGTTTTATGGGCCTTCGCGGCCCACTTCGCTGCGCTCGTCTGCCGACTACAGGCGCGGGACGCTTGGCGTGCCGCCCATCGCAACGATGGAGTCGTAGAGGAGCTCGATGATGTAGGCGCCGTTATGGATGTAGCCAGCCGAATCCTTCACGACGAGATTATAGTTGTACATCGCGGTCGACATGGGGAAGTCCGCGTCTTGATACGCATTCGTCCTGCTGCATGGCTCCCCGTTATCCCTGCACCAGTAGGGGTAGCCATCGGAGTACACGATCGGCGAGACGATCGGTAGATCTCCCGTGGTGGCGTAGGCCTGGATCGCGGCCAGCAACTCTGACTTCAAGGTCTCGATGTCCTCAAAGTTGTCGCTCGGCGAGCCGCGTAGTGTCTCGAAAGCGCCACCGGCGTGACACCCGTTGCAGTCTGCAACCTTGGGGAGGAAGGTGTGCTTCCCCAGCGCCTCCGAATCGGCATTCATGTGACACCCGATGCAGTCGACGAGTGCCTCCGAGTCGCCTAGCTGGGAGTGGACCCCGAACTGATTCTTCCCGCGATACTGCTCGCCCTCATACTCGTATCCACCGTTGACATCACTGCCCAAGAGCGTAGCCCCGGCCGCGTAGTAGTGGATGTTGATGAAGCTGAAGGAGTCGTAGTCCGGATCCTGGACCGCGTCGTTCGGCGTCGCGTTCGCCACCTGCACGCCCGAAGCGCGACCCTGGTGGCAGCTTATGCAGATGTTGCTGTCGTTCCCCAACGTCGCCGTAGCACCCGACGGGAACGCGACATCCTGCAGCGCCGGATTCATGCCCTGCGCGGTGTAGCGCGTCTCTGCATTCGAATAGAGGTTGAACTGGTTGTGACAGGACGTGCAGCCCACGGTCGAGAGCGGCAACTGAGCCGTCGTGGCCTCGCCCATGGCGTACTCGCCAAAGCCGTTGGTGTTGTGGCACTTCGTGCAGCTGCCCGAGATCACGGTGTCCTCGTCCCAGTGGCGGAACGGCTCGCCCGCTGCAGCGCCGTGGCCGCTGAGCTGCCACTGCTTGGTCTTCCCCGACTCGGACGTGAGTGTCCCGATGGCCGAACCATCCAGGGTCAGGTCACCGCGACCGATCACCGCCACCGAGGGTGTTCCGCCGAGGTCTTCGATCGAGTCATAGAGGAACTGTTGGATGTAGCTCCCATTGTGGAGGTACCCGTTGGGGTCCTTCAAGGCGACCTGATAGTTGTACGCAGCCTTCAAGAGAGTCTCGTCGAACGAGTTGTAGCGCTCCCCCGTGTCAGTGAACCAGTACGGGTAGCGGCTGTCGTCATACACGATCGGGGTCCCGATCGTGTTGGCCGCATAGTCTTGGACCAGGGCGTAGAGTTCCGGCACCAAGGTCTGGATGGCGGTGTAGTTCTCACCCGGTGAGCCGCCGAGCGTGTCGAAGCTATCGCCGCCATGGCACGACTGACAATTGGCGATGTCGGGAATCCAGGTGTGAAGCTCCCCGTTCTCGGCGTTTGTCATGTGGCAGCCCTCACAAGTCGAGAACTCGTCGGGGTGAGACGGGAAGGTGTTCCGCGGAATGTACTCGTTCCCCTCGTACTCGTAGCCGGCTTGCGCCTCACCTCCGAACAGCGAGGCAGCGGCTGCATAGTAATGGATGTTGAGGAACCCTAGGTTTCCGCTATCGATCCGGTTCTGCAAGGTCGGACCCGACGCGCGACCCTGATGGCAGACCAGGCACATGTTGCTGCTGCCAAACTGGGAGAGACTTGGATCGGTACCCTCTGCTGCGTTCACAGGGAACGCCACCGGCTCGAGATTCGCGTTGAGGGCCGGGTTGAAGTAGCTCGACGGCGACCCGGTGTGACACGCTTGGCACTCAAGACCGAGCGGTAGTGGCTGAGGCGTTTCAACGAGGCCGAGGGCGGCATATTCGAGGAAGCCCTGCGCCGTATGGCATTGCGTGCACGAGCCCTCGACCGCGCCGTCTTCGTCCCAGTGGCGCCAGGGCTCCGCGGTCATGTCGCCGTGCCCGCTTTGCGCCCATTGATCGTAGATCTCTGAGGCCGCTCCTTCAGCGAGCGTGTAGCCCGCGGATCCCTCGGCCTCGATCGTTGCGGGGTCGCCGCCTGCGCCGCCTGCGCCTGAGGGTGCGATCGCTTTGAACTTTAAGACCGTGGTCTCGCTGATGGTGATCGGTGCTCCCGTATACTCAGGCGATCCCTCACCGGGCTCCGTGAGGTCGGCGGTATAGTAGATCGTGGCATCTGCGCTCGACGGCCCTCTGGCGATCAGCTCGACGGGCACACTACCTTCGAACGTGGTCCGGTCACCCGGCATCGCGTCGACGCAGAGTTCTTCGGTGCAGGGCAGGAGGCTGCCGCCTGTACCGCCCATGCCGCCCGTGCCGCCCGTGCCGCCGCCGCCCATGCCGCCGTCACCGCCCATACCGCCGCCGCCTGTCCCAGCAGTGCCGCCACTGCCAGCGGGGCCGCCGTCGTCAGAACTGCAACCCATCACGGCGACCGTGAATGACAACATCGCGAACAACACGAAACGCGAAACCAAAGACTTATTCATTTGCATGGCCCTCTCACCAATCTCCACCCGATGCCGGACGTGCCGAGTGTCTTACAATTCCGCACAAAAATCAAAGGACTGACGCTGAAAAACGCTTTCAACAAGCGATGCCCATCGTGCGTTCGGGCACGCGCAAAATCTGCGCGGATAAACCGATTATGCGCGTCCGTGTGCGTCGTCGCCAGAGATCATGGGAATCCTCATCTCGCGCAGTTGCCATGCAAGCGCAGTACCAAGTTGAGGCGTTCACTCGTTGTCTACGACGCAACACCAACCGGTGCGTCGAGCGCGTCGACGCATGCGCGGTCGATCAAGCTGCGCATGACGTGCATCTGTTCAGCGCCGAGACCCTGACCGATCAAGGTCGCACCGTAGACGAAACCGAAGAGCGCGACCGACGCGGGTACGATCCAAAACGCCCAAGGCGACTGACCCAGCGTCAACTGAACGATGCCGTACGAGAGTCCGCCTAGCGCAGCGATCGCCAGCAAAATGTATACGCCCATGAACATCGTCCAGACGTTTGGATGCGGTGAAAAGCGACCGCGAATCGCCGAACCGTCCGGCTCGTCCTCGACTTCGAGGTTGAGATACGGTGACCAGAACGTGCGCTCTCCGTCGCGCATTAAGACGACCGCATGTTTTCTAAACACCTGACCACGCAGCGAGCCGGGGGCGTTTTGAAGCTGCGACTTGAGCGCGCCGAGCCAACGCTCACGCTCGACCGGGAGCTGTAGCTCGAACCGCGGTCGCATGCGTGGGGGCGCCATGCGGGCGAGGATAACGGATTGGTAGAGCGATTCGCCGCGAAAAAAATGCGCGCGACGCGCTGACCCTCGCTCGCGCTCACTGCGGTGGTGGCGCGGAGGAAGGGAACGACACTTGCGACGGCGTCATGAACGGGCGCTTTTCGATGTCGACCTGCCGATCGGGGAAGAAATCTTCGAAGCAGAGCTTGCTGGTCGTGCGCAGCTGGTCGGCGACGACTTCGGCCATCGACGTGTCGAGGAGCATTCCCTGCTCGGCCAGGTCTCCGCGGAGCCGGTGGCAGAGCTGATCGATTCGTTGCAACGCCGAGAGATAGGAGCCGCGCCAGATCTCGAGATACGGCCGGTGATCCATCGGGTTGGTCGAGAGCAAGCGACGCAAGGTGTTCGACGGAAGAAAGGTGTACGAGCTGACTTCGGGATGCTTGCGAAGCGTGGCGTTGCGCGCCCGTTCGAAGCGCGTGAACGTGATGGTCCGGATGTCTTGATCGATGTTGTAAAGAACCCCGCGGCGATGGGCGACGCCCGGCAGCTTCGATACGTAGGGAACGAAGGGGTCGAGCGTGACGACCAGTGTTGCGTTCCGGTTGATGGCCTCGACGAAGTTGGAGGTTCGGGTGATCGCACCGTCCTCGTAGTAGCGGCCCTCGATGGGCACCGAGGAAAATGCAGGGTTGACGCTGAGGGAAGCCTGAACGGCCTTGCTGATGGGCACGTGGTCGTAGCCCGAAGACCCGAAGAGGACGTGCGATCGCGCGTCTTGATCGGACGCCCCCACGTAGAGCTCGACGGGAAGCTCCCGGAAGTCGTTGGTGCTGCCCGCCATCTGCAAGGCCCGGCGAAGGATCACCTCGAATTCGGAGGAGTGAAACGGCGCCCCGACCAGGCTCGTGTACTCGAGGAAGAGCTTCTCGGCGGTATCTCCGCCCCGTCCGCGCAAGGCGTCCCAGAACGCACGAACCGCAGTTTTGGCGGCGCTGGTCATTCGCCAGCGCATGTCCTCGTGATTGAAGTGCGAAAGCCGCAGGAGGCTCAACGACAAAGGTGGAACGCGGCCGCCTTTCACCCCTGCGATGCCCGCCATGAGCTCATCCGGCGTGTATCCGACCGAAAGAAGGCTGGTGACGACGGCGCCCGCACTGATGCCGAACATCATGTCGAAGTCGTTGACGCCGCAGTTGGTGAGGCAGTCGTCGAGGCACTTGAGCACGCCCATCTCGTAGTAGATGCCCGTGATTCCCCCGCCGGAACCGCAGATGGCCGTTTTGCCGATCCGGCGCGAGCTCGTCAGCTCGTCGGCCGTCCGAAGCACCTCGGCTGCGAAAGCCGCGTCGCTCGACCAGGCGGGTCGATGCTCGTGAAAGTCTTGGCGAAGAACGTAGCGCACGCCAACGGCGCCGAGCTCGATGATCAAGTCGTCGATACGTTTGGCGTCCGGGCCGGACACGAGCACGACGATGCGGTGAAAGCCATAGCGTTGCTCGATGTCCTCGTCGTGGTCGAGCGCCTTCAACAGTTCGCGAATCTCGGCCGCCCGGTTTTCGAAGTTCTCGCACCAGCGAAGGTCGACGAGCAGCAGATTCACATAGGCCGAGCGGAGCGCGTCGGTTGCGCCTAGCGTGTTCCAGACCGGTACGAATTCGAGCTCGTGGCCCCGCGTCTTGAGCGCAGGGTAGATCTCCGAACGCAGTCGCTCGGTGCGTGGCCCGGCGGCCATGTCGCCGACGAGCGATTCGAAGCACTGCAGCCCGGAACCGACGTAGAGCACGCGCTTCCGGATGTTGCCAGGCTCATACTGACAGGGGGCGTCACGAGTCATGGGTACGGCGTCAGTTCTTGGGGGGTAACGACCTGGCGTAGGACAAACCCTGCTCGACCCAGGCCTTCAAGCGAGGCGCAGGCTGCAAACCTCGCGGGCCGACACATACCATGCCTTTCATCGCTCGGCCCGTGAAGTCCATCTCGCGGGCGCCCGGCTTCTCGAGGGCCGCATCGTAGGCGTCCCGCTAAGAAGTAACCTCGGCAGCGATGCCCTCCGAAACGGTCCAGAGCTTGGCCGCCATGGCTTCGTCGCGGCCGTGCGAGCTCGGTCGCGACTCGTTGCAGTCGGCGAAGTACTTGCCTGAAACCCCTTCGACGCCTGGGTTCACGGCTAGATAGCACTGCGTGGCGGCACCTTCTCCGACGGTTTTGAGGACGAGCGGGCCGCCGATCGAAAGCGCGACTCTGGCAATTGGATTCATGCTGCGCGCCAAGTTGGTGTGAATCACGCCCGGATGCAGGCTGTTTGCCGTTTTGCCAGTGCCTGCAAGCCGCTTCGCCAACTCGTTGGCGAACAGCAGGTTCGCGAGCTTGGACTGCCCGTAATTCGCCCAGGGGCTGTATCCTTTTTCGCCGCTCAGGTTATCAAACTGAATGCCCTCGGCTGGCGCGCCGTTGTGGGCGGCGCTGCTCACCACAACGACCCGGCCTTTGTCGGCGAGGCTGTCGAGGAGCGAGGTAACCAGAATGAAATGTCCGATGTGGTTGGTGAAAAATTGAAGCTCGTAGCCGTGCTTCTGCTCGAGCTTGGGGAGCGCCATGATGCCAGCGTTACAAACGATGGCATCGAGCGGACGACCGAGCGCAGCGACCTCTGCAGCACAGTCCCTGACCGACGCGGGCTCGGACAGCTCGCAGGCGACCGCCGTGGTCTCGCCGACCACGCCATCACAGGCGGCCTGAGCCTTTTGAACGGTTCGGGCCGCGGCGATCACGTGAGCGCCGCGCTTGGCGAGAACCCGAAGGGTTTCGTAGCCAATGCCCGAGTTGGAGCCGGTCAGGAGTATTGTGCGCCCGGTCAAGTCGAGGCCCCGGGTGACGTTCTCTGCGCTGCTTCCGTAGCCAAAGCCGCTCGGGCCCTTCCCTTTGAACATCGAGAGTAACGACATGGCCCGGTTCTACGGCTCAGTAGAGCCCAGTACAAGCATTGACATCGATGCAGTTCTCTAGGGCGCAATTCGCGCATTCTTGGGAGCCGGAGTTCGGTGGCAAGCAGGGTGCGATGCAAAACGCCGTCGAGCAGGCCGCAATGGTGCCGTAGCAACCCGTGCAGGCGGTGGAAAGCCCGGTTTGATCGGAGATGCAGCTGGCGATGCAGTTGCCGAGCGCGTTGCGCGCCGCCTCCGAGCCATCCGAAAGCACCCCCCCGAGCTCCGCGGTGCACGCGCTGAGTGGGCAGTCGCCGGCGATCATGCCCACAATCGCGGGGCCGCTGCGCTCTTCGGTCGCGAGCGCATCGAGCGCGGTTTGATCCGCATCGTTTACGCACTGATCCAAGGGCGTCGCCATCATTCCCCCGCCGCCGGAGCCACCGTTCCCGCCCATTCCACCTGGCAGGCTGTCGCTCACGATGAAGGCCTGGACCCCGCCGATTCGAAACGTCGTGCTGAACGACCTGCAAAGGCCCGGTGCTCAGCGTCGTAGTCGCCGTCGGCAAGCTCGGCCATTGCGGCGTCGAACTGTTCGATGGTGAAGTTCGCCGCGTTGCCATTGTCGGTCGTCGGCACGCCGATGATGTCGCGAATGTTGGCCACGTCCCAGTAGCCCGAAACCGTGCCCTCGAAACCTTCATCGTGCAGCTCAACGCGTAGCCAGCTGTCGTGGAGCAAGAGCTCGTCCCGCACGATCATGATGTCGATCGGGAACAAGAGATCGATCGGGCCCGCGGTGAGCACGCCATCGACGATGGAGCCCTGAACCTCGCCGCTGTGAAAGCGTGAGTCCGGGTGAATGCTCAGCGTGGCCCCAAGCAAGACGGAGTTGTCGGTGCCCAGCGCCGGCGAATCCTCGCTGCTGTAGATCTGCATGCGGACGTCGTCGTCGTTCTGTGGGTCGTCGAGGCCTTCGACTTGAAGAAGGATCGTCATCGAGCCGTTTTTGACCGCGCCACGGATGACGCCGTCGACGAGTTGCCCCTCGTGAAACCCGCCGAAGACGAACTTCCCGTCGTCGCGCTGCGCTTCATTCTCGATGATCGCGAGGAAGCCGTAGTCGATTCCAGGCTCTTGGTTCGGTCCGGTCCAGTCGTCGTGCGCGCATTCACCTGCGCCGGGCGCGTCGCTGCGTGACGCGCGCCCGTCGAGATCGAAGCCGACGACACCCGCAGCCGTGTCCCCGGGGTAATAGAAGCCAAACGACGACGCGACGAAGCCGAGGCCGGGCAGGACTTGCGCGGCCGCTTCGCCGGCCGTGTCGCCGCTCCCAGAGGGAGACGCCAGGGCTATCGCCCGAACAGCCGAACACCGCCAGGCTGAAGGCCGAAGCCATCATCCATGGGAGCGCGCGGGCCGGGTGGGCCTTCATCGGCCGTAGTGGATTCGAATCATCCGCGCGATACTAGAAACAAGCCCCAGCCGGCGCAATAGGCGTCGGGTGCGCGCATGTGAACCAGAGTATGCCGATGCAGATGTAATGTGTGTCACTTTCCCACATGAATTGCGCAAAACGGTGTCAGACGAGCGTTGCAATTCGAAAAGCAAGATCGTACTCAAGCCACCCCGACCGACCCTTCGCCGAACAGCGGTGGATCGAGATTCTGGCTTAGCCCTCTTCTCCGGAGGGCTGAGCTCGGCCCCTGAAAAAACGGCGGGGCCCTACAGGGCCCCGCCGCCCGTTTTTCCGCAGGAGATCGCTGCAGCACAAGCAGCTTGCATGGGACGCCCGCTAGCCGGACGATTCAGGCATGGCCGAGCCGATCATCGATGCCTGGATTCAGCATCCGACGGCACAATTCATCCGGCACGACATGTTCGCTTCCCTTCGACGCTGGATGAAGCTCGATGTGATTCCAGACGAGATCCCGATCGAGCTCACCCTGGCGGCGCTCGATGCAGCGGGCGTGCGCAAGGCGCTGACATCGGCCTGGTGGGGTCCCGACGGGCCGCTTCTGTCCAACGACGAAGTTGCTCGTACGGTGAACGCACACCCTGAACGGTTCGTCGGAATCGGCTCGGTGAATTTACATCGCCCGATGGACGCCGTACGTGAGCTTCGGCGCTGCGTGACGGAGCTCGGGTTCGTCGGTGTTCGACAGCTGCCGTGGCTCTGGGGTCTCCCTCCAAACGATCGTCGGTACTATCCAATCTATGCCGAGTGCGTGGAGCTTGGCGTTCCATTTTGCTTGCAGGTCGGTCACGCGGGCCCGCTTCGGCCGAGCGACCCGGGGCGACCCATTCCCTACCTCGATGAGGTCGCATGCGAATTTCCGGAGCTCCGCATCGTCGGCGGACACATTGGCTACCCCTGGACCGAGGAGATGATCTCACTCGCAACGAAGTACGAAAATGTCTACATCGACACTTCCGCGTACACGCCCGAGCGCTACCCAGAGACGCTCGTGCAATTCATGAAAGGTTCCGGCCGCCGAAAAGTGCTCTTCGGCAGCAACTTCCCGATGATTCAACCCGCCAAGTGCGTCGCCCAGCTTGGCTCACTCGGACTTTCGGACGAAGTGCGACGGCTCTTTCTTTGGGAAAATGCAGTGAAGGTGTTCGAGCTAGCTGCCTGAGTCGGCTCCCGCCGTTCGCAGTGAAACACGGGGGAAACATCTGCAGGCTTCATCGTTGCCCAAGCGGCCGTGTCGGGTTAGAACTCTCAGTGAATTTATGAGTACCAAAGCAAAGCTCGACTACGACGACACGAGCTACGAGATGCCCATCGTCGAAGGCTCCTACGCCGAACGCGCGATCGACATCCGCAGCCTCCGCAAAGACACAGGCCTCATCACGCTCGACTCGGGGTTCATGAACACCGGGGCAACAGAGAGCAAGATCACCTTCATCAATGGTGAAGAGGGCATCCTTCTCTATCGAGGGTACCCGATCGAACAGCTCGCCGAAGAGTCTTCGTTCATCGAAACGAGTTACTTGCTCATCTTCGGGGAGCTCCCAACCGGAAAGCAGCTCGACCAGTTCTCGAATCTGCTCACCTACCACAGCATGTTGCACGAAGACATGCGCCACTTCTTCGATGGCTTTCCCTCGAACGCGCACCCGATGGCAATTCTTTCGTCCATGGTGAGCGCGCTTTCCGCATACTACCCGGACAGCATCGAGCCCGACTCGCACAACATCACGCACATCGCGCGTCTCCTTTCGAAGCTTCGGACGATTGCGGCGTTCAGCTTTCAGAAGCGGCAGGGGCGTCCGGTCGCCTACCCGAAGAACAGCCTCGATTACTGCGGGAACTTCCTCTACATGATGTTCTCGCATCCGGCGGAGCCCACCTATGTGCCAGACCCTGAGCTCGTGAAGGCGCTCAATGTCTTGTTCATCTTGCATGCTGACCACGAACAGAACTGCTCGACCTCGACGGTCCGGCTGGTGGGCTCGAGTCAAGCGAATCTGTACGCCGCGGCGAGCGCGGGCGTTTCTGCGCTCTGGGGCCCGTTGCACGGAGGCGCGAACCAGGCCGTCATCGAGATGCTCAGGGAGATCCGCGACGAAGGCGGCGACCCCGCGACGTTCATGCAGCAGGTCAAGAACCGGGAGCGCAGGCTGATGGGCTTCGGGCACCGCGTGTACAAGAACTTCGACCCGCGGGCCACGATCCTGAAGAAGTACGCCGACCGCTTGTTGCATCATCTCAAGATCGAAGACGAGCTGTTCGACATTGCGCGGCAGCTCGAAGAGGTTGCGCTCTCCGACGAGTACTTCATCGAGCGAAAGCTCTATCCCAACGTCGACTTCTACAGCGGCATCATTTACCGCGCGATGGGCATTCCCACCGAAATGTTCACGGTCATGTTTGCTCTTGGCCGCATCCCAGGTTGGATCGCCCACTGGAAAGAAATGATGGAGGACCCGGATGTGCGGATCGGGCGCCCTCGTCAGGTCTACACCGGAGAGCGGCGACGCGAGTACACTCCGAGAGAGAGCCGCCGGCCGTCGCCTCCCTAGTCACACAGGTTTAGTGACTTAAAAGGGGCGCGCAGCCCTCCCCAATGGGCCAGTGGCGCTCTATATTTAGACCCAGACCGGGGAGGTGGCCATGAAAGCGCTTCTCTTCGACCTCGACGGTGTCTTGTACCAGGGCGATCGCGTCATCGACGGCGCGGTGGAAACCCTTCGGTGGTGCGAGCACAGAAACATACCTCATCGCTTCGTCACGAATACGAGCTCGAAGCCGAGACGATCGCTGGTCGAACGGATGTCGCGACTTGGTTTGTCGGTGTCGGCGGAGCAGATTTTTGCTCCTCCCGTCGCCGCGCGCGACTACCTAGCGGCACGGGGTGCGACGCCGACGGCCCTGTTCGTTCGAGACGCGACGCGCGAAGACTTTGAGGGGCTCGAATGCTTGGGGGAGACGGCGGAGGACGGAGCGCGGAGCGTGGTGATCGGCGACATCGGCGAGGCGTGGAACTTCACAACGTTGAATCGCGCGTTTCGTCTCTTGATGGCCGAGCCTCGGCCAGTCCTGATCGCGCTTGGCATGTCTCGGTATGCACGAGGAGATACGGGGCTGGTGCTCGATGTGGCGCCGTTCATCAAGGCCCTGGAGCACGCAGCCGACTGTGAAGCCGTGGTCCTGGGTAAACCGGCGAAGGGCTTTTTCGAGGCCGCCCTGCGCGTGCTTGCAGCGTCTGCAGCCGCTACGGTCATGGTTGGCGACGACGTTCGCAGCGACGTGGGCGGTGCCCAGGCGGCGGGGCTAACTGGGATCTTGGTCCGGACCGGCAAATTCCGGCCCGCAGACCTCGATGGAGCCGTGCGGCCGGATGCCGTCCTAGATTCGATAGCCGATTTGCCACGATGGTGGGACAATCATCATTGCTGATGGGCGAAGCCTTCAACCCAGACCTGAAAGCACACGAGCTACCGCGCGAAACCCTGATCGGTTTGTGGCAACGGACGGTGCAGGCGCACGGGTCGCTCTTCGAGACCTGGTTCGCTGCGGTTTCTCAAAAGTATGGGAAGGACGTCGCCGAGGCCGTGGCACTTCGCGGCTGGCCGCTCCGAAAGATCGGCGCGACCCCGAAAGAGCTCTTCTTCGACGATTTGAGATTCATCACCGCGGCGACGGAGCTCAAGCCCGAGATGCTCACGATCGCGAAACGCGACCAGGCCGAAACGCCTCCGGAGCTCTCGGGCGATCGTTCATGGTTCCAGCTCTTCGTGTCGCCGTCCCAATTGTTGGGCAGCAAGGTGAAGCCGCGACAAGGGAAGCCGGCCTGGGTCGGTAGCCCGGGCAGGCTACGCGGCATGGCGCGCGGAAAAGCGATCGATATCGGCTTCACATTCCTTTTGAAAGCCTGGCAGGCGTCTCAGGGCGCACGTGTCTCGGAGATCGATGTCGAGGCCTTCGAACGGAAGGTTGAGACCGTCTACGACGAGAAGACGCTCGCGCTCTTGTGGAACTACGCTGCGCTTGCGTACATGCTCGGCACCGACCGCTGGTACACCGGCATCCGCGAACGATACGGCGACGAGGCGGCTCAGAATCTCGAAAAAGACGTGTGGATCGACCGGGGCGCTGCCGAGCACGATCTGAGCATCGGGCAGGAGGCAATGGGGGTGACCGGTGACGACGTCGAAAGCCTTCTTCGCAGCTTTCAGTTCGCGCCAGGCGAAGTGGGGATTCTAGACGTCGAGTTCGAGCTTATCGACGCGACCCACGGGATCATGACCCACCACGCCTGTCCGGCGCTGGACCGCTTCGAGCACTTCGACGACGTACGTCAAAAACACTGCTGCGACATCTGCATCGCCGGCATGCCGATCTCCGGCGAGATGCTCAACCGGAAGATCGAGTGCAAGCCGCTGAAGCTCCCGCCCCGCAGGGACGCCAATGACATCGCCTGTCGCTGGGAGTATCGGCTCCGCGATCAGTCCTGAGCGGCGAGGTGAAGAAAGACTCACGGGGCATGCCGAGAAAAGGATATGCTCCGCCGCAACGTGACCAAGACTCCGATCAGTCGAGGGGCCTGGATCCTCTGCACTTTGTTCGCACTTTTGTGTGCGGCCGGTCCTGCGCGCGCTGAAGACGATGCCGCCGAGCTCGCCAGCATCGAATCCGAAGCACCAGCCAAGCAAGATGAGCTCAAGCTGCGTGCAACCTTTGCCCATGGTTATCCGGTGCGCTTTGCACGACGGCCTCTGGTGCTCGATGAGGGAATGGTGCGAGCGGATGGTCGTCTCACCATTGGGGGGCTGTTTGGGCCCGGCACCTTTTCGTCTTTGGATATCGGCGGCGCGGTTAGTCCCATCGAGAACCTCGAGGTCGGCCTGAGCACCGAGCTCACGGGTGCCGTCCCTGCTCCGGGCGGCATCGGCTTGATCAGTGTGATCTTTTCGCCGACGGCGAGCTACGGCGATATCCCGATCTATGCGCGCTACCAGTATGCGCAAAGCGAGACGGCACTCGCCGCGGTCGATCTCGTGTTGGTGGTGCCGAGCAACAGCGATTTCTCCCTCACCGCCGGCATACCGCTGCGCATCTTGGAGCTCTTTGGCCTGTTCACGATGGACATGAACATCAACATTCGATATCGGAACGGCGACAAGTATGCAGCGTTCATTCCGAACCCGTCGAAGAACACCGCCGACTTCACCTTTTCGGGAGCCAGCATCACCAACATCACGGACAACGGCTACATCGAGATCGGCGGCGGCGTCGGGCTCGTCAATGTCGGCGGCGGAGCGGGCGCGAAGAACGTGGTGGAGCTCCCCTTCTTCCTCGGTGGCGGCTACACCTACAAGGGCAAAGTGCTGACCGACATCTTCGCCCAGTTTGGCTGGCAGCCCTTGATGATCGCCAACGGGCCCCCGAATGTGGACACGTTTAATGTCGGCAAAACCTGGTACGTCACGGTAGGCGCTACCGTCCACACCAGGGCGCTCTTCGGAAAGAACAAGCCGTAGCTCAGACGTCGGTCGCACTGAGTCGCTCGAGCAAGGCCTTGGCCATGTCCGCGACTTCTTGCCGACCGAGCTCGCGGCTTTCGCTGCTCTGGTAGCTTTCGGTGTCGGCCTCGGGAAGCCCGTCGAGGAACCGGCTCGGTGTGATCTTCACGAGCCGGCCGCGGGCGACGCGGTCCTTGTGACGCGTGAGGTAAAGCAGGTCGCGCGCCCGAGTGACACCGACATAGAACAGGCGGCGTTCCTCTTCGAGGTCGGCCACCGAGGCGTCGGTGATCTTCGGGTCCGTCGTCCGTGCATGGGGCAGCACGCCTTCCACGCAGCCAATCAGAAACACCACGGCGAACTCGAGCCCCTTGGCCGAATGCAGAGACGACAAGGTCACTTGCCTGCCGTCTTGTTCTGGTTCGTCCGAGTCCGCCGGATCGAGAGCGATGTGATGGAGTAGGCTCTGCAGGGCCTCGCGATCGGCGCCAGAGCGCGCCTCGAGCCGCTCGATGCTCCGCGTCAGAAAGTCGATGTTGGCCCTCCGTCGTTTCGCATCGGGACTTTGGGCCGCGTCGTCCTGCAACATGCCGACGGCTCGGAGCAAGGAAGCTGCCGTGTCGGCGAGGCCAGCCCCCCGAAACCCCTTCCCGGCCGATTCGACGGCTTCGGACAATCGCACCGCCGAGGCCTGGGCCCGTGCGGAAAGCGGCTCGATGCTCCGCGCGTTCTTCAGGGCCCGCAATAGGCTCATCCGATGCGCCTCGCCGTACTCGACGATGTGACGAAGGGACTGTGCCCCGAGACCTCTGGGCGGTGTGTTCACTATCCGGCGGAGCGAGAGCTCATCACGGGGATTCAAGGCCACGCGCATGTACGCGATGCCGTCCTTGATTTCCTTTCGATCGAAAAATTTGGTTCCGCCGAAAACGCGGTATGCAATCCCGGCGATGCGGAGCTCCTCTTCGAGCAGCTTGGCCTGGGTGTTGGAACGGTAGAGGACCGCAATCGCGCGCGGGTCGATGCCCTCCCTCTGGAGCTTTCGAATCTCGGAGGCCACGAACCTCGCTTCCTCTTGAGGCTCGGGAAGCACGCAAATACGCACCGGCGATCCTGCTTCCCGCACGGGTTTCAAAACCTTTTCGTAAGGCCGCTTGCTCGATTTCTCGATGGCGGCGTTGGCGACGTTCAAGATGGAGGCCCGCGACCGATAGTTCTGCTCGAGCTTGGTGACCACCGCGCCCGGGAAATGCTGCTCGAAATCGAGAATGTTGTCGACGCAGGCGCCCCGCCAACCGTAGATCGACTGATCATCGTCTCCGACGACACACACGTTTCCCCGCTCGTTGGCAAGCAGACGAACGAGGTCGAGCTGCGCAGCGTTGGTGTCTTGAAACTCGTCGACGAGGAGGTGCGCGAACCGTCCACGCCACTTGCTTCGAATCCCAGGTCGTTTACGGAGGAGCGCGACTGGCTTGACGACGAGATCGTCGAAATCGACCGCATGCATACGCTCGAGAGCAGACTCGTATGCGGCGTAGATGCTGGCAGCCGCCTGGTCGTACTCGTCATTCTTGGGGCTCAGCTTACCTGGCGCGAGCATCGCGTTTTTCCAAAGCGAGATTCGGGAGAGGACCGCCTGCGCGTCGAGCTGTCGGTCGGCCTTGGCATCGGTGCGAAGAAGCTCCCTAACCACGCCAAGGCTGTCACCCTGATCAAAAATCGTGAATGGCGTGCCGAGGCCCAGCGCCTTGGCCTCTTGACGCACGAAGCGCACCCCGAAGCTGTGAAACGTCGACAGCCAGATCTGGTTCGCCGTCTCGCGCCCGATCATATCGCCGAGGCGCTCGCGCATCTCGTTGGCCGCCTTGTTGGTGAAAGTCACGGCCAAGATCGCGTCCGCCGGAACTCCGCTCTCGAGCAGCCGCGCGATTCGCGCGGTTATGACCCGAGTCTTCCCCGAGCCTGCGCCGGCCAAAACCAGCAACGGTCCCTCGCCGTGCTCCACCGCGGCGCGTTGCTGTGCATTCAGTCGCAAGGTTGCCCGAGGTAGCTCGCCCCGTCGGTTCATTCAAGGCAAGAACACGAAACACTCGGATTTGTCACGACACCCTCAGAGGATGCTAGAACTAGCTCCATGCCGGTGGAAATCGAACGAAAGTTTCTCGTCGCTGGCGACGGCTGGCGTGAGAAGGCGGTGGGCACAGCCTACCGTCAGGGCTTCCTTTCGACCGAACCTGAGCGCACGGTTCGCGTTCGCCTGGCCGGGTCACACGGCTCCATCACCATCAAGGGCAAGACCGTCGGCGCACGTCGCGAAGAGTTCGAGTACGAAATTCCTTTTGAGCACGCCCAGCAGATGCTCGACACCTTGTGCAAGCGCCCCTTGATCGAAAAAGTCCGCTACACGCTCCCCGTCGGAAGGCACATCTGGGAGATCGATGTCTTCGAAGGCGACAACGCCGGGCTCGTCGTCGCCGAGATAGAGCTCGCGAGTGAAAACGAAGCCTTCGAGAAGCCGGACTGGGCCGGCGAGGAAGTCACCGGCGATCCTCGCTACTTCAACTCGAACCTGGTCGCTGCGCCGTACAGAACTTGGTAGTGCAATCGAAGCAGGGACGGACAAGGCGTATCCTGAGTGCTACGCTATTTGACCGGCCGAGCTGAGTTGCGCCGAGCGGCGCCCGGGGACCTCGACTCGCTTTGGCCGTTCGACAACACCGAGTCCTCAGGTTTCAACCATGCAGCTCCCTCCATGTGGCTTATATCGAACGACCGGACCGATTGGCTCGGTCGAACAGGGACGTCTCGTGTATTTCCACAACCACGGAAACCCGGGGCCGGGCCTTTACCGTCCGAAGGAGTGGCGCTTCAACCGGGCGCAGTTCGAGGCGAACGGCCAGATGCTCGACGACCCGGGTCTGGTCCGGTTGCTAGAGCCACTCCCGCCCGAAGGTTTCTATCGCGTGGCCGAGTCGTTTCATTGCTGTGAAAAGCAGTGCCGCCTCTTCGAACAGGACGCCTTGCTGCAGCTCGGATACAACGCGGACGCCGAGCCCATTCTTTTCGTTCCTGAGCTGGTCGATTCGATGTTTGCGATCCCCGCAAAGGGCTGGAAAACCACGCCCGAAGTGTTCAGCAAGATGCAGGGCCTGCAGGTGCCCGTGACCAAACGCGACACGCTACCGCCGCAATAGCCTCTGAAATTGAACTAGAGGCTGTCGCGCGGCGGCCTTCCTGCGCTAGAGTCCCGGCATGAGTAGGACGATAGGCATACTAACGGGCGGCGGCGATGTCCCTGGTCTCAACCCGGCCATCCGCGCCGTAACGCTTCGCGCCATTCGAGAGGGCCATCGCGTCATCGGGATTCGCAGGGGCTGGGGTGGGCTGGTGGACATCGTCCCGGACAAAGACGCCGACAACAGCGCGGCCGTCCGGCTCTTGACGGAGGACCTCGTGGACAGGGCAGGCCGCACCGGCGGGACGTTCTTGCACAGCTCGCGAACTCGGCCGAGCACTCTACCCAAAGATCTCGTGCCTCCGCATCTGCAGGACAAGTATCAAGACGACGTCAACGACATCACCGACGAGGTGCTGAAGAACCTCGACTTTCTGGGCATCGACTGCCTGATCCCGATCGGCGGTGACGACACACTGAGCTACGGGGCGCATCTCCATCAGCGCGGCGTTCCAGTCGTCGCGATTCCGAAGACCATGGACAACGATGTCCCGGGCACCGATTACTGCATCGGGTTCAGCACCTGCGTCACGCGCACCATCGAGATGACCCATCGGCTTCGGACCTCGGCCGGCTCACACGAGCGGTTTCTGGTCATCGAAGTCTTTGGTCGATACGCAGGGTACACGGCGCTCTTGCCGAGCATGGCCGGCGCTGCCAGTCGTTGCCTCATCCCCGAGCATCCCTTCGACATCGAGCGACTCACCGAGCTGATGGTCTACGACCGCAACCGAAACCCCAGCAACTACTCGGTGGTCCTCGTATCCGAGGGCGCGCAGTTCGCCGGCGATACCGACATGTCGTTCGAAGGCGAAGAAGCCGACATGTTTGGTCACCGAAAGCTCGGCGGTATCGGCGACCGCGTTGCAAATGCGCTCAAGGAGCTCTCTCCTAAGTACAACAATGGCCGTCGAGTCAACGTGGTGAGCCAGCGTCTTGGCTATCTGGTGCGTTCCGGCAATCCCGATGCACTCGACTCGATCGCACCCATGGCCTTTGGCAACCTAGCGTTGGATTTGGTCATCGCCGGAACTTCAGGCCGGCTGATCTCGGTCCACAATGGTCGCTACGGCAGCGTCCCCATGGAAAAGATCATCGGCACCAAGAAGGTCGTCGACGTAGAGCAATCCTACGACATCGGGCGCATGCGTCCGAAGTACACCGCATTCAATGGTCTCCCGCTCTTCATCATGGCGAGCGACTAACGAGTAGACGACCCTTCTTATGGCTTCCCGTTACCGCCGTCTTCGCGCGCGTGCCCTCAAGGCCATGTTCAGGGCCCACGCCGAAGTTTACGAGAAGAGCGGCGGGCGGATTGGCGCCTGGTTCGGCCTGCCGACCTTGCTGCTGTCGGTCAGGGGTCGAAAATCCGGCAAGACCTACTCGACGCCCTTGGTTTACTTCGAGGACGGTGAATCGTACGTGGTGGTGGGCTCCGATGGCGCTGCGAAGCGCGACCCGCAGTGGTGGAAGAACCTCCAGGTCAATCCAAACTGTGAAGTTCGCGTAGGCCGAAAGAAACTGGCAGCGAAAGCCTCCCTGGCGAGCGGCGCCGATCGTGCACGCCTCTGGGAAGTCGGAAAGACGGTGAACCCCATGTGGTCGAGATACCAAACGCGCACCGAGCGGGAGCTCCCCGTCGTGGTGCTGACGCCGCGCGTCGAGTGAGCGCCGTGCAGAAGCCCGGCCGGCGTGTTTACCGCCGGTAGCTAGCGGTTCCGTATCCGGGGACACGAATCACTGCTGGAGGATTCGCCAGCTCTGGCACGTAGAGGATGCCGCCCGGCAGATGTGAAACCCTCACGAGCGTCGCGCTCAGCTCCGCGCGCTTACCCGACTCGTCGACCCATTCGACCGTCAGAATCTCGCCGAGCGGCGCGCTGTCGATCCAGATCGTTTCGCCGACGCTGAGCGTACCGTCGACGTCGATGACGACCGGCCTGAGGGCCAGTGGAGTCGCTGCACGCTTGAGGGCGGTTGCCGATGAAGCGGTGACCGAAACGAGTCGGTCGTAGAGCAAGGCGTAGTTGTAGTCGCTAATCCAAACGGGTCCGCAGTACCCCATGACGTCGCGGTGCTGAGTATCGAACAGGCGCTGGGCTGCTGTGTCGAAACCAAGGACGCCAATCCCGCCGCTGCTGTAGGGGAAGTCAGGGTCTGCCCCCGATACTCCGCCGCACGGTGCATGCGAGAGCCCCAGCGTGTGTCCGATCTCGTGCACGAACGTGTCTACGCCATTCTCATACAGCAGCCCGATGGCGGCGCGGTTGAAGGTATCACTGGCGCTTGGGACGGGGCCTAGCCCCGCGACGCAGCCACGTGCACAGAAATCGACCGGATCATCGCTGGGTCGGACTGCGCAATAGTAATACGTGTTGGAGGCCGCACCCTCGTTGGCCCGAAGTGAAAGGCATTCGTTGAGTAGATCGGACCATCCTTGTCCATCCGCCCCGATGACATTCTCGAAGTCGAGCGGAGCCTGGCGGATCGAGACCTCGAGATCGGTAAGCGGGAACATGCCGAACATGCGTTCCGTGAAGCGGGCGACGGTTTCGCCATCTGTGGTCGGCGTACGGTTGGAGCCGTCCGCAAGATAGCGAACGGGAACGATGACGATTCGAAATGGACCCGGAGCTGCTTCGGCATCCAGCGAGTCGGCGTTGGACGCGGGGTATCGGGCGTTGTTGACGCCTCCGGCGTAGCTCCCGCAAGGGTCGAGCTCCAGCAGCTCCACGGAAAAAGCGGCGCTCTCGGCGAGCTCGCCTGGAGCAAGCGCGAAATTGATGGTGCTGTCGAGAGCCGTCGCGCTCGACGTATCGGTGACGCGCACTTGGACATCTCTGACCGTTCCGCTCAGCGTGAGCCGAGCGATTACGTCGCGCGCCTGCCAGCCGGGCTGCGGTTCGACGAACACACGGAGAACGCCTTCCCGATCCGCAACGACAGGAGCCTGCCGTGCGTTCACAGGCGCGGAATCTTCGACCAACGGAACCGATACGGCCTGATTGACGGTGACATCGGTGATGCGCAGCGCCCGTACGGACAATGGAGGCGCCGTCATGGAATCGCAGTTCGGGGGCGGAACGCTTGCATCCGGCGTCGTACCTGCGTCGGGCAGCGTCGCTGGATCAAGGTCCGGATTGGGCCCGGCCCCCACGCCGGCATCGCGGTCGACGCGAGGCGGTGCGGCTCCGGAAATTCCGGCAGGCTCCAGATCCCCGCCTTCTCCAATCACCCCATTGCAGCCGAAAAGCAGCAGAGCGCAGAGCGCCAGCGTCGAACGGCCTCCGAAACGCATCTACCCAAGCTAGTGCCTACACGCCGGAATGGCTGTATTTTCTTGTGCGCCCACGTAAAAACGCGACGCTTGGTGGCGCTGCAAACAGAGATGTGATGAAAGGTTCGGCATTCTTTTTTAGATTGACACGCATGTCATGTGAGTCTGTTCGCAATTCCGCGCCCGACGAAGAGAGGAGCAAGTCATGACGCCGTTCCGCGCTGCCGTTCCGGCACCCCTGCTAGCCGTGTCTCTGCTCGCACTGGCGACCGGATGTGACCAGCTCGCAGATCTGGCCGACCGGCTCGCCGATACCGTCATTCCCGCGGAACCTCAGGCAGCGCCTCCAAGCGAGCCCGAGCCAGAAGAAGTGAAGCCGGCGCTTCCGGAGCGACCAGACACGTCAACCGCACACTCTGAGACCGACGTAATCAGCTTTCGAAGCATCTTGGAGAACAAGCAGATGACCCGGCGCGAACGAATCCGAGCGTTCGAGAATCTCGACCCGGCTGCGCTTCAGAAACCGTTCGCGAGGAGCAACGTCAGCGCGGCTCCACAGGGACAGGGTGCAGAACGCGCGACCGGGAACCGCGAGCCGGCCGACTGGGAGATCGCAACGGCACGCCGACGGGTTCCCGTGGTGATGTATTCGACGGCATGGTGCGGGGTCTGTAAACGCGCGCGTGCATATTTCGAAGAGCAGCGCATTTCGTTTGAAGAGTACGACGTCGACCAAAACGCTTCCGCGCGCGCGGAGTACTTGAGCTTGAATCCACGACGCAGCGTGCCGACGATCAAGATCGCGGACGAAGTGGTCGTGGGCTTCAGTGCCGCGGCGGTCGAGCGAGCCTTGGACGCCGCCGCGCGGGCTCGGCTCAACTAGTCCGTATGTTCTAGCGCCGGACACAGTCGACTGTGACCTGTCCCACAGCTCGATCGAATCCATCGAAGGCTTGTGGCTGAGCCTGGACTGGGATATTTTCGTCTTCTTGTGGCTTGGAGTATTTACGCACGCCTGCTCGTTCTTTGCTGCTGCGTACTCATGGCGACTGCGTGCGGAGTTTCCGACGCCAATCCCAACAGCGTCGCCGTCACCGTCTTCGCTCCGTCGGGTGGAGCTTCGTTAGTCGACGGGAGTAGGCCTTCACTATCCTGGTCCCTGGAATACCTGGTGAGCTGCAATGCAAGCGCGGACGACCCCCTTGGCGCCGAAGGATCCCTCGAGCAGGTCGATCGCGCCTTGCTGGAGCTGGACGGACCGACGACGGTCTGGAAAGGCATCGTTGAATTCGAACCGGGGCACTGCACGATCCAACTGCGAGCGCGCGATGCGGACGGCGAAGTAGTCTGTACATACTCGGAGAGCCTGACCTTCGGCGCCGAGCTTCCCTCCGAGGCCTACTTCGACATGATCTGCTACGCGTCATGCCCGACGATTTCATTCCCCCGCTCGGAGACCGTGGTCAAGACAACTTGTGCGCCGGTGGGGGGACTCATCCTATCGGCTGAAACTCTCGACGACGGGGTACAGCGCATTCGATACGTTGTAAGAGACACGGAAGCAGAGTTGCTCGACAACAATCTCGATTTTGCGATCGTCTACGAGGGAGAGCTCGCTCCTGGCAGCCCGGGGACGGTCGATCTAGGCGATGGGCCAGTGCCAACCCAGACTTGGGCGGCAATTGTGGGCGTCGTCGCTTCCGACGTGCGCTATTCGACCGAGCTAACGGCGCTCGATGCCGACGGCACACCCCTTTGTTCCGCGGGGACGCGCTTCGAGGTGCTCTTCGGCGGCATCGCTCAGGTTCACGTCGTCTTGCCATGCAGCAACCGAGCGTCGTCGCACTCAGCGCCCTCGCTTTGACTGTGCGACGCTCTTCACGCCGAGCACCACCGCGTCCTTGAGATCCAAGGGAAGCGCCCTCCGGATGTTCCTCAGCGTTTCGGCGCGCAGGCGCTTTTTGGATACGGCGTGCGCCACCGGGTCGAGCTTCAAGAGCGCTGCAGCCTTTTCACGAGCCGCCTCGAGCAACTGCTCTACGGGCACCAGTGCGTCGATGAAACCAACCTCCAGTGCCTGCTCCGGTGAAAACTCCTCGGACAAGGTCACCGCACGCTCTCGAGCCGCAGGGTTCAAACGCAGGCGAAGCACCTCGCAGGCAACCCGTGGCATCGGAAGGCCAATCGCCACTTCGTTGGCTACGTACGTATACGGACCGGGCACGCCGAATCGGTAGTCGCCGGACAAGAGCATGAATGCGCCCATCGCATACGCGTGTCCTGGCGACGCGATGACGACGGGCTTCGGAAACGAAAGCAGGCGCGCGGTCAGCGCGTAACCCGCGCGCAGCATTTTGACGGCCTGCACCCCGCCGGCTTTCATCACTTTGAGGTCAAACCCCGCGGACAACACGCCCTCGCGCCCCGTGATCACGACGGCCGCGTCCTCCCGCTCCGCACGCTCGAGCGCTGCGTAAATTTCGTCGAACATGGCCGGCGAAAGCGCATTGCGCTTGCCGTCATCCATCGTCAGCATCGCAACCGAGTGGTCGATATCGAGTGTTACCAATGATCCCGTCATAGTTGCTGGATAGCACTAGGCTGGGAATCGCCAATTCAACGCTTGCAGCCCTGCGTTTTGTATGAGTTGAAGTGCGGATTCAACCGACAGAGCTCGTCAGGATCGAGGGCGGTACGACGTTCGGTTAGAAAAACGGGCTGTGACGCCGACTTGAAGCCGGCGGTGGAAAGAAAGGCGACCAGGGTATAGCGTCACTGTGTCGCTCACATGATGCGGAGGTGACCAATGAACACTCCGATGCCCGATCACGACGAGTTGAAGCGCCGAACCGCGCGCATCATCGCCGAGATCAATCAGCTCCGAGACCTGGAAGGCCTGCCACCTATTTACCGCCAGGCCCTGGACGACGCGCGCTACCAACTCACTCGCGCGCTACGCAGCTCGGCGAGCATCGACGTCGACCCGAACGAAGCCAAGGAGTGAGCAGGCCGAGCGGTAACTGCAAAAGAAAGAAGCCCCGCTTCTTTCGAAACGGGGCTCCATAATTCCGGCGGCGTCCTACTCTCCCACAGGGCTGCCCCTGCAGTACCATCGGCTCTGATAGGCTTAACTTCCGAGTTCGGGATGGGATCGGGTGTGACCCTACCGACATTGCCACCGAATCCGTAGAAAGTTTCTCTGTGCCGCTTCTGTGAAGCGGATCAGAAGCAAGTTCGAGAGTCCGTGTTGATGGATTGTCTCGAGCTCTTCCTTCCAACCCTGATCTCAAGTCACGCACGAAACGTGTCTTAGAAAGAGGTCAAGCCTCACGGCCGATTAGTACTGGTCAGCTACATGCATTGCTGCACTTCCACACCCAGCCTATCGAACTCGTAGTCTACAAGTGGCCTTTAGGGACCGAAGTCCAGGGATACCTCATCTTAGGGCTCGCTTCCCGCTTAGATGCTTTCAGCGGTTATCGATTCCGTATATAGCTACCCGGCTATGCTTCTGGCGAAACAACCGGAACACTAGGGATACGTTCAACCAGGTCCTCTCGTACTATGGTCAACTCCCTTCAAGTATCCTCCGCCCACGACAGATAGGGACCGAACTGTCTCACGACGTTCTGAACCCAGCTCGCGTACCGCTTTAATTGGCGAACAGCCAAACCCTTGGGACCTGCTCCAGCCCCAGGATGCGATGAGCCGACATCGAGGTGCCAAACCGCGCCGCCGATATGAACTCTCAGGCGCGATCAGCCTGTTATCCCCGGAGTACCTTTTATCCGTTGAGCGATAGCCCTTCCATGCGGAGCTACCGGATCACTAAGGCCTGCTTTCGCATCTGTTCGACCTGTCGGTCTCACAGTTAAGCTCCCTTATGCCTTTGCACTCTACGGCTGGTTTCCAATCAGCCTGAGGGAACCATCGCGCACCTCCGTTACTTTTTAGGAGGTGACCGCCCCAGTCAAACTGCCCACCAGGCAATGTTCCCACACCGGATCACGGTGTTGGGTTAGAAGTCCAGAACAGCCAGGGTGGTATTTCAAGGTTGACTCCACCGAAACCAGAATCCCGGCTTCGAAGTCTCCCACCTATCCTACGCAGACTGTCCCGAACTTCACTGCCAAGCTGCAGTAAAGGTTCACGGGGTCTTTCCGTCTTGTCGCGGGTAGAGCGTATCTTCACGCTCAATACAATTTCGCTGAGTCACTGGCCGAGACAGTAGGGATGTCGTTACGCCATTCGTGCAGGTCGGAACTTACCCGACAAGGAATTTCGCTACCTTAGGACCGTTATAGTTACGGCCGCCGTTTACTGGGGCTTCGATTCACTGCTTCGCCGAAGCTAACAACTCCTCTTAACCTTCCAGCACCGGGCAGGCGTCAGACCCTATACGTCCTCTTACAAGTTCGCAGAGTCCTGTGTTTTTGGTAAACAGTCGCAACCCTCTATTCTCTGCAACCCACACCCGCTCAGAGAGCAAGTCTCATCACGGACACGGGCACACCTTCTCCCGAAGTTACGGTGTCAATTTGCCGAGTTCCTTAGCCAGTGTTCTCTCACGCGCCTTGGGATTCTCACCCCGCCCACCTGAGTCGGTTTGCGGTACGGTCACTAAAGATCCTCACTACGCAGCTTTTCTTGGAAGCATGGAATCACCGAGTTACGGAGCCGGAGCTCCACCTCATCACGTCTCGGAGTAATGTTTCCGCGTTTGTGGCTATCGCCTCCTACGGAAACCTCCTACCTGCTTGAACGGGCACTTCCATTCGCCCGATCGGCCTATCCTTCTCCGTCCCTGCTTAGATCAATGGATTCCTTAGTGGTGCAGGAATATTAACCTGCTTCCCATCGTGTACCCCTTTCGGGCTCCACTTAGGGGCCGACTAACCCACAGGAGAATTATTCTTCCCTGGGAAACCTTGGGCTTACGGCGAGAGGGTTTCTCACCCTCTTTATCGCTACTCATGCCTACATAAGCTCTTCTCACGCCCGACAGTGCTCCTTACGGTACACCTTGTATCTGCGTGAGAATGCTCCGCTACCGCTCTAATAAATTAGAACCCGAAGCTTCGGTACCAGACTTAGCCCCGTTACATTTTCGGCGCGGGTTCGCTCGACCAGTGAGCTGTTACGCTTTCTTTAAAGGATGGCTGCTTCTAAGCCAACCTCCTGGCTGTCTGAGCGCCCCCACATCCTTTCACACTTAGTCTGGATTAGGGACCTTAGCTGTCGATCTGGGCTCTTTCCCTCTTGGCTACGGACCTTATCACCCGCAGCCTGACTGCCTAGCAGTTGTCACCGGTATTCGGAGTTTGGTTGGGTTTGGTAATCTGGTAGGACCCCTAGCCCATCCAGTGCTCTACCCCCGGGGCAATTCACTAGACGCTATACCTCAATATATTTCGCGGAGAACCAGCTATCTCCGAGCTTGATTAGCCTTTCACTCCGATCCTCAGGTCATCCCCTGAATTTTCAACTTCAGTGGGTTCGGTCCTCCACGCAATTTTACTCACGCTTCAACCTGCCCAAGGATAGATCGCTCGGTTTCGGGTCTACGCCCTGCTACTAATTTCGCCCTATTTGGACTCGGTTTCCCTACGGCTTCACCTATCGGCTTAACCTCGCAACAAAGCGTAACTCGTAGGCCCATTATGCAAAAGGTACGCCGTCGCACATTCCCCGAAGGGCATAGTGCTTCGACTGCTTGTAGACACACGGTTTCAGGTACTATTTCACTCCCCTTGCCGGGGTGCTTTTCACCTTTCCCTCACGGTACTTGTTCACTATCGGTCGTCGAGTAGTACTTAGCCTTGGAAGATGGTCCTCCCAGATTCCCACAGGATTCCACGTGCCCCGTGGTACTCGGGTACCAGTGCAGAGACCAAACGCTTTCGACTACAGGGCTGTCACCTCGTATCGCCGACCTTTCCAGATCGTTCATCTAGCATTTGGTTTTGTAACTCTGTGAGAGCATTAGGGCGCTCTCCCACTGGACCCACAACACCGTACCAACAACGCCCCTAAGCTTACATTGGTATGGTTTAGGCTGGTCCCCGTTCGCTCGCCGCTACTAGGGGAGTCTCGATTGATGTCTTTTCCTCCAGGTACTTAGATGTTTCAGTTCCCTGGGTTGGCTATCCAACGCCTATGAATTCAGCGTTGGACTTCTGGGTATGACCCCAGACGGTTTCCCGATTCGGATATCTTCGGATCAAAGTGTGTTAGCCACTCCCCAAAGCTTTTCGCAGCTGCCCACGTCCTTCATCGCCTCTCGACGCCAAGGCATCCACCGTGTGCCCTTCCTAGCTTGACCTTTTCCTAAGACGCATTTCGTCTCGGCGCTTCGACCGAGGTCTCTGCGCCAAGTTGGTGCTTTCCTGGATAGCGATACCCAGTTCCGCACCGTGGCGCCTGCCATGACGGAAAGTCTTTATGGCAGGACACCTTCGTAACTCGAGACCAGGGTTCGAAAGAAGAGCCTGGTCACAGCTACGGCTAGAAAGAGAAAATTTCTACAGATATTCAGTTGTCAAAGATGCGAGAAATCGAGCGTTGAAACTTGATTGCTCGGGTCGATTGCGCTTGCTGCGCCGCCGACCGAAGGAATCAAGACTGGGTCTTCACGGGATGATTGGCAACCACCAATTTTTGTGGAGCTGAGGGGGATCGAACCCCTGACCCCCGGCTTGCAAAGCCGGTGCTCTCCCAGCTGAGCTACAGCCCCGTCCTTAGTGGGGCACGCTAGACTCGAACTAGCGACCTCACCCTTATCAGGGGTGCGCTCTAACCACCTGAGCTAGTGCCCCGTGTATTCTCGCGAACTGTCAAAGAGAGTCAGAAGCCGTTTTCGTGAACCGTGATTCGAAGCTCGTTCGGGCCTAAACCCTGATAACTACTTCGCTTTGTTGGTTCCCGTCCCCGTCTTCGTCCTCAAACGGACGCCTTCTTTAGCGGCCTTCCCCAAACCGGTCAAGGACTTTCAATCGACTCTGGGGAAAAAGGGGACAGTCCCCTTTTTCAAAGTGTTAATGGCAGAGAGCGGACCAATTTTAACCCCCGGAAAAAAGGGACCGTCCCCTATTTCGGGGGCCTCGGACGGGGGCGGCTAGTCAGGCGGACGGAGAGCGGCGAGGCGCTCCTGGTAGTGGGTCAGACAGCGGTCCATCGCGCTGTCGGGTTCGACGATGGGCTGGTAACCGAAGTCGCGCTCGGCTGCCTCGTTGGTAGCGCGGTGCGAAATCGCCAGCTTGCGGATCTCGTGTGGCGTGAAGAGCGGAGCGGGCAGCCCAATCCGGAAGTGCAGGTACTGCCACAGACTCAGGAATGCGAGCACCGGCCGGTAGGGAATGTTGACCTTGGGGATCCGGTATCCAATCCCCTCGATTAAGGGCCGCATGAACTCGAAGATCGGCAGCGGATGGTCGTCGGTGACGAAATAGGCCTTGCCGCAGACCGGGCTACCGGGAACCAGATGCTTCGCCGCGAGAATTTCTGCGTGGACGAGGTTGTCGATGTAGACGTGATCGTGCAGCGCGCCTGGGAAACCGATTGTCGCGACGAGCCGCCCCTTCATCACCTGATTGAACATCTCGTCCAGCATGATGTTGTTTCCAGGCCCATAGATTCCGTCAGGGCGAAGCGAGGTCGTCAGGAGCCCATGCTCACCGTTCGCCGCGAGCACCCGCTTCTCGCCTTCGATCTTGGTTTCGGTATAGACGCAGCTCATCGTGGTGGCGTAGGGCGTGTGTTCGTCCATCTCGACGTTGACCTCGGAATTGAAGCAGACGTCGATGGAGCTCGTGTGAACGAAGCGACCCACGCCCCCGGTGCAGCATGCGCGGATGAGGTTCTCGACGCCGCCGACATTGGCCGCGTACGCCGACCGTCGATACGACTCGGAGGCAGCGCTCCCTCCGAGCAGCGCAAGCTGGGCCGCAGTGTGAAAGACGGTATCGATCCCTTCGCACGCCTCGATCATTCGGTCGGCATCCTCGACTTCGCCCCGGATGATTTCCAGGTTCGGATGCTCGAGCTTGAGCGGTGTATTTCGGATCACCGCGCGAACCCGATAGCCCTCAGCGAGAAGACCTCGCACCAGGTGACTACCGAGAAAGCCGGCGGCGCCGGTGACGAGACAGGTCCCTAGATCGTCCAGTGGTTCGTTCGTTGGCACGTGAGCTTCTCGTTGTACCAGAGGGCGGCTTGACGCTATATGTAACGTTCGTTATATTCTTGCAAGTCGAAACCGGAGGGAGACGAAAAGAATGTCAGAGCCCCATTTCCTCTATGAGAAGCGCGGCCATCTCGCGATTTGCACCTTCAACCGGCCCGAGAAGAAGAACGCGCTCAGCATCGAAATGATGGTGCGAATGGCGGACGCCTGGGATGAGGCGGACGCAGACGAAGAGGTTCGTGCGATCATCCTGACGGGCAAGGGAGGTGTCTTCTGTGCGGGGAGTGACCTCGGTTCGATGAAGTCCGGAAACTGGGAAGCCGGCGATCAATGGCTGACTCGCATGAAGGACGACCCGGACATTCATTGGAAAGCGCTTCTTCGGCACTATTTGACCAAGAAGCCATTGATCGCCGCGGTCGAAGGATACGCACTGGCAGGCGGCACCGAGATTCTTCAAGGCACCGACATTCGGGTTGCCGGCGAAGGTGCGGTGTTTGGCGTGACCGAGGTGCAGCTCGGCTTGTTTCCCTTGGGTGGGTCGAGCGTGCGGCTTCGACGGCAGATTCCCTACACCATCGCAGCGGAAATGCTGCTAGCAGGCCGGCGACTGAGCGCGGAAGAAGCCCTGCACTACGGTCTCATCGGGCACCTCGTCCCCAAAGGGCAAGCGCTCGACAAGGCCATCGAGATTGGCGAACGGGTCGCCGCAAACGGCCCGGTTGCGGTTCGCGCGGTCAAGCAATCGCTCATCGAGAACGACGGCGTACCTGCAAACGAGGCCCTCGCCCGTTCCTTGGAGATCGGGCAGCCCGTATTCAAGACCAAAGACGCCATCGAAGGTCCGACGGCCTTCATGGAAAAGCGCAAACCGGTGTTCCAGGGCTCTTGATGGCGCGAACCCAAGCAGCGCAGCGCAATGGGAGTACGCGGGAGGTCATCCTCGAAGCCGCGGAGCGGCTTTTCGCGGAGCGTGGCTTCGTTGCCACGAGCGTCCGCGACATCGTAGGCGACGCGAGCACGTCGGCGCCGAGCCTCTATCACTTCTTCGGCAGCAAAGAGAACCTCCTCGTCGATCTCATCACGGACCGGCACGCCGAGTACTGCGACGAGCTCGAAGCCGACCTGGCCCTCGCGAAAACGCCATTCGAGGTGTGCCAGCGCTTCGTGAAGTTCGTGCTCACCAACATGAACAAGCGGCCTACGACCGCGAAGTTTCTGCTGGGCATCATGTTTGGGCCGCGGCAAAACATTCCGGAAGATCTCGTGGGTGAAACGCTGATGCGTTCGCAACAGATCGTCCAAGCACGCCTTCGTGAAGTCACCGAGGGCGTGTCCGAGTCACGCATCGTGTTCGCGCGGATGATGCTGCTCGGGATGATCACGCCTGCGGTCTTGCTTTTCCTCACCTCTGACGTTCAATCGTTTTCACCCAAGCTGCCAGGCTGCATTGCACAGCGCGTCATCGACATGATGAGCGACGCACATCCGGTTTGCGCTTGGCCAACCGTCGATCGGGTTTCTTGAGATCATGACCAACGCGCGTGTGCTGCCCACTGCTTCGCTTCGCTTCGAGTTGCCCAACGGCATATCGATCGCCGCGGACGCTTACGGGGACCCGGACCACCAGCCGGTGCTTTTCCTCCATGGCGGAGGGCAAACTCGGCATGCCTGGGGAAATAGCGCGGAGCTGCTGGCTCGGCATGGCTTCTACACGATTTGCATGGACCACCGCGGTCACGGCGAGAGTAGCTGGGCGGGCCTGGGCGAGTACCGCGTCTATCATTTCGCCGAAGACCTGCAGCATGTGATCGCGCAGCTCGATCAGAAGCCGATCCTAGTGGGCGCGTCGCTAGGCGGCATCGCGTCACTTCTCGCCGAAACCGAACAGGAGGCGTCTGTTGCGAAGGCCGTGATTCTGGTCGATGTTACGCCTCGTCTCGAAACCGACGGCGTCGATCGAATCCTAGGTTTCATGCAAGAGGGCACCTCGGGGTTCGATTCGCTCGAAGAGGTTGCGGATTCGATTGCGGCGTATCTGCCGCACCGGAAACGACCCAAGGATCTGTCCGGCTTGGCGAAGAACCTGCGGCAGATGGAAGACGGACGCTACTACTGGCATTGGGACCCGAACATGCTCAAGACCTGGGAGCCCGGGCGATACACCGAGGAGCACGATCGCAAGCTGAAAAAACGGCTTGAAGAGGTGCGCAGCATCGACATCCCCGTGCTGCTGATTCGCGGTCGCCAAAGTGATCTGGTATCGAAGGAAACCGCCGCAGAGTTCCTCGAAATGGTGCCACATGCGGAGTACGTCGATCTCGCGGACGCCCACCACATGGTCGCCGGCGACCGAAACGACGCGTTCACCGATAGTGTCAAAGAGTTCCTTCTTCGACACTTTGCGCCCGCGAGCACTGCGGGCGAAACACAAGCACAGGGGACGTCTCGATCATGAGCGATCGAACCGCCTTGGTCACCGGAGCGGCAACCGGCATTGGCAAGGCCCTCGTCGAGAAGCTCGATCGGGAGGGTTGGCGCTGCTTTGCGGGCTACAACCGTCAGCCACCGGACGCGCTCCTCGCGGCGTGCAGTGACCGGGCCCGTGCGGTGCGGTGCAACGTCGCCGAGGGCGCGAGCGTGAAGTCGGCGCTCGAAGAAATTGGCGAGGCGCTCGGACAAGGCTCCCTCGACCTGCTGGTCAACAACGCGGCCACCACCGGCGGTGCGGGTGGCGGCGTAGAGAACGTGGACATCGATCGCTTCAAGAGCCTCTTCGAAGTCAATTTCTGGGGCCAGATCCGCGTCACCCAAGCCGCCCTTCCCCTCATCCGCCGAAGCGAGGACGGCCGCATCCTCACCGTCGGTTCGGCCTCGCAGTACCTCACCATTCCAATGGGCTGCTCGTACCCGATCAGCAAAGCCGCCCTCAAGCGGCTCACCCAGGCGCTTCGCGTCGAGCTGAAGCCGTTTGGCATTCAGGTCACCTGCGTCGAGCCCGGCGGAGTGAAAACGCCGATGATGGACATCAGCGAGGAGCAAAAAGCCGAGCTCTGGGCCTCGTTCCCCGATCACCTGCTCCCGCAGTACAAGGCGAAGTTCAAGTTCCCGGGCGACGCGATCGAGTCGGCCTTCCCGCTTTGGACCGCAGAGAAATTCGCGGACCGCGTCTACCGCGATGTGATCACGGCCAAGAAGCTCAAAGTCAACTACGTCATCGGCCCCGGGGTTTGGGTGCTTCCAGTGATGGAGCGCGCCATGCCCGATTCACTGCGCGAGCGGATCTTCGAACGGATGTTTCGGCGCTGAGCGCACCGTCTCCCCGAACGTCCGAGGCGGATTGAAACCGCGGGCGTCGGGTCTATAAAAGGCGCATGACCAAGAAGACAGCGCTGGTGACCGGAGCGGGGGGCGGGCTCGGCCATGCCACGGTGGAACGCCTCCTCGCAGATGGCTGGAAGGTGTTTGCGGCGGACATCAGTAAGGATCTGCTTCGGACCTCGATGCATGATCCCGATGCGGTTCCGATCGTGATGGACGTGGCCAGCCAGGAAAGCATCCAGAGCGCCTACGACGCTGTGCTGAGCCAAACCGATCGCCTGCACGGGATCGTGAACTTCGCCGCTGTCATGGGGATTGGATCTCTCACCGACATCCCTGAAGAGCGACTCGCGCGCATTCTCGACATCAACGTGATGGGCACGTATCGAGTCAACAAAACATTCCTTCCGTTGGTCGAAGCCGCCAAAGGTCGCATTGTGAACCTCAGCTCCGAGTCGGGTTGGCAAAGCGCTGCGCCGTTCATCGGGCCCTACGCGATGAGCAAACACGCGATCGAGGCCTACTCGACGGCGCTCCGCCGTGAGCTTGCGCTCTTCGGTATCAAAGTCATCACGATTCAGCCGGGCGCGTTTCGCACACATATGGTTGCGGGCATCGAAGACGCCTTCACGGCTGCAGAAGCCGAAACGCCCAGATTCGCCAAGGTCATGCACAAGCTCAAGGCGCTCGCCGGCAAAGAGATCGAATCCGCGCGCGACCCGGACCTCCTGGCTCAGGTCATCGAACACGCGCTCACAGTGAAGCGACCGAAGCCGGTGTACTCGGTGAAGCCAGATCTGCTGCGCTCCACGATCGAGAAGCTCCCGCTGCGGACCGCCGATCGCCTCTATCTCGCCGTCCTTCGACGCGCGCACAAGGGATGACCGCCGTGGCTACCGACATCGTGAAAATCAAGCCCAAGCCCGACGGGCTCGACAAGCCCTACGTGGGCAAGATCATCAAGGCCATGTCGACCGTGCATCTCGCGCTCTACCGATCGACCGGTGGCCTGCTCGGGTCGAAGTGGCGCGTCGGCAGCGCCTTTCCCCACGGCATTCCGGTGCTCTTGCTGACCACAGTCGGACGCAAGAGCGGTTTGCCGCGGACTTTACCGCTGCTCTTCATCGAAGAAGGCAACAAGCTCATCGTCGTGGCTTCGAAAGGCGGGCTTCCCGGCGACCCACTCTGGTACAAAAACCTCGTCGCCACCCCGGAATGCGAGGTTCAGATCAAGCGCCGCAAGATGAAGATGAAGGCGCGCACGGCATCTCCGGAGGAGCGTGCAGCGCTTTGGCCGAAGCTCGTCGCCCACTACCCCGACTTTGCCAGCTACGCGACTTGGACCGACCGGGTCATCCCGGTCGTGATTCTCGAGCCGGCTGACTGAGCATCGCGGGTGGACCATGATACCATCCGCGTACTTCGTTCAGCCTAGCGAAACCGAACATCGGCCTGCATGCCGCGTTCGCCCGGATGCATCGAGAGCTCGGTCACGAAGTCGGGTTCGAAGCCTTTGCGAGAGGTTCGGTTCGACGCGCTGGAGGAGCGTCGCGAGGATCATGCGCATCTCCATCATCGCGAACTGCTTGCCAAGGCAGACGCGGGGCCCCGCAGCAAATGGAACGTACGCGCCACGGGGAAGGCTCCGCTCGAACTCGCGGGTCCAGCGCTCGGGCCGAAACTCCATCGGCTCGTCGTAGTACTTGGGGTTACGACCCATCGCGATGTGACTAATGGTGATCGTTTGCCCCTTCTTTATCTCGTAGCCTTCGATGACGAGGTCTCGCTGCGCTTGGCGTGCGTACGCCCATACCGACGGCAGCAGTCGAAGCGACTCCTTCACCACCATCTCCAGGTAGGGGAGATTGGGCAGGTCCTCCACTCGCGTGCGCCTGCCACGCAGGACGCGGGCCAGCTCCTTGCGCATGTTCTCCACTTTGTCGGGGTTCTTGGCGAGCAAATACCAAGTCCAGGTCAGCGCATGCGCCGTCGTTTCGTGACCTGCGAAGATGAGGGTCATCGCTTCGTCGCGAAGCTGCTGGTCGGACATGCGCCCTTGCTCGTCTTCGACGAAAACCATGTGTGAGAACAAGTCCCCACGGTCTTCCTGGTGGGCCAGTCGTTCTTGATGCACGCGGCGGATGATTTCTTCGATCTTCGCGATGGCTCGCCTCTTGCGCAGGTTCTCGGCCGTGGGCCACCAGCCGGGCCTCGGAATCATCTTATCGGCGTCGGTCACCAAGATCTCGCTGATGTCCGCCAGGGCGTCGCGAATCGTCTCGGAGTCGCCCTTGCCGATATCGATGTCGAACAGCGTGTCGGCAACGACCTCGAGCGCAAGCGCGTTGAGCTCGAGTCGCATGTCTCTTTGCTCGCCTTCCTTCCAGCGATCGATCATTCGATCCGTGAACTCGACCATCGTTGGCGCATAGGCGTCGACGCGCTTCTTGTGAAAACCCGGAAGGATGAGCTTGTGTTGGCGCTTCCAGGATTCGCCGTCGTTCGGCACGAGACCATTCCCGAGGAACGGCTTCCACATCTGCTTGATGTAGTCCGGCTTGTAGAAATCTGCCCAGTGGGTGACATTGATCGCGTTCACCACCGCCGGATCGCGCACGAACATGAGGTCGCGAACGAGCGCACGCGAGACGAAGACATCGCCGTACTCCTCGTGGCCGTCGAGCAAAAACCCCGTGCGCTCGGCGGCTAAATCCAGGGCGCATCCCCAAAACCAATGCCCCTTCATCCGGGGGATTGGCCTGCTCAAAGCCGAGCTGGGGCTGGCCTGCGCTGTCGCGTCGGCGGTCACGTCCACATCTTCTAAACTTAAATCGATTCCGCCGCTACTCTCCTCCGATGGAAGACTCCCCGCTCATCGACGAAGTGCTCAACCGCTATCGCGACGCGTTGGGCCCCCATTACCCACGGTATCGCGGCCACGTCTATCGGATGTACCACTACACGCGGCATCTCATCGTCGGGAGCGGCGGCGATCCCGCGAAGGACGACACCGCGATCGCTTTGGCCGCGGCGTTTCACGATCTCCGGTTCGTCACCGACCAAACGCTCGACTATCTCCCGCCAAGCATCGATGCGGCCGCTGAGCAGCTCGAAACGCTCGGCGTCTCAGCTCTGACGCCGGCGGTCAGCCGAATGATCGGCTTCCACCACAAGCTGACGCCCTATCGCAACGAGGACGCGAATCTAGTCGAGCCCTTTCGGCGCGCCGACCTGGTCGATCTCTTTGCCGTTCCGGGGTTCGGCGTGCCTTTCGCACTGCGCCGCGAGGCCCAGTCCGCGTACCCGAAGTGCGGTTTTCGCGGCTTCGTATGTCGAACCCTGCTCCTCGGGGCGCTCAAGCAACCCTGGCAACCACTGCCGATGCTGCGCTGGTAGCCCAGTGCAAGCCTGCAGTAGGGCCTGCATCGCGTTCACCCCGGCGTGGCCGTACGGAACTTGCATGAGCGAGGATCACATTCAGTTCGAGAAGCGAGGCTCGATCGGCTTCGTTCCGAAGACGTCGCGGAGGCCGCGATGGCGATGATGCAGAGACGGCCGGCGGCGTTCAAATGGCGCTAGCGCATCGTGAGCGTCACCGTCGTCGTAGCGTAGCGACGAAGCCGCCATTGCTGGGGATGTTGACCGTCACCTAAGCCCCAGCCTCGACGGTGTCGACGATGAGCCGGAACGAATCGGCAGCCTCGTCCTGCGTGATCCAGCTGATTTCGTAGTTTCCTTCATCCAAGAAATCCAAGGCGAAGGTGTACTCGACCGACTGCTGGAAGAATCAGCGGAGCGAAACACTGAGATCTACGCATAACCACCGCCTCTTAGCAGTAGATGCGCGCAGCCCAAAGCGCGTTATGATCGGGCTATGGCGGCCATCGATGACCTAGGCAAAGCGCGGTACGTAAACCTCGAGACCTTTCGAAAGAACGGAACGGGCGTGCAAACCCCGGTTTGGGTGGGCCGCGACGGAAACGAGCTGGTCGTTTTCACCAACGGCGACTCGTACAAGGTCAAACGCCTGCGACGGAATTCGAAAATCCGCATCGCGGAGTGCGGCGTCCGCGGCGCGCTCAAGGGCCCTTGGCACGAAGGCACGGCGCGACTGGTCGACGATGAAGCCGACAAACAGGCGGGGCTCCGTGCGCTTCGCAAGAAGTACGGCTGGCAAATGATGATGGCCGACTGGGGTGGCCGCCTCCGCGGCTCGAAGAAGAACTGGGCCTTCATTGCCGTTCGACTCGATGGCGGTGAATAAGGTTCTCCTGGCCGAGGTCGGAATGGTCGTGCGACTGCTTCTCATGATCCTTCTCGCTTCTGGAATACCATCGTTCGCCTTCGCGCAGGACGCTTCCCGAGGAGAAGACGTTCGTTCGGCAGACAAGATTCCCGGAGACATGCCCGCGCCGCCTGAGGATGCGCCGCCTGCCGAAGCGCCGCCTGTAGATGGGACCGACGGTCGGCCACCGCATCCCGAGACGCCCGAATCACTCGAAGAACAGCAGCCGTCTGCCGAGCTCCTCGCCAAGACTTCGTACCAGTGGCTCCCCGGGCATTGGATATGGACCGGGGAGCAGTTCGAATGGAAGAGCGGCGAGTGGATCTACAAGGTCAAAGAGATGATCTTGGTGCCGCCACGCTGGGACTGGGACGGCAAGCAATGGCTGTTCTACGGTGCGGGTTGGGCGAAGCCGGGAACGAAGAAGGTCGTCTATAGCCCGACGGCGGCTCCGGGAGGCCCCGATGCGGCGGCCAACGTCGAGCAAGCTCCAGCCGCCACCGACAAAGAGCCCGCTCCGCAGGCCTCGACGACGACCGTCTACGTGTGGACAGGTGTGTATGTTGCACCCGTCGTGCTCTTTCCCATCTGGCACCCCTGGTACCACTACCACTGGTATCACAGGTACCCGGCGTACCGGCGTCCGCCGGCGTATCGCAGCGCGCGCTATCGGTACTCGACGACGCATCGGCGGGCGCACTACCGTTATCAGAGCCGGCCACCCAGCCACGGCGGAAGGCCGACGAGCACCAGGCCGGCCACCCAGCCGTCCAATCGGGGCGGCGCTAGTACGGGTAGCAATCGAGGAAGCAGCGGCAACCAGCGCGGTACGAGTGGGCGGAGCACCAGGGGTCAACCGGAGTGGCGGTAGCCGAAGTCGCGGAAGCCGAAGCGGTGGCGGCCGCCGCCGCTAGCCGAGCGAGGCTAATCCCGTCGCCGGACTAGGACGCCGACATAGGGCGCCAACCACCATTGGGAGCTTCCGAAGAAGTTGCCCTTGCCGGTGAACGAGTACTGGAAGCCGACGTCGATGTAGACGCCGCTGTCGTTGACCTCGAAACCAAGCCCAGCCTTGCCGGTGAACCCCGGAGTGAAGCGATACACCGAGTATTGGCTGCAGTACCAGTAGCCGCAGCCAACGGCAGTCTCGGCGAAGTTCCAGAAGTTCATGTCGAACGAGCCGGTGATGTACGGAAGGACGACGTTGAGGTCTGGAACCTGAAAGCGAACCTCGGGGAGCGAGAGGTAGATGCGGGTTAGCGGGCGCCGGCCAGTCAAGGCGACGCGGTGGTGCCGAGCGGTTGAAGCCGTTCCAAAATCGATCGGCATCCACTGTAGACCCGCAGTCACCGCCGATGACGAACAAACCGAAGTCGGCGCCGCCGAAGAAGAAGATGTTTGCACCGGGACGCACGACGCTGCGAGGTGCGTCGAGGGCGATCGGCACGCCAATGCCAAGTGACCAGGTGAAGCTAGCGGGTTTCCATGCCTTGTTCGACTCCGGCTGCTCAACCGGGGGCAACGGAGTGTCCGCGACCATCTGATCGGGCGGCGCCGGAGGGGGTACCGGTGCGGTCGTGTAAGCGCCTTCCTCCGTCGATGCATCCCACTGAGCGGATGCTAGCGCCGCGGGCAGCCAAAGCGCGACTAGAAGCGCGGTCCATCGTAAGCCGTTCACCCTCATCGTAACCTCCAAGATCGACGCGACCTCGTAGCGAGCAGCGTCGGTTTTCAACGCCTAGGGCGGCCCTGAGGGCCGACAGGCCGTCCACTAGCATCCGGGCGGTTTTGGGGTCAATCCCTCGAACGGACAATCGGGTTCAACGGGGTTCTACTATGCAAATCAGACCGCAATGCCGGCGGCTACGGCCGGCCGCCGCTTTCCTAGTCGCTGTGACGCTCAATTCTCTGCTTGCCTCTGTCGACACTGGCGCAGGCCCCCCCCTCTGCGGAGAAGAAAGGCGCTTCCGACCAGATTCAAGAACTGGCGGCGGATCTCAAGGAACGCGGCGCTGTTCTCGACCGTCTGAATCGAAGGGTAGAGGAAGATCCGGGCGGGGCCGCCTCGGCGATGCTCGAAAAAGAGATCTCGGACCGACGGGTTCGATACCGACGGGACGTCGCAAAGCTCGTTCAGCTCGTCGTCGACGCAGAAGACGCTGGAGCCAAAGCCGCGCAAGGTCGCTCGACTGCGACCGAAGTACTGCAACGAGACGCACGCGCGATGCGGGAGAAGCTAGAAGCGACCGGGAGGGCGTCCATCGCGTTGGTCGATGTAGCGGCCAAGGGCACCCCCGACGAAGCGCAGAAGGCGCGCAGCGAGCTCAGTCGAAAGCTTTCGACCTCGAGTCGTTTGATCAAGTACCTGGATACGAACATCGACCAACAGCAAATGCTCGGTCTTGATGTGAAAGCGGACATCGAATACCTCGTCTCGCACCTCCAACTCCGCGCTGACATGACCTCCGGAGTGCTGCAAAGCACGAAGGAAGAAATCGACGAGATCGCAACACGCGCCGGGGCCGACACGGATGCCGAGTCGCAGAAGCAACTCGCTTCACTCAAGAAGCAACGAGACGCGCTCGCCGAAAGCCAACGCGTGAACGTCCAATTGATGGACGAATACGGGCTCGAGACCGTTCGGCTCAGGCAGGGAATCATCGTCGCGACGGGGAAGCTCTCGCAAGACATCTTCGACAAGGACGTTGCTTCAGGCCTGGTGGAATCATGGTTTGCCAGTGCTACCGATTGGTTTCGGAGCAACGGGGCGTCACTGGTCTTTCAGGTTCTGGCGTTCGTTTTGGTTCTGTTCGCGTTTTTCATCGCGGCGCGGGTCGGGCGAGGGCTCATGCGGCGCGCCATCGATCGCTCGAACCTCGACGTATCGAGCTTGGCCCGGGACTTCTTCATCAAGATGACCGGACGACTGATCCTGCTCTTCGGATTCATCATCGCGATTGCGCAGCTCGGCGTGGAAGTCGCGCCACTGCTCGCCGGCCTCGGCATTGCTGGCTTCATCATCGGCTTCGCCTTGCAAGACACGCTCTCGAACTTTGCCTCGGGCATGATGATTCTCGTATACCGGCCGTTTGATGTCGGCGACGTCGTCGAGGCAGGCGGCGTCACGGGCAAGGTCCACAAGATGAACCTGGTGTCCACCATGGTGCTGACCTTCGACAATCAGCTGCTGGTCGTGCCCAATAAGCAGATCTGGGGAGGCGTCATTCGCAACGTCACGCATCAAGACACACGGCGCGTCGACATGACCTTTGGCATTGGATACTCCGACGACGTTCCCAAAGCCGAGAAAGTGCTAGCCGAGATCGTCGCGAATCACGACAAAGTGCTGAACGACCCAGAGCCCGTCATCCGGCTCAACGAGCTCGGCGACTCCTCGGTGAACTTCATCGTCCGACCTTGGGCGAAAACCAGTGACTACTGGGAGGTCTACTGGCATGTCACCCGCGAGGTAAAACGGCGCTTCGACGAAGAAGGCATTTCGATTCCGTTCCCGCAGCGCGATGTGCACATCTATCGCGAGGACGGCGGCGGCGACGAGGCCTAGCTCTCTCCGTTCGTCTTTCGGCGCCGGCGTTCGCCGAACCAGAGAAACGGTTTCAGCATCTTGAGACTAAACTCTGGGAACGGGCGCATGGCGTGGGCGAGGACGGCGCGGGACCGCGGCACGCTGACCGCGAGCCTGGGCTTGTCGACCAGGTCGAGGACGACGCTTGCCACCTCTTCGACGGTCAGAAGCTTTGCCGCGGCAAAAACGAGGCCCGCTTGCTCGTTGCCTCGCTGACTGCTCACCATGTCGGTGTCGATCCCGTCCGGGCAAACCGCGCTCACCTTGATGGGCAAGTTGGCGCGCTCGATGTCGCCTGCGAGCGAGATGGTAAAGCCGAGGACGGCTTGCTTGGTCGCTCCGTAGACGGCCAGGCCCGGCACCGGCGTGATCGACGAGAGCGATGCGATGTTGATCAAATGGCCCCCGTCATCGCGCATCGCCGCAATCGCGGCGCGGGCTCCCCAGATCATGCCCAAGACGTTCACCTCTATCATCTGCCGAACGAGCTCGTCGCCGTGATCCCAGGCGTGGCCCGTGTGCATCACACCAGCATTGTTCACCCAGAGAGCGAGCGAGCCGCGTTCCGCAGCGACCCGCGCAACCTCGTGATGCGAGGAGGGATCCCGAACGTCCTGATGCATGGACCAAGCGCCGCCGCCGATGAGCTCTGCTGTGGCGCGGGCCGCCTCCTCGTCGATGTCGGTCGCAAGCACGGTTAATCGCTTCGCGGCGAGGCCCTTGGCGATTTCACGGCCGAGCCCTTTCCCGGCTCCTGTCACGACGGCGATTTTCATTCCTCGTTCTTGGACGCATCTCGCAGAGAGTTCAAGAGCCGACCGACGCGACGTAGACAGGGCTTGCCTCGCCATTTAGCATCCGCGTCGTGAATGGATCTCTCTCTTGTCTTGCCAGCCTGGCATTTGCGGTTCTTTTCGTCGTCGGCTGCGGCACGGACGGCAGCAGCGCGACGGGACCCGGCGGGTCCGGCGGCAACGGCGGAGCGGGTGGAACGGTTGAAACGCCGCCGCTCGACTGCGATCCCCTGACGCCGAGCTACTGTGGCTTTCCCTATCCCAACGACTACTGGACCGTGGCAGATTCGACGACGGTGACGGGGCTTCGCCTGGCGCTTCCCGAAGTCACGATGCCCTCGAACCGAAACGGAGTGCAGACCAAGTCGGGCCCGTTCAACGAAATGGATGGCTTCTCGCCCGGAATCGCTGCGATGACGCACTTCCCGGGGGCCACCGTACAGGGGCTTGCGACGCCGGACAGTATTGAAGCCTCGCTGAGTCCCGATTCGCCGACGGTCATCTTGAACGCGGATACGGGCGAACGCCTGGCACACTGGGTCGACCTTGACGAGTACGTGGTGGAAGCAAAGCTTCGGGTGGACGCGATGGCGGACAGGCCCCGGTTTACGATCAACCGGGAGCTCGCAGAGCTGAGGCAAGAACAAGCGCTGATGCTGCGGCCTGCAATCCGGCCCGAGGACGCGACCCGATACATCGTGGCCATTCGAAATGTGCGGGATGGCGAAGGGGCTCTCGTCGCGCCCTCGCCGGGCTTCTCGGCTTTACGAGACGACGAGCCGTCCGGCGACGACATCATCGAGTCTAGGCGTGCGCACTTCGAGGAGATTTTCGCGACGCTCGAAGAGGCCGGCATCGCGCGCGACGACCTTCAGCTAGCATGGGACTTCACGACCGCGAGCCGGGAAAACAACACCCGCGCGATGGTCCACATCCGGGATGACGCCTTCGCGAAGTACCCGGACGGTGTGCCGTACACGATCGAGCTCAGAAATGAGGGGCTTCGCGAGGGGATCCAGTGCCGGCTCGAGATCACCTTCGACATGCCGCTCTACATGACGCAGGGCGAAACCGGGGGGCTGCTCAACCTCGGCGACGACGGCCTTCCGGAGCAGAACGGCACGTATCCGTATGCCGCCGACGATGATCATTCCGGTCGCCGCTCAGTCGGCACCCGCGGGGCTCGTAGCGGTCGGGCACGGTCAGCTTGGTGCAAAGGACGCGGTGCTGGGTTACCAAGAGATCATGGCCCAGGCGAACCTCGCGGCGTTCGGCATGGACCACAAGGGCTTCTCCTCCGACGACATTCCCACCGTGATCGACGCGATCCTCGGCGGCGACCTGTCGGTGTTCCGCAAGATCCCGGAGCGCATGCACCAGGGCTTTTTGAACTTCCTGATGGCGATGCGGACCTTGTCGCGAGAAGCCGACGGCGGGCCATTGACGGAGTTGAATGAGGCGCTGACCGAGCGAAGACTGCGGCGGCGCGACGATCGACGGCTCGAAGCGCTACTACTTCGGTGGGAGCCAGGGCGGGATTTTGGGCGCGAGCATCATGGCGCTCAGCACGGACACCGAACGCGCGCTGCTCGCCGTGCCGGGCCAGTCGTACAACCTGCTCCTCAACCGGAGCGTGAACTTCGACGAATACGCTGGGCAGCTGTACGGCAACTACAACTGGAACGCGCTCGACATGCAGATGAACCTCGCGCTCATTCAAGGGCTCTGGGATCGCGCCGAGCCGACAGGTTACTCCAAATACATCCGGACCAATCGTTTGCCGGGGACGCCTGCGCACGAAGTGGTGATTCAGGTCTCGAAGGCCGACCATCAGGTGACGAACCTGGGTGCCCACATCATGGCGCGAACCATCGGCGGGGTCGTCAACCTGGCTCCACTGATTCGACCCGTCTGGGGCCTGGACGTGGTGAGCGGTCAGCACAGCGGCTCAGCGATGATCGAAATCGACTTCGGCAACCCGGACCCGCCGATCACCAACATCCCGCATTGGGCGGACACGATGGATGACCCCCACGGCCGCGCGACCGAGCTCGAAGCACTTGGGCCCATCCTGATCGACTTCTACGCGAACGGAGTCGTTTCGAACCCTTGCGACGGTCCCTGCGACCAAGACGACTTGATCGTTCCTTAGAGCCGGGTCCCGATGACACTCGAAGGGCGCTTCGCGCTGCACGGGATTGGCGACGGTGCCCTGATTCAGGCGGACCTGGCCTACGCGCCGAGCAGGCCGAAGCGGAGGTAGACGCGAACCCCCGCGGCGGCGGACTTTCCCGCTCGGCAGCCGCGGCGCGACTGCTCTAGCGCGTAAATTGCGCCCGAAAGTAGATGAACCTACCGATCTTTTGAATCATTGGAAAGTGGCGCTATTCTCGACCGGCGGCGCGCGCGGGGTCGAGCGCTGATTTCAAAGTACGGTACATGTTGCGGTTTCTCTCGAATCGATGGTCTTTGTTATGTCTTGCCGTTCTGATCGCTGGCATCGGCGGTGGTGCGGTCGCCTTGGGCGAGCACGAATCGAACGAACAACTGCACCGCGCCGAAATCGTCGACGGGCAGCGCCTGCTGCGTGCACCCGGTATCGACGACTGGAACGAGCGTCAGCAAAGCCCGAAGAACAACCCCGGCAAGACGGGTCGCTTTGGCGCTGCCTTTCACTATGACGCGTTCGTCTATGACAAACCTGTGAGCAGCCCGAAGGTCGCCGGCGTCGTGCGTCGCGGGAACGTGCTCAAGGTGGGCGACGAGGTCAGCGGCTCCGGCTGCAAGGACGGGTCCTGGTACGAGGCCACGCCATTTGGATACGTGTGCACCTCTCTCGGCTTTCACGTGAGCGACTCGCCAAGCAGCAACCGATACGGGGTACCGCCCGCCAATGTGAGCAGCCATCTGCCCTACCAGTACTCGCGCGTCATTACCAAGAGGGCGCCGCGCTACTACCGCATCCCCACCGTGCAGGAAGAAGAGCAAGCCCGACGCGCGATGCAAAAGAAGGGTTCGACACCTGAAGTCGTCTCTTCGCTCATGGAGGGAGACTACTTTCTCGCACTTGCGGAAAAGGAAACCCGAAAGGCCGACGGAGCCGTCTTCTACCGAACGATTCGAGGCCGCTTCGTACGTGAAAGCGACGTCGAGCTTCGCAACCCCGATGTCGTGCGAGGTGAGGAGCTCGGCCGCGACGGCTGGCATCTCCCGATGGCGTTCGTCTGGGGCGAAGATCGAGACCTGCTCGATCTGAATGGCGAAAAGGCCTTGGTGGCCGGCAAGGCGCAGAAACACGGGCGCTTCGTGGTCGAAGAGGAACGGAGCGTCGGAGGCGTGGCCTACGTGGCTGGCAAGCCTGGCGCCGTGAAACTAGACGAGGTTCGCGTGGCTCGGCAGGCCAAGCGTCCGAGCGACGTTCCGGCGAATGCCAAATGGATTCACGTCGACTTGGGGGAGCAGACACTCGTCGCATACGAAGGCGATAAGGCCGTGTATGCGACGCTGATCTCGAGCGGAAAAGAGGGCTACGAACCGCCGACCGGGCTCTTCGAAGTTCAGCAGAAGTACATTTCGACCACCATGAACGCGACCGACCCGATCGACGGCTTCTACGAGGTCGAGGAGGTTCCCTGGACCCTCTACTACTTAGGCGGCTACGCGCTTCACGGTGCGTACTGGCACACCGATTTCGGCAAAGTGCGCAGCCACGGCTGCACGAACATCGCGCCGGTCGATGCGCGCTGGCTCTACTATTGGAGCGAGCCCGAGGTTCCGGCCGCCTGGCACGCCGTGCGTTTCCAACCGGAGACCACCTGGGTCTACTTCACCAGTTGAATACGCCGCGGGCGAACAGCAAGAGCGCAGCGCCCGCCGCCACAAGGACGATCGCCTTGCGAAGCCGCGGGCCGTCTACTCTGGGAATCAGCTTCTGACTGGCCTTCAGTCCGAGCGCGACCGCTGGCAGAAGCGCCGCGCCAATGACGACTTCCGCCCAACTCACCTCCCCGGCCAAAGCGCGAACGCTGATGGTGATGCACAGACCGATGGCGAACACCAGACCTAGGTTCGCCCGCACAGTCGGGCCCGCGTCGTTTCGATAGAGAAGAGCGATGGGCGGTCCGCCGATTGCAGAGACCATCGCCATGGTCCCAGAGGCCACACCGGCCGTGAATTCCCGGGCAGCCGTCCGGCGGAACGTCCCGCGGCTGACGACGAGAGCCACGCCGAGGACCACCATCAACGACATCAAAACATCGAGTGCGGCGCCCGAGAGCATCTTCAGGAGGGCGACGCCGACCAGCGCTCCAGGAACCCGTCCAGCGAAGATCCAAAGAGTGCTCTTGACCTCCACGGCGTGGCGTTCGCGCATGACGATGGCGAGCGTCAGAGGGAAGACGACCAGGAGCTGGGGCACGGGTGCAAAGAGAGGATTGAGAAGCGAAAGAATGGGCACACTGAGCAGCGCGAAGCCAAATCCCACCGTGCTGTGAAGCGCCGCCGCCAGGAAGCTCACGAGGAACGCGATGGCGAACTCTGCTGTGGTGATGTGTGCTAGGGCTTCCATCGGCAGTGCTAGAGTAGTCAGCGTCTGATCATGCGGCCAACCAAGACGAGCAAGACGAATGACCCATGGAAGAAGACGGCGAGCCGTATTCTAGGAGCGGCAAGCGACGCGCTCGACCTCGCAGCTCGCAATCTGGACAACGCCGGGCGGATCGCCAAGTTCCTGCGAGGCCGAATGGAGCTCGAAGTTCGGGAGAGCGACGTTTTCATCTCGAGCTACCCGCGCTCGGGCACGACGCTGACCCAGTGGATTCTCTACCTTTTGACGCACGACTCGCAGCCCGACCCGGCGCATTTGACGAAAGCCTCGCCCTGGTTCGAGCGATCATTGGCCATCGGAGAGCTACGCGCTTCGGACCTCGAACGCTTCCCGTCACCCCGAATATTCAAGAGTCACTTGCCGCGGGAATGGCTGCCGGACGGAGCGCGCTACATCTACGTGCTGCGCGACGGCTTGGACGTACTGCTGTCGTACTTCCATTTCTACCGTGCGTACTTGGGGTTCGAGGGGTCGCTGGACGAATTTCACCAGCGCTTCGTCGAAGGCCGCTTGCAGTACGGATCCTGGTTCGACCACGTCGCGGGTTGGCGGGCTCGCGCGTCGGACCCGGACGTGCGGATCGTTCGTTACGAAGACCTGCTGAGCGACCGAAAGGCATCGATCCAAGGCATCGTCGAGTTCCTCGAATGGGATTGCGACGAGCGCTGCGTAGACCGCGCGGTCATCGAGAGCAGCTTCGATGCAATGAAGAGGCGCGAGTCGATCTTCGATCACGCGACTGCGCTGCTCCTCGAACGCGGCGTGAGCCCTGAGTCATTTCTTCGCACCGGTGAAAGTGGGCGCGGCGCCGATGCACTGTCGGATGCGCAGGCGCGGGAGATTAGGGAGCGAAGATCGACGGGGCGCCGGCTCGCGATTCGCGGGCTGCCCGCTTTCCTGCAGTAGCCGGTGCGGCAGAGGTGTCGACGACGAACTGAAGAAAGCTCTCGGGAGTCCCGGGGTCGTTCCCAGTGAGATGCCGGTAGGCCCGCGCAAGCTTGCCGATCAGGCGGCGGTACCCGCGGACCGCAGGTGATGTCGCGTCGCCGTAGAGCTTTCGGACTGCGTTCTCTCGGGTTCCGAGAAGTAGGCGATCGTCGGGCTCGCGGCAGAGATAGGGACATGCACGAGGCCGCTGCACATTGAGCGTCCGGCCTCCGATGGTGTAGGCGAACGTAACCTGATCGCCAAAGCGATTACGGTACAGGCGATCGAAGTAAGTCTCGTCGTACGTGCAAGCGGACAAAGCCCAGCCGACTTTCACCGCCGCACCACGGGAGCGCATGATCTCGGTTTGCACGAGCTGTTGCGCCACGTATCCGTTTTCGATCTCGAGCGCTTCTTGCTTGCGTTCGACCTCCGCCGCCGGCGCCAACGAGGACGAGCGTCGGATGTCGACCGGAAACCCAAACCGATCGATCAGAGCTTCCAAAGGCGCCTGCGCGAGCGAAGCCGCCCGGTGAACGTCGAGCCGTGGCACACCGGCATTGCAGGCATTGCTATCAGCGATGAGAATCGAGCTCTTGGCGAGCCCGAGCTCCCTTCGCACCATCTCTTGGGCGAACACGAGGATCAGCACGTCGATGGGAAGGCCACAGCTCGCATCGCCCGCAGCTACGCCAACGCCAAACCAAGTCGACTCGGTCGACTCGAGCGCACTCGCAGAGATCACAGGTTCGTATTGCCGCCGAGCGAATAGCTCTTGGCGGTTGGCAAGCGAAGCGAGACGCTCCCCCGAAAAATCTGTCCCTACCGGTGTGCTCATTCCACGCTTCGCTGCATGTCCCGACCGGCACCCTAGCGGACATGGCCCTAGGTCGCAAAACCTTTGAAGACGCGAAATAGGTCGGAAACTTAGACGGATAACTTGGAATCATGATAGCTGGGCGGCATCCTGTTAAGCTCCGGAGACCCGCTTGAGATTTTTCGCAATCTTCTTAACCCTCGTCTCGTTCGTCGTCTTCACGACGGCTTTGCAGCCGAGCCAGGCGCAGGGCACGCCCTGGAACCGACGACTGCGCACGGGCGTGGTGCTGAACGACTCTCCAGCGGTTCAAACGGACGGTAGAAAAGGCCCACTGACAGCCGACGAAATGCGCCGCCTTGGCTTGCGCCCGCGTGGAGGCGGTTTGATCGATCTAGCGTACTGGCCGCAAGAGCCCGCCGCGCCGTCACGCGTCCAGGCCGGCGACCTGGCCGCAGCGATGGCGCAACTGTGCCCGGCCTCCAGCGAGGCAAGCGATCTCGCGACCTACGCCCAGGCCATCGTTCGGTACAGCGAGGAGTTCTCGGTCGATCCTTGGATGCTTGCCGCTCTCGTGTACACGCAGAGCAATTGCGAGCACGAGGTCAACAATAGCTACGGCGGCGGCCTCACCCTGATCAACCGGGGCATGCATGCGGCGAACATCCGAGGCGGGGTCTACCGTTTCGGCGTCTGGACGGACCAGGGTTGGACGCGCAAAGAGCTCGACGTGAGTGCGTTTCCGTTTCGGCGCGAAGCGATCATGCACCCGGAACCCAACATCTATTTCGCCGCAGCGATTCTGAACGTGTTTTCGCAGCAGTGCCCGCACATCGATCGAGCCTTTGATTCGGCCCCTCACCGCCACGCTGTGTCACACTTCATCTGGGGAGATCGGGTCGGCGATACGGGTCCCGAAGATCGAATCCTCACCGCGCGGCGACGTCTGTTGAGCCACCATGCACGCCTGAATCGTGGCAACGGGGGGCTACTCGGAATTTCCTTCGTGAGTCCACTCGATGGTTATCCGAGGATTGCGACCAGCGGCCTCGGCGAGCCGCGAGACCATGGCCGACGCCCGCATCGAGGCATCGACTTCGCCTCTGAGGAGGGTGAGCCCGTTCGTTCGATCGCTCCCGGCACGGTGACCTTCGCCGGCGTCGATTGGGAACGTCGCGCGCACATCCCCCTCGAACCCTGGGGCGCCGTGATTGTTCACGAGCGGCACATGGGGCCCCGCGGATTGTTCGTGGAGGTCGATCACGGCAGCGGAGTCGTCTCGCTCTATGCACACCTCGGCAGCTACGACGTACAGGTCGGCGACCGAATCGATGCGGGCCAGCGTCTTGGGGAAGTCGGGCGCACCGGAATCAGGGACTCCGGCCCCCACCTACACTTCGGATTGTTCCAAGACGGGAAAGTCTTGGACCCCTTGGAGTACCTGGCGGATTACGTGTTCCCGCCAACGCTCACCAAACGCGGCCACGCCGAGCTCAGCAAGCGGAACCGGCGCAGCCGCAAGCAGCGGCGCCGCTGAGCTCGACGCTAGGGGCAGGTTCGCGGGTCCGGCCACTGCGCGAAGATCTGTTGAACCGCCTGGCGAGCTTTGGTTTCGGGGTCTCCGCCTGAGCCTAAGACCGACTGCGCGAGGCCGGCAAAGATCAAATCCGGCGGCGGATCGCCGACGATTGGGAGACCAACCGGAATCAATAGACTGCCCACGTCATACTCGACGTAGGTCGGAACCCAATAGGCGCAGGAGTTCCAGTACCAGCCCCAGTAGCCCCACCACCAATCACCCACGCATTGGTACACGTAGCCACCGTTCGTGTCGCGTGCGACTCCGTTTGCTGCCCAGAGGTCAGGCTGGTTTTGGTCGGTCACTTCGTCGGGGTCGATGAACGTCAGGCAGACGGGTTCGGCTTGCATGGCCTCGACGATCAGCTGGTTGACCGTGTCGGTGAAGGCCCTTTGGTTCTCGTCGAGATCCGGGAGGCTTTCAGGGGGAACGATATCGGACGTTACGACGCTGAAGGTCTGAGCGTTTTGGAAATCGGCGATATTGTCGGGGTTGAACTGAACCTCGACGGTGCCGGTCTGGACGATGTCGTCGGCGCAGCTCGATGCGAGCGGGACGAGGCAACGAGAAACAGAAGAGCATGAGTAACGACGCATAAGAACCTCCAAGTGCGCGGAGCTTAGCACGGTCCGCCGGCCGATCAATTCTGCGGAGGGTCCGTTGCGCTCCCGTTGCCGTCACCTTGTTCGGAGCGGGGCACCAAGCCACCGGTGCACGGGGCGGCGGCGGCACGACGCTCTCTGGAGGAATGGTCGTTCGAAGCATCCGCATACCCCAGGGTGCGCGCGCAACCACGAACAGCGAGAGCAGAATCAAGGCAAGCACGATACCCGCAAGCCAGCGGTTCGCTTGGCGCTTTTGGAAGATGTCGCCCGCGCCGACCTCCGGTGTCACGTGAGGCGCGATCTCCAGACCATACCTTTCCGCAAGCTCGATCATCTGTGACAGGTGGATCCCAGGAATGCCAAGCTCGAGGAACGCGCCCAGCACCGAAGGTGGCATGTCTTCGATTCCTTTTGGCGGCCGAGTGTTGACACCGGGCACAAACTTGCGCTTGCCCACCTTGGTGCCGACCGAAACGGTGCCTCCACCCACGTTGACGTACGCCTTGATTGGACGATCGCCAGCGACTTCGTGGTAGACGCGAATACGTTCACGGACTCGATCCTGGTCGACGAGCGTGATGTTCAATCCGCCCTGTTCGGTTTCGCCGTCGACGTCGCGAGGCCGGTCTCTTGCCTTGATTTCTCTCAGAACGGGGATCTTGTTTCGTTCGATCGCGCGCTCGAGCATGGTCCGTCCACGATTCGTCAGGCCAATCGCGTCGTCGCCGACGCCACCGAGCGATGCAGCAACCGACTTGTAAGGAAACACCTGGCTCTTACGAAGCGCCGCTTCCATGTCGAGCCAGGTGAAGTTGGGGTCGTTCGCACCGTACTGAGAGGCTGCAGTGCTCGAGATGATGATCGGCTCGATGCCGAGCTCATGAATCGCCGAGTAGACCGCGACATTCACCGCTGGGAAGGAACCGGACAACCCGACCGCGACCACGTCACCGCTCTTGATTTTCAGATCCTTCAACCATTCGACGACGACCGCCGCAAAATTCGGGTTCACCGTGGTTTGCTTGGAAACCAGGCTGCCGCTCCCGCTGGTGATCGGGGAGAGCGGATCACCGATCAGCCTGGAGCCCGCCGGATCGAACTTGGGCTCTACGCGGATGCGCTTTCGCTCCGAGGCGTCGGCGATGACGGCGAAAGCTTCTTGCGCCGTGATTGCGGCAAGCTTCTTCTCGGCATAGTGCGGCTGCTGCTCCTCGGTCGGAAACACCTCGACGGCGATGAGGCCAACGACCGCCAGGGCCGCGACTAATGCGCGCTGTACCTGAGAGGCGCCCTCCGGCTTCCAATACATCCCTCTCATATCGTTACGTCTCCCATGAATACGACTAAGACCATTCGGACGATGATTGCCGCAGTGACCAAGCTGAGCGTCGTTTCGAGGACGCCCTGGCGCTGGTACCAAATCGCGATGAGCCCGGGAATGATGAAGCCGATGATCGCTCCCTCCGCGAACGGTGTAATCGTACTGTCCAACCACATGCGAAAGCTCAAACCGACCAGGTAGCCGATCAAGATGGTGAGCGCGGTTCGTCGGCGTCCGTAAACGATCGCGACCTGTGAGAGCCCTTTCAGAAAACCGAAGGTGACGAGGGCGGCGAGCAAGGTCAGCCCAATGTCGACCGGCTTGTTCATGTAGAGGGCGACGTAGCCCGGAACCACCATGCCGCCGGCTGCAAGCCCGAAGAGCTCACCATAAAGAAGGCTGGCAGCAAGGCCAAGCCCGATCGACAGGGTCAACAACTCAATCTCTGGCATGATCCATTCCTCGGTTGGCGAAATACTCGGCGAGCGCCAATCCCGGCCCAGCGATGTTCCCCAACCCCATCACCAGGGCAGAGGTCTCGGCAAGGCCAAGCAGAATCTCGAAAATATCGGCGGGATGCGTTTGATCGACGAAAACCAAACGCGTCGGGTCGAGCCCGCTCCTGACCGCAGCGCGGGCGAAGATGTATTGCCCGCTCCCGAGCAGGACGACCTCGTCGGCCTGGGTCCATTGCGCGTACGACTCGGCGAGCTGTTCGGAGCGGTCGGAGCGGTCGGAGCGGCAGTTGAACACCGCGATGCGCTTCGAGAGCTCGCGGTGCCGGCGGAGGGACTGCTCCCAAATGTAGCGTGTCGACGTTGGGTCGTTGGCGGCGAAGCCGTTCACGAAGACAATATGCCGACCGAAGAACTCGACCTGGGATTCGATCATGGCGCCCGGGTCTGGCTTGGCTCTCCACATGCCACGAAGGGCGGTGTCGATATCGACTCCTACCTCCTCGCAGACGGCGAGAGCGAGCTCGATGTTGTCCCGATGCTCTAGATACGGGAACGCGGCAACATCTTCCTCCGTGAGCGCGCGGCTGATGTCACCCGAAGCGTGGAAGCGTGAGCCGCGCTCCGCGGCGACCTCTTTGAAGAAGGGTCGATGATGCTGCTCGGCGGTCAGAAACACGCCATTGATGGGGACGGTTGCAGCCAGCGCACGAGCAACGTCGTCCTCGGTGGGTCCCATCACATCGAGGTGATCAGGCCGCGCGTTAGTGATGACTCCGTGCGTGGCGCGCACGAGCTTCGACTCCGAAAGCCATTGAAGCTGCGGTTGAAGCGCCATGCACTCCACGACGAGCGCTTCGGCCCGCTGCGCGGCCGCCATGGTGACCGCCTGCTTTTGCTCGATCACATTGGCGCCGCCGGGACGGTAGACCGGTACCTCGCGTCCGTTCGGCAGAACGAACCGGGGCACGGTACCGGTGGTTTTGACCACACACCGGACCCCAGCTTCGCGAAGACCGGCACCGATCAGCCGAGTCACGCTGGTCTTCCCACGCGTACCGTTCACGTGAATGCGAATCGGAATCCGCTTGAGCCGCATCCTGTGAAGAATCAGCTCGAGCACGCCGAGGACGATGAGCAGCCCGCAGGCCGAAAGTAGGATGACAATCTCGATAGACACTCGACTCGCCCTCGACTGGATCGAAAGCCCCCCTGACGCCTGCCTCTTTATCATTTGGCGCACCCTCAGCAAGCCCGCCGATGGCTGGGATCGGACGGCGCTGCGGCGGCTTCGGAGGGCACGGCCACCCGCTCAAATGACGATTCTGCATACACCCAAAGGATGAATAAGAATGTAAAGAACTGTCGAAGCTCCTCGCGCATGCCGCCTTCGGGGTGCATAACAACCCTAAGGGGTGAAAAAGTGACAAATCGGGTTTGCACAGAGTATCCAAGGTTCACGTCACGCGCATGCATCGGGGTCATTGGGGGAACCGGCGGCGCACCAGGACGAGGGACGATGCAGAAGCTGTGCGGTCACTTCCCCGGTGGAGGTGCCGGCGCCGCGCTCGACGAAGTCGGGCCGGCGTGCGGCATCCTCGACCACTGGTCCCGCGTGATCCAGATTCGCGGACGCTTCAGCAACGCCTAAACCAGGCCCGTGGCTTCGAGGTGTTGGCACGTCCGCTCGATGCCTTCTTCGACCGAAACCGCAGGGTCGTAGCCGAGCTCCCTGCGCGCCTTCTCTATGCTGAAATAGTGATGAGTGCACATGTACCGGATCGCGAAACGCGTGAGGCCGTCCTCGGCGTTGAGCGTACCGCCTTTGAGGGTGTCGATCCCCTCTTTGATCGCCGCAATCGCGTAGACGAGAGACTTCGGGGCCGTGTATTTAACCGGCGGGAAGCCTAGGCGCGCGGCGACCTTGCGGATGAAATCCCAGAACGGCATCGGCTCGCCGTTCGTGATGAAGTAGGCCTGCCCCGCGGCAACGCTGTTCAAGCCTTCCTTGGCGAGCGCTTCGTCGGCGAGCAAGACGGCATCGGTCATGTTCGTCACGTAGGTGTAGTCCGAAAGCCAAACGCCTCGTCCGATCTGGACGCGCAATTGCCCGTTGCGGGCTTTTGCCAACAGCGTCGGCATGAAGCGATTGTCGCCAGGGCCGAAGACCACGTGGGGCCGCAAGGCACAAGTCGCCATGCCGCCCTTCCCGTTCTCGCCCAGCACGAGCTTCTCCGCCGCAATCTTGCTGTCGGCGTAGGGTGCTTGGGAAACCGACGAGTACGGGAGGCTCTCATCCCCGTTCTCGATGTCCTTGCCCTCGTACACCACGCTCCCGGAGCTGATGTAGATGAAGCGTGGAACCCCGTTTTGCCGGGCTGCCTCGAGCATGCTCTCGGTGCCGCCGAGGTTCACCGCCCAGACGATGTCTTGCTTGTTCTGCTTCGTGTGAACGATGGAGGCGTTGTGGATGACCGTATCGACGCCGCGGCAAGCATCGATGACCGCCGCCTCGTCGCAGATGTCAACGCGACGATAGTCGACGCCTTCGACGGGACATTCAGGCGCCAAATCGAGAACGATGACCCGGTCGCCGCGCGCCTTGAGTGCGCGCGCGATCGCGGCCCCCACGAAACCGGAGCCCCCAGTTACCAAGCTGACGGTCATGGTCTACTCCACCGTGCCGAAGATGATGTCTGGCAAGGGCGTGATCGATGCGTAGTTGCCGGAGAGCATGCTGTGGTGATGCCGGTCGTGCTTTGCCGCGAGGACACCCAAGGTCTTGAAAGGGAAGTGCGGCACGTCGATGCCCGCGTGATTCAGAATATTGAGGGCGGTGTATGCCGTGAAGAGCGCGCCCAGTGTATAGATGTGCACGCCGCCAACCAAGGCCACCGAGCCAAAGAAGAGACCTAGCCCGAGAACGGTTTCCACCGGGTGCAACAAGAGGCTGTCGATCTGCCGTGGATTCCTCGCCGCATGATGAACCGAGTGAACACCCCGGAGAAGCTTCCACTCGTGGAACGGGTAACGATGCATGAAATAGTACCCGAAGTCGTAGATGAGGACGACGGTCACGGCCTCGAGAGCGTAGCGCCAAGCAGGAGCCGCATGGTCGTAGTAGAGGTAGTCGCCGAGGCCGAACATCACGGAGAAAATCAGCGTGACCGACACGGTGATGTTCAGGGCAACGCGCCAGTAGAGCTCCCGGTCGGTTTTCGAGCGGTGGGCGTCGTCGCTGATCATGTACTTCTGCGCCGCTTTCGATCGGTAGGCGTACATGAGCGCCGCCTGCGCAAGGCCGGCCGACGCGTAACTCACGAGAATGACGTACAAGACCTTCATTTCGATTCCTGGGGATTCATTTTACCACCTCCTAGTCCACCAATCGGAGAATGAGCGTTCCGGCGAGCATGAACGCGAATATCCCAAACGCCGCGAGCCTCGATGCGCGCTTGCCGTAGGACGATTTCACGGCCGATGCCGCGCGAAACGAGGTTGAATCGCTATCGAGCTCGAGCGGCTCGCTGCTCGCGGGCAAGCTTTGGCAGAGGAGCGCCACGCCACGCGCGATGTCGCGATCGGACAGCGCCTCGTGCGTTCGCATGTAGACCCTGCCGGTGTTGATGTGCGCCATGCATGAGCCGCAATAACCGGACTCGCAGGAGTGAGCCGGCTGAAGCCCCGCATCTTGGGCGCACTCCAGAAGAGTCTTGCCTTTCACGTAGGGAACGGTGCGAGAGCGACCATCGAGCCAGAGGCTGAAGCTGTCTGGGGATTCCAGCGAAGCTTCGTACGCAGAATCGGCATGGACTCGGTCAGGATCGGCGGGCGAGACGAAGCGCTCGATGTATACGAGCTCTTCGTGGACACCTGCGCCTTCGAGTGCATTCTCGACGAGCTCCATGAACGGTTGGGGGCCGCAAACGTAGAACTCCGCGATGTCGCTGTGATGGAGAAGTCGGCGCACGTCGCTTTGCTCGAGGTAACCGTTCGTCGAGTCGAAGTGAAAATGTACGGCGAGCCGGTCGGGATGCTCGGCGGCGAGCCGGGAGACCTCGGGCCCATAGATGACCGAGCCCGCATCTTGATTGGCGTAGAGCAGCGTGATCGAGCGCTTCGTCGTCGCTAGCGCGCTCTTGAGCAAAGCGATGACAGGCGTGATCCCGCTCCCAGCCGCAAAGAGGAAGAGCGGGGCGCCGGGCCGGGTCTCTGGGTCGAGAACGAATCGACCTTCGGGGACGCTCGCCATGATCGTGTCTCCCGCTTTTAGATTGTCGTTCAGCCAGTTGGAGACTCGTCCGCCCGGGACTCTTTTTACGCCGATTTTGAGGGTTTCGCCTGAGTCAGGACAGCTCGACAAGGAGTAGCAGCGGGTCAGTTTGAAGTGCTCCCACGGGAGCTCCAGGGTGAGGTGTTGACCCGCGCGATACCGGAAGGCCTCTTGCAGGGCGGCTGGCACCTCGAGCTCGAACGAGCTGCACTCGGGCGTTTCGCGAGTGACGGCCCTGACCTCGAGCTCGTGAAAAACGACGCTCATGGCTCGGCTCTCAAACCTGCGGCCTCGAGCGCCGGAGCCAATTGCCCGGCCTTGCAGTAGCTTCGCAGCAGATGTCGGAGCGCAGCATCGGCTACGCGATCCGGATCTTCTTTGCAGCCTCGATCCATCCACATCGCCAGTCGTACTTGCTGCGTCGCAATCATCATCCTCGCCATGAGCTCTGGGTCGTCGTCGATCAGATATCCATCGTCGATGCAGTTACGCAGCAAGCTCGCAACGAGGTCGAGGCCGACGCCGAGCGCCTCGACCTGCTCCGGGCTTCGCAAGAGCTCGATGGTCGACCAGGCCGTGACCTCCTTGAGCTGCATCTTGGTGAAGTCGCGGCGCTGCATGAAGAACGCGAGCTGCGTTCGAGTTCCTGCGATTAGAATCTCGAGCGAGGACATGTCCGCTTCGAGGACGCCCTGCGTGAGACCCATCACTTCGCTCAATCGTCGGCGGTGAACCGCGCGGTAGATCTCCCACTTGGACTCGAGCACGCCGTAGAGCGTCGTGAGCGATACGCCTGCCTCCGCCGCGATTCGCTGGACCTTGGTGGCCTCGTAGCCCTCCTCGCCGAACACCCGCTCGGCTGCGTCGAGGATGGCCTCGCGATAGAGCTCGCGCTTCCTATCCCTGAGAGATTCCTGTGCTTTTACGGCTGCGGAGGGCGTTGACACGATTGGTTCGGAATGATAAAGACGAAAATCAGAATGTCAATTCCGATTTCTCCGGAGGGCCCCTTCTCGCCCCCTGAGCAGGCTTCGCAGATTCCCTGCGTCGACCCCGCGACGCGAGAGTTTTTGGGAGAGGTCCGCGTCGACTCCGCACAGGACGTGGATGCCGCCGTCGCACGGGCGAGGGTCGCCCAGAAAGCCTGGCAGTCGACCTCGCTCGGCGAGAGGCGCGAGGTGTTGCGAAGACTGCTGGCGTACACGGTCGACCAGAAAGATGAGATCTGCCTCACGGTGCAACGCGACTCCGGCAAGACACGAGAGAACGCACTGCTGGGAGAGATCTGGCCGACCTGCGAGAAGCTTCGCTGGATGATCAAGAACGGAGAGAAATACCTCCGCCCCGAACCCGTCTCCTCGGGCTTGCTGCTTCATAAGAAGGCGCGCTTGGAGTATCACCCTCTTGGCGTCATCGCCGCGATCATTCCGTGGAATTATCCTTTTCAGAACATCGTCAATCCAGTGATCCCAGCGCTCATGTCGGGGAACGCGATCGTGCTCAAGCCTTCGGAGTGGGTTGCCTGGTCAAGCGCGAAGTTCATCGGTTCGCTGCGCGAAGTCATCGAAGAGGCCGGACACGATCCGGACCTGATTCAGGCGGTGCAAGGATACGGACCGACCGGCGCCGCACTCGCCCGCTCGGCCGTCGATTCGATTCTCTTCATCGGTTCGGTTCACAACGGCCGACGCGTGGTCCAAGCGAGTGCTGAGCGTGTCATCCCAGTGGTGATGGAGCTCGGCGGCAAAGATGCCTTCATCGTCTGCGAGGACGCCAACCTCGAACAAGCCGTGCACGCTTCCTTGGCCGGTTGCTACATCAATTGCGGTCAAAACTGCGTCGCCTCGGAGCGAATTCTGATCTACGAGGCCATCTACGACGCCTTCGAAGCGCGCGCCGCGGAGTTGGTTCGAGCGTTTCGCCAGGGCAACAGCCGCGACGGTGTCGTCGACGTCGGCGCCATCGTCACGCCGCTTCAGCTCGAGGTCATCGAGAAGGCGGTGGACGGCGCGGTCGCGGAGGGCGCTCGTCTGGTGACCGGGGGCAAGCGAGCGCTGAGCGACAAAGGCGACTATTTCGAGCCCACCATCTTGGCGGACGTCACCCCGGAGATGAAGATCGCTCAGGAAGAGGTTTTCGGCCCGGTGATGCTTCTGATGCCGGTGCGCGATGATGCACACGCCGTCGAGGTCGCAAACGGAGTATCGTATGGCTTGTCGTCGTCGGTCTTTTCCAAAGACCGCACGCGCGCCCGAGAGATCGCCTCGAAGCTCGAAGCGGGGATGAGCGCGATCAACGAGTTCGGTGGCATCACGTACATGGCGCAAGGGCTCACCTTCGGCGGCGTCAAGGCGTCGGGCTACGGGCGCATGAACGGCCGCGATGGCCTGCGGTCGATGTGCAATATCAAAGCCGTGGTCGATGACCGATTCCCAATCCAGCAACCCAATCGGGTCTTTCCGGTCGCCGAGAAAGACTACGGCGTCTTCAGTGGGGTGATCGAGCTGATTTACGGCAGGAGCCTCTCACAGCGCTGGCGCGGCTTTCTCAAGCTGCTCGGTCGCAAGCGTCGATGAAGCAGTACGATTACATCGTGGTCGGCGGCGGCTCGGCTGGCTGCATCGTGGCAGCCGAGCTTGCGAAAGATCCTGCCCATCACGTGCTCTTGATGGAAAGCGGGCCGAGGGCGGAGGACCACCCGGAGACTTTGGTCGCCGCCGGCTACAAAGAGGCGTTCATCAACGATGCGGTCATGGGCGAGCGCTTTTCGGTCCCCCAAGCGCACGCTGCAACGCATCGCATCTTCGCGGGCACCGGCACGGTGCTGGGTGGGAGCGGATCGGTGAACGGGATGGTGTATACGCGCGGCTCTCGGGAGGACTATGCGGAATGGCCCGAAGGCTGGCACTGGGACGACAATCAAGACGACTTCGAGGCGATCGAACGGGTCCTGCGGCCACATCGGCGGCCCGCAACGAACTGGACCGAAGCCTGCATCGCGTCGGCAGAAGAACAGGGCTTTCGACGCAAAGAGGACCTGAATGACGGCGACCTGAGGAACGTCATTGGCTACGAGTGGATGTCCTACGAAGACGAGGAGCGGCGAAGCTCGTACGTGGCGTTCATCAAGGAGGCCGGCGAGCGCGCGAATCTCACCGTACTGGCCAGGGCGCACGCGCACAGAGTCGTTTTCACGGAAGAAAAGCGAGCACGCGCGGTCGAGTTCGAGCACGACGGAGCGCTGCGGCGCGCGGAAGCACGCAGGGAGATCATCCTGTGTGCCGGTGCCCTCGAAACCCCGAAGCTGCTGATGCTTTCGGGCGTCGGTCCGAGCGAGCACCTTCGCTGGTTCGACATCCCGGTTGTCGCCGATCGGCCCGCCGTTGGAGAAGGGCTTCACGACCACCCCAACGTGCCGGTGTTCTTCAAAGCGACGGCGGACATCGACTGTTTCTATCCGCAGCTCTACAGCTTCTTTCGCACCAACGAGGAGAGCGGCCTACCCGCCTCGCAAAGCGACACCTGCTACGTGTACTGGCCCGCTCCATCCGCGATGCGGCAGATGATGCAGCGGATGCTCCCACCGATGGTCGTACCGCATGCTCTTTACGGCCCTAGGTCGAGACAGCTCGTGCGCGGCCTGGTTGGGGCAGCGTTCAAGCTTGGGGCGATCCAGCGCTTCACCGACCACATGTTCGGTATCATTTTGATTCTCGGGAAACCGAAGAGCCGCGGCACACTGCGCCTGCAATCGACCGACGTACGCCAACAAGCCGCGATCGATCCTGCGTACTACTCGCATCCGGAAGATCTGGAAACGATGCTCCGCGGCGTTCGAATCGCTAGAGCCATCGGCGCTTCACGCGGCCTCGCGCGATGGGGCGCACGGGAGCTCATGCCCGGCAGGCGGGTCACGAGCGACGAGGCCATTGCGAGCTACATCCGGAAAAACACGATCACCACCTACCATTTCGCCGGCAGCTGCGGCATGGGCGGAACGCGAGCCCACGCCGTGGACCCCGAATTGCGGCTGCGCGGCGTGACGGGGCTACGAATTGCCGACGCTTCGGCCATCCCCTGGACCCCGGTTTCTGCGCTCAATGCCCCCAGCATGCTGATCGGCTATCGCGCCGCAAAGCTCATTCGACGTGGATCTGCCTAGCCATGAGGTCCAGATCGACGTGAATCCCCGTCGGCCGACTCACGTCGGATTCTCGTACCCAGCGATTGCAGTAGTCACCCGGGCTCCCCATAGAGAGACCCATGAGAACAGCCAAGCTCCTCTTCATCTCCGCCCTCGCCCTCGGCGCCTTCATGTTGCCGGGCGCGGTTTCCGTGCCCAAGGCCGCCGCCGCATCCGCAACGATCATCCGCTTTGCGTCTCTCGCGCCTCCCGGTTCGTCGTTCATGAAGTTGATGAAGGCCTGGAACCGGACCTTAAAGAAGGAGACCGAGAATCGAGTGGAGCTTCGCTTCTATTCAGGTGGGAGTCAGGGCGACGAGCGCGACTTCATTCGGAAGGTGCGGGCTGGACAAATGGACGCGGCCGGTGTGACGACGACTGGCCTTGGAATGGTCGCGCGACCGGTGCTGGTCTTGACCGCGCCTGGGATGATTACCGAATACGATCAGCTCGAGCGGGCGCGCGAGGAGTTGAGCGAACGTTTTGCGAAGCTGTTCCAGGAAAACGGCTTTGTCATGCTGGCCTGGGGCGAGGCCGGCAAGAACCGCATCTTTTCGATGGAAGAGTTCGCCAAACCCGACGATCTCAAGAGGCTTCGCCCTTGGGCTTGGAAAGACGACCCCGTGTTCGCTGGCTACATCACCACGATAGGGGCCAATCCCGTACGCATGGGTGTACCGGAGGTGTACGGCGGTTTGCAGACACGGATGGTCGATACCGTGCCCGCGTCCGCCCTCGCGGCCGTTGCGCTGCAGTGGTACACGCGCCTCAACTACATGGCGAAAGAGAACTTCGGCATCATCATTGGCGGCTCGGTCATCAAGCAGGAGAAATTCGAACTGCTGAGCGAGCATGACAAAAAGGTGCTCATCGAAACCAGTGAACGCGCCGCGCGCGCGGGCGACATCATGGCGCGACGTGACGACGACCGGGCCTACGCATCGCTGATTAAACGCGGCATGATCGAGGTCGACACGGCGGCTCACAAGCCGGCATGGGACGCGGTCGCCAAAAAGACGCGAGAGAATCTAACCGGCCGCGTCTACAGCAAAAGCCTCCTCGAGGCCGTCCAAAGCGCCATTGCCGCCGAGTGAACAATCAAAAGGGACTGTCCCCTTCTAGCCGAGGCTGTCTTCGAGAAACTGGAGGGTGAGTTGGTTGAACAGCTTGGGGTATTCGACCATCACCCAATGGCCGCAGCTCGCGATCAGCATCGTGCGTGAATTCATGCAGCGGCTCGCGATTTTGGACGCGCCGCTCGGAGGGCAGAACTTGTCGTTCGCACCCCAAAAGCAGAGCACCGGGCAGTGAAGCTCCGAGAGCCGATCTTCTTGGTTCGCGACATGGATGCGCGCGATGTTGTCTTTGTGTTGTGTCATGGCTACTTGAAAGCGCTCTTCGATGACTTCGTCGGTGATCTTCGATTCGTCGTGAAGCTGAAGCCGGAAGACCTTTCGCATCGTCTCCTTGCTGATTCCTTCTTTGTAGAGGACGCGAATCATCGCTTTGATGCCCTCCATTTCCATGTAGGTCTCTCGCGTCTCGAGCCCGCCTGGAGCCATCAAGACCAGCTTGGCGACGAGGTTCGGATAGTTGAGCGCCATCGTGATCGCGATCGCGCCTCCCTGTGAGTTGCCGATGACGGTGACGCGATCCACTCCGACAGCGTCGAGGAGGGCCTTGTACTGCGCCGCGACATCATCGAGGCTGAACGCGCCCTCTTTGGGTTTGGTCGAATAACCGTAGCCCATGGTGTCGGGGACGATGGTGCGATAGCCTCGTTCAGCCAACAGCGGGTAGTTCCCCTTGAAGTTGCTCCAGCCGCTGGCCCCGGGGCCGCTGCCGTGCGCGAACAAAACGGCGCCGCGGTCTCCGCTGCCCGCCTCGTGGTAGTGCATCGTGATGCCCTTGCCGACATCGGCGTATTTTCCTTCGGGAACTGCGTCTACGACCATGCCTCGAACCTCAAACTAGAACGCGTTCTATCGCATCGAACCAGCGCCGTCCAATGGAGGCCGCTCAGTGGTTCTTGCTTCGGGCTTCTTTGGCCCGCCGGTAGGCCTTGGTGAGGAGCTGTGGCGGGTGATGCCCCCATTCACTGACTTTGCCGTGAACCGTGCTCTGCCAACCGTCTTCGATCTCGATGGCACCGGCGCCGAACTCGAAGTGGAAGCCCGACGGCGTGTATCCGTAGAACGAAAACATCTTGTCGTTGGGATGCCGACCGAGCGTCTGGTGAACCATCCCGCCCGAGAACAGAAAGCGGTCGTAGCAGCGGCCGACCTCGTCCATGGACTTGACCTGCACCATGAAGTGGTGAATTCGCTTGAGCTGTCCTCCTCCGAACGCGAGCGAGTGGTGCCTCGAGTTCGCGTGCATGAAGGTCACATTGATCTGGTGGCCGAAATACTCGCAGCGAATGTAGTCGCTGAGCTCGAAGCCAAACATGGTTGTGTAGAACTCCTCGTGCTGCTCGTCGTCTTTGGAGACGATGACGACGTGCCCGAAACCCTGCTCGTCGGCCACGAAGCCGGAGGGGACGACCTCTGAAACGAAGGGTTCGGCCGCCATCTTGGGACCGTAGAAGATCTCGATGGGATTGCCCGCCGGGTCAGTCGTGCGAACGAGCGCCTGGACGTTGCGCTCGGCCGCTTGTTCGGGGCTGCAGTCCACGACTTGGTGCCCCGCGCCTTTGAGACGATCGGTAATTTCTTCGAGTGCCTCCGGCCCTTCGACCTCCCAGCCCACGGCTGCGAGGTCATCGGCGGGCCCTGGCTCGATGAAGAAGCGCTGCTGGTAGCCGTCCATTCGCAGCGAAAAGCCACCGTCGCCCTGCCGATCGACGACTTGGAGGCCTAGGATCTTCGTGCCGAAATCCTCCCATGCCGAGAGGTCGCTCACTTCGAAGACCAAGTATCCCGCTTGCTTCACCGCAGTCATTTGCCTTGCCTCCGGCCGGATCATAGTACGGAGGCCCTGTCTGGCTACGGAGAAAATCGATGGAGTCCACCACAGAACCTAGAGCGCTCGCGATCCCGACGGCTGCAGTCATCGGAATCGTGATCGCCGCAGGCACGGTCTTTCACACCTGGCTGCACCAGCGTGTCCACGGGGTCTTCAACCCCACGCAGATCGGCCTGGCGTTTTTTCTCGTGGTCAACGTACTGATCAACTGGTGGGAAATCGCTCTGATGGTTTGCCAGGATCAGATTCAAGCCGAGTACCGGGAGATCAAAGAACCGTACCGCGGACGCGAGATGCAACGCATCGGGGAGATTTTCGCTCGCCCGATCCCGCTGCTTCAAGTTCTTTCGTTTCGCCAGTGGACAGGGATCTGGTCCAGCTACTCGCTCTTCGATCCGGGCTATTCCGACCGACGTTCGTTCGGGTACAACATCGACGTTGGAAACGGTTTCACCACGATCATCCCGGCAACCCTGTTTGCCTTCGGCATGACGTTTGAGCTGATGCCGGCACGTTGGCTCGGCATCCTGGGTCTGATCATGTTCTGGCAAATGTTTTACGGAACCGCCGTCTACTTCTTCCAGTTCTTCAACAACGGACGCCACAAAGGCCACTCCGTGGGCGACTTGCTCCTGTTCGTAGGGGTTACGAACCTAATGTGGTTCGTCTTTCCGATCTGGGGGCTCTGCACGAGCATCCAGCTCATCCTCGACGGCTCCTACGGCGTCTTCCGCTAGATCGGCCGTCGGTCCCCGGACTTCAGCATCATTTTCTGCATCTGTTTGAAGTCGGCAACGGCGTCCGTATGGTCGATGGTGAACGGATAGTCGGCACCGATCGCGTGCGCGACTACGAGCCCCGACATAAACGAGAGATCGTGACCGCCCTCCGGAGTGGTGAACGTACCGCAGTAGTGGACCCCATCCCTCCCTTGGAGATACCGCATCGTCGACATGATGATCAGGTTCTGAAGCGACACGGTGTGCGTCGGATGAGGCAAATCGATTCTCTTCTGGACCTTCTCGATGACCCTCTGCGAGTTGAAAGTGACCAGCATCGGCACGCCCTTGTCCTTGGTGCTTGGGTTCTGCGCCGAAATCACGAACGTGCATTCGAGCGCACCTGCTTCGTTGATCTCCGAGTACGTATTGAAGTCGGAAAGGATTCGTTGCCGGTGCTTGCCCGGCAAGATGCTGGTGTCGGAGTGCACGACGAAACTCGAAAACGCAGGATCGACGTCGTCGACATACTGCGCGTTGCCCAAAAGAAGGCGCTGAAGCCAACTGGGCGATTCGAGCGCGTTCAAGACGGCGGTGGAATCGCAGGCGAAGACGACCTCATCGGCCTCGTAGCGCCTGCCCTTGGAGTCTGCGACCACGAATCGACCCTTGCGTCGCTCCACGCTGGTGATCTCGTGATCGGTATGCACTCGATCGGAGAATCGCGCCGTCATCCGATCGAAGACCTGGCGGGGGGCGCCTCGCCAGGTGCCCATTTGCGTCGGCTCTTCGAGCGGCACGATGCTCTCGAGCAAGGGCAGGATCACCGCCGGAACCCCGCGCATCGAAGTCGTGATGAAGCTGGCACAGTGGATCGGAACGAAAATCGTATCCCAGAACGCACGGGAGATCCCAAAGAGCCTCGCCATCCAGTACAGGGGGATGAGGTTCAAGGGGTTGAAGTACGAGAAATGGTAGAGCGAGTGATGACGGTTTTTCGGAAGAAAGAAGTCGTTCACCCTGCTGACGAAGGAGACCAGCTTCTTCCATCGTCGGAACTCGGTGGCGAAGCGCTTTTGGATGCCCGTCTGGCTGTCTTGGCAGAAGTGCCCTTCCGGGGTCTGCACGAAATAGGAAATCGGAAGTGTTTCGATCCCAACGCCGAGCTGGTCGAGGAGTAGTTCGTAGTTGTGGTAGTACATCTGCGGCCAGGCCACGACGAGCAAAGGGGAGTCCACATGGCCCCCATCGACGCTCCATCGAAACGTCTTCGCGTTGCCGCCGAGCGCCGAGCCTTTTTCGAAAAGATCGACTTCATAGCCTGAGCGATGAAGCGCCCAGGCTGCGCCGACGCCGGCGATGCCCCCTCCAATGACCGCGATCTGCTTGGTCATGCCGCCCTTCCCATGTTCATTCGCTACGAGCGTTTCGGTACCAAGTCGACGATCGGTCCGTGGCGCAGAGTATGCCAGAGCCCTTTGTAGATGCCGAGCGATTCATAGACCGCGGCGGTCATCATCACCGTGCGGGTCTGCCCGATGATCGTGAGTGGGAAACCGCTGTGCAGAAAGGCGAACGACAGCTTGTGCTCGGGGTTGGCCCAGCCACCAGCGCCCCCGAGGCCGAAATGTCCAAAAGCCTCGGGAACATTCAAAAGGAACGCGTCGGTCCGATGGTAGCCGAGCTTCCAGTGAAGCGGGTAGATGACCACTCGGTCCGCGCGTTTCGTCTGGACCTCGGATGCCTTTTGGATGATTTCTTCGGAAACGAGTCGAACGCCGTCGAGCTCACCCCCCATGGAAAGCGGGGCGTACATCTTGGCGAGTGACCGCGCGGTCGCGACCCCATTCAAAGCAGGCAAGCAAGCTTTCCAGAACGCGGGGTGCGAAAAGAGCTCCTTTGCGTTCCGTGGGGTGAGACCACGCCGGCAGCGATCTCGCAGCTTCTTGGAGCGAGCCCAGAACGGCACGCGGTAGTCGATGGAAAGCGGCTCGGCCCGAGTTCGCTGAAGCTCGGGCAATCCTACGAAATCGGGAATGCGATCCATCTGAGTGTCCGCGCCACCGATGTACAGGCCGTCGAGCTCCAGTGGCTGGACGATTCGCCGAGCGATGAACTCGGAAACCGTGAGACCCGAAATGCGTCGAATGAGCTCGCCCACGAGCCAGCCAAATGTGACCGCCTGATACGCATTGGCCGTTCCAGGCTGGAAGTCCGGCTCCGTCTTGGCGAGACGAGAGACGATCAGATCCCAGTCGAGGATCTCCGGGAGCTTCTCGATGAGATGCACCACCTTGTGGAGCCCTGCCTGGTGCGACAGCAACTGCCGAACGGTGATCTGCTGCTTCCCGTTGCAGCCGAATTCGGGCCAGTAGTCGGCGACCGGCGCTTCGTAGTCGATGAGGCCGTCGGCTGCGAGCATGTGGACCGCCGTGGACGTGATCCCCTTGGTGCCCGAGTAACAGATCGACATGGTGTCCTGCCGCCACGGCGTGCCATCTTTGCGCGCCCGTCCCGCCCAAATGTCGACGACCGGCTTGCCCTCGAGGAACACCGCTGCCGCGGCGCCTCCGCCGTAGTGCTTGATTTGCTTGCTCATGAGCTTCGCGACCGGCTCGAATCGCGGTTCATATGCGCCGTAGATCTCAATCTTGTTGGGCATCGCCTCTACCTGCCTAGCTCAGCGCGCTAGATCGGTCCAAAGATTGCAGCGGCGAAGTCCAATAGGAACATCATGATCAGGCCCGCGCTACAGGCTGCGGCTGCGGTCAAGGGTAGGCTCCAATTGGCGTCGCGACGTTCGTCGAGCGGATAGAAAATCGGGAAGCTCGCCACGAAGTAGAGCGAATAGAAGAGCGAGCCGTGCGCAAGCATGCGCTCCATATCTTTGTAGTAGAACTGGCTCTCTACCCAGGGGTTTGCCATCGCCTTGGTTTCGATCCAGGCCCAGAAATAGGCGACGACGAGAAGCAACACGGGCCAGAGGAGCGCGCCGATCGGCAGCCGAGACGTACGAATGCGGCGAAGCACGATCACGGCCGTCGTGTGATAGGTCAGAAAATACGCCTGCGTGAGCAGGTACATGATCAGCGGCACCCGTTGCTCGCCCGATCCGACGAGCGTCGAATCGAAGTTGATCTCGATCGTCGGGTAGTCGTACACCATCCCGAGAACGTCGAAGAAGTACTCCGATCCGAAGTAGTTGGCGGCGAGGTTGAAGATTGCGATGTAGAGGTTGGCTTTGAACCAATAGGTCCGGTGCCAAGCGCGGCCGAGCGGCTTCTCATCGCGGATCAAGGCGGGGACCGCCACCAAGGGCAGCGCCACGGCCACACCGACCGCCATGAAACCCCACTCCCCGAGTCGATGGGTGAGCCCGAGACCCATGACGAGGCCCATCATTGTCATCCAGACCGGCGAGTATGCGAGGAAGAACTTCTCGCCCCAGGCCTTGCTTGGGTTCGCAGAGAACCAACGCGGAACGGCGCCGTTCGTCATGCGTCCCGACGGCGATATCGAATGCGAATGGGTGGCTTTGGACCCAGCACCAAACCCTGAAAATCGGTTTCGATCGGGTCGCCGACCAGCTCGAAGTCATAGCCGTTTAGCAAGACGGCGATGATCGTCTTGATCTGAAGGATGGCAAAGGCGTTCCCCATGCATTTGTGCCGCCCGCCACCGAACGAAATGTATGCGAACGGTCGTTTGTCTTCTTCGCGGCCGGGGCCGTAGCGACCTGGGTCGTACGCGAGCGCGTTCTCGAACACCTCCTCGTCCCGGTGGGCAACCATCGGCGAGACCGCCACCCAGTTCCCTTTCTTGACCCGATAACCGAGGATTTCGCAGTCCTCGAGCGCCGCGCGGAGCAAAATGAAGAGCGGCGGATGGATTCGAAGAGCCTCTTTAACGGCGGCTTCCGTCTTTTCCAGGTCGCGCAGCGATTGGAAGCTGTACGCTTCTTCATCGGCGTAACGCGCGCGGATCTCGTTGCGCACTTCTTCGAGGAAGCGCGGGTTTCGCAAGAGCTCGATCAAGGTCCAGGCCGTCGTGACGGAGCTCGTGTGGTGCCCGGCGAACATCGCGGCGACGAGCATGCCCGTGATCTCGTGGTCGCTGAGCTTGCTTCCATCGGAGTATTCCGCATCGATGAGCGTCTGGAGAAAGTCTTCTCCGCGATAGCCGGATCGTTTTCGCTTTTCGACGATTTCAGAGACCATTTCGCCGAGCCGCGCACGGGCGCGGTCCCGACGCCGGAACGCAGGAATCGGCAGGTAGGGATGGATGTAGCCCCAGGCGACGATGCCTCGCTCGAGGTCGTAGTAGACTTTGGAGAACTCGTCGCTCATCTCATTGCGAAACTCTTTGCCGAGCAGGCAGCTGCTCGACGTGTAGTTGGTGAGCATCCCGAAAAAAGCGCCCGCTTCGATGACGCCCTCATCGCCCCAATCGCGAATCACATCGAGGGTCTCTCGAGCGACGATCTCGGTGTACGTTCGCATGCGATTGTTGCGCAGGGCCGGGTAGAGCGTGTGCATCTGTTCGGCCATCCTCGCCGGCTCGGCGCCGTAGGCGACCCCCTCACCAAAGACGGGAACCATCATCTTGTAGGCTGCGTTCGGACTCAGGACCTCGTCGGGTTGCCTGAACAAGGCTTCGTGCGCTTCGGGCCCGGTGAAGAGAATTATGTCCTTGCCGAAGAGCTTGAAGCGGCCGACTCTTCCGCACTCGTCATAGGTACGCTGAAGCAAGCCAATCGTATCCTTGACGAACGCCATGGTGTGACCGACCAGCGGAAGACCACCCTTCAACTTGGGCGGCCTCTTGAGCTTGCCCGTCGTCAGGGGCGTCGTGGCGCTCTGTGCGGGTGCTGTCACGATGTGCTCCTAGCGGATCGTATGGTATCTGGGAAACAAAGGAGCACCAATGCGAATCAAAGCGGATTTCGATCTTTGTAAGGGACACGCGAACTGCATGGGCGAAGCCCCCGAAGTCTTCGAGGTCGACGACAAGGGGTACCTCAACATCCTTCAAGAAGAGCCGCCCGAGGAGCTGCGCGAAAAAGTCGAGCTTGCCGTCAAACACTGCCCGACGGGGGCTCTGAGCCTCGAAGGCTGAGCCTCACTCCCAGGGCTTGATGCTCAGAAAAGCATCGGTACGACTCAGCTTGTTGCTGAGCCCGGTCGCAAGGTTACGAAAGAGCACGAGACCGATGTCGCTTCGTTGCTTCAAGAGCTGATTGAGGTCGCTGTGGGGGACCAGGGCGGCCTCGACGATGCCGTCGGCAACTGCCGTAGCCGAGTGCGGTGTCTTGCGCAGAAGCGAAACTTCGCCGAGAAGCTCGCCCTGAGAGACCGTGCCGACCTCCTCTGCGGGCGTCCCCGAGAACACCCGCGCCATGCCCGAAAGCAAGATGTAGAGCTGAGCGTCGCGTTTGCCGGCCTCGACGATCGTCTCCCCATCGGCGAAGGTCACGGTCTCGAAAAGTGTGGAGAGGCGTGAGGCTTGCTCACGGTTCAAACCGTGTCCGAGCCGTGTGGTCGGTAAGAGTTGGACGAGCTTCGGCTGAATCGTCCGAGTGTTGAGGTTTCGGACCACCATCTCGACGACGGGTTGGGCTTCCTCGCAGACGTGCAGATTGTCCGTCCGAACCGGAACGTAGAATCGCTCCATTCGAACCGTGTCGAGCCGCTCGACGTGGTGAAACACCGCCGCCGGCAGATAGGCGACCGGTACGAAGCCGAGCTCGAGCAGCGTCTTTTGCATCCGGGGCGCGTGGGCGTTCACGTCGACTTCGACGTAGTCGACGCGCCATTCCTCGCGCGACCGACGCATGAGCTCCTTGAGCAGGACCCGTACCGGAGACTCGTCGGCGCAGACGAGCTCGAAGATCCGAACGGAATGGTCGAGGCGGGAGTCGTGGGCGTATCCCACTGCGCCGACCAGGTGCCCGTGCTTTCGCGCCAACAAGTACGACGTGTTGTGCGACTCCAGGGTGCGCAGCCCGAAGTGAACTCGTGCGGGGCCGAAGATCTCCGGGTGCTTCACTCGGCCTCGCTCGAAGCGCAAGAGCGTCGCGTAACCCTTCGCGCTCATCTCCTCGATCTCGAAGCCCGTATCGAGGTCGTACGGTGGCGACATCTCGTCGACGATCGCATCTGCTTCGATGCCGCAACTTCGGAGCGCTCGCTGTGCGAGCCCGTAGACCTGCGGAGCAACCCGCGGATGGTTGCGTCGCAGCTTCAGCCCGTCCCCAAAATGGCGAGCAAAGAGGGCGACGGGCTCTCCGTTGTGGATCGGCAGAAAGCCCACGGGAGCAAAGCCATGAGACAGCGAGATCTGCTGCGACCGGGTGTGGGCGACGCGGTTGTCGGCGAAGCCAATGTGCAAGTAGGACGCTACCCGCTTGATTCGCTCGCTCATCAACTCATGGCCGATGTGTTGACCACGCTTGTCCGGGTGCACGACGAGGCGCCCGAACTCGCCGATGAGGTCTGCGTAGGCGCCAACGTCGATCACCACAGAGGCCGTCGCAATGACGCCCTCGCCGGCTTCGTCGGCTACTAGGACGATTGAGTTGTCGCTGTACATCATCTTCCGGAGGTACGCGGCAGAGACGAACTCGGGATGGGAGTAGCGGTCGCCGTAGCATAGGCGGAACAGTTGCTGAATTGCAGATACGTCCGCTTCGCGAGCAGAGCGAATCGTCACGGTCGTGGGGTCGACTTCGACCATCTCACGCTTTGCATATGCAAGAATCGGTGCACTTTTGAACCCTCCGGGCGTCGAGGGGCGAGAAAGGCACGCCTGAGCCTAGCGGCAGGGCCCTTTGCCCGGCGGCGGGCACTCGGCGACGGCAAGCCCGTCCATCGTGAGGGCCACCCCGACGTGAATTAGCACCCCTCCCCAGATCGACCGGGTGCGCATTGCTAGCGTCCCGAGCGCGATCCCCGCAAGGATTGCGCCGAGTGTTTCGGGCAGCGGTTTGGGATAGTGAATCATGCAGTACGGCACGACCATCACGAAGATCGCTCCGTAGCCGAACTTGTGCTGGAGCCCTTTGAGCATGTAGCCACGAAAAAAGAACTCTAGCGCGAGGAACTGAACCGCGTAGAGAAGCTGCCAGGCAAAGAAATGACCGACCGATTGGTTGGCGTACTTGTAGAACGGATAGGTCCTGAGAAACTGCTCTTGCTGCGCAACGAGGAGCACGAAGGGAAACACCAGCAGGTAAAGCCCGACGTAAATCCAGAGATGCCGGCGGAATCCCTCGAAAGAAACGTAGTAGTCTCGAATGCGCTCGCCTGGCATCAAGATGATGGTGAGCATGGGGATGCACACATAGGTCACGATGCGAACACCGGACCACCAGGCCCTGGCCATCAAGTCCCACTCCGCCCGTGAGTAGACTTTCGTGTCGAACGGGACGAGATCGGAGAAGGTCGCGTTGCCGCCGAGGTAGCGCGAGATCGTGAGCACGACGGCGGTCGTAACGAGCACGACGACGGGCCGGAAGTCGAGTTGCGGGGAGCTCGCGGTGTCTGCCTGAGCATCGGCCTCGCGCCACGAATCCAAGACGACGCGCGTGAAAAATCGCTTAAGCCAATCCATTAGGGCCGGCGACTATACCCGATTGACCGAGGCGATTGTAGGCTAAGCTCTAGGACCGATGTCGTCTGCCGCGAACAATCGACTGAGAAACATGCTCGTGCTCTCGACGCTCGCAGTCTGCGCACTCTTCTGTGCTCAGGGGGCGACCGCACTGCTGGCCGAGCGGGTGCTGAGCAACGAGGTCGAAGCCCGAACCGCGCCACCGAGGAAAGCCGTGGCACCGGTGCGTACTCCGCGCAAACGCGATCCAGTCATCATTTTGAGGCGGAACATCTTCAACTCCGCGTTGGGTGATCTATCGAGCGTTCCGAGCGAGGACTCGGAGCTGCCGATGGGGGACTTGCCGGCAGAAGCCGTCCAAACGCTTTGCACGGAAAAGATGCGCGTGATTGGCACGGTTGTGATTCCGGGCGACCTCGAACGCTCGCTGGCTGCCATCGTCGGAAGCGACAACAAGGCGAGCCTTCACTACGGCGGAACCGAGGTCGAAGGGTCCAGGATTCGCGCGATCGAGTCCGACGCCGTTGTGCTTCAGAGCAAGGGCGGCCTGTGCCGGCTCGCGATGTTCCAAGTCGCTGGGGCGGCCAAGAAGCCTGTCTTTCGACCGGCAAGGAGGGCCGACGTGAAGAAGAAGACGCCGAACCCCAAGAAGGGCCCGACGGCGGATCGCAATGCTGGATTGACTGATAGCGAGATGACCGAGGGGATCGACCGGGTGAACGACCGCAACTACAACCTTTCGCGATCCATGCTCAACAAGGTGCTCGACAACGCCGGCAAGATCATCGGTATCGCCGCGGTCGCACCCAAGCTCGAAAACGGGGAATCGATCGGCATGGAGATTCGAGGCATCCGGCCCGACACCCTGCTGACCAAGATCGGCATTCAGAACGGCGATATCCTCGAGAGCATCAACGGGCAGTCGCTGAGCAACCCCGATGCGGCGCTCGGCGCCTACACGACCCTGCGGACGGCCGACAAGTTCACCCTCTCGGTCCGGCGCGACGGTCAATCGATGATGATCAACTACAACTTGCAGTGAACGCGGCGCGCCGGGGCTCAGTCCGTGCGGCTCGGGGGAAGCTTCAACTCGGCGGGCACCGAGCGCAGGTGCAGGTCGCGCTGTGGGAAGGCGATTTCGATGCCGGCTTCTCGAAACGCCCGGTCGATGCCCATGTGCAGATCGTGTCGCGCGGCAAATAGCTGCTCAGCGCTCCGCACGAAGACGCGGAGCTCGAATGAAAGCGAGCTGTCGCCAAACGCGGTGAACAGAACGTGAGGCTGCGGGTCTGCCAGGACACGCCACGACTCTTTGGCCACCTGCTCGAGGACTTCGATGGCGCGATTCGTGTCCGAGCCATACGCAATGCCGACCGGAATCGACAAGCGCAGCACGGCGTCCGAGAGCGTCCAGTTGATCAGTTGGCCCGTAACGAATTCTTTGTTGGGCACCAAGAGCTCTTTGCGATCGAACGCTGTGATCCAGGTCGCGCGGGTTCGGATTCTCGAAACGGTTCCACTGACTTCGCCGACCGTGACGATATCGCCGACCCGAATCGGGCGCTCGAACAAGATGATGAGCCCGGAAATGAAATTGGCGAAGATCTCTTGAAGGCCGAAACCGAGGCCCACGCCGATGGCGGCGACCAGCCATTGAATGCTCGACCAGCCAATGCCGATCGCATCGAAGGCTAGCGCAAGACCGGCCAGGACCACGGCATACTTTGCGATGGTCGAATAGGCGTAGCGCACGCCGTGGCCCAGCCCGCGAAACAGCGTGGCTTCGAGCAAGCCCGGAATGGCACGCATGAAGACGACGGTCAGCAGGATGATGAAGACGGATCGGATCAGCTCTGCAAGGGTGATCGCGATCAGGCGCTCGTCGGTTGAGAAGTGTTCGACCCCGGACGGATCGATTTCGGAGACCGTGACTTTCTGGGTCACACTCCAGAGCTCGACCTGGTGAAGAATCCGTGTCGCCGGCAAGAGGTCTGCCCAGACGGCGAGCAGTCCGAGAATGACGATCAGAAGGCCGGTGCCGACCATCAAGCGGCTCACCTGCATCGTCGGTGTCGGCCGTGCGGCTGCGTCGGTGAGCTCGTCGTCTTCAAGCGCGGCGCGGCGCTCGGACACCATGGCCCAGCGGGCGTAGAGCTGGATGCTGAGCACGACCACGAAGACGAGAACTGCAGATAGGTGCAAGCGAATCGCAAGCTGGAGCGAGGTCCAGTAAAAGCCGTAGAGCGCTCCAAAGATGAGGACGAGCGGAAACAGCACCGAGAAGATTTGGAGAACGCGCCAGATCCATGGACGAATGGGCTCTCGTCCGCGAATCACGGTTCTGACGGGCCCGTCGGACCGCAATGCCGAATAGTTGAACAGGGCAACGACGAGCATCGACAGGGAGAACGCCACTCGGCCGACCGACTCGCGCCAGAGGTCTTGGCCGCGCGCCTCGAAAACGAAAATGACGAAGACTGCGGGCACGGTCAGCGCTGCAAACCAACGAAGGCTCCGCCACAAGAGCTGCGGCGCGTCGTCCGGCCATCCGCAGTGCGCCCCAGCAACTCCATTCGGCCCGACGAGATGGCGACACAGGCGGATGGTCGCCCAAAACGCGGAGGCAACCAGCAGCCCATATGCGAAACTCCGAGTGAACTGGGTTGCCACCGGAGAGAGCCCGAGGCGCCAACTTAGATACGCAAAAACCGCAGGTATCCAGAGCGACAGCGCGAGCGTAATCAGCAGCGCTTCGATCGTGGGCGCTACGGTGGCGCAGTCGGGTCTGCGCGCGGTTTGTTCCAGAGCCTGAAGGCGCCGTCTAGCTTGGCGCGCCATCGGAACGAACACGATGACCAGGATCAAGACGAGAAGATTGACGGGCCAGTACTTCGTCGCCGCTTCGCGAAAGGCCCTCCCGAGCTGCGCCCAATATTGCGGGGTCAAGAGCCAGTTGATCGCATCGCGCCCGTCGGAGAGAAGCTCTGGCTGCACCGATTTGCCGCTCGGAATCCAAAGGATGCGCTCGTCGATGAAGTCGAGAAGGTCCTTGGTCCGGTCGATGAGCTCGTGTTGGCTCGCGTCGAAGTCGACGAGCTTCTGAAAGTAGGTCTCGTAGTCGTCGATGAGCGCGTCCATGTACCTGCGCTGTGTTTCGAACAATTGCCGGAGGAGCTGCTCGACTTCTCTGCGTGCCTCGGGGGTGACGGGCTCGTCGACCGACGCCATCACCTGGCTTACCAGGCTGTCGATGTCGGCCAGCGCCTGGCGTTGCTCACGAAGCTTGATCTGCTGAAGCTGCACATCGCCGATCTGCTCTTGACGCATGCGAATGAAGCGCTGGTACATCCCGATATCGGGAGCTTCGGCGCGATGCTGCCGCAGCAGAGCGCCAACCGAATCTGCAAGGCCAACAGCCTCGACGCGGGCTGCCAGCCGAAGGAGCTCGGACTCGATTTCCGCAACCTTGGCCTCTGCTCTCGCGAGCTTCTGGCTCACATCTTCAATCTGCTGGTAGAGCCCGCTCTCCCCGGTCCAAACGGAAGCCAATGCTTGGTTTCGCTCGGTAGAGCTCTTCGAGCGTTTGCTTGAATCCCTCGGGTAGAGCCGTCAGCTCTTTCAGAAGCTTTTTCGCTTCTTCGTTCTCGTTCTCGACCTTGCGCAGCTCCATGCGCTGCGTCGCTTCACGCAGCTTGGTGCTCAGAGCTTCGTAGTATGCGATCCGCAAGGTCGCCCGGTCCCGCCTCTTGGCGAGCAGCTCGCCCCGAACCTCGTAGCTTGCTAGCTCGTTTTGATACGCTTCGATTTCCGCGAGCAGCGCTGCCCGTCTCAGGGAATCGATTTCGGTGAACGCCGCCATTTGGGCCGCGTCGCTGCCTGCCGCCGCGGGCGTACCGTCGAGGTCTCGGAGCCGCTGCTTGGCGATCAGAAGCAACTCCGGGGCCCTCCGACGTCGCTCTGCCCGCGCCTCGGATTCCACATCGAGCTCGGTGGCCTCGCTTCGTGCGGCCGCGAGATCCTGCTCGGCCTCGAGGAGCTTTGCAGCAAGCTCAGCCCCAGTCGCGCCCTCGGGCACCTCGACCGTCTTGCGTTCTTGAAGGCGTGCGACTTCCTCGTCGATGATCTCGGCTCGGGACTGCGCTTCTTCCCCCGCGCGCTTGTACTCCGCAGCGGTAGCCTGCCAACTCTGGAGTTTGGCGCGCAGCTCCTGCATTTTTCGTTCGGACTCGAGCAGCTCGGGCGAGGTCTCGCGGGGACCCGCGTCCTTTACAGGAGGGGAAATGGGGATGGTCTGAGCCAGCGCCGACGAGCCAAGGAGACCAAGGCCGATGATCGTCGCAAGCCGAAGAACTGCGGTATGTCGACTCATCGCGGCTTCCGAATGCGCATCAAGCCCTCCTGCGCGACCGAAGCGACGAGCGCCCCGCTCTGGGAGTAAATCCGGCCGAAGTTCAGCCCGCGCCCTCCGGCGGTGCGCGGGCTGTCGGTCACGTAGAGCATCCACTCATCTGCGCGGCACGCCTCGTGGAACCAGATCGCGTGGTCCAGGCTGGCGAGGACGAGTGTGTCGGTCAAGAAGCTGTGACCGTGTTGGGTGAACGAGGCTTCGAGCAATCCGTAGTCGCTGGCGTATGCCAGCACTGCCTGATGAATCACCGGATCGTCGTCGAGGGTACCGGCCGCGCGAAACCAAGTTCGGTGGATGCCGACCCGCGGCTTGGGGTCGAGTAGATCGACGTGATCCACTTCGCGTCGCTCGATGGGCCGGTCGAGCATCAAGAGGAAGTCGATCGCCGGATTGTCAGTGCGATCTTTGTAGGCTCGCAATCGCTCTACGTTCGTCGGAACCGACTCAGGCGGCGGCGCTTCGGGCATGTTGGTCTGGTGTTCCAGGCCTTTGTCCGGCGCCTGGAAGGAAACCGACAAGTTGAAAATCGCTTCGCCGTGCTGCTTGGCCACGACGCGACGAGTTGCGAACGAACGCCCGTCTCGAATGCGGTCGACATGGTAGAGGACAGGCACCGAGGTATCGCCTTCGCGCAGGAAGTAGCCGTGCAGCGAATGCGCGACGCGGCCCTCGACGGTTCGGCACGCTGCGATGAGCGACTGGGCGGCGACCAGGCCACCGAAGATTCTGGGGCGGCCATCGTGGGGGCTGAACCCACGGAAGAGATCGCGATCGAGGAGCTCCAGATCGAGACGCTCGAGAAGGCCGGCGAGGTTCTGCACCGGTGGGAATTAGCACGGCCGCTCTTGGAGCGAACCATTCGCGGTGTGCGAGCCCAGGACCCTTGACACCTACACCCTTTAGGCTGAACACTTAGCTCTCCAGAGTTAATTCCGAATGCGATATATGAAGATCTACAGCCTTCTCCTGCTGCTCGGCTGCGACGGGGCGATCGGCGAGGCCACCACCGGAGCGGGGGCGGGTGGTCCGGCGGGCGGTGGTGGATCATCCGCGCCCGTCTGCGGGCGCTCGGTCTGCGGCGCGACGGGCGAGCTTGCCGCAGCCACTGCCTTCCCCCGTCTGACACACGATCAGTGGGAAAACAGCGTTCGCGATCTGCTCCGCCTCGCTGAAGCGCCCGATCTCTCGGGCAACTTCGAGCCGGACACCCGCGTCAGCTTTTTCGAGAACAACATTCGAGCGCTCCGCGTGAGCAGCGACCTCTGGGGCGACTACCAAAATGCAGCCGAGACCTTGGCCGGAGCGGCGACCTCCGACGCGGCCGTGCTCGCCGGCTTGCTGCCGGACGGACTTCCCACTGACGCCTCGGAACGAGTGCGTGCCGTGGTTCGCGACCTCGGCCGCCGCGCATATCGGCGCCCACTCTCGAACGAGGAGATCGACGCGCACATTGCCCTTTTTGGGCAAGGACCGGCGCATTTTCCGGAGCTGACCGCGTTCGACGGCGGAGTTCGAATTCTGCTCGAGGCATTGCTGCAATCGCCGCATTTCATCTACCGGGTCGAGCTTGGTCAGAGCCAGAACAGGGACACGGTGCAGCTCGGAGACTTCGAGATCGCATCCCGCCTCTCGTACATGATTTGGAACAGCGGGCCGGATGACGCCTTGCTCGAACAAGCCGAGCAGGGCGCGCTGCGCACACCCGATCAGATCGCCGGCCAGGCGGATCGTTTACTCGACGACCCTCGCGGCAGGGCTATGCTGGAGCGATTTCATGCGCAGCTCTTCAACTGGGACCTTTACCGTGATCTGAGCAAGAACCCGTCGGAGTTCCCTCTCTATTACGGAGGCGTGGGCCAGGACATGTACGAGGAGGCTCGCCGATTCGTCGAGCATGTCTTCGACGCGGACGGCGATTTCGTGGAGCTGCTGACGGCGCCTTACACCTTCGTAAACGGTGACTTGGCGAGGCTCTACGGCTTCGATGGCGGGTTCGATGATGCATTTACGCAAGCGAGCTTCGACCCGACGACACAGCCTCAGCGCGGCGGGCTTCTCACACAGCTTGGTTTTCTCGCATCGCACGGCGGGCTCACGGGCTCCGTTCACCGCGGGGTCTTCATCAATCATCGGGTCCTGTGCACGGAGCTGCCGCCACCGCCGGATGCGCTTCCGCCGATTCCCGGAGACGATGGCGTCACGATGACCTCTCGCGAGCGAATCGAAATGCACACTGGCCCCGGGACCTGCGGTGCGAGCTGCCATGGGACGTACATCAACCCAATCGGCTACGCGTTCGAAAGCTTCGACGGGCTAGGGCAGTATCGGAGCGAGGAGCTCGGACTGCCGATCGACTCGTCCGCGACCTTCGAGTTCGCGGACGGGCCGGTCTCGTACGACGGTGCAGACGAGCTGAACCAGGCGATGGCCGAACGCGTACAGACACACGACTGCTATGCGAAGCACTGGGTCGAGTACGCACTTGGCCGCGATACAGCCGGATCGGACCTCGACCTCATTCAGAACATGGGCGACGCCTCTCTTGGCGGACTCTCGATTCGAGAGCTCATCCTCGAGCTCGTTCAAAGCGAAGAGTTCCGGGCGCGCAATGCGGAGGGCTCATGAGCTCATTGGGCAAGCAAGCACTCACTCGGCGCCTGTTTCTGACGGGTGCGGCAGGCGTGACGGTCGGACTTCCGTTTCTGGAGACGTTCGCGTCGAAAGTCGTTCGCGCGGCCGGGCCCGACGACCCTGGCTTCGTCGTGTTCATGCGCCAGGGAAACGGCTGTTCCCAGGCGATGCCCTACAGCAACCCCGCGGAACCAGAGATGTTTTGGCCGCGCAATCTTGGAGCGCTCACGACGGCCTCGATGCTCGCCGATGGCGATCGCGCCACCAGCGAGCTGAGCGCGCACGCGAACAAGCTCTTGATGGTCCGAGGAGTTCGGGGCGCCTTTTCCATCTCGGGCTGCGGTCACGCGCGCGGCGCGCTTCAAGCGCTCACCGCTCAGCCTACCGGTGACTCCGAAGCAAGCAACAACTCGCTCGCCCTTGGCGAGTCGCTCGATAACCGGATCGCCCGAGAGCTCAACCCCGATGGTCGAGGTCCGCTCACCCTCGCCGCGATGCGCCCGTACAACTTTCTCGACAGCGTCCTTTCGTACCGCGGACCAAACGACCGCCGGGGCGCGCAGACGAACCCGAAGGTCGCCTTCGACAACATCATGGGTCTAGTGGATTTGGACGAGGGCTCTGCGAACGCGATCGCTGCCCGCCGTCAAAGCGTCAACGACCTCGTCCGCGATCAGATGCAGTCTTTGTTGAATCGAAGCGATCTGAGCTCGGACGATCGCAACCGATTGGACTCCCACTTCTCCGCGATTCGAGATCTCGAAATCCGGCTCGCCGAGTGCACACCCCTCGACGCCTCGACCGTGAGCTCGATCAGCGCCGTCGACGGGGATCATCAGAACGGCGATCGCGTCGTCGAAGTGGCAGAGCTGCACATCGACGTGATCGCACTTGCCCTCTCCTGCGGCTACACGCACGCAGCGACCCTTCAAATCGGAAACGGCAACGACAGCACGCGCTACCGATGGCAGGGCGAGCAGTTTCCGTCGTATCACTGGATCTCTCATCGGATCTTCGCCGACGGCTCGGACGGCGACCCGATCCCCGACGCTCAGTCGAAACACGCGGCCGTGGACCGAATTCACGCACGCTTGTTCGGAAGGCTGCTCGATCGGCTCTCGGCGTACACGACCGAAACAGGAACGCTCCTCGACAAGGGCGTTTGCGCTTGGATCAACGACCTCTCGAACGGCCCGCCGCACTCGATCAACAACCTCCCCTACATCCTCGCCGGAGGTGCGGACGGCTACCTGCGCACCGGAACATACGTCGATGCCGGCGACGTCCCGCACAATAAGCTCCTCAACACCCTCGCGACGGCTGTCGGACTGAGGAAGGATGGCGGGGAGCCGGTCGATGATTTCGGGCACTCGAGTCTGGAGCGCGGCCTCATCGATGAGATGATCACGTAATCCACCTCACAAGCCCGCTGCGCAACATTCCTTCAGTGCTATAATATTCTACTATGAATGCTTATAGGCTTGGTTTGGTTTTCGCGGCGATGCTCGCGGTGGCTTGTAGTGGTTCGGGAGACAGCGACTCCAGAGGTGGAGGCGGCTCTGCTGGCGGCAGCGCGGGGGCGAGCGGCGCAGGCGGCCAAGCGGGCGCGTCAGGCAGCGGCGGCAGCGCGGGAAGCGGCGGCACCGAAACCTGCGAATCGTCGCTGCTCTGTGGCACGCCTTCGGTCTGCTGTGACCTAGGCGAGGAGTGCTTCGACGGGACCTGCGTCCCGCCGTGCGCATCCGGCATTCGCTGCGGCGGCGACGGGTCGGTCTGCTGCGCGATGGGGGATGTGTGTCTCGCCAGCGCATGTGCGACGCCGGGCGCGACCTGCACCGACAGCTTCGACTGCCCCGAAGGCCACTTCTGTGAGCCAACGCTTTCGCAGTGCTTGCCCCAACCTACGGGCCCGCTCTGCGAGCTCCGCCCCGAGTCGGTTACGTTCGAACCGACCATCGAATGGCATTGGGAAGGATGGAGCCTCGACGATCGCTACCGCCAAGTTCAGTCGACGCCGGCGATTGCAGACGTCGACGCGGACGGCCTGCCGGAGGTGGTCACGGTCGCGTACCGGTCTACGACGAACAACATGCTCGTCATGCTCAACGGCGAAGATGGCAGCGAAAATCTGATGATCCCGGACAGCACCTACAACATCCGATGGGGAACCGGCGCCGCTCTTGGAAATCTGGACCTCGATGCAGAGCTCGAGATCGTTTTCATGACCATCGACCGGACCCTGGTCGTGATCGAGCATGACGGCGCCGAGAAGTGGACCGCAGATGTCAGCGTCGGGGAGAAACAGGGCTATCCCGCGCTCGCAAATCTCGACGCCGACCCCGAAGCCGAAGTCGTGATCGGCGGCAAATGGTTCGACAACGACGGAACCCTGATGCAGGACAAGGGTTGGATCGGCTGCAACGGCGAGTGGTGCATCACCGCCGTCGCGGACTTCAACGACGACGGCCAACTCGATATCGTCTGCGGCAACAAGGTCTACGAGTCGGACGGATCTCTCGTCTGGGAAAACGCCGCCGCTCCGGACGGTTTCGTGGCGGTCGCCGACATGACCCTCGACGGGAAGCCGGACGTGGTGAGCATCAGCGCCGGAAACGCCAGAGTGCTGAACGGGGTGGATGGCAGTGTGGTCTTCGGGCCCGTTCCGATCCCGGGCGGTGGCGTCGGGGGCGCGCCAACGGTGGCCGACTTCGACGGGGACGGACGCCCAGAGTTCGCTGCTGCAGGCCGCGGAAATTACGCTGTCTACGATTTGGATTGCACAGGGGACCCGGTATCGCCGGAGCTCTGCAGCACGGGACGGAACGACGGAATCCTCTGGTCGATCGCCGTGCAGGATCTCTCCTCGAGCGTGACCGGTTCTAGCGTGTTCGACTTCGAGGGCGATGGAAAAGCCGAAGTCGTCTACAACGACGAGTGCCATCTCTACATTCTTTCGGGCGAGGACGGCAGCGAGCTTCTCAAGATGGAGAACTCCTCCCGCACGGCTGCGGAGTACCCGTTGATCGTCGACGTCGATGCCGACGGAAACTCCGAGTTCGTCGTGCCCGCCAACGACGATCAGATCGTCCGCGACAACTGCGCCGTGGGCACCCATGGTTTGCTCGCCTTCGGCGATGCGAACGACAAGTGGGTTCGGACCCGGCAGGTCTGGAACCAGCACACGTACCACGTCACCAACGTGGACGCGTCGGGGGCCATTCCATCACAGGAGAACGACAGTTGGTCCGGGAACGGGCTGAACAACTATCGTCAAAACGTCCAAGGCGAAGGCGTTTTCAACGCGCCCGATCTTTCGGTCGCCGGACTTTCGGTCAACACGAGGTCCTGTCCGAGCGCGATCACGATTCAAGCGGAGATCGCCAACACCGGCTCGCTGGGGGTCGCTGGCGGTGTTCCCGTCGGCTTCTACCAGGGGGTCTTGCCTGACGGTCTACTGCTTGGATTCGAGTCGACGACGGTGCCGTTGCTTCCGGGTCAGACCGAGACCCTGTTGTGGGAGTTCGTTCCGGAATCGGGGGACATCGGGCCCTGGGATTTCTACGTGACGGTGGACGACGAAGCGGCAGGGCTTTCGTTGGAGCTCGAGTGCGCGGAAGACAACAACGAAGACAGCGTAGGCGCCGCGCGCTGCCTGGTGGTGCAGTAGCGGAAGGCGCCCGAATCGGCGCTGATTCCGCCCCCCGGCCGTGATAGACTGGCAGACAAATGGTGGATTCGATCGGGATTTGCGAGACGCACGAGCTCCCACTGGATCGGCACGGGGAATGCGAGCTCTGTCGCCTGAGCCTGGTGCCGTCCAAGGCCCCCCCTAGCTCTAGTCCATGGTGGGCGCTGATCATCCCGCTTCTGCTGCTCGGCGCCGGTATCGTCTGGGCGTTGTCCTCGTTCGGAACGGAGACTGAAGCCACTCCGCAGCGAGGCGTCCAGGCTGAGCAACCTCGACGAGGAGCCACGGCCCCAGTCGAGCCGACACCGCGCGAGCCCGACACGGAGCCCGAGATCGCTCCGGCACCGGCTGAGCTACCGACGGCTGGGGAAGTCCCTCCGATGGACGACCTCCCGGTGCCCGTTCCGCCTCCGCGGCCGTAGTCGACGTTGCAAGGTGGCCATCTGTTGCGGGAAGCGGCAGCGCCTTGCTTGCATCGCTGCGCACATCATCGATAATCGTGTCATGGGCGATCTACCGAGCCTTGGGGCGCCACCGGCCGGCGTCGATCTCCGGTTCGACGTTTCGCTCTGGCCGCTTTCGGTAATTACGATGCCCCCGGTTCTGACGGTGGAGGACATCCAATACATGCAGGAGTGCTACGAGCTGGTCTTTGCAGCACCGACGCGACATGCGCTCATCGTCGACACGACCACGCTCGTCGGAGTCCCCGACGCTACGCTGCGCAGGCAGATGAAGGCGTTCGAAGACAGCCGACGACCGATCATCCGAGAGAAGAACATCGGCAGCGCCATCATCATCCAGAGCGCGGTCGTTCGAGGTGCCTACACGGCGCTCCGCTGGATTTCGCCGCAGCCGGCACCCAATCGCGCATTCCCGAATCTGCGGGAGGCCGCGGAGTGGTGTGTTCAGGGGATCGAAGAAGACGGGCAGATTGTGCCGATCGCTGCATACAGGCTCGCCGGGCTCGCAGAGCACTCCTCCGCCGGCTGAGACCAACAGGAGCCTTGGATCTGAAGGAGCCGGCTACTGCAGCCTAGTCCGCAAGGCCCGAGGTTTCGACCAGCGCCAAGATCGCGGCGCCTACGCCGTAATGAACGTCGTCTTTCTGCTCGACCTCGGCGTACCCTTCGAAGGTCGTCGGGTCGGCTCCAAGGGAAATGCCGGTGACGACCGGTCGCCCTTGCTCGTCCGGTTCGATGCGCTCCTTGACGCCTTCCAGCGCCAGCAAGGCCGCCGCGAGCTCCCGCTCACCGAGAATCCCGTAGCGAAAGGCGCGCGCAATTCCATACGCAAAGAGCGCGGGGCCGCTGGTCTCCTGATAGATCTCGCCGGGCCGATTCATGATCGTCCACCAGAGGCCGGTCTCCGAGTCCTGAAGCGCCAGGGCGCCGCGGACCTGGTCGCGAAACACCTTCTCGACGACGGCATCCGACTCCCCCCTGAGCAGCCGGACTCGAAGGTAGTCGGAAAGCGAGGCGGTCACCCAGCTGTTGCCACGATTCCAGTAGATGTCGTTGTCGACGTCGCCGGGCCAGCCGTCGGCGTGTTGCATCAGGCCATCTTCGTGTTGAAGCCGCGGCGCAAAGAGGGTCATCTGCTCGGACAAGAGGTCGAGAGCCGACGCATCCCCGCTGAGCTCGCCCCAGCGCGTCAGCACCATCCCAAACATGAAGACGCTATCGACCCAAATCGACCGCGCCCCGAGGAAGCCGGCATGACTGATGCCGCCGTAGTCGGTGCGAGGAGCATCGACTCGAAGGTATTGAAGCACGTCATCGACGACTTGCTGATAGGCGTCGCTCGAGGATTCGCTCAGAAGTGAGACGGCGGTGATCGCGGGCGGACAGCTATCGCTCCAGACGATCTGGTAGCCCTCTTGAATGTGGTAGTCCAACCAGGCGCTGTAGTAGTCGCGCAGTCGGTCATCGCCGGTGACGCGGTGAAGCTCGGTCAGGGCGAACATGAGGACGCCAGGCCCCCAATCCCAAATCTGCTCCTCGGCAGGGTGCTCCTCGATCCAGCGCAGGGCGATGTCGGTCGCTAGCGCCACTTGATCCGACTCCGGAGCGCGGCGCTTCGCGTAACACTCCGAGGCGGGCACATCGGCGTCGCATTGGTCGTAGTAGCTGGAAGTCCCGGTCGACGTGCACTGGACCGTACCCATCAATAGCGAAATGCCGAGCAAGTGGACGACTAGGTTAGGAATGCTGTTCATGGTGCACCGAGCAATGTGAATGGGTGTGCGCCGGTCTTCGGCGTTTTCGGCATCATGCCGAGTTTCGCATACTTCGCGAGGATCCCAAGAGCATCGAGAGCCAGGACCATTCGGTCGATTGGGCGGCGGTCATGCGGACGATGATGGTGAGCGGGACGGAGAGGAGCGCGCCGATCGGTCCGAGCACGAAGCCCCAGAAGACCATCGATAGAACGACGACCGTAGGCGAGAGGTCGGTGGCCTGACCGGCCCAGCGTGGTTCGATCAGGATCCCGATCAGCAGGTTGATCAAGCCGTAGCCAGCGGCGAGCGCGAACGCAGGGAGCCAGCCGAGGGTGATCAAGGCAAGCGCGATCGCGGGGATCGACGCGAGAATGCTGCCGATGCTGGGGATGTAGTTGAGGATGAACGCGATCAGCCCGAACAGGAGCGAGTGGCCGAGGCCGACGGCGCTGGTCAGGCCGGCAACCAGAAGCCCGGTCGTCGCGCTCGTCACGGTCTTGATCAGGAGATATCGCTGGACGTCACGCGCCGCCCCTTTGAGTGTCTGGACATCCATCCGGCCCAGTTGGTCCGTCCCGGCGAGCTTCTGCGCGATCGATCCACTTTCGACGACCAAGAAGACCGTGATGAGCAAAACGAGCGAGCCCGCGGATACGACGCTGAGCGCCAGGGTCAGACCAGGAAGCGTGAGACCCCGGACCAGCTCACTTGGGTTGAACTGTTCGACCGCGGTGGCGGGAATGCCGAGCCCTTGCGCCCAGAGCCAGGAAGCCGCCTCGAACTGCAAGCGATCGAAGTCGCCGCGGTACTGGCTGAACGCCAAGGCAAAGTCGGTAGCCGCCCGCGTCGTTAGAAAGCCGAGGCCGCTCACCACCGCGATGGCCGCAAGACAGGCAAGCCCCACCGCCAGCCAATGAGGCACGCCCTTGTTGGTGAGGTCCAGAATTTTCGAGAGGCTGATCGCGATCAGGGTCGCAAGCAAAATCGGAATCACAATCGGCTGCCCCAAATGCAACACGACCAAGAAAACCCCAAAGGCAGCGACGCGAATCATGCGGCTGACGGTAGCACGGGTCACACCGCGCAATTTGGTGAGGGGGCTCGCGGGCGTACCGGGGCGCGGAAAAAGGCGCGACACGGGGCTGCGTCGGACGGGGCGGCTCGGGCTCGCGTGGGGCGACGGGGTGGGGCTGCAGGGTTCACTCGCGGGCGAAATGCATTTCGTTCGTCACCGCTAACACACGGTAGCCGTAGCGGAGCTCGCGCGCCCAATCCGGCCGCTGCTTGCTGTCTACCGAGATTGTCACTCGTTACGTCGACTCCACCCCATGACGCGGTTTTTTCCGCGCCCCTCCATACGGAGACAGGACGCACAACCTTCCCAACCGGCAGGCGGCAGCGCGAGCCCGCAGGGCGAAGCCCGGCGCGAACGCGCCGGCAAGGCAGAGCGAAGCGAATGCCGCGCCAGGGAGGATTACGGGTGGGGGTAGGCGTCGGGGCGGGGCGGTCAAACCGCACCACCCAACCAATCCAACACCCCGCCCGGACGCCGCGGCAGCTCAAGCCGCACGGCGACATCCGCCCCCCACTCCACCAACCACCCGCGGCAGCACAAACCGAACGCCCACCACCCCCGCCAGCCCACACCCGACGTTGCGCGGTTTGCTCACAAAGCGTACCGTCGGCGGCTGTCGGGCATCGACCTCGAGAACTCCCGTGCGCACGATCCATTTCAAACTCGCTCGTCTGACCGCGACTGCCGGCTTGCTGCTACTCGGCGCCACGGCCTGCAGTAACTCCTCGCCGGTGGTTCCCGTAGACGCGGGGCCGGTTGCGCTGCGGCGCCTTACGGCTGAGCAGTTCACGCGAAGCGTCCACGACGTGCTCGGCGACCACATCACGGTGCCGAGCCGCATCGACCCCGATGATCGACGCTCGGGGCTCGTTGCGGTGGGAGCTTCATTTGCGACCGTGACCCCATCGGGCTTCGAAAAATACGAAGCCGCCGCCGCCGCGGTGGCCGAGCAAGCGCTCGACGCGGCCCATCGCGACGATCTGGTTCCATGTGAGCCGACTGCCATCACCGCCAGCGACGAGGCTTGCGCCAGAACGTTCATCGAGCAGGTTGGACGCCGGTTGTTTCGGCGCTCCTTGAGCCAAGCGGAGGCAAACGCCCGCGTCGAGATTGCAAATCAGGCGGCCAACGCCCTCCGCGACTTCTATGCAGGCCTCGAGCTCGGGCTCATGAGCCTCCTGGTCTCGCCCGAGTTCCTCTTTCGCGTGGAGCTGGCGGAGTCAGACCCTTCCCGTCCGTCGAGCATGCGCCTGACCAGCGTCTCGATGGCTTCGCGCCTCAGCTATCTCTTGTGGAACAGCACCCCGGACGACGAGCTTCTAGCGGCTGGCGAGAGCGGTGACCTAGCGACCGAGAACGGTCTGGCCGAGCAGGTCGAGCGTATGCTGATCTCCCCGAACCTCGAGACTGGCATCCGGTCGATATTTTCGGACCTCTACGATTTCAAGCAGTTCGACGACGGCCTGGTGCGCAAAGACAGCGCGCTCTTTCCCGTGTACACGCAGGCGATGGTGGAGGAGGCGGCGGAGCAAACGCTCCGAACGATCGTTGCGCACGTCACTGCGGATCGGGACTACCGGGACCTCTTCACGACCCGGGAGACGTTCATGACCCGTAGGCTCGGCGTCGCGTACCGCCTGCCTGTCGCGACGGCGAGCGGATGGGAGCCCTATTCCTTTCCCGAGGAGTCACGCCGAGCAGGGCTTCTTTCGCACATCAGCTTCAACGCGCTGCACTCCCATCCCGGGCGTAGCTCCGCCACGCTCCGCGGCAAGTTCGTCCGCGAGGTGCTTCTCTGCCAGGACATCCCAACGCCGCCGGCGAACATCGACTTCTCGATCGTCGAAAACACCCAAGGGGAGCTGCGAACCGCACGGGAGCGATTGGAGAAACACGTCGCGAGCCCGGCGTGTTCCGGATGTCACACGCTGACCGATCCCATCGGCCTGGCGCTCGAAAGCTTCGATGCGATCGGCATGTTTCGCGAGGAGGAAAATGGCGCTTCGATCGACACCTCGGGCGAGCTCGACGGCGTCGCATACGAGGACGCGATCGGCATGGGCCAGGCGCTCCGAGACCATCCAGCGCTTGGGCCCTGCCTGGTACGCACCGTCTTCCGCTACGCGGTCGGCCGAGGCCCCGAACCAGGTGAAGAAGCGCTCCTCGGATCTCTCGCAGAGCGCTTTGCCAGTTCGGGTTACCGCATGACCGAGCTCCTGCGCGAGATCGTGCTGAGCGATGGGTTCCGTACCACGTCCGGTCCCCGCGAGGCGGAACCAAGTGGAGACCCGTCATGAAGCGCTTCGATCGGAGGACATTGCTTCGCGGGGCACTGGCAGGAGGCGCGGTATCGATGGGGCTCCCCTTGCTCGACTGCTTCCTGAACGCGCACGGAACCGCGCTCGCCCAGGGCGCTCCACTGCCGCTCCGGTTCGGTGCGTGGATGTGGGGCTGCGGCGTGAACCCGGCGCGCTGGACCCCGAGCGGCGAAGGCACCGACTTCGAATTGCCGATCGAGCTTCAAGCCCTCGATCGTGAGCTCGCGTCCGGCGGCAAGCTTCGCGACCAGGTCAGCATCTTGAGCGGCTTCGACGTTCGTCTCGACGGGCGGCCGAACTTTCCTCATACGGCGGGCTTGATGGGGACGCTGACAGGTAGCCTGCCGCTAGAGGACTACACGGTGCCAGCGCCGACGCTCGATACGATCATCGCAGGGGAAATCGGCGGCTCGACGCGATTTCGTTCGCTGGAGATGTCGTGCACCGGCAATCCCAATCAGAGCTACAGCTACGAGAGTCAAAGCGTGTTCAACGCCCCCGAAATTTCGCCCGTCGCCCTATACACCCGGGTATTCGGTCCTGAATTCGCGGACCCCAACGCCGGCCCCTTCACGCCGGACCCGCGGGTGATGCTGCGGCAAAGCGTGCTCTCCGCGGTCAAAGCCGATCGCGATCGACTGCTTCAGCGGGTCGGCACGCACGATAGGCAGCGACTCGACCAGTACTTCACATCGGTACGACAACTGGAGCAGCAGCTCGACATCTTGCTCGCAGGGCCGGCCGACCTCGAAAGCTGTGCCCGCGCACCGGCTCCGGGGCCGGAGAGCCTAGGAACCGAAGTCGGCCAGTCGATGTCGACCAACCGGCTCATGGCCAGCCTGCTTTCGTTTGCGCTCGCCTGCGACCAAACGCGTGTCTTCAGCATGATGTTCTCCGATCGTATTTCCGGCCTCCGCCAACCAGGGTCGAGCGCGCAGCACCATCAGCTGACCCACGATGAAGCGCTGGACCCGGACATCGGCTACCAGCCCGAAGCCACCGAGTTCGTCTACGCATCGATGGAGGCTTGGGCCGATTTCGTAGAGCGACTCGCCGCGGTCCCCGAAGGCGATGGGACGCTGCTCGACAACTGTCTCGTCTTCGGCCACTCGGATGTTTCTCTGGCCAAGGCTCACGGCATCACCGGAATCCCGATGTTGATTGCGGGAACCGCCCAAGGCGCGTTGAAGCCAGGGGTGCACGTGCGGGGTGCGACGTCGCCGACCACGCGCGTCGGGCTGACGATTCAACAAGTCATGGGCGTGAACACCGCGAGCTGGGGCAGCCGGTCGATGGAAGCGACGCAGCCGGTCGGCGAAATTCTGGCCTGAGCTCCGCAGAGTGCGCGACAATCTGTGATCCAGCCCACAGTGACGTGTCCTTGTCATTGACGCTGTAAAAGTACACCTCGACACTGTTGGGAGGCGACGTCGACTCGAGGGAGCGCCGTCAGCCGCAGTTTGGGGGATTGGATGACGCGGTTCGCTTTTGTTCTCGGGGCATTTTGGATGACGACACTGGGTGCCGGCGCACAGGAGCTTCCGGGCACGTTCTCGGTCGAGCAGAACGGCGTTTCGCTCGCCGGAGAGGGCGCCGAAGTCGTCGAAGACAGCCCCGAGCCAAGAAGGGCGTACGAGAAGAAGGTGGGCGGCATCGTCTGGCTCGAAGCCACGGCGGGGCCGTCCCGCTTCAACGCGACCCAGTTTCGATCGCTCGAAATCGTTCCTGCGGAGGTTCAGTCCTTGATCCCGCGGGTCGTCGTGAAGGGCCCGGAGTTTGGGGCCGCGCTTCGCTTCCGCACGGGCTCGACGACGATCGGCGCCCGGTTCAAGCGCGCCGACTACGAGCCGTTCGATCTCACTTCGATCGGCCTGGACCTCGGTTTTCTAATTCGTGCCGTACCATACGTACACCCATCGATCCGGCTCGGCTTCAACTACTACACCACGACCGGCGGCTTGGTGATTCCCGGGTACGACAACATCGTGAGCAATGTGCGGAGCCAGGGCGGAGGCGCATCGATAGGCGCCGGGCTTCGCATCCCGATCGTGCGATGGCTGTCGATCGCGGCTGATTTCGATTACTCGATCATCGGCCTGATTTTTCGCGGCGACTACAATGTGACGGTCCCCGGATTGGGCTCCGCCGGGGGCAAGTTCACCGCCGGCACAGCGGGAACGGCAATCGCAGGAACCTTCGCCCTGACCGTGCATCTGGGCGGCTAGTCCAAGCCGCGCGCAACCCGCGTGGCGCGGGCCAAACGTTCCGGTTATGCTGAGACGCGAGGCCGAGAGCAATCGATGAAGATCATGGTCACCGGTGGCGCCGGCTTCATTGGTGCCAACTTCTTGAACGGCTTGGTGCCTGGGCTCCCAGAGCATCAGTTCATCAACGTCGACAAGCTCACCTACGCCGCGAATCTGGGGAGTTTGAAGGGGATCGACTCGCTGCCGAACTACGCGCTTCGCAGGGTGGACATCACCGACATGGACGGCGTCGATGCCGTGTTCGACGAGTTTGACCCCGATCTCATCGTGCACTTCGCCGCCGAGAGCCACGTGGACCGAAGCATCCTGGGCCCACGCGCGTTCGTCCGCACCAACATCGAGGGCACGTTCAACCTGCTCGAGGCTTGCCGGAAGCGCTGGTCGGGCGACGACAACCGGCTCTTTCATCACGTGAGCACGGACGAGGTTTACGGTTCGCTCGGCGACACCGGTCTCTTCGAGGAAACCACGGCGTACGACCCGTCGAGCCCCTACTCCGCATCGAAGGCGGCAAGCGACCACATCGTTCGCGCCTACCACCGCACCTTCGGGCTCCCGATCAAAATCACGAATTGCTCGAACAACTACGGACCGATGCAGTTCCCCGAAAAGCTGATCCCGCTGATGATTCTGAATGCGGTCTCGCGAAAGCCGCTTCCGATCTACGGCAAGGGGCTCAACGTCCGCGATTGGCTCTACGTCACCGACCACTGCGAAGCGATTTGGTCCGTGATTCAGAAGGGGCGCGTCGGTCGCACGTATAACATCGGTGGAAACAACGAAATGCAGAATATCGAGGTGGTCGACACCCTCTGCCAGATCGTCGCCGAAGAAACCGACACCGACGTTGCCGAGCTTTTCGCGCTCAAGGAGTTCGTCACCGATCGCCCGGGTCACGACCTGCGCTACGCCATCGATGCCTCGCGAATTCGCGAAGAGTGCGGCTGGGAACCAAAAGAAACCTTCGACACCGGTATTCGCAAGACCGTCCAATGGTACCTGTCCAATCAGGACTGGGTGCGTGACGTGCTCTCGGGCGAGTACCGAAAGTGGATAGACTTGAACTACGGCGATCGGGCGGGGTAACGGGTAAGCATGATCAGCAAGGGCATCATCTTAGCGGGAGGGACCGGCACCAGGCTGCATCCCCTCACCAAAGGCTTGAGCAAGCAACTCATGCCGATCTACGACAAGCCGATGATCTACTACCCACTCTCGACGCTGATGCTCGCTGGGATTCGGGAGGTCCTCATCATCACCACGCCGCATGAGCAGATGCTGTTTCAAGGCCTCCTCGGTGACGGTGAAAGCTGGGGGATGCGCTTCGAGTACGCGGTGCAGCCGAGCCCGGATGGGCTGGCGCAAGCGTTCTTGATCGGCGAGAGCTTCATCGATGGCGACGCCTGCGCGCTCGTGCTGGGCGACAACATCTTCTACGGACACGGGCTTCAAGGGTTGCTGGAACAAAGCGCCCAGCAAAGCGATGGTGCGACGGTCTTCGGCTACTACGTGAGCAACCCAAGCGCGTACGGCGTGGCCGAGTTCAATGACGACGGGGTCGTGATCGGGCTCGAGGAAAAACCACGGGAACCGAAGTCCAACTACGCGGTGGCCGGGCTCTACTTCTACGACCAAGACGTGGTCGCGCATGCGAAGGCGCTCACGCCCTCTGCGCGAGGCGAGCTCGAAATCACCGACCTGAACCGCAGGTACCTCGATGCCGGCAAGCTGCACCTTCAGAAGTTCGGGCGCGGGGTCGCTTGGCTCGACACCGGGACGCCGGTTGCGTTACTTCAGGCCGCCAACTTCGTTCAGACGATTCAGGAGCGCCAAGGTTTGCGCGCTTCTTGCCCGGAGGAAATCTCGTTCCGCATGGGCTGGATCGACGCCGAGCAGCTGGGACGGCTGGCCAAGCCTCTCGAGAAGACCGAGTACGGGCAGTACTTGCAAGCCCTGGCCGCCGGGCTGGACATCTGATGAAGGTCGAGTCGACCAGTGTCCCCGGTCCGCTGATCATCGAGCCTGCGGTTCACGGCGACGAGCGCGGCTTCTTCATGGAAACGTATTCGCGAGACCGGTACGCAGCGGCTGGGCTACCCGGCGATTTCGTTCAAGACAACTTGTCGATGTCCGCGAAGGGCATCTTGCGCGGTCTTCATCTTCAGCACCCGAACGATCAAGGCAAGCTCTGCGGCGTGCTCGACGGCGAGGTGTTCGATGTGGCGGTCGATGTACGCGTTGGTTCTCCGACCTTCGGCCGCTGGGTGGGGGTGACCCTTTCCTCCAAAAACAAACGGCAGTTCTACGTGCCGCCCGGCTTCGCCCATGGCTTCTGCGTGCTCAGCGAGCGTGCGCTGTTTTCATACAAATGCACCGATTTCTATTCTGCTGCGAGCGAGCTCGGGGTCGCCTGGGACGACCCGGAAATCGGCATCGACTGGCCCATTTCATCGCCAGCGCTTTCGGGCAAGGACCAAGCCAACCCCAGGCTGAAGGACATCCCGGCGGGGAAGCTACCGCGGTATGAGTGACATTCTGGTGATCGGAGCGGACGGCATGCTGGGTCGCTGCTGGACGGAGCTCCTAGAGGGTCGACGTATCGATCACAGGGCCACGATGCTCGAAGATCTCGACATTCGAGATCGAGCCGCGCTGAACGGCTTCATCACGCCGGGGACGAAGTGGGTCGTCAACTGTGCCGCGTACACGCTGGTCGATGCAGCTGAAGAGAACGAAGCACTCGCCAACGAGGTCAACGGTCACGCCGTCGGTCGAATGGCCGAGCAGTGTAAAGATGTGGGCGCCAAGCTGCTCCACTACAGCACCGACTATGTCTTCGACGGAACAGCGCGAGTGCCGTACCCAAGCGATCACCGAAGGAACCCGGTCAACGCCTACGGTCGAAGCAAGGCTATCGCCGAGGAGCTGATCGAGCGCTCGGGCGTAGAGCACCTTCTAGTGCGCAGCAGTTGGCTCTACGCCCCCTGGGCAAAGAACTTCGTGCTCACCATCCGCGAGCTGGCGAAGACCCGGCCGAGCCTTCGCGTGGTCGACGACCAGCGAGGCCGCCCCACGGACAGTCGAAAGCTCGCCGAGGTGAGCCTGGAACTCTTGGAAAAAGGAAGCCGCGGCGTTTTCCACGTGACCGACGGCGGGGAGTGCAGCTGGTTCGAGCTCGCGGCCCTGATCGCCGAAGTCGTGAACCCCGATTGCCGCGTCGAGCCGTGCACGAGCGAGGAGTTCCCTCGCCCCGCACCGCGTCCGGCCTACAGCGTCTTGGATATTTCGGCAACGGAACGGGTCGTCGGGCCCCTGATTCCATGGGAAGCTCGCGTCCGTGACGTCCTGGGTCGACTCGAGCCTTAGACCATTTGCCCGTGCCACAGTTCTTTTCGCGAGCCTAGCAGCGTGCAGCGCCGTCGGGACTCGTGCGGACGCGCAATCTCTCTACTACAGGTCCATTCCGATCGGCGAGCGTGCGATTGGGCTCGGAGGCGCCTTCGCCGGGGTCGCCAGCGATCCGTCAGCTACGTACTACAACCCGGCCGGGATCATGAGCGGAGGGCGCTTTCAGCTTCTAGGCAGCTTCAGCTCGCTCGTGTTCATTCGGAGGACGGTCGACAACGCGTTCGATTCGCCCAGCCGTGGAGGCAGACTTCACCTCCAAACGCACGTCGACGATTCCGCGCTTCATCGGAACGGTCGTCAAGTTCGGGCGCAAGAGATTCGGTGACCACCAGTTTGCGCTCGCCTACAGCACCTTGGAAGTCGATCGCAATGAATTCAACGGGAGCTCGATTCAGATCGAAACCGCTTCTAGCCTCGATCTTCGCTTGAGCAATGACTACAACTCGAGGTGGTACGGCGTTTCGTTCGCGGCACAGGCAACGAAGAAAACCGCGCTTGGGTTCACGGCCTTCGTCGCACAGCAGCGAGGGTTCTACAGCGAGGACATCGGGATCGCAGTCGGTGGAACCCTCGACGAGACCGGCCTCCGAGTCGGTGGCGACTCAGTCACATCGAACACCTCGCTTTCCGTTCACAACTGGGACATCGTCCTTCGGCTGGGTGCGCTCCATCGATTCAACAGCCGCTGGCAGCTTGGGAATCGTGTTCCAAACGCCAGGCATCCCCGTGAGCAGAAAGGGCAGCGTCTTTCGCCGCTTGACGAGCGCGGTCAGCGGCGAGGATTCCGCCTATTTTCTGTTCGATCAGGGAGGCTTCTCCACGAGAGCGCCAATCCCCTGGGAGCTTCGGGCGGGTTTCGAATACCAGGCCAATTCGCTGACGATGCTGTCGGTGGACGCCGCGGTCGCTGGTCCGGTTCGCGATCGCGCCGTTTTTGATCGACCCCCGGAACTCCAAGGCGTGAATCGCTCCCTTGGCACCTACTTCGCGAACTCGACCGAACGGCGTTGGACCCCGAACGTTGCCATCGGCGCCGAGCATCTCTTCGGAAAGGTCGCCGTGGCCGGGGGTCTGTTCACCAACATCTCCGCCGCACCCGGCGTTCCAGCCACCGCGACCGAGTACACGCCGGACCAAGTCAACATCTGGGGCGCCTCGGTGTCGGTCGGCCTCGACACGAAGGGTTATCGTTTTACCGTCGGCGCAAACGGCTATTTCGGCAGAGGAGATGCTCTGGCTGCCTCTCTCAATCGTGACACGGAGGTCGTCTCGTATGATCGAACTCGGTCCACGGTCTCAGCCGTCATCGTATACATCGCAGGCGCGGTTTCGGTCGCGACCAAGGGCGCGAAGGACGCCCAGGACAAGATCAAGAAGAAGAAAGCATGAAGGAACCGAGCGTGACAGCCGGAGAACGCGAATCGAATCCGAGAAGGCGAGAGAGAACGAATCCGAGAACGTAACCGCTCCCCCGGACGCAGAACAAAGCCCGCCCTCAGTCGAGTAAGTAGACCTTCGTCGGGGGGAGCCCTATCGCGGGCGCAATCGCGGTCGACCCCAGTTCGATGAAGCCGCCTTCATCCGCTGCGAATTCGAAAACCACGTTCTCGGCCGCATCTGGCACGTACAGCATCTCGCTTTGCGGATCGTAGGCGGGTTCCCCGATCACGAACGAGCTCGTGGATTCGTACACCAGCGTTTGCGCGCCAGTCGCAAGATCGAGCAAGTACAAACGGTCCGAGACCTCTGCGAAGTCGCCGCTTGCAACCCCGAGCACTCGCTGGGCGTCGATTGCGATCACGGCGTTGACCGCGATCGCCGACATTGCGTCGTCGGCCACCCGCCAAACTTCCTCGATTACGGGACTGCCATCGACGACGTCGATCAAGGCGATGCCCGACGAAGCTCGAACTTGTGGCTCGTCTCCAAACGGCTGCGCGAAGCCCACGCATGCCACGACGAGCTTGCTGGGCTCCCCCGGCACGGGAACGGTGCGCCCGCAGCTCTTGAAGCCGGAAAGCTCCAGTCCTTCGACCGACGCGTCGTCTAGATCGACGATCGCGACCATTCCTGGTCCAGCGGCATCGAAGTTGGCGCTAATGCGATCGAGCCCGACGACGATTGTCGAGCCAACCAGCACGCCACGGCTCGGTCGAGCGAAGACATCCACTTCGACGGCCCCGTCGTTCCCGCAGTCGCTGTCGTGTCGAGCGAAGAGAGGTCGATCCGGTCGCCCGTTGCGCTCATGTCGGAAGGATTGACCTCGAATAGGTCGTTTCCTTGGTTTTCGGGTATCGCATCGGGATTCAAGTTGGACTCGTAGCGGGGCACCCAGGCGCTGTCCGGGTCCACGAAGATGAAATCCTGCGGGTTCGATGAGAAACCCGAGTCTCCGATGTCGCCTTGCGTTCGGAGCTGGCCATTGAGATTCCCGCTCGGCACGAAGAAGCGCGTTACGACATCGGTGAAGAATCGATCGATCACGGCAACCGTTCCGTCGCCCGCTTGGCGGTTGGGCAACACCACGTCACCGGACAGGGTCGCAACCAAGCCCGGATACGTCGTCCCGGAGCTGATCCAGCTCCCGTCGATCGTGACGAAATCGGCGTCGAGCATGGCGATGGACGAGCTGCTGAAGTCCGAGCTGAGCACCGCGTAGCGCGGGGTGGACGAGAGCGGATCGAGCGCGGAGCTGCCCGCTGCGCCGCCGCTACCGCCGACCGCGGCCGACCCGCCGGAGCCTGCTGCGCCGCCGGTCCCTCCGGAGCCGCCCGTGCCGATTGAACCGCTCTCCCCGCAGCCGACGGCCGCGAGCAAGAGACAAGCTAGAAGAGTGAATTGTGGGATCCCGTTCCATGTGCCTCCTACGGCCTCGGAGTAGGAAGGACAGGAACGAGGCACGCTCCATCGTGAAACGGAAACCCGTAGCCACTCGCCCTCCCCGAGGCGTTTCGAGTGAGCTCACGAGGGTAGGTCTCCGGGCTCGTAACCCTAGGCCCTGCCGCCTTCCCAGGCTTTCACCCAGTGGCATCGTAGCAGCGCATTCAGTTACATACCGTGGCGGGTCCGCGCCGGCCTCTCACCGACTTCCCTGTTCAGCCGATTGGATTTTCTCTCCGTCGGCCTATCTCCAACGGCTTCGATGAAGCCGCCTTCGACCCTCGCAAGAACGGCGACGGTAGTTTGGGGTCGGGCAAAGTCAAGCTACCAGGCGTGACGATAGCTGACCCGTCCACTGTATCGGCGCCCCGGCAGCGGATAGCCCACGAGATCCTGGCCGCGAACGTCGATCAGGTCGTCTGCGCGGAATCCGAGGCCGAGCCGCCCCTCGAAAAGGAGCGCCCCTACGCCAGCGGCGAGCACGGTACGCGCGGAAATCTCGATGAGGTTTGCCGGGTCTTCATACGCCTTGCCCACGTAGGCCAGCTGGAAGAATCCAAAGATGTCGGAGACCCGCTTCGACAGAGTGCCCGAGTGGACCTCCGGCTGGAAATAGGCGACCCACTCCGGCTGGACGGGCAGCTGATTGCCGTTGGCTTTGTCGATCGCTTGAGTCCAGGTGACCTCGCCCTGGAGAAGGAAATGCTCGGTGACGCCACCGCGAAGCTCGACCTCGACCCCGCGATTGCGGGCGCCGCCGATGTTCTCGGCTTTGAAGGTCGAAGCCGAAGTTCTGCGGAACCGGATCGCATCATCGAGGTGTGTCAGGAACGCGCCGACCGACGCATATCCGCTCAGCTTCTCGCGATGACCTCGGAGCGTCACCGCTCCGTCATAGGCAAGCGAGCGCTCCTGCACCAAGCTGGGGTTCCCTTCGACGTTCGTTCGGTTCCCAAAGAGCTGGAGCAGCGAGGGCAATTTAAATCCGCTGCTGACCGACCCGCGAAACGCAAGCCACTCCAAAGGCGAGATCGCCCCAGCGACGCGAAAGGTGGGCAGGAGCTTCGAGGACTCTCCCGGCGGCTCACCAACCAACGGGGACTCTCGAATCGCGACGCGTGTCCAAGCAAGTCGCACGCTCGAGCGCAGCTCCAAACCAACTTTCCCGAGGTCGCCGAAGAAACGGGTTTCCAAGGTCCCGGCCGCGGTGAGACGATCCGAGGCCGGTTCGGAAGCCGTGGCCAGATCGTTTTTCGGGTCGTACGCCTGATAGCGCGTCGTGCCAATCGTCGTGATCTCGAGCCAGGGTATGGCGATCACCGATGCCGCAACCCGTCCGAAGACCGTATGGGTTTGGTCGTCGGTCCGGCGCGGCCCCCCTCTGCCGAGCTCTCCGAGCGCGTCGATGAGTCGGTTTCTTCCGTAGTCGTAGTTGGCCAGCACTTGGAGCCGGTAAGGATGCGCGCCGTCCTTCTCGTGAAGCCAGGAGGCGGAGCCGATCAGCCGCGTCGTTTTCGTGCGCGCCTGCAGCGCGGGCGTCGCGCCCAGCCCTGGCTCTCCGCGCTCTCTACCGAGGCCGAGAAACACCAAGTCGAGATGGCTCGATTCGCTGGTCTTGAGTGCGCATGTTTGCGAAACCGAACCCCTCTAGGAAGTCGGCGTTCTGCCGCCGGCGTTCCACGTCGTCCGTGGGATCAAAGAGCGTTGCGTTGTCGTCGAGGTAGGGATAGTCGTTCCGTGCCCCCGCTCCGCCAGCGGTGCCAAAAAACGAAACCTTCTCCGAAGAAACCGCGCCAAACACGTTGGCGCGCCATGACCCGAAGCTGCCTCCCGCCAGACGCGCTCCCACTTCGGTCTCCTCGTACTGTCGAGGTCGAAGACGCAACACGCCGCCGATCGCGCCTTCATTGAGCCAGGCGGGGGTGCCGCCACGAAAGACCTCGAAGCCTTCGACCGCTTCCAAGGGCACCAAGCTCAAGTCAAACGAGCCCGTGTCGGGGCCGCTGATCGGCACATCGCCCAACATGACCGCGACCTGGTCGCAGGCCACGCCACGAAGCCGAAGGCAAAACGGCGAGCCCGCCGCTCCCTCCGACACGACGCGCGTACCGGCCGACTCGAGCAGAAGCTGATCGGTCGTTTGCGCGATGATCCGTTCGCGAACCAGCACCTCGCTTCCCGCAGCGGTCGCATCGAGCGAATTGGTCGCGGGAATGGGCCTGGTGACTTTCGCAGTTGAACCGTACTGCGCAGACACCGGAGCTGCGATCGCAGCGGCTGCGCTCAGAGCACAGAAGGCAAGACGAAGGGGAAACGTTCTCCCATCCGCTCGCTCGACCCGCCGATTCCCGACCTGCTCCAAATCCCGTTCCCAATCCGGGAACGGCCGATCGAACGGAACAGGAATTCCGACGCGCGACTCTCACCATCCCCGAGGTGATCAGCACAAAAACACGATTGCAGGTTTCCGGGCTCGCGACCCCAGGTCCTGTCACCTTCCCAGGCTCATCACCCAGTGGCATCACGACAGCACATTCAGTCACATACCGTGGCGGGTCCGCGCCGGCCTCTCACCGACTTCCCTGCTTGAGCCGACGATGACCGATCCGCCTTTGAGGGTCAATCGTCCGTCGCGCGTATCGATCCGCTTCGGAGCGCGTGGTAAGGACGCGCGGTGCGGCTCTATCCACTGCTGTTTCTGCTCTTGCTCGTCGCTGCCGCCCTCGCCGTGCTGGTCGGCTCGGGCGATCTCACAGACCCGGCGCTGCGCGACACGTTTCTGAAGCTGCGCGGCTATCGCCTCGTGGCTGCGTTTGTTGCCGGAGCGGCCCTGGCGGTCGGCGGTGTCGTGGTTCAGGGGCTCTTTCGCAATCCGCTCGCGAGCCCGTCGGTGCTCGGCACGACGGCCGGTGCGAGCTTTGGCGGACAGGTCGCCCTGCTCGCCTCTGGGCTCGCGGGCGCCGGAAGCAGCTTCGTCGTTCCTGAAATGATCGTGCCGATCGGTTGCTTCATCGGAGCCCTGGGTGCCCTAGCGGTCCTGCTGCTCTTCTTACGCATCACCCAAGACCTGCTCGCGCTGCTGCTTACCGGCTTCGTTCTGAGCGCGCTTTTTTTGAGCCTCAGCGCCTTTGTCACCAGCGTTGCGCAGGAAACCTGGGAGCTTGGTCGGGCGGTCGTCTCCTTTTCACTTGGCTCGGTGAGCGGAACTGGTCCGCGTCAACTGGCGTTCGCTCTACCGCTCATCGGTATCGCCCTGGTCGCATCTTGGTTTTGGGGACGATCGCTCGACCTCTTGCTGAGCGGCGAGGAAGAGGCGCAGGCGATGGGCGCCAACGTCGGGGCGGCCCGTTGGTGGTCTGCCATTTGGGTGAGCGTTCTGGTCGCCGGAGCGGTCTCCGTGGGCGGCAACGTGGGCTTCGTAGGGTTGGTCGTGCCGCACATGCTGCGCCCTTTCGCGGGAACCAAGCATCAGCGCTTGATCCCTGCAGCGGCGCTGGCCGGCGGGATTTTCCTGGTGGCCTGTGACGTCGTCGCTCGAGTGATCCCGTCGCGCAGCGAGATTCCCCTTGGCGTCGTGACCGGCCTGATCGGCGCGCCGCTGTTCTTGCTGCTTCTGATTCGACTTCGCCGGGAGCGCGCGTATGCGTAAAGGCGAAGGTCATCTCGGTCTTCGTGCGCACGGTCTGAGCGTCACGCTAGGCGGCCGCACGGTGCTGCACGACGTCGACCTAGAGGCCCACCCCGGCGAAGTGCTCGCTCTGCTCGGCCCCAACGGAGCAGGAAAGAGCACGCTTCTCAAGGCGCTCGCCGGCTTGTTGCCGTACGAAGGCACAGTCGAAATTGCCGAGACGGATGTTGCCGCTCTTTCGCCAAAGAAACGCGCAAGACGAATCTCCTACGTGCCGCAACGGAGCCTGCTTCGATCCGCGCTCTCGGTGGAAGAAGTGGTCGCGCTGGGCCGCTATGTTCACGGGGGAAGCTTCGGTGGAATGTCGAAAAGCGACAAAGAAGCGATCGATCATGCACTGACGACCGCACACGCCGACGCGCTGCGGGATCGAATTTTCACCCAGCTCTCGGTCGGCGAGCAGCAGCGGGTCTTGCTCGCGCGGGCGCTTGCCTCCGACGCGCCGATCTTGCTGCTGGACGAACCCACGGCTGCGCTCGACGTCGGCGAAGCCATGGCGGTCCTGCGCCTGATTCGAACGCTGGCTGCACGAAAGCACACCCTCGTCGTGGTGCTTCACGATCTTGCCGACGCCCTCAGCACCACCGACCGGGCTCTGTTGTTGAAAGACGGATGCGTCGTCGAGCAAGGCGACACGCGGGAAGTCATCAGCGCAGAGCCGATTCGAGCGGTGTACGGCGTGAAGCTCATCGAGAACGCCCGCATCGGGTTCGAGCCCGACTCCGATACCGGGAGCCCGGAGTGACGTGAAGCGGGTCAACATCATCAATGGTGCGCTCCTCCTCGTCGCGATCCTGATGAGCGCGGGCATGACGGCTGTCATTTCCAGGCAGACGCCGCCGGAGCAGCACGCCGGCGTGAGAACAACGCAAGATGCGACCGGCGAACAGGTTCGAGTGCGCGACTACGCCCGCATCGTGAGCACCAGCACCATCGCGGATCAGGTGCTGATCGAGATCATCGAGCCCGAACGCTTGCTAGCGGTCAGTGCGCACACGCTCCGGTCCGAGGAATCCCGCCCTTACGGAGACAAGATTGGCGTCGAACACGCGCGCGACATCGAAACGATCATCGAGCTCCGGCCGGACATCGTCTTCATCAACAATTTCCTCGATCGGCGCCAGGTCGAACGCCTCAAAGAAGCTGGCCTCAATGTCTTCGACCTCGGCCCGATGCGCGGTCTTGAAACTCTCGTGCCCAACATTGCGCAGCTCGCCTCGGTGCTCGGTGTGCCCGAGCGCGGCCAGGCGCTCGCCGACCAGCTCGTTCAGAAGCTCGATGCGGTCTCTGCGGACATCCCCGACGACGAGAAGCAACGCGGCCTCTATGTCGGCATCCACGGTGACCGGCTCTACGGCGGAACGGTGGGAACGAGCTTTCACGACGTGCTCGTCGCCGCTGGCGTCGTCGACGTCGCGGCCGAAGCGGGGTTCGACGGATGGCCCGCATTCACCAACGAGCAGCTCCTCAGCCTCGACCCGCCGTGGATCATCACGAACCCCGGCACGGAGCGCTCGCTGTGCCGGCACCCTGGCTTTCAATCACTCAGCGCTTGCAAGGCAGGCCAAGTCCGCAGCATCGACACGCATCTGCTGACGGACCCAGGGCTTGGCATGCTGCAAGCGGCCGAAGCGGTGCACGACGCGGTGTACGGCGACGGAGCGTAGGCCCCGGCAGAGTCAGCAGAGAGAGCTAATCTAGCAAGGCTGGCAGAAGCTCGCTGTAGTCATCCGTCCGTTTGAACTGCGGGAATTCCTCGGCGACGTTGTCCGGGCAGCGGAACAAGATTCCTCGGTCTGCCTCCTTGAGCATCGTCGTATCGTTGTAGCTATCGCCCGCTGCGTGAACCCGAAACCCGATGTTCTTGAGGGCCAGAACGGCCTTCCGTTTTCCGTCGGGCAGTCGAAGCCTGTAGTCGGTTACCCGATTGCTCTCGTCGGTCAGCAGCTCATGGCAGAAAAGCGTCGGCTGGCCGAGCTGCCGCATGAAGGGTGCGGCAAACTGATAGAACGTGTCGCTGAGGATGATCAGCTGGGCTCGGCTGCGGAGCTCGTCGAGGAACGCCTTGGCGCCGGGCAAGGGCTCCATCGTGCCGATGACCTCGTCGATGTCGGAGAGCTTGAAGCCGTGGTCGTCGAGGATTTCGAGGCGCCCGCGCATGAGCTTGTCGTAGTCCGGCTCGTCCCGCGTCGTGCGCCGTAGGGCCTCGATTCCAGTCTTCTCGGCGAAGGCAATCCAGACCTCGGGGATGAGGACTCCTTCGAGATCGAGGCAGACGACGAGTGGCGGCATGAGCGGCCTCCGATGCCCAAAAACCGGGCGGCAATGCGACGGCGCTTCGTCTACCTGATTTCTCGGCCCAGGCAACCGGCTTCGGCTCGACAGACCGCCCAGTGGAGATCAACAATGGCCAGCCCATGACGTTTCGAAACGCGATCTTCGCCGGTGGCGGCAGCCGCTGCTTTTGGCAACTCGGCTTCTGGGAGGGCGCGAAAGAATCTGGGCTCGATCTCCAGCGCTCGGTGAAGTTCGTCGGCTCGACGAGCGCCGGCTGTGCCATGGCCACAGCGGCGGTTCTCGACCGGTCGCACTACGCGCTGCAACTCTTCAAAGGCTTCACGGCACGAAACCCGAGGAACATCCATTGGGAGAACGTCAGCCCGTTCAAGCGAGGCGCGCTGCTTCCTCATGCTCGGATGTACCGTGAAGCGCTGAAGGAGCTCGTTGGGCCCGAGGATTTGGACACTCTCAGGAGGCGCTCGGTTCACTTCCTGATGAGCGCATATCCGAAACGGCTTGGGGGCGCGGTGGGCGCAACGGCGGCGCTTTGCATCTACAGCCTCGAGAAGACGCTCCGAAAAGATCCGCTCCACCCCAAATGGCCCGCAAAAGCCGGCTTCACGCCGCTCATCGGACGCGCGCACGATTGCCGCACCCTGCAGGACTACATCAGCATGGTCTTGGCGGCCTCGTGTATTCCCCCCATCTTGCCGGAGGGCCACTTCGAAGGTCGAAAAGTGCTCGACGGCGGCTTGATCGAAAACATCCCGGTTCGACTGGCGGAAAACGAGCCCGGCGAAACGCTGGTTCTTCTGAGCCGCAAGTACGAGCGCGACCTCCCGTCGACAGAACGCGCCACGTGGGTTCAACCCTCGAAGCCGATCAAGATCGACAAATTCGATTACGCAAACCCCGATGGCTTGGAGGAGACGTTTGCGCTCGGCTTGGAAGATGGTCGGAAGTTCGGCCGGAGTTGTGCTCTGCGCGGTGAAGCCCATGGTTCCGCGCGGTGACGCGATCCGTCCTGACCCTTGCCGCTGCGCTCGGTCTCGCGTCTGCCGCGGCGTGGCTCGCCAGCGGGCTTCAGCTGGACACCGGGCTCGAAGCGCTGCTTCCTGCAGACTCCATTTCGGTTCGGTCAATTCAGGCGACGCGCGATAAGCTGGGTCTCGAAGAGCCGCTCACGATTCTCGTCGAAACCGACGATCCCGAGCGCAGCAAAGCGCTCACGTCCCAGCTCGCCGAGACGTTCGCCAAGTGGCCAGAGACGGTCTGGGTGATGACCGGCTACGGTCTGGACGAGCTCGCCGAGCGCGCGCTGTATTACGTCGACGCCGAGACGCTCTACGAATGGAGTGAGCTCGCCGAAGAAGCGCTCGATTGGGAGGTTTGCAAGGCTTCTCCTCTGTGCGTGACCATCGCGGACCCGCCGGAGCTGCCCGACAGCGATGAGATTCGTGCGGCCGTCGATCGCTCGCCGGCCGGCACGGTGCTCCGAGAGCTCACCGGCGAGTCGGCCAAGCAGGCGGGCTCGAGCGTGGATGGCGATGAGGCAGAGCAGGCGCTCTGCAACGATGCGGGCACTGTCTGCGCCGTACAAATCATGCTGGGCGGCTCGCCGGGCGACCTCGGCTACGCACGGACGATCAAGGAGCGGGCCGAAGCGATTACCGTGCCGCTCGTTCAGTCACAGCCCGAGGGGACGCGGATCGAGGTCATCGGTCGCTACCGGGTGGCCCCCCTCGAGCACGGCATCATCTTGAACGACCTTCGACTGGTCTCGATCCTCGCCGCGCTCGGGTCATTTCTCGTGGTGCTGATCTTCTTTCGAGATCTCACCGCGTTGGTGCAGCTCATGGTCCCCATGCTGAGCGGTCTCGCGGTTGCCGTCGGTTTGATCGCCGTCATCGAGCCGAAGATCAACATCATCAGCGCCGCTGCGCTCGCCATCTTGGCAGGCATGGCCATCGACTTCGGCATTCATCTCTTGATGCACTACCAATCCGCGCGCTCCGAGGGCCTGAGCGCAGCGGCAGCGGCCAAGGCAAGCGTTCAAGAGCTCTGGGTCTCGCTCCTGGTTGCCGGCGTGACCACGGCATGCGGCTTCGGCGCTCTATCGATGACGGATTTTCAGGGCTTCTCACAGATGGGATGGATGGCCTCGCTCGGGATCATGGTGACCTTGCTTTGGACGCTTGCCGTGTTCCCGAGCATGGTCCGCGTGATCCCGGGAAGCGCCAAGAGCAATCCGCAACCGGCGGCAAAGCAGCGCAGCGCCAGGGGCTTCGCCTGGGTCATTCTGCTCCTCGGGCTGCTGGCGATTCCCCTTGCTCTGCAAATCGGCTTCGAGCCCAACTTGGGCAAGCTGCAACCAAAGGGCGTGGGCCACGGCATGGACGCTTCGATGATGCGCGCGCGTGGCAACATCAACGCGCTCTACGTCGGCGAGTCGACCGAAGCGGTCCGTGCGGCGATCGGCGACGAGCTGATGACAGTCGGTGCGGTCGAGGCGATGGGCGTCGAGCCGATCGTGGTCTCTGCCCAGGTGATCTTCCCCGAGGACTCGGAAGAGAAGACCGAGATCCTGGCCAAGCTCAAGGCAACGCTGGTGCGAGCGCGGGAAAAGGCGATCGAGCGCGAAGACAGCAAGCTCCTCGAGGAGCTCGACGAGCTCGAGCCCTGGGTCGACGTCGAAGGCCCGCCGCAACCCGATCAAATCCCCGAATGGCTCGCCGCAACGCTGGTCCTCAAGGACGGCTCGATCGGAAAGAGCGGCATCATCTACGTGCCGCTGAGGGGCTCGAATGCAGGAGCGATGGAACGGCTCGCAGCCTGGCTCGATGAGCTGCGCGCAGCCCATCCCGACGTGACCTTCGCGTCGGCCGCGGCGCTCCTCGGAGAAGTCACCCCCGCCCTCATCGCAGATTCACCATGGATTCTGACGCTCGTTTTCCTCGGCTTGATCGCCGCGACGGCGATCGCGAGCCGGTCGCTCGGCGTCACGCGCGACGTGTTCCTGGCGACGGCGCTGTCGACGGTTTTCTTTGCTGCGACGCTGACTCTCTTCGGGATTGATCTTCATCTCTACAACCTGCTCGCCGTACCCGTCACCATCGGCCTGGCCGTCGACGGGGCGGTGCACGTCCGCTGGGCAAACGATTACGACAGCCCGCGGCAGCAATACGCGACGTACAAGGCCGTCGCTGCATCGACCTTGACGTCGATGGTCGCGTTCGGCGCCTTGATGACCGCCGATAGCCCGGGTCTGAGGTCGCTCGGACAGGTAGGCGTGATCGGCCTCGGGATTTCGCTCGCCGTAAACCTGATCTGGCTTCGCGCCTGGTGCACGCCCAAGCGGACGAAGGAGGCCTGAGGGCATGTGCGGCATCGCGGGCATGCTGGCATCAGCCCCCGGAGGCGCGCCCGACGGCGAGGCGGTTCGGCGCATGTGCGACGCGATGGTGCATCGCGGCCCCGATGACCACGGATACCTGAGCGACGGGGCCTGCGCGCTCGGGCATCGCCGTCTCTCGATCATCGACCTGCGACCCGAAGGTGCGCAGCCGATGACCAACGAGGACGGCTCGGTCGCGATCGTGGTCAATGGCGAGATCTACAACTTTCAAGAGCTTCGACGCGAGCTCGAGGCAAAAGGCCACCTTTTCAAGTCGCGCTCCGACTCCGAAGTGATCGTCCATCTCTACGAAGAAGAGGGCGTGAACTTCCTCGATCGCCTGCGCGGGATGTTTGCGATCGCGCTCTGGGATGGGCCACGGCGGCGGCTGGTCCTCGCACGGGATCGATTCGGTAAGAAGCCGCTGTTCTATCACGCCGGGCGCGAGGGCCTGGTCTTCGCATCGGAGCTGGGTGCGCTCGCGGAGTCCAATCACTTCGAGCGGCGCCCGAACATCGAGGCGATCGACTCCTTCCTCTGCCTGCAGTACGTGCCCTCCCCTTGGACGGCGTTCGAACGCGTACACAAGCTGCCGCCCGGCTGCCGGCTCGTGTGCGAGAATGGAAAAATCGGCGAGCCGGAGCGTTACTTCGAGCTTCGCTTCGACCAGCCGACGAGCGGCTCGCTCCCCGAGCTGACCGAGCGGCTGCATGCGCAGATCGAAGATGCGGTCCGGGTTCGCATGGTCTCCGACGTTCCGCTCGGTGCGTTCCTTTCGGGCGGCGTCGACTCGTCGCTGATCGTCGCAATGATGGCGAAGCACTCTTCGCAGCCGGTGAAGACCTTTGCGGTCGGCTTCACGAGCAAAGACTTCAGCGAGCTTCCGTACGCACAATTGGTGGCGGAACGCTACAGCACCGATCACCACGAGATCGTCGTCCAGCCCGACATGGCCTCGGTCATTCCGGAGTTTGTTCGACACTACGGCGAGCCCTTTGCCGACAGCTCGGCGCTACCCACCTGGTACCTCTGCCAGTACACCCGGACCGGCGTCACGGTCGCACTGAGCGGTGACGGCGGCGATGAAGCATTTTCCGGGTACCGCCGCTATACCCATTCGCAGAACCGCTCGCATGCTGCGTGCGCTGCCCGGGCCCCTGCCCTCCATTCTCGCCAAGGCGATCGGGAGCATTCCCACCCCTGCAGCTCAGCAGGTCCGCGGTTTCGGCCGCCGGCTCATGGAGCCCGAGCACGTCCGCTTCCTCGGTCTCGCGGCGCACATTCCGCATGCGGATCGACTCGCCCTCTACGGCCCTGCCATGCGCGCGCGTTTCCTCGAGGACCCGGTCGCGCAGCGGTTTGCGAAGCTGTACGCCAGCTCGACGGCGTCGGACCCCATCAATCGCCTGCTCGACCTCGACATCCAAACCTACCTGACCGACGACATTCTCACCAAGGTCGACATCGCATCGATGGCGCACTCGCTCGAGGTGCGCTGCCCTCTGGTCGATCAGGACCTGATGGTCTTCGCTGCGTCACTCCGAGGCGACGTGAAGCTGCGCCGGCTCACGACCAAGCTCATCTTGCGAGAGGTCGCCAAGCCCTTGCTGCCGGAGCGGATTCTGAAGCGCCCCAAGCAAGGCTTCGGCCTTCCTATCGATCGCTGGATGCGAGAGGACCTCGCGGAGATGTCGCGCGACGTCTTGCTCGACCGCAGCGCGCGCGACCGCGGCATCTTCGAGCCGGCGGCCATCGAAGCGCTGCTCGAGCGCCATCAACGGGGCGAGCCCCGCGGCGATCAAATCTGGGCGCTGATGATGCTCGAGCTCTGGTACCGGACGTTCATCGATCGATGAGCTCGCCGTCGAGCACACGAGCCGCCAAGGCTGCAAAGAGCTGCTGACCCGCAAGCCGTCGCAGCTCGGCCTCGTCCGTCGTCGCCACAATCTGCTTCGTGCGAACCGAAGCGTACCAATGCACACAGCAGGTGGACGGCTCGATGGCCTCCATCGGATCGACGCCGTCGCGGTAGATTCGGAACCAGTGCGCACTGATCTCCGGCGGCAGCGGATAGAAGTACGGCGGCGGGAAGGTATGGAGATCGCGGCCGCCGTAGCCCTTGTAGACCCGCTGGAGCAGATGCGTACCGAGCGCGTGCGGCTTGTTCCAGCGATCTCTGGGCACCTCGGTCATCGCGCTCAGATACGCTGCACAGAACGGATGCCCGGGCACGCCACCGAGAATCGCCCCGTTGACGGCGCGATGGTAGTGCCTTTCGATCCGCGGAAAGTACCGATAACCGTGCGGCAGACGCCGAAAGCCATCGCGAACGGTAGTCTTGAAATAGGCCATGGCCTTCACGCGCGGATCCCACGAGGCGACGACCTCCTCGGGAAACACGATGTGCTCTTCACCTAGAAAGCCCGGCGCCGTCGCGCGGACTTCGTCGAACGGCCGGATCGTGAGCGTGTCCATGTCGAGATAGACTCCGCCGTCACGATAGACCAAGGCAGTCCGCACCAGATTGGAGCGCGCGACCGGTGATTTCAGCGCGCTGACGAGATCGGCGAGCGCAGGCCCGCTCGCTTCGTCGCAGAGCGCCCGATCATCGAGCGGGACGAGGTCGAAATTGGCTAGCTCGTGAAGCTCACGCACGTGGGGAAGCGGGTCGAGCGGGTCGGTATGGTGCAGCCGGACTGCGTCGAAGCCGCCGTGGGTAGCTGCGGATCGAATCGCCAAGGCGTGCAGATAAGGAAGCTTGGTTCCGTACCAAACGAAGTGCGCAATCGAAGGAATCACCGGTCGGACCTTGGCGCGACTTCTAGCCCAGCGGGCTCTGGGACGCCACTGCGTACCAGGGTGCCGATCTGTGCTAAACCCGCCCGCGTGATTTCGATCGTCGTTCCGACTTATCGAGAAGCGGACAACCTGACTCTGCTCACGGAGGCCGTCGACGACGCCCTTTCAGGCACCGGATACGACTACGAGCTCTTGTTCATCGACGATGATTCACAAGACGGCTCCGAGGAGATCTGCGCCGCGCTATCGGCGCGCTTTCCATTGCAAATCGTGGTGCGAAAGGGTGAGCGCGGGCTGGCGACCGCCGTCATTCACGGCATCTCGATGGCGTCCGGCGACATCGTGGTCGTGATGGACGCCGACCTGTCTCACCCGGCAAGCGCCATCCCCGCCATGATCGCGCGCCTGGAGAACGGCGAAAGCGATTTCGTGCTCGGCTCCCGGTACGTGGAAGGAGGCTCGATCCACGACAACTGGAGTGTCTTTCGCAAACTCAACTCGATCATTCCATCACTCCTCGCGAAGCCTCTGTGCCCGCTCAAAGATCCGATGAGCGGTTTCTTTGCGATTCGACGCGCGGAGATGCCCCCCACGAGCCGCCTCTCACCGGTCGGATACAAGATCGCGCTCGAGATTTTCGTCAAGGGCAGCTTCGCTCGGCCGAGCGAGGTCCCGATCCACTTCTCCGATCGGCAGCACGGCGAAAGCAAGCTCTCGCTCAAGGAGCAGCTCAACTTCATTCGCCACCTCGGTCGCCTCTACGCCTACAGGCTCCGCCCCGGCAAAACGACGTGAGGCTGTTTTCGGAGGATCGGGCAGTCGCCTGGATCGTAGTGTTCTTTGCGATCTCTCAGCTCGTCGCGATCGGCTGGGACTTGCCGGGCTCGTACGGATGGGAGAATGACGGAATCGCGCCGCGCGACTTCTTCGCCGGAATCGCGATCAACCTGACGCCCGGGCAAGGGCATCGCTATCCGATGTTCCACAATCTCGTGATTGGGGTTCTGTCGATCCCCATTCTTCTGCCCGCCGCGCTTTGTGCCGAGAGCTGGACCCTTCCCGCACTGATGGAGCAGATCCTCACCGTACCGACGATGACCGGCGTCTCGCTCGTCGCAAAGCTCGTGGGCGTGCTCATGGCCTGCGTTGCTCTTCTCGCGATCGCGCGCATCGCCCGACGCACGGTGAGCGCTGAAGCGGGTCGCTGGGCAGCGATCTGGGCGGCAACCTGCCTGTCGTTTGCGTACTACGGACGGGTCAGCAATCTCGATGGGCCTTGTCTGATGTGGACCGCGCTCGGGATCGACCGCCTCCTGAGCGCTGCTGAAACGCGAAAGCGCCGCGATTACATACTGTTCGGCGTGCTCGCGGGCGCCGCGGTCGCCACCAAAGACCAGGCCTATGCGGGTCTCGTCCTGCCGGGCTTGATCTACCTCGTGCTCTTGCCGCTTCGGGACGATCAGCCCTTCGGACCGCGGGCGGCACACTACAAGAACACCGTGTTCGCAACCCTGGCCGGCGCCCTCTCCCTCGGAGCGCTGGGCGGAGGCATCTTCAACCCGACGGGATTCGTGGCGCGCGTTCGCGAGCTCACCGGAGGCGCGAGCCACGATTGGATGAGCTATGCCCGAACACCCGAAGGGCTCCTCCGGAACATCATCGACATCGTCCTCGGTCAGCAAACCTACTACTGGCCCTGGCTAGTCGTCGCACTCTGCTGGGTCGGTGTCGGCACCGTCGTCGCGCGTTCGGGCGGCGATGGAATCCGCTCGCGCAGCTTTCGCTTGCTTCCACTATGCGCTGGCGTCAGCAGCCTGCTCTTCTTCACGCTGGTCGTTGCGCGCTGCGAGCATCGCTTCGTCCTCCCGATGGGATTCTGGCTCGCGTACTACGGTGGGGTTGCGTCCGCTGCAATACTCGCGCGTCTGGGTGGCAAAGGGCCGTTTCGACTACGCGGAGCGCAGGTTGCGCTAGGCCTGCTCGTGCTTTGGGCGGCCGGGCACAGCTTCGAAGTGCAGCTGACCCAACGCGGCGACGCGCGAGCCGAGGTGCAATCATACCTCGCTTCGCTACCCGAAGGCACCGTCGTCGAAACCTACGGTTGGCTGGTTCATCTTCCGCACTTCGATGTATCCGACACTTCGCCCTACCGCCTTCAGCGCGTAAGCAGACGCCCGATCAAGACGCGCAATCCACTGGTGGGCGCAGAAGAGATCGACGAGCCGTACGGTAACGTAAACTCCCGTCGGCCCGACGTGCTGGTCGTTCCTGAGTCCACAGCGCGGGAGTTCATTCCGCGCCGGCTTCGCCCGGGCATGGCGGTGGCCGCGGTGGGGGAGCGCTCGCAGTCGGACATCGACGCGCAGACATTCTTCCGTTCCGTCCTGAGCGATTCGCTCGAGGGCTACGAAGTCGTATTCATCGCAGAACCGGCGCTTCCTGCATGGGCAAAGACGCTCGGCGCCGAGCCCGTTCAAGTGCATGCGAGCGTCGGCAACCGTCAGTGGATACTTCGCCGTTCGGCTCACTAAGAGACGCGTAGAACGACCGAAAACGGCGAAGCGCGCAGATTGTGCGCGTCGATCGCGCATGAAAAGAGGCTCTTCGCTCGATCGCTTCGATTCGCACCGGCTACCTGTTCAGCATCTCACAACGCTTCATGGACCTCGCTGCCGCTGAAAACGAGAGTCAACATGCGGTCATGAAGCAGAGCACGATGAAAAAGGGGGTAGACAGAACGTCACGCCATTGTGCATTCTCCGCTGCACCGGGGTCCACAGCGACTCTGGATTACGCATTCGGTGCGCTCTCGGTTCGAGAAGGTGGAGGTGCGACGTGAAGTACGGATGGATTGCGATAGTCGCCATGATGGCGGCCTTGTTTTCAACAGGACAGGTCGCTGCTCAGGACCCCAGTGGGACAGGCTACGGACCGGAGGAAATCGGTCCAGAGGAATCTCCAATTCCAGACCCGGATGTGGTCACCGATGACTCCATGTCCGAGCTCGAGAAGCTTAGGGCGATGGACGCGGAGTCCGAAACCAAGACGGTCACCGGGGCGCGTCCCCGAGCGTGACTCGGGTCGCAGGGGCGAGGCGGCATGGGCACCCAAGCCTCCGAGCGTGAGCGAGCACTGAGGAGCGTCGGCGACGTCGGCAAGAGCGTTCGCGCAGCGGAAGAGGACGCCATCCCGCTGAAGTTCCAGTTCCACGGTTACTACCGCGCTCGCTACAACTGGGTCGGCAACGCGCCGATGCCGAAGGGCAGTGTTCCCGGCGCCCAATCGGACTTTCCGAGCAAGAACGCCTCATATGGCGAGATGAGGCTGCGTCTCGATCCGGAGGTGACCTACGGTCCGAACCCCGACCTTCCCATCGCGCGCCTTCGCTTCACGATCGACGGCTTCGATAACGTCACCTTCGGCGACAATGCGCGCGTATTCAGCGTCCCGCTCTTCGCGGTCGATCAATCCAATACAGATCGCAACGGGTTGGACCTCAGAGAGTCGTTGAAGCTCGAGCGCGCCTGGATCGAGTTCCTGGTCCCCATCGGCCAGATCCGAGTCGGCCGCATGGAATCGCAGTGGGGCCCCGGCCTTCTCACACACGCGGGCAACGGGCTCGCCGAGTGGGGTGAATTCTACCGAGGTGAGACCTTCGACCGAATTCTGTTCGCCACCAGGCCGATCACTTTGGCGCGCGGCATTAGCAAAGGTGACACGCGGCAAACCCCTTTGATCTATGCCTTCCTGTACGACCGGCTCTCGCAGGATCCTGTCGTATCCTCGGTGATTTCCTCCGCTGCGGACGGCAGCAGCGGGGCAGCGACAAACCCGAACTTCAAGCCGTTCTACACGACGTTTCCGGAGCGCTCGACCTTTCCCTTGGCGTACTTGACCAACCTCGATCGCCGTGTGAACGAAATCGCCAATGTCCTCGCCTGGTTCGATGAGGACTTCGGCCGTGCGGCAACGGATGAGTTCTTCATCGGGACGTATGTTCTCTACCGATGGCAGCAGTCGACCGAGAGCCGAATCATCATTCCGGACGTCGCGTGGCGTTTGAAGAGCACATTTAAGAAGAAGAGAAACCTGGCGCTCACGACGGAGGGTGAGTTCTATCCGATCTTCGGCCACAGCGGTGCGCTTGGTTTCACCGGGCCTCAGCCCGGGGTCACCCCGAGCTGTCCGCCCGAGCCCTGCCAGCGGGGCTTCGCACGTATCTACAACCTCATGGCGCGTATCGGGGTCATGGACGAGGGCTCCTGGGCCTTTCAGGCCGAGGGCGGCTGGGCATCGGGTGACGACAATATCCTAGGGGGCGCGTTCCCCGGCACACCCATCGAGGACCCCATCGTCCTTAGGACCCGCGGCTTCAACGAAAACATCAAGGTGGGCCTCTTGATGTATCAGGTCGGGCTCAAAGCTCTGACCTACCAGGCACTGAGCCCACTCAATGCGCAGGAGCTGGGTGCCAACGGCAGCGTTTGGAACTCCAAGTACCTGATGCCGAGCTTCCGGTTCACGGTCGTCCCAGGGCTCGAGGTGCATACGCAGTTCCTCGTCGCTTGGGCCGACAAGCTCGACCCGGTCGTCTACGGGACGGGCAACGGTAACGACAAATGCACCTTCTCCTCTGGCTGCTTCATGGGCTGGGAGGCCGACCTCGCCCTCCGGGCCAGGATCGGCGCCAAGGACATCGTCTGGATCGACCTTGAAACGGGTTTGTTCCAACCCAAACAGGCCTTTACGAATGCGGGCTTCAACGACGCCTACATGTGGACGGCACAGCTTCGCGCTGCCATGATCTTCTAATCGGGCATCTAGGATAAAGAAGGAACCAATCATGAAACTAACCAATCTTATATGGGTTCTCGCCCTGGCTGGCTCGGTAGCGGCCTGCAACAGTGGCTCGCCGCTCACAAATGTGCGTCCGCCTCAAGGGGGCGGTGGCACAACGGGCGACGGTTGCGACCTGACGGCGGGCATCGGCGCCTGTGTGACAGAGGAGAACATCGCGGTATACGACGCGCTCGAGTACAGAAACGACGATGGGGAATTCTCAACATGCAATGGGGCTTCGTCGGCAATCGGCAGTGACTGCGTCCTCGGATCAGCGAGATCCGTACCACCGATCCCTGGCTGTGGTGCCGAGGCCGGAAACGTTCTCCAGTGCTTTCCCAACTGCCCTGCAGACGTGATTGAAAGCGCCGCGGCATGCGTCGCACTATGCACGCAAGACGCGACCGAGGAGATCACGGGGATGCCGCTCAGCGATGAGTGCGTGGCTTGCACAGGCGCCACCGTCGCCTGTGGTGCGGCGTTCTGCACCAATGTTTGCATCAGCGACTCCAACTCGCAGGCCTGTATCGACTGCCGCTGCGCGAACAACTGCATTGAGTCGTTCGACGACTGCTCGGGGCTTCCGCCCACCACGACATGCGGGTAGTCGAGCTGCAACCCGCGAGCCGAAAAAGGGCGCCCACCGAGTGGGTGCCCTTTTTCGTCACTGGGTACAGACCTGACCCGCGATTTCGAGCTCGGGCCGGCAAGGATACGCATCGACGTTTACTTGATTGGCCTGGTCGATGATGGCTTGGCACTCGAGCGCCGCGGCGCAGTCGATCGCGGCCTCGAACGCAGTGAGACAGGCCTCCGAGGTTTGCTCGGCGAACGACCGTTCGAGCTCGCAGTTCTGCTCGCATTCATCTTTGGTGCCCAGCACGACCACCTCGCATTGGCCGACGGCCAGGGCGCAGAACCCCGTGCAGGTGGGGCCGGGCTCGAAGATGGGCGTGCCGCCACCGCCGGAGTTGCCCCCGCCGCCGCCCGACCCGGCCTCTTGTGCACATCCGAGCGCACTGGTGCTGAGGACCAGCGACCCCAAAAAAAGCAGTCTAAGCATCTCGTTCCTCAATAGTTCTTGCCCACGATCTCTTGCACCCTCGTCATCAAGGACTTCGAATAGAGCCTTCCAGCGAGTGAATTTCGCGCGTCTCGCTGGACCGCCTCCCAGGCGTCCTTGTTGCGCCAGATGTTCACGGCCTTGAGTCGATTTGCGAGGGCGTCGCTTGCTTCTTTGTCGAGGCGCCGTCCACCCTCGCGAAACTCCTCGGCATGGTCTTTCGCGCTTTGCCGAATGTGATCCTGGGCCTCCTTCGGCAGTGCCGCGAGGCGATCCTTTTTGATCACGTAGGCGCCGACCACGATGCCTCCGCCGGGCTTGGTCATCGTCGCGAGCTTGGTGTGCCACTGAAAGGCGAGGACCCCGATCGAAGATGCGATGACCGTGTCCACCATCCCGGTCTGGAGAGCCGAGAACACTTCGGGCAGGCCCATCGTCACGCCGTTTGCGCCCGCGGCTTCGACGAACGCTTTCATCGTCGGTGAGCCGCGCCAGACCCAGGGACGCACGTTCCTCAAGTCGTTCGGATGTTGGATCTTGTGCTTGGAGAAGATTCGGACCTGCCCGGAGTCTCCCCAGGAGATGAGCTCGTAGCCGGCCTTGTCGAAGAGCGCGACCAGGTCGGGGCCGAGCTTCTCGCGTACGTCGTCGAGCGCCGGGTAACTGGTGATCAGCCCCGGCGCCTGTAGGACCAAGACCTGGGGCACGAGCGCGCCGAGGCCGGTCGAGGTCAGAAGGGCGCCATCGAGCTGACCGACCCGCATCTTGCGGACCACCGTCATCTCGTCGCCGGCGACGCCGCCATCGTACATTTTGAGGTTCACCTGCCCGTTGGTGACCTCTTTGAGCTCCTTGCGAAGCTGCTGAAACGCTCTGCCGAGGTCGGACTGCCTGGGCGCCAAGGTGGCGATGCGAAGCTGGTGCTGGGGCGCGGCGGGCGCCTCGGCGCTTGCCTTTGGGCTGGGTTCGGCGCTCGGTGCGGGCGCGGTTTCGGCTCTGGCTTCGCCGTGAAACGAATCGCCGCTGACCAGCATGGTGAGGAGAAGGATGGACGACGTGAGAAGAGCGCGACGCATCCTGAAGCAAAGCACGAACCAGGTAGGGCCTCAAGAGCTGCCGCGGGTCGCGCGCAAGACGCCGCTGTTGCGGAGCTCGAGGCCGTCGAGGCAGCCCGAGATGTCCTCGAGCAGCTTCGGCACAGCCGAGGCGTCGGCGATGGGGTTCACCACGCAGACGTCGATTCCGGCTTCGGCGTAGGCACGAATGCGCGCGCGGATGGTTTCGCGATTGCCCACGACCGCCATCGCGTCACAGAGCCGGTTGGTCACTCCTTGGGCCACGCCTGCCCGGTCGCCCTTGGCGAAGGCCTCGCGAATCTGTCGCGCTTCGTCTTCGTAGCCGATCCACTCGAAGCACTTGTTGTAGCCGGGTGTGGCTGCGTAAGCCCCAAAAACGGTGCGTATCAAGCCGCGCCCCATGTCGGGATCCTCGGCCATCACCACGTGAAGCCGGGCGACGACCTCGATGGTGCCGGGGTCGCGCCCCGCCTCCTCGGCGCCGGCCCGCACTTCGCCAAGCACCTGCGGCAAAGCCGACTCGGGCACCATGTTGAGACAAACGCCGTCGCAAAGCGCCCCGGCTAGGCGCAGCATCCCCTTGTTGAGCGCCCCTAGATAGATCGGAACCTCGCCGACGGGAGCTCCGCCAAGGCGAAATCCTTTCACCGAGAGCGTCTTGCCCTCGTAGTTGGTCTTCTGCCCACTCATCATCTGCCGCAGCACTTCAACGTGCTCGCGCATGCGCGTGAGCGGCTTGTCGAAGGGCTGACCCGCCCAGTCCTGAACGATGTTCGGGGAGGAGAGGCCGAGGCCGAGGATGAAATTCCCGTTGGTCATCTGGCTCAGCGTCATGGCCGCCATGGCGTGCACCATCGGCGTACGGGTTTGCGCGGGAACCACCGCCGTCCCGATACGCGTCCCAGGCAAGCCCTGCGCAACGGCGCCCGCGAGGGCGTAGGAGTCCCCGCCGTTGACCTCTGCCATCCAGACTTCTTCGTAGCCTCGGTCGATCGCAGCCCGCGCCATCTCGACGGCTCTGTCCGCCCCGGCCAGCGGCAGGGTCATCCCCAACCGAACGTTCTTCTCCGTGCGCTCCATGCGTCCATCCTAGTCGAAACCCTCCAGGCCATTAACCCTTTTGAAAGGGGCACAGTGCCCTTTTTGAATTGGTTGGTTTCTCGAAGAAGCTGCTAACACCAGGGGATGGCCGGTACCTTCGAGGTTTGTGCTCCGATGCAGGCGGTGGTCATCTCTCTTCGCGCGGAGGTCGGCCAGACGGTGGCTGCCGGGCAAGCGCTGCTGATCCTGGAAGCGATGAAGATGGAGCACATCGTCGCCGCCGAACAGAGCGGCGTCGTCCGTAAGGTGCTCGTCTCGGTCGACGCGATGGTGGCTGCGGGCGACCCGCTCGTGGTGCTGGAGAAGGCCGAGCAGATCGAGGCTGCGGCGGCTGAACAAGCAGCCGCGTCGCTCGACGAGGTTCGGCCCGACCTCGCCGAAGTGAACGAGCGGCACGCATTCGGGCTCGACGAGAACCGCCCGGACGCAGTGGCGAAGCGTCGCAAAACCGGCCAGCGCACCGCGCGCGAAAACGTCGCCGACCTCGTCGACGAGGGAACGCTGGTCGAGTACGGCGCCCTGGTGATTGCAGCCCAGAGGCGGCGGCGATCAATCGATGAGCTCATCCGGCGGACGCCCGCGGACGGAATGGTCGCAGGCATCGGCCGCGTGAACGGGGCGGCCTTTGGGGAGACGCGCACGCAGTGTGTCGTCATGTCGTACGACTACACCGTGCTCGCCGGGACGCAGGGCACGATGAATCATCTCAAGAAGGACCGCATGTTCGAGCTGGCCGAGGAGCGCAGGCTTCCGGTCGTCCTTTTTTCCGAGGGCGGCGGCGGCCGGCCAGGCGACACGGACCATGCGATTGTAGCAGGCCTCGATTGCCGAGCCTTTCAATACTTCGCCGAGCTCTCCGGAAAGGTTCCGCTCGTCGGGGTGAACTCCGGCCGCTGTTTTGCGGGGAATGCCGCACTGCTCGGTTGCTGCGACGTCGTGATCGCGACGAAGGCCTCGAACATCGGCATGGGCGGGCCGGCGATGATCGAAGGCGGAGGGCTCGGCGTCTATGCGCCCGAAGATATCGGACCTTCGGCATCTCAGTACCGCAACGGCGTGATCGACGTGCTGGTGGACGACGACGAAGAGGCCGTTGCCGCGGCGAAGAAATGCCTTTCGTATTTTCAGGGCGCCCTCCCCGACTGGACCTGCGCAGACCAGCGCCTGCTGCGCGCCTCGATTCCGGAGAACCGCCTTCGCGTCTACGACGTGCGCAGAGTCATCGAAACCTTGGCCGATGACGATTCGGTGCTGGAGCTGAGGGGCGGTTTTGGCGCGGGCATGATTAGCGCTTTTGCGCGGGTCGAAGGAAAGCCGATCGGCATCGTGGCCAACAATCCAATGCACCTCGGCGGCGCGATCGACAGCGAAGCCGCCGACAAGGCAAGCGACTTCATGAAGCTCTGCAGCACGTTCGGGATCCCGCTGGTATTCCTGTGCGACACCCCAGGGTTCATGGTGGGGCCTCAAGCCGAAGAAACCGGTCTCGTGAAACGCGCCGCCAAGCTCTTCACGACCAGCGCCGCCCTCGAGGTTCCTTTCTGCACCATCGTCTTGCGCAAGGGCTATGGGCTCGGCGCGCAGTCCATGGCAGGGGGGAGCTTCAAATCGCCTGCGTTTACGGTTTCCTGGCCGACCGGCGAGTTTGGAGGCATGGGCCTCGAAGGCGCGGTGAAGCTCGGCTTTCGCAAAGAGCTGGCCGCGGTCGAAGACCGCGAGGCGCGCGAAGCGATGTTCCAGCAAATGGTCGACAAGCTCTACGAACGCGGAAAGGCGGTCAACATGGCGGCGCACTTCGAGATCGATGCGGTGATCGACCCCGTCGACAGCCGCCGCTGGATCCTCAGCGCGATCGCGACGCCCTAGGCCTTCAGCGAGGCGTGCACTTCGCCGGCCGCGCGCGCGCCTGCGGAGATCGCGCCGTCCATGTACCCGCACCAGCGCTTCGCGCTTTCGGTGCCGGCCCAGAAGATTCGGCCGCTTGGCTTCCGCAGATGCTCGCCGCCGGCCGTGAGCACACCGGGCGTCAGCGGCGTGATGCAGCCGGTGCTCCAGGGGTCAGCCGCCCAGTCCTTTTCGACGTAGCCGGTCGCGTCGAGGGCCTTCGGCCCGAAGTAGCGCGCGAGCTCATTTTTCAAGCCCTCCTCGCGCAGTGTGCGGTCCGCGAGGTGTGGACATTCGACGACCGAAAGGAAGCAGCTGAGCACGCCCATCGATGCGTCTTGCGGCGAGTTGTCGAACACGAGCTGGATGGGGCTGCGGTCGCTTTGCATCGCGCCGTTCAGGCCGTCGGCTCGCCAAAACGGGCGCGCGTACAGCATGGCGGCTTTGACCAATGGCAGCCGCGGGAGGCGCGCCCAGCCCGACACGAGGTCCTGACGCGGCTTGGGCAGAGCGGGTGTGAACACGATCCGTGCGGTGTCGGAGGGCGCCATCGCGACGATGACGCGGTCGGCGGTGAAGGTCTCGGCTGCAGTCACCACCCGCATGCGACTGGGAGCGTCATCCTCGACGCGAAGGACCGGGCGGCCGAGAAGAACCCGATCGCCGAGCTCGGCCGCCATGCGCTGCGAGATGACCTGCGAGCCCCCTTCGATGCGCTGGTCCTGGGCCCCGCCGTCGTTGAGGATCACCGGCAGGAGGCCTCCGGCCGAACGCAAATAGTGCAAGACCCAGAGCAGCGAGATGCGCTCGGGGTAGCCCGACCATACCGCTCGACTGATCAGGCGAAACACCGACGGCGTGAAGCTCGTCGCCGCGTGCTCGCGGAGCCAGTTTCCGAGGGTGGTCTGGTCGAGCGCCGCAGCATCCTGCATGCGCCAGGGCTCGCCGACCGGCATCTTTTTGGATAGACGATCGAGTTGCCAGGCAACTTTGCCGAAATCAACCGCTTCAAAAAAACCAACGTCCGGCAAGAGGCCGCGGGAGATCCGGCCCTCGATGTCATAGGTCGTGTCGCCGTCGTAGTAGTGATCAAAGGCGCCGATCTCGAGCTCGTCGATCAGGGCGGCGATGGCGCGTTGACCGGGGCCGATCCACTCCCCACCGACTTCCACGACGTGCCCGCCGCCGATGGGCATGTTGAGCGTGCGCCCACCCACGCGCTCCCGCGCCTCGAGCACGAGGAACGAATCGACGCGTCGCTTCTCGAGCTCGCGCCCCGCCATCAGGCCGGAGAGCCCTCCGCCGATCACCACCACGCTCACGTGGCGCGCCGCCGACCCCGCTTCGTCGGCCGCGGCAGCTCGCCCCAAACCCGGCGCTCGGATCGACGCCGCCGCGGCGGCGCCTCCGGTCACGCGGACAAAGCGCCTGCGAGTGAATCGATTCGTCATGGCGACGCGCATCCCTTCCCGGCGCCGAGCCAGCCGACGATCAGGCGAAGATCATCGATAGGCACCGTGCCCACGACCCCTTGCATGATCGCATCGGCCGTGCCGCGCGTGCCGGCCGCGGCTTCTTCGAGACGCCGCTCGAGGTAGCCGACGTACTGCCCGCAGAGCCGGGACGCGAACAAGCCGTCGTCGCCTTCGCCGTTTGCACCGTGACAAGCGACGCAGTGCTGGGCGTAAAGCGCTGCACCCTCGGCGCGTTCTTCGTCGCTCGCCGCGCTCGGCGCGATTGGAATCTCGGGCAACTCCGAAAGGTAGGTCGCGATCTCGCTGACCTCAGTGGGCAGCAACGTTCGGGCGTACGGATCCATCACCGGAAGGTGCGTCGTTCCGGCTCTCAGCCGGTAAAGCCTGTTCTCGAGGACGGCGCGCCTTTGTCCGGCTAGTCGGGGGATCGAGCCGTCGGGCCGGCCGCTGCCGTCGTGCAGATGACAAGACACACAGTGCGCATATGCAGCAGGCTCACCGTCCGGCGTCCTGTCTTCGAGCACCTCGGCGATGCGCGCGGCCTGCGCAGCGCTGGGCCCGCGCGTCGTGAGCCAGACGACGACGGCAAGGCCGACGAGCGCGACGAGCAACACCATCGTGATCAACATGCGCACGGCGGACGCGAGCATACCAGAGGTTTCCGCGCAGGGGCGCGCCCCGATGTGGTACTCAGAGACGAGCTATGGAATCCGTGGTCCGTCAGATCCTGGTTCGTCGCACGGCCTCGGTGGCGACGATCGAGCTCCACGACCCGCCGTACAACCGTTTGAGCATGGCCCTGATCGACGCGCTCGAAAAGGCCGTCGACGAAGTCGAGCAAGACCAGAGCATTCGGGCGGTGGTCCTTCGTGGCGCAGGCGATGAAAACTTCTCGGTGGGCGCCGACATTCGGGAGTTCGGCGCCGCGGCCGCAAGCCTTGGCATTCGGGGCTTCATCGAGCAGCGGCTGCGCGTCATCCGCAGTATCGAGACCATGAGCAAGCCGGTCGTCTGCGCGATTCGCGGCGCTTGCCTCGGCGGAGGACTCGAAATCGCCTTGGCCTGTCACTTTCGCATCGGCGCGCGGGGCGCAAAGATCGGCCTGCCCGAGGTCGAGCTCGGCGTGGTGCCCGCCTGGGGAGGGACGCAGCGCCTGACACGCAGCGTTGGGCGCGCCCGCGCGCTCGAGATCATGCTGCTCGCCAAGAAGATGGACGCGGATGAAGCCTTCGAAGCCGGCCTGCTCACCGGGGTCTGCGAGCCCGGGGAACTAGACGCGCAGGTCGCTCAGCTCGCGATGGAGCTCGCCAGCAAAGCCCCGCTCGCTGTCGCAGGGATCCTCGACGCGGTGATTCGGGGCGGCCCGAAGTCGCTCGAGGACGGCCTCTTGCACGAGTACGCGGCGCTCGAACGCGTGATGACCTCCGAGGACTTGCAGGAAGGCGTGATGGCCTTTTTTCAGAAGCGGCGTCCCGAGTTCAAGGGGAAGTAGACGCGCTTCATCGCTTCGCGAGCTTGGCCCAGGAGTCTTTGAGCTGGATGGTCCGGTTGTAGACCGGGTGCTCCGGCCGGCTGTCGGCATCGACTACGAAGTAGCCCAGGCGCTCGAATTGGACGCGTTCGCCGGGGCCGCGTGCCCCGAGGTTCGGCTCGAGCTTCGCACCCTGCAGCAGTTCGAGCGACTCCGGGTTGATGCGCCCGGTGAAGTCGCCTTCGAGTGCCTCGTCGAGCGGATTCTCGTCTTTGAAGAGACGATCGTAGAGCCGCACCTCGGCGTCGACGGCATGCTTTGCGCTCACCCAATGGATCGTGCCCCGCACTTTGCGGCCGTCGGGCGCGTTGCCACCTTTGGACTCCGGGTCCCAGCTGCAGCGCAACTCGACGATGTTCCCCGCCTCGTCTTTGATGACCTCGTTGCAGGTGACCAGCGCAGCGTAGCGAAGCCTCACTTCTTTTCCCGGCGCCAACCGGAACCACTTCTTCACGGGTTCTTCCATGAAATCGTCCTGCTCGATGAACACCTCGCGTGTCAGATGCAGGCGACGGGAGCCGAAGCTGTCGTCGTTCGGACTGAAGGGCGCCTCGAGCTCGATTTCCTGATTCTCGGGGAAATTTTCGATCACCAGTTTCAAGGGACGCAGCACCGCCATGGTGCGCGGCGAAGTTGCGTTGAGGTCTTCACGAAGCGCATGCTCGAGAAGGCCGACATCGACGATGCTGTCTCGGCGTGAAACCCCAATTCGCTCGGCAAAACGCCGGATCGCAGCCGGCGTGTATCCTCGGCGACGCATTCCGGCGATGGTCGGCATCCGAGGGTCATCCCAGCCGCTGACATGGCCCTCTTCGACGAGCCGCTTCAAGAGCCGCTTGCTCATGACCGTATAGGTCAGGTTCAGACGCGCGAACTCGTACTGCCAAGGGACTGGGTCGAAGTCGAAGTGCGAAACGAACCATTGATAGAGCGGATTGTGGTGCGCGAACTCCAAGGTGCAGACCGAGTGCGTAATCCCCTCGAACGCGTCGGACATGGGGTGCGCGTAGTCGTACATGGGGTAGATGCACCAGTCATCCCCCGTTCGATGATGTGTCACCTTCCGAATACGGTACATCAAGGGATCGCGCAGATTGACGTCCTTCGAAGCCATGTCGATCTTCGCACGCAGCACGTGTGCGCCCTCTTCGAACTTGCCGGCCCGCATGCCAGCAAAGAGCTCCAGATTCTCTTCAACGCTTCGATCGCGATAGGGGCTGTTCACGCCTGGCTTGTAGAAATCGCCCCGGCCTTCGCGAATCTCTTCGAGCGTCTGGCTGTCGACGTAGGCGAAACTGCGCTCGATGAGATCGACCGCACAGTCATAGAGCTTGTCGAAGTAGTCGGACGCGAAGTACTCGTGGCTCCCCCAATCGAAGCCCAGCCAACGAACGTCTTCACGAATCGACTCGACGTACTCGGTGTCCTCGGCTTCCGGGTTCGTGTCGTCGAAGCGCAGGTGACAGCGCCCCTGCTCGGCGAGGGCGGCCGTCGTGAAGTTCAAACAGATCGACTTGGCGTGGCCGATGTGCAGGTACCCGTTCGGCTCCGGAGGGAATCGCGTCACGACCCGGCCGCCGTGCTTTTCGGTGCGGATATCTTCGCGGACCAAATCATGGACGAAGTTCGGCGCGTTCTCTTGGCCCTCGGCCTTGCCCTTCGGCTCGCTCATGCCGCAGGTCTAGCGCGCTTTGTGCCTCGATGCCGCATTTGAGTTCTTCCGCTGCATCCACCGCTGTGCCTCTGGCGCTTGCGGCTCGTGAGACTATCCTTGGGCACATGATTTCGAAGATCATCCTCGTCGTCCTGGCGATCCTCGTCGTGTTCGTGCTCTACCAGCGCTTCACCGCGGTTCGGATTTCAGGAAGCGATGCGCGCTCCCTCGTTGCGGAGGGGGCGATGCTCGTCGATGTCCGCAGCCCCGGGGAGTTCTCGGGCGGGCACATCGAAGGCGCGATTAGTATTCCTATCCAAGAGCTTGGAGCTCGGACCGACGAGCTCGGCGACAAGAGCGGCCCAATCGTCCTCTATTGCCAGAGCGGCGCCCGTAGCGCGATGGCGAAGCGACTCCTCGAAAGCAAGGGCTTCACCCAGGTTCACGACATGGGCAGCATGCGTAGCTGGTGACCGTGATGTCTGAACGTTACCGGTGCGCCGACTGCAACCTCGAGTTCAACCCGAAGTACGCGGGGAACGATCCGCGATGTCCGAGCTGCAGCCGCACCGAGGCGACGGAGCCCGCGGAGGGTTCAGCGCTCCAAAGTGACATTTGGCATCAGTGGCTCGTGGTCTTTGCCCTTCTCTTCGTCGCAGGCATCGTCTATCTGGTGCTCGAATGACCGTTCAGATCTCCTACGTCTCGGACGTCCTCTGTGTCTGGGCCTATATCGCCGAAGCCCGTTTGGATGAGCTCCGAAAGGAGTTCGGATCCTCGATCGAGCTCGAGTATCGCTTCATCCCGATCTTTGGCGCCACGCGGCATCGAATCGCCGAAGGCTGGAAGAGGCGCGGCGGCTACGACGGCTTTGGCGAGCACGTGCGGGGCGTCGCCAAAGGATTCCCGCACGTTTCCATGCATGAAGGGGTCTGGGGCCAGGTCGCGCCGACGACTTCTTCGGCCGCGCACGAAATGCTCTGTGCCGTACGCCTGCTGACGGACGAAGGCACGGTGGATTCGGTACGCCACAACGAGCTCGAAGGACGCACGCTCCTCGAAGAGTCGATTTGGCAAGTCCGTTTGGCTTTCTTCAAGCACGCTCGGGACATCTCGAATCGGGAGGTGCTGCTCGACGTGCTGGGGCAGGTCGGAGTCCCGGGCTCCGCGATCGAAGCGAAGCTGAGCTCAGGCGAAGCCATGGCCGAGCTTTGCCGAGACATCGAGCTCCGGGACGAGCTCAAGATCGAAGGCAGCCCGACCTATTACCTGAACCAAGGCCGGCAGAAGCTTTACGGCAATGTCGGCTATCGGGTCGTGTCCGCGAACCTGCGCGAGCTTCTAGAGCAGCCGGGCCACCAGGCTTCCTGGTGCTGACCTAGGCTGCCCCGAGCTCGCACGGCGGACTCAGTGGATCGAGTCTCGGTCGTCGGCTCCGTTGGCGGTAGCCGGTCTGTGGCCGAAAAGCCGCATGATGCCCAGCACCAAGCCTCCACCTCCGATGGCGGCGACGTGAAGCGCGACGATAGACATGATGACGAGTAGTAGTTGTGTATCCATGGGTAACCCCCAGTCGGTTCCGCGGAGCACTTGCTGGGGCCGGTGATCCGCTTTCCTTGCTCACTATTCTGGATACGACAACGCACTGCGTCAAGTATTAAGGCTGAAATTTTTCGATGATACCGTTATTGAGTAGTCAAAAGCCCAATGATTCCAGGAGGCCCTGGCTGAAGATTCGACAGCTGACGTATCGAGCCTCGTCGATGCTGGAGCCCGTCGGCTAGGCCGCGTGCGTGCTGGGGCGGACCGGCGGGCGGCTGCTTTCCCCAGCCCGCACGGGCGCCCCCGGCCGGAGCCGGACCTGCATCGGCATGCCGCGCTCCCCAGGGTTGAGGGAAAGCTCGGCAACGAAGTCCGGCTCGAAGCCCTCGAGGACATTGATGTCGACGTTTTGAATCAGAGTACCGAGGACGATCCGCATCTCCATCATGGCGAACTGCTTGCCGAGGCAAACGCGCGGGCCTGCCGCGAACGGCACGAAGGCGCCCTTGGGAAGCTGACGCTCGAACTCCCGCGTCCAACGCTCGGGTCGATACTCGAGCGGCTGATCGAAGTACTTTGGATTGCGCCCGGTGGCGAGCGGGCTGACCGCGAGGATCGCACCCTTTGGAAAGAAGTAGTCGCCGAGCCTGAGATCCCTCTGAGCTTCGCGTGCGTAAATCCACACCGCCGGAAGGCGGCGCAGCGACTCTTTGAGGCACATTTCGAGGTACGGCAGCTTTCGAAGATCGTCGACACCGATCGGTCTGTCGCCGATGGTTTCGTCGATCTCCTGCTGCGCCTTTTTTAGCTTATCGCGATTGGTCGCGAGCAAATACCAAGCCCAGGTGAGCGTGTGCGCGGTGGTCTCGTGGCCGGCAAAGATGACGGTCATCAGCTCGTCGCGCATTTGCTTGTCCGACATGCTGCCCTTTTCGTCGGTGGCAAACACGATGTGGGACATCAGATCGCCCCGATCTTTGCGGTCTTTTCGACGCGCCGATACGAGCCGTTCGATCACCCCGTCCATCGCGTCGAGCGCGCGCACCATGCGTTTGTTGCGCTCGGACGGCCACCAGCGGGGAGTTGGAATCGGCGTTTGCGCGTGGTCGATGAGCGCTTCACCAATGTCTTGCATCGCCTCGTGTACCGTCTCGGAGTCCTGTGCGAGATCGGTGTCGAACAAAGTCTTTGCAACGATTCGAAGTGCGAGCGCCAAGATTTCTTTTCGAAAGTCGCGTTGCTCGCCGTTGTTCCAGCCGCGAATCATGTCGCGCGTGTACGCAGCCATGGTGGGCGCGTACGCGTCGACGCGCATCTTGTGAAAGCCCGGCATGATGAGCTTGTGCTGTCGCTTCCACGACTCGCCGTCGTTTGGGACCAGCCCCTCACCGAGGAACGGCTTCCACATCTGCTTTACGACCTTGGGCTTGTGGATGTGCTTGGCGTGCGTGACGTTGATCGCGTTGACGACCGCTGGGTCACGAACGAAGAACGATTGGCCGGTCAGCACGCGCGTCACGAAGACGTCGCCGTACTCTTCATGGGCCTCGAGCACGAACTCGGCTGGATTTCGCTGAAAGTCGAAGGTCCCGCCCCAGAGCCAGTGGCCTTTGTGGCGCGGCACGGTTTTCGCCGCAGGCAGAGGACTTTGGCTGTCGAGGAGAAGAGTCACTTACTTAACATAAAGTAAACTTAGTCCTCCTGGTGGCGCAAGTTAACAGTTTGTAATTTTAGGGTCCGCCCACGATGGCCTCCGCGCCGCTAAGCCACGTCCGCATGGCCGAAACCCTCATCTCGAGGTAGTCCCGAGCCTCCTCGGCGCGGTTACGGGAGAGCGCCAGGGCAGCCACGTACGCTCCGAGCGCCCGCTCAGGGTCGCCGAGGGATGCGAATCCGTCCCCGAGGCACAGGTAGGCGAGGAAGCTCGACCCATCGAGCTCGAGCGCGCGCTCCGCGAGTGCGATTCCGGTTGGAACATCGTGGACCGCATAGGTCTGCCACCAGGCGGCGACGGCGAAGTGGTAGGAGCTGCGGGCGTTCCGCTCGAGAGCCCGAAGCCAAGCGTGAAGCTTCTCGGAGAAGGCCTTTGTCGTAACCGCCTCGCTCATGTGGAGCTGAAGCATCGCGGCAAGCGCGTCTGGGTTGGTGCCGTCCTGCTCGAGTGCCTGCTGAACTGAACGTAACGCGCCGGCTTCATCTCGGCGAGCCTCGAGAAAGGCTCCGCGCAGCAGCATCGCCGCAAGTCGCGTCGAGTCCTGCTCAGCGGCAAAGTCGATGTAGGCTTCTGCTCGCTTCGCGGCTTTGTGGTCATCCCAAGCCTCGAGCTGCGCCAGCATCAAGGCGGCCTCCCCTCTGGACATGGGTTGCGCCACCAGACCTTCGGGCTCGGCAATGTGCATGGATCGCACCCGAGCGTAGTGGTGCTCGAACAAATAGCCCCGGTACCGCTCGGGGATGTTTAGAGCTTCAAAGCTGGCCCACCAGGCGGCGCTTTCTTCCGTACCCGCGTGCAGCGCCTGGAGGTATCGATTGAACAGCGGCGAGAGCGAAAGGTCACCCATTTTGAGCAGGTGGACGAGCGCCCAGGCGCCGGCATAGTCGGCCTCCCGCGTCAGCGGATCGGCGCCGTAGAACTCGGTCTGGCTCATCGCGCGCATCTCCTCTGCGCCCGGGACGGCCGAATCGGGAAGCACCATGATGCGTTCGCCGTTGACGTCGGCCCAAGTTGGCGCGGGAGTCACGCTCCAATAGGAACGGGGCTGGAAAACATAGGGCGGAAAACCGAGCTCGAGCGTGTCTTCATGAAGCCGCGCGGTTTGATAGAACGTTGCCATTCCCTCGTGAAGCCAGGTGGTGGCGGTAGGAAAGCAAACCGAGAGGAGGCGATGGGTGAGCTCATGAGAGAACAAACCCAGCGATGCGTTTTGATCCGAGGTGTGAATGACGATCTGCGCCTGCAGGCCAAGAAGGCTTGTTTGCGGGCTGTCGGTGGAGGCTCATGTCGCCGGTCTGTTGAAACAGCGTCACCTCGACAGGCGCGGTCAGGCGATCAAACCCGCAGGGGAGCTCGTGCTCCGCGATCGCGTCGTGCATCCGCTGGTAGTCCGCGGCCAGCTCGACGGCGCGGCTTGGACGTGCATCACTGCGGACGCGCAGGTCGGCGGTCTCGACGACCACCCACCCGCGCGTCTTCGCGTCCAGCATCGAGGTGCCGCATCCCGAGGTGCAGCTCAGGCTCAGCAAAGCGACGATGACGAGCCGTTCTCGCACGCATGCTTAGTACCAGATTCCGCCGCTCGACGAGTCACCGAAGAGGAGGCTCCGCGAAGGGGTCCCGGTTTCGCCTCGCGTGGTCTCCCAGCTGCGCGACACCGAGGCGGGGTTCCAAAGGTCGCCGCCGGTGCGACTCTGCGGCGAGTCGTCGCCGCGCACCGCCTCGAGGTCCTCGACCCCCTCATTCCAGAGGTCGCCCAGGCTTTGATCGGCGTAGCGTGGCGTCTCGAGTCCCTGCGCGGGCGCCTGTTCGGTAGCGCTCCAAAGCTCGTCCAGGCCTTGCTGCTTCTGGAACTGGCTGCTGAGGCTCGAGCTCTGCTGAACCCCGAAGCCGGCGCAGCCCACGGTGCCGAGGGAGAGGATGATTCCAAGTGTGAGAAGTGGCTTGTTCATGTTGACCTCCTGATGTATTCACTGTATACATCAATGTATACGGCGTTCACTGCCAATGTCAACACTGTTTACTGAGGTCCGATGATTAAGTTACACTGCGCCATGGCAACCGCGAAAAAGGCCTATCATCACGGCGAATTGCGTGAATCTTTGCTCGAGGCCGCCGAGCTGCTGCTCGAAGAAGACGGCCCTGGAGGGCTCTCGCTTCGAAAAGTAGGGCGTCGCCTGGGCGTGACCCCCGGCGCCCCGTACCGCCATTTCGAAGACAAGGACGCCCTGCTAGCGGCCCTCGCGGTCCGAGGCTTTGAGCGCCTTCGGGAGACGATGCTGGCCGAGCAAGACGGGAGCGCCAATGGCGAAGAGCGTTTGCGGCGAGCCGGCTTGGGCTACCTCGAGTTCGCGTCGCAGCATCCTGAGCTCTTCCGACTGATGTTCGGCTGGATGCCCTCACGCGACGTGCCCGAGCTTTGCGAAGCGGGCGATGCGGCCTTTGCGGGCCTTCGAGGCATCCTCGAACGCTGCGAGCAAGAAGGGCTGCTGACCAAGAGCGTGCGGGACGCAGGCCTCATCGCATGGTCCGCAGTGCACGGCGCAGCGTTCCTCCTCATCGACAAGCGCCTCATGCTCGGCGACCAAGACCCCTGCGCAGAAGGCGTCCTCGAACACCTCCACAAAGGCATATGGTCCGGCATCGGCAAAGAGGGACACGCTCCCCCCCCAGAACACTCCTAATTCCAAGATGTTGGGGCGCACACCGCGAAAACCGGAATTGCTAAACGTAGGACTCAGCAAGCGCGTCGATGAAGGCGTCGAGCTGATCGGCAGGGAGCGCGTTGATGCCTGCGGCTGCCGCGCGGCCGCCACCCGTCGGGAACTGCCGGCAAAGCTCGTCGGCGCCTCGCTTGTTGTCGAGCGGTGCACGCACGCTGACGAGGTACGTGCCGTCCGGACGCTTGGTAAGCACGGCATGGGCGCGCCCAGGTGAACCGTTGGCGAGGTCGTTGCTGTAGACCCCTGATACTCGGCGCGCCCAGGCTTCATTCGGCAGGATGATGACGGCGGTCTTGTCGGTTTCCCGCATGGGCTTGATCGCTGCGGCTGCGGCCATATCGCCGTGGTAGCCGGCCTCCAACTTCGCGAAGGCGTCAGCCGCATCTTCGACGAAGGCGAACGGACTTCCGAACGGGCGCACGAGCTGGAAGAGCTCCGCCGGCGGGAAGTGCAGATCCTCGAGCGTCGAGCCGTATCCGTTGTAGTTCATGTAAATGCCGAGGTTCTCGAGAAGGCTCAGTTGCTTTTCCGAAAAGCCCAACGGCCCAGCAAGCATGCGCGCGCTGGCCTTGAGGTTGTCGCCAAAGGCGCCGGTCACGGCCCACTCGACGTACTTTCCTTTGAGGTATCCATTGATGAGCAGGCTGGTGCACACGTTCGGATCGGGGTCGATGATCGTCGTCAGCCGGTCGCTCTCGGGAATATCTCCTGCGAAATGATGGTCGACGTAAAAGACCTCCGCGCCTGCTTGGAGCGCCTCGAGCACGCCGTCTCGGTTCTTGTCGAAGCTGAGATCGAGCGCCGTGATTCGGTCGCCGGCACGGACCTCGGCCTTGGCCACCAAGGCGATGTCTCGCTTCACCCCGGTAATGAGCGTGCTTTGCAAAGGCTCGGCGTTGCGAAGCTGGGTGAGCGCGCAGATGCCGTCGGCGTCGCCATTGAAGATGTCGATTTGAGCCATTCGGTTTTCTACCCCGGCGATCCAGATCGCGCGAGCCCACGGCGTGCGCAAACCTCAGGCGACGAGGCTGATGTTCACGTCGTGCGAACGCACCGGCTGATACCGAGCGAGACGTTCGACGCCGAGATCGCGGCGGACCTTACGAATCGGCCGGGCGAGCCATTCGTGCCAGGGCACCTCGAGAAACCAGGCGGATTCTTTTGAGCGACGCCGGCCGTTGAAGATGACATCGCGCGCGCCGAGGTGGCGGTCGGTGACTCGGCCGATTTTGAACCAGGCCATCGTCGCAATCATGCCAACGCCGAGGTTTCGAGTCTGGTAGTGAGTGAACGCCAAGAGCGCCGCCTCGCCAATCAAGTCACCCTTGTAGCCGAGCACCGCGTGCCACAGGTCGTGCGAATCACGCAGCCAGTTGCGAATCCATCGAAGCTCCGCGGCCTCGCTGCGCTGGCGCGAGATCTCCGAGGCCTCCACCAAGCCATCGGCGCTGATGCCCTCGGCTTCGACGAACGCCAGGTACTCCCGCCCTAGGCTGGCTTCGGGCAAGGCGCGAAGCTCCTCGCGGTCGCTCAGCAAGGGGATGAGTTCGGGTTGCTCGGCGAGCAGCCGGCGCCCCTGCTCCGTCTGCTGAAGCCGTTTGCGCATTCGAACCAGGGCCGGCCCCTGCATCGCGTTAATGATCTCAAAGACCTGCTGCGTGTCGTCGGGGTCCGCAAGGAGCTCCCGCAGGGCGCGCGCTGCTTTCAAAGGCCGCATGGTGCGGAGGCTCATGGCAGGGCGTATAGCCGGAATCTCTGCTGCGATCATGCAGACAGCCCAAAGATTTTGGCGGTTTCGCCCAGCCAGACTGGAGCTTCGCGAGTCAAAGGACTAGGATTCTCGACCCATGGCCAACAAGAGCGTCACTTCATTGGAACGAGACGTCATCCACGAGGCCAGAGGGCTTCGCGCCCAGGTGCTCAACATGTCGCTCCTGATCGCGGTTGTCGTCGGCGGCGCCGCATTCGTACGGACCCTCATCGACGCCGTCGACAGAGGCGCGTGGACGGTGCTCGTGGGAGCGGTGGCCATGTACGCGGGCGCCGTCGCGCTGCTCCTGATGAAACGCCTGCCCTACGCCGTGCGCGCTCTTGGCTTTCTCGCGCTCCTCTACATCGTGGGCGTCCTCGCCCTGCTTGCGGTGGGCTACCTCGGCGCCCCCATTCTCATTTTGGCCGGGCAGAGCGTCCTTGCATCGGTGCTTTTCGGGCGCCGCATCACACTGATCGCACTCGGTTTGAACCTGATCGCGCTACTCGGCGTCGGGGCGGTCTTGTCGACGGGTCTGATGACCGTCGAGACCTTGGAGTTCTACGAGCCGACCGTCTTCATGAACTGGCTGCGCATCACCGCGATCTTCGCTGTGTTTTGCGGTATCGCGGTCGTCAGCGTCGACGTCATCACCAATCACCTGAACCAGAGCTTGAAAGATCAGGCGGAGCTCATCGAAAACCTCAAAGGCGCAATGCAGCTGCGCGACGCAGCGGAGACCCAGCGGCGCAGCGCCGAAAAGCGTCTTCGCGAATCGCAACAGATGCCCAAAGTCTGAACGAGACCCGGATGCCCGGATGACCGGCACCGCTGCGCTACTCGACGACCACCTCGCAGGTCGCACTGCATCCGGAGCCTGGCACGCCGTTGTCTGGACCTGCGTCGCAGCCTTCACCGAGCTCAGGCTGCCGAATGCCATCCCCACAGCTCGGGCCTTCTGTGCAGTCGGGGTTGCAGCCGCCGGGCCCGCCTAGATTGTCGCCGTCGTCGCATTCCTCGAAGCCCTCGTCGACGTTGCCATCGCCGCAGTACGGGCCAAGCCCCGAGCAGTCCGGCAGGCACTGTCCATATGCGCCGGTATTTTGCCCTGGACCGTCGTCGCAGAACTCGAAGCGGGTCGCGATGCCATCGCCACAGCTGTAGTCGCAGGTCGAGATTTCAGTGACGAAACCGTCGAGCGTGAGCCTGAAGTTGGAGGCGCCGGTGTGCCGTTCGGCATGAAAGATCGCGACCTCGTAGACCGCGTCCGACGTGAGGCGGGCCTTGCAATTCGTCACGATGGTCTCCTGAGCCGTGCTTCCGGCGTCGGCGGGGTTGGCGAAGCTCATCACGTCGGTGACCCTCGGGTGCAGCCCGCCCACGTCGAGGCAGAGGAAGCCGTCGACGAAAACCCAGAGGTCATCGTCACCGCTGAACGTCAGCACCTCGTCGCCCTGGTAGACGAAGAAGTAGTGCACCTCGGTGGTGAATCCGAAGTTTCGGGGGTCGGTTCCACCGCTTGGAACGAAAAGGGTCTCCCCATACGTCGGCTCGGCCGGCCAGGCGAACGGCGCAAGCGCAGGGTCATCCAAAGGAAAGAAACCCGGAGGAAAGTTCAAGCTGTCGAACTCGTACACGTTGTCGCCAGTCTTCGGAAGGACGAGCTCTCCCACGACTTGCAAGTTGCCGGTGGGATCGAGCGTAGGGCTGGTTCGATACCACTGCGCGAACGACGCGGCGCTGTGCGACGGCCCCTCGTTGGATCCGTAAACGTACGGGTTCTCGCCCGAGAGCTCGGGCTTGCCTTCTGCGTCGAGCTGATCCGCCGTGATGTCGAATGCGATGGCGCCGTTTGAGTCGTCGGGATTGTTGAAGTCCAAGCTGAACGCCGTCGGCACGGGGTCGGTCGTGTCATTGCTTCGAAAATCTCGGTAGACGACGGGGATGGAGAGCTCATCGCCGAGGTCGACCGGAGACAGCACGCATTCGAAGCCCTCTTCCTCTTGGCAGGTGCTCGAGCAACCATCGCCGTCGTTCGTATTTCCGTCGTCGCAGGCTTCGCTCGTGCCTGGAAGGATCACCCCGTCGCCACATACGGCCTGGCAAACCCCTCCCTCGCAGTCTGGCTCGTTCCTACAGGTCGCGTCGCATCCGTCGAACGGCGTCGCGTTGCCATCATCGCACTGCTCGGTGCCTTCTCGAACGCCATCACCGCATTGGATCGGAACGCAGTCTGCACCGGGCGTGTCGCATTTGTAGCCATCCTCGAGCTGGCACGCCTCGGAGCAGCCATCGCCAGCCACGGCGTCTCCGTCGTCGCACTGCTCGAAGCCCGCCGGAATTCCGTCGCCGCATTCGGTCGCCGCGCAGGCTACCCCAGGAAGCGGGCAGGACCATCCGTCCGCCCGTTCGCAGGTCGCACTGCATCCATCGCCGCCGGTCGCGTTGCCGTCGTCGCAGGTCTCTGGAAGGTCGATTCGGGAATCGCCGCAGACGATGGCGACGCAGAGCACGCCGACGGTGGGGCAACGATACCCCGCTTCGATCATCATGCAGTCCGCGGAGCAGCCGTCGCCGTCTGCTTGGTTTCCATCGTCGCAGGCCTCGGTCGCATCGCGTGTTCGGTCGCCGCAGTCGGCAGAGATCCCCCCGCCCGTACCACCGCCGCCACCGTCGCCGCCGACACCGCCGCTACCGCCGATGCCGCCGCCCTGGCCTCCACCACCGGCCACGCCACCGCTGCCTCCGGAGCCGCCGGGACCCATGGGACCCGAGTCACCCGAACAAGCCGTCGAGAGCATCAAGGCGAGGCAGAGCCCCACCAACCTCTTGCCAAGAAGACGCCCCATGCCTTCAGCTTAGACGCTTGCCACGGCGGCCGCCAAAAGCGGGCTAATTCTCGACGCGGCGAAGCCGAACCATGAGAATCGTGGTCGTCATCATGAAGCCGAAGGCGATGAGCGTGCCCAAGGCTGCGCCGACCTCACCCAGGCGGGGAACCAGGATGAAATCGGCGACGAGATTCACTAGGGCGGCGGCTACTGCGACCGCGGAAACGGTCTTTGCGTGCGTGGCCGCCAAGAGCGCCGACTGCCAGAGCATCGAGATGCCGAGGAACCCGAGGCCCAGCGCCAGAATCGGGATGGAGCGGAGAACGCTCGGCGAGGTTCGATAGGATTCTTCGAGAATCGGCGTGTACATCACGAGCAGGGGAAGTGCGATCACCAGAAGCACGACCCAGGCAGCAATCTGAAGGCTGCTCCGTCGCAAGAGCTTCGCGGCGCCTTCACGGTCGCCTTTCGCGTAGGCCGAGTAGTAAAGCGGGTTGAACGAATGGAGCGTTACGATGTTGACGGTGCTGACGAGCAACGCGATCCGGTAGGCAGCCTCGTAGCGCCCCGCCGCTGCGATCCCGTTCCAGAGCGCGACGTACAGACGATCGGCGCTTTGATACCCAACGTAGGCCAGCGCGGTGAGCACCATCGGACCCGAAAAACGAACGGGAACGCGCAGCGAAGCGAGCGAGGGAGGCCGTTTGAGCCAGCCTCGCCGACTGAGGATGAAGAAGGCCGCGACCCCCGCGCCGATTTGAGCGAGCACGAGGCCACCCCAACGGGCCTCCCAAGTCCAACCGAGCACAAAGAAGAGCGCGATCGCGATGAAGGGCCGGGTTCCATCGACGAACTCCGACCACATCGCCGCGCGCGTCGGTTGACTCTGGGCCTCGTGCACGGTCTGGGCCATGATGCGCGCCGTGGAGATCGTGGCCGCAACGACCACACCCGCGACCGCCCAACGGGGGACGGCTTCGCCTCCAAACATGAACAGCGAATCGGGGAGGGCCGCAATGAAGAGCGCCGTCAGGGCTCCGACGAAGAGCGAAAGGCCGAACATGCCGCCGAGGTCACCGGCGAGACCGGAGCGTGGTTTTTTGTGGAGGTAGACCAGAATGTAGGTCTGTGGCGCCAGGGTGATGCTGGCGACCGCAACGCCAAACACGACGCCTTCCAAAATCGCAAAGCGACCGTAGTCGGCCTGGTCGAGCAGGTGGGTCCAGAGCAGGTTCGCCAGTTGAACCAGGCCGCCCATGGCGCTCGCCATCGTGTAAATGATGACGTTCCGGCGAAACGTCTTCTTCTGTTGAGATGCAGCGTCCAGAGGGAGGGGAGGTAATCCAGCCTGGCCTCGAGCGCCAGTGGGGTGCCGGGCGACGTCGGCTGGATCTTCGTGGGTGTGCAGCTATCACGGCGATCAGGAGCTGACTGCCGCGAGACATGCTGAGAAGGATCAAGCAGAGGGCCTACGTCGCCCGGGCAAGGGTTCGACTACGGGCGATTGGCGCGAGACCGGCTCATGACGGTCAGCGACGACTCTTCCTCGATTGCGGCTCGAATGTCGGGCAAGGGTACACTTTCTTCAAGAAGTACCTTACACCGGAGCGCTATGACGCGGTCCTGATTGAGCCGAACCCCAACTGCATCAAGTCCCTCGAACAACAATTCGGGAGCTACCCAAACTTGGAAATCATCCAGGGCGCCGCCTGGGTTCGGAACGAAAGGCTCAAGCTCTTCGGTCTGGTCGAAGACGACCGGGGAGCCATGACGCAAGGCGCCTCGGTGGTCGCCGACCACAACAGCGGCGACTACCAAGCGAACCAAGAAGCCGCGCTCGAGGTCGACGCGTTCTCTCTGAGCGAGCTGCTCACACGCAAAGCCCAAGACTACGATGAAATCATCGTCAAGATGGATATCGAATCGTCGGAGTACGAAGTGCTCCGCGATCTACTCGACACCGAGGCTGCCAAGCACATCACGCACATCTTCATCGAGTTCCACAGCGAGTACTTCAAGGAGCCCCAGAGCTCTCAGCACAGAGCGCTCGAAAAGACCTTGGTGGACGAGCTGCGGGCCGCGGGCGTCGGCGTGACGATCTGGATTTAAGCGGTTCAGAGCCTCTTTACAGGGTGTCTCCTGGCGCCCTTCCCGAAAACCGGGCATATCGCGAAGACGCGTCGGCGAAGTTCCGAACCCGCGAGGAACTCCTATGCTCAGGTACGCTGCCGACATCCGCACTTTGCTCTACATGGTCGTGACGACGGGGCTGCTCGTGGTTCTATGGACGAGGGAGTCGTTTAGTCCCTTGCTGTTCGTCGCCTACCTGTTCATGGCCGTCTCTGTTTCGGTCATCGCACACAACCACAATCACCTCACGATCTGGAAGTCAAAGCCGCTCAACGCACTGACGGACTATTGGCTCACCTTGTTCTACGGGTTCCCTACCTTTGGTTGGATCCCGACGCACAACCAGAACCACCACAAGTTCAACAATCGCGCGGGCGACTATACGATCACCTACCGGTACACCGAGAAGACGAACCTTTTCACGCTTTTGACCTATCCGAGCGTCAGTGCCTTCCATCAGCAAAAGCCCATTCGCGCCTACCTCGAGAAACAGTACCGCATCAACAAGAGTCGCTTCTGGTTCTGCATTTCGCAGTACGTCCTGTTGATCGCCTTCCTTCTAGTAGCGTTCCTGGTCGATTGGAAAAAGGCCCTCCTCTACGTCTTGATTCCGCAGCAGTTCTCCTTGTATGCCGTGCTGATCTTCAACTACGTGCAGCACGTGCACGCAGACGAAGAGTCGTCGATCAACCACTCTCGCAACATCGTCGGCCCAGTGATGAACTGGTTCCTGTTCAACAATGGCCTTCACACCGTGCACCATGACAATCCGGGGCTCCATTGGAGCAAGGCGCCGGCGGCCCATGCGAAGATCGCCGACCAAATCGACCCACGTTTGAACGAGCAAAGCTTCTGGTGGCTGCTCGTCCGCGTCTACATTCTCGGAATGTTCAATGACGGTGCGCGAAGTCGCTCGATGCGTCTCGAACGCATGGCCGCAGAGCAGCAAATCTAGAGGCTTCACTGCCCTCCCAGGCTATCTCTAACGCCAGGCACTAGAGCGGAGTCGCGTCCGCCGGCAGCGGTTGCTCAGAGCGCATCGATGAGCGCGTTCAGCGTAGCGCTCGGGCGCATGGCCTTGGAGGCCAAATCGTCGTTCGGAAGGTAGTAGCCGCCTACGTCCATTGGCTTACCCTGGACTTCGATGAGCTCGGAGACGATCTTCGCCTCGTTGTCGGACAGGGCCTTCGCCACAGGCGCGAAGTAGTTGCGCAAGTCGGCATCGTCCGACTCGGCGAGCGCCTGGGCCCAGTAGAGCGCCAGGTAGAAATGGCTGCCACGATTGTCGAGCTCGTTGACTTTGCGTGACGGCGACTTGTTCTCGAGAAGGTACTTGGTCGCCGCCGCGTCGAGCGTCTCGGCGAGAATCTTCACCTTGGGGTCGTCGTGACGATCGGCGAGGAAATCGAGCGAAGCAGCCAAGGCGAGAAATTCGCCGAGCGAGTCCCAGCGCAGATGGTTTTCTTTCTCGAACTGCTGAACGTGTTTGGGCGCCGAACCGCCTGCCCCCGTTTCGAACAGGCCACCGCCATTCATCAGAGGAACGATCGAGAGCATCTTGGCACTGGTGCCGACTTCGAGAATCGGAAATAGGTCGGTCAGGTAGTCTCGCAGGACGTTGCCGGTAACCGAGATGGTGTCCTTGCCCTCTTTCATTCGTTCGAGCGAGAAGCGCGTGGCCTCGGCCGGCGCCATGATGCGAATATCCAAGCCCTTGCGGTCGTGCTCTCGGAGGTAGGCGTTCACCTTGGCAATGAGCTGCGCATCGTGGGCCCGCGCCTTGTCGAGCCAGAAGATCGCCGGAACCCCTGTGGCGCGCGCGCGGCGAACCGCGAGGCCAACCCAGTCGCGGACCGGCGCGTCTTTAGTCTGACATGCGCGCCAAATGTCACCGGCGCCGACGGCATGCTCCATGAGTACCTCTGCCGCCGTCGTCGACTACTCGGACCACCCCGTCGGTGGGGATTTCGAAGGTCTTGTCGTGGGAGCCGTACTCTTCCGCCTTTTGCGCCATCAAACCGACGTTGGACACGCTGCCCATCGTCGTCGGATCGAATGCGCCGTGCTTCTTGCAGAAGTCGATCACTTCTTGGTAGACGGCGGCGTAGCTGCTGTCGGGGATGACGGCCTTGGTGTCTTGCTGATCGCCGGCGGCATTCCACATTTGCCCGGAAGTTCGGATCATCGCGGGCATCGAGGCATCGATGATGACGTCGCTCGGGACGTGAAGGTTGGTGATGCCTTTGTCGGAATTCACCATCGCCAAAGCGGGTCCGTGCGCGTATGCGGCCTTGATGTCGGCTTGGATTTCGGCGCGCTTGTCGGCCGGGAGGCTTTCGATTCGGGCGACGATCTCCCCAAAACCGTCGTTCGGGTTGGCGCCGAGCCCTTGGAGGGTCGCCGCGTGCTTCTCGAAGACCTCGTCAAAGAACACAACAACCGCGTGCCCGAAGATGATCGGGTCGCTGACCTTCATCATGGTCGCCTTCATGTGGAGCGAAAAGAGAACGCCGAGCGCCTTCGCGTCGCCAACTTGCGCGCGCAGGAAAGCGAGGAGCGCGTTCTTGCTCATGTAGGTGCCGTCGAGAATCTCCCCTTCGAGTAGGGCGAGGCCGTCCTTCAACACTGTGGTCTGGCCGTCTTTCGCCACATGCTCGATGCGCACCGTGGTCGCGGCGGGCAAGGTGATCGACTTCTCGTTGTGGAAGAAATCTCCAGAGCTCATGGTCGCGACGTGTGTCTTCGAATCGCCGGACCAGGCTCCCATTGGGTGCGGATTCACGCGCGCGTACTCCTTCACAGCCAGAGGTGCGCGCCGGTCTGAGTTGCCTTCGCGGAGAACGGGATTGACGGCGCTTCCCTTGACCTTGCCGTAGCGCTGCGCGATCGCCCGCTCTTCGTCGGTCTTCGGCTCTTCCGGATAGTCGGGGACCGCGAAGCCCTTGGCTTGCAGCTCGGCTACGGCCGCCTTCATCTGCGGCACCGAGGCGCTGATGTTTGGCAGCTTGATGATGTTGGCTTCCGGTGTCTTTGCCAGGCGCCCAAGCTCGGCCAAGGCGTCGTCGATGCGCTGCTCTTCCGCCAGCGCCTCGGGAAAGGTCGCAAGAATCCGACCCGCAAGGGAGATGTCCGGAAGCTCGACAGCAACGCCGGCGGGTGCTGTGAACGCGCGAAGAATCGGCAGGAGCGAATAAGTCGCCAAGAGAGGCGCTTCGTCGGTTTTGGTGTACTGGATGGTCGGCTTCTGAGTCATCGTGATGCTTCTCTCGGTGCGGAAGATGTGCGCGACCGTTTCCCGCAATCTGACCTCCGCCGCAAGCCAGCGGCGCCAATCGAGCATCGTCGTCTCCGCGCAATAGCCCGCTTCCCCTGAAATTCGGGTGAATTGCCAGAGTCGAGCCTGGCCGCGGCGATGCCGCCATCGTCCCTGGTAACCGCGCCTGAAGGTCTGATAGGCTCGCCCGGCGTGAACATCCTGATCACCTCGCTCATCGTCTACGTCATCGTCTTTCACGTTTGGGCGATGGTGCTCGAGATGTTCTTATGGACAAAGCCCTTGGGCCGAAAGACGTTCGGGCTCTCGAGGGAGGACGCCGAGACCTCGAAAACCCTCGCGGCCAACCAGGGCCTCTACAACGGCTTCCTGGCTGCAGGGCTCGTCCTGAGCTTCCTAGTCGCGAACCCAGATACCGCGTTCACCTTGAAGGTGTTCTTTTTGGCCTGCGTGGCTCTTGCGGGGCTGTACGGCGGAGTTACAGCCAAGATGTCAATCCTGTTCATGCAAGGTCTTCCCGCCCTGATCGCCCTTGCGCTGCTTCTATTCGCGTGAGGTTGAGGCCGGTGCTCAGCCTTGCTCGATCAAGGCGGCGGCACGTTCACCGATCATCATGCTCGGCGCATTCGTATTGCTGCCCGTGATCGTCGGCATGATCGAAGCATCGACCACGCGCAGCCCTTGAATGCCACGCACACGTAGATGAGGGTCGACAACCGCCATTTCGCTCGACGCCCATCTTGCAGGTGCCCACGGGGTGGTAGACCGTCCCCGCACGCAGCTTGATCTCTTCGATCAGCTCTTGGTCCGTCTTGCGCTCGGCACCGGGCGCGAGCTCTTCGGCGAGGTGCTCCCCGAGCTCCGGATGGCTGCAAATCTCCCGGCATGTGCGAATGGCGTCGAGGAAGAACTGCATATCCTCCGGCTCGTTCAGGTATGCCGGATCGATGTGCGGCGCGTCGGCTGCATCCGCGGAGGTGAGTCGCACTTCGCCGCGGCTTTTCGGATAGAGAAGCGTAGGGAGCACCGACAAGCAGTGTCCGGTGTCGACGTACGCGCGCTCTGGGCCGTCCTGATTCGGATCGGGATAGCCCCAGGGAAGCGTATGAAGCTGCAGATCGGGAATCGGCGCCTCGGGATGGCTCTTGATGAACGCGCAGGCCTCGAACACCGTTCGGCCGAACCAGCTGTTTCCGAGCATGTACTCCTTGACCATGCCCCCGAAAAAGTGCGCCGCGGTGCCCCGGTGCAGACTCGTACGCGCCCGGAACACCAAAGGCACCAAGAGATGGTCGTGCAGGTTCTGGCCCACGCCGGGCAAGTCCTGCTTCACCTCGATGCCGTGCTCGCGAAGATGGTCCGCCGGCCCGACTCCCGAGAGCATGAGCAGCTGCGGAGAGCCAATCGTGCCTCCGGATAGAATCACCTCGCGATTCGCGCTTGCGACGATGCGCTTGCCGGACTGCTCGTATTCCACGCCCGTGGCGCGGCCGCTCTCGATGAGGACGCGGTGAACGAGCGCGCGCATTTCCAGTTTGAAATTGGGGCGCGAGAGGCTCGGTTGAACGTAGGCTTCCCCGGTTCCGCTGCGAACACCGTCGCGGCAAGACATCTGCAAGATGCCCGCGCAGTTCTGATTCTCCGCGTTGAAGTCATCGAGAATGGGAACGTCGCAGACCGCGGACACCGCCCTCATGAACGCATTGGAGACGGGGCTGAGCTCCTGCTCGGGGTGCCGGCTGATCCGAATCGGCCCACCCGCACCGTGATACTCCGTCTCGCCGTCTTGGTGGTCTTCGAGCTTCTTGTAGAACGGAAGCACGTCCTCGAAGCTCCAGCCGTCGCAGCCGCGGGCGGCCCAGTCGTTGTAGTTGTCCTTGTTGCCGCGGAGATAGATCATCCCGTTGACCGAGCTCGAGCCGCCGACGACCTTGCCGCGCGTGTAGGTGATGCGCCGGTCGTTGAGATTTGCCTGGGGCGCGGTGCTGAAACCCCAGTCGACTTTCTCTTTGAGCTGCTTGACCTGCTGGACCAGGCTGATCATTCCGGGTTTGCGGACGAACGTCGTGCGATCGCTCCCCCCGGCTTCGAGCAGTAGGACGCTAACCTTGGGATTCTCCGCGAGGCGGGCAGCGACGATCGCCCCCGCAGACCCGGATCCGACCACGATGTAGTCGTAGTCAGCCACTCGGTTTGATCACGCCGATCATGCCGCCGAGTGGGTCTCGAAGTATGGCGAAGCGTCCGGGTTCGGCGTCCATCGGCTCGGCGATGACCGTGGCTCCGTTCTTTTTCGCGCGCGCAAGGGTCGCGTCGCAGTCGTCCACGGTGATGTACTGAAGCCACATCGTTGGGATATCGGAGCTCGGCGCCTGCAGCATGCCGGCGCGCATCTGGTCTCCATCCTTGAAGATGTAGTACTTGCCGTTGGGCATGGTCATCTCTTCGTGGGTGTATCCGAGCACCTTCTCATAGAATGCAAGGGATGCTTCGGGATCCTGAGTCCAAAGCTCGTTCCAGTGGAGCGAACCTGGCCCTTCGACACGAGGGGGATCACCCTTCTCCCCCTTGAAGAGCCAGAACAGACCGCCCTGCGCATCGCTGACAGGCTGCATCCGGCCAACGCCGGGTGCGTCAAACGCTTCCATATGGGTTGCGCCGCCCGCGGCAACGACTTTCTTCGCCGTGGCATCGACGTCGGCGACTGAGACATAGCTCACCCACGCCGTCGGCGGGTCGCCCTGGGGCGACATCACGCCGCCCACGCCGGCTCCGCCCGCGTGGATCATCAGGTAGTCGCGCCCCCCTTCCATCTTCGTATGCTCAAACCGCCAGGGCAGGCTCTCGGGATAAAACGATACCGCTCGGTCGATGTCCTTTGTGAGTAACTCGAACCAAACAAATCTTCCGTGTTCGTAGCTCATGAGGGCTCCTTTCGCAGCGGGACGGCTACCCCGTCTTTCCGCAGTCGAGGTTGGAGCCCGCAATTCGACACCCTCTGACGATTTTTTTCCAGTGTCATTTCGTTTGCAGGGCGTGGCGGTTCCAGGACCAGCGGAGCGCAGCAATCTTAGATAAACCTTCCACCGGCCCCTTTCGGACCGGCGCGCCCTGTCCTATTAATCCCGAAGGACCGGGAGCCCCCCGCCGTTGCAGCCACATGGTTGCCGCAGAAATGGAGCAAGCCAATGAGCCTGAAGCTAGGAACCACCGCACCAGATTTCGAAGCCGAGACCACCGAAGGGACCATTCGCTTTCACGATTGGGCCGGCGACAGTTGGGTCATCTTCTTTTCGCATCCTGCAGACTTCACACCGGTCTGCACCACCGAGCTTGGTCTCGTTGCGAGGCTCCGCGACCGATTCGCGAAGCGCAACGCAAAGACGCTTGCGATCAGCGTCGACTCGCTCGAGTCCCACCATGGCTGGATCGCCGACATCGAGCAGACGCAGGACGTCAAGATGAACTTCCCGATCGTCGCCGACCCCGATCAAAAAGTCGCCGCCCTCTATGAAATGATTCACCCCGAGGCCGATGCAAAGCTCACCGTCCGCTCGGTTTTCTTCATCGACCCCAACAAGAAGATCCGCGCGACGATCACCTATCCGCCCGCAACGGGACGCAATTTCGAAGAGGTGCTGCGCGTGCTGGACGGCCTGCAGCTGACCGATGGATACCAGGTCGCGACGCCCGCCAACTGGAAGGACGGAGACGATGTCGTCATCGTGCCGTCGATCACCGACGCGAAAGAGATCGCCGAGAAGTTCCCAAAGGGTCACCGAGAGCTCCGGCCTTACCTTCGGATGACGCCTCAGCCGAACAAGTAGCTTCCGACAACCAATCGGCGCTCTCAGCGTGGGCCAGGTTCTGTGGCGCTCCCGTCGCCAAGGGAAGCAATCGCCGCTCGAATCTCATCGGGTACGCGAACCTTCTCGCCGGTCTCGTAGTCGATGAGAACGACCACGGCGCTGCCGCGCGCGACTGGGGCTCCGTCCTTGGTCGCCAAATGCTCGATGACGAAGCTGGTATTGCCGACGCGTTGCAGGCGGGCGCCGACAACGACCGTGGCTGGATAAGCGACCGGTGTGAGATAGTCGCAGGTCGTCGACGCCAGGATGGGGCCCACCTTTTCCGGTCGGCTCGCACGAATCGAGATCCGTTCGAAGAATGCGATCCGCGCCGACTCGAACCAACGAAGGTAGACCGTGTTGTTCACATGACCGAAGGCGTCCATGTCGCCCCAGGCAACGGGGATTTCTAGCTGTACCGGGTAGCTCTCCATCCACAGAAGCTAGCATCAGGTCAGATCGATGCCCTCGTGCGAAAGGCCTCTTCCCCTGCAGGACGGAAGCGGGCAGTATCGCGGGTATGCCACGCCAGCAGTTGAATCGCGCCTTGGTCGCACTTCATCGGGAGCTCGAGTCCGGTGCCGAAATCGAGGCGGAGGACCGTGAGGCACTGCTCCAAGCCGTTCGAGAGATCGAGGAGGCGCTCAGCCAGGACGACGCTGGAGACCAGCCCGGCGAGGGAGGCCCTTTGAACAAACGCGTCACCGAGCTCATCGAAGACTTCGAAACTTCGTACCCAAAGTTCGCTGACATCTTGAGAAGCGTCTCTGAAAGCCTCGCCAACATGGGGATCTAGGATGCCAGCCCCGCCGTCACGTCGGCGAACGCGACGAAAACGAGCTCAGGGATCCTCTGGGTCCAACGAATTTGGAATGATGGGGATGCTGCACGCAAGCGTCGGGATCGTACTCGGCGAGAGACGCGCAGGCCGCCGGGGCGTCACCCCCCAAAAGGACTTGGTCCAAATGCTGGCGTACCCAATCGGCATTCTTCGTCGTGATGCCCGAATGGTCGCTATCCGATTCGACGCAGGCGGTAACGTCTCCGCCCTGCGCTTCCAAGCGATCGAGGCCGCATTTTTGAAAGCCCGGCGAGATGAACGTGTCCATGCCGCCGGTCCAATGAACGATCGGAATCGTCGCGTTGGGTGCCGGCCGGTCGACGACCCAGCGGGCGCGCCAGGTTTGAGCGAGCTCGGTCTCGCAGGTATCGGTCAGGCCACAGTTACCAACCTCCTCGACGTACTCCGGTAAAAAGAGGTCCGCCCCCACGTTGACCCCAATGCTCGGCGGCCCTTGCTCGGTGCTCGTGATCTGGCTCCAACATCCTTCTTCGAGCAACTGACGCGCTTCTTCTCGCTTTTCGGGAAGGAAGGCATCGAGGCGGCTGTCCTCTCCTTCATAGGCCGCGAGATGTCCGACGAAGAACTGCATTGCAACCGACATGAGGGTCGGGTCGACGAGCGCAGCGCCCACCGGCGAAATGAGCGCACCCCAAATCCCCGCCGAGAGCCAAATCGGGCTCATGGCGACCACCGAGTCGAGCGAACCCTCGATGCCGTAGTCCGCCGCTTCGGCCTGCGCGCTCAAGACCGCGTGGGCGCCCACCGAAAGGCCGATTAGCGAGTTCTTCGAAGTGATCGCGTCTTCCCTGAAGAGCTTGCGAGCCGCCCGCGTTGCATCGAGAATCGCATGGCCCTCATCGACGCTGAAAAGCCAGGCGGTGGTTCCAGGAGGCCCGAGCCCAGGGTTGTCGGGCATGATCGCAACCCAGCCATCGCCCGCGTAGGTGTAGACCAGCGGCAGATTGTCCTTGTTGAAGCCAGCCGGGTCTTCGAGAGATGGCGCGCACTGGTCCGCGATGCCCACGCTTCCGTGCCCGAGGACCAGCAGCGGCGATGGATCGGCGCGGCGCGTCTCCGGGATGTAGAGCGCTGCGCTCGTGAGCACCGGCTCGCCCTCGTTTCGCTCCGTCCAATACTGGATGCGATACTTGTAGACCGCCGTCGAAAGCCCTGGATTGACGAACGAGTCGGACACGGTGAACGCCTCCGCCATTTCCTCGATTGAAATCGTACGCTCAAAGGTGCAGTGCGTGACGTCTCCGCGCATCTCCGGGCCCCAATCCGCCGGTGGCGTCTGGCCCTCAAGGACGCTGTCGAGCGCATCGGTGCAAGGCAGAGGCCAAAAGCTCGCTACCGGGAGCGGGTCCCGCGCTGCTGCTGTCCGACGAGCAGGCAAGGAGTCCGAAAGACGAGAGGATTGCGAAGGATATGCCCAGCGTAGGCGTGCGGGGGGAAGTCGATATGCTCATTTGCAAGGGAGTATAGGTCGCGCGTCACGGCAGGGAAACGACCAAGTGATCGGGTCATGGGAACGGAGCTCAGCCTGCCGTAGAGACTTACCCGAAGACGTCGGAGGGCTCGTCGGTCATGCCGTCGCAATCTTCGTCGACCGGCGTTTCACCTTGGGGAGTGGGCAGCTCCATGGAGGGCAAGACTTCTCCCACGCACCCACCCCAGTCGCTGCCGTCATCGTTGCACTGCTCGGAGCCGACCGTGCAGGCGCCCACATTCGCGGTGCCCGGTGGGCCGCCGTAGCAATCACGCATCGACCCGGGCTCGCACTCGATTCCGACGCTGCCGCCGAGGCCTCCGTTGCCTCCATCGCCCATGCCAGCGTCGACGCCGCCCGGCTCCACCCGAACCGCGGCCCCCGATGCCTCCGTCGCCCCCAGTGCCGCCCGCACCGATGTTGTTGCCGCCGTCTTTGCAGGAGAGCGCCAGGATGCACAAGCACATGCACGAAAAACCGATGAGCCACCGCATGGCGCGACTATAACCGGCGGCAGTATTTGCGTGAAAATCTTGGACCGAAACGCTGCGCAAGGCTTGGGGAACTCAGCGCCACCCGCGTCACTCGAGGCGGTCGAGGAGTCGCTCGAGGATCCGGTCGTGCACCCCGCGAACTTTCAGGATCCATACCGGCACGAACCACCACGCCAGTTTGGCATCGAGCACGTGTACTACACGACAGCCAGCGTCTGTTTCTGTGAGCTCGAAGCCGTGCGTGCCTTTGACGAATGCTTGGTCCGCGCGCCACACGAAGCGACGATTCCGCTCGAGCTCGTGGAGCGTGGCGCGGATGATGCCGTGGCGTTCCTCAGTCTCGCCAACTCTCAGAGGCCCTGGAGTACGTTCGAACGGGATCGACGGGGCAGGCCAAATCGAATCGCCCTCGGTGCCGATGGCTTCGAGTGCCAAAAAAACGTCCGCCGCGGGGCGTGAGATCGATCGTGCGTGTTCATTTCGTATGTGCATCTTGCAGCCTCCTGAAAACCATACGGTAACGTATGTTTCTTAGATCCAGTCCTTGCGTCCGTCAATACGTCGCCGTATGGTGACGGCGATGACGGAGCGATTGAACGCCGCTGCGTGGACCGAGATCGGATTGCGGGTTCTGGCCGACCAAGGGGTCGAAGCGGTCCGCGTCGAGCCGCTAGCGCGCGCGCTCGGGGTCACAAAGGGTAGCTTCTATTGGCATTTCTCGGACCGAAGAGAGCTGCTCGATTCCATGCTCCTTCATTGGAAACAGCTGGCGACCCACGATGTGATCGAGACGGTTGAGCGTGCCTCCGATGAGCCGGCTGAGCGCCTACGAGAGCTGACCCGGCTGGTCTTTCGACACGGGGGCCCGCTGGATCGGGCGGTGCGCGCCTGGGCTAGCACGACGATGCCGCGGCCAACGCAATCGCGCGAGTCGACGCCGAGCGATACACGTTCGTCCGAAGACTGCTCGAAGAGCACGGGACTCCCGGCGGAGGTTGCAGCGAGGCGCGCCCACCTGCTCTACACATCGCTGGTGGGAGAGCAGCACACTTCTCTCCGACTGAGCCGCAAGCGCCGCGTCGACTGGGCACTGCGTAATCTGGAGTCGCTACTCGACCTCCCGTAGTGCGTCCACGCTCGCTCGCGGCTGAAATCACAGGGCTTGCCTGCCCGCAAGATTTCGCCGACCATGCGCACCATGCGTCTCGCCTTCGCTCTGCTCATCTCCGTGCTGGTCGGATGCGCGAGCGGTGGTAACGATGGCGATGGCGCCCCCAGGGGACCCGGTCAGACGGCTACCTCACCTGGCTGATCGCGCGGTCCAACGCGGATAACGACGACGGGCTGCCCAAGACGACCGAGCCCAACGCGGAATGCACGCCGTCGGCCATCTGGAACGAGTATCCCCACGGGCTCTCCGAATCCCCAGATTGCAACTACCTGCCCCCCTGGGACTGCAGCCAGACCTTCGACGTCGGCGTCTGGTACGCCGCCGGGCTGATGGGCAACTACATCTCCGGCCATCCCGGGCTCGACATGGTCTTGGTCGTCAAGAACATCGGGAGCAACAATCAACAGCGTGTTTGGAACGCGATCCGTCCCGCCCTGGTTGCGCTCGATCCGACGTTTGCCGGCGACGAAGAAGCCTTTTGCGAAGCGTACGCGGCGGGCGACTACGCCCCCAGCCTTTGAAAGATTGCGCTGCGCCCAAAACCGCCGCGTCTTCTGCTGCTAGATGCTGACGTGAACCTCGTGGCCCTCATAGGCCGCGATGCCTTCGTCAACCTGGTGACCGAGCTCTCGCGCCAAAACCAGCAATGAACGCGCAATCGCGAGCTCGTCGCCGATCAAGGGTCGATCTGGGTCGTCGGGGTTGCGCCGGGCTTTTCCTTTCCCTTCGAGCTCGTCCCCACCGATCGTCAGGCGAGCCTTCGCCTCGGTGGTGTCACCCTCTTCAACAACTTCGATCTTCACCGTGAATGACTTTGCCGTGCTCATCGGACACCTCCTTGGAAGAAGCCCGAGGATAGAAACTTTCGGCAATCCGGTCTACCCGCGAGGCGAGCGTCTTTACGTACTCGGCCAAGGAACCTATAGGCGAGTCACAGGAGCAACGCCGTGGACATGGAATACCGACGACTGGGAAACACGGGCCTCAAGCTGAGCGTGCTTTCGTTCGGCTCCTGGGTGACGTTTCACCATCAGCTCGGCGGCAACACGGCGGTCGCGTGCATGCAGGCAGCCTGGGAAGCCGGAGTGAACTTCTTCGATAACGCGGAGGTGTACGCGGGCGGCAAGTCGGAAACGATCATGGGGCAGGCCGTAAAAGAGCTCGGCTGGCCGCGGGAGTCCTTCGTGATTTCGACGAAGCTCTACTGGGGCTTGCGCGAAGGTCCCAACACGAAGAACACGCTGAATCGCAAGTACCTGATGCACGGGATCGACGGCTCACTCGAGCGCCTAGGCCTGGACTTCGTCGATCTTTTGTTTTGTCACCGACCCGATCCGGATACGCCGGTCGAAGAAACCGTTTGGGCGATGAGCGACATCATCGCTTCGGGGAAAGCGCATTACTGGGGGACGTCGGAGTGGGATCCCGAGGCGATCGAGGAGGCCTACGAGATCGCGGAGCGCTACGGCCTGCGCAAGCCGGTGATGGAGCAGCCTCAGTACAATTTGCTTTGGCGCGATAGAGTCGAAAAGGAATACGCACCGCTGTACGAAAAGCACGGAATGGGAACGACGGTCTGGAGCCCCCTTGCATCGGGCGCGCTCACCGGGAAATACCTCGACGGCATTCCCGATGAGAGCCGCGCCGCCCTGCCGGGTTACGAATGGCTTCGGGAGTACATCGTCACCCCGTCGAACGAAGGCAAAATCCGCCGCTTACTGGCTGTCGCCGAAGACCTCGGCTGTACACCAGCCCAGCTCGCGATCGCCTGGTGCGCCAAAAACCCCAGGGTCTCAACCGTCATCACCGGCGCAAGCCGGGTCGAGCAGGTGCGCGAAAACATGGGCGCGCTCGAAGTCATTCCGCGACTTACCGACGAGGTGATCGCTCGACTCGACGGTCGCGCCTAGGACCACGCACAGGTCGCGTCCCTAGTTTACCGATTGTTTCTTTCGCGCGACCGGTGCGCGTGATCCCGCACTAGCTTTACCGATCGACAAGCTGATCTGCGAGCGAACTCCAGCACTTGAGAGTTTGTTCGCTTCGACGCTTTACGGCGCGCAGGGCCAACCTCAAATTCTGTGCGAGCGCGGTCGCGATGACACACGATTTCGCGTGCGCCGCTTTCTTGTCAGGAGAACCGATGACTGATTTCTTGAGTGACAGACATGCACGGCAAAGACATCGAAATTCACGGTGACTACGACGCGCGCTTCGAGCCGGTCGTCCGCGTGCTGCGAAAGCAAGTCGCACGCTACGGAGGGGGTGCGTCTGCGTCGGTGTTCCTCGAAGGAAAGCCTGTGGTCGACGTCTGGGCCGGGCAGGCGTGCCACGACGGAAGCCCCTGGAAGCGCGACACGATGTCCCTTTGTTTCTCCGCAAGCAAAGGGGTGGCCGCGACCGCCGTCCACATCCTCGCGACCGACGGTCTTCTGGACTACGACGCGCCGGTAGCCCGCTACTGGCCCGAATTCGGGCAGAAGGGCAAAGAAGTCATAACCGTTCGCCAGGTGCTCGCGCACCAGGCGGGCCTTCACAAGACCACCCCGCTCGTCGACGACCTCACCGACATTCTCGACTGGGACAAGGTGATTTCCCGCCTCGAGCTCACCGAGCCCGATTTTCATCCGGGAACGGCGAACGGCTACCATGCGATGACCTTCGGCTGGCTCGTGGGCGAGCTCGTTCACCGAGTCTCCGGCATGAGCTTCACCGACTTCGTGCAGAAGCGAATCGTCGAGCCGCTCGCCCTCGACGGCATGCTCATTGGAAACGCCGATGCCGAGCTCGACCGCGTCGCGGATCTCGTGGGTGTTCCTGCGATTCGGCGTCACGGCGCGGCCCCGCTGCCCGATGGGTACAGAGCTCCCAACTGGATGCCCAACGGGCCGCTTCGGAGCCTCGTCGATCGAGGGCTGACACCAAAGAAGATGGCTGAGCTCGTCACGCACCCGTCATTTTGGAAGGCATCCATCCCGGCGATGAACGGGGTCTTCACCGCGCGTTCGCTTGCGAAGATGTATTCGGCTTTGTCTCTCGGAGGAGAGTTGGACGGAACGCGTCTGGTTTCGGAAGAGATCGTCGAGCAAGCGTCGCAGGTTCAAATGAAGCGGCCCGACAAAGTGGTTCTCTACCCGCTTCACTGGCGCCTCGGCTACCACCGTGCGGATGCGCTTCTTGATGGATGTCCCAAGAGCGTTTGGTCACTACGGGACCGGCGGCGCAGGGGCATGGGCCAATCCCGATCTGAAGCTATCCGCCGCGCTCGTCCACAGCGGATTTCCGTTCTCGCTCACCGGGCAGGCCCGAACCGCCATGATGACCGCGGCGGTGTACGAATCGCTCGGCCTCTACAAGGGGATCCTGCACACCCTCAGGCACGGTCCGATCATCGAGCTTCTGCCCGTGCGCGCAGCGAAACGAGCTCCGCGTTTGTCGAGTGCAGAGCGGGCTGCGTAGCCTTCCTGACGGTGGCAGCGTTTGAGCAGGTTTTCTCTGAGGTTCTGATTTACCATTGCCGAGACGCTCTTCCGAAGAGTGGCAGGAGGTGAATCATGGACACGACGACCCACGAGATCGCAGACGAGATCTTCCGAATCAGCACGTTCGTGCCTGAGGTCGGACCGATGGGGTTGACGTTCAATCAGTTCCTGATCCGCGCCGACGAGCCGCTGCTGTTCCATACTGGACCGCGCGCGATGTTCCCTGCCGTCCGTGGAGCCGTCGCGAAGCTGCTTCCTCCAGAGTCCCTCAAATGGATCACCTTCGGTCACGTCGAGTCCGATGAGTGCGGTTCGATGAACGAGTGGCTCGAGGTTGCACCGCAGGCCACGGTCGCGCACGGCGAGCTCGGCTGCATGGTGTCGCTCAATGATCTTGCAAACCGACCACCGAGACCGCTCCAACACGAAGAGGTGATAGACCTCGGCGGCAAACGCGTGCGACATCTGGATACGCCGCACGTGCCCCACTGTTGGGAAGCCCGATTGCTATTTGAAGAGACGACGCAAACACTTTTCTGTGGAGACTTGTTCACGCACGTTGGCGAGCCTTCTCCGGTGACATCGGGCGACATCGTCGGTCCGGCGCGGGAAGCCGAGGCGATGTTTCACGCCAGCTGTCTGACCCCAACGACGGGGAGCACGATTCGCTCGCTCGCGAGCCTCGGGCCCGCGGTGCTTGCACTGATGCATGGATCGACTTTCAACGGGGAATGTGCCCAGGCACTCCAAGACTTGGCCGACGTCTACGACGAGCTGCTTACAGCGGCGGCGCCAACTTCAATGACATGAGTGTCTCAGCGGCAGCGGGCAGAAGAAGCGGCTATCGTGCTGTCGTCATCGGGATGGCACCGCCGCGCCCCCTTGGGCCTCTGCGCGTTGGTAGGCGGGGCGACTCGTCACTCGATCGCGCCACGCTGCCATGTTGGGGCGCTCAGCTTTCGCTCGGGAGAGCGCGGCCTCGACCGGATAGAACATTTGAATGTCGGCAATCGAAAAGGTGTCGCCCGCGAAGTACGGACGTTCAGAGAGCGTTTGCTCGACGAACCCGAGGTGCAGGTCGAGCGCAGGACTGGTGTAGCTCTCGTCCACCTTGTCCGCGATACCGCGCGCGATGGGCTTGATGAAGAAGGGCATCGGCGCCGCGCGCAGCCTGTCGAAGATGAGTCGGACCAGCAGCGGCGGCATCACGGAACCTTCGCCGTAGTGAAGGAAGAACCTGCACTCCAACTTCTCTTCTTCGTCCGTTGGTCTCAGCTTCCCCTCGCGGTCCGCGAAGTATTCGAGCACGGCTCCCGACTCGGCGAGCACTCGCCCGTCGACCTCGACCATCGGAAAACGCCCGAGCGGATGCACTTCTGCCGCGGCCGAAGGCGCTCGAAAGTTCTCATCGCGCTCCCAGGCTTGGATGCTGTACTCCAGCCCGAGCTCCTCGAGGAGCCACAGAACGCGCAGCGAGCGAGAGTAGTTGAGGTGGTGGACTTTGATGCTCATGCGGAAACGGTATCACCGTTTGCAGTGGAACCTCACGAGCGTTCCTGTGAGCTAACGCCTGCGCGGCCAGGTCGTGCACATCGAAGGGTCCGACCTTAACGAAAAAGCGGGCATCGCTCGTCCGATCGAACGCTGAAAACTGAACCGGAATCGTGCAGGGCTCAGCGAGCTGAGACTGCATAGGCACTACTCGGATATGACCAGATACATTTCTCTTTCGAGAAAATGCTCCTTAGAAAGGAGGTGATCCAGCCCCAGGTTCCCCTAGGGCTACCTTGTTACGACTTCACCCCAGTTACCAAACACTCCTTGGGGACCTGCCTCCCTTGCGGGTTAGCGTGGCCACTTCTGGAGCACTCGACTCCCATGGTGTGACGGGCGGTGTGTACAAGGCCCGGGAACGTATTCACCGTCGCCTGCTGATCGACGATTACTAGCAATTCCGACTTCATGCACTCGAGTTGCAGAGTGCAATCCGTACTGAGGCCGGCTTTTTGCGATTCGCTCCACCTTGCGGCTTCGCAGCGCTTTGTACCGACCATTGTAGCACGTGTGTAGCCCAGGACATAAGGGCCATGAGGACTTGACGTCATCCCCACCTTCCTCCGGGTTGACCCCGGCAGTCTCCTTTGAGTGCCCAACTAAATGATGGCAACTAAGGATAAGGGTTGCGCTCGTTGCGGGACTTAACCCAACATCTCACGACACGAGCTGACGACAGCCATGCAGCACCTGGACCTAAGCTCTCTTGCGAGCACTCCCGAGTTTCTTCAGGATTCTTAGTTTGTCTAGCCCTGGTAAGGTTCTGCGCGTTGCTTCGAATTAAACCACATGCTCCACTGCTTGTGCGGGCCCCCGTCAATTCCTTTGAGTTTTAGCCTTGCGGCCGTACTCCCCAGGCGGAGAACTTAACGCGTTAGCTACGGCACAGCAGAGGTCAATATCCGCTGCACCTAGTTCTCATCGTTTACGGCGTGGACTACCAGGGTATCTAATCCTGTTTGCTCCCCACGCTTTCGCGTCTCAGCGTCAGTAAATGTCCAGGTGGCCGCCTTCGCCACTGATGTTCCTCCCGATATCTACGAATTTCACCTCTACACCGGGAATTCCGCCACCCTCTCCATTACTCAAGACAAGCAGTTTCGGATGCAGTTCCTAGGTTGAGCCCAGGGATTTCACAACCGACTTGCGAGTCCGCCTACACGCGCTTTACGCCCAGTAAATCCGAGCAACGTTTGCACCCTCTGTATTACCGCGGCTGCTGGCACAGAGTTAGCCGGTGCTTGCTAAGGAGGTACCGTCAAGGCGCACCCATTTCCTGATGCGCTGTTTCGTCTCTCCCCACAGTGCTTTACGACCCGAAGGCCTTCATCACACACGCGGCGTGGCTGGGTCAGGCTTTCGCCCATTGCCCAATATTCCTCACTGCTGCCTCCCGTAGGAGTCTGGCCCGTGTTCCAGTGCCAGTGTGGCTGATCATCCTCTCAGACCAGCTACCCGTCTTCGCCTTGGTAAGCCATTACCTTACCAACAAGCTGATGGGACGCAGGCTCGTCCTCTGGTGGTGCTTTGAGGCACCTTTAACCACTTTCACCGTAGTGAGCGTGGTCTTACGCGGTATTAGCATTCCTTTCGGAGTGTTGTCCCCCGCCAGAGGGTGGATTACCTACGCGTTCCTCACCCGTGCGCCACTGTACTCACCCGAAGGCTTTCTCGTTCGACTTGCATGTGTTAGGCCCGCCGCTAACGTTCGCTCTGAGCCAGGATCAAACTCTCCAGTTGAACTGTTGAGCTGGTTATCCTGCTGAGTTCTGGCGCTCCCGCCAGAAGCTCAAGAGCATCACATTTGATTATTGCGTGTTGCTCTCGGATGCGGCCTCCAATCGAAATTGGGACCGCCTTTTTGAATTGACCCTAGTCGTACGTTTTGTTGCACGACTCGGGACCCGAGTACGTAACTATTGATTCCGATTCAGTTTTCAAAGATCGATCGGCGGAATGCCCGCAGACCCCCTGCAAAGGGACGCCGAAGTTAGCGCGGAACCAGGGTCGGTCAAGCAGGAATGTCCACTTTCGTGCTCTCCTGCTAAATGCCTGAAATTAGGGAGTTTTTGGCGTGCTTATCCCGCGATTTTCCGGATAGGACCTCGCCATCTGCTCAAAGCGGGTTTCGATCCCGATCGATCGCGACCAGGAGATGCCCATCGACGTCGTCGGTGACCGGGTCGGCGATCCAGGGGCTGAGGCATTCCCGATCGCGCACGCAGGGGTCGGTGAGCGTCTCCAAGAACGCCACGAGGTCTTCGACGTCCTGGTCGGTATGCACGAACGGAGCTCGGAGCGAGTCGATCCCTCTGCCCGAGACTTCGAGGAAGTCGAGCATCTCTTGGGTGTTGCGGTCGAAGTCTTCGGACGCTGCGAAATCAACGGTCGACGGATCGAAGCGGTCGATGGCGCGCCGCGGATCCAAATGATGACGGACCACGTCGGCGAGCTTGTCGTAGGTGCCCGCGTGCAGGTACGGGCCGGTCGCCGAGACGTTCAAGAGCGAGGACGTGCGAAAGGAGAAGCGGTAGTTGCGGTCGTCGTTCTCGCGTGCACGCCCGTGATCGTTGGTGCCCAGAAATCCGTCGCCCTTGCCGCGACCGAGTTGCGGCGCGCAGATGGAATGAAAGTCTTCGTCGGTGAAGAAATCGCCTGCGTGACAGCTCGCACAGTCGGCGCCGCCCTCTTCGCGTGTTCGAAAGAACAAGAGCGCCCCACGCTTCGCCGGCTCGCCGATCGCGTCGTAGTTGCCTTCGACGTACGCCCGCCAGGGCGTGTCGGTGAATACCTGCGAATCTTCAATTCGTACGCCGCGATCGCTTCTGCGATGCGTGGATAACTGATGTCCGAAGAGCCGAACGCTGCCTCGAACTCCACATCCCAGCGTCCGTCTTCTTTCAAGCGTTGCTCGAGCGCCGTGCGAAGCTCGGCGTTGGTTCCGTCGAGCACGAACTCGAAGCCGCGCATCTCGTCGGCCGACGTCACCGGGAAACGCGCCTGTGCGTCGGAGAGGCTCGCGCCCGCATCGGAGTCGGGCGTTCCAAAGTCGCTGTCGGGGGTTCGTGTGCCGCCCTCATCGAGGTTCTCGACGCGCGAATCCCAGAACAAGCCCCGTTCCCAGAGCGCGATGTTGAACGTCGTCGGCGCGTTCCGTGGGACGGTCAGGTCGCCGTCCGGATGTGTACGGCCGGGTCCGAGCAGGTCGGGGTCATCCGCGCCAACGCCGATCGACATGGGCAGGCCGTCTCCCCCTCCGAGCACCGGGTGATGACAGGTCACGCACGCGGAATCGCGATCGCCACCGAGGCTCTTGCTGAAGAAGAGCTTGCGTCCCAACTGGGCGAGCGGCTCGTCGATGCTTGGGAGGTCACGACCCAGAGCGGGATCGCCGCGCAGCCCGTGCCGCTGAATCAACCCTCGAAGCGCGATGTCGGTTTCGCTACCCGGGTCAGGCGCCGAGCCGCCGCAGGCTCCCAGCCCCAACATACCCATCTCGAAAGCAAGCCAAGTGGTCATCATTCGCATCGCCGCACCGCCTGAAGTAAGTTTCGAATCACTGAACATAACACGAGCGCGCTCGAGATGCGCCCCGATGCAGATTACGGCCAAGTCGGTCTAGTTGACAATATTTTTTCATTTCGACAAAATATTGTCATGAAGCCGGAGTACCTCTTCGAAGAGACTCGGCGCCTGTCTCAGGCGCTGAAGCAATGGAGCGAGGCCCTGCATCGGGGCTTGGGGATGACGTCTGCAACGCGGGGAGTCCTCGATGCGCTCCTCGTTGGAGGGGCAGCGACCGTTCCCCGCATCGCGCGGGAGCGAGGGGCATCGCGTCAACACGTTCAGCAGCTCGTCGACGCACTGCTCGAACGCGAGCTCGTCGAGCGCCGCAGCAATCCCAACCACAGGCGATCCTCCTTGATCGCTTTGACGGACAAGGGGCGTGCGCTCGTCGAGAACATGCGGGCCGAAGAACGCAACGCGATACAGAGCATTCAAGCAGGCGTTTCAGACCATGCGATCGAGGAGGCGGCATTGGTGCTCGCTCGGTGGCGCACAGCCCTGCGGCGCGACACCGAGCGAAGGGCCGCTCGCTTGTAGGCCACGCGACTTGATCGTAAACCGTTTCGCATGGGGCTGATCTACTATGCAATCCCCTTCTTCCTGCTGACCTTGGGCATCGAGCGCTGGCTCGTCCTTCGCAAAGAGCAACGGGAAGGCGAAGAGATGAAGCTGGCCGGATTCACGACGAAGGACTCGTTTGCGAGCCTTTCGATGGGTGTGGGGTTTCTGCTCATCGAGGCGACGCTCAAGCTCCTGCCGTTCGCAGGCCTAGCGTGGTTCTACCAGTTTCGGCTCTTCGACATTCCCGTGGCCTGGTGGTCTTGGATCCTCCTGCTGTTCGCGGAAGACTTTTGCTACTACTGGTTCCACCGGCTTCATCACGAGGTGCGCACACTTTGGGCGGCGCACGAGAACCATCATTCGAGCACGCACTACAACCTGACGACGGCGCTCCGGCAGTCCTGGACGACACCGTTTACGGGCTTCCTTTTCTGGGTGCCGCTCCCGTTGCTGGGGTTTCCGATCGAGATGATCCTGATCCAGAAGTCGATCAGCTTGCTGTACCAGTACTGGCTGCACACCGAGCTCATCGACCGGCTCGGCTGGTTTGGAGTCGTGTTCAACACACCTTCACACCACCGGGTTCATCACGGGCGAAACCCGATCTACCTCGACCGCAACCACGCCGGCATCTTCATCATTTGGGACAAGATGTTCGGCACCTTCGAGCCCGAGGGCGAGGCGGTGGACTATGGTCTCACCAAGAACATTCATACGCACAACCCGGTGCGAATCGCGTTCCACGAATGGAGCTCGATGCTCCGGGATGCGTGGAACGCAAAAAGCTGGCGGGGCAGGCTCGGCTATCTCGTCATGCCGCCGGGCTGGGCCGAGGACGGCGCGGGCAAGACCGCACCCGTCCTGCGACGGGAGTACCTCGCAGCGCGGGCACTAGAGCCTGCGGCTACGGGAAGTTGATGGTCTGCTCGGCGTTGGCCGCGGCCTGTGCGATGTCGAAGACCAAGGGCATGGATTCGTTCGCGAGGTAGGGGAACAGCAAGTCCTCGTAGTAGGGGGAGTCGATGTCGCTCGACTGCCCGCCGGGGAGCTGAATGGTGCAGCTGGGCCCGCTCGGAGAGGCCTCACACACGAAGCGCGTCGACGGGCCTGCCGTCTGGACGAAGTCGCGTCGTCCCGGGATTCGCCACGTCTACCGTGAAAAGACCACCGTCGTTTGCGAAGAGTGGCTGATTCGGCGTTGGGTTGTCGTACGCGAAGATTCCGAACGTGGCGAGATCGGAGCTGAGTTGAAGACCATGGAGCCGGCCCCACGCCCACTGCGTTTCGTCCGCGCCGAGCTCGCCAACCAGGAAATTCCCCACGGTGTCTAGCGCCGAAGACATGACTTCGAACTTCGTCTCCACTTGGGGCGTCGTCGCTGGGTCGTCCCAGTACACGTCGCCTGCCACGAGCTCAGATGGATCGACGATCGAGTAGTACACCGCGATGCTCGGCTTACGGCCCGTCGGCGCGGACTCGTTGAGCTCGATGAGAAAGCGAAGCTCGTTGAGGAGCGCGTGAAAGGCCATGCAACCCGAGGCCTCGGTGAGCACTTGTTGGTCACTCACGAGGGGGGACAGATCGGAATTGGTTCCATCGAGGCCGGTTGGGCAGCGTGAAGTTCCAGTCCTCGAGCGCATTGACCACCTTTTGGCCTTCCACGCCGGGCATCGTGAGGGGGTCGTTCGCGATCGCCAGCATGCCGGGCACCATTCGCTCTCCCATGAGCGAGTACACATCGCTGATGATCGCGTCCATCGTCTCCCGGCTGTGCTGGTCGCCGATGCCTTCGATCAGATTCGAGATTTGCGAATGCCTGAAGCCTGCGGCGGAATCGACCTGGTACGGAGCGATGGGGTCGCCGTTGGGTAGCGTGGTGGGGTTACCGTCAAAGAGGGCACCGGTCATGTCGTTGTTCGCGGTGGCGATGTAACCAGACGCTGGATTTAGCGCTTGCGGGAGCTCTTCGATCGCAAAGTACTCGTCCCACTCGTAGTCACCCGTGCCGTCGAGCGGAAGCCAGGGCGGGGCGTCTCCGTCTAGGTTGGTCGCCCAGGTCCGCTTCGGAAGCCGATTGTACGGAAACCAGCCGATGTTGTTGTCCGGGTCGATGACGACCACGTTCTGACCGATGGACGTGATGTTCTCCAAGGCGACCTGCGCTTCTTGGATGGTCGCTGCCTGAGCGAGCTCGGTCAGAAAGTTGATGTCCGTGTCGACGTCGTTGCCTGTCCACCGTAGCGTGACGGCGGTGTCGTTCTCGGCGTCGATCTCGCGCACGGCGCCGTGGTGAGGAACGAAGAGCAACTCCTTGTCTTCACTGGTGCCGTCGCTAAAGTTGATGGTGAACGACCTGCGGATGAATGGGACCTCCTCGCCCCGGAACATCACGCCGGTGGGGTTACCGCCCGCATCCTTGACCAGTGTCTCGATGTAGACGTCACTGAAATCCATGACCGTTGTGGTCAGACCCCAGGCGATACTTTCGTTCTGGCCGACGATGACCCAGGGTAGACCGGCAAAGGTCGTTCCTGCCGTGTGGATCGCACCGCTGCCGTTCGTCGTCGCATCCAAATGGGCCAGATACCAGGTGGCAGGCTGCGTCATCCCGAGGTGGGGGTCGTTCGAGAGCAAGGCGTTCCCGTTCACCGTGAGCGAAGGCCCAACGACCCAGTTGTTCGAGCCGATTTCCTCTCCTACGAGACCCGGCCCGAGGATCATCCGGCGCAAGTCCAAGGTCCGCTCTAGCTTTCGGGCCAGGCGCTCGATGACGGGCGCTACGTTCCGGCGATTTTGACCGGCGGGTGGCTTGTCGCTGGCGGCAGGCGATCGCTTGATCGAGCTCGACGCCGGGGCCGGCGGAGTCCAGTCGAGCGGAAGAATCGCGGATTCCTCTAGCGGACGCCGGCTCCAGAGATCCGCGAACTTGGCGTCGTCGCCGATGGCCAGCCGCGCCGCGCCGGCGTTGACCTGCTGAGACTCGTCGTTGGTGAGATTCTCGACCAGAGCGAGCACCGCGGCCACGCTGTCCTGCGGCCTCCATGGGGGAACACCATCCGGGGTGTATTCGAGTGCGCGGGCGGTGAACTCGCGGGGGAACGTCGCGCCGTTCTCGCCATTCTTCAGGTCCGTGATCCACTGATTGACGCCGACCGCGTATGCGTCGAGCAGCGCCTTGGTTTTGGGTGAGCTCTGCTCATAGAGGAAGTCTTCGGCGGGCTGACCGGTGCGCGTCGAGAAGAGCGCACGGAGGTCCGCAAAATCATCGGCCAACAATCCTGCAAGGCTGGGTGGCAAGATGTCTGCCAAGCGCCCGGTCGAGAATCGGCGCCGGATGTCCATCTGCACGAAGCGATCGAACGCGTGGTAGTAGCCGAGGGCCATCGCGCAGTCTTCGTCGGTCGCGCAGTCGGCGTTGAAGATGCGATGCTCGTCGAAGTAGACGGTGGCGTCAGGGGGCCATTCGAGGTCGCCGGTGGCGCCTCCCGTGCCGCTGCTGTCGCTGCTGCTGCAACCCACGGTGAAAAGAACCAGCACCAATAGACAAAGAGAGAATCGTCGCATCACGGGCTACCCCGCTGAAACAAGAAGGGCCGTGACCATAACCGCTGCCGCTCGAATGCCAAAACCCGGAGGGCCTCGATAAGTAAAACGCCGGGTGGATCGGCTGATCCACCCGGCGTGTAGCAAGCAAGCCTCAGTCGCTAGTCGCGCCGATAGCGGCGAATCCCCAAGCCAAAACCAAGCATCAGTAGTAGTAGAAGCACCCCGGTCGGACCGCCTTGGCCGGGCGCTCCAACATGGCAGCCAACGCCACGGCCACCTTGAAGAATCAAGCGGCCCGGGCCCTGTGCGTCATCGAGATCTTCCAAGTAGTCCGGAATGCCGTTGCCGTTCTCGTCTCCCGCCTCGTCGCCGTCGGGAACGCCATCGCCGTCGCTGTCCGTGTCGAGCCAGTTGACGAGTCCGTCACCATCCGGGTCGTCGTCACCGGTCGCGTCCGATGCCGCAATCTCGTCGGCCGTGTCGATGCCGTCACCGTCATCGTCCTCGTCCAAGTAGTTGGGCGTGCCATCGCCGTCGGTGTCGTCGTCGGTCGGATCGGAGTCCCCGTCGGGGCTCTCGTCGGCGGTGTTGATGCCGTCGCCGTCGTCGTCTTCGTCTTGGAAGTCGGGCGTTCCGTCACCGTCGGTGTCCGGACACGTCGCCGGCTGAAGCGGGCTGCCGGGTGGCGGGCACTCCACGCTGTCGGGAATCCCATCACCGTCGGAATCCGGCACTCCGGCCTCGATTCGACAGCTGCTGTCACAGCCGTCGCCATCGACCGCATTGCCGTCGTCACACTCCTCCCAGCCCGAGGCGACGTCGATCACGCTGACCCGGTCGTCGCCGCAGACGTCGAGGTAGTCCGGCTGTCCGTCACCGTCGCTGTCCGAGCAGCCGGCCGCGAAGTCGGGGCACTCGTCGACGGTGAGAACCCCGTCGTCGTCGTCGTCGGGGTCGAGGTAATCGGGCACGCCGTCACCGTCCGTGTCTTCGTTCGTCGGGTCGTTGTCCCCGTCGTAGTTCTCGTCGGCGGTGTCGATGCCGTCATCGTCGTCGTCGGGGTCGTTGAAGTTCGGCTCCCCATCACCGTCCGTGTCGGGACAGCCGGCGGGGTCACCCACTGGATCGCCGGGCGCCGGACACTCCACGAGGTCGGGAATCCCGTCGCCGTCGGTGTCGAGCGGCCTGTTGTCCGGATCGAGATAGTCCGGCGTGCTGTCACCGTCCCCGTCTGGACACGCTGCGCCTGGATTCGGGCACTCGAACACGGTGTCGACACCGTCTTCGTCGTCGTCCCTATCCTGGAAGTCTGGAACGGTGTCCGCGTCGGTGTCTTGCGTGGGCGCCTCGGTGCCACCGTCATCGGTGTCGAACGCGTCGTCGAGGCCGTCCCCGTCGCTGTCGAGGTTGAGTGGCACTGTGTCGGCGACGCCGTTCGTGTCAGCGTCGTGGCCTTCGATGAGGTCGACGATGCCGTCCCCGTCCGCGTCGAGGTCGAGGTAGTCGGCCGGGCCATCCGAATCCGAATTCGCACAGCTCGTCGGAGTGCTGCACTCCACCGTGTCGGTGATGCCGTCGCCGTCGCTGTCGATGTCGCGATGGTTCGGAACGCCGTCCCCGTCCGCATCACATTCATCGGGATTGACCCCGCATTCGGTGGACGTGGGAATCCCGTCGTCGTCGTCATCGGGGTCCAGGTGATCGGGATCTCCGTCCCCATCGGTATCGACGCAGCCTGGCACGTCGCCCGCGCATTCGACTTCGTCAGGAATGCCATCTCCATCGCTGTCGGGAAGAATGGTGTCGGGATCGAGGTAGTCGGGTGCGCCGTCGGAGTCGCCGTCGGGACAGCCGGCAAGCACATCGGGGCATTCGAAGGACGTGCCGACGCCATCGCCGTCGTCGTCGGAGTCCCGGTAGTCGGGTGCGCCGTCGCCGTCGAAGTCGGGAAGCGGCGCGGGAACGCCACCGGCCATATCGATGTCGTAGGCGTCATCGAGCCCGTCTTCGTCGTCATCCATGCCGAGCGGCGCAAAGTCCGGCGCGCCATTGGCATCTGCATCGTGACCTTCGGTCGAATCTGGGACGCCATCGTCGTCGGAGTCCGAATCGAGGAAATCGGGGGCGCCGTCACCGTCCGAATCCGTGCAAGCGGTCGGATTGGCGCACTCGACGCGATCCGCGATGCCATCGCCGTCGCTGTCCTGGTCGATGTAGTCCGGTCGGTCATCGCCGTCGCGATCCTGGCCTGTTGGACCGATCCCGCCCTGATCGATGTCGAAGGCATCGTCGAGCCCGTCTTCATCGGCATCGACGCCGCTCGGGACCGCTTCGGGCTGCCCATCGGCGTCCCCGTCGAAGCCTTCTACGCGGTCGAGTAGACCGTCGTTGTCGCTATCGGCGTCCAGGAAATCCGGAGCGCCGTCCCCATCGCGGTCTGGCACAGGCGCCACGATTCCGTCTGCGGCGCAGGTTCCGGGCTGCCCGGCGCAATCCGCGTCGAATGCGTCGTCCAGACCATCCCCGTCATCGTCATTGTCGACCGCCGTCGAGTCGGCGAGGCCGTCACCGTCGGCGTCGTGCCCCTCGGTGGAGTCGGGCAAGCCATCGGCGTCGCTATCGAGGTCCAAGTGGTTCGGCAGGCCATCGCCATCCGCATCGACCTCCGTCGGGAGCGAATCGCAGATCCCGTCGGGCTCCGCGTCGGCACAGGTGACCTCATCGGGGTCCGCATAGTCGGGCACGCCGTCACCATCCTGGTCCAGCGACCTGTCGGTGCCGTTGCCTTCTTCGGTGTCGGAGAATGCCGTCGCCGTCATCATCGACATCGACGTCATCTCTAAGACCGTCGCCGTCGCTGTCGGGGAAGTCGCAGGCGTCGTCATCGGTGCAAACCTGAAGCCCGGGGCAGTCGTCATCCGAAAGGCACTCGACGCAGGCGCCGCCGGCGACCGAGGTATCGCAGAGCGCCATGCCCGCCGCCGTGCAGCCAGTGTCCATCGCGCCGCCGCTCATGTCGTCGAGGCAGAACACGCATGCGGTCCCGGCCTCGCCCGTCGCGCCGTTGCAGACGGGCAGCGCCGGGTTCGTACAGCCTTCGTCGGCGTTTGCGCCTGCCTGGTCGTTCACACAGGTGACGCATGCGCCCGGGCTAGCCTGCGAGGTGTCGCAGACCGGCGCTCCGGCATCCCCGCAGTCGGTGTCGTCGAAACAGCCGGCGACGCAGCTGTTGGTGGCGACGTTGCACGCATCGCCGAACCCGCAGTCCGCGGTTTCGGTGCAGTCGACGCAGACCGGGTTGTTACCGCTCTCGTCGCAGGCATTGTCGCTGCCCGAGCAGCCGGTGTCGGTTGCTCCGGCGCCACTATCGGCGCAGCCCGCAACGCAGAACGGGAACACGCCGCTCGCATCGCAGTAGGGCGCAGGGGCTCCACAGCCGGCATCGATGGCTGTGCCAACTTGGTCATCGAAGCAGACGATGCAGCCCAATCCGCCCGCATCGCACTGACCTGTCGCGCACTCAGATCCGAGCGTACAGCCGGAGCCCTGTTCGAGAAGGCAGATGCTGTTGCAGCCGTCGCTGTTGTCGGTGTTGCCGTCATCGCAGGCCTCACCGGCCTCTACGGTGCCGTTGCCGCAGACGTCGGCCGGCTCGCAGACGGCCGGGGCCTCGTTGAGGTCACAGACGCCACTCGCGCACTCGGCGCCCGCCGCGCAGGCCTCGTCGAGCTCCTTCAAGCAGCTCGTCATCGCAGCCGTCGCCTGTCGCTGTCCCGCCGTCGTCGCAGGACTCGCCCGCCTCCACGGTTCCGTTGCCGCAGACACCGGCCGGCTCACAGACCGGCGGCGCCTCGTTGAGGTCACAGACCGTACTCGCGCAGTCCGCGCCCACGGCGCAGGCCGAGCCATCCTCGACGAGGCAGCTCGCATCACAGCCGTCGCCGGGCGTGGTGGAACCGTCGTCGCAACCTTCGCCTGCCTCGACAATGCTGTTGCCGCAGGTGTCGGCCGGTTCGCAGATCGCAGGAACCTCGGTGTTGTCGCAAACCCGGCTCTCGCATTCTCCGTCACTCGTGCAGGGCTCGAAGTCCTCGAGCAGGCAAACTGGACTGCAACCGTCTCCCGCATCCGGGTTGCCGTCGTCGCAGGATTCACTCACCTCTAGAATGCCGTTGCCGCAGGCCGGCTCGGTGAAGAGCACGAGCGGACAGCTGCCCGTCACGTTCTGCGGGGTGGTGAAGTTCACCTGCATGAAGAAGGTCGTGCCGCTGTCGGCGAGCAAGGGCGTCCAGTCGAAGGTCGTACTGAACGGGCTCGGGCTGGTGGTGCCTTCGACCGGCGTAAACGTCGCGGTGCCCGGCTTTCCCGTCGCGCTCAAGGTAAGGTTGTTCCCAGGATCCGTGGCGCTCACCACCGTCGAGAACGGTACGCCAATCGGCAAGGTGAACACACCGCCGCCGGGGCAGCTCGGGATGGGTTCGGAGGTGATTTCGATGAGCAGATCGAGCGCCGTCCGGCTCGTCACCGGCGGTAAGCCACGCTCGGATTCGAGGACGAAGTGCAGCACGTACTGCTGCCCCCCGATAGCGTTGGTCAGGTCCCAGGTCAGTCGGCATGCGTTCGGGGTCGGCGTTGAAACCGTGGGTTGTTCGCCGTCGGCAGGTACCGCAGGGATCTCTTCTCCCGGGGCCAGGCCAGACTCGGCACCCGTCGCGAGGCGACAACTGACGGGATCACCGTCGGCGTCGAACATCACGAAGTCATAGGTTCGAACCCCCCCGCGCTCGAGTTGCACGATCGCGGTGGACCCGGTGGCGAGTGGAGCGGTATTGCCGCCCCCTAGGCCCACCGTGGCTTCAACCCGGAAATCGCCGTCGGCGCCGTTGACCAGCCCTGTCACGCGGCAACACGATTCGAAAAACGCCGTGTACTCTCCTTCCGTCGCGTAGTCGTGCGTGGCGACGTACTCCGTCGTGGTGTACTCGTTGCCGTTGCTGTCGATCCCCGTGCCGATGGTCGTACCGGTCTGCGCACCGTTGGAGGCACCATCTCCGAAATTGAGATTGGTGCTTCCAATGAACGTCGTCCGCCAGCTGCTCGTGACGGTGAACTCGACCCGAAGCGGAAAGTTTGCTGGGTCTGGCGTACGCCAATTGATCGTGCCGTGACGAAAGTGACTCGCGCTGGCTTCGGCTGACCATCCCCACGCGCAGGCAATCGCGAGACACGCTACGGCGACCTGATTCAAGACTCGATTTCTCACGGCATCCTCCGAATGAGTCCGCGCCGACCCCCTACGCCAGCGCGAGACTCGTTCTAGATTATTGCTGCGTAGCTGCAAAAATCAAGTAACGATGCGTAATCTGTGTCGCCAAGCGATGATCCCCGCACAGGCGATCAGGAGCCAGAGCTCTATCCCGGCCTGTACTTCACCCAAAGGGGTCGCTGTGCACCCGGAACCAGACGGAGGCTCGTTGGACGGCGGCGTGCCTGTGGGCGGCGGGGTCTCCTCGGGCTCGGCGCATCGCTTCCCGCCTGCCTCTTCAACACAGCGCGGAGTCTCGGGGCCGCAGCCGGAATCGAGCACGTCGCCCGCGGCATCGTCGACGCACAGAACGCAGCGCCTGAAGACCGGGTCGCAGATGGGTTCGGCCGCTGTGCAGTCGGTCGCGCTCAGGCAGGTGTCCGGTTCGCTGGTCCCGCCGTCGAGGTTCACCGGCTCCGAAAGCTCCGAGGTGTTTCCATCGACGGTCGCAGTGAGCAAAATCGATGTCACCGACTCGGCGATCGGAATCGTGAAATCGAAAGCGGCTTCGTTATAGAGACTGCACGCCTCGGTCTCGTCGGCGTCTTGTTCGCTGCCTTCTGTCGCACTCCCGAGGAAGCGCAGGGCGCCAGGGGATTGGTCCGGGGTCGTGAGGGCTTCGTACAATTCGATGACCGCGCCTGGCGCGACGCAGGCCCGAACCCACAGATCCCCGTTCTGCCGCTCGAAGTCGGTGACCTCGGGGAAATTGGTCGGCAGCGAGTCATCCGAAAGGTCATTGTCGCTGCGCCCTGCGGGCCCTGCATCGATGGAGAGGCCGGCGTTCAGAAAAATGGCGTTGCCGCGAATGGTGGTGGCGCCGTCGATCGCGCGTACCCCGGCGCCTTCATTGTGCGCGATCAGGTTGCCGCCATCGGCGTTCTCGTCGCCGATGACGACGTCGTCGCAACCCTCGCCGAGTCGGACCCCGTCGCCGGCGTTGGGGAGCGTGTCGCTCTGCGCGATGTCGACGCCGATCAGGTTGCGCTTCATGACCCAGGGGCCGAGCGTGCCCGCGAGGCAGGAAACCCCGGGCCCATCGTTGTCCGAAATCACGTTGTCGAGAATGCTCAGCCCTGCGGAATCACCTTCAATCACCATGCCAGGCCCTCCGTTGCCGAGCCCCAAGCGGCCAGTGGCATCGAGGCCGATCTTGTTGCCCTCCACCGAAGTCAGCGTCGCATTGGCCAGGTGGATGCCGCCAGCCAGGTTCGATGCGATCGTGTTGTCCCAGATCTCAGCTTCGATCGGACGTGTCGACGTCAAAGCGCAAACGCGAGCGAATCATCGAGGGCATTCGGTCGCGCTTCGAGTCCGGTCGGATCGAGCCCGATGTAGTTGTCGTGAAAGACGAGGTTATCGGAGCGCTCGACCAGCACCGCTTCGGCGCCAGCGCCTGTGATCAGATTTCGCGCGAGCTCCCCTTGACCGCCGATCCTTGGGCGAAAGGTGTCGCGGACATGGATCGCGTGCGAGCCAAACGCGGGCAGGCCCGGCGCGGGCAGCATGGCCTCCCCCGTGTCCGGGTGAACTCCGAAGTAGCAGCCCTGGATGAGCAGGTAGTCGGCGCTCTCGGCATCGATCGCGGAAACCGCGGCGTTCGTGAAGGCGACGGTGAGAATGAGTGTGTTGTCGGAGCGGATGCGGAGCACGTCATCGAAGCCGCCACCGTCGATGATGACGACCGGCACATGCTCCCTCGAAAGGATGAACCGCGGCTCCGAACGTCCGTCGAGGATCAGGCCCTCGGTAATGGGAGGCAGCGGGCTGCCGAGCACGATGGTGAACGGCGGAACGGCACCGTTCCCGAAATCAAACCCCACGCTGTCCGGTGCGTCGGGGTGGTCGTTGAGAAAGGCGTTCGCCGCTTGGATGGCCTCACGGAGGCTGCAGTCACCGTCCGGCGCGAGCTCGCAGCTGCCGTCGTCGGTGTCCGCGGTCGTGTTGACGATGAACGAGCCATGCGCGCTTGCAGAATCCGGCCCATCCGAAAACGAGTAGCAGCACGGAGATGAGCAAGAAAGGCCGCATTTGTCCCCCAGGCCGGGCACCAGGGGAGCGCGGCCGAACGCTTAGACTCTAAAGGACGAGGCGGCTCGACACCAAACGAGGGGCGGGGCTGTGCCTAGTCGGGGGCGAGGAGGTCGGAGCTGCCCATCAAGAAGGTGTCGGCGGCCCGAGCGGCGCCTCGGCCCTCCGCGATACCCCATACGACCAGGGACTGACCTCGACGACAGTCACCCGCCGCGAAGACGCCTTGCGTGCTGGTGGCGTACTTTCCGTACTCTGCTTTGAAGTTGCTGCGAGGGTCACGCTCGAGGCCGAGCTGCTCGGCGAGCGTGTCTTCGGGGCCCAAAAAGCCCATCGCGAGCAGGACGAGATCGGCTTCGAAGATTTGCGCGGAGCCCGGGACTTCGCTCATCTGCCACTTCCCGTGCGCGTCCTTGATCCATTCGACGCGCACGGTTTCGATGCCGGCAACCCTGCCGTTGCCGTCATCGAGGAATCGCTTGCTCAGGACGCGAAACTCGCGCGGGTCCCGTCCGAACTTGGCAGCGGCCTCTTGGTGGCCATAGTCGACCCGGAAAATGACCGGCCACTCCGGCCAAGGGTTGTCGTCCGCGCGCTCCACGGGCGGCTTCGGCAGGAGCTCGAAGTTGACCAAGGAAGCGCAGCCATGGCGAATCGAGGTTCCGATGCAGTCGGTGCCCGTATCGCCGCCGCCGATGACGATCACGCGCTTGCCTTTTGCAGTGATGTAGGCGCCGTCTTCGAGCTTGCTGTCCATCAGGCTCTTGGTGTTCTTGAGGAGGAAATCCATCGCGAAGTGAATGCCTGCGAGCTTTCGGCCAGGAATGGATAGGTCCCGGGGCCGCGTTGCGCCGCAGGCTAGGATGACCGCGTCGTTCTCTTTGCGAATCTTCTGAGCATCCTTGTTGACGCCAACGTGCGCATTCGTCACGAACTCGACCCCTTCGGCGCGGATGAGATCGACGCGCCGATCCACGATGCTCTTGTCGAGCTTCATGTTCGGGATGCCGTAGGTGAGCAGGCCGCCGATCCGATCGTCACGCTCATACACCGTGACGCTGTGCCCCGCTCGATTGAGCTGTTGCGCCGCGGTGAGCCCCGCCGGGCCGCTGCCGATGACGGCAACCTTCTTCCCGCTCCGTTCCGTGGGCGGCTCGGGATGAATCCAGCCTTCTTCGAAACCTTTGTCGACGATTGCCATCTCGATGTTCTTGATCGTGACAGCCGGGTCGGTAATGCCCAGGACACAGGCGCCTTCACAGGGAGCCGGACAAACGCGACCGGTGAACTCCGGGAAGTTGTTGGTCTTGTGCAAGCGATCGAGGGCCTCGCGCCAGCGGCCCCGATAGACGAGGTCGTTCCACTCGGGGATCAGATTGTCGATCGGGCAGCCGGTCGCGGATTGGCAAAAAGGGACCCCGCAATCCATGCAGCGCGCACCTTGCGTTCGCAGCTGCTCCTCGGGCACGTCGACGGTGAACTCGCTCCAGCCGTCGATTCGTTTCAGCGGGTCGCTGTACGGAACGGTTTCTCTCGGAAACTCTTTGAACCCAGTTGGCTTTCCCATTCTCTTACTCCGCTGCCGGAAGGCCCTGAAGTTGAACCGCATCGGGCCCGGGAACGCCCACCGACAGGTCGCCTGTGTTCTGGAGAACTCGCTTGTAGTCGGTCGGCATCACTTTGATGAGCTGCCCGAGGGTGGACTCCCAATCCTGCAGCAAGCGCTGGGCAACGGCCGAGCCCGTGAACTCGAGGTGCTCCTCGATCAGGCCCTTGACGATCGCAATCTCTTCTTCGTAGACCAGCCGCTCGAGGTCGACCATCTCTTGGTTGCACTTCGACGCGAAGTCACCCTTCGGGTCGAGCACGTACGCGACGCCGCCGCTCATGCCCGCACCGAAGTTGCGCCCCGTGTCGCCGAGGATCAGGGCTCGCCCGCCGGTCATGTACTCGCACGCATGGTCGCCCACGCCTTCGATGACGGCCCAGGCGCCGGAGTTTCGAACGCAGAAGCGCTCGGCTGCGCGTCCCCGGAAGAAAGCCTTGCCCGCGATGGCGCCGTACAAGACGACATTGCCGACGATCATGTTCTCGGCAGGGACGAAGGTCGCTTGCTTCGACGGATAGACGATGAGCTTCCCACCGGACAGGCCCTTACCAACGTAGTCGTTGGCATCGCCTTCGAGCTCGAGTGTGACGCCCTTCGCAAGCCAGGCGCCGAAGCTCTGGCCGGCGGAGCCGATGAACTTGAAGTGCACCGTGCCTTCCGGAAGGAGGTCTTCCCCCCATCGCTTGGCGATCTCGTGGCTGAGCATCGTGCCGACGGTACGGTTGGTGTTCTTGATCTTCATCTCAGCGCGGACGGGCTTCGCGTCGCAGATCGCAGGCTGCGCGAGCTCGATGAGCCGATTGTCGAGCGCTTTGTCGAGGCCGTGGTCCTGCCGCTTCGTGCAGTAGACGTCGGTCACGGCGTTCTTCTTCTTGGCCATGGTGAGAATGGGTGTCAGGTCGATGCCTCGGGCCTTCCAGTGGACCAGGGCGTCCACCATGTCGAGCTTGTCGACGCGGCCCACCATCTCTTCGAAACTGCGAAACCCGAGCGAGGCCATGATTTCACGCGCCTCTTCGGCAACCATGAAGAGGTAGTTGATCACGTGCTCGGGCTTGCCCTTGAACTTCTTTCGAAGATCGGGGTCTTGCGTGGCAATGCCGACCGGGCAGGTGTTGAGGTGGCATTTGCGCATCATGATGCAGCCCATCGCGATGAGCGGCGCCGTGCTCAGGCCGATCTCCTCGGCGCCGAGCAGTGCGCCGATGACGACGTCACGACCGGTCTTCATCTGCCCATCTGTCTGCAGGACGACTCGACTTCGAAGGTCGTTCATGACCAGCGTCTGATGCGTCTCCGCAATGCCGAGCTCCCAGGGAAGTCCCGCATGCTTGATTGAAGTCAGCGGTGAAGCGCCGGTGCCGCCATCGTGGCCGCTGATCAGGATATGATCGGCGTGGGCCTTGGAGACGCCAGCCGCAATCGTGCCCACGCCAACCTCGCTGACGAGCTTGACGCTAATCCGCGCGGAGGGGTTGCTGTTTTTCAAGTCGTGAATCAGCTGCGCGAGATCTTCGATCGAGTAGATGTCGTGGTGCGGTGGCGGGCTGATGAGACCAACGCCCGGGGTCGAATTGCGTACCGCTGCGATCTTCTCGTCGACCTTGCGGCCGGGAAGCTCACCGCCCTCGCCAGGCTTGGCGCCCTGCGCCATCTTGATCTGGATTTCATCGGCGTTCGTTAGGTAGTTGATGCTCACACCGAAGCGCCCCGACGCGACCTGCTTGATCGCCGATCGCATCGGATTCATCGCTCCGTTCGCCAGCGGCAGATAGCGTTCCGGCGCTTCGCCACCCTCGCCTGTGTTCGACTTGCCGCCGAGTCGGTTCATCGCGATCGCGAGCGTCGAGTGCGCCTCCATCGAAATCGAACCGAAGCTCATCGCGCCGGTCGCAAACCGCTTCACGATTTCACTCGCTGGCTCGACCTCGCTCAGCGGAATCGGATCGCTGTTTTTGAACCGCATCAAGCCTCGGAGCGTGCAGCGGTCCCGAGCGCTATCATTGGCATGATCGGCAAAACGCTTGTACGCATCGGTGCTGTTCGCACGGGCCGCGACCTGCAGGTTCGAGATCGTCTCTGGGTTCCACATGTGACGCTCACCGTTGGCGCGCCAATGGAACTGCCCGTCGTTCGGGAGAATCGGCAGCCGCGGCTCGTCTTCGCTGGGGTAGCCCAGCGCATGCCGCTCGACGAGCTCCTGCGCGATGACGTTGAAGCCAATGCCTTGAATCCGGCTCGCCGTACCGACGAAGCAGAGGTCGATGACCGAGCTGTTGAGGCCCACGGCTTCGAAGATCTGCGCGCCTTTGTACGACTGAAGCGTCGAAATTCCCATCTTGCCGAAGACCTTGAACATGCCCTTGGCCACCGCTTTGCGGTAGCCGTCGACGATGCTGTCGTCGTCGGGGAAACGCTCTGCGTCGAGGGTTCCGAGTCGACGCTCTTGCCACAGGGCTTCGAAGGCCAGGTACGGGTTGATCGCATCTGCGCCGTATCCAACGAGACAGCAGTGGTGGTGCACCTCTCGCGCCTCGCCGGTTGCCACGACGATTCCGACCCTGGTGCGCTTCTCGGTGGCAACCAAATGATGGTGAACGGTGCCGGTCGCCAACAGCGCGCTCACCGGGATGCGGTCTGGGCCCGCTGGGCGGTCGGTAAGCAGGATGAGGCTGTACCCCTCGTCTACCGCCTGCTCCGCCTCCTCTCGGATGCGTTTGAGCGTGGGCTCGAGCCCGTCGGGGCCGTCCGCCCGGGGCCATGTGATGTCGATGAGCTTGCTGCGCCAGCCGCGCTCGTCGATGGTCTTGAGCGCCCGGACCTCTTCATTGGTCAAAATCGGGTGGGGAACCCGAAGGCGGTGCGCGTGCTCGGGGGTCGTCGTGAGGAGGTTCCGCTCCGGCCCGATGTAGCACTCCATCCCCATGATCACTTCTTCTCGAATCGAGTCGATGGGCGGGTTGGTCACCTGAGCGAAGAGCTGCTTGAAGTAGTCGTACGCGAGCCGCGGCTGATCGCTCAGGACCGCAAGAGCCGAGTCGTTGCCCATGGACCCGACCGGATCGCGCTTCTCTTCGATCATCGGGCGCAGCATGAACTGCATCGTTTCGGTGGTGTAACCAAAGGACTGCATGCGCGACAGGAGCGTCTCGGGTTCGTAGCCATGCGCGTCGCCGTGAACCGGTAACTTGGTGAGCTTGAGACGCTGCTCGGTAATCCACTCGCCGTACGGAAGGCGCGTGGCGACTTCGTTCTTGAGCTCCTCGTCGGGAATCATGCGGCCCTGCTCGAAGTCGATGAGAAACATGCGTCCGGGTTGCAGGCGACCCTTGTGCTTGACCGTTTCCGGCGGCACCGGAAGGACGCCAACTTCGGACGCCATGATCACGCGGTCGTCGTGGGTCAGGTAGTAGCGGCTCGGTCGGAGGCCGTTTCGATCGAGAACGGCTCCGATCATCGTGCCGTCGGTGAATGCGATGGACGCCGGACCGTCCCAGGGCTCCATCAGGCAGGAATGGTATTCGTAGAAGTCCCGCTTCGCCTGCGACATGTGCTCGTGCTTCTGCCAGGCCTCGGGGATCATCATCATCGCAGCTTCGGGCATGCTGCGACCGTTCATGTACAGAAACTCGAGAACGTTATCGAGTGTGCCCGAGTCAGAAAGCCCGAGCTCAGCCACCGGGAACAGCTTGCTCAAGTCGTCCCCAAACAGCTCGCTCTCGACGACGCCCTGGCGTGAATGCATCGCGTTCTTGTTGCCGCGAAGTGTGTTGATTTCGCCGTTGTGGCTGAGGCAACGAAGCGGCTGAGCGCGCTCCCAGGTCGGGAACGTGTTGGTGGCGAAGCGCGAATGGACCATCGCGAGATGCGTTTCGAAGTCGGGGTCGGTCAGATCGCCGTAAAACGGCAGAACCTGCTCGCAGGCGAGCATGCCCTTGTAGATGATGGTCCTGCTCGAGAGGGAGCAGGCGTAGAGCATCGATCGCTGCTGCAGGCTCGGGTCGACGCGAAGCGGGCTCGCGGAGCTTTTTCGGATGACGTAGAGCTGCCTCTCGAACGCGTCTTGGTCGAGACCTTCGGCCGCTGCGATGAAGAGCTGCTCGATCTGCGGCATGCTTTCGAGCGCCGTCGGCCCGAGGTTTGCTCCATCGGGATCGGTCGGAACGACACGCCAGCCGAGCAAACGCTGCCCCTGCGCTTCAATCGCCTTTACGAATGCTGCCTTGCAGTACGCGCGCTCCGCCTCGTCGGTCGGAAGGAAAATATTGCCGACGCCGTACTTGCCCGGCGCCGGAAGCTCGATGCCCAGCTCCGCCTTGGCCGCGCGACGCAAGAGCTTGTCTGGCAGCGCCGTGAGCATCCCAGCGCCATCGCCGGTGTTGGTCTCGGAGCCACGGGCACCTCGGTGGTCCATGTTGCAGAGAATGCGATTGGCGTCTTTGACGATTTGGTTGGATGCGACACCCTTGATCTGAGCAACGAAGCCCACGCCGCAGGCATCCTTCTCGTTCGCGGGGTCGTAGAGACCGTGTTTTTCGGGAAGTCCGTACTGCATGTTCAAGCGCTTTGGGGGGTTTGTGGGCTGTCTGCGGAGCGTCGGGCACGGTTGCGGCGCCGCGCATCGGACGCGGGCTCGCTAGGAGGAAGGGGGATTTCTGACCTCTCGGTGTGGGTCGAGAGCACCACCATGGTTTCGGTACCGGCGACCCCGTCCATGGAGCGGATGCGGCTAATCAGCTGCTCGAGGGCCTCGGTGTTCGGGGTCTTTACCTTGAGAACCAGCGTGAAGCCACCGGTCACGTGGTGACATTCGAGGACCTGAGCAACCGAATCGACCCAGGTTTCGAATGCCTGGAGGAGCTGCGGGTCGCTGATCGAGACCCCGATGAACGCCGAAATGTCGAGACCGAGCTTCCGAGCGTCGAGGACCGCGTGATAACCTTTTATGATTCCAGCGTTTTCGAGCTTCCGGACGCGTTCCATCACCGAAGGAGCGCTCATGCCTACCGAAGCGCCGATCTCCTTCAACGAACGCTTGCAGTCGGTCTGCAATTCTTCCAAAAGTTGCCGATCAATTTCATCTATAACGTATGTTTTTCCTAAGTTCATTAGGTTGAATCCCCGAGAAGCCTAACAGATAGGGTTCATTTGGATTAAAGTCAAACCGCCAGGAGGGGGCGGAAACTGGCTCTTGTTAATCGAACTTTATGTGTAATACTTTGATGACAGCGGCACACCTCGAACTGGGCCTCTGGAGTCGAAAGGTCTCATGAAGGATTCGAGCGCTGAAGACATGGATTCGGTGCGCCCTGATCGCGTTGGAGCGCAGTCGCGAAACGCCGGGTGGAACGCGCCTTCGAAGATCGGTCGCTACGAGCTCTGCTTCGAGCTGGCCTCGGGGGGGATGGCGAGCGTCCATCTCGCGCGATCAGAAGGAAACCCGGGCTTCGAAAAGCTCGTTGCGCTCAAGCGAATCCATCCGCATCTCGCCAGCGAACAGGAGTACGTCGAGATGTTTCTCGACGAGGCGCGGATCGCATCTCGGATTACCCACAGCAACGTCTGTAGTGTCTTCGATTTTGGCGAAGCCGATGGCGAGTACTTCATTGCGATGGAGTATCTCGTCGGGGAACCTCTGTCGCGCGTTCACCGACGTGTTCTGGCCGACGTCGATCAGCGGAGCTCGCCGCTCTTGCCGATGCGAATGGCACGCATCATCGCACAGGCGTGTGAAGGGCTTCACGCTGCGCACGAGCTCACTGACGCAGACGGCGAGTCCCTGCATGTCGTCCACCGAGATGTTTCGGCTGAGAACCTCTTCGTGACCTACGACGGGGCCACACAAGTCGTGGACTTCGGCATCGCGCACGCTCGACAGCGAGTCCACCACTCCGAGGCAGGTCAGGTCAAAGGTACGTTTCCGTACATGGCTCCCGAGCAAATGACCTCCGCGGCTGTCGACCGCCGGGTCGACGTCTGGGCCTTGGGGGCCGTCCTATGGGAGCTGCTAACCCAGCGGAAGTTATTCCTCAGGGAGACCGACGTGAACACCATGTACGCGGTCCTGTCGGGCGAGATTCGACCACCGTCTGCCCATCGAAGCGAGGTCTCGGCGGAGCTGGACGAAATCGTGCTCAAAGCGCTTCAGCGCAGCCCAGACGAGCGATGGCAGAGCGCACGGGAAATGGGCAAGGCGCTACGCCGCTATCTCGCCAAGCAGGACGAGCTGATCGGCCCGGCCGAGGTCGCAGACTGGATGCAGCAACTGTTTCCGAGCGGTGAGATGAGAAAGCGAGAGCTGATGCATATCGCGCGGAGCCGGGAACACGCTGAATCGGAGGCGCAGGTTGACCCAAAGGACGAGAGCGGCGAACGCGTTTCCCGCTTCCCTGCGTTGATTGTCGACCGCATGCCGCCGGCGCCGCCCTTGCCTGCGAGCTTGCTGGTGATGTTGATCGGCGTGCTGACGGTGCTAGCCGTCGTCACGATCGATTGGCTGCGACAGTAGCGTCATGACGCCGAACGCAAAGTAAGGCGGCCCCGCGGCGTGAACGAGCCCTCGGAGCCGACCGCGACGGTCGAGCACGGGCGCACCGGAGCTGCCTTTGCGAATGGGGCACGAAGAAAGCACGCGTATCGAAGAATGGGAAAGCTCGCCCGAGGAAGCGAGACGGCGGTTGTCGTCGACGATGCAGCGCCGGCTTCTCACCCGGTGGACGTCATCGTAGAAACGGTCGGCCGTCACCGAAAGGACGCGGACGACTTCGCCCGACGGAACGTTTCCTTCGCCGATGGGGATCGCCGGGCGCAGCGCGTCCCGTTGCAGCTTCAACACCGCGTAGTCTGGTGAGAGAAGGCTAGGGCTGGGCGTGGACGCGGACTCGATTCGCTCACAGCCGATCCACTCGGCGGCTCGGCCATCGGACTGCGCGAACCCCAGCCAAAGACCGTCGCAGCTTCCACCGTTGGCAAGCTCCCAGGCCACGCAGTGCCCGGCGGTCACTGCGGTTCGAGGACCGATCAGTGCCGCGGTGCAGCGAGTGGGTTCCCGAGGTGCTGAAAGTCCGACCAGTAGCGCAACGGACTCGCTGCAAACTTCTCCCACGGGGCAGGAAACCTCGTAGCGCGGAGGCCCCGAATCGATGTAGCGTGCGGACGTTGAAGAGCTCGCCTTGCACGCCGTCAACGAAAGGAGTGCTGCGATCCACAACCCCGATACGAAACGTGCCCTCACCTTCATTCACTCAAGGTATCAAGCGTCGACGACTGCGTCACATGCCCTGCTTTGCGCCTGTTTCTTGGCCTAAAGAGCGATTTTGGATAGAACGGATCGGGATGCTCCGCACGCTCGGGATCGCCATGCTGTGCCTTGCCGCCTTGGCTCCATCCCGAGTGGACGCCGATGCGTCCGTGCTGATCGTGCAGCAGGGCGATGCGCTGAGCTCGATCGCGAAACGTGCCGGCGTGTCGGTCGAGGAGATCAAACATTGGAATGAGCTCGACGGTGACATGATCCGAATCGGTCAGAAGCTCATCGTCGGCAGGGCTGCGGCGCGGAAGCACTCGGAGGAAGGGATCGATTGGACCCCGCCCTTCGATTACGGCGCTGCAGTTTCGAAAACCAAGACGCCAAGCGAACCTCGAATCGCAGCGCGCGACCCGTCCAGTGCGGTCGCTACCCGCCTTTCGGACGACGCGGCCGAAGGAAGAAGTTCCAAGCGCGGCAAAACCTATCGCGTTCAAAGAGGCGACACGCTCACCGAGATCGCTCTTCGGCACCGCACCACAGTTGGAGAGCTCCTCGCATCGAATCCGGGTCTTCGTGCCGATCGAATTTTCCCGGGCCAAACGATCGACATCGGCTCACCGAGGCCCGAAGTCGTATTCAAGCTGGAGCGCGGGGACAATTTGCTCGCGGTGGCGAGCCGGTACGACGTGAGCCCCCGTGACCTCAACCGCTGGAATGCGGGGCTGAGCCATCGAAACCCTCGGCCGGGGGCCCAGGTTCGCCTCTACACGCGAGTCCCCGTCAGCCCGTCGCAGGCCATTGGCCCGACCAACCGCGGGCGTCTCGAGAACGGCGTGCGTCTGCCGTCCCACCGGGGCTACTTGATCCGCAGTCCCGCACGCGCGTACGGCACCGAGGAAACGACCCGCTGGATCGTCGAGGCATTCAATGCGGTGGATTCGAAGTTCAAGGAGCGCAAGGTAGTCCGCGTTCACGACATCAGCGACCGCGACGGCGGCAAGCTCCGGGATCACAAGAGCCACCAAAACGGGCGTGACGCGGACATCAGCTACTACCAGGACGAATGTGGCCCCCGAGGGTGTCGATTCGACGACTTTCGGGCATCGGAGCTCGACGTTGCGCGACAGTGGACCTTGCTCGAGCACTGGCTCCGCCACGGGCAGGCGGAGATGATCTTCATCGACTATCGCCTGCAGTCCAAGCTCTACCGCTACGCGAAGAAAAAGGGCGCCACCAAGGCGCAGCTCGACCGGTGGATCCAATACCCGCGCGGCAAGTACGAGCCGAACGGCGTGATTCGTCACTTTCCGAATCACGACGATCACCTTCACGTTCGCTTCGTGTGCCCGTACTCCGATCTCAGCTGCCGGCCTTGAGACCGGTCGAGCCGAACAGCGCTTCTTCGAGCTTGCGCATGGCGGCAGCACGGGCGTTGACCCGTCGTCGCTGCGCCGCGGTCATTTCGCCGTAGGTGATCGCGAAGCCGTCGGGGAGGAACATGGGTTCGAAACCGTGGCCAAGCTCTCCGCGAATGGGCCAGACCAAGGTTCCTAGAGATTCGCCACGAAATGTAAGCGCGCGGCCGTCCGGCCAGGCGACGCACAGAACGCAAATGTAGGTCGCGCGGCGGCTCACCCCTTCGCCGAGCTCGACGAGGCGCGCTTCGACGCGCCGGCGGGCGAGATCGAAGTCGCGCCCCTCCCCGGCCCAGCGCGCCGTGTGGATTCCCGGCTCGCCTCCGAGCGCATGCACGGCAACTCCGGAGTCGTCTGCAATCGCCACTCGGCCGGTGGCCTGCGCAGCGGCAACAGCTTTGAGCTCGGCGTTGGCTTCGAAGGTCGTTCCCGTTTCCTCTGGCTCAGGCAGCTCGAGGTCTTTTGCGGAGGTCAGTCGAACGGGAAGGTTCGCGAACAGGTCCTGCAGCTCCAGGGTTTTTCCCGAGTTGTGTGTCGCGAGGACCCAATCGTTGGAGAGGCCTGTCACTACTTTGCGCGTTCGAAAGGGAAGCGAGGCGGGGACGTGTCGGCAAAGCTCGGATAAGGCTTGCGCCGGTCGAGCTGCTTTTGAAATACATTCGGCTTCGACGTCGGCAAATCGCAACGTCCGCGCTCACATACGTAGGCCGTGCTCTTCCCGCCCATCGCCCGCTTGGCTTCGAGCCAAGGGATGGTCGCTTCTTGTTGGCTCGCCTCGGTATTGGTCAGAACGGTGAAGACCTTGTTGGGCACGAACGACTTCCGAAGCCGCTCGCTCAGCGCGCCGGCCTCTTCTCGGCTCGCAGGAGCTATCAGCGCAACTTCGAGAGCGGTGTCGTAATACCTGTCGAGGGCCACCAGGAGCAAAGGAAAGCCCGTCGGTGAGCGGGTCACTTGAAAGGCAAGCGATGCGAACAGGCGCTCGGCCCGTCGCCTCCATTTCGGGTCTCCGGTGAAATCGTGGAGGCGGAGCAGGTTGTTCGCCGCGACGGAATTTCCGGACGGGACGGCGCGGTCATAGATCGGCTTTTCTCGGACGAGCAGCGCTTCACCGTCGGCGGCGGTCAGATAGTAGCCACCGGTTTGCTCGTCGAGGTAGCGCAGATCTTGATCGGTTTGAAGCTCGACTGCGCGTTTGATCCAAGCTGCGTCGCCGGTCGCTTCGTAGAGATCGAGGCAAGCGGTCACCATGAAGGCGTAGTCATCGAGAAACGACGCGCTGCCCTTCTTCCCCTCACGATAGGTTCGTACCAGCGCTCCATCTTCGGCGCGCATCTGCTCGAGCACGAATCGAGCGGCGCGCGCTGCACTCTCGACGTATCGCGGTTCTGCCAGCATCCATCCCGCTTTGGCAAAAGCGGCGCCCATCATGCCGTTCCAGGCGGCGATGATTTTCTCGTCACGGATCGGCGGCGGACGAGATGCCCGGGCATCGTACAGAGTGGATCGAGCGCTGCGGATTACGTCGGCGACGCGCTTGGGATTGAGACCCAGCTCGGAGGCAAGCTCTTGGTCGGACTTGACGCGATGGAGGATGTTTCGACCTTCGAAATTTCCACGCTTGGTCACGCCAAACGCGGAAGAAACGACCCTTGCATCTTCGGCGCCGAGCAATGCCTCGAGCTCGTCGGGCGTCCAGGTGAAGAACCAACCTTCTTCGTCGTGCCCGCTCGGAGTCGGGCTGTCGGCGTCGGTCGCCGAATAGAAGCCACCATCCGGAGAGGTCATCTCGCGGGCCACGTAGTCGAGGATCTCTCGAGCCACACGCTGATATGTCCGATCGCCCGTGTGCTGCCAGGCCTCTAGATAGACCACGGCAAGCTGGGCGTTGTCGTAGAGCATCTTCTCGAAGTGCGGAACCAGCCACTGGGCGTCGGTCGAGTAGCGGTGGAAGCCGCCTCCGACCTGGTCGTAGATTCCGCCGGCCGCCATTTTGTCGAGCGTGGTCGCGACCATGGCCGTTGCGCCCGCGTCACGCGTTCGACGGGCGTACCGCAAAAGCAATGAGAGCCGCGAAGGCTGCGGGAATTTCGGCGCACCGCCAAAGCCGCCGTCGACCGGATCGAACATCCTGCCGAGGTTCTGCGCGGCCACCGCGATCACCTTGTCGCTCGGAACGCCGGGCCCAGGCCGAATTGCCGCCGCTTGCTCGACACGCTGACTGAGCTCCTGGGCGCGCGCGACGACCTGGGTCGGCTCGTTCGTGTAGAGGCTCACCATCTCGGCGAGGATGTCGATCAGCCCAGCCCGGTTGCCGCGAAAACCTTTTCTTGGAGGGAAGTAGGTGCCGCCGAAGAAAGGCTCCTTATCAGGGGTCATGATGACGGTCATCGGCCATCCGCCGCGACCGGTGAGAATGGTGACCGCAGTCATGTAGACGCTGTCGATATCGGGCCGCTCCTCCCGGTCGACCTTGATCGCGATGAAGTGACGATTGAGATAGGCTGCGATCTCCTCGTCTTCGAAGGACTCCCGCTCCATCACATGGCACCAGTGACAGGTCGAATAGCCCACCGATAGGAAGATCGGCTTGTTCTCGCGCTTGGCGCGCTCGAACGCTTCGTCCGACCAGGCGTACCAGTTGACCGGATTGTGGGCGTGTTGAAGGAGGTAGGGGCTCGACTCCAGGATCAGCCGATTGGTGAATCGTGGCGAGCCATCGTCGTTGAGATGGTGACTGCGAGGAACGTAGGCCGGCCCCTGACCGGCGAGCGCTCGGTCGAGCCTTTCCTGAAGCGCCTCGTCGACGAAGGCGACACCGGGCACGTCGGGGTCGCTTTCGGCACCCGCGCTCGGCTCCGCGGTCGATTTGGGCTCGCGCGGCGGCACCGGTTCGCAGGCGAACGCAGGCAGCGCAGCGGTGGCGACCAGGAGCAAAGCTCCATAACCTGTTGCTGGGAATCGGTTCATCTTGCCCAAACCCCAATGAGATCGGGAGCTTGCAGAGGGAGGCTCGTAGGGCTAGATCGTCGGGATCGCAAGCGGATGCAAGCCCCGCGCGTCCGTGATACACGACGGGCTCATTTTTCCGGTCCCCGCGGCCGGCTTTCACACGAATTTCGAGGAACTGTCATCGATGGCTGAGTCTACACCCTCCGTAACACCCAGAGTTTTCGAGCACGTCAGCAGAAAAGACTGGGGCCGCTCCGTGCTCGTCCTCGAGATCCCGGACAAGCGAACGTTCCTCTTCGAGGACGGAGCGGAGCGCAGCTTCCGGCCGGACTACTGGCACAAGATGGAAATCGTCGAGGTGATGGGCAACGAGGCCGTGCGCATCGACCGAATCGCGCGCCGCAACCAGGCACCGGCACCGGGCTCGACCCGCAAGTCCAAGGCCCCGCCAAAGAAGCCCGACATCACGTTCGAGCAGCAGGTCGCCTACTTCATGACCCTCTACCCGGTCGGTTTCGAGGACGAGACGTACATCAAATCCGAGCGTGGCGTGCCCGGACGGCAAGGGCCGCGAGAAGCTCAAGAATGCGGCGATCGAGCGCGCCGAAGATCTCCTCAGCCAGAAAAACCTGGACGAGCTGACCGGCAACAGAAGCTACGAAGAGATCCACCAGATGATCTACGAGTTTCTGACGAGCACCAAGAGCACCACACAAAAGGCCGAAGCAACTCGGTTCAAGAACCTCCCGGAAGACAGCCGTGAGACGGTGGCCTTGGCGCTTCGAGAGCTGCTCTACGGCGAGCGGACGTATCCGATTCGCTTCGACTCGTTCGTCGCGGCGCTCGATGTCGAGGACGGTGCCACTTGGCCCCTGACGACCTTGCTCGCTGCGCTGGTCTACCCGAACGAGCATCTGTTCGTGAAGCCGACCTTCCTGAAGAAGCAGGCACTCATCTTGGACATCGATCCCAAGTACGACACGACGCCGAACTCCACGACGTACACGCAGTTCCTGGAGGCTGCCAAAAAGACGATGGAGCTTTTGCAAGAGGCGGGGCAGCGGCCGCGCGACCTCTGGGACGTGCACGTATTCATCTGCAAGACGCTCAGCCCAAAGGCGATCAAGGAAGCTACCGGCGTCGCGTAGCGCTGCGCGATGAAGGCCTTGGTCCGAGCGGAATCGTGGCCGATTCGAGGCGGGTTTCGGATCGCGCGCGGCGCTCGGGCAGCGGCCGAAGTCATCGTCCTCGAGCTTCGTGATGGCGGCTCGAACGGACGCGGCGAGTGCGTTCCCTACGCACGATACGGGGAATCGATCGACTCGGTGTCCGCGGCGATCGAGGCAGCCTGCCAGGACCTGGAAGGGGCCGACCCGCAGGAGCGATTGACCTCGATGGGCCCAGGCGCAGCCCGGAACGCGATCGACTGCGCGCTCTGGGAGCTGACGGCCAAGCGCATGGGTACGGAAGTCTGGCGGCTGGCAGGCCTCGAGGCGGCTCCGCGACCGGTTCAAAGCATGCGCACGGTCAGCGTCGACAGCGCCGAGGGGATGAAGACGGCGGCAGCGAAGCTCGCCCGGGCACCCGTGATCAAGGTGAAAGTGGACGGCGGGGAGGATCTGGAGCGCATCGCAGCCGTGCACCAAGCTGCGCCCGATGCCGAGCTCGTCATCGATGCCAACGAAGCCTGGTCGGTGCAGCAGCTCGAAGCTTGGCTGCCGCAACTCCCGCAGCTGGGCGTCGTGTTGCTCGAGCAGCCTCTTGCAGCCGGTGAGGATTCAGCGCTCGAGGGACTCGAACGAGCCGTGCCGATCTGCGCCGATGAGTCGTTTCACGATCGGAGCTCTTTCTCAGAAGTTCTGGGTCGCTACGACATGGTCAACATCAAGCTCGACAAGACAGGCGGACTCAGCGAAGCACTTCACTGCCAGCGCGAAGCGAAGCGCCTCGGCCTGCAGGTCATGCTGGGGTGTATGGTCAGCACGTCTCTTGCAATCGAACCGGCGCTCCTGTTGGCGTCGAACGCCGAGTACATCGATCTGGACGGCCCCCTGCTCTTAGAGCGTGATCGAGAGGGGGCGCTCCATGAACGTGACGCCGGCGTCTTACGACCCTCAGGCTCGATCTGGGGTGCCCGCTAAAAACGAGACCGCAGCGCGAATCACCGACGGGTGGTTCATCACGAAAGTGTGGATCGCCGGGACGACGTGGTGCTCGGTCGCGCCCTCGAGGCGAGTCTCCTCCACGGTCACCAGGCCGTCTCCCGGCACGCCCGCCGCATCGCCCGCAAAGATCGCGAACGGAACCTCGGGCACCGGAAGCGTCTTTGCGAAGCCTTCGGCGATCTGTCCATACGAGGGGCCGAGGATCCCGCGCATCACGCCGCCCTTGTCGAGAGAGCCCGCGAGCGATGCGCCCCGGTTCGGCGGGGCAATCATCACGATGCGGTCGATGGCCGAGCGCCAAGGCGCTTCGTAGTCAAGGAGCTGACGAATGATCAATCCGCCGAGGCTGTGTGACACGAACGAGAGCTTGCTCGGGGTGGGGATATGGTCGAGGAGCTCGGCGACCGTTGCGGCGTGATCCTGGATCGACTTCCGGGTGCTCGGGTAGTCGAGGCGGGCCGTCGTGAAGCCCGCTTCCCGAAGAGCCCTGTCCAACCTTGCGAGCGAGCGACGCGTACGGCCGAGGCCGTGCAGCAGGACCACCAGGTGATCGATTGAAGCCGGCACCGGCCGGGCCTCTTCGAGCGCTTCGGTGCATTGCGCCCACGAGCCGCGGCAGACGATCCGGCCCTTTGGATTCAGCAACCTACAGGACTGGCCATCCCAATGGCGCTGCAGTCGCCAACCGTCGCGCCATCGGGCGTCGGCCCAGAACTGCGTGCCGGGCGGCTCGATCATCCCCCGAGATCTTCTTTGAGCCTATCCTGGATCTGGTCGTCGGTCGGATAGATCTCTTCGACGTGCTCCGAATCGACCAGGGTGGAGGTCAGCTTCTTGAGCATGTGCTTGACCGAGCGCGCGTCGGAACCTGCCGTGACGAGCTCGATGAGCAGCGCTTCCTTGCGGTCCGGGTCGAGCTCCAGCTCGCCCTGCTCCACCATCCGATCGAGCGAACCAGACAAGGCCTGCAGCAGCTTCCGTGTGAACGGAGTGTGCTGAAACGGCGGCGGCTCGTCGGCGTAGTCGTCCTGCTCATCGGGCGCCGGGACGCTTGCCGCGGTCCGCCAGCTGTCATGCCGGTCGATCCATTCGACGGCCATCTGTGCAAGCTTCGGGTCGTCCCCGGCTGCCGTTTGGTCGATGATTCTCGGCACATCTCCGGCATGGATCGCTTGCTCGAAGTCGATGAGGTGATCGACGAGGGAGCGATGAATCGCGTCCATGTCGGAGACGCCAACTTCTTCGGGAAGCTCGAGCGAACGTGTCGCGAGGAACCTCCGCGTGAGCCAGAGAGAAAGGCGCCGTTGCCAGCCATCTTCGCGATCGACGGACGCCTTGCTGCCGTCGGACTCGACCAGCGGCCATTGGCCTCGGGAAATCGCATCCCAAGCCTCGAACAGCGGCGTGTCGAGCAGCTCTTCGACGATGTACAGAGCGGACGTCGGCCCCTTCTCCCAGTCGTCGTCGAGCAAGGCGGATGCGTCACTTTGGACGTCTTGAAGCTTCGCGTCGTCGAGCTCGCCCTTCGCATGCCGAACCTGCGCGGTCATCCAGCGAAGTGCGTCGGGTAGGTCCGCGAATTCGAGGTCGCCGCGCGTTCCGTCCTTGAGTGTGTAGACTCGGTGTCGGCCTTCGGGATCGGCAATGGTGTCGGCGAGAAAGATCAGGCCTTCGAGGTCGGTGGCGACGAACGGCTCCACCTCGCCGACTTGGATCGCCCAGTGCAAGCGCCACGGTTGGGACGTGTCGCCAACCGCCATTCCCGAGTAGGTCGACTCGAGAGTTTCCATCAATCGAAACCCGTGCGCCGCGCTCGAGGTCACGTGCAAAAGATCCACGAACGCGTCGATTCGAGACTCGCCAAGCTCGGGCGGCTGACCCGGTTGGCCAAGGGCATCCCAGTACGTCTGGATCCCCTGCAGAAACGGCTGTTGAGGCATAGGGGGCGGAAACTAGCCCAATTTCGAAAAGGTGAAAGCCCGCCGTCTACTTGAAACACGTTCTATTTTTGCCTAGACCCCGGGAACGATGCCGATTGATGAGGATGCTTTCAAAGAGGCGCTTCGCGGCTGGGCCAGCGGGGTCACGGTCGTGACCGCGCGGAGCGGCGACCAGGTGCACGGGATGACGGTCTCTGCATTCTCGAGTGTTTCTGCCGATCCGCCCCTGGTTTTGGTCTGCGCCAACCGCTCCTCGACCACCCACGGTGTCATCGAAGCGGGCGGCGTCTTTGCGGTGAATATTCTGGCCTCGCATCAGCAGGATATATCGAACATTTTCGCGTCGTCGGAAGAGGAGAATTCTCGTCTGCAGAAGGTCAGCTGGAGCGAAGGGGCGACGGGAGCGCCGCTGATCGACGAAGCCGTAGTGTCGCTCGAGTGCAACGTGACGAGCTCGCACCGCGAAGGGAGCCACACGATCTATGTCGGCCGGGTCGAAGCGGTCCATTCGACCGATGCCAAGCCGCTGCTCTACTACAACGGAGCCTACGGATCCCTTCACTGCGGCGACTAATCGGCCGTGAATTGGCGCCAGAGCGCCTCCAAGGTGGTCTCGAGCATTCCATCCTTGGTGGCGTTGTACGGGGTGAAGTTCATCAAGCGAACATAGTCGACGCGCGCGTTCGCTCCGTCGCCATCGATGTCCAGGACATTGAGGCAACCGGGGTCCTGCTCGATGCGCCGGTAGATCTGGGGACCGGCGCCGAGAGCTTGTGCCAGGATCGTGCGGTTTACGACCCCGTGGCAGGCGATGAAGGCGCAGGTCCAGTCGCTGCGGCGGACTAGGCCACCCCATGCCGCCGCGACGCGATCCCAAAGCGCCGCGTAGGACTCGCCGCTGAGAAACCGCGCATCGGGGTCTTCAGCATTGTCGAACGCTCGGGTGAAGAGGGTTTCCATGTCCGCGAAGCTCTCGATGTCCTCAAAACTGCCCGTTTTCGCCTCCGACAGGCCTTCGATGACCCCGATCGGCAGATCCCGTCCACCGATCGCGAGGCGAGCCGTCTGCTCGGTGCGCCGGAGCCCCGTGCAAACGGCGAGGTCGATCGGGGCCTCGGCCAAGAGCTGCCCCAGCGCTTCGGCTTGAGCGACCCCGGTTTCGTTGAGTGCGGGATCGTGGTCGCCGGGGTCTTGTCCCGGTTCGAAATACGACACCTCTCCGTGCCTTGCCAAATACACTCTGCGTCGGTTTTTCACGGGGCCGCAGCATAGCAGCGGATGCCCGGGGGCGCTTTGGCTGCTAACTTCGGCGGCATGTCTAAGATGAATTGGGCCCTCGTCACCCTTGCCGCCGGGGTGGTCGTAGGCTGCACCAAAAAGGAAACCCCCGCTCCGGCCGCGGAACAGGCGGCGGCCGTACAGGAGCAGAAGCCGCCGGTGGTTGCGGTGGAGCCAATCCTACCGCTCCCGAGCTCGGTCGACGTCAACATGGACAAGGTCGTGCTCGGTCGAAGCCTCTACCACGACACGATGCTTTCGGGAGACGGCACGGTCGCATGCGTCACCTGCCATTCGCTCGATCACGGCGGTGCCGAGCCGCGCAAAACTTCCAAGGGGATCAGAGGCCAGATCGGGCCGATCAACTCACCCACGGTCTTGAACTCCGGGTACAACTTCGTTCAGTTCTGGGACGGGCGCGCGAAGGACCTGCAGGAGCAGGCCGCTGGCCCTGTCGCCAACCCATCTGAAATGGGTGCCAACTGGGATGAAGTCGTCGAGCGACTGAAGAAGAACAAGGAGTACGCTGCGGCCTTTGCGAAGCTCTACGACGACGGCGTCACCCAAGCGAATACGACGGACGCCATAGCTGAGTACGAGAAATCGCTGATCACGCCCTCGCGCTTCGACAAGTTTTTGCTCGGTGACCAGAACGCGATTACCGACGCCGAGAAGAAGGGCTACGCCACGTTCAAAGAGGTCGGCTGCACCGCTTGTCACACCGGTATCAACGTCGGAGGGACGATGTTCCAGAAGATGGGCCTGGTGAAAGACTATTTTGCGGAACGTGGAACGCCGCTCACCGATGCCGATATGGGGCGCTTCAACGTCAGCAAGAACCCGGCCGAGAAGCACTTTTTCAAGGTGCCGACCCTTCGAAACATCGAGCTGACGCCGCCCTACCTACACGACGGCTCACAGACGACTCTGGAAGGCACCGTGAAGCTCATGGGCACCCACCAACTCGGCAGGGAGCTGACCGACGACCAAATCGACAGCATCGTGGCGTTCCTCAAGAGCCTGACCGGCGAGCTGCCCGCCCACGCGAAGCCCGGAAGCTAGCGACGACGGTCCAGCCTGGACGGGCAGGCGGGCGAGTGGACCGGTGGACGGAACGCTCAGCCCACGACCTGAAGACGAACGCTGTCCGAATCCAGCTCTGCGCGCGGAGTGGCGGCCGGGATGTACTCGTGGCTTGAAGGAATTTCCGCGTCGACGCTTTCCTCAGATTTGGGAACCGCGCGGCGCATCAGATTTTGCCAGGCCTCTCCAGGCGCCGGAAGTTTTTCTTTCAGCTCGACGTAGATGAGCCGACCGAGCGAGGGCAGGTAGGGGGACATCTTGCCAAAGGTCTGCCGAGCGTACGGCAAATCCTTGGTGACGAAGGATTTGCCGCGGGCGGCCGCTCGCTTCGCATGAACCTTCGCTCGCCCGAGGGGACCCTTCCCGACGAGCGGACCTATCTGGTGGATGATGTCGGCGCTCGTTCCCGCAACGACGTGCGGCGCCTTGTAGAACGTCTTCGCGTAGCGGCTGCCCTTCAAGAACTCGCGCGCCTCTTCCTCGGTGATGCCGTACTGGTCGAGAGCCGCCTGGTGCTCTTGACGGGCGCGCTCGCGCGCCTTGAACATGTACATCTGCACGCGTGAGTAGAAATTCACGGCGCCGTCTCCGCTGGTTTCGACCGGACAGTAGATCGCGTCGGGATGGAGCTCGGTAACGACGGTTTGAATCCCATCGGAGACGCCGGAGCTCGGCATGCAACCAAACGGCTTCACGCTGAGCGTCATGTTTGCCTTCTGCTTGGCCACGTTGAGGACCAGCTTGGCGACCTCCATGTGGCCCTCGCCGCCGCGAAGCTCGTTGTTGTAGAAGCTGTGGCCGACTTTTGCGATTTCATCCATGTCGGGAAGCTTGTTGCCCTTGAGGCCCGCGGCTGCGCTGAACGTAGCGAAGGTCGCGCGCAGAGCGAGCTCGCCGAGCCAGACGCCCGCCATCTTGTAACCGACGTCCGAACCCTCGAGGCCGTAGTACGACTGATCGGTGCCACGGAGGGTCATGCGCCGCTCGGTGTCGTGCCGCATCTCCCACAGGGTGTAGAGCAGCCAGTTGACCAGGGTCTGAATGTCGTTTTCGCCGCCTTCGGATTCGACGAATCGCTGAAGGTGGTAGTTCCCGTCTCCCTCGGTCGTCATCGCCCAGAACTCGCCGATGATGGCGACCTTCGGCTTGGCCCGGAGACGATCGACTTCGACGGCTGCGAGATGCTTCCGGCCGCGCCACAGGGCGCGGAGGACGCTTCCGTTTTGCTCGAGTGCCTCGCAGACCTCGCGCTTCACCTGGTCGATCGCGAGGTCGGTCGCACCCTCGACGACCTCGTAGGGGCGAATGCGGTAGCTCAGTACGTTGAGCACGTCGCCAGCGAACAAGCCGCGGGCAAGCGCCATGAAGAACGTTGGATTGAGCGCGAGGCCGACCTCTTCGCCGGTGGCCTGCTTGAAGCCGGACTGCTGTTGGAAGAGGACGACGCGAAAGCCATCGAAGCCAGCGTCACGAAGCGCTTTGCGATACTCGGTGACGTACATGCCGAACCGGCACGGGCCACAGGCGCCGGCGGTCAAAAAGATGTATTGATCGATGATCTCTTGGGGCGACATCCTCTCTTCATCGCGCAGGCGCGTGAGCTCTTTGACTAGGTTTCCGACGGTGAAGTAGGTCGGATTGCACTGCGCCTTGTTGCCAAACTCCTTACCGTACCGGAGCGACGCCAAATCCGCGCATTCCATCGGGCGGGTGTTGTAGCCAATGCCCTTGAGCGCCGAGGCAACGAATTCGTCGTGGGCCATCGTGAGGCCGCCGTTGAGAATGGTGACCGTTGCGCGCTCTTTGGCCGAGAAGAAGGGATCGACCATCGAGTCGGTCCACTGCTCTCGATTGCCATCGAGCCCTAGTCGCGCCCGCTCATCGGCTTCGAATGCAGCGAGTTCTTTGTCAATGTCGACTTCAAAACCATCAGCCATGACTAACCCTTTCACACCCGGACGACCGTGCCGTCCTTGGTCTTCTTCCCAAGACGAATCAAACTCTCCGACAGCTCACCCGACAAAGTCCCGTCCTCCTCGGACTTCGACGCTTCGATACGATATCGGTTAACTTTCTCCGCAAGCTCGTGAATCTGACGTTCGAGCCCGAGATCGGCGCGCCGGTTCTTGGCGAGCTGATCGTGCTTCATGCGCAGGAGCTCTAACCGCTTCTCGTCGATGCGCCGCTGCAGCTCTTCTCTACGCGAGGCGAGGTCTTCGAGGTGCTCCTCGCGAAGCTTGAGCGAGTGCGCGTAGGTCTTGACTCGAATCTTGATCGAGCCGCCGGGCCTGTTGGCGTCGATGTCGTGAAGCGACGACGACGGAACGCCACTCTTCGCGACGATGCTATCGATGATGCCGTAGGTGGGCGCGTCGTGGCCGCATTTGAAGCTGCTGAGATCGAGGATCGCCACGTTGGGATGCCGCGATGCAAACTTCGCGGCCCAGACTTTCTGCGCCGAATTGGACGAATAGTTCTCCGGCCAGACGTCGTTGACGCTGAGGACATCTTCGCCCTCATCGTAGAAACGCTGGAGCCAGTCGCGGTCCTTGGGAATGGAGCGGATGCTCAGGATCGGGTAGCCGAGAATTTGGAACTCGTCGGGGATGCCATGGTGGAGACCTGGGTCGTTGTGATACGGGCGCCCAAGCACGAGAATCGCGATCTTGTTGTCGTACTCGACCTGGTCGAGGATCGCTTTGCCCTTGTCTTGGATGTCCAGATCGAAGCGATCGAGCGCCGCGAGAGCCTGCTCTGTAGCAAAGTCGCTCTCGTCTTCGGTCATGCCGAGCACCTCCCGGAAGGCATCAAACATGTCGCGCTTGAGAAGCGTGGGTTCCGCAAAGCTGAACGCCGGTGCGAGATACTCGATGCCTCGATTCGCGAAGTAGTCCTGCTCCTTGGTGAACGCTGCCTTCATGACATCTGGGGTGCCGGCAACGATGGGACAGCTCGCATAGTCGACCGCGTCGGTCACAAACGAGGGGACGTGGGTGAGGATTGGGAAAAAGATCGCGTCGAAAGGGCTCTGCTCGTGCTTGTGGAAGAAGAGCTGGTGGAAGTGTGCCTGTGCGACTTTGGACGGATAGCAGGGGTCGACCGAGCCGTACTTGCCGCCTTCGGCAAACATCTCTTCGGAGCTCGGGTCACTGAAAACGATGTTCTTGGGCCGTACGCCCAGCACTTCGAAGTAGGTTCGGAAAAACGGAGCGGTCGAATACATGTTGAGCACGCGCGGAATGCCGACGCGCCAGGTCGCACGCTTGTTCGCGGACTCCTCGGATGATCGCTCGAAGGTTCGCATGTACTTGCTGCGTTCGATGGAGCCGAAGAACTTGCGTTCGACTTTGACGTCTTCGATGGGCGTCCCGGCCTCGGGCATGGGCTCAACACCGGAAATGCGCTTGAACGCCTTGAGGCCCTCGTAGTTCACGAGGTTCGGGAATTCCTTCATGACCTTTCGGCGCTGTTTGACGATGCTATCCATCGCCTCTTTGGACTCGACCATGCCTTTTTCGCAGGAGAAACCGCTGATGTATCGGCTGGTCGTCCCGTCGGGGCGGAATGCATCGATGAAGGTTCGAGAGCAGTTGTTTGCGCAGAAGTGACAGGTGGTGGTCGTCGTCGTTGGTCGTTTTGTACTCGAGGTCGATCGCCGCATCCAAGCCGATGAATGTGGTCTTCCCGCGGCGCTTGACCACACGGAGGGTTTCCATGGCGGCGCCGATAGCCCCTGCCTCGCCGCTGTGCGGATGCACGTACACTTCGGCGTTCGGCACGCGCTCCTTGATGTAGTCGACCTGCGCTTTGACGGCGGCCATGTTGTACTGCGTGCCGCCCTGCAGCACGAACTTGCGCCCGAGCGCGGCCATGCGCGGGACGCCAACGACATATTGCCAGACGTTCTTTGGGAGAACCTGCGCAAGCCCGGCAAGCAGCTCTTCTTTGCTGAAGCCTTCTTTTTGAAAGTTGACCCGATCGGTGTCGAGGAAAACCGCACAGCCGTAGCTGAACTTGGGCGCTAGGTCGGCTTGGAATGCGTTCTCGGCGTACTCGGTGACAGGCAGGCCGAACTGATCGGCCATCGCCTGCAAGAGCATGCCATTGCCCGCTGAACACTGATTGGAGAGCTTGAACGTCTTGATGTCTCCGTTCTCCATGAACAGGACCTTGATGTCCTGGCCGCCGATGTCGCAGATGACGTCGACGTCGCCGAAATAATGCGTGGCGCTCATCATGTGTGCGACGGTTTCGACGATGTTCACGTCGGCGCGGACGCACTCTTCGAGCACGTCGGCCGCGTAACCCGTTGCGCCGAAACCAAGGACGTCGAGCGCGACGCCCTTCGCTTCCATCCGGCCGCGAAGCTCGCCGAGGAGCTCTTTGCTGTCCTGAATGGGGTTGCCCTTAGAAAGGGTGTACGCCTTCATCAGGACTTCGCCTTCTTCGCTGAGGAGGACGGCTTTGGAGGACGTGCTTCCACCATCGAGGCCGATGACGACGCGCACCGTGTCGCTTGGGAGCTCCGGCTCGACGAACATCGGGACGTGGTAGGCCCCCAGAAACTGCTCGAGCTCCGACTCGTCGCGCGCCAGCGGCGGCCCGGCGCTTTCACCGAGGCGCTCTTTGCGACCCTCGGTGATGTAGCGGCGCAGGCCGTCGAGGCCATCGTAGACGCCAACGCCTGCCGCCTCGTGCATGCCGTACATGACCGCGCCGTATGCGGCGTAGAGGGCGGCGTTCTCGGGCACCGGAATCAGCTCTTCGATCGGCACATCTTTCGGGTAGTCGTACCCGCGCTCGTCCCAAGTCTCCGGAATTCGTTTTCGCCAGCACTCTTGGAGGAACGGAAGGAACGTGTTCGGCCCACCGAGGAGCAAGACCTTGTGGCGGAGGGTGTTGCCGCGCGTGAGGACCGAGAGGTTCTGCATCACGATCGCGTCGGCGAGCGAGCACATGATCTCGTCGGAGGGGATGCCCGTCTTGACGAGGTTGACGATGTCGGTCTCGGCAAAAACGCCGCACTTGGCAGCGACGTGGTGCAGATGCGCCTCGTCGAAGTGGAGATTCAGTGTCTCCTCGGACGGCATCCCGACTTTGATCATGCACTTGTCGATGGTGGCGCCGGTGCCCGACGCACACTTGTCGTTCATCGAGGCGATCGCAGACTTGTCGCCGGTCTTCTTGTTCTCTTTGAAGATGATGATTTTCGCGTCTTGGCCGCCGAGCTCGACGACGGAGCCGGCATCGGGGTGCAGGGTCTCGACCGCCAAGGTGACCGAGTTCACTTCCTGAACGAACTTCGCACCGAGCGGGCCTTCGAGCGGCTTGGCGCCCGACCCGGTGATGAACGCACGAACGTCATCGCAGCCGAGCTCCGTGAGCACCTGACCAATTCGCACCATGAAGTCGAGAACGCACTCCGCCTGCTTGGTGTGGTGGCGCTGGTAGTCACTCCAGACGATGTCCTTGGTTTCCGGGTCGACGATGACCGCTTTCACGGTGGTGGACCCGACATCCAATCCAATTATCGCTTGGTGCATCAGTACAGCCATGCCCTTCCCTCGACAGGGGCCTGAGGTAAACACAAGGTTCTTCGAAAGTCACGCGGCTTGCCTTGCAAATCGCGTACGTCGACGTCACACCTCGAACGCCAGCCGGCGCTATCATGCGGCTCGGCCCGGAGGATTCGATGAGCAAGGTGTTGATCATTGGTGCGGGTGGAGTGGGCGGCGTCGTCACCCACAAGTGCGCAGAGGACAGCGACACGTTCTCCGAGATCGTACTCGCGAGCCGCACCCTGTCGCGCTGCGAGAAAATCCAGAGGCAGGTGCGTGAGCTCCGCGGCCGTGAAATCGAGATCGCCCAAGTCGATGCGGACGACGTCGCACAAACCGTGGCACTGATCAAACGAGTGCGGCCGGATCTGCTGATCAACGTCGCCCTTCCCTACCAGGACCTGCATTTGATGGACGCCTGCCTAGAGACGGGCGTGGACTATCTCGACACGGCCAACTACGAGCCGCCGGATGAAGCGAAGTTCGAATACAAATGGCAATGGGCCTATCAGGAACGATTCGAATCCGCCGGAATCATGGCTCTTCTGGGCTCGGGCTTCGACCCCGGCGTCACCAACGTCTTCTGCGCATACGCTCAGAAGAATCTTTTCGACGAGATCGACTACATCGACATTCTCGACTGCAACGGGGGCGACCACGGACACCCGTTCGCCACCAACTTCAACCCGGAGATCAACATCCGCGAAATCACCCAGCGCGGCCGCTACTGGGAGAACGGGAACTGGGTCGAAATCGATGCGATGTCCCAGTCGCGGATGTTCGACTTCCCGGCCGTGGGCGAGCGGAAGGCGTACCTGCTCTATCACGAAGAGCTCGAGTCTCTCGTAAAGCACATCGACGGACTCAAGCGCATTCGTTTTTGGATGACCTTCGGGGACGAATACATCACGCACCTTCGGGTGCTTCAGAATGTGGGCATGACCAGCATCGAACCGCTCGAGTACGAGGGGCGGGAGATCGTCCCGATTCAATTCTTGAAAGCGCTGCTGCCCGACCCGTCGACCCTCGGTGAGAACTACACGGGAAAGACGAGCATCGGCTGCTTGATCGAGGGTCGAAAAAACGGTGAACCCAAAAAGGTGTTCATCTATAACGTCTGCGACCATGAAGAATCCTGGAAAGAGGTTCGCGCGCAGGCGGTCTCGTACACGACCGGCGTCCCGACGATGGTCGGCGCGAAGATGCTCCTGACCGGCCAGTGGCGGGGCAAGGGTGTGTTCAACGTCGAGCAGTTCGATCCGGAGCCCTTTCTCGAGGAGCTAGGCCGGCGCGGGCTCCCCTGGCACGTGAAGGAGATGTAGTGCTCCCCTGCACCAAGCTCGATCTGGGCCGCGTCGATTCGCCTGCTTACGTGATCGACCTCGCTGCCCTGGAAAGCAACTTGGAGCTCTTGGCGCACGCGCAGCGCGCGGCTGACTGCTCGATCTTGCTTGCGCTCAAGGGCTTCGCGACCTGGTCGACCTTTCCGCTGGTGGGCACGTACCTCGACGGCGTGTCGGCGAGCGGCCCCGACGAGGCGCGACTCGGCCGCGAAGAGCTCGGCAAGCAGGTGCACACCTATTGCCCGGCGTTCGACGAGGCCTCCCTTCGTGAGTCGATTCGCTACTCCGACCACGTCATCTTCAACTCGCCTTCCCAGATCGATCGCTTCCGCGCGGTCATCGACGAGCACGCTTCGGACACGAGCTTCGGGCTGCGGATCAACCCGGAGCACTCCGAGGTCGACGTCGCCATCTATGATCCGTGCGCGGCTGGGTCACGGCTGGGGGCCACCAAACAGGCTCTGATGAAAGCCAACCTTCGGGGCATCGAAGGCCTGCACTTCCACACGCTCTGCGAGCTCGGCGCGGACGCGCTCCAACGAACGCTCGCCGTCATCGAAGACCGCTTTTCGTCTTGGCTCGACGACGCGAAATGGGTGAATTTCGGCGGCGGCCATCACATCACGAGGCCCGACTACGACGTGGGGCTACTCATCGACCTGATTCGGGAGTTCAAGCGAGAGCACCGGGTGGATGTCTTTGTCGAGCCGGGGGAAGCGATTGGGCTGAACGCCGGCGTGCTCGTCGCGACGGTGCTGGACCTCATCGAGAACGACGGGCAGATCGCAATTCTCGACACCTCTGCAACCGCGCACATGCCCGACGTGCTCGAGATGCCGTACCGCCCACAGATTCGAAACGCCTCGGAGCCGGGCAAACTCCCGCACAGCTATCGTCTCGGCGGCCTGAGCTGTTTGGCCGGCGATGTGATCGGGGAGTACTCGTTTACCGAGCCGCTGAACGTCGGCGACCGGCTCATCTTCGAGGACATGGCGCACTACACGATGGTCAAGACCACGACCTTCAACGGGGTCCGGCTGCCTTCGATTGCGCTCTATGACCCGAGGGACGACTCCTACCGTGTCCAACGCCGCTTTGGATACGAAGACTACCGGAACAGGCTCTCTTGAGCCTTGAACTTCGACCTGGAGCGGTAAGACTCGCGTGATGGGCGCCTTCTCGGACTTCACTGCGTACGCCAAAGAGACAGGCGCACGCCTGAGCGATGAACCTCTTCTTCACGAAACGACGAAGCGACTCGACGTCACACAGCAAGAGCTCTTCAACTACGTGAGTGACTTCGAGCGATCGAGCGAATGGATCGTCGGCGCCAAGAAGAGCTGGACCGACAACAGCGAAGCCGAGGCCCCGGGCCAGGTTGGGGCGGTCCGCGTCATCAAGAGCGGAGGGTCGACGCTGGTTCGGGAGCGGGTGAAGGCGTACGAAGCGCCGCGAATGCTCGCCTATTCGGCCAACGATGGGGCGTTCTTGGGGCTTTGCTTCGACCACCTCGGCGTGATGACCTGCGAGCCGCACCCGGACGGGGGGACGGTGATTTGCTGGCTGGCGTACGGCAGGCTCGCGAACAACCCGCTCAAGGCCTGGGCGGGCACAAAGCTGTTTCAAGTGGCGCTCGGCAGAGGTATGAAGAACCTGGAACGAAAGTTTCGACCTCGCTGAGCGCATGGAGCTCATCCGCAGCAACCGAACCGAGAACCTCGCGGACGCGCTCGCATCGCTGATTCGCCACAAGCCCCTCGGTCCGTTCCAAACCGAGGTCATCGTGGTTCCGAGCCGCGGCATGGAGCGTTGGCTGACGCTCGCGCTCGCCGAGCGCTTGGGCATTTGGGGAAATCCTTCGTTTCCTTTCCCGCGGGCAGTGATCGAAGAAGTGCTCGAAGGGGCAATCGGGGCATCGGAAAAGGCGCCCGCATACTCGCCCGACCGCCTCAAGTGGACGATCGGGCGCCTGCTTCAAGACTCTGCGCCAAAAAAGCTGCTGCCGTATTTGAGAGCCGACGCAGACCCCGATCGCGTGCTGCGCTTCGCGGACAGCCTCTCGGCGGTGTACGACGACTACGTCGTGTACCGCCCGGAGCTGCTGGCCGAATGGGCGGAGCGGCCATCGACGAACTGGCAGTCCGAGCTCTGGCATCGCGTCGCGCAGGCATTGGGGCCGCACGACCTCGCCTCGCGCATTCGAGACGCGCTGCCCCGGCTGCAAAGTGGCCAGGTTATCGACGACCTGAGCTTTGAACGCCTCCACGTGTTTGCGCTCGAAACCATCCCGCCCCTATTCCTCCAGTTCTTCAATGCGCTCTCACACTCGATTCCGACGACGCTCTATGTGCTGGAACCGTCCGCAGAATACCTGGGGGACGTCCTCCTCGCGGCCGAGGGGCCGGCTTCGACCGACGGTCATGCGTTTCTATCGAACGTCGGACGCCTGAGCCGCGACTTCCAGCAAGTCCTGCTCTCCGTCGACCAGCAGCTGGACCGCCAGACGGACGTCTATGAGCCGCCCAGGCGAATCAACCTGCTGAGCTCGCTCCAGGCCGACATGTTCGAGTTCCGGAGCCCGCCTGCGCCGGCGGAGCGGCCCGTCCAGAGCCCTTCGGATTCGTCGGTGACCATCCATGCCTGCGCCGGCCCGATGCGCGAGGCACAGGTCGTCTACGAAGCGGTTCAAGGCGCTCTCGAAGATGACCCGACGCTTCTGCCCGAAGACATCCTCGTCATGGCGCCGGACCTCGAGACCTACGCGCCTGTTTTCCGCGCGGTCTTCGGGCAGGAAGGGCGGCATCGCATTCCCTACGAAGTTCACGACCGCCTGACGCGCGAGGACACGCCTTTGTACGACGACTTCATCGCGGTGCTCGAAGTGCTCGGCTCGAGGTTCTCGGTTCTCGATCTGCTGCGCCTCATCGATGCCGACTCGATGCGCGCGGACTTTCGCTTCAGCCCGGAGGAACGAGTGCGGCTCACCGAGCTCCTCGCGGCGGCGGGCATCCGCTGGGGCATCGACGCCGAGCACCGCACCGAGCTGGAGTTCCCCGCGGAGCCGCTACACACCTGGAGGGCGGGTTTTGGCAGGCTGTTCTTGGGATTCGCCTCTTCACCGCAGGACACCGGGGTCTTCAAAGGCCTGCTCCCACGAGGGACGCCGTCGCTCGAGGACGCCGCGCTCGTGGCGCGCTTGTCGCGGCTCGGCGAGACACTGTTCGAGGCGCAACGCCAGGCGCGCGCGCCGCACAGCATGGGCGACTGGACCGAGCTCCTCGCGCGGCTCTGCGGATCGCTCTTCTCGGAAGAGGACGAGTGGACCGCGGCAGTGCGGGTCGTTCGCGAAGCGCTCGGCAGCTTGAAAGAGTCGGCCGAGCAGAGCGGATACGGGGACGCATTGCCGCTCAAAACCATTCGCCGAGAGCTTGCGCGACTTCTGCTGAGAGAAACCCCGGCGGTGGGATTCCTGCGGCGTGGCGTGACCATCGCCGAGCTCGTGCCTCTGCGGCCGGTGCCTTTTCGACTCGTCTGCCTAGTCGGAATGAGTGAAGCGTCGTTTCCGCGCGCGGACAGGCGTTTGAGCTTTGATGTGACGCGGGATTCGCCGCGCCCAGGCGACCGGAACAAACGCCACGACGATCGTCATGCGTTCCTGCAGGCGATTCTCTGCGCCCGCGACCGGCTCATCGTCACCTACGGCACCCCTTCATCGGGTTCGCGAGAGGGCGCGAGCCCGTCGCCGCTGCTGTGGGAGCTTCAAGAGACCGTCAATCGCTACTACCAAGGTCCGGATGGGGGGCCGCTGCTCGAACCGAGCGTGCACCCTCGACATGCGTTTGACGCGTCCTATTTCGACGGCAGCGCGCCGCATCAGAGCAGCTCGCGGCGGTACTTGCACATCGCCGAAGCGCTGCGCGAGCCGCCCGGCGAGCGCCCGCGGGTGGAGCTTCGGGCCGTGACCGGCGAACCAGACCTCGTCGTGTCGCCGGCCGAGCTCGCCTCCTGGCTTTGGAACCCGATCGCTTCGTTCATCGACCGGGTCTTGTTGGCGCATTTCGGCGAGTCGGAGCTGTACGAGCCAACGAGCGCCGTCACGAAGATCAGCGCACTCGACGAATCGGTGGTTGGGAATGCAGCCCTGCGCGCCAGCCTTCGTGACGACGCCCTTCGCGAATACCTCGGCGCGGCGCCCGAGTTCCCGGACGGAACCTGGGGTGCCCTCGAGCGGCGAGCCCTCGCGCAGCAGATCGCAGACGTGAACGTGCGGGCCGACGGACTGACGAACGAGCTCGCGGCGGGTTCGGATCTTCTTTCGGTGGAGCTCGGTGGGCTCGTCTTGGAGGGCCGCGTCGAAGGCCTGTTTCCCGAGCAGCGGCTCGTGAAGCGCTTCACAAAGGCCGGGCGCAAAGCCGAGCTGACCGCCTGGGTCGAGCATCTGCTCCTGCAGGCGGCCACCGGAGCGACGCGCCCGACGAATCTCGTGCTGCGAGGCGAAAGCCATCGGGCGAGCCTCGTCTCTTTTGCGCCGCTGCAGGACCCTCGGCAGGTGCTCGACACGCTGCTCGAAATCTATGGCGAGTGCATCGAAGCGCCGGTTCCCTTGCTCGAAACCGCATCGCGCATCTTCGCGGAAAAGTATCGCCCGGAGGATCGACTCAAAGCTGTGAAATCGGCGAAGGACGAATGGCGAAGACTATGCGGCAGAGACGCGCGCCTGGCGTATGCCCTTGGGTCGTTCGACCCGTTCGCCGATGAGCGCTGGACGGAAGCCTTTGAGCACGCGGCGCTCGCAGTCTACGGGCCGCTCTTCGAGCATCGGAGCGAGACATGAGCGCGTTGCGTCCAGAGCTCGTACCGCTCGATGCGCCGACGCTCGTCGAAGCAAGCGCCGGCACCGGCAAGACCCACGCGATCACGACCTACTTCGTTCGCGCCATTCTCGAGCTTGGGCATGAGCCCGAGCAGATTTTGGTGGTCACCTATACGAAGGCAGCGACGGCCGAGCTGCGGGTCCGCGCACGCAGCCGAATCGCGCAGGCGCTCGCCATGTTGGACCCGTCCGACGGGCACGGCGATGCGCTCAGCGAGGTCGTCGGCGCTGCAGTCGAACGCTTGGGCCAAAGCGAGGTCGAACGTCGCCTCCGAAACGCCATCGGCAAAATGGATCAGGCTGCGATCCTGACGATCCACGGGTTCTGCCAGCGGCTCCTTCAGGAGTATCCGCTGGAGTTTGGAATCGACTTCGACCTCGAAGTCTCCGAGGACGCGGGCGCCCTGCACTCGGAGCTTGCGGTCGATTTTTGGGCGAGCGAGCTCTACGACCAGGGCGAATGGCTGCTCCGCGCGCTAGAAAGAGCCAAAGTCGGGCCGGAGCATTTGGCCAAGCTTGCCACCGTCGCCGTGATGCCGGGCACCGAAATCCTGGGTCCGGAACGGCGAGAAGCGGACGAGGACCTCGTCGCGGACTGGTTGGAGCTGCGTCGACGGGCTGCGGAGCTCTGGACCGGTGCGCGGGCGCAGGTCTGCGAAATCCTCCTGCACAACGAGGACTTCAACCGAACTCGGTACAATCTCAAGAGCATCCCGAAGACCTGGATTCCAGAGCTCGACGCGTTCTTCGCGGAAGCGCGTTTTGCGTACCCGCCGGCGTTTCTGCCGCTTCTCGCGCAGGGCAAGATGGCGATGAAGAAAGGCCGGGATGAGCCCGAGCACGAGTTTTTCAGCGCTGGCCGCAGCCTGTGGGATGCCTACGAAACACTCGAACCGATGCTCGACTATGCGGTGTTCGACGTCCAGCAGCGGTTCATCGAGTACGCCCGGAGCGCCTCGCGCAAGCGCCGCGAACAAACCGCGGTCTTCACGTTCGACGACTTGCTGACGGCGGTCTACGCGCCGTTGAATCCCTCGCTGACCGGCGCCGCAGCGTCTAACCGCGACGAGCTCGTCGCGACGATTTCAAAGGCCTATCCGCTCGCGCTCGTCGATGAGTTTCAAGACACCGACTCGGTGCAGTACGGGATTTTTAGAGCGATCTACGGCGAAGGTGCAGCGGTCTACGTCGGCGACCCGAAGCAAGCGATCTACTCGTTTCGCGGCGCGGACGTGTTCTCCTACATCGGTGCGGCGGCGGACGTCGGCGAGCGGAAGCACACGCTGAACACCAACTGGCGCTCCGACCCGGCCGTCGTCGAAGGGGTGAACGCTCTGTTCTCCCGCCAAGAGCCTGCGTTTGCGCTCGAGGGCATCGACTTCGAACGAGCGGTCGCGAGCGCCGCGAAGAACCGTTCGAGCCTCGAACCCGGCCTGGAGCTGGTCTTCGTGGGGGAGGAGCAGCTCGAGGGTCCAGTCGCCGAGGCGGTCGCACCGATCGTCGCCAACGAAATCGCGCTGCTGCTCCATTCCGGCGCTCGAATCGAGGAGCGCCCGGTCGTCGCGGACGACGTGGCCGTGCTCTGCCGCAGCAACACGCAGGCAAAGGAAGTAACGGCCGCTCTGCGGGCTCTCCAGATCCCAACCTCGCTCGACGGCGGCTCGACCGTGCTTGGGACCGAGATCGCTTCGGAGCTCAGAGCCGTGCTCGAGGCGGCCTTGATGCCCGGCGACGCCGGTGCGGTCCGGCGCGCGCTGCTCACGAGGCTTTTCGGAGTCAGCCCGTACGAGCTCTCTTCGATGAGCGATGAAACTTGGACCGGCTGGGTGACCCGCTTCCGAGAATGGAACGAGGCCTGGCACAGCTACGGTGTCCTGCGCTTCCTCGAAGACATGCTTCGCGGCTCGGGGGCGGAAACGCGGATTGCACGTCAGCCGGCCGCGCGGCGAGAGCTCACCGACCTTTCGCACCTCGAGGAGCTCCTGCTTCGTGGAGAACGCGAGCAAGGGCGGAACCCCGTCTCTTTGATGCAGTGGCTTCGACGGCTGAGTGACGGCTCCGCAGCCGGCGGTGTGGCACGCGAGGAGCTCCAGCAGCGGCCTGACGCGGACTCGGGCGCCGTTCGCGTCGCGACGATTCACAAGAGCAAGGGCCTCGAATACGGAATCGTCTATTGCCCGTTCACTTGGAATGACGCCGGCCTTCGAGACTTCGCGGCCAAGGCGCTGAAGTTTCACGATGCGCAGGGCAACATCAAGCTCGACCTTCGCTTGACGCTCCCCGACGCTTCGAAGAGGTTCTCGGGTGAGCCGGACCTCGCCGAGCATCGGAGGCTTGCCGAGCTCGAAGCGCGGTCCGATGCGCTGCGGCTGCTCTATGTGGCGGTTACGCGCGCCAAACATCGGTGCACGCTTTTTTGGGGGCGTGGTCCGGGTTGGAAGAAGTCGGCGCTTCGTTACCTGCTGCACGGCGACGACGGGTTCGGCGAGCTCGACGAAACGCAAATGCGCCAAGCCGCCGAGGCGCTCGCGGACGCGTCGTCGGGCGCGGTCGGCTGCCGTCCGCCTTACGAAGAGGTCGCCGCCCCCATGCGGCTCGAGGCACCCAAAGCGAAACTGGCGGCGAGAGCAGCGAGCCGCAGCTTCGATCAAGCGCCCCGAATGGCTAGCTTCACGAGCCTCAGCGGCCGCGACGAGAAAACGCCCGTCGAACGAAGCGGCGCCGTATCGACGGACCTCGAGCGGTCTCTCTTCCGCAACTTGGCGGCTGGGGCGCGGACGGGCCTGTTGCTCCATTCGATTCTGGAGCATGCGGATTTTGCCGAGCTCGGTGGAGAAGCGACGGCGACCTTGATCGCGCGCGAGCTGCGGGCATGGGGGTTCGATCCGGCCCTTGCCGAAGGAGTACAGCAGGATCTCGTCACGGTGGGCAGCACGCCGCTCACCAGCGAACCAGGTGCACCGCGCATCAGCGAGCTCGACCCCGAGCGCCAACTGCGCGAGCTCGAGTTCACGCTTCGAGTCGACGAGCCGAGCCTCGAGGGCCTGGCCACGGTACTCGAAGAGCACGGCGCTCCTAGGGCGGCGCCCGGCTACCCAGCGCGACTCGGCGAGCTCAGCTCCCAGGCGTTGCAGCGCTATCTCCGCGGCTACATCGATTTGCTGTTCGAGTGGGAGGGCCGCTGGTACGTCGCGGATTACAAATCCAACAGCCTGCTCGCCTATGACGCGGCCACGATCACCGAAGCGGTTCAGCGCGAGCACTATCTCTTGCAAGCGCAGCTCTACACCGCCGCCGCGCATCGGTACCTGAAGCAGCGCGTCAGCGGCTATGATCCGGCACAGCACTGGGGCGGCGCGCTCTTCGTGTTTCTTCGAGGGATGGCTGGTGCTGAGAGCGCCGGGTCGAGTGTCTTCTTCGACCGCGGGTCCGCCGAGCTGCTAGACGCGGTCGACGGGTGGCTGGGAGGAGGCGCGGATGCTCGCTGAGCTCCAGGCGCGCGGTCTGCTCGAGCTGCTCGACGTCGAGCTGGCGCAGGCCCTCGGCCGAATGGTCGAACCTTCGAGCCCCGAGGTCGAGCTGGCGATTGCGCTGACGAGCCGCAGCGTGCGCCGAGGGCATAGCTGTTTTCCGATCGACACCTCGGCCGGGGACATCTGGCCGGGAGAAGCCCGGCGACCGAGCGACCTTCCCGATGCAAGGCGCTGGAAAGATCAAATTGCAGCAAGCGCGCTCAGCGACGAGGGCCCTCTGGTGCTCGACGAGGCGGGCCGCCTTTACCTGCGCCGGTACTGGCAGCTCGAGCGTGACATCGCGCTGGAGCTCGCACGGCGATCCTCGAGCCCGCCGCGGTTGGGACCCGATCCAAGCTGGCTCGAGGCGTCCCTCGAACGACTCTTCCCCGGCGCAACCGACTCTCCGCAACGCGGCGCCGCACGAAACGCGCTCGAGCATTCGGTCTCGCTGCTCTGCGGCGGGCCGGGAACCGGCAAAACGACGACGGTGGCCGCGATCGTCGCGCTAATCATCGAAGTGCGTTTGCAACAGACCGATTCGGCGCCGCGCGTCCTGCTGCTCGCTCCGACGGGGAAGTCCGCTGCTCGCTTGGGAGAGGCGGTGCGCCGAGCGAAATCGACAATCGAGACTTCGATCGACGTGCTCGCGGCGATCCCCGAGCAAGCCACCACCTTGCAGCGGGCCCTCGGCATGCATCGCCAAGGGTCGCGCTTTGGACGAAGCGCCGACCGGCCACTCGAGGCGGACGTGATCGTGGTGGACGAGGCCTCGATGGTCGACCTCGGCTTGATGCGGCAATTGCTCAACGCCACGCGGCAGGACGCGACCTTGTTGATCGTAGGGGACCCGGACCAGCTCACCTCGGTGGAAGCGGGCTCGGTGCTTCGGGACCTGGTGACCGCGAGTGCGCAAACCGCCTGGAAAGGTAGGGTCACGCAGCTCACGCAAACCTATCGATACGACGAGAAACAGCCGCTCGGCCAGCTCATCGCGGCGATCCGGAGAGGGGACGCCGAAACGGTCCAAGCCCTGCTCGACATCCGCGATGCAACGGACCTGGCCTGGGTTCCGTCGGCCGACTTGCCTGCCGAGCTCGATCGCGCCGCTGCCCATTGGTCGGCCGCGCTGAGCTCACCGGACGCTCCACGGCATTTCGAGCTTCGAAGCCGCTACGTGATGCTGAGCCCGTTTCGCAGAGGGATGGTTGGGACGCGAAGGCTCGGCGCCGCCGTGGTCGACCGGCTCTACCAACGCGAAGGACACGAGCCCGCGGTGAGGCCGATCATCATCGAAGAAAACAGTCACGAGCTGAAGGTGTACAACGGAGACTTCGCGATGCTGGTCGAAGGCCTGCCATCGATCGCGACGGTGCAGAGCGACTCCGAAGGCTTTCGCCACATCGCCGAGGCAAGGTTGCCGCGCTACAGCGACGCGTTCGCGCTGACTGTGCACAAGGCACAGGGCTCGGAGTTCGATGAAGTCTTGCTGATTCTTCCGGACGAGGACGCGCCGATATTGAGCCGCGAGCTGCTCTACACGGCGGTCAGCCGTGCACGCCGCGCGCTGCGACTCGTCGGCCCGAAGGAGGTCGTGCTCTCGGCGCTCGGCCGGAGCGCTCGGCGCTACTCGGGGCTCGTCGATGCAATCGGCGAGGCCATCGCTTGAGATGAAGCCGGAGCTGGAGAGCCGGGGTCAGGCGGCCTGAGGCGGCCACTGACGACGAATCTTCTGGGCGACCTTCGCCGCCGTTTCCTCGTCGATGGGCTGCGTCGGGTCCACGCCCAACTGCTTGAGGATCACTTTGCAGTGAGCCGGGTTCCAGTTGAGGAGCTTGGCTAGCTCCCTAAGCTCGTAAGACTCTGTGACGTCCATCTCGCGCTTCCTTTACTAACAGTAAATTTATAGCGCAGATTGGACCGCGATCCAAGATCTTATTTGCCAGTTAGTAAATAAGCGGCGACACCCAATAAGGTCAGCAATAACAAGGTGATGATCAGCGAGCTGGGCCCGCGCAGGCCTGGAGCAGGCATCGAATCGGGTGGGGGCGCCATGGGCGGACCTTCGACGGGCTGGGCGGCAAGAAACTCCTCGATGAGTGCCGTCGCTTCGGCGACTTGGTCCATTTCGACGCGAATTTCGGTCCCGTGCCGCTGCCGGTCGGTGATGCCCGGGTAGGCGGTGTCGCGGTGATTGACCAAGACGGCGGCGATACCCTCGCCTTCCAGGGCTTCCTGGAGAGCCAGTGCCTGCACCTCGTCGTCGGTCTCGTAGACGCTTCGTGTCTCCATGGGTTACTCCGATTGCACAAAAGGTGGGACGGGACAATCGACCGCGTCGCCGATCGCACGGATGAGCTCCGCCTCGCGGTCGGTCACCGTGTCGTCCGCCATCACGGTGGCGGCGCAGGCCAACATGAGGCCCTGCTTGAGCGCGGGCGACGCAGCATCGTAGCGGCTGAGCGCGCGGTCGACCGCAGCGAGGGTGCATTCGCTCTTGGCAAGGATCGGCCCTGCTGCGTCCCCGAGGTGAAGCGCCTGCACGCCGTGCCGAAACGCGCGCACGGCTTCTTCGTCGGTTCGGCTCCCTACCCGGGCCAGGGTGGCGAGCAGCACACGCGTATCGGGCAGAACCGCCCGAAGCGTTCGGAACCGGAGAGTCGCTGGACCCGCACCTTCGAAGTGCCGCGCGAGGTGACGCTGGATCATCCGGCTCAGCGTGTACTCGAACAGATCGATGCGCCGGTCGCTCTGCGTCAACGCGTCGACGACCTGGCGAAAGCGCTGGTACTCGTCGACGGACAGGTTGCGCAAGGTCGGGAACGCCATGTCGATGAGCGCGATCTTTTCGGCCGAGGAGCGATCGATGGCCTCGGAGTGAAACCGAAGCGTGAGGTCGGCGGTGGGCGCGTCGGTCAGCTCCTCGAGGCGAATCAGCTCGGTCCCGCGGAGCACCTCGTCCTGCGCGAGCAGAATCCCGAACACCATCGCCTGCGCCATCGGGGCCTGGTGGACGGCATGCATCCAAAAGTCGGGAAGCGAGGCGTGAAGGGAGCGGGCGAACGCGACCTGTTCGGGGCGGGGGCTCCCGATGTGCTCGAGGGCTTGGCCCACCGAGAGCTCGGTCGGGGCTTCGGAAAACGCATAGACCTCGCCGCCTGGCGGCCCCGGCGGCGTGCTCATGCCCTCGGCGATTCGAGGCACCGCCACCTCGGGGAACTCTCCATCCCAGCTCGGCTCGAGCTTGAGAATGCGTTCACCGAGCGGGGGGTGGGTTCTGAACAGGCCGGCGAAGAGGCGCAGCCGGCGAATCGCATCGGAGAAGAAGATGTGACTGGCTTCGTCGGCCTTGGGGGTTTGAAGGTGCGAGCTCGACGACGCGCCGCCGATCTTCTTGAGGGCGCCGACCAATCCGTTGGTGTCGCGCGTGAACTGCACCGCGGAGGCGTCGGCCAAGAGCTCTCGCTGCCGGGAGATCGAGCTCTGAATCATGCGTCCGAAGAAAACACCGATCGAGCCGATCGCGAGGAGGCCGATTCCGATGACAGCCACGCCGCCGCCTTCCTTCTTACCGCTGTGCATGGAGCCGCGGATCAGGAACCGGCCGATGAGCGCGAGAAGGAAAATCCCGTGCAGGAGGCCGATGGCGCGGAGGTTGATGCGCGAGTCCCCGTTGAGGATGTGGCTGAACTCGTGGGCGATGACGCCTTGAAGCTCGTCTCGCCGTAGAAGCTGCAGAGTGCCTTGCGTGACGCCGATCACCGCATCGCTGGTGGTGTTTCCTGCGGCGAAGGCGTTGATGCCCGGCTCGCGGTCGAGCACGTACACCTCGGGGGCAGGGATGCCCGAGGCGATGGCCATCTCTTCGACGACGTTCAGAAGACGCCGCTCGTCGAGCCTGGTCGAATCCGGGTCGACCCGGCGTCCGCCGAGGCCATGGGCCACCGCCGGACCGCCCGCACGAAGCTGAGCGATTTTGTAAAGCGAGCCGAGGCCGACGACCGTGGCCGTACTCCCTAGCGCGAAGAGAAACACGCCGGGATCCCAGAACGCGAGGGCGAGCTGAGCGACGTTCTCATAGTCGCCCGTCATGTAGCGGACGCCCGCGGTATCGATGGAGAGGACGCCGGAGACGAGCATGGCAAGGACGTACACCGCCGCGATGACGCCGAGAACGGCCAGCGTGAACACGAGCGTCAGCCGCCGTGTCCGCTTGCGCGCGAGGACCTGCTCCTCGAAGAAGTCCATGGCTCAGAACTGAACTTTGACGGGCGCGCGCTCGGCTTCTTCTTCGACCTCGAAGAACTCTGCGCGCTCGAACCCGAACATGCCGGCAACCAGGTTGGACGGCACCATCTCGCACTTGTTGTTGTATCGCATCACGGCATCGTTGAAGGCCTGCCGTGCGAACGAGATCTTGTTCTCGGTCGTCGAGAGCTCTTCAGACAGCTGCATCATGGTCTTGTCGGACTTGAGGTCGGGGTACGCCTCCGAGAGCGCAAAGAGCCGCCCGAGCACGCCGCTCAGGCCCGCTTCAGCGCTCGCGAGCCCCTGCATGGCCTGGGCGTCTCCCGGCTTGGCGGCTGCCCGAGTTCGGGCTCCCTCCGCCGAATTGCGGGCGGCGATGACGGCCTCCAGCGTCTCGCGCTCGTGCGCTAGGAACCCCTTGGCGGTTTCGACCAGGTTTGGAATCAAATCATGGCGCCGCTTGAGCTGCACGTCGATCTGGGCGAATGCGTTCCGGAAGCGGTTCCGAAGATTGACCAAGCCATTGTAGATGCCCGCGAACCAGGCGATTAGCGCGACAGCGAGCACCAACAAAGCAATCAGCCACGTCATGGCGTCCTCCCCTACCTGTAAAAGGCGCTTTCAGTGTAAGTGCCGCTCCCTATAAACTCAAACCCTGATGCAAGCCGACAAGACGGTGTTGATAACAGGCGCCAGCACGGGGATTGGCCTCGAAATCGCTCGGGCGCTCATGGAGACGAACCATCGTGTTTATCTGACGGCGCGAGAGAGCTCGCTTCCGCGCTTCGACGCGCACAGGCTCGGCGAGTCCTCGCGGATTCGGATTCGCGCACTCGACGTGACGAAGCCAGAGGAGCGCGAGGCGATGATCGCCGAGGCCGAACGGGATTGGGGCGGCATCGACGTGCTGATCAACAATGCGGGTGTTTCCTATCGCGCCGTCGTGGAGCACGTCGACGAACGAGAACGACTGGCGCAGATGGACGTGAACTTCCGCTCTCCGATGGAGCTGATCCGGCTGCTGCTGCCAGGGATGCGAGCGAAGCGAGCGGGGCGGATCATCACCGTGAGCTCCGTCGGTGGAATGATGGCGATGCCCACGATGGCCGCGTACAGCGCGTCGAAGTTCGCGCTCGAAGGCGCGCACGAGGCGCTCTGGTACGAGGTTCGGCCCTGGGGGATTTGGGTGAGCCTGGTGCAGCCGGGCTTCGTCGATTCCGACGGTTTCCAGAAAGTCCGGTACACGAGCCAGAGCGACCACTCCGAGCACGAGCTCGCCGAGCCGTATCACGAGCACTACGTCAACATGGCGCCGTTCATCGAAAGGCTGATGAAGGCTTCGCGCGCAACTCCGGCGTCGGTCGCCCGGGTGGTGCTCAAGACGATGCACCGACGAAGGCCCTCGCTGCGCGTGCCGGCGACCTTGGATGCGCGGGCGTTCACGCTGCTTCGCCGCATCTTGCCGCGCAGCACCTACCACTGGCTCCTCTACAAAATGCTGCCGCACGTGGACACTTGGGGACCGTCGCCAAAGCGCTTGTCAGCACTGCCGCCGCCACCACGCGAAACCGATTGATCAGCGCATCTGGCGCGCGAGGTATTTCTTTTTCTCCAGTTCGACCTTTTCGCTCGAAGATAGGCATCAGGAACTGCGCAGGCCGGGAACGAGATAGCCGATGGTCGCGATCTTCCCGCTCAAAGCGGGCTTCGTGCGCTCTCTGAGGCCATCGGCCGCCGAGGCGAGCACGAGGTCGGCGATTTCGTCGGCTGTGCTCATCGGTTGAGAAAAGACGAGCGGGCGGTACGGTCTCGATGATGCTCTGGTCGAGAATGAAGCCGGTTTCGACGGGCCCGGAGCTCACGACGGAAATCCGAACGTTGGTATTTCGAAGCTCCTCCGCGACGGCAAACGAGAAAATCCGAAGCCCGAATTTCGTGGTGGAATAGGTCGCCTCGTCGTCGAGCGGAAAGCGGCCCGCCAAGGATGCGACGTTGACGATCGTCCCCGAGTCCTGCGACCGCATGTGCGGAAGCGCGAGCTTGGTGAGCATCATCGGGCCGCGAAGATTCACGTCCAGAATCTGAAGCATCACATCCATGGGGAGCTCTTCGAGCGGCCCACGTGAGTTGTATCCGGCATTGTTGACGAGGATGTCGATGCTCCCGAACCTCGTTTTGGCTTCTTCGATGAGGTGCTCGCAGGCGCCGAGATTCGACACATCGGTCGGCACGGCGTGCGCCACGTCGGCACCGAGCTCCTCGACCAGCCGCTGCAAAGGCTCGGCGCTTCGGGCTGCCAAAACCACGCGCGCACCTGCGGCGACGAACTTACGCGCACAGGACTCCCCGATGCCGCTGCTCGCCCCGGTGATCACCGCGGTCTTGCCTTCAAACTTTCTCATCCGGTCGCCTTTCTGGCTTCGAGCATCAGCTCGGCCAACTTCGTGAACACCTGACGGACGTTGTCGCCTGTCTTGGCGCTCGCTTGGACGAGCCGCCAGTCGAGCTTGCTCGCTGCATCGATTTGAGCCTTGCTGAGCGCGAAGTCTCCCGTCAGGTCGGCTTTGTTCACGACGAGGATCGCCGGACGCGAGCCGATGAAACCGCGCTCCTTGGCCTGCACCTCGAGCAGGTGGTCGAGCGTCTGCGGCTTGGTGGCGTCCACGACGAAGACGAGGCCCGACGCGCCGGACATGAACGAGCGGTTGTATTGCCCCCCGGGGTCGCTGGCCACCGGGTCCCAGAGCAGCATCTCGAGCGTGACGTCGCCCACCTCGACCGTGCCCGAGAAGATCGACATCGCGATCGACGGATTGTGCGCGTCATCGAAGCGGTCCTCGACGAATCGCCGGAGGAGGCTCGATTTGCCCACCCCCGGCGCTCCAAGAAGACAGACCTTCCGCCTCAGCCGCATGCCTCCGTACTACGCCAAGTCCCAGGTGCCGCAAAGCCCAGCGGAGGGGGTGGCGGCCAGATACCCTCTTGCTCTAGAGTCCGGCCGATGAGCGAGCACAAAGAGAAGCTGGAGTTCGGCGGGGTTCCTGGGAACTTCGCCATGATTGTCGGCCTCCCCATTTTCACGGCCTATCTTTTCTTCGCGGTGCGTTTCAACGATGGCGCCGTGCTTCCGGGGCCCAGCGCCGATTGGGAGGGTTTCAAGCAGGCGATGATGCCGACCGGACGGGCGGCGCTAATCTACGGCGTGTGGTTCGGGCTGCAGGCACTCCTGCAGCGGTACGCGCCCGGCCGCGAGGTGCTCGGCGCCGAGCTACCCGACGGCGGCCGCCTGCCCTACCGAATGAACGGCCTGTTCTCGCTCTTCGTGAGCTTCATCGTGGTCGCCATTGCGCATTGGTCGGGTGTGTTCTCGATTCGCGAGCTCTACGACCAGTTCGGCGCGCTGATCAGCGTCATGACGATCTTCGTGTTTTGCTTCAGCGCCTATCTCTACTGGTACGGCAAGCAGCACGGGCAGGCGCGCCATCTCAGCGGCAAGTTCATCCACGATTTTTGGATGGGGACGGGCCACAACCCGCGCATCCCCGCGGGCCGCGACGGCCTCGATTTGAAGATCTTCTGCGAAGCGCGGCCCGGGCTGATTCTGTGGGTGCTGATCAACACCTCATTCGCGTACGTGCAGTATGAGCAATACGGCTTCGTTTCGACCTCGATGATCCTCGTTTGGCTCTTCCAGATGTTCTACATCGTCGACTACTTCTGGAACGAAGAGGCCATCCTCACCACGATGGACATCAAGCACGAGAACTTCGGCTACATGCTGGCGTTTGGCGACTTGGTCTGGGTGCCGATGACCTACTCGCTCCAAGCCCACTACCTCATCGACCGCGTGCACTCCTTGCCCTGGTGGGGTGCGCTCCTGATCGTCGCCGTCAACATGCTCGGCCTCTACATCTTCCGCGCGGTGAATCTGCAGAAGCACAAGTTCCGCAAAGACCCGGACAGCGCGCGGATTTGGGGCAAGAAGGTCGAGTACCTTCAAACCGAGCAGGGCGGGAAGCTCTTGCTGTCGGGGTTTTGGGGTTGGTCCCGTCACTTCAACTACGTCGGGGACATCCTGATGGCGCTCTCCTGGTCGCTCCCCTGCCTGTTCGGCTCGGCCCTGCCCTACTTCTACCCGATCTACTTCGCGATCCTGCTGATCCACCGTGAGCGACGAGACCATAAGTTCTGCTCGAAGAAGTACGGCGAGGACTGGAAGCAATACTGCGAACGCGTCCGCTGGCGAATCATCCCCGGCATCTACTAAACTCCGCCATGGCCCGAACCCCGGTTGCTTCCGCCGAAGTCGAGCGCATCGAGCGCAGGCGCAGGGAGCAGGGGAGCGACCTGGTCGCGGTCGAGGAGCCGCTTCAGATTCTTCTCGAGCATGGGGAGGCGCACGCGCGCACGGAGGCCCCGCTGGCATTGACGATGCGCACGCCTGGTCAGGATCGGGATTTGGTCACCGGCTTTTTGTTTGCCGAAGGCGTCATCGGCGGGGTCGACGACCTGGTGAGCGTTCGTCACTGCAAACGGTCGGAGACTCCGGACAACGTGGTTCGCGCGGTGCTGCATGAACGCGTCGTGGTGCCGTCCCGCTTGCTGGAGCGCACCCTCACGATGACCAGCGCCTGCGGGGTTTGCGGTGAGCGTACGCTCGAGGCCTTGTCGAAGGCGGGCTGCGCGCCGCTTCCCGTGAAACGAGACGCGTTCGACCCTTCGGTGATTCGCCGCGCGCTGCTCTCATTGGAAGAGTCGCAGGCCTGGTTTCGGCACACCGGCGGCACGCATGGCGCGGCGCTCTTCAACGACTCTGGCGAGCTCATGCTGCACCGCGAAGACGTCGGGCGACACAATGCGCTCGACAAGTTGGTCGGCGCTTGGCTCGTCGGCGCCGCTCCCGACGCAGCGCAGGCCTTCGTGCTCGTGAGCAGCCGGGCGAGCTTCGAGCTCGTCCAAAAGACCGTCCGCGCCGGCTTTCCGATGTTGGTCGCCATTGGCGCAGCATCGAGCTTGGCGATTGAAACCGCGCGCCGATTCGACCTCACCCTGCTGGGCTTCGCGCGCGAGAGCCGCTTCACCGTCTACTCGAACGGCGAGCGGGTCGCCCTCGAGCCCAGCGATCCACGGCCGGCCTTCGTTCAGGTGGAGGCGGGCTGATGACCGATCACCGACCGAGCAGCGCCGAGCCACCCGAAACCACCGACGACTTGCGCATCGAGGCGCCCGAGAAGAAGGCCGCAGGCCTCGCATCGGTGCGTGCCTCGTTCGCGCACATGCACCTGCACGGCCATGGGCTGCCGTCCGCAATTCGCATCCTCGGGCAGATGAACCAGGTCGACGGTTTCGACTGCCCCGGCTGCGCCTGGCCCGACCCGGACGATCGCGCCGCGCTCACCGAGTTTTGCGAGAATGGCGCGAAGGCTGCTGCTTGGGAAACCACCCGTCGGCGACTCGACGGGAAGTTCTTCGAGCGCCACAGCATCGATGAGCTAGCCCAGCAATCCGACTATTGGCTCGGCCTTCAAGGCAGGCTCACCGAGCCGCTCATGCTTCGCCCCGGCTCGCGTTTTTATGAGCCAATCAGCTGGGAGGAGGCGTTCAAGCGCGTGGCCGACGGCCTGACGGCGCTCGACTCGCCCGACGAGGCGGTGTTTTACACCTCGGGCCGGACGAGCAACGAAGCGGCGTTCCTCTATCAGCTCTTCGTGCGTGCGTTCGGGACGAACAACCTGCCCGACTGCTCGAACATGTGCCACGAATCGAGCGGCGTGGGGCTCGGGGAGACGGTGGGCATCGGCAAGGGCTCGGTCACGCTCGACGACATCCATCACGCGGACACCATCATCGTGATGGGCCAAAACCCCGGCACGAACCATCCACGCATGCTCACGGCCTTGCAAAAGGCCAAGAAGAACGGCGCGCAGATCATCGCCATCAACCCGCTCCCCGAGGCGGGCCTGATGGGCTTCGTCAACCCAAAGAGCCCGGTGCAGGTGCTGAGCGGCGGGATGCAGGTCGCCGACCTCTTTCTTCAAGTCCAAATCAACGGCGACGTCGCGTTGCTCAAGGCGCTCATGTGCCTCTTGCTCGAAGCCGAAGCCGAGCGGCCCGGCGAGGTGCTCGACCAAGACTTCATGGGGCTCTACACCGAAGGCTTTGCGGAGCTGCGCGCGCACTTGGAAGCCCAGGACGTCGATGCGCTGCTCGAGGCCGCCGGCATCACGCGCGCCGAGCTCGACAAAGCGGTCGCCATCATCCTACGCAGCCGAAAGACGATCGTCTGCTGGGCGATGGGCCTGACCCAGCACCGAAACGGCGTCGGCAATGTCCGCGAAATCGTGAACTTCCTGCTGATGCGCGGCAGCATCGGTATGCCCGGCGCAGGGACCTGCCCGGTGCGGGGCCACAGCAACGTGCAGGGCGACCGGACGATGGGGATTCACGACCGGCCGTCCAAGGCGCTGCTCGATCGAATCCAGGAGGTGTTTGGCTTCGACCCGCCGCGCGACGCCCGGCTTCAACACCGTCGAAGCGATTCACGCGATGCTCGACGGCCGCGCCAAGCTCTTCTTTGCGATGGGGGGCAACTTTCTTCAGGCGACGCCGGACACCGCGCGCACCGCGCAAGCACTTCAGAACTGCGAGATGACCGTGCACGTGAGCACCAAGCTCAACCGCGGCCATCTGATTCGCGGCAGATGGTCGATCATCTTGCCCTGCCTCGGCCGCTCCGAGGTCGACGAGCAGGCCTACGGCCCGCAGTTCGTCACCGTCGAAAATTCGATGGGCGTCGTCCATTCCTCGCACGGCCACCTGAGCCCTGCCGATCCCAAGCTCTACAGCGAATCGTCGATTGTGGCCTGGCTCGCCGAGCAGGTGCTGGGCCCGGAGACCCCGGTGAGCTGGTGCTGGTTGATCGAGAACTACGACCGCATCCGAGACCTCATCGAAAAGACGATTCCAGGTTTCGAAGACTTCAACGCGCGCGTGCGCAAGCCTGGCGGCTTTCACCTTTACAACAGTGCGCGCGAACGCCGGTTCGATACCGAAAGCGGCAAGGCGCAGTTCACCATCAACCCGGCTCCCGACCTCGCGCTGCCCGAGGGCTGCTTCCGGATGATGACCGTGCGCACCCACGACCAGTACAACACCACCGTCTATGGGAACGACGACCGCTATCGCGGGGTGCACGGCGGCCGTCGCGTGGTCTTCATGAACGAAGCCGACATGCAGCAAGCTGGCATCGCGGCTGGCTCCAAGGTCGACATCCGCAATGATTTTGGGGGCGAACAGCGCATTGCGCCGCGGTTCACCGTCGTCCCCTACCCGATCCCCAGCCGCTGCGTCGCCACGTATTTCCCCGAGGCCAACGTCCTGGTTCCGCTCGACCGGTTCGCCGAAGGCAGCTTCACGCCGGCGTCCAAGGACGTCACCGTTCGGATCGCCCTCAGCGCCTAGGACGCGCTACAGGCGCCGCAGGATTTCGTCGGCCGCGCGTTCGCCTGACTGAATCGCGCCTTCCATGTAGCCGATCCATTCGGTGGCCGCCTCGGTGCCGGCCCAGTGGATTCGGCCCTCGGGCTTGCGAAGGTGCGCAAACGATTTGGTGAGCACCCCGGGCGGCAGGCCACCCACCGGGCCTCCGCGCGACCAGGGCTCCGCGCCCCAGTCGAGCTCGTGGTACTCCTGAAACGATTTGGCCTCGTCGCCGAAGTAGCGCGCAAGCGCATTGGCGACGCGGCGCTTTCGGTCTGCCAGAGGTTGTACAGACCATTGCCGCGCCTGGCTTCCAACGACGAAGCCGACCAGCGCGGGCTGCCGGCCGTCATGCGAGGTGTTGTCGTAGACGACGCTGAGCGGCCCGTCCGAGCTGACCACCTCGCCCGAGAACCCGGCCTCTCGCCAGAACGCGCGCTCGTAGGTGACGAGCACCTTCACCGCTGCGCCCATCGCGAAGCGCTGCGTGACTTGGTCGCGGCCCACCGAGACGGGGGGTTGGTATTCGATTCGCCCGGCGAGCGGCGGCGGCACAGCGACGACCGCGAAGCGCGCCGCGACAGACTTCGAGTCAGAGCGCGCCTCCACGCCGTCGTGGTTGTGGACGATGGTCCGAACCGGCGTGCCGAGGATCAGCGCGTCGCCGAGCTCTTTTGCGAGCGCATTCGAAATCGACTGCGCGCCGGGGACGAAGCGATCCTGCTGCGCCCCGCCGCTGGTCTCCGAGTGGCTCAAGAGCCCGCCCCCGGCGTTGAGGTACATCAGGAAGTAGAGCGCCGAAAGCTCGCGCGCCTCGGCGCCAAATATCGACCGAATCGCGGCATCCATCACGGCCAGGATCTTGCCCGACTTCACGAACCGAGCCCGCCAGGTCTCGAGCGTTTCGCCGTCGAGCTCCTCGGCGCCCTCTGCGCTCATCGGCGCGGTCGACGAAATCTTCTTCTGCACCCGATGCAGGTAGCTGAGCGCCCCCTGCATCTGAATCAGACTGGGAATCGACATCGAGGCAACCGACCGCTTGTAGGTCGACACCTTCCCCTCGACCTCCAAAACCTTCTTGCCCTCGGTGTACGTCGGGAAGGTTTGAATCCCGAGCTCGTTCGCTAGCGCATGCACACGATCTTGCCCCGGGCCAATCCACTGCCCACCGAGGTCAAACGTGCCCTGTCCTATCTGCTGTGTCTGCGTGCGCCCGCCGACACGATCGCGCGCTTCGACGACGATGACGGACTTCCCCTGCGCCCGAAGCTTGCGCGCGGCACAAAGCCCCGACAGCCCAGCTCCAATGACAACGACGTCCGCCCGATCACCCATCGCTACGGTTATAGTACGCGTTCGGGGGGTTACTCAATTTTGGTGATTCTTGATCGCGGTCGGCGGCGCCGACGAGGTGCTTTTCGACGGTCGAACGACTGATCAACTACGAAAATCTCATCTGCGTCCGGGAGCATTCTCAAATGCGTTGGGCGCTGCGGGCTTAGCTGAGGTCGACTTCGCGTGTCGAGCTCCACGACGAAGTCGGTCCCCGGGCGGGCCGAGGTAGAAAACTGCGCAACGCCTGACGAATTGGTCTGAGCGACGGTTCGCCCGTTGAGAAGGACCGGAAGGTCGGCGCCGTTTTTCGCTCGAACGATGAAAACCGCAAACCGCTTCTCAGGTTTGCATCGCAGGGTGATCTGCAAGGCCTCCGACTGAGACTCTCCGGTGCCATCGAATCTGCGAAGCCTAAGAAACTTTGGCGCGGACGGGGCGACGTGTCCAAGCGGGCAAACATGCGCGACTTTGAATCGCTGCCCGGGCTTGCCGTCGACCTTCGCTCGCAGCAAGCCGTCCGCATCTGTCTTCCCCAGTGTTTTACCCTCGAGGGCGACATGGACATTACCGAGCCGCAGGCCTGGGTCCGATTCAACCACGAAGACGACCTCGATTCGCGGCGCGGGCGCCGACCGCGCCTGACACGATGCCAACACCCCAGCTGCGACCGTGAGTATGCAAAGCTGTGTCAGCGACATGCGCCATCCCCCAGGCCAGAAGATGGGTCGCATCGGAGTTTCGCCCTGAGCACCAGGACGATATCGTAAAGGGTCCGGTCGTCGGGAAAGATCTCCGCAAGGGTTTCGTACCGACGGAGTGCCGCAGGGAAGTCGTTCGACGCGATGAGCGCAGCCGCCTGCTGCTCGAGCTCCGCCCTCTCGTCGACGCCGAGCTCGTTTGCCGGCACACGCCGCTCGACCTCGCTTCGATTGGGAGACTCTGGTGCTCGAAGCAGTGTGTCAGAGTGGACAGCCGCGACCTCCTGAAGGGGAGCCCGAATCTCCGCAAGCGTCTGACGCAAAACCCCGGCAACCTGCCATTGTTGATACAACACCAAGCCAAGGCCGGTCAGAAGAGTGAGCGCCACGACGACCTCAATCAACTCGCGTTTGTAACTCGACAGCAGCAGGCGCCCAGCGCGCGGCGTTTGCATTGCTTCACGCTTGGCGCGGTCGACTAGGGTGCGTTCTTCGTCGCCGTCCCAAATGATTAGAGTGGGCGGCTCGTTCATTCGCCTCCTCCAAAGTCTTTGAACCGATTGAACAAGTGATGGAACTGATAGCCGCTTTGTGGATCGTAACCGACGACCTTGGAAACATGCGTCACGTAGCGCGAGCCATCGGAGCCACGTGAAACCTGCACGATCGTGTCCACCGCGGAAGCGATTTGAACGCGGAGGATAGGGAGCGGCACCTCCACGTCGCTCATGAGCGCCATCGTTTCCAATCGGCTCAAGGTGTCGATAGGAAGTGTCGCGTGCACCGTGGACAGACACCCCCGGTGGCCGGAGGTCATCGCCTGAATCAGGTCGAGAGCCTCTCCGCCACGAATTTCACCGATCACGATGCGGTCGGGGCGCATTCGAAGGGTGGCCCGGAGAAGATCGCGAATCGTGACGGCGCCTCTGCCGTGAACATCCGACGGCTGCGACTCTAATTGCACGACGTGGCGCAGCTGAATTTGAAGCTCTTGTGAATCTTCAATGACCACGACCCGTTCGTCATCCGAAGCAAGCGATGACAAAGCATTGAGGAAAGATGTTTTCCCGGATCCACTTCCGCCTGCGATTATCACGTTGTGCTTTCGTTCAATGACCGATCGAAGCAGAGTCGAGATTTCGCTGGGCACTGAACCCAGATCGACCAGGCGTTGTAAGGTCAACTGCTGACGGCGAAAACGCCTTATGCTGACCACGGGACCGGAGGGAGCGGCTGGCGGAATCACTGCTTGGACCCGCGAGCCGTCCGGAAGCCGAGCTTCCAAGATCGGTTGCTGAGTGTTGAGCTCACGACCCACGAACTGCGACAGATTTCGAAGTGCGGACATCAGATCGTGTTCGGAGGCAAAGCGGCTCTCCGTGAGATGGAGTCGGCCCTCCTTCTCGACGTAGATCTCGTCGTGTCCATTGATCATGATCTCGCTCACCGCGTCGCCGTCCAAAAAGGACACGACTGGGGCAAACAGCGACGCGACCGTTTGGTCGAAGACGTGACGAGGAATTCTCACGGCGCGTCCTGCACCGCTCCGCTTGCGCCGACTGGACGGAGCACACGATGCGGTCCTATCTTCGCGTCCGAAACTTCGCTGAGAACGGACTGAGCTTCGGCTGCGTGAGGGCCATTGGGCGCCAGTTGCAGGTACTGCTCCAGCTGCGCGTTGGATCGAGCCCGGTCGTCCCCGTTGTCCCGATAGAGCATGGCCAACCTGTAGTGTGGTAGCGCCCAGTCGGGCTCGGCTTTCACGATGTGCTCCAGCTCCGATTCCGCGCGCGCCAGATCTCCCAGCGCTTCGTAAATACTGGCGACGACGAGACGAAGCGACCAGTGTGTAGGATGGTCGCGGAGGTACCGGTGCGCGTGGCCCAGTGCAGACTGATAGCGGCTTGCCGCTACGCAGACCCGCACCAGCCAGTAGATCGCGTGGCCCTGGTCATGGTCTCGCTGCCGCGCAGCGTTCAGGTACTGCTCAGCGCGCAAAAAATCCCCGGAACGCGCGTGGGAGACGCCGAGGAGAAAGAGGTCTTCCGCGGTGACGTTGGTGAGCTCAGCTTGGAGCTCTGAACCCTGAGTGAAGCGTTGCGTGATGACAGCCGCCAAGAACCGCGAGGCACGAGGCAACGATGAGCCCGAGCGCTTCGCTAGAGCGTCGTGCTTGCACGCGCTGCGATCTTTCCGACGATCTCGTTGAGCCATTCGACATACCCGTGCCTCCTCAAATGCGCAGTCAGAAGAAGTAGCCGATCAATCTCGCTGAGCGCGTCAGACCATCGAGCTTGGTCAAGCGCTGTGATCAGGTTCAAGCGCGCGGCTGCGTAGTCCGTGTTGACGCGGGCAGAGAGGGCCGTGCGCAAGCGACCCGCTCGAGCTGCGTCACCGTGCGAACCCGCATCTCGATAGCAGGCTTCGGCTTCACCGAAGCGCTGTACCGCTCGAACACCGTCGCCTGCGTTGTACGCATAGCGGTCCGCACGCAGAAGGCCGAGCTCCTCCAAACGTCGACCGTTCGGCAGAAAATCCCCGCGCAGCGCGCAGGTTTGGACGTCGACGAAGAGCTCCGGATAGCCGTCAAGCGCTTGCTGCTCGAGGCTGGGCGCTTCCCGGCCTCGAAACCAGACGGCAACAACCACGAGCGCACATGCTGCGAGCAACACGACGAAGCCCGTGAGTCGGACTTGCGAAATACTCGTCATGCCGGTCCAATCCCTCCTGTCATGAAGCGAATGACGACCGGACCGAGAAGCAAAACGATCACGCACAGAAAAATCAACGTCACCGGACCCAGGAGCATGAGTGCCGCCTCCGACGCCGTTTCTTCGGCTGCGACGCTTCGCCGTAGACGCTGCGTCTGTGCTTGAATGGTCAGAACCCTCGCTAGGGGGCTTCCTTTCTCCTCCGCTTGGACGACGCTATTGACGAACTCCCGGACCTGATCGGTCGGAATGCGGGAGGCAAAGCCTTCCATGGCGCTTCGTCGAGTATGACCGAGGTCGAGCTCCTGTAGGACTCTGGCAAATTCTTCGATCACGGGGTCGCTGGCATCAGAAGCACTATGGACGATGCGTCGGAGTGAACCCGGGAAGTCCAAGCCTGCGCTCATGCACATCGACGCTAGGTCGACTGCCGCGGGAAGCCCGCGACCTACTCTGAGCGCTCTTTGTTGAGCGACTCCAACGATGCGAAACCACGGCAGCAACGCCCCGATGCACAGTGCCCCAATTGCAAGCGGCCAGGGTATCGTCAGGAGCTGACAAGCAATCAACGTCCCGCCTCCGAAGCCGATGCCAGATAGAAAACAGAGCGCGATCAGCTCGTCATCGGAAAGTCCAAGATAGTCGCCCGAATGCGTCAGCGAACGGCGGACCTGCGCGCGGATTCGTTCCATCCGAAGAGGCGCTAGCCAGGCGGCCAGCAGGCGGAGCGTCGGCTCAACCCAGGGAAAGAGGGTGCCCTGACTCAAGGCCTTGGCTCGGTTCAGACCCCTCGCCCCTAAGATGGGCCGCTCCGTCGCGGGCAGCTTCGCAAGCTGGAATGTGAAACCGGATGCCCCTCCCACGATTAAGGCGAAAATGAGCACAAGAAAGATATTGGACGGGCCGATCACAAGTCGGCCCTCGCGATGTGATGGGCCCAAACCGTCGCGAAGGTCCACACCAGGGCACATGCAGCAAGGATGGCCTGACCGACCTGCTGGTTGAGCATCGGTTCGAACCAGGACCTGTCTAGCCACGCAATGATGACGCAAAGAAGAAAGGGCACGGACGCCAAAACCAGAACCTGCCCACGGCCTTCGGCTGTTTTGGTCCGAAGTACACCTTCGAGCCTCGCGGATTCACGAAGGGCAGCAGACGCATGCTCCAAGGTCCTGGAGAGGTCTCCGCCTGTTTGGCGCGCGACCACGATCGTGGCTAAGGCTCCCGAAACTACCGTGCTGTCGATCCGTCGCGCCAGGGAGTTGATCGCTCGGTCAAGCGGTGCCCCTAGCCGGATCTCTTTGACCAATAAGTCGACCTCTTCGCTAAACGGCTTGGGTACCAACGGTATGGTGGAAGCAATCGCTTCTCCGACAGAGGAGGTCGATTTGAGAGCGTTGGCCAACATCAGCAGCCACGTATCGAGCTGACGTTCGAGTTGAGCCACACGTGCGCAGTGCCGCTTCCACAATAGGAAGGGCGGCACCGCGGCTGCAACTAGCGCAACTAAAGCAACCGCTGGACTACGGGTGACCGCAGCCAGTGCGGCGCAAGCAGTGCAGACGATGAGTTGCGCGAACGCGATTTGGTGACCCTCGATAGGAGAGCAAAAGAAAACTCGAGTGCCGATGTAGCCGCGCGGCGTAGCGTCGCCATTGCCGCTGCGCGAGGTTTCCTTCGGTGGACAAGAGAAGATACGAAATGCCTGCACACCCGCCGACGAGAAACGCTGAGGAGAAAAGCAGAAGTGCAATGACTTCGAGCTTCACAGGAAGTCTCCATCATCGACCAGCCCCTGGGTTATGAACTCTTCCAAGAAGCTCGGGACATACCCCGTCGTTCGATGTTCCCCCAAGACTTCACCGGATGCGCCAGTGCCGGTCCGATGGAAGACGAAGATGTCGTGAAGAACGAGTTGGCCGTCGTCGCCTAGCTGCCCTACTTCGGTAATCGCGGTGAGACGACGGGAACCATCCGAGAATCTCGTTTGTTGCACGATGACATGAATGCTTCCTGCAACCTGCTCTCGGATGGTGCGCGGGGACAAGTCCAGCCCAGACATCATACAGAGCGACTCGATGCGTTTGAGCGCCTCGGTCGCACTGTTCGCATGGGTCGTCGTCATGGAACCTTCGTGCCCGGTGTTCATCGCCTGCAACATGTCGATCGCCTCTCCGGCGCGACATTCACCCACGATGATTCGGTCCGGTCTCATTCGGAGCGCGTTTTTGACGAGGTCCCGAATGCTGTATCCCGCCGCAACCCTCGAGGTTTCGGGGCCGCGATTCGAGCGATACGACATGTGGCTGATCGAGACGAAGCTCCGCCGCGTCTTCGATGGTAACGATTCGTTCACCGGATGGGATTTCCGTCGAGAGAACATTCAGCAAGGTCGTCTTTCCACTGCCGGTGCCGCCTGAAATAACCAAATTCTTCTTGGCGGATACGCAGCGCTGTAGAAAACGAGCCATCGCCGAGCTTAGACTCCTTCGTTGAACGAGCTCGTCGAGCTGAAGCGTACGTTTGGCAAACTTTCGAATCGTAATACACGGCCCACGGATCGCGAGCGGTGGTATGATCGCGTTGACGCGTGAGCCATCCTCTAGCCGCGCGTCTACCAGCGGTGTGCTTTCGTCGATGCGGCGACCGAGTGGAGTCACGATGCGTTCAATCGCTGCTCGGCAGGATTCGTCATCTGTGAAACGCAATGGGGTGAGGCGAATCTTGCCCTGTCGTTCGACGTATATCGTGTTCGGATCGACGACCATGATTTCGGAAACCGAATCGTCATCTAGAAGCTCTTGAAGTGGCCCAAGACCAAGCACTTCGTCGGTCATTTCTGAGACGAGCTTGGGAAGATCTATCGCAGGAGAAAGCTCTGCTTGGAAACGCGAAACGATCTCCTCGAGAGCCTGAACCACGCGCGGACGCAGAACCTCAGGGTCCATGTCTGCAGCTTCCAGGGACACAAGGTTGAGGTGGTCGAGGAGCGATCGATGAATTCGCCGTCTGAGCTCCGGAGACGCCGAAGGCTCCCTGGCCGCGAGGGGTGCGATGCGAAGCAAGTAGGGGCCAACTCGAAGTTCTTCGCCGGGTGCGAGCAGCGTTTCCGCGTCGCAGAGCCGCTCACCGGCGAGAATGGTGCCGTTGGAGGAACGATCGACGACCCAGGCGCCGCCTCGGCCCTGTTCGATGCGAAGGTGGAATCGGCTAACCGCTGGCGAGGAAAGAACGATGTGGCATGAGGGGTCGCGACCGACGGTGAGCGAGCTGGCGTCGGGTAACGTTAGCTCTTCTTTGGAGCCGTCGGGCATGAGGACGGAGACCGCGAACCCGTGGAACTCATCGACCCCGCCCGCTTCCACTCGCAGGAGCGTTGGAACGCCCAACGCGAGGCTGGTCCAAGAGATGCCGATCGTCGACGTCACCTCGGAAACTCTCGTACACACGCAGCGCTTCTTCGACGCGGTCTCTTTGACTCAAGCTGACCGGCTCGACGACGGACGGGACCACGAACATGTACGATTGGTTGTCTTCAATCTCGCGAGAATGCGTACCGAAGAGAGCGCCGATGAATGGAACGAGAGCAAGCCCTGGAATCCCGTTTTTCCTTCGCCTCTCGGTGCGTGCGCGAACGCCAGCCAAGGAAACCGACTGGCCTAGCTCGAGATTCACCAGCGTTTCAACGTGTGAAGTGATGCGGCCGGGAATCCCTCGCACTCCCTTTTCCGCATCCAAATCGGATACGTCCGCTACGATTTCGAGCTCGATGCGACCAGTTTTGGAATCATACCTTGGAAGAACACTTACCTTTGTCCCGAACTCGATGGCCTGCACGTTTACGGTCAAGTTGTTCTGAACTTGAACGTTGAACTCTCCGCCGGAGGTGAACACTGCTTCGGTGCCGTTCGCAGTCACCAAGGTGGCCTGACGATACAGTTTCGCCCAGCCTTTGGCCTGCGCGAGGTCGAAGCTCGGTAAGAACGTCTGCGGCAAGATCTGAAACGCACTCTGTGTGGCTTGCCCGCTGCCCCCTGTGATCGCGATAGCGGCCTCGGAGGGCCCGATCGTGCTTCCGATGTTTCCTGGCCAGTTGAGACCAATCTGATGGCCGTAGCGGTCCTGGATCAAAACGAAATACAAATCCAAGCGGATGTTTTCTCTTTCGCCGAATCCCTTCACCGCGTCCGCTGGAATGACGCGAATCGTGTACTGGAGCTGACTGCCGTCATTTCTGATCAGGAGCAGAGAAGTCGTCCCCTCTTGCTTGCCGACGACCACGAAGCGACTCTGATCGCGCGTAATGCGGATGTCGGCGAATCCAGGTGCGCCCTCCGAGTAACTCTTGATGCCCCGCGCGGAGAGGCTCTTCTGCTCGCCAACTCGCAGGACGATCGCACGGTTGACGTCCAGATCCGCAGCAGCCCCAGCTTCGAAAGCTCCGGTTACGAACATGACCGCTGCGAGGAACCATTTGTTCGTCAGAGTAGTCACCTCAGTCGACCTTCTCGATGCGCAACCGCCGTTGACGACGCGCTCGCTTCTCTTGCTCAAGAACATCCGAATCGTCGGTTTCCGCGAGGCCCTCGTTGATCTCGAGGTCGTTCTCGTTGCGGAGGACGAGATTCAAGGTCGAATCACGTCGCGCCTGGGCAAGCAGGCTGGCTTGGTCGATCGTTAGGAGCAGAGTGACGGAGTCCGATGGGCGGGTGGAGTCTTGCGTGTCTGCTGCCGTAAATCGGTCGCCGACGGCGAGAACGAGAACATTTTGGAGAAGTGGAACCGTGACCACACTTGCCTCAGAGCCTTGCTTCGCTTTGGTGAGCAAGACGTCGACCCGATCGCCGGGACGCATCAGCTGCGTGAAGGTTCGCCTCCCCTTTGCGGCGATACTCATTGCTCGCATCCCCTTGGGGATGCGGCTCGACAGCGAGCTTCGATCCCTCGGAGTCGCAGACAGATCCGTCCAAAGCAGAGTCTGGTTGGCCTCGAGCGCGATGGATGCGCGGACACCCAATACACGCGGAAGCGCGCTGGCGAGCACTTGTCGTTCTTCTACATAGCTCTCGGGCAAGGTTCGCACGAGCAGCATTTGCTCGGTCAGAGGCACGCCTGCCGCGACGTCCTGGCTCATAACGAGCAACGCGATCGGTTCACCCCCGGTCGCGTTTCGCTGAAACTGCCGCACATAGACGCCGAGCAGCACGAAGCCGAGTACGGCGACAATGACGGATGCGAGGAGAGCGGGTCGATTCATGAACGGTGGCCTTTGGTCATGACGGTTCAGAGATCAGGATGTAGAGCACGGTGGCTGAGGGGTCGCTCGGAACGGGCGAAAACCGTAACGGTGCGATTTCCGCGCTCGGCCGAGATCGTTCGAATGTCGTCGATCGCGGTCGACTCGGAGGGATGCCGCTCGATAATCGTCCAGCCGTTCGCCGGTAGCTCGTTTCGGTAGAACGACTCGAGCGCGGCTGCAGACTCGTGGGGCACGCGATACACAACGAAGCCGCTGGGGGACCCGGCCTCCGATGCCGACAAGAGGCGCTGCGACCTGCGAGGACGAGGCACAGCGACGATGTCTCCGCCTTCTGCGTCGGCGCCGCCGATCGGCAACATTCCGAAAAGATTGAAAGCGGAGTCGGCCCAGACCGTGAGAATGAACGTGTGCTCACCGGGCATTTCGGACACTCGACGAGCGCGCATGTATCGAAGCCCCCCCAGCTCGGCCAAGTCGCCGGCCTCGGAGAAGCGAACAAAGCGATCGGCAAGCGAGCTTAGGCTTCGGGGCGCATCGCCCATGTCGAGGCAAGCAACGTGACCAACATCCTTGCCGCGCACCGATTGCATGGAGAGCCGTTCGACGAGCCCAGCACCCCGGCCGGTGCAAAGTGATTCGTAGTGTCGAAGCACCTCATCGAGCGGCGCTGCGATCGTTTGAGTGCGAAACGAAACGTGGACTCCGTTCAACTGCAGAACCCGTACGGCCTCCGGAGGCGCACCGGGATAGCTCATTGCCTCGGCCCCCCTGCCGCGCCAAAAGTGCGCAACTTCGGCATGGGCCGAGCGCAGCAGAACCGCAGATACAACTGCGCCGAGAACCAGCAAAAACAGCCCCAGCCGCAACAGCGGCATGATTCTATCTACATACTTCACGCGCGTACTCCGTGTTTTGCAGTCCGGTACGGCAGGCATGCTCCAACACGTTGCCCTCGCCTTCGGCGGTCCGCGCCGTCGTGTTGCACAGCAGGGTCGTCACCCCATGCTGCGAGCCCATCTCGGAGCTCAGGATCGTGGGCATCAAGGCCTCCGCCAAGCCGACCCCATGCGTCGCCTTGCCGACAAAGAAGCGGCCAAGGTTGCCGAGAAAGGAATCCAAGGAGAGGCGTCCGTCGTGCACTGTGAGCAGGTCATCGATACCCCCGGCGCGAATTTCACCTTCGATACGCGCGCACTCCCCGCTTCGACAGCTTTGCGCGGGGCATTCGCCCGAGTCGGCCTGCAGCCAGGCGATTCTCCTAGCGCGAGACTTCGCCTCGAGCTTGGCTCCGTACATCCCATTGAGAGCGACCACCGCCGCCAGAGACGCTGCAAATACAGGCAGACTGATCAGAGCTTCGAGTAGCGCGGTCCCGCTTTCGTCTGTCAGCACTCGTGGAATTGATGCAACCATCACGTCCTCAGTGGGCAGAAATCGCATTGATGGAGAAATCACGGGCCACGTCACAAATGCCCAAGAGCCCGTCGAGCGACCCCTGACCTCTCGCTGCCGAACAAGCGCTGAGAATCCCGCCCGGAATCCAGCTGCGCGAAATCCGAAACCTGCGAAGCCGTGCACGCCACTTCTGTTTCCAGAGCCATTCGGTTTTGTGTTCAGTCCCATCGAAGTAGTACTCGGCCTGAGCGAAGGCGAGGCGCCCTACGACATGCGCCTCGTGGAAGGCATTCCGCCCGTCGGCTGAGCCGCCCTGTGCAATGCGAATGCCCCGCTCCCCATTCTGCCAATGACTCCCGTGTGGGTCGCGGCCGATGGCGTATGCGCGGTACTGGAATTCTTCGTGCCCGAGCCATACGAGGGTTCCATCGCCTCGGGTCTGAATCACGCGCCGCGGAGGCTCGACGACTTCGTCTGCGCAGGTTCGTCGTTTGCCAAGCCGAAGTGCCTGACCGACGACGCCACCGAGAAACTTGAGAAGCCATCGAGGAACTTTCGAGCTCACGTTCCTCAGCCTGTTGCTCAGGCCATCGGCGACGCGATCACAAAGGATGCCGACATCGTCCTCTTCGATGGGGAGCCCTCGGCCGCCGCTGGGCAAACGCGAGCCAAGAAGCGGCACGACAAAACCGCCCGAAACCGGGGGATCGTAGGCGGCCTGGAAGGCCATCGCGTCGACCGCCCGCGCTTCGGCCAGCAAGGGGTACCCGTGTTGTACGGCTTTGTGAGCGACATCCAAAGCATCGTGAGCGGTCCGAACGAACTGCTCGACCGCGTCACCCACCCTTTCGACCGTGCTCTCGACGGGGCTGAGCACAGCGATGAGTGCAGATGCCTTTGCCGCGAGCACGAGCGTCGCGATCAGCCCATAGAGAATGCCGAGGATGATTTCGAGCATGACCTCGACGCTGCGGATGACGAGCAGAATGCCTGTGGTCACCGCCATCACGACATTGAGCAAGACATGGAGATTCATCCCCTTCGCGCCCATGACCGACGCAGCGTGTGCGCCTGCGTCTGCGCCGTCCTGCATAATGCGCCGGTAGATGACGGCGTCCCCGACACCCAGGATGTAGTAGAGAGCCCCGATGAGCAGAAGCGCCATGAAGAGGGACATGAGCATCATGGCACCCCGCGTCTCCTCGAGTAGGCCGGCTTGCTTCGAGTGCATCAGGACCTCCTCGGGCGATACTCGTAGGGTGCGTCTTGGATCAGCAGAGTGGTTTCGTGCTGAAGAGCCCGAAATCGACCGCCGACCAGAGTCTGCGCCAGCGGGAAGAACGCTTCGCCGAGCTCTTGTTGAGCGTTGAGGTCCGCGAACGACCGACAAAGAATCCGTCGGGCAAGTGGCACCGTGCACTGATAGGCATACGTCACCCTGACCGTGATCTCTGGCTCCATGACGACGCTCCCCTGAAGACCAGGAAACGTCACCGCGAGGGCAAACGGCTGATAATAGAGCGCACTCAGAAGCTTCCGCTCGCTTCCGATCGCCTTGCGAATACTGGGCTGCGAATCGCGACCTACATTGTCCGGTGCCAGCGGCATCAACGGCGCGTGTGCGGCCAGCCGAATCGTGTTGAGGCGTGACCTACCTAGGTTCACCAGGGCCTGTTGAGAAAAGGCGTTCAATAAGCCGGCTTCGCTCGAGCGGGCCTGTGCCGCCGACCCGATTTGGCCGAGCACAGGACCCAAATCGGATGCGGTCACGGGATTACGGTCCACGCTCATCTCGGCTTCCCCGCCATACTCGTTTGGATCGTCGGGCAGAACGACGACGGCCGACCGTGCAGCCGAGTCGGCGGAGTGCTTCACCATGAGGTCTGCGTGGCCAATGAGCGCGAGCTGGAGAACGCACAGGAAGAACGTCCACATCGGAACGAACGCGATGAGGAGCTCGAGGAAAACCACGCCGCGTTTGTCGGCGAGTAGTGAACCAGAATTCGACGCCACGACCGTCACGGAGCCGTCCATGCCAGCAAGAGATGCGGGGCTGCGAAGAATCCGGTCGCTGCGAAGATCGGCGTGCCCATACGAATCGGAGCAGCCAGCTCGTTGCACGGTTCGCGACGCAACCGCCGCGGAAGCAAAGGGCCGAGGCCCACGGCAACTGCGTTCCTCAGAGTGCTGGTCAACGCGCCCTTCCAGGCGAGTGCCGCACTGGCGACGACGAGAGCCGCCACGAAGGCCAGCAGTTGAATCTCGACCCCGAGCAGCAGGTCGAAACCCGTGACCGCGCCGAGGGCGCCAAAGAGCTTGACGTCGCCACCGCCCATCGCGCCGCGGCGAAACAAGAGGTACGGCACCAAGCCGCCTAAGAACGCGGCCGCGAGGCTGTGGAGGGCATACTCGATGCCAAAGGCGAGGCCGTAGCTCGATGGCGCGAGCAGAAATCGCTGGGAGCGTCAGCCAGTTGGGGATCTCGCCTCGTCGCCAATCGCAGAACGCCGCGATCGCGGCGAGGCACAAAGCCAGACCCGCGGCGATGGTTACGGCCGTCGTCATTGCAGTGCCCGCTACTGCACGACGTCCGCGATGTATCCGTCGGCCGCTTCGACCTCGCCGATCAAGGTCTCGCCGAATTGCTGCCAAGCCGCGATGCCTACCACGGCGATCAAACCGAGCACGATGATGTACTCGACCGTTGTCAGACCTCGCTTGTCGGCAAGCAAGGTCTTGTTGTTTTCCACTTGGATTTTCATGACTGCTTTCCTCTCTCAGGGCACAGGTAAAAGGATGAAGAGCTTCGTGACGTAAAACGCCTGCACGAGGGGCACGCCGAGGCCGTAGAGCGCTAGGCCCGCCGTTAGGACGACGATCCCTGTCAGCAACGTGTACTCGGCGAACACCATGCCCGGTCATCGGACGTGGGCGGCGGATGTTGTGTGGAAAGTCGTTTTGTCCGTTGGAGCCGGGCTCGTCGACTAGACCGAAGTCTGCTCGGGCGGAGCCAACACGGCGCGGCTGTTCGCGGCGAACGAGCGTTCCACCGACGGACGTTCCAAGGACGAGCAGGGTGAGGAGTCCAAGGACGGTGCCAACTGGTATGCCGAACATGGTGAGCACGGCGATGACGATGCAGAACGTCCGCATGTTTCGTTCGTCGAGCGCCTTCGCCACGCGGAAGCTATGCAGCGCCAAGCGCCCCGAGGACGAGCTCATCACGATCCCGAGACGCCGACGTCGCACCAAACCTTCGGGTGGCGGGGTCGACCTTCGGCGATCGGGAAGCTCGAGCCTCGTGAGACCCATGCGACGTACGCGAGGCCCATCAGCGAGAAGCATGCTGTGAGCGCTGCGTAGATGAGGTAGGCCGAGCGCAGAGAGCTCGAGGTGCTTTGCGTCGATGGCGACTCTGCCTCGTGTCTTCGTCCACGCGGCAATGATACCACCGCGGGTTGCTGCGTGTACTCTCCGCGCAGGTCAATGCCTGACGATTCGGCTCCGCTGCCGAGGTTGCTCCGGCCGCTCTTCCTCATCGTCGACCTCGGCTCCATCGCCTACTGGGCCATCACGCTCGCCGGTCTCATTCAGAGCGAGTATTTGTTCGAAGAGCACGACGACCCTATTCTTCCTGCGCGCAGCTGGTGGTTTTTGCCGCTTTGCCCGCTCTGGTTCTTGCCAGGCCTGCTCCGAAGCCCGTGTAAAGAATTGCGTATAGACAGTCGTGGGGCCGTCTCTAGATTCGCACTTGCGGCTCCCGCATCCTGTTCCGATTGAGCAAGAGCGCGGTGAGTCACGGGACTTCGCGGTCGCGTGTGACAACGTCAAATACAGGCTCGAGAACGAACCGAGACGAGGCTCGGATATGGCCACTTGGAAGATAACATCGTCATCCACGCGCCCGCCGACAAGGTGTTCGCGTATCTGGACGACCCCATGAATTTGGCTCGAGTGGCTGCTAGGCATGGCGAAGATTCGGAACGTGATTGGGACAGGCGCAGGGCAGCAGTACGAGTGGTCCTACAAAATGGTCGGGGTCTGCTGCGTGGGCAGACCACCGTCGTCGAGCACGTTCACAACGAGTGCCGCGGTGCATCAAAACATCGGGACGATTAGCGCGATTTGGGGATTTCGCCTCGAACCCCATGAGGAAGGGACGCTCTGACACTCGAGGTCGAGTACAGCATCCCGATTCCCCTCATGGGAAAGCTGGCCGAGCACATCGTGCTGAAGCGGAACGATCGAGAGTTCCAGTTGTCGCTCGACAACGTGAAAGAGCTGCTGGAAGCCTAGGCGGTTCAGTTCAGTCCTTGGCGCGAACCTGCACCGTCGTGGGGTGGTCTTCGGGCATTGGAAGAATCGCGTTCCAACCGGGCGGCAAGACGGGCTGGCTGAACTGAAAGAGGTAGCGGGCGTCGGCGGGTGAGAGGTTGATGCAGCCGTGGCTTCGGCGGCGGCCGAAGTCGTTGTGCCAGAACGCGGCGTGGAAGCCGTAGCTGCCCTTGAAGAACTGCACCCAGGGGACGTCTTGAATCGAGTAGTTTTTGTCGACGTCGGTGCGCTCGATGTCGTCCATGTCGGAGTACTCGAGCTTGGCCCAGATCTGAAACACGCCGATGGGGGTTTCGGATTGCCTGATGTTGCGGCCCGTCGAAACCAGGGTCGCGAAGGTCGGCCGTCGGCCTTCGTAGGCGACGAGGATTTGCTGGTCGATGTCGATGTCGATCCAGCGGTCGGTCGGGCCCAGGCCTTCGGGGGGTTCGACGCGCACGGCGCGCGCAAGGTCGGCGCTGCGCATCCAGCCTCCTCCGACGAGCTTGCTCCAGGCGCCTTGGCTCGATTGGATGTGGACCGCTTGGTGGCGGTCGAGGCGCGTGCGAACGCGTCCGTTGGGCTTCTCATGCAGCCTGGCAGGCCTCGGAGAAACCCATGCGACGTCGAGGCGGCTCAGCCGGGCGGAGCTTCTCGCCGGCGAACGCGCTCCCATCGACGAAGTGAACCGAGCCGCGTTCGATCCAGAGGTAGCGGCGGGTGCGAATGAACTCGACGCCCTCGTACACCTGCTCACCGGTAATCACGATTCCGTAGCCCTTGCCGAGCGCTTCGCTGTAGTCGCTTCGGAAGTAGTCGCTCGGGTGCGCGTAGGCCCGGGTCCCGTCGAAGCGAACGAAGGCGTAGCGCTGGGGCAGGCGCGTGCCGGCGCCGGCGAGCTCGTCGCGCTTGGGGCCGGGGGGCGCGGGTGAAGGTTGCACGTGCTCCTCGCAGATGAAGAGCTGGTCTCGGGTTTCGTACCAGACCCCGGTCGAGCAACCCTCGCCGAAGACCCTGCGCGTGAATCCGAGGCGCGTGCCGGCGCCGACGGTGCCGCGGCGACGTGAGCTGCCGTCGGGTGCGAGCATCACCGGGGCGCCGTCGTTCACGACTTCGATCGATTTGGCCCAGGACGGTGCGGGCGCCGCGACTTGGCCGACGGCCGCATCGGCTGACACCCAGTGCGGGCTGCCCGCGACAAGCGCGGCGATGAACAGAACTGCGGCCCGAGCCATCGCTCCAATCATAGGCGGGAGCGACGCCGATCGCTCAATCTTCGTCGCCGGGGTCGTTCGTTTCACCCCGCAAGCCGTAGCGCTTGGCGAGCTCGCGGAGGTGGTAGCGGGTAAGGCCGGCTGCGCGCGCGCTGCGGCTGATGTTGTCGCCGTGCTTGTCGAGCACCGCTTTTAGGTACTGCGCTTCGAAGGCATCGACGATTCGCTGCTTAGCGTCTTTGAACGGGATGTCGTTGTCGACGAATTGCTCGGCGGTGCCGCCGGCAAACACCATCGGCGGCGTTTTTTGCGATGCGGGCATGAGGTCGTGCATGCCGAGCTCGGTTCCGTCGGCAAGGGAGACGGCGCGCTCGATGGTGTTCTTGAGCTCGCGGACGTTTCCCGGCCAAGGGTAGGCCTGGAGCTTCGTCATCGCGTCCTCGGTAATCGAAAATCCCGCGCCCTCCCGCTGGCCGCGCTTGGCCGACTCTTCGAGGAACTGGTCGGCGAGCGCCGGGATGTCCTCGCTGCGCTCGCGGAGCGCGGGCAGGTCGACCTGGACCACGGTCAAACGGTAGTAGAGGTCTTCACGAAACGTGCCTTCGTTGACCATCTGGCGGAGGTCGCGGTTGGTGGCGGCGACGACGCGCACGTCGACCGGAATCATCTTCGTCCCCCCGACGCGCTGAACCTCGCGCGTCTCGAGCACGCGCAAAAGCTTCGGCTGAAGGCTGATGTCGAGCTCGCCGATTTCGTCCAGGAACAAGGTGCCGCCGTCGGCAACTTCGAAGCAGCCGCGCTTGCGGTCGGCCGCGCCGGTGAACGAGCCGCGCTCGTGGCCGAACAAGATGCTTTCGATGAGGTTGGCAGGGATCGCGCTGCAATCCTGAACGATGAGCGGGCGCTGTGCGCGCTTCGACGCGCGGTGAATCGCACGGGCGACGAGCTCTTTGCCGGTGCCGGTTTCGCCCCGGACCAGGACGGTCAGGTCGCTTGCGGCCACCTTCTCGAGCACAGCGAAAATCTCGCGCATGCGGACGCCGCGGCCAACGAGCTCGTAGAACTTCTCGCGCCGGCTCAGGTCGATTTCGATGGTGCCCGGGCCATGCTCGAAGCGGATGACGGTGCGCCCGATGCGCAAGGGCATGCCCGGTTCGAGCCAGGCTTCGCGCACGCGGACCCCCGCAACCCAGGTCCCGTTGGCCGAGCCGAGGTCGCGCAGCAAAAAGCCGTTCTCCTTGGCGATGATTTCGCAGTGCGTGCCGCTCACGGCGGTGTCGTTGAGCGTCAGGTCGCAGATGACGCTTTGGCCGATGGTCATCCGCTCGCTGGCGATGTCGATTCGTTTGCCTTTTTCCGGCCCGTCTTCGACGACCAATCTGCTCTTGCGAAGCTTCCGCTTGGTGACTTTGCGGTCGACCAATTGCTTGGTGAGCGCGGCGTCGTCGGTCACTCGCCGTCCTTTCGGAGCGCCTGGATGGCGGCGGCGTAGTCACCCTGGTTGAAGACCGCGCTGCCGGCGACGATGACGTCGGCGCCCGCGTCGATGACTTGGCGTGCGGTACCAGGCTTCACGCCGCCGTCGACTTCGAGGTCGATGTCGAAGCCCGACGCGTCAATCATGGTGCGAATCTGAGCGAGCTTGTCGATGGCAGACGGGATGAAGCTCTGGCCGCCGAAGCCGGGGTTGACGCTCATGACGAGGATCAGGTCGACGTTGGGCAGGACGTATCGTAGGCAATCGGGAGGGGTATGGGGGTTGAACGACACGCCGGCACGCTTTCCGAGGGCCCGGATTTGCTGAAGCGTGCGGTGCAGGTGCGTGCTGGCTTCGACGTGCACCGTAATCACGTCGGCGCCGGCCTCGGCAAACGCCTGAACATACTTCTCGGGTTCGACGATCATGAGGTGAACATCCACCACGCTCTTGGTCGCAGAGCGTATGGCTTTGACCACCAGGGGGCCGATTGTGATGTTCGGCACGAACCGGCCGTCCATGACATCGACGTGGATCCAGTCGGCGCCGGCCTCGTCGACGGCCTGGACTTCAGCCTCGAGGCGGCCGAAATTCGCCGAAAGCACGGACGGAGCGATTCGAATGGGCTTTGGGGAGCGGGACACGGCAGCAGTCAAGCGCCGCAGGGGCACCCTGTCAATCGCATCCCTTCCTTGACCAGGCCACTGCCCGCAAAGGACAATGGAAAAACGCCTCAGGGGAGGGCGGACGAGCTGAGATGACCGATCAGAGATACAACCTGATCGAAAGACTTGAAGCCGGTGGGATGGCCGAGGTTTTCCTTGCGGAAGCCACGAGTGTTCAAGGGTTCAAGAAACGCGTCGCTATCAAGCGCGTTCTGCCGCATCTCGCCTCGCACACGAACTTCATCGGGATGTTTCTCGACGAGGCGCGGCTTGGCGCCCGGCTGACGCACGCGAACATCGTCAGCGTCTTCGACATCGGGAAGTCCGACAACAGCTTCTTCATCGTGATGGAGTTCGTCGACGGAACGAACCTGAAGAAGATCATGGAAACCCTGCGGCTCAAGCGGCAGCCCTTCCCTCTCAAAGACGTCATCTACATCGCGATGGAAGCCTGCCGCGGGCTGAGCTACGCCCACGAGCTCGTGGACGACGACGGAAATCTGGTCGAGCTGGTCCACCGGGACGTGTCGCCGCCGAACATCTTGATCAGCAAGCGTGGCGAGGTGAAGGTCACCGATTTCGGCCTGGCGAAGGCGCGAACGCAGCTAGAGCGGACCGACCCCGGGGTCGTGAAGGGGAAGTTCAGCTACCTGTCGCCCGAGGTGGCCAACGGGCTGTCGATCGACGCGAGGGCCGACATTTTCGCGCTCGGCGTTTGTGTTTGGGAGATGCTGTCGGGGCGGCGTCTGTTCCTCGGCGACACCGACTACGACACGGTCCAGGCGGTTTCGAACGCGGACATCCCCAGCCTGGTGGGCGACCACCCCGAGGTCGACCCCCAGTTCGAAACGATGCTGATGAAATCGCTCGCCAGGAAGCCCGACGACCGCTTCCACACAGCGCGAGAGTTTGGCGACGCGCTCGCGAGCTATCTCTTTCATCATCAGATGAAGGTGACCTCGTACGACATCGCCAACCTGGTGAAAGCAGCGCTCGAGCGCCAGAAGTCGGTGCCGCCGCAGCCGTTGATGATCGACGGCATGATCCAAGAAGAGCTCGCCAGGTTCACGTCGCTCGATAGCTCGGTCAGCGTCCCGGCCGACCCATCGAAGCCGTTCAAGCTCAACCCTGACGGTGAAGGCGCGCGGCCGCTCGTGGCCTCGGACTTCGTCGACCCCAGCAACTGGTTTGCCGGTGATTCCGAGGTCGAGACGGCGATTGAAACCGTGCGCAGCAGCGCGCCGCCAGGCGCCACGATGGGCTGGTTCGAGTCCAAATCGAGCAGGCCGGTGGCCGAGGGCGCAGCGGTGGTGCCGATGGGCCCGTCACTCATTCCGGCACCGCGCATCCAAGGCAAAGACGGGGCCCCCGTGATGACGTTCCGCCCCCCAGGCGCGACCCCGATTTCCATCGTCAACCCGGGCGAAGACGAGCCGGCGGAACAAACGAAGCAAAAGCCGAAGAGCGCAGCGGCTCCCGCAGCCAAGTCGGGCGGCTCCAAGGTGGCGCTCATCGTCGCCGGCGTCGTTGCGCTAGCCGCGCTCGGTGTCGCGGTCGGCTGGTTCCTCACGAACTAGGCGCGCGCTTCGCCTTGGCGCGAACCCCACGGCTCAACTGGCGCAGTCGCTGGTAGTCGTGCAGGGGCAACGTCGCCTCGCCGAAGCGCGCAGCGAGGTACGCATCGGTGACCTCGCGCACTTCATCGGCCGCGGCAAACCCCGCGCGGTCGAGCTCTTCGGCATGTTCGATCGGCGTGACGTCCGGCGGGCGCGCTTGGCCGGCGCTTCGAAGGCTGCTCTCGAGCGAAAGGTAGAGTCGAACGGCGCGGTCTCGGTTAGGGTCGAGCTGCCGCCCCGCACGGCTTTGGCGACCGCGTTTTCGGCGCCATCGAACCCACAGGACACCGACGCCAAAGGCGCTCATGATGGCCACGAACCAGCGCCAGTCGGGCCGGAACGGAATCGCTCCGAATTCGCTTTTCCCGCGCGTCTGGCCGTCTGCGCCGAACGGCTTTGCCCCGCGATCTCCGCGCAGGGATCGATACCAGGCGGCGAGGCCCTGAAGGGCCTTGGCCTGGTCGCGGATGTTGTACTCGACGACGTACTCGGCCCAACGGACGCGCATCGCATCGATGACCTGCCGCATCTTCACGGCCAAGCCGGAGGGCGCCGCGAAGACCTGGCCGGAGGCTGGCGTCGGGTCGAAGGTGACCCAGCGGCCGTCGATGAACACTTCGACCCAGCTATGCGCGTTCCCATTGCGAACGGCGTAGTAGTCGCCGTAAGGGTTGTAGTCCGCGCCGAGGAAGCCTGTAACGTTCCGGGCCGGCAGGCCGAGCGAGCGCATCATGATGGCCATCGCCGTCGAGAAATACTCGCAGTGCCCTGCCTTCGCCTCGAACAGGAACACCTCGAGCGGATCTCTGCCCTCGGTGTCGGGCTGGTCGAGCGTGTAGCGGTAGTTGCCGCCTCCGCGCAGGTAGCGCTCGACGAACTGCGCCTGAGCACGCGGGTTGGAGACGCCGCTCACGACCTTACGCGCCAAGGCCTCGACCCGTTCGTTCCCAGGCGGAACTTCGAGGTAGCGGTTTAGAAGGCGCTTTGGGATGTCCTCCGGAAATCCACTGGGCTTCGGCTCGGCAAAGGCCTTGTACGTGAGCGGGCCTTGGACGCGGCCCTCGTAGCGCACGTCGAGCCCCGGCGAGCGCGTGATGCGCCGGTATCGGTTGCGGCCGGCACGAACCGTGGGCGAAAGCTGCAGGGACACCGTGCCCTCGGGTAGAAACACGACAGCCTCTTCCATCGGGTCGAGGATGATCTCGTATTCCCGGTCTTCGGGCTTTGGAAGACGAAAAACGATGTAGGCTTCTTGGAGGCGCCTCAGCTCTTCCCCAGCGATCGGCGAACGCGACCAACGGCCTTCGCTGTAACGGTCGAACGAGGTGCCCCGGAGGCGTAGGTCGAGCGAGCGCGTCGGCGGGTCGGGCCGGTTCTTGGGCTTGACCCGCATGACGACGGTGGGGTCGTCGCGGATCGTTCCGAAGCCGCCTAGCTCGACGTCGTCACCAAAGCCGGCCATGGACTGCGTACGCACACCGAGGTTGGAAAGGAAGCCAAAGCCAACCCGCGGAAAGGCGAAAAACATGGCCGCGGTCAAGACAAAGAGCGGAACCGCGAGAAGCGTCGTGCCGCCGAAGAACGCCGGGGTTGCAAGCTTTCTGCTTTGGAGCTCGCCGCGCAAAACAGGGCTGTCGGCGCCGTGCGCGATCTCGAGCTCTTTTCGCAGATGCGTGAGCGCGAGCATCCAGGGCATGACGATGACGAAACCAAAAAAGACGACCGCATAGTCGAGGCCGGTCGAGAACACGGTGCCTGCGATCAGGTGCAGGAAACCTAGGATCGCGATCTGCTGGTAGTCCGCTGCCGTCTTGCGGTGCGAAAGGCGTGAAATCTGAAGGAACGCGGCGTACTGCACGCCAACCGACAAGATCGGCTCTCCGGCCAGCGCGCGGACGATTTGAAGGATGAGCACCACCACGGCGGCGATGTTCCAAAAGCGCGAGTAGCCCGGGCGATCCACAAGCGGCGGCTCAGCGAACCAGCTCGCCGCGAACGCGACGATGACGAGCATGGCTTCGCCCGGGCTGAACGTCGTCCCGAGCAAGAGCGCGATGAGGCCGAGGGCCGCAAAAAGGTACGTCACTAGCTTGTGGGCGAAGCCAAATCTCATGCCGCGTGCCTCTTGTGCTTCGGCTTGCCGCGGGAGGCAGCCGCGCGGGCAGGCGCAAGCAGCGCGAGAAAGTGCCAGATGGGGTCGGGCGGAGTGCCGCCGGGGACCAATGGCGAGACGCTGTTGCTCGACTGAACCTGCACCGAAATCCCCTGTGCGAGATAGACGGAAGCCAAGGTTGCGATTTCGGAGACCGATGTTTCAAACCGCTCGTGCCAGGCCGTTTCGTCGTCGACGCCGGAGGGCAAAAGGTTGTCGACGGTGAGCGTGACCAGCGCGCTCGAGTCCTGCTCGTGTTCGCGGACGACGAGCTCGCCGCGGCTTGCGGTTCGTTTCCAGTGAATGTCTCGAGCTTCGTCGCCCTCGCGGTAGAAACGGACGCTGCCGGCGAACTCGCTTCCGCGGCCGGTCTGGTGAATCGGCGCAGCGTCCCCCTGCATCGGGCGGAGGGCAGGCGCGGCCACGTGCTCGAGCAGCTTCGGATAGACGACGATCTCGTCGGGCAGGAAAACCGTGTAGCCCTTTTCGATGAGGCCGAATGGATAGCGCGTGAGCACTCGTACGGTGCCAAGCTCGAAGAGCCCGCGGCGAGGCGACTCGAAGCGGTAGCTCCCAACCTCCGTCTTTCCCGGCGCGACGCGAACGAAACGCGCGGCCTCCGAGTCGACGCCGTCGATTTCGTCGATGGCTTCGACCGAGACGCTCGAGAGCCAACGTTTTTCGTTGAGCAGGGCGACGTCGATGAGCGAGCGCCGCCCGGCGAAGAGTCGCGTAGGCAGGTTGCGCTTGATTTGGAGCTTCCAGAGCGCGAGGTCACTCAGGACACCGCTCACCAGGAGCAGGCTCAGCAGCAGGCCGAGCACCAGGTAGAGGAGGTTGTTCGCGGTGTTTACGGCAGCCAGGCCGACGCCGACCGTAACGAAGAGAAACGCCCGCCCCTCCCGCGTCAGTCGAAACTTCCGCCTGCTCCGCTTTCGCCGAAAGATCCGCATCGACCGGCCCGATCAGAGAGGGACAGAGACGACGGTGAGAAGCTCGCGAATCACACGCTGCGCATCATCGCGAACCGCGGCTCCGCCCATGCCGCCGCTGACTTTCACCCGGTGGGCTAGAACCGGGCCCGCGAGCGCCTTTACGTCGTCGGGCAGCACGAAGGAGCGACCTTCGACCAGCGCCCGCGCCCGCGCCGCACGCTCGAAGCCGAGCGCGCCTCGGGTGGACACGCCGACCGACAAAAGCGGCGTATTTCGCGTCGCGATGACGATCCGATGCAGATAGTCGAGGACCGCATCATCGACGCGGACCAAGTCGACCGCCTGCTGGACGTGCCGAAGCTCATTCGCGCTCATCGTCGGGTTGAGTTGTTCCACCGGGTCTGAACCGCGGCGATGGAGGACCTCTCGTTCGACACTCGGAGGCGGGTAACCCACGCTGAGCCGCACGAGAAATCGGTCGAGCTGTGACTCGGGCAGCGGATACGTTCCGTAGAACTCCTGTGGGTTCTGCGTGGCGACCACGAAGAAGGGCTCTTCGAGGTTGTGCGTCTCCCCGTCGATCGACACCTGCCGCTCATCCATCGCTTCGAGAAGCGCGCTTTGCGTCTTGGGTGTCGTTCGGTTCACCTCGTCGGCGAGCAGCACCTGCGTGAAAATCGGGCCGGGCCGAAACTCGAACGTGCTCTTGGACTGGTTGAACACGTTGCCGCCGAGGACATCGGTCGGCATGAGGTCGGAGGTGCATTGAAGGCGTCGAAACGTCACACCGACCGAGGCCGCCAGGGAGCGCGCCAAGGTCGTCTTGCCGACGCCCGGAACGTCTTCGAGGAGCAGGTGCCCGCGCGCCAAGAGCGAGACGACCGACAGCTTGATGACCTCTTCTTTTCCCCGAACGACTAGCGCGATGTTTTGAACGAGGCGCTGAGACAGTTGGGTCGCGTTTTCGGAGATGTGCGCGACGCTTGGTTGAGCCACTTTGTGAGCCTATCACACCTGACGGTGTGGGTAAAATATTACAATATCACTGACTTTTGGGTCAGTCTTCCACTCTTTTTCCACAGTGCTCTGGTCGCCCAAAGCACGCACTATTCCGGCGGCTTGGACGCTGAATGTGACATCGGGTCCACAGTCGGCGGCGGGGCGAGGATCGAATCCGGGTCCTCGAAGAGAAATGCCTCAATTTCGTCTCTTTTGGCGTGCGCATCGCGCCGGCCCATTTCGATGAGGGTCTGCGCGAAACCGCCGTCGAAAAGCAGGTAGCTCGCCAGGTCCGCTTCAGCTCCGGCGCCGACGTCGAGCATGCTGATGAATGCGCGCCCGAGGCTTTTCCCGAATCGTACACGGTTGGACGCGAGGTAATCCGAAGCGACTTGTCCGATGTCGACCGTGGGTCGAAGAACCAAGGAGCTGAGCAGGCGGCGCTTCGCAAGGGCACCGCGCGCTTTGGCCGCATCGTTGATGCGATCGACAAACTCCGGCCCATAGGCCCGCACACCATCGCGGAGGAAGTCGTTGATGCGCTGCACTTCGAGAAGGTCGGTGTTCACATGGTCGAGAAGGAAAGCGTTCAGCACCTTTCCGAGCATGAACGTGGCGCCCGGGTACTTTCCGTCTTTCACGGCGCGCCGGTCGGACGAGTGCGGCGTTGAAAGCCCAATGACGAGCAAACGGTTCATGCCGAGATGCACCGAAGGCCCCATCGGCGTGTTGAGGCGAAGGCCGCCGTCGCAATGGATCTCGTCGCCGATTTCGACCGGCGGGAAAATGAGCGGAATCGCCGCGGAAGCGAGCACGTGGTGCTGGCCGATACGAGCGCGGCGGACCAGCGCGTGGAGGCCCAGGCTCTCCGGAATTCCAACGCCCGGGGCGGCATCGACGAAGATCACGGGCTGCCCGGTGCCGACGTGCGTGGTGCTCACCGTGAGGGCTCGAAGCTTTCCGCTCCGGATGTTCTGCCTGAGCCGACGCCAGCGAACGTTTCGGCCCACCAGAGCCGAAAGTGGAGCCGGGTCGAAGACGCCGCGCGCCTGGCCGGAGCCGCCGAGAAGCACGCGATAGAGGCCGGCGGCTTGGCGCAGCCCGAAGCCAAGCACGTGCGGCAGCTCGAGCCCGGTCCAAATGGAGACGAGCTGCTTCACGGCGGCTGGCACATCGCCAATCGCCGATGCGACGAAGGCTCCGTTGACGGCGCCGACGCTGGTCCCGGAGATCAGGTCGACCTTCGGTCCTTTTCCGTTCGAGTCGAGGAACTCGCTGAAGATGTATTGGAGAACGCCAACCTCGTACGCTCCTCGCGCACCACCCCCTGAAAGTATCAAGCCAAGACCCGCCACTATGCTTCCTCGTCCTTCAAGCCTAACAGCCCAGGCGACTTGCCGCAGAAATCATCGCTGGGCAATAGCCGGCGGATCTCTGGAGGAAGCCAGATGTCCTGATGAGGCAGGCGACGGAGGGCATCGAGCAGGACCTCGGCCCGGCGCCAGGGCGGGGCGTGCGGCGTCACGTAGAGCAGCATTTGCCCCTGTACCGTGCACAGCCCCCCGTCCAGATGGGCCTCCTCGGGGAGCTCCTCTTCGACGAGGCGTATCCCTAGACGCGTCAGAGCTCGTTCGAGGGCGTCGAGCTGAAGCGCTGGTTCCACGCTCCGCAGGGTGCGGCCAGCGAGCGGACCCCGCAATCTGGTCGTTTGGCTGACCGATTTGGTAAGATGCTCGGACCTTGATTCGTTTAGCAAAACCATGGATCGGTGAGGTCGAACGCCGCGCCGTCGCCGATGTTTTGGAGTCGGGACAGCTCGTTCAAGGGGCGTTGGTCGCGCGCTTCGAGCAGGCGATCGCCGCCCTCGTCGGCCGTCGGCACGGGGTCGCCGTGTCGAGTGGCACCTCCGCGCTTCAGCTCGCGCTCAAAGTCCTTCAAGTCGGTCCCGGAGACGACGTCCTGTGCCCGGCGCTGAGCTGGCCGAGCCCGGCGCATGCGATTCGGGTGGCCGGAGCGAAAGTGCGTTTCGTCGACATCGATTCGGGCGAGTGGAACAGCCGCGCAGAGGCGCTTCGCGAAGCACGGAGCGGCAGCACGAAGGCGGCCATCGTCATCGATCAGTTCGGGAACCCGGCACGTGCCCAGGAAATTCGGGCGGCGCTGGGTTCCCTGCCAATCATCGAAGACGCGGCGTGCGCTTTGGGGAGCCGCTTTGCGGACGGTCCCTGTGGGAGCCTCGGCATCGTGTCCTGCCTGAGCTTTCATCCGCGAAAAATCTTGACGACGGGGGAAGGTGGCATGTGCCTCACCGACGACGACGACATCGCCGACAAGCTGCGAACCTTGCGCAACCACGGGCAGCTCGGCGGAGAGTTCGTCGTGGCTGCTGGCAATTCGCGCATGACGGAGATCGCCGCTGCGCTTGGGCTCGCCCAGCTTCAACGGCTCGATGAGATTCTCGGAAGAAGGCGTGAGCTGGCCTCGCTCTACGCGAAGGCGCTCGACGGGGCCCTCGACATTCAGGTTACCCCAGCGGGCGCAGAGTCGAACTACCAGACCTTCGGAGCGATTCTTCCGCAAGGTTTCGCTCGCAGGTCCGTCTGCGAGAAGCTTCACGATCGGGGTATCGAAGCCGGCGTCCTCTCTTTTGCGATTCACAAGCTCGGCAGCTTCGTCGGGAACGACGCATCGCTTCCGATCGCCGAGCACATCGCCACGCGCGGCATCGCGCTTCCTCTTTACCCACAGATGCGAAACGCAGAAGTCGAGGAAGTCGTCCATGCCCTTTTGGGAGTGCTCGATGAGTGACGACTTGGTGCTCGAGGTGAACGGCCTCTACAAGACGTTCCACATCGGCTTTTTCCGCAAGCGGGTGGAGGCGGTGCGCGGGACGAGCTTCGCGGTAAAGCGCGGAGAAATTTTCGGCCTGCTCGGGCCCAATGGCGCAGGCAAGACGACCACCATCAAGTCGATTCTTCGGCTGATTTTTCCGACAAAAGGCGAGATCCGAATTTTTGGTCTTCCGTCCGGCGACCGCGAGGCGGCGATGCGCGTGGGCTACATGCCGGAAAACCCCTACGTCTATCAGTATCTCAAACCGATCGAGTTTCTGGACCTCTGCGGTCGGCTGGTCGGCCTCGAGAAGCGGAAGCGCCGCGCGCGCTCCGAAGAGATGATCGACAAGGTAGGGCTCCGGCACGCTGCGGATCGGCCGATCGGCAAGTTCTCAAAGGGCATGATGCAACGGATCGGCCTTGCGCAAGCACTCTTGCACGACCCGGAGCTCTTGGTGCTGGACGAACCGATGAGCGGGCTCGACCCAATCGGCCGCAAAGAGGTGCGTGACCTCCTGGTCGAACAGCGCGAGCGCGGAAAAACGCTCCTGTTCACGAGCCACATTTTGAGCGACGTCGAGCTCCTCTGCGACCGCGTCGTGATCATGCAGCAGGGCAAAATCACCTCGGAGGGCCAGGTTCACGACCTGCTGGAGTCCGCCGGTCGCCGCGTCGAGATCCGACTGAGCAGCGCTTCCCAAAAGCTCAAGGAATCGCTTGCGTCGCGAGGCACCATCGTCGACGGAGGAGCCGGCCATCTCACGCTGCAGGTCGACGACCAGAAGGCGGTCGACGAGGTCCTCCGAATCGCGAGCGCAGCGGGCGCCAGGCTCGACGCGATGATTCCGGAGCGGGAGTCGCTCGAGAACCTGTTCCTGAAAGGCGCGCGCCGCTGAGCTGCCCACTTGCTCCGAAGTCGATGTTCCCTAGAAGCAGGGCATGATCCGTCAAAAGGGTTTCACCGCTGGAGGCCGCCGCGCTCCTCGAAGACGAAGGCTACGTCTACCTCGACGTTCGCTCGATTCCCGAGTTCGACGAAGGGCATGCGGTCGGCGCGTACAACATCCCGCTGCTGCACGCGACGCCTTCGGGCATGCGCCCCAACGGGGACTTCATGTCGGTGGTTGCCGCGGTGTTCCCGAAAGACAGCAAGCTGGTGCTGGGCTGTCGGTCGGGCAACCGCTCGCTCCGCGCGGCCCACGCCTTGCTGGCCGAGGGGTTCGAGCACGTCGTCGACCAGCGGGCCGGGCACGAAGGAGCGAGGAACGCGTTCGGCCAGCTCGAGGAGCCAGGCTGGCACGCCGCCGGCCTCGAGGTGGCACGTGAGGCCCAACCCGAGCGCACATACGAAGCCTTGCTGGCGCGTCGCGACGGCTAGCCGAACGCACTGGCCCAGATCAGGCCGGGCAGCCTCGCCAAAGACGGGTCGGCGTTGAAATACGTGAGCTTGGGGCCCAGCGCGAGCGCTCGGTCGTTGTCGATGAACCATGCGGGCCTCGGGAACACGCGGAACGGGCCTCGGATCACCGACTTCTGCGGCCGGTCGAACATGAAGGTGTTGTGCACGACGCCTTGTCCCGAACGAATGTCTTTGCGTTCATGCCCGGGGAATGCGCCCCAGGTGTGCGTCGGCAAGCCGAAAACGAGGCCCGACCAGTGGTTGACCGCAATGGCGCCGTACCGAAGGTCGGCAATCGCACGCTCGACCGCTTCGGCAAGCGCTGGGTCCTTGAGCGACTTTGGATGGACGAGGATGCTGCAGGCAAGCGTGCCCCAAATGCGCTCGTTGCAGAACTCCACCGCCTTGTCGATGTACTCGACGATGGACGAAGCCGAGAGCGCCACCTCGCTGGTCTGCCCGCACCAGGACTCGGTGTTGAAGCAGATGTCCTCGGTATGGTTGGGGTCGAGGTGGTGGATCAGCGTCCAGGGAACCTGGCCCTCGCCTTTCGCGCCAAACTGCTCGGCATCGGGATGATGCTCTAGGAACATCTTCTGACGCTCCTTGGCGCCGGGGTAGTACGGCTTTCGGTCGGCTGCGTTTCTGAACGCCTTGCGAAGCGCGTCGAGCAGGGCCTCGCGTTTGTCCCACTGCTGGTGCTGCACGATGACGCGCGTCGCGGAGCAGTTGAAGCCTGCGTTGTTGACGACCGTCGATGCGATGTTCACGCCGTGGAAGTCCAAGTCTTTTTGCGACCAGGGGCCGGGGACGACGATGACCGGGCTCACATTGCCGAGCTCACAGGTGAGTCGCTTCGGATTGCGGGCTTCGTCGGCGGATTTTCTGCGCGCGCCCTCTTCGCCGACGCCAAAAACAATCGCGTCATGGGTCTTGTCCGAACCGGTGACGTGAATGTCGTCGACTAGCTGGTGCATGCAGAGGTAGTCGCCCTCGGCCGCGCCCCCGTACACGATCCGAAAAAAGCCCCGTTCACGCAGCGGCTCGAACATCTCGTCGAACAGCGGGCCGAGGTACTCGTTCACCGGATTCATCTTCAAGAGGACGACCTGGCCCTCGACGTAGAGCTTGTAGAGCGCGTCCATCGGGGCGATCGACGAGACGTTGCCTGCGCCGAGCACCAGGGCCAGCTTCCCTTTCAGCGACTTGTGCCGATAAAACGAGGCTTGATTCTCGCTCAGGTCCTCGAGGCGGACTCCGGGCTCCATCCAGACTTCGCCGGTGAAGCCTTGAAAGAGCAGCCCATCGAAACCATCGGCGGGGAACACCGGAGCGACCACTTGCCCGTCGGGCCGCGCGAACGCTGACCTCGGGAGCTGCGGCAGGCCGTGGTCCTGAATGTCACGGAGCGACGCAATCAGGAGGGTGAGGTTCTTGACGACGGCGGCAGGGCCGACCAGCCACTCCTCGCCCTCTTCGGCGCCGCCGAAGGTCATGCCTTTCGCTTCCACCGATGCAGTGACCCAGCGCTCCGCAACTTCGACCGCCCGTTCGCGCACATGCTCGAGCAGCTCGATGCGTTCGTCGATGTCGAGCGCCGCCCATTCGTTCTTGTGATCCTCGAGGATCGCAAGCGCCTCGTCGAGCTTGGACTGCGATGTGGGTTCGATGCGATGCTTGGCTTCCGGGATGGCGGCGGAGCCTTGCTTCTGTGCGACTGCTTGAGTCAAGGGGTCTCCTTCAAGACGCGGATACCGAGGACATGTTGGGGGGTTGGCTCGCGGAGATCAAGAGCTTCCGAACCTCCTCGAGATCGTCGCAGACACGGGCCGGCGGCAGGCTTCGAAGAAAAACTTTCCCATAGCCTTTTCGGCGAATTCTCGAATCGAGAATGGCGACGACGCCGCGATCTTGGCGAGTTCGGATCAGGCGTCCAAAGCCCTGTTTCAAGGAAAGCGCGGCCGCCGGCACCAGATAGCGCATGAACGACGATTCGCCGGCCTCGTCGAGGCGCTCGCAGCGCGCGGCGATCACCGGATCGCTTGGAACGTCGAAGGGGAGCTTGTCGATGATGACCAGCCGCAGAGCCGAACCTGGGACGTCGACTCCCTCCCAGAAGCTTGCGGTCGCAAACAATACGGCGTTGCCCTGGTCGCGAAATCGATCGAGCAAGGTTTGTTTCGGGGCGTCACCTTGGACAAACCACTCGTAGTCCAGTTGTTCTCCCACGCGTTTGGCGAGGATTCGCATCATGCGCAGCGAGGTCGAAAGGACGAACGCGCCCCCTTCCGACATTCGGATGAGCGCCAGGATCTCTTTGACGGCCGCGTCCGGGAAGTCCGAGGCGCGCGGGTCGGGGAGGTGAGCGGGCGCGTAGAGCGCCGCTTGCTCCTCGTATCGAAAAGGCGACTCGACGAGCTCTTCGCTTACCTCGCGATCGATGCCGAGCCGGCGCTTGACGAATCGGAAGTCGCCACCGGTGGTCAACGTCGCACTCGTGAACACCACGCAGGGGACGCGTTCGTGCAGCCGCTCCCGTAAGAGCGGGCCGACGTCGATGGGGCTAGAGCCTACGGCGGGGCTGCGTCCGCTCGCCTGCGCCCAGCTCACCTGGCCAGGGGCGTCGAGCGAACCGAGAGCATCCCGAAGCTGGTCCGTTCGCCTTGCGATTTGCAGGGCATTCTCCCGCGGAGGCCGAAGGTTCCGGCAGGAGGCGGCGAGCTCTGCGAGCGCGTTGTCCAGGGCGAAAAGTTCGCCTTCCGGAATCGCGTCGGGGGGCAACGGAGCTCGGCCGCCGTTGGCCGCGCCGGGTAGGGCGCTGAAGAAATTCGAAGACTGCTGAAGCACCGCATCGAGCAGCCGGGTCGCCTGGTTCTTCTGCCCTCGCTCGCTGCGCAAGGCCGCCCGGGCGTCACGGACCAGCTTGTCGAGCATAGCGGTCGAGAGGCGCGAGCCGAAAAAGAGCGTGGCGGTGTCCTCGATCTGATGCGCCTCATCGAAGATGACCGCGTCGTAGTCGGGCAAGACCGAAGCAAACCCGGTGTCGCGAAGCGCCAGGTCGGCGAAGAACAGATGATGGTTGACGATCACGAGCTGAGCTTTCTCCGCGCGCCGGCGGACCCGGGTCACGAAGCAGTCCTCGTAGAAGTCGCATCGAGCTCCGATGCGCGTGTCGGACCCGCTCACCACGCGCGACCAGACGGGGTCTTCCTCTGCAATCGACGCCAGGTCGGCGCGATCCCCGGACTTGGTGCTCTCGATCCAGTTGCGAAGCGCGGGCAGCGAGCGGGCGAAGCGGGGCTGCGTGGCGTCGGCGCTGCTCGAAAGCTCCTGAAACCGGCGGCGGCAGAGGTAGTTGCTCAGGCCCTTCACACAGGCTGCGTCGATGTCGATGCCGAGGTGGCTTCTCAGGGCCGGCAGGTCCTTTTCCATGATCTGGTCCTGCAGCGCGCGCGTGCCGGTGGACACCAGCACGCGACGCCCGCTGAGCGCCGCGGGGATCAAATAGGCCCAGGTTTTTCCCGTGCCGGTCCCCGCCTCGATCAGCAGCACCCCATCGTGGTGCAGCACGTCCTGCACGGCGCGCGCCATTCGAATCTGCCCCGGGCGATGCTCGTAGCTCGGAATGCCGCGGGCCAGCGGTCCATTCGGTCCAAGCAGATGGCCCGCATCCATGTGCTCGCTCTAGCACGGCACACTGCGGCTGCCTTGCGGACGCGCTATAGACACGCCGATGGTCATCCCCATCCGAGACATCAACCACACGCGCCGAACGCCTATCGTCACCTGGGCCATCATCGGCGCGAACATGCTGGTCTTCATGGGGAGCTTGAGCCTAGAGAAGGGCGCGGCCGAAACCGTCATCATGCGCTTCGGCGTCATTCCTGACGTCATCGTCAACGGCAATTGGGCCGCTTCGCGCGTGGACGGCGGCGCACTCGGAAGCTGGGTGACGCCGTACACGAGCATGTTCCTGCACGGCGGGCTCCTGCACCTCGCGAGCAACATGCTTTTTCTGCACGTCTTCGGCGACAACGTGGAAGACGTGCTCGGGCGCGCCCGCTATTTCTTGTTCTACGTTCTGTGCGGGTTCGGCGCTGCCCTGGGACACGTTCTCGTCGACCCGAACAGCATGGTTCCCATGATCGGGGCTTCGGGCGCGATCTCCGGCGTCCTAGCGGGCTACCTGACGCTCTTCCCGCATGCGCGCGTCGTCACGCTAATCCCGATCTTCATCTTCTTTTACTTCATGGAAGTGCCCGCTGCGATTTTCATCGTGCTCTGGTTCGTGCTGCAGCTCGTGCTGGGCTACCTGTCCCTCGACATGCTTGCCGAAGGCGGCGGTGTCGCCTGGTTTGCGCACATCGGCGGCTTTCTAGCCGGCCTGCTCTGGATTCGCCTACTCTACCGAAGGCCTAAGGGGCGTCGACGGGCTCTGTTTCGCTAGGCGCGGGAGCCTCGTCGACGGGTTCCGGCTCGGCGGGCGCCTTCGCTTCGGCTTTCGCCTCGCTTGGCTCGGGCGCAGCGGTTGCTTCGGCCGTCTCTTCGCTAGGCACGGCCGTCGGCTCCGCGTTCTGTTCGCTCGGCGCGGTCGCTCCGGCTTTCAAGCTCGATGCGGCCCCTTCTTTTTGAAGGGTCACGCTCACGGTGGCGAACATGCGGCGCGTCTCTTCGGTGAACGAAGCACGCCTCACGAATTTGCTCGAGGTCTCGTAGCCGTTCATGGAGAACACGACCCTCCGAGACTTCGGCATCGATTTGAACTGCATCTCGCCCGGCGTGACGACTACTCCGCCTCCGACCGCACTCGCCATGGCACCCGGTGGATCGGTGACGACCTCGAGCACGTAGGGCAGCGGTACGAGCTGGATCGTCAGCGGCTCTTGGCCGGCTGCGACTTCGATTTGCTGCCTCTGACCCAGGTAGCCGCGGACCTTCGCGTAGATCGAAAGCTTCGTCCCTACCTCGTGCTCGACGACGATTGGTGTCCGTCCCTTGCGTTTGCCGTTGACGGTCACGAACGCGCCAACGGGCTGCGAGGTGACTTCGAACTTGATGACACCTGCATCGACGTCCTTGGCAGGCGCCGCGATGGCGGCCGCAGGTTCGGCCACCGCTACGGCGTTGTCTTGGCCTTCCTCCTGCGCGGCGGGAGCTTGGCTTTCGGACCCGTCCCCGGCAGCCGTCGCGTCCACGGCGGCCTCTTTGGGCTCGGGCGCCTTCGGATCAGCGAGTGGCACCGCAGCGCGACTCGGCTCGGCGGATTCGCTGCTGCCGAGCGCGAGCGAATCGATGAGCTCATCGAGCAGGCCGAACTGCCATGCCGCGACCGCGCCACCGGCAAGGATCAGCACCGCAATGAACAGATAGACCAAGCCGGGGCGAGCGGGCTTTTCGGGCGTTGGTCTCGTCGTCCAAACCGGCTCGGGCGCCTGGGGAACCTTGAAGGCCTCGGATGGAATCCCAGGTGAGTCTGGGACGGGTCGACCCATTTGGTGATGCTCGGAATCGAAGAAATCTGCGTCGATGACTTCGCCAGGTGCAGGGCCGAACGAGTCGACGTCCCCGGTGCCGAAAAGGTCTTGAACTCCACCGCCTAACGTTTCGCCGGTCGACTCATCGGCACGCGCCACCCGCGTCGGTTCGCGATGGGCATCGAGAAGCGCGGCGGCGTCCTTGGCGATCACCGTGGCGGCAGCTTCGGGTCGATAGCTCTCGGTCGGGTACTCGTGGACCTTGGTCGCCTCGTCTTCGAGGAAGTCGTCTTCCGGGTCGATCTCGTCGAATGCCGGTGCCGCGGCGCTGCTGATACGCGCCGCGGAGCTGCCGCCAGAGCCTCCGAACGCCGACATCGCACCGCGAGCCTGTGCCTCGGACGCCGATTGCCTATGCTCCGAAGCAGGGGTTTCCTGCGCCGCGAACGCGCCATAGGCCGCCGCATTGCTTCTGTGGTCGCCGCGATGACGTGCGCGCGCCGCTCCGGCCTGCGCTTCACGTCGTGCGGCTTCACCGGCGCCACCCTTTTCGAGCGCGGACGCGAGAAATTCGCTGACGTGCCGAACCTTGGTTTGATCCTCGCTCGTAGGCAGGTCGGACTCCGAAACCTGAAGCGGGCCGCCGCCTTCTTTGCCCTGATCGAAAACACCCGGGCGCACCCGGTCGTCTGCGATCTTCTCTACGACTGCGCGGGAAGCCGCGTCCATCTTGATGAACTTGATCCCCATGCCCGCAGGGTCCTCATGGCTCGCGTCGGCTTCTTCGCGCCTCCACACGACGCGACCCACCCCATGGATGAGGGTCGACTCGTCCTGGAGCATGAACTCGAACTTGAGAAGCGTACCCACGGCCAACGGCTTTTTGGCCTTGATGAATACGCCCCCTCGCGAAATGTCGCAGCTGTAGCGTTCGATGAAATCCTCGAGCGTGGCGCTCTTATAGCGGATCTTCAACGAAAGCAGCGTGCGCTTGTCCTTGCGTGCGTCTGCCATGTTCTTGTGTCTCAAGCCCCCAATTAAGAGTAGCTAGCGTTTCGTGAAGCAACAAACGATTCGGTGAGAAAACGACGCCAGGCGGGGTTAATAGAGAGCGGCCAGCTGGAGGCGAAGCTGGCGATGACTCCCCCGGGTAGTCCGAAAGCGCACATCGGTCGGCCTCGGATTTCCCATGCAAGCGCCGTGAAATTCGAGGGCCCACTGTGATTTCGCGCAGTGGCTGACCGTCGCCCGGTGGATCGAAAAACCTTTCCTCAGAACCTCACGGACTGCGCTCGCGAATGGTTCCACGCCGGGGTCGATGCTCATGTGGAGGCTGGACCAGGGGCGCCCTGCACAGACCGCGTGCCCAACGCTCAGGGCGCAGGCGTCGACGAGGGAGTCCGCTTCGACGTCGACGTCGAAGCCTCGCGGAGACGTTTCTACGACGACGCGCGCATCGCGAGCCCATCGAGGCGGTGCGCCGCCGAGTCGCTCGAACGATTCGCCGAACGCCTCGACGAGCTCCGGAGCGACATCGAGCAGCGGCGCAAGCGCGAAGTCACGTGCTCGGAGCTCGCGATGCGGGACGCAGAGACCGGGCGACTCGTGTGGGCCGCGCTGGTCCCAAAGCAGGTCGAGATCGATGCTCCGAGGACCCCAGCGTTGGTCGGCGTGGCGGCGGCGGCCGAGACGACGTTCGGTCCGCAGCAGCACCGACAAAAGCTCGGCCGGCGAGCGCTCCGTTTGGAGACGGAACGCAGCGTTGAGATAGCGGGGCTGAGGCGGTCCCAGGGGTTCGGTTTCGTAGATCGGCGAGACGGCGCTCACCTCGATCCCGTCGCGCGCGTGAAGCAGATCTCGCGCCGCGTGGATCGCGGCCTCCCGTGCACCGAGATTCGACCCCACCCCAACGACAACCGCGCGCATCGCTCTCACTTCGATAAAAAGGGGACTGTCCCCTTTGTGATAGCTTGGATTGCGGCTAGGTTCAGCGCATGTCGGAGATGCCGCTTTTCGAGCGTCTTCAGAGCCAGGGCCATGATGGCGATGAACGTGTCTTCCGCGTCAGCGAAGTCAACCGCGCGGTTCGCCTCACGCTCGAGGACAACTGGGGCAAGGTGCTCATCGAGGGCGAGCTGTCCGACGTGCGGCGTGCCAAGGGTCACGTCTATTTCACGCTAAACGATGAGGAAGACCCGGCTCAGCTGCGGGGAGTGATGTTTCAATCCGACGTTCGCCGGACAAAAGCGCCCCTCGAAAACGGGGCCCGCGTTCGGTTTCGCGGGACACTTTCGCTCTACACGGCGCGCGGTCAGTTTCAGCTCATCGCGCGCTCGGCGCAGCTCGCGGGCGAGGGCGACCTCGCGGCCCAGTTCCGGAGGCTCCATGCGAAGCTCGAAGCCGAGGGCCTGCTCGACCCAGAGCGGAAGCGGCCCCTGCCGGCCCTGCCAAGGCGGGTTGGCGTCGTCACGAGCCGAACGGGCGCGGCCTTGCGGGACATCATTCGCGTCGCTTCCGAGCGTTGCCCCGTCCAGATCCTCGTCGCCGATTGCCGCGTGCAGGGCGAGGACGCACCGGCGAGTATCGTATCGGCGCTCGAGCTGATTCAGCGGGTCGACGACTTGGATGTGGTCATCGTCACGCGCGGCGGCGGTTCGGCAGAGGACCTCTGGGCGTTCAATGACGAAGGCGTAGCGCGCGCCATCGCAGCATGCCGCGTGCCCGTTGTGAGCGGAGTCGGCCACGAAGTCGACACCACGATCGCCGACCTGGTTGCCGACGTGCGAGCGGCCACGCCCTCCAACGCTGCCGAGATCGTCGTGCCCGAGCGCGAAGCGTTGCTCCGCGACCTGCGATCGTGGGAGCGGCGATTGAACCAGGCTCTGGACAACCGGATCGGCGCCCTTCGTCTTCGGCTCGAACGGCAGCTGCGCCCGCTCTACGGCGCCCGCAAAGTCATCAGCCCGGTTCGTCGACAGCTCCGGGACCTGCACGAACAGCTGCAGCAGATGCAGCGATCCGATCTGCGTGAAAAGCAGGAGCGGCTCGCCGAGCTCCATCGTCGGCTGATGCGTTTGGATCCGCGCTCGGTGCTCCGGCGCGATCAACGCGAGCTCGCTTCGCTGACCGCCAAGCTCAGGGATGCGGGCCGCCTGCCGGTCCGGCAACGCCGCGACCGCCTGAAGTCCCTCGAATTTCAACTGAAGGGTCGCGGGCGGCCGATGGTGCGCGAGGCGCGCGCGACACATGCAGAGCTTTGTGCGCAGTTGGACGCGCTTTCACCGCTGCGCGTGCTCGAGCGCGGGTATGCGATTGCGCTTCACGAATCGACGGGTCGCGCGGTTCGGAGCGCATCCGAGGTGAAGCAAGGCGAGCGGCTCCGCGTCCGAGTATCCGATGGTGAGTTTGGCGCAAAGGTCGAAAGCCATGACTAGTCCGATCCACCTCGGGATTTTCGGCTGGCCGGTTGCCCATTCGAAGTCCCCGCAGATGCACGAGTCCGCCGCTCAGGCGCTCGGGATCGCGCTTCGCTACGAGCGCTTCGAGGTCCCGCCGGAGGGTTTGGCCGCGGCGGTTGGTGCCAAGCACGCCGCGGGCATCGACGGCTACAACCTCACGGTGCCGCACAAAGTGGCGATTATGGCGCTGGTCGACGAAGTGACGCCCGCTGCGCGTGCGATCGGCGCGGTCAACACCGTCGTGCGGCGCGGCGGCCAGTACCTCGGCGACAACACCGACGCGCCAGGCTTGGTGCGTTCGCTCGAGGACGCTGGCGTGCAGCTCAGCGGGGCTCACGTGGTCGTGCTCGGCGCGGGAGGCGCGGCACGCGCTGCGGTCGTGGGCCTTGCCGAGGCGGGCGCGAAAGAGATCCGCGTGCTCTCGCGGAGGCCCAAGCAAAGCGAAGCGCTGCGTCGAGCCTTGGCAGACGCGGTCGGCTGTGGATTGGAAGCGGCACCTCTCGATGAAGCCAAGCGACATTTTGGTGGCGCCAGCCTGCTCGTTCAGGCGACGAGCGCGACCCTCGCGTCGAACCCGGGCGCCCAGGCGTTCGCAGATTCCCTTCCTCTCGAAGCCCTTCCCGACGGCGCCGCGGTGCTCGACATGGTCTACAAGCCGCTCGAAACGACGCTGCTCGCACTCGCGAATGCGCGCGGTCTACTGACGATCGACGGCCTTGGGATGCTTCTGCATCAGGGCGCGATCGCCTTCGAGATGTGGACCGGCTTCGAGCCGCCTCTCGACGTCATGCGTTCGGCCCTGAGCGACTGACCGCGCCGGTTGCGTTTCGCGCGATCATTCGCCGTCGAGCTCCGCCACTCCGAAGATTTCCGCTGCGTGGACGAACACCAGCTTCTCGGCCTCCATGACCGGGTCGGGCGATGCATCGATGCCCACGGTACAGTCTTCAATCGCGAAAAACTCCTCGGACTCCATGAGCTCGTCCGAGACGCGCACGCCCCTGGGCAACGACAAGGTTCCCATGACCAGGCCGCCGTCAAACAAACAGGCCACTTCGTGTCGCGTGCGGCGATCGTCTTGTTCGAGACCGAGCACGGCACCTTCACCCGGCACGACGATGAAGACCGCCTTACGCTGCAACGCCAGAAACGGAATCGTCTCGGGCTGCGCCGGCATGCTGACGTTCGTCATCCTGAAAAACGCCTCGTCGCCGTTCAAGAAGGGCAACAGCCCCATCCCGGCCGGAACATGCAAGGTACCGATCACCCAACCCGCAGGCGTAAACAACCGCACCGTCGCAACAGAAGGGGACACTCTCCGGGGTTCTAAATACCCGATATGGGACAGTTTTTGGGAGAAAGATCGCAACGGCCTATAACTCTGCTCCTCACGCCTCACGGAGGCCGCGCCGGCAAGTGTCGCTGCGATCTTTGCCGGAGAAAGCTCGTTATTTCGAATGCTTAGGGGGGTGGAGAGTGTCCCCTATGTGTTTGGCCACGGTGCGGCGGTCGACGCCGAGGATTTGGCCCGCGCGGGTGTAGTTGCCTTCTCGTTGGTAGACCCAGGTGCTGTAGGTGGAGATGACCTGGTCGAGGGTGGCGTTTGCGTTTTGCATTTGCCCGAGGAGCCCGTCGAGGGCGCCGCTTGCCGGCGCAGCCGTCGCCGGAAGGTAGCGACCGTGGATCAAGAGGTTGCGGACGCACTGCTCGAGCTCTCGCATGTTGCCGGGCCACGGGTAATCAAAGCCGACGCCACGGTCGATTCCCGACATGACCTCGTCGAAGCTCGCTCCATCCGCCGCGCCAAGGCTCCGTTGAATCAACACCCCGACTAGATGCGCCAGCTCATCTCGGTTGCCCGCGAGTTGCTCTTTCAGCGACGGGGTTCGAATGACGTCCGAGCAGAGGCGATAGTAAAGGTCCTCGCGAAAACGCCCGGTTTGCATTTCGCGCGCGAGGTCGCGGTTGGTCGCCGCGACGACTTTGCCTGCAAAGCTTCGCGGCTCGCTGTCTCCCAGGCGGTGAAACGTCCGCGACTGGAGCACGCGCAGAAGTTTCACCTGCACTTCCGGGTCGAGCTCGCCGATCTCGTCCATGAAGATGGTCTCGCTCGCCGTCCGGCCTTCCAGATGGCCCATCCGGTCGGCAATGGCGCCGGTGAATGCGCCCTTTTTGTGCCCGAACAGCTCCGATTCGATCAGCGTGTTGGACATCGCCGCCAGGTTCACCGGATGAAATGCAGTCCGAAAATCGCGCGCAAAGCGACGACGGGCTCCGTCGAATGGAATGTAGGAGGAGAGACCGATCGCGCTCGCGACGAGCTCCTTGCCCGTTCCCGAGGGGCCCAAAATCAAAGTGCTCGCTTCGTGCATCCGACCCTGGAGATGGCGCAGGTACCGCCAGGGGTCGTGCGTGAACAGCGACTCCCAGACGCTCGCCCGCAGCTTCGCCGCGGCGATCGAGTTGCCGAGGATTTGATGAAAGACGAAATGGAAGGCGCGCCGCGTTTGAAAGAAGAGCGCGAACAGGTCCGCAGGGTCGCTTGCCCATCGGGGCGGACCCAGGTGCCGAAACAGGTCGCGAAAGTCGTGTTGAAACGCGTCGTAGAAATCGACCGTCTCTGCGGCGGATTTCGCGATGATCGACTCATAGAGCGCCGCGTCGTGGCGATAGTAGAGCACGTACAGCGCCGCGCCGCGGATGAGCTCGCGGTCCTGCTCGCTGTAGGAGGCGCCGCGCTCGAAGCCCGTCTGCGCGGCCGCCATCTGCCGTTCGGCTTCTTCCTTGATGGCGGGGAGCGCCGGGTCTTCGAGCGGCCAGTCCAGGGATCGACTCCAGGGCGAAGAGCGCGCCATCTGCTCACCGACGATGATCGCCTCGAGCCTGGGCCGCTCGGGCCCGAAGGGATTGGTGAATCCAAGCTTCCCAATGGCATCGAGCCGGGCGGAGGTCTGTGAGTCCAGCATGTACGCATAGTGTACACCGGCTGTGCATTTCATGTACTCACCCGGGAACCTTTCGCTAATTTCATCAATAATTTCAGACCCATCTGGCCTGGCATGCTCCCTGCTCTACCGGGCATAGGAGGTTTCCATGAATCGAATGAAGCGATGGACCATGAGCGTGACGAGCTGGGTCGACGGGGTGCTGGCTCAGGTCGAAAACCACGAAGCGGCGGTCAGCGCGGCGATCGGCCGGGTTCGGCAATCGACGGCACGCGCACGCGTTCAGCTCAAGCGAGTCGAGCGCGATCAGCAATCGCTGAGAGACCGGCTCGCCCAGGAAGAGCGGGCGGTCGAAGTTTGGCGCCGGCGGGCGAAGTCTGCCGAGGAGGAAGCGGTTGCCCTCGAGTGCATGCGCCGCCTCAAAGCGTCGGAGCGACGGCTGCTGCAGCTGCGCCAGCGTCTGGCCGAGCACGAGCGATCGCACAAAGAGCTCAGCGAAGGCATCCGAATGTTGAACGCGCGTTTGTGCGAGCTCACCGAACGCAAGAACTTGATGCGCACGCGCCAGTCGCGCGCAGAGGCCGCCCACGGAATGGCGAGCACGACGGGACCGATCGGTGACCTCGAAGAAGTCTTTGATCGATGGGAGACGCGCGTCGGCGAGATCGAAATCGCATCCGAGTGCGCCGAACCGTTCGACGCGTTCGAAGCCGAGCACGAAGCCGTCGACGAAACCGCAGACCTTCGGCTCGAGCTCGAAGCGCTGCGCAGCGAGGAATCCTAGGAGGCAAAATGGAAACGCGACTTCAACAAACCTTTCAAGCACTGCGCTTGTGCGGCGCCGCCATGATCGTGGCTGCCGCGGGCACGTTCCTCGTCCAGAGCTGGGATCAGGACGGCGACGTGCGCCGCTACCTCACGCTGCTCGGAATGACCGCGCTGCTGCCGGCCCTGGCCTATGTCTGCGGCATTCGTATGCAGGAGGGCCGGAGCGCGCGCGTCCTGATGCTCACCCTGCTCGCGATCATCCCGGTTCACGCCGGCGTGCTTGGCGGGTTCGTTTTGTCGCAGTTTGGGACGGCCACCACGAGCCTCGGGCCGGTGGCACAGTGGGTCGCGCCGAACCGCTTGGCGGCGATTCTGCTCGTCGCAGGAGCCGCGCTGGCTCTGATTCCCTTGATTTGGGCGGCCTTTCGCGTGCTCTCGCGTCCGAACGCGCGCCTGCTGACCGCAGCCAGCGTCGCAGGTCACGCGCTCTTGCTCGTCCCCGATCGGAGCTCGCTCGCAGCAACCCTGACCGTCGTTCCGATCCTCGGACTCACCGCATTCTGTGCGGCCCGCATCAAGCCACAGACCTTGGAGTCACGGCTTGCGGTCGCCTCCCTCGTGGCGCCGGCCGTGGTCATCGCCTCGCGCCAGCTCCTCTTCTATGACGTATCGAGCGCGTTCTGGGGAGCTATTCTCGGTACCGGCGCCTTGGCCCTTTTTACGCTCGGAAAGAAGAGTGGGGAGGCCGTGATCGAACGATTCGCCATCGTGCCGACCCTGCTCTCGGTCGCTACGTTCGTCGACGCGACGGGCCCCTGGTGGCCAACCCTCTCCGCCTCGAGCGTTTGGCTAGCCTATGGTTTGATTTCCTCGATCCCGCTGCTTGCGTTCGCCTGGTCGAGCTCTCGGAGCAAAGCGTTCTTCGTTGGAGCAGCGGTGACGCTGAACGCGACGACCGCGGTGACTACCTTGCTGATCGATCCGCGGCCCTGGGCGGCCCTCCAAGCCATCGCGATCGGCCTCGGCGTCTCCAGCTACGGTTTCGTCACAGGCCGTCGCCCTTCGCTCTACGCGGGCATCGGGCTCGCCGGCTTTGGCTTCATCCTCGAAGTCGTTCACGCCATCGAGGTGTTCCAGCCGAGCGGCTGGCTGGCACTGGCGGCCTTCGGCTCGGCCTTGGTCGGCCTCACCGCCTTTTTGGAGCGCCGCGCCCGCTCCGTTCGTCAGGCGGCGCTCGCTGCCAATGTGTCCGAGCCCGCTTCGGCCTGCCTGCCACAATGACAGTCAACCGTGGGAGAAACGGTCGCTTTTTACACGAAATCAAAGGGTAAACGGGCGCCGCAGAGCCTGGCACGAGGCCTGCATAGCTTCACAGCGTCATGAGACGAACGGGTATCTATCTCCTTGTCATCCTCTCGATCGTGGTCGGGGCTGCGCTGGTTACTGACGCCATCGTGGTCACCGACCGCGAGCGAATGGATGAGTTCATCGATTCGGTGACGGGGCAGGTGTCCGAATCACGCATCGACAACGCGCTCCGCTACGCGGACCCTTCGAAGGTCACCGTGGAGCTCGTGCACGACGGGCACAGGCGGCGCTACAGCAACCGCAACGCGGCGGCGCTCAAGCCGGATGCGCGCAAAGCGCTCGCCTCCCTCGAAGGCTCGAGGCTTCACCTGATTCAGGAAAGCATTTCGCTCGACGGCGAGCGCGCTCGGATCGCGCTTCGGCTTCGAACCGACGCGGGCTTGGCGAACACGGTCTTCGACCTCCTGCGCGACAACGATCAGTGGATCCTTCGCCGCGTGATCGTCAACTAGCCCAGGTCGAAACAAACGTCGGCCGCACGGATTCCTTTCACGCGCAGCACCTTGATTCGCGCACGGTCGCCTCGCACGATTTCGACGTCTGATTTGGAGACGCCGAGCGTCTTGGCAAGCAACTTCCGAAGCGCTTCGTTTGCTGCGCCATCGACCGGTGCCGCGGTGAGCGCAACTTTGAGTGCGCCCTCTTGCACCCCGATGACGCGACTGCGACTCGCACGCGGCGTGACGCGCACCTCGAAAACAACCGCACCATCCTGTTCCCGCACACGTAGCTCGCTCATCGACCAACCAAAGCCACTTGACCCCCGGGGCGAACCCGGCGAGATTGCCGCCCAATGCATCCAGTCTTGTTCAGCATCCCGACGCCCTGGGGCGCTATCCCGATCTACTCGTACGGCGTGATGTTGGGAAGCAGCCTGCTCTTTGCCTGGTACTACATCATGTACATGGGCAAGAAGGTCGAGGGCTACAACCGCGAGCTTCTCGCCAGCTGCTTCACATGGACGGCCGTCGGCGCCATCGTCGGCGCTCGCCTGCTCTACATCCTCACCAACTTGGACTCCTACGATAGCTTTGGGTCCTGGTTCGACCTTCGCTCCGGCGGCCTGGTGGCATACGGCGGCTTTCTCGGCGGCTTCGTCACGGCGCTCGCCTTCTGGCGACTGAAGAAGATTCCCCTGCTCCCTTTCGCGGACATCGCCGTTCCCACGCTCGCCTCGGGCCTCATGCTGACACGCGTCGGCTGCTACCTCTACGGCTGTGACTACGGCCGCCCCCTCCGAGAGAGGGCACCGGGCTGGCTTCAGTCCGCAGGCACGTTTCCGAAATGGGACACAGACGCGTACCCGGCCTTCGCGTGCGACCAAACGATCAACGGCTCGCCCGCGTATCAACATCACCTTCAGGAGTATCCCGATCTCATGGTCGACCGCCTGAGCTCGCTCGCGGTCCATCCGACGCAGATCTACGAATCGCTCGCCGGCCTGTGCCTGTTCATCTTCGCCACCTGGTTGCTCACACACCGCAAATTTCGAGGCCAGGTTCTCGTCACGGTGGCCGCGCTCTACGGCCTTTGGCGATTCCTCATCGAATACCTGCGGGACGACCCCGAGCGCGGCTTCGCCTTTGGGTTTTCGACGTCGCAGCTGATTTCCTTGGCGCTCATTCCCGTATGCCTCATCGCGTACGTCCATCTGAGGAAGCACGCCGAAGAACACGGCGACATCGCGCTCCCGCCCTGGGCGCTCGAGTCCGGGGCAGCTTCGGCGGGGCAGACGACGAGCGCAGACGACCGGCCGGCAAAGTACAGGCCCAAGAAAATCAAAAAGAAAAAGTAGCCGCGCCTAGTCTTTCGCGGGCTGCTTGGCGCGATTGAAAGCCTCGAGGACACGGGGCGAAGTGCGTACCGTGTCGAGCTCGAGGTTGGGCTGAAGGGCGAGCGCTGCGCGAAAGGAAGCTTCGGCGAGGTCCGCTCGTTCGAGGGCCACGTACGCCACGGCGAGCTCTTTTTCGATCGTCACCACCTGCGTCGAGCTCAGGCTCTGCGTCCCGAGCAGCCGGTTCCCGAGCGCAACCGCTTCGGCGAACTGGGCTTTCTCGACTTGCTCGATGAGCTTCGGCAGCACGCTTTCGACTTCATCCTGCGCCGCTTTCGCAGCCCCGCCTCCCGCTGCCAGGATGAACGCGGCCGACGCTTCGGTTTGTCCTTCGCCCGCCAGCCGGAGGTCGAACAGGGGAACGAGCACCACCTGGCCTCGCTCGATTCGCGCGCCGGCGTTGAACGCGCGCAGCCGCTTCACCGAGAGCGGGCTGTCCGGCATGTAGTTCTTCGCGATTTTGGCGAGGGTCTCACCGGGCGCCACCACGTGACGCAGCGGGTAGGGAACCAAAAGCTCCGTGCCTTCATCGGGCTCGACGCGCCTGTTGCCGTTGTTGGCTTCGATCAAGGCCGCCGACCGCGAAGCCAGCCCGTAGAACCGTGTTGCGATCGACTTCCAGGTCTCGTCCTTGCTCACGCGATGAAAGCTCACCATCGGAATGAAGATCCAGCTCCCCGCCACCAGGCCGCTTCCCGCAGACCCCTTCATTCGATTCGCCTCGCGCAAGACCGATTCGCGCGTCGGGTCGGCGTAGTAGCGCTGCGCAATCGACGCGAGCGTGTCGCCATCTTGCACGGCGTGCGTGTACACCGGCTGCGCTCCCGCAACCGCGGCAAGCGCGCTGAACCCGAAGACGAGCAGCGCGGAGCCGATCCTTGGCCTCATGGCGTCGCCTGCGGCTCTTCGGCGACGGCGATGGGCTCGGTGAGCGTCGCCCGGTCGTGCACCGTTTCGCCCGTCTCGATGACGACCTCATGCTCGACGGGCGCAAAATAGGGATTGAGGTACTTCACATAGTGCCGGCCGGGCTCCAGAAGAATCGCCCGCGCCGCGGGGGTCGTCAGCACATGCTGCCCATCGACCTGCACGTGCGCCCAAGGGTCAGCGCTGACGGTCAGAAGTCCAGACTCGGCGGGGTTCAAGGTCAGCGGCGCCTGACCAAGCTTTGGGCCCGACCAGCGGCCGCTTGCCGCCTGCACCGTGAGCCCTGAAACGACGAGCACGGCCAGCGCAGCCGCCTGCCACTTCGCAATGCTTTTGAGGAAATTGCCGTTGCGCCGTCCGCTTCGAAGCGCGCGCGGTGCCACGGCCGAAAGCACTTCGTCGGTTTGGTCGCCGGTCATCACGCCGATTTCGTGCAGGAACATGACCAGGCGCGCGTTGTGGCTCATCTGCACACGGGGCGCGAGAAACTCGGTGAGGTCGTCGATGAGGGCCTGCGTGGTCGGGTAGCGGTTGGCAGGCATTTTTTGAAGGCAGCGCGCCATGATGCGCTCGAGCTTGCGCGGCACTTCGACGCCGAGCCTCTTGGTGGCCTCGTAGCGGTCGAGCCGGATCTTTTGCATGACCGTGCGCGCCTCGTCTTCGACGAATGGCTTTCGTCCGGTGAGCATCTGGTAGAGGACGATGCCCACCGAAAAGATGTCGCTTCGAAAGTCGAGCTTGTCCCCGAGAATCTGCTCGGGGCTCATGTAGCTCGGGGTGCCGAGACCGGTTCCCGTTTCAGTGAGGTCGCCGAAACGCTCGTGGCGCGCAATGCCGAAGTCCATGACCTTCACGTCGCCCTGCATCGAGACCATGATGTTTGCGGGCTTGATGTCGCGGTGAATGATCCCGCGAAAGTGCGCGTAGTCGAGGCCGCGCGCGAGCTGCAGGGTGATGATGGCGGCAATGTCGGCGGGGAGGCGGGGCGAACGCTCGAGCAAGTCGTAGAGGTCGATCCCATCGACGTACTCCATGATGATGAACATCGAACGCCCATCTTTGAGGAAGTCGATGACGTGCAGGATGTTCTCGTGCTGGAGCGACGCCATGAAATTCGCCTCGCGTTCGAAGCGCGCGGCGAACTGACTGTCGATCGCGATCGACGGCTTGAGGGCCTTGATCGCGACCCTCCGATTGAGCGGTTCCTGGATCGCTTCGTAGACGACAGCCATGCCTCCGCTGCCGATTTGCCCGAGGACGCGACACGTTCCGATTCGCTCAACCATCGCGATCCATCAAACTAGGTGGGGGCTCGACGGGTGTCAACGATCGCCAAAAGTTTTTAGAAAACCGACACTTAGGGCGGAGATTCGGCCGGTGCCGGCGGGAGCACACAAAGCCCGCGTTCGAGGCGTTCGAGGCCCCCGAGGCCGTCCCGAACGACGAAGTTGAGCCGAACGAGGCGCCCGTCCGCGGGGACCTCGGAGAAGGGCTGCCACAGGGTGAGGACCGAGCGTGCAGGATCGGTGATGAACGAGAACGCGACCTCGAAGCCCCCGCCGTCCGCAAGCCAACTAACCTGGAGCTCCTCGGTGAAGTCTTCCCCGTCGATCGTGAACGACTGAAGGCTGTCGGGGGTCACGCTGAGGTTGATGCTCGATGCCGCGCTGCCGGCAACCGGATGCTTGTCGCGGTCGTCCTCTTCAGCGAGCGCATCGAGCGCCGCCTTGCATCCCGTGATCGGTGCCTCGCGGGGCACGCCCTCTGCGTACGGCGGCGGCCACGGGCTCCCATTTAAAAAGATGTTCTGTATTTCGGGGTTGAGGTTGGGGTCCTCGGCGTCCCGCTCGATCGGAATCTGAACCGTCACGAACCGACCTTCTGGTTCGGGTGCGGGTGCCTCTGGCGGTGGCGTGGCGTTCGGGTCCGGCTCACAGGGTTCGAGGTCGTCGGTCTCGCCAGAGAGGAAGCGAGGAATCGCGTCGGCCGAAGGCACACCCACGCCGCAAACCACCCCTTGGAGAAGCACCTCCCTGGCCTCGACGGCGTCGAGCTCTTCTTCAGAAGGCACCTGAAACCCAATGACCGGCAAGGCGAACGGGTCGCTGGGCTGCGGCCCGAAGCAGCCGTCACAGCCATCGATCAACGTCCCGCAGATCGGCACGCCAATCCTCGTCGCCGTGGGGACACAGGCGACGAATGCCCAGGTCAACGACGGCAGCGCCCCTCGATCGATGACCTGAATGGAGGCCTGAACCTCGTCCTCCGGGCTCGGGTTGGCGCGCCCAGGCGCCCCCAGAACGTCGATCCGAGCGCCGATCACGCGCAGATCGGTGACCGCCGACGCCGGGGTAAAACTCTCACTGCACGCCACCGTCAAGCAGAGCAGAATCGGTCCGAGCAAGCGTCTCACAGGCTCCCCCTGACCCCGAGCGACGGGATGATCGGAAGCCCAAGCAGCGGGGACTGTTGACTGAAGTCGTAGTTGTAGATGATCCCCTCCTGGTTCATCTGGTTGTATGCGTTCCTAATATCGAGGAACAAGGCCAGCTGCCAGCCCTTGAACATCCACTCTTTTTGAACCCGGACGTTGAGCTCGTGGAACAAAGGGTTTCGGAGCGAGTTCACGCGTCCGTCGATCGGGATGTAGACGTCGCTCAGCGCGTCGTAAACCGAACCGATCACCGGGGTGTTCGGGTTGCCGCTGACGAGTCGGAACGTGCCGCCGATCTCCCAGTTGCGCGGAAACTTGTAGACGAACGCGGCGGTGAGAATGTGCGTCTGGTCGAAATCAAACAGACGCCATGGCTCTTCGGGCCCGTCCTTTCGCTCGCTTCGCGAGAGCGTATACGAAAGGTAGCCAAAGTACTTGCGTCCGGTCGCGGGGCGGAAGTTGGCGCTGAACTCCGCACCGTAGATCCGTCCGATGCCGCCCGTCACGTAGAAGGGCGCCTCGCCGTTCGGGGTTTGGATGGCGCGGTCCCAGAGGTACTTGTAAAAGCCTTCGACCCCGAACCGGAAGCCGGGGATCGGGTCGTACTCCCAGCCCGCGCCCACGTGGACCGCTTGAATCGGGTCGAGGTCGGGGTTGCCGATGCTCGCGTTGGACTCTTGAAACTCTGGGGGCTGGCTGAAGATGCCGACGCCGAGCTTGACGCGCATGTCCGGGCGCACGCTGAAGATGGTCGTCACCCGCGGGTCGACCGCGAACGCGTCGATGTCGCCGAAATAGTCGACTCGAAGGCCCAGGATGAGCTCGGTGAACTTGCCGAGCCGGAGGTCCGATTCGAGGTAGAGGCCGGGCCGGTACACCGTCGTGCTGACGTCGGCGAACACCTGCTCTTGCCCCGCGAGCGAACCCTGCTGGCTTCCTCCTCCTTCCTGCGCCGTCGGCTGCGGGCCCACGTAGAGCAGGTCGACGGGGGTGACGAACACGTCGAGGCCCGCGATCAGTCGAACCCGGTCGGTGACCTGATACCGCCACTCGGCTCGGCCGTAGGTCTGAAGGAACGTGCCTTCGAGCCTGAACTCGTTGCCCAAGCCAAAGGCGATCTTGCTAGGGCCGACGTTGAACGCGAGCTCTTGGTCGACCTTGTCCCCGACCCGGCGCGTCCAGTCGATCTGGTTGTTGTAGAAGCTGGTCGAGAGCTGGGTGTTGCCTCGAATGGCCGGATCATCGCCGCTGGCCTCTTCCAAGATCAGCTCCAAGCGATCGCTCGAGCCGTACGCCGAGATTCGAATCCGGTCCCGCTTGGTCGGCGCAAACTTGAGCTTGAACTGATAGTCGATGTAGACGGGCGCCTGACGTACGCCGATGTCGTCCGGGAGGACCGCTGGCAAGATGAGGTCGATCAGGCTTCGCCGAAGGCCGCCCGAAATACTGATCTTGTCGGTGATGGGGCCTTCGAGCGTGATGAACGTGTCGATGATCGAGATTTCGGCGACCCCATGGATCCGGTCTTGAGCTGGGTCCCGGGTGGTGACCTCCAAGATGCCGCCGGTGCGGCGGCCGTATCGGACCGAAAAGTTGCCGGGGTAGAAGTCGATCTTCTCGAGCTGATAGGAGTTGTAGACGCTGGTGAGGCCACCGAAGTGATAGATCAGCGGGACGGGGATGCCGTCGATGAACGACTCGCTGTCCTGCGGCGCCGAGCCCCGAACGATGAGCAGACCGATTCCAAACGGAGGCCTGGCGACGCCGGGAAGCAGCTCGACCGCGCGAAGCGCATCACCGCGCGTACCCGGGATGCGGGTAAGCTCTTCTCGGTCGATCGTGCGCTTCACCACCTCGCGGGGCGGCGCATCGACGACCGCGGTCTCGCCAAAGCCCCGGTAGGCGGCCCTCTTGTTGGCGCCGAGCCGGTAAATGACCTCGGTCACTTGCCCGGCGGCGAGCTCCTCTTCGGCTTCGAGGTCGCCGTATTCGCCGCCGACAATCGTGATCTCGTACTTCCCCGGCTCGAGGTCGGTCGCAATGAAGGTCCCGTCCGGGCCGGAAACCAGGTCTCGGACGAGCTCGCCCCGTTCGTTGCCAATCTCGATGCCAACCGAGCCTGCGGGGCTGTCGTCTTCGGCGAGCAGCACGGTACCCGAAAGCCAGCCTGTCGTGATCTCCTCGGGCGGCGCCTTGAGCTCGAACACGTATCGGTAACGAATGCGGGCGGCGATGGGCTCCCAGTCGGTGCGCGCCGGCTCGAAGACGAACTGGCGCGCCGCAGCAAGCGCGGCTTCATCAAAGGCCTCTCCGGCCGAAAGCGCCACGTTCACCTCGGTGACCCGTCCATCTTTGCCCACGACGATGTCGAGCTCGACCGCGGTCTCCTCGGGCTCTTCGCCCTCGGTCGCAGGGTAGTCGGCCTCGACGAAGCGAATGAGCTTCGGTGGCGTGATCAGCGGTTTCTTCTCGGGCTCGGTCGGCGCTTTGGGGCGAGTCTGCCCCTGCGCGCTGCTCGCGAGGATCCATACGGCCAAGAACGCGACAACCAAGCGAAGCACGGCCTCAGCATACGAAGCGCGCTGAGGTCATACAACTGGACGCGGGTCGGGCCGTCCTCGACGGCTCGGGCTGTTCAACGAGGCGCGCGAACCGCGCGAAGCCACTCCCCGCTGAGCACGAACATCGGAAACCTGTAGAACTGTTCGGTGAAAATCCGCGTCACGAATTCGCCTGGGCCTTCGAAGGGGAGCGACGGATTGGGCTCCATCTTGTGGCCGAAGCCTTGAATCGCAAGGGAGACGACTGGGAGCAAGAGCGAGAGCAGCGCCGCTAACCAGCGCCCTTGAAACGCAGCTACGACGGCATAGACGATACCGAGCACGAAGAGCGGCACGACCACGATGTGGAGAAGCAGGTTTGTGCGGTTCTGGTGAAAGCGAGGGTAGTCCATGCGGCGATGCTACTGCATGCGCCGATCAAATTAAAGGGCCCCGACTGCGTGCTCGCGCAGCCGGGGCTGGGTGGTGGATATGTTCGTGCCTGGTAAGCTCTCTGGGAGGTGGTGCTTGGAGAGCTAGAACTTACGCGATCTCGAAGGCACGCGGCGTGTCGAGATCGTGAACAGTCGATGACGGTCGTCAAAACGAAACCGCCGCTCCCAAACGGGGGCGGCGGCTTCTCATCAATTGCAGGGTCGGGGCGCTCGGTTCAGTTAGCCGGGAACGCGTTCCAATCGCCGGTCCAGACAGTGCCCGCGGCGAAGGCGCCCTGGCAGTTGGTGTTGCTCACCGAGTAATCCGGCGTTGCGCTGCCATCGACAGCCCCGCTGAAGTCGCCGAGCTGTGGATCCTCCTCGAGGTTGCCCAAACCATCGGCCATCTCGGTCGCCTCGTCGAAGGTGTCGGCCGAAGCCGCTCCCTCGGGATCGTTGCAGTCGCCCGACGGTGACATCGAGTCGCAGCCAGTGCCGACGGGTGGCCAGTTGGGGGTGTTGTCGCTGAAGCAGCTGTTTGTGATGACAATGCCATCGGGCCAGCCGCCTGCGAGCTCCCAGCTGGCGTCGCGCATGTCGAAACCTGCGCGGTTCCAGCCAGAGACGACGAGACCGTCGAGGGCGCCCCAGGTGCCACGGCGAAGAACGATCCCCTCGTTGTTTGAGGTATCTGGCGATGCCACGAGAGTGCCGTTCCGGACCTCGGGGGCCGACCGCGGCTGGACGTCGTTGTTCTGGCTGAAGTTGTCCGCTTCGATCCCGCGGGGATCTTCGGAGCTGCCCGCAAAGTGGTGAACGATGAAGTTCTCCACCTTGCCGCGGAAGCCCTGGTCCCAATCGATTCCGTCGTCGCCCGTGCCCGAGACGATGACATGGTTGATTTCGGCCGTACCGCCGAAGAACTCCACACCATCGTCGAGACCCCTGTGAATCTGGATGTAATCGAGCACGGTATCGCTACCGCAGCCACCGACGGTCAGGCCGTTGAGCTCGTTGCCCTCCGTCCCGCCAAACTTGAAACCTGCGAACTCGATGCGAACGTACCGGAGCGTGCCGCAGTTCGTAGGTGTCGTCGTTCCCGCCGAACGCTACCGCGGGCCTCGCCATCGGGGAGCCCCTCGATGTTGGCTACGCATTCGCCTAGCTCTCCATTACATGCCGCGCCGCCCCAGCTGAGCTTCGCCTCCCCGAGAAGGACAACGCCGCCCCAGTCGCCAGCTACGCGCTCACCTTCCGTACGCGACGAAGTCATGACGATGGGTGCCTCGGAAGTGCCCTGGGCATCGATCGTGCCGCTCTGGGTGACGATCAGCGCCGAGCCATTGTCGCCGCCAACGGTCACACCCGCCTCGATGGTGAGCGTGGCGCCGACCACATAGGTGGTGCGCGTAAGGACGTAGGTGCAATCGGCCGTGAGCAGAGTGTCCTCGGTGATCTCTTCTGCGGTGATCAGTACCTGGCCACTGCCGCCGGCGTCCGCGCACAGATCAACCGCGCTGCCGGAGCCACCCGAGCCGCCCGAGCCGCCCGAGCCAGCCAGAGCCACCGGAGCCGCCTCCCCCGTCGCTGCTGCACGCTGCGACAAAGGCGATCAGGGCACCAACAAGGGCTATTCCTATGTATTTTCGCATATCCATTTCCTCTTCATGAGCGGCCCTTCTCTGCGCCGCGTGATTTCCGTTGTGTCCCGAACCGAGCGTTCGTTCGTCCGTTCGCTGATCAGTAGATGTACTCGGCACCGATGCTCACGGTCGTCCCGTAGTTCTCCAGCAACACCAGCGTGCCGCCTTGCTCGTATCGTTGCTTTGCAAATGCGATGTTCTTCCACTTGAGGCCGAGTTTGACGTGTGGCGTTGGCTTCCAAGTGACGATGAAGTCGAGTAGATGTTGGGGGAGCTCATAGACATCGGGAATGATGAAATCGCCGGCTGCAGACCCCGCTTCGACGATCCTCGACCCGAACGCGTTGTAGACCAACCCCACCATCACGCCCGCGTCAGGATCGTCAAAACGAAGTGACAGATTGGTAACGAAGGGTGATTGATTGAACAGCCGGCGCTGCAAACGGCCGGAAATTCCTTGATCTTGTGGCAGGTTCGTCTGCGAGCCCATCACGGCGACGTTGCCCAGGAAGAAGAACCGATCGAGCTTCTCATGAAAGCGGCCGAAGCCCAAACGGAGCTCAACCTCACCGCCCACGAGCCAAGCGCTCTTCGCGTTCTTGAAGCCCGCGGTGCTATTGACTTGATTGAAAATCACGAACTCGATGGGTTGGTCGAACCACTTGAAAAAGGCGGTGGCCGCAACGAGGTCCGTCCCACCGAAATAGTACTCGTACCGAGCCTCCGCATTTTGCACCTGGCTGCTCTGTAGGTCCGGGTTGCCAGCAATGTTCCAGCCTCGAATGAAGTCCGCGTAGGTGAAAGGCGCCAGCTCCCGGATCGCGGGCCGAATGACGGTCATGCCGTAGCCCAGAGTCACGAACATCTCTTCGTTGACCTCAAAGCGGAAGGTCGCGGACGGCAAGGGATTGAGGTCGGTGCGGTCGGTGCTCTTGAGCTGGCTAGGGTCCGTGACCTCAGCAAATGGGCTCTGCGACTGCACTCTTTGGGTAAAGGCCTCGAAACGCATGAGCCCCAGGAACTTGAGCCAGGGCGCCAAGGGCGTCTCGAGCTGTAGATAGCCCGCGAGCAAGCGGTTGCTGGCCACATAGCTATCCTCGATCTGGGTGAGCTCGCGAATCGTCGAAATCTCCCCCAGGTTGGACGCATCGAAGACTGTCTCGGGGTCGCCAATGAGCTGGGTCGCGCCGAGCTGCTGCTGGACGAAGCGTCGGGCAGTGAAATCGCGATCTTGGTATCCGCCGTAGGCACCGACCGAGCCATACGCCGTTTTCTCGAAGGCTTGGAATAGCGGAAACCGCACGCTGCTCTTACCTTGGACGAAATACTGGTTCAGAGTCGAGTAGTAACGGCTTGCATTGGTGGTGAGCTGACTGTTGGTGAACTGCTGAATCTCGCGTCGATCCGGCTCATCGCGCCGCCCCAGGCCACCGCTCAAATTCCACTGCAAGCGCGCTTTCGTGTCCCCAAGGTTGCGGTGGTCGCCCGTGAGCTGATTGAATAGGATCGACCGGCCGATGAAATTGTAGCTGTTCTTGGACAACAGAAATTCGTCTTGGAGCCCCGTGTCCTCCTTGACGCCGAGTTGGGTGAGCGTCGTGTCGCTACTCACGCGACTGAACATCGAGGTGATGTTCAGGAAGTTGTCGGGGTCGAGCTCGAGGAACGCACTACCGAACGTGCCCCAGAGTACCTCCTGCTTTCCGCCCTTGATGTCGAAGTCCTGCAACAAGCGATCGATCTGGCCTTCCGCATTGAACCGGTAACGCTTGTTGAAACCGGTGCGAATCGCCTCGTCGTAGTCGTAGATGAAGCTGATCAGGTAGCCCGCTCGTCTGCCTTCCTTTTTGAGGTCGCCCGAGTCGCCCACACTGGCTTTGAGGCTGAGCTGGGGTATCGCGAGCTTGTACTTCGGATTCCAAACGTTCTCGAACTGACGCCCCACCTGCGCGACCTGATCACGGGTTTGATAGCGGCTGCCCGAGCCGGCCCGACCGACATCGAGGCGATTTGCACCGACAGCACTCGGCAGTGCGCGTGTGCCGTCGTCGAACCCGATCCAATCACGACTCCCGCCCTGATAGGTTGGCATCTGCTGGAAGGTGCTCAGTGAGTTAACCCCGACCGATGCACCCACTTTGATCGTCAGGTCGCGTGGATATTTGTTGGTGTCGATGAGCAACAGGCCGCCCGCAAAGGAACCCATGAGATCGGGTCGGGGCACCTTGACCACGGCAAGGTTGCTGACGATGTCCGTTGGGAAGATGTCGAGACGTATGCTCGGAACATCGGGGTCGACACCCGGTACGGGAACACCGTTGAGCAGGATCAGGTTGTATCGGTCTGCGAGGCCTCGAACGATGATGCGATCCTCCTCGTCGATCGTCACGCCCACCACGCGTGTCACCGCCCCTTTGGCGGTGCTGTCGCCGGCGCGCTTGATCTCTTCGGCGCTGATCGCGTCTTGCACGCCCACCGTCTCTTTTCGGATGTTGAGCTGAGCCGCCTCGCTCGAAGTGTCCGCGCGGTAAACGACCTCTTGCTCTTCGACGCCGGCGTCCTTTTCACTGATCGGGTCGAGGATGAAGTTGATGCGGCTGAATTTCCCCCGGGTAACCGCGATGTCGTCCCAGCGCGCGCCGTGGTAAAGGTCATAGTACGAGCGAAGCGTGTATTTGCCCGGCGGCAGGTAGAGCCGGTAGCGGCCGCGCTCGTCGGTGATGGTGCTCCGAAGCTTGCCGTCCTGTTTGCCTTTGGCGAGGACGGGCGCGTCCGGAAGGACCTTCTTCGGCTTGCGGGAGACGACCTGCCCTTGCACGCCCGTTTCCTTGTCGGCTCCGGGCTCGAGCTTGGTCGGGTCTTGAACTTGGACGGCCTTGGAGACGACCGGCGTCGGGCTATCTTCGAGCTTCTTGCCCTCGGCGTCGGTGACCTGGTCTTCCTCCATGTCGGGGCTAGGGGCGTACTCGATCACGACCTCATCGACATCGCCAACCGCGTCTTCTTCCTCTTCCTCCTCGGCGGCGCCGACGTCCGGCGTGATCCACTCCTTTCCGTCTACGTCCTTCTTGATGATCTCCTTCGGGGGGGGCTCGTCAGGCTCCTGTGCGCCCACTCCGATCGGAGCCGATGCAGTCACCCCCATTAGAAGAGCCAACCAGAGCCCTTCTCGACGCACGCCTAACATTCTTATCCTTCGTAAGTAACGGGTTGAGACTCGTCTCTCGGATCACTTATTGGTCGTATACGCCTTCAGTAAGCACTGCGATGTGCGCCGCACCCCCGACGCGTGCCAAGTCGAGCGCTCTGACCGCGCGCGAGTACGGTGCATTGTCTGCTGCGTCGAAAAAAACTTTGCGCTCGCCTCGCGCGATCAAGACCCGTTTGAGCTTCTCGGAAAACTCGGCATCGGGCACGACCTCGCGGTTGATCTGAAACTCGCCTTGTCGGTTGACGCTGATGACCAGCGGCTGCTTCAGATCAGGGTCGGGCGGAGTCACCTCCTCGTTCGGATCGGGCTTATCAGGCACGTGCACCCAGAAATGCGCAGGCATGAGCGGCATGATCACCATGAAAATGATCAAGAGCACCAGCACCACGTCCACCAAGGGCGTGACGTTCATTTCGGGACGCGCCTTACTCTTTTTCCGGCCTGCGGGGCCCCAACGTTCATACCCATGCTTGATTCTCCTCGAGCCGCATCGATGCCTTGCTCATCAGGACTCGCCCCCGCCTCGGATGCTCTTCGCGAAGGCCTCTGCGTCGTCGAGTGCCGTCTTGGTGGCCCGCAGCGCGACCCCAGGGAAACCCACGTCCTGCACGATGGCCATGACATCGCGCACCTTGTCGTAGGTCAGCCGGTGGTCGCCCACGAGGACGAGCCGCTTGGTCGGGTCCTCGGCGTTGGCGCCTCGAAGGTGATTTCCAAGGTCGTCGCGCTCCACTAGATAGTCGTCGAAAAAAAGCCGTCCATCGACGTCGATCGAGAGCACGTAGGGCTCGGGTTCGTTATCCCGCTCCTCGTCGGGGTGTTGAATCTTCACGAGCTCGAGGTTCAGGTCGCTCACCGCAGCGGGCAGGATCACCATGAAGATGATCAGCAGCACCAAGACGACGTCCACCAGCGGGGTGACGTTCATCTCCGGTGCGACTTTGCCCTTTTTCTTTCGTGAAAGACCCATTGTCTCAGCTCATTCCTCCGAAGCGCCCGATCACTCGGCCGGCATCGCCGCGATTTGCTCCGTCGATGGAGGCTCGACGTCGCCGGTCACGCCGCCACCAATGGCACCCGCTTCCAGCTGGTCGACGAGCTCGCTGCCCGCATTGGCAAGGCCCGCCTCGTATTTCTGAATCTTCCCGCTCAGCCAGTTGAAGAGCATCACGGACGGAATCGCCACCATGAGCCCGTAGCCGGTGACGTAGAGCGCCTCACCGATGAGCGGGCCGATCGTGCTCAGACCACCGCCGCCGTCCTGACCGATGACCTTGAAGGCGCCGAGGATGCCGAAGACGGTTCCCAGCAGCCCAACGAAAGGTGCCGTCGAACCCGTGGTCGCCAAGACGGCGAGCCCCTTGTTGAGGCTCATGCTGAGGTTTTCGCCGGTGCGTTCCAGGTTGCGTTTGGTGAACTCTGCGGCGCGGTCTCGGCCCATGCCAAGCGCCAGGTTCTCTTCGAAGGTCTTGATGCCCTCGAAGATGAAGCGCGCGAGGTGGCTTCGCTTTGCCGCGCCCTCGGCGATCCCCATCGCGGCGATCGCGTCTCCACGCTCCATCGGCTCGGAGACCTCCTGGGCGAACTGCTTCGAACGGCGCTTCGACATGAAGAGCATCAGAAGCCGGTCAACGGTGACGGTGATTCCCCAAAGGCCCTGAATCGTCAGCACGACGATTGCGGTCTTCACGATGGGGTTCATCTTGTGCCACATCTCGAAAATATCTAATTCCATGGCTGTTCCTCTCAATCTCGGTCAAATGTTGGACGGCTTGAACGTGAACTGTCTGCGGTACGGATACGGAACCGCCGTACCATCGGGTAAACGCGCAGGCTCGAAGCGCTGCGCCAAAGCACATTTCAAAATCGAGTCATCGGGGATCAAGGGGTGGGATTTCTCCATCTCGGCCTTGATCGGAACGCCATCCGGCATGATCAACAGGCGAACGCGGACACGAATGGTTTCCGCGCTCGTGCGAACATCGAGGGGGATCTCGGGGGCGCGGCAGCCGCCGAGGTACTTCGGACGCTGCACGGTCTCTCTGCGTTGACGCGGTCCGGTCTTCTTCTTCCCGTCGCTCCCGCCGCCGCCGATCATCTCGTCGATGTTGATTTCTTCCACCTCCGCCAGGCGGCCACTCGTCGCCTCCTGCAGCTCTTCGTCCGGGATTTCGGTCGGCGCGCTGAGCCCACGCTGTTGGCCCGGATCCGGCTTCTCGACCTTCTGGACTTCTTCCTTCTTCGGCTTCGGCTTGGGCTTGGGCTTCGGTTTTTCCTTTTCGACCGGGGTCGGCGTGGCGGCAAACTGAACGGCGATGTCGCGCTCGCGCTTGTCGACGACGACCTTCGCGGTCGCGACCGCGGCAACGACACCAAGACCGACGAGCGCGTACACGACGGCGGAGACGGCGAGCGATACACCCATCCGGCCGCGCCCTTCCTGCCCGGGCTTGTCTCCTTCTTGGAAGTCCTTAAACATCGCTGCCCTCTGCGCCGCGAACAGCTTCGCGAGGCCTGTGGTGCTCCCTGGGTAGGATGGTCATGTGACACCCCCGTGACACTGGCGTGGCGTCTGGGCGAAGGTCCCTCTACGCCCTTTTAGGTGACTAAGACGCGAGCCGGAGCCGGTATCCAACTCCCCGAATTGTTTCAACTAGTTCAGAGGCGGGCCCAAGCTTCTCGCGGAGCCGCTTCACGTGGGTGTCCACGGTTCGGGACACCAGCGCCCGATCATCGTTGACGTCGCACCGGCGCCACACCCGCGCGAGCAGGACGCGGCGCTCCTGGACCTGTCCCGGGTTGCGGGCGAGATACTCGAGCAGTCGGAACTCCAGCGCGGTCAGGGCCAAGGGCTCACCCCTGAACGTGACCCTCTGCCTACCGGTGTCGATGACGAACGGCCCGACATGGAGGGTCTCGTTTCGGCTGCGCTCGTTGCGGTGCCGACGCAGCACCGCGCTCAGGCGCAGGCTGAGCTCCCGGATCCCGATCGGCTTCGCGATGAAGTCGTCGGCCCCGAGCTCGAATGCGATCACGCGGTCGATCTCGGCGACGCTCGATGACATGAGGATCACCAACGCGTGGCTGCCTACGGCGTTGCCTTGCATGCTGCGCAGCAATTCGGCGGTGCTCATGTCGGGTGGGCTCTCATCGACGAGAATCGCCGACGAACAGCCGCATGAGGCTCGTTTGAGTGCAGACTCAGCGCTGAGCGCGCGCTCGAAACAGACCTTGGGGTCCGCAAGCGCTTCATCGAGCTCGGCAGCCAGTGTCAGAGAAGATGACAGAACACACACCTCGGAGATCATGAAGACACGATTGTGCTCAGGCGCGTGACAGCGCGGTGTCCGAGGCGTGTCACCGCTGTGAGAATCGAGCGGACCAGTGCAATTGTTTCCGTTTTGCTGCAATCGCCTCGACCCCAGGCGCTAGCCCGGAAGCGGCGGGAGCGTTTGGGTGCTGGCCATGCCAGCGCGCCCCAAGGTCAGGCGAAAGCGTGTCCACTGGCCCGGTTCACTCTGGGCTTCGACATGGCCGCCCATCCGTGCGACGAGGTGTCGAACGATTCGACAGGCCTAGGCCGGTGCCGCCCATCTCACGCGAACGGCCAGCATCGACTCGGTAGAAGCGCTCGAAGATTCGCTCGATCTGGTCGGACGGAATCCCCGGACCTGTGTTTTCGATCTCGAGCGTGACCGCTTCGGGTTGGACCTCGGCGCGCATGGAAATGCGCCCGCCGTCGGGGGTGTACTTGATGGCGTTGTCGACGAGGTTGATCAGGACCTGGTCGATGGCCCGCGGGTTCGCCACCACCTCCGGAAGGCCCCCGAGCGAATCGTATTGCACATCGAGCCCGCGCTGCGCGGCTTGCGCGGCGAGCCCGTGCACGACGTCCGTGACCGCAGCGGCGAGGTCCACCGGGGCAAGCTCGTATTCTTGCTCGGGCGATTCGGCACGGCTCAGGGCCACGAGATCATTGACCAGCGCTTGAAGGCGCAAGGTATGCCGTAAAATCACGTCGACGAATCGCTCCGCCGAATCGGGGTCCTTGAGGGCACCTGCTTTGAGCGTCTCGGCAAAGCCGCGGATGGCCGTCAGCGGGGTCCGAAGCTCGTGGCTTGCGTTGGCAACGAAATCGCGACGAACCCGATCGGCGAGCTTCTGACGGGTCACGTCGTGCAAAACACCCACCACGCCGCCGCGCCCTGGCAGCGGCGCCACCACGGCCGTGTAGATCCTCGTTCGCCCGCCGGTCTGGAGATCCACGTCCGCCGATACGGCATCGCCGTGCCGCGCCGAGCGCACCGCATCGTGCAAGGCCTCGCTGCGGATGACCTCGGAAGGTGACTTCCCAACGGCCCTGGTCTCAGCGATTCGGTCCAACGCGGTGTTGGTGAGCACCACCGTGCCAAGCGAATCGGTCACAAACACCGCTTCGACCATGGCGTCGAGCAGCGTCTTGATACGGTTCTCCTGCGCGTGCAGCGAAGCAATGCGCTCGGTGAGCTGGTCTGCAAGCCGGTCGAGCGACCGGCCGATATCTCCCAGCTCGTCATCGCGCTGGCTGGAGGTCCGCACCGAGAGGTCGCCTCGGGCGAGGGCATCCGCGACCTCGGTGAGCTGGCGCGCCGGCGCAACGATGGTGCGCGAGAGCGCCGCGGTGAGGATGACACCGATGATCAAGGCCAGCGCACCCGCGACGAGCATCAGCTCGCGCACACTCGAACGCATCGCTTCGGCGTCCTGGGTCGACCGCATCGCCTGGATCACCGTTCCGTCTTCGAGCCGGTGCGCGTAAACGTAGAGCTCCTGACGGTCGTCGCCGATGGTGCGGCGCTCGAAGGTATCGCCCCCGAGGGGCGGAGCCGGTGCGAGATACGCAACGCTTTGCTCGAAGGAATCCAGATCGAGGCGGGTCGAGCCGAGGACCTGGCCATCACGGGAGATTAGAATCCAGGATGCAAAGCGCGCACCGACTCGCTCGGCGGCGATGTCCGGATCGACCTGGAGCTTGAGCTCCGCCTCGGCGGCCAGTGCGGCTTCCTGAAGCCCAAGCCGCACGGTTCGCGAGAGTCGATACTCGGTGAGCGGATCTTCGAGCAGCAGGATCGTCAGCACGATGGCCGCGGTGGCGGTCATCGTGGCGGCAATCAGATTCCAGCGAAGACCCCAGCGTTCCACCGATGGAGCATATCAAGTTACGCAGGCTTTTGTACGCGATAGCCTACGCCGCGAACCGTCTCGAGATAGTGGGCGCCGGGACCGAGCTTTTCCCGGAGCCTTTTGATGTGGGTGTCGACGGTTCGAGTCTCGACACCGGGCGCATAGCCCCATACACGCTCGAGAAGCGCATCTCTAGGCTGGACGCGCCCTGCGCGTGAAGCGAGGTCCAAGAGCAAGCGGAACTCCAGCGCCGTAAGGGTGATCTCTTCGCCGTCGACCTCGACCTGGTGAGCGGGGACATCGATTCTCAGGTCGCCGATCGAGAGCACCTGCGGCCCATCCGTCTGGGCCTGCGGACCGACGCGCCGAAGAATCGCCTCGACCCGCAGCGTCAGCTCGCGCGGGCTAAACGGCTTGATCACGTAGTCGTCCGCTCCAACCTCGAAACCGACGATGCGGTCGACCTCTTCCGCTTTGGCGGTCAGCATGATCACTGGAATACGCGCGGTTTCGGCACTTCGACGGAGGCGGCGGCAAACCTCGAAACCACTGATGTCCGGGAGCATCACGTCGAGAAGCACGAGGTCGGGCTTCTGTCGCGAGACCTCGGCCAAGGCATTCGCCCCGCTGTGAGCCACGGCAACGCCATGGCCCCTCTCTCGCAGATTGAACGCGACCAGGTCGGCGAGATCGACCTCGTCCTCCACAACCAGGATATGAGCACTCATCGTTTTCCTTCGCGAGCCTGGCAGGCCGATGTGACAGCCCCGTGAACTGCCCGTCGCGTGCGCGCAACGTATAGCACGGCTGGACCGCGGTCGCGCGCCCGTGCTACCCCACCTTTGCTTGAGTTCCCCGGTCTGAACATGCGCATTCCACTCGCCAACCTCCTCGTTCGCAGCCCGCTTCCCCAGGTGGGGATGCTCATGGACGCCGTGCAACTCTGCGTCGCGCAGGTTCCGCAGCTGGTCGACTTTCTCATTGCCGGCGACCTCGCAGGCCTGGAGCGAATCGCGCGCGAGGTCAGCATCCTGGAGGGCAATGCCGACGCAGCGAAGAACGCACTGCGTACGCGGATGCCTGTGCGGCTCTTTCTTCCAGTCGATCGAAGAGATGCCTTGCGATTGATCCGGCAAATCGATGCCGTCGCGAATTGCGCCGAAGATGTTGGCGTCCTGCTGACGCTTCGACCCTACGAAGTGCCCCAGGAGCTTGCACCGCTGCTGCGCAATTTCGTGCAGGCCGTCATGATCACCGTCGAGAAGGCCGCCGAGCTGGTCGACATGATGGACAGCCTTATCGGCGCTGGTTTCTCCGGCAAGGCCGCCGAAGCAGCGATGGCAAAGGCCGACGAGATTGGCCAGCTCGAGCACGAAGCCGATAAGCTGCAAGACAGCTGCGCCAAGGCCTTGTTTCGTGCAGAAGACACCATCTCTCCGGTTTCGATCTTCATGTGGACGAAGGTGCTGAACAAGATCGGCGACATCGCAAACCACGCGGAAAACGTTGGAGATCAATTCCGACTGTTCGTAGCTGCCTCCTAGATCGACGAGATGGACGAGACCACGATCATCCTCACCGTAGCGTCGCTCGGCGGTCTCTACATGGCATGGACGATAGGTGCGAACGACGTCGCCAATGCGATGGGTACGTCCGTCGGTTCGGGCGCGCTGACGCTGCGGAACGCGATTATCGTGGCGGCGATTTTCGAGTTCGGCGGCGCCATGCTCGTAGGAGGGTCGGTCACCAACACGATTCGCAAGGGAATCGTAGACGTCCAAGCAGTTGGGAGCGACCCCATGATCATGGCTGTAGGGATGACCTGCTGCCTCTTGGCGGCGGCGATTTGGCTCAACATCGCCACCTATGCGGGTTGGCCCGTCTCGACCAGTCATAGCATCGTCGGCGCGGTCGTGGGCTTTGGGGTGACCGCAGGTGGCATGGGCGCCGTCGACTGGGGGACCGTGGGCAGCATTGCGGCGAGTTGGGTCGTGTCTCCGGTGATGGGTGGCATCCTCGGCTACTCGGTCTTCGTGTTCATCAAACGCACGATCTTGAATGCCCCACAGCCGTTGATCGCGATAAGACGCTGGGGCCCGATCCTGGTGTTTCCCATCATTTCGATCCTGGCCTTGAGCGCCTTGTTCAAGGGGCTCAAACCCCTGCGCCTCGACCTGCCACTCGGACCCGCAATCGCCGGCGCCGTTGTTTTCGGTCTTCTGGCGAGCGCCCTGTCCGTGCCGGTATTTCGCCGCTTCACGCAAAACGACTCTCATAGCGAGGACGTCAACCTCGTCCGCACCGAGAAGGTGTTCATGGTGCTCCAGGTGATGACGGCCTGCTTTGTGGCGTTCGCCCACGGAAGCAATGACGTGGCCAACGCGGTTGGCCCGCTGGCAGCCGTCTTCGGGGCGATCAAGTACGGCGTCACCGAAACCGTTCAGGTGCCCTACCGAGTGCTGCTGATCGGCGGCGTCGGCATCGTCGTCGGCCTCGCGACCTACGGCTACAAGATCATGGCGACAATCGGAAACAAGATCACGGAGCTGACGCCTTCGCGCGGCTTCTCCGCGGAGTTCGCTGCTGCAACGACCATCGTCGTTGCGAGCAAGCTCGGCCTGCCGGTGAGCACGACGCATACCTTGGTCGGCGCGGTGATCGGCGTGGGCTTCGGGCGAAGCATCGGCGCCATCAACACGAGGGTGCTCCGGGGCATCTTCGCCAGCTGGTTCATCACCGTGCCCTTCACCGCCCTTTTGGCCGCCGGTCTATTCGTCATCGGCAGGCTCTGGCTGAACTAGTGGCCGCCTTCGGGCGCACGCGCTAAGCCGGGGCCATGGCTCTATCCGTCGGCATCGTCGGCCTGCCCAACGTCGGCAAATCGACGCTTTTCAACGCTCTTTCAGAGAAGGAAGCGGAAGCGGCGAACTACGCGTTTTGCACCATCGACCCAAACGTCGGGATCGTCCCGGTGCCCGACCCGCGCTTCGACCAGCTGGTGGGCCTCTACCGCCCGAAAAAGGTGGTGCCGGCCAGCGTCGAGTTCGTCGACATTGCGGGCCTCGTCAAGGGCGCCTCCAAAGGCGAAGGAAAGGGCAACGCCTTTTTGAGCAACATCCGGGACGCCGACGCGGTGGCGCACGTGGTTCGTTGCTTCGAGGACGAGAACATCCTGCACGTCGACAACCGCGTCGACCCGCTGGCCGACATCGAGACGATCGAAACCGAGCTGATCCTCAAGGATCTCGAGACCGTCCAGAAGCGCCTAGAGAAGGCCGAGCGCGCCGCCAAAGGGCAGGACGCGTTCGAAAAGAAGGCACTCGAGGTCTGCACGCGCCTCGCGGCATCGCTCAACGAGGGCAAGCCGGCTAGCGCGACCGCGCCCCGCGGCGAGGACGAAGCCTTGGTGATCCGCGACATGTTCTTGCTCACGAACAAACCCTCCTTTTTCGTCGCCAACGTGAAGGACGAACAGCTCGCGAGCCTCGACGAGGACCCGCTCGTCGCTCAGGTCCAGGCGCTCGGCAGGGAGCGCGGCGTCCCGGTCGTTGTGATCAGCGCGGAGATCGAGTCGGAGATCATGCAGCTTGCCGAAGGCGAGCGCGCGGAGTTCATCGAATCGCTCGGCCTCGACGAGCCCGGTCTGCACAAAGTGATTCGCACCGGATACGCGACACTGGACTTGATCACCTACTTCACCGCCGGCGAGCCCGAGGTTCACGCCTGGACGATCGACCGGGGCACCAAGGCACCGCAGGCCGCCGGCAAGATCCACAGCGACTTCGAGCGAGGTTTCATCCGGGCCGAGGTCATGAAGTGTGACGACCTATTCGAGCTCGGCTCGGAGCAGGCGGTGAAGGCCGCCGGCAAGCTCGGGATCGAAGGCAAAGAGTACGTCGTGCAGGATGGCGACATCATGCACTTCCGCTTCAACGTCTAGAGTTCGTCGCGATAGGCCCTGAACCCGGTGATCGGGCCGCAGTCGGTCTCGAACACGGCCACGCCGTCCTCGTCCACGCCCATCGCCTGGTTGTTGATCCCGCTGGCGCCGATTTTCAGATTCGCATCGGTGTAGGCGAGGAAGTCGCACATTTCGCCGTACTGGAGCCCGCGCCGCAGGGTCTCGTCGGTGTTGTTGATGAAGCCACACTCCGAACGCAGCTTGGAGGCGCCGTTGTTGTTCATCGGAGGGTCGATGATCGAACCGATCGGCTCGCCGATCTTATTCTTGATGTCGAAAATCGTCTCCATGCTCCCGTCCTCTTGGACGAAGCTCAGATTGAACGCGCTGCCCCATTTGTGGTAATGACCGAGCACGTAGTAGACGCTGTAGTCGACGGCGTCTTTGCCGAGGTGCTGCTGAAACGACTCGCTGAGGTCGCACATCATGGAGGTTCGCGACCGCGTCGGAACCCCATCGACGGCCGGTGGAATCACGAGGTCCCCAATCGCAAAGCTGAACGGCGTGAGGCGGATCTGCACCTGTTCAGCGGGCACAGCCTCGACGTCCATGGTGATTGCCGTTTCGAGTGGCCCGGCGGTGATGTTCAGAAGATGGGTGCTGCCCACGATCACGCTCCGCGGAGGAATCTCTAGTGCGGAGCCTTCGGGGAAGGCCTGAAGCTCGTCCAAAGCCTGGGTCGACTGCGCGAAGAACACGCCGCCGGCCGCTGCCGCCAAGTACTCACGGAAACCGCGGTCGCTGCAGCGCCAGGTCCCCCCAAGCTCGGCGTCGGGCCCTTCCACGGCTTCGTTCGGCGGGTACGCCGCTTCGGGGACGAAAAACCAATTCGAGTGATGCCAGCCACCGTCGTTGGTCTGCCGAACCTTGGTCACGTAGAGCGGCTCTTCGTTGCCAAGCACCCAGCTCTGACAGACATCCGTGATCTCCGTTGCGCGCTCGAGCATCTGCGGCTCGTAGGTGTGGCTCAGGGTCGTGCTGAGCTCGCCGGTTCCGCCGCAGCCGAAAAGCAAGAGAGTCAGAATCGTTGATAGAGCTATCGGGCGCATGGGCTAAATGTTCCTTATTCGCGGGAGTTGGGCAAGGGGGCGGTCTCCGCGGGGCTAGAGGACGTTCACCTCGATGAGCATGTACTCGTTCTGCCCGTGATTATCGACGTGGAACAGCAGCGGCGTCCCCGCCGGGTAGTCCTTGGGCGCCGTCCAAATCGCGTCTGGAAACTCGAAATCCGTAGGAATCGTGACGCTGTAGTCGAGCACCTGCTCATCCCCGATGACGAAGGCAATGTGCGCCTCGCCGGGAACCGGTGCGGTCAACTGCGAGTGTCTTCCCCGTACCTCGACGCGATCGCCGGCTCGGATGGCGCGGAGCGACGGCTGTTCGAGCGTGATCCAGTTGCAGAGCGGCACCCGGTCGTCCGGCATCCGGGTGTAGACCGCGAGCACCGTGAACGTGCCCAGGCATTCCGGAACAAAAGCCACCGCACACGGGGAAGTGTCCTCGAAGGTCACACATTCGCCTTCCGGCCAAGGGTACTCGTCTTCACAGTCGATCGGCATCAGCTCGCAGAACGAGTCTTCGGGCTGCGGCCCAAAGAACTCCGCGCCTTGCTCGGACCAAACCCATTGCGTGTTGTCGACCAGCGGACCCGGGTCGCTCACGGCGCTGTTGTCATCGCTCGAGCAGCTCCAGATAACCCCGCAAAAACAGAGGGCGATGAATACTCGGCTAAGCATTTTGCCTCCAACCATACGCGCCGTTCGCGCGCCGGACTAGCTTTCGCGCGGCACGCTCAGCCGAACCCGAACGTCGGGTTTGACCTTCAGCGCGCCAAGCGCCGCCGTGTAGGGCTTGATGCCAAAGTCGGGCTGATGGATGTTGACCTCGGCGACCCAGCGGTCGCCCTCTGCCCGTACGCTCGTCTGAATGCTCCGCGACTTGCCATGCATCTGCAGCGTGCCTTCGACGGCAAACCCTTCGCCCCGTTCGACCACGTTGGTCGAATCGAACCGAATCTCCGGGTGTTTGCGCGAGTGCAGCACGTCCTTGACGATGTTGTCGTAGATTTTCTTCTTGTCGCCCTTGCTCAGCGTCGACGGGTCGTCGTTTCCATCGACCATTGAGCAGACGACTTGAAGGCTGCTCGGATCGAAGGTCGCGGTGATCCGACGCGTCGTTTCGTCGACCTCGATCGAAAAGCGCTCGACCTGCATCTTCAAGTCGTGCGCAAGCCGGGATAGGAGCCCGTCTTTGAATGTGAAAATAAGACATTCGGAGTTGTAGGCGTCGTGGCGAGCCATCGACCGCGATGTAGCTCACGGCCGAAGAATGGGCCAGTTTGTTTACAGTACTATTACAGTCAGGGCGTCTCGACGTAGTATGAGCCGAGGAGGATGAACATCTCTTCCTCGGTGGTCACGCCGCCCCCGACGGGACAGGCGTCACAGACCCCACCCTCGCCGCAGACCGAGTTGTCGCCGTTGCACGGCATTCCCTGGTTCGCTCCACCGAAGCAGGAGCGATCCTCGGGCGCGCAGCCGCAGGTGAATAGCCCGATGCCGGCCTGGTTGGCGAGTGGCGCGAACTGGTCGACGAACTCGCAGGTCTCTGCATCCGGCTTGATCGACTCCCGGCGCACCTCCGACTGGTTGCTTTCGCCGTTGTCCCAGACCGAACAGTAAACGAAGGTCCGATCCTCTTTGTTCGGGCTGTCGAAACGCAGAATCTCGTCGCCCGCGAAGCGTTGGTAGAGCGGATCGGCGTAGTCGAAGCTCACGTAATCCGCCTCCCGATCGGGGCGTGTGCAGGGGTCATCGTTGGGCGCCCTCGGGTCGCTGCTCGCGTCACAAACGTCGTTTGGCGGATACCAGACGCGGAAATCCTTGCCGAAGCGATGGGTGTGGGTGCTCAGCGTCATGAGGCGACCGTATTGGGGGATCTGAAAGCTCGCGCAGGCCTCGCCCGATGAATACGCCTCGATGCGTCCCATTCCAAAGATGTCATCGGCGTCGAAGATCTGAGTGCGGGGATAAAGCCGTTCACCGGAGGGCGCGAAGGTCAGGTTCATCCACTGTTCGACCGTGGTGTCGGCCTTGGTGAGGTTGAACGCATGGCTGTCCCAGACGACGAACCCGTTGACGGGCACCATCGCGAAGACGTCCGGCGGGAAGGCCTCCCGGAAGCTCGACTCCTGGGCGGTCGCCAAGTTCTGCCGAACCGACGCCTGGCCAAAGAAGCCCGCAATCGTACCCAGCTCCTGTGGTGCATTCCGGTAGTTGATGCACGCGATCGTGGTCAAGGGCTCGGTCGCGCATTGGCCGCGCGCCCCACACTCGTCGCCTCCCGGCGTGCAGGGGGTGCCGGCGAGGTCTCCGCCCAAGCACTGCCAATCCTTCCAAACGTCATTCATCGGGTCGAGGTGATCTGGATTGAGCGCGCAGACCGCGCCGTCGCCACAAATCGACTCGTCTTCCTCGCAGCCGTCGCCATCGTTTTCGCCACCGACACAGACGCGCGGCGGGACGTAGAACTCGATGATGCTGTGGTGCGACTGCGGGTCCTGGGCGAGCAGCACCTCGTCGTAGACGAAGCAGTCCTGGTCCGGGCCGCCCTGGTCCTCGCCGCACGGGACGATGAACTCGGCGGGAATTTGATCGGAGTAGTCGTAGTACGTGATGAAGCAGACCTCTCCTTCGCCCTCGGCCGGAACAGTCCAGCCGCCCGAGTAGAACTGCACGCCTTCATCGGTGGCAGGAGCCGGAAGCGGCTGAATCTTGTTTGGCGCGAGGTCCCCCACTAGTTCGCAGGAGGCATATTGCTCCGAGCCCGCGACGATGCCGGTCTCGGGGGCCCCACCGCGAATCCACGCGCGCAGGAGCGCCAGGTCGCCCTCGCTCAACGCCCCGTTTCCCGTCGGCATGGCACCTCCAGAGATCGGGTTCGGGAGCGCGCTCAGCTGGAACCCCTCGGATTTGGCGGCGACCTTCAGATACAGGACGCTGAGATCTTGCTCGCCAGGGAACACGCGCATGTAGTCGCCCGAGGTCGCTTCGACGTTGATCAGGTTCGCGTACGCGTTCTCCGCTCGAAGGTCGAGGCCTGCGTTGGCGGCCTCACCGTGGCAGGCCGAGGCCGTGCAGCCCTGCGCGTCGAAGATCTGCTGCTGGACCTGAGCGAACGTGCTCTCGGCATCGCATTTCTCCAACGTGGCGCTCGACCCATCGGTTCCACATGCGGATAGGGTCGCAAGCATGATCGCTGCGAACGCGTATTGAACGAGTTTCATTAGTCACTCCAACGGGGTTTTAGGCCAAGTCAGGCACGGATTGTTCCTGATGAGCCTATCGGTGCAAGCAGAAAAGGTGAGCCGGGCTCATGTTATTGAGCGGGGAACGCAATTATTAGGCCTTTAGCGTGATGGCTCGGCGACGAAGTACGAGCCGAGAGGGATGAACATTTCATCGTCGGTGGTCACACCGCCGTAGAGCGGGCAGGCGTCGCAGACCCCGCCCTCGCCGCAGAGCGAGTCGGCGCCGTTGCAGGAAACGCCCTGCTTGTCGCCTCCGAGGCACACGCGCTCCGGCGCCGTACAACCGCAGTTCGCGCGAGGGAAGGAGCAGGCTGGGGTGTTCGGCTTGGTCGACTCCCGCTTGACGTCGAGCGGGTTGTCGGCGCCGTTGTCGTAAACCGCGCATGCCTTGAGCGTGCGGTCCTCGTCGGCCGGAGAGGAGTAGTCGTTCGGCGGGTCGTAGTACGTATAGAGCGGGTCATCGTAGAGCCTGCTCACGTAGTCCGCGTCGGTCGTCGGCGGGACGCAGCCGCGGGTGCCTTCGCATGGTTCGTTCGGGGGCAGCCAGATACGGAACAGCTCGCCGCGAGCGTGCATGTGCGAACTCAGCGACATGAGCTGCGCGTACCGAGGAAGCGTCCAGGTCATGCAGATCTCGCGCTTCTCGAACGGCGTCACCGTGTCCATTGCAAAGATGTTGTCGGCCTCGAAGATCTGCTCGCGAATGAACATGCGATCCGCCTCCGACGCGAAGGCCAGGTTCACCCACTGTTCGATCGAAGAGGCCTTCTTGGTGAGGTTGAACCCGTGACTGTTCCAGGAGACGAAGCCCTTGAGCGGCAGTATCGAGTAGACCCCGGGTGGCGGAACGTCGATCGAGGTCGACTCCTGCGCGCCTCCAAGCGGAATCAGCTTGTCTCCGCCCGGGCCGCCGAGGCCGACGCCCAAACGAAAGTCCGGGGGAGCGTGCGGGTACCCAAGGCAGGCGACCGCAGTCACCGCTGGAGTCGTGCATTGGCTTCGCGCGCCGCACGCATCAGCCGCTGCCGTCGGGTCGCAGGGTTCACCTGCCCTCTCGCCGCCCAGGCACGCCCAGGGGCCCCAGTCGCCGCCGTTTGGGTCGGACTCGGGCGTATAGACGCTGATGATGCTGTGGTGTGATTGCCCGTCCTGAGCAAGCTCGTTGCGGCTGAATGAAAAGCACTTCCGGCCCTCGCCGAACTCGTCGCAGTCGACTTGGTATTCGGGCGGCACCGCGTCGGTGAAGTCGTAGTACGACGCGAAGCAAACCTCGTCTTCCGACTCCCCGTCGAGGCCCCAGCCGCCCGCGTAGAACTGCACGCCTTCATCCGACGCAGGAGCTGGAAGCGGATTGATCTTGTTGGGGTCCGGTTCGAAGCTGCCGGCGCAACCGAGGAGCTCGAGCGTGCCTCCGACGACCGAGTCCGACGGGGCCCCGGCCCTGATCCAAAGGCGCATCGCCGCAAGCTCGTCAGGGCTGAGCGGCTCCCCGTCGATGGGCATCGCCTGGCCGAGACGGCCAAGGTCGGTGCCTTCGGTGCCGGCCTCGAGCTTGAGGTAGAGCAGGCTGAGCCCCTGGTCGCCGGGGAAAACGCGTTCGATCGATGGGTCGATGCTGCTTGGCCGGCGAACCAAGGCATCGAAGGACGCGTCCGCGCTCAGGTCGAGCCCGCCGAGCATCGCGTCGCCATGACAGCTGCTCGCCGTGCAGCCCTTGGCCTCGAAGATGGTGGCTTGGATGGCGTCGTAGGTGCTGGCGTAGTTGCAGTCCTTGAGCGAAGTGCCGCTGTTCGATTCAGAACCGCACGCGGCGAGGACGAGCGAGCAAAGGACAGCGAGGACAAGAAAGGCGGAGCTGGGTTTCGGCATTCGTCGTATCGTCCGGGTGGGCAGGCTCTGGAGCTGGAATACAGAAGGTCAACTGACTCCAAGTCAATTGACGGAGAGAGACCATTGGCGCAAGTCTTGCGCCTTCGAGGAGGAAGCCGCGATGTCGCTCGAAACCCTGTTCAAAGTTGCAAACTACGTGGTCATTCCTTTCTGGCTTCTGCTGATTTTTGCGCCACGCTGGTCCTGGACCCAGCGATTGGTGCACGGCCCCGTCGTTCTTCTGCTCCTGACGCCGATCTACGCCTACATGCTGTTCGGTTACGGCGCGGCGCCCGAGGGGATGGAGCTCAGTTCGCTCTACGGCGTCATGGTGGGCTTTTCGGCGCCGCAGATCGTGGTCGCGGGTTGGATTCACTACCTGATCTTCGATTTGTTCGTGGGCGCCTGGGAGAGCCGCGATGCCCAGCGGCGCGGGGTCCCTCACCTGCTCGTCATCCCGTGCCTGATCGTGACTTTGATGGTCGGGCCCGTCGGGCTGCTTTTTTACGTGCTCGTGCGCTTCTTCAGCAAGCGAGCTCTCGAGTACGACGAGGCGGGGACGCTCTAACGGCGCGGACGGTCACGCAGCTCTGCGCCAGGTTCAGGGGCCGAAATTAGATGGGGCCAGCGCCATCTTTTGGCGCCGGCCCTCGTTGATCCGGACTCCCACCAAGGGGGGGAGCTCGCCTCAGGGCTAACTCGCCCGCACCTCCGGTGCGAGTCCGATTCTAGAATTGCTTTCCATAGTGCGCATTCCTCCCCCGGCGATGCCGGCGCTCTTGGGTCTCTGAGCACCATGCCCAGACCACGCGGAGCGTTCCTTGGTGGTTGGACCCACGGATATCGAGGGCCAATTCACGGCAGCGAGTCTCCTTTCGGAGTTCGCACCAGTGCGGGGCAATGTACCCAACCGCCGCCCGCGATGAGTGGCATCGCAAAAAGGGGAACCCTTTTTCGGGCAACGCCGCTCACACCCCAAAGATAGTCCCTAGGCCCGATCGCGCCAAGTCTAGAACCCACTCAGAGAAGGAATTCGTCTTCTAGCTGCAGTATCTGAAGATTCCGTCCGCGCAGATCGGCGAGCTCTCGAAGCACCCGGGCCTCGAATGTGGGCTTGATGTGGTAGAGCAAGATCGGAAGCGCATCGCTTTGGGTCAGCTTATCGAGCTCGGACGAGAGCATTTCGGGAGTGAGATGCCGCGACGCCCATGCGAGGTCGACTTCGTCGTTTGGAAACGAGACCTCCATCATCAGCGCTTGAATATCATCGAGCGCGTTGATCCGTGTCCAAAGCTCTTCGGTCGGCCCGGTGTCTCCACCGTAGACGATGCTCTTGCCGTTTCGACGAATGATGAATGCGGAGGTGTCGACGGTGTGGTTCACCAGGACCGGGGTCACCTCGTAGCCGTCGACGTCGGCCGCTTGGTTTGCATGCACCTCGACGTAGCGTACCGTCGGCCCGTCCTTGGCGTCGATCTTGGTGAAGTCCGGCCAAATGATGTCATTGAAGAAGTGCTTCCGCAGCGCTTCGATGGTCTCGGGGATCCCAACGATCTCGAGGGTCGAACCGCCCTGCTGGCATCGGTTGTCGGCTAGCGTTGCGAGGTCGCGAACGTGGTCCATGTGGGGATGACTGACCAGGACCGAGTGAATCAGCTCCTGCTCGCGGAGCGAAAGTGAGCTCGTGATGGCGCCCGCGTCGACCGCGACACTGTCGCCCACCAAAAAGCTCGACGTACGATGCTTGGGTGTCTCGCCGCCATGACAGCCGAGCACGCGGAGCTGCATCAGGAGACCCCCGAATTTCGGATGAAATCGAGAAACTCGTTGAGCCGCTGGACGTCCTTGATCAGCACGAAGCCTCCCGAGACCTCGACGACGCCAACACGGGTGAGCCGCCGCAGCGCGCTACGCACGTCGCTATCGTCGACGCCAAGCGCCAGCGCCAGATCGGCGTTGGTGACGTCGGGCGCGGCAGAGCCATTGGCCTGTTCGAGGATTCGCTGAAGCTCGAGGATCACGCGTGCGGTCATGTCGTCTTCGAGAAGGAGATCGATGAAGCGGTTTGCGTTCTCGATGCGTTCCGCGAGATGCCGAATCAAGCGAATCGCGACCTCTCCATTTTGAGCGACCATTTCTTCGAGCTTGGCGGCAGGGATTTTCAACAGCTCCGCCTCTTCGAGCACCTCCGCCGTTGCCGTCCGCGGACGCCCCATGACCACGGCCATTTCCCCGAAGAAGTCACCAGGGCCTAGGGTCGTCACGACACGCCGCCTGCCATGTGCTTCTTTGAGGACGCGGACCCTTCCGGCACGGATGACGTACATCGACCCGCCCGGGTCGCCCTGACGAAAGACCGTCGTGCCCCCTGAAAGACGAACGCCGAATTTATCAGTCAGAGACTGACCCACCATGCTTCCCCCGAACAATCAATGTACCCCGCTGCGAAGTCGACCGCCAGATTGATAGGCCGTAATCTCGCGGCGGGGCTTCGATGACGCTCAACTGGCAGCAAGTGCAGGAATTCGCGCCAGAGCTGGGCGTGGCGCTAGACGTCGTCCTTGCGCTCGCCGCGGCGTCTCACGTCATACTGAACAAGAGTGACACCCGCGCGGCAACGACCTGGGTTGCGCTGATTTGGCTCGTCCCATTCCTTGGCTCGATCCTCTACTTCTTCCTGGGCATCAATCGGATCGAGCGGCGCGCGAAGGTGCTGAAGTCCGGCGCCACCGATTACAGCGTTCTTCTGGACGAGGCCCCGCGCTCTCCTGCGGATTTGGACCGGGAGCTCGGTAGCAGCCGGGCGCGCCTGATCGAGCTTGCCCGCGTCGTGACGGGTGTCACCGAGCGACCCTTGCTGGTCGGCAATCACCTCGATCTCCTCGTCGACGGCGATGAAGCGTATCCGGCGATGGTCGCCGCGATTGCCGAGGCGACGGAATCGGTTTCGCTCCTGAGCTACATCTTCGAAGCCGAGGGTGTCGGCGCGGAGCTGATCGACGTGCTCGTGGACGCTCGCGCTCGTGGTGTCGAGGTTCGTGTCTTGGTCGATGACGTCGGGGTGCGCTACGCCCGGCCGCGCATCCATCGTGTCTTGAAGAAGCGTGGCGTTCCTGTTGCCAACTTCTTGCCTGCCTTGCTGCCTCGGTCCGTCACTCACTTCAACCTGCGGAACCACTGCAAGATCCTCGTCGTCGATGGACGCGTGGGGTTCACCGGCGGGATGAACATTCGACAAGACTCGGTCTTGTCCTCGAAGCCGCGCTACCCGACCAAAGACCTTCACTTTCGCGTCCGTGGGCCAGTGGTGGCGCAGCTTCAGGAAGCGTTCGCGCGGGACTGGACCTTCACGACCGGTGAACGCCTGGCGGGGCAACGCTGGTTTCCCGAGCTTGCGCCAACGGGCGAAACGCTCGCGCGCGGCATCACAGATGGCCCGGACAGGGACATGAACAAGCTTCATTGGGTGTTCCTCGCAGCGGTGGGCGCAGCGCGGCGCTCGATTCGGATCATGACGCCCTATTTCTTGCCGGACCCGGTTTTGATGCAGGCGCTTCACCTCGCAGCACAGCGCGGCGTCGAGGTCGACATCATCGTGCCGGAGGTCGGGAATCTTCCCGTGGTCCGCTGGGCGATGTGGGGTCACTACCGACGCGTGCTCAACGAAGGAGTTCGGCTCTGGCTCAGTCCATCACCTTTCGACCATTCGAAGTTGTTCGTGGTCGACGGGTACTGGTCATCCATCGGCTCGGCCAACTGGGATCCGCGCAGCTTGCGTCTGAACTTCGAGTTCAATCTGGAGTGCTACGACGAGGAGCTCGGGCAATGCCTCGAAGATCACGTTCGACACCGCTTGATCGACGCGCGGCTCCTGACCGTCGAGGAGCTCGACGGCCGCTCGCTCTTTCAAAGGCTGCGGGACGGGACCGCGCGGCTGTGGACCCCCTACCTTTGAGTGCGATAGAGCTCGGCCATGCAGCTCGCCGTTGCAGGAGCCGCGGCAGAATTGATCGAAAGATGCGCGCGAAGCACGGCTAAGTCCTCCGGCTCGTCGATGTCGTACCAGGGCGGCAGCATCGCAGGCTGCCGCGGCGCATTGGCTTGAACCGTATCTGCCAGAGCGTTTTGGGTCGACCAGCGGACCCCTTCGAAGCTCGGGCGAACGCGCTGCGAAGCCCCGATGGCGTAGTAGCCTCCATCCTGGGCGGGACCGAGCATGAACGCGCTGCGCTCGAGGGAATCAAAGGCGGCGCCGATGAGCTCGATCGGCAGAGTCGGCATGTCGCTACCGATGATCACGACGCGTTCGTAGTTTCGGAGGCCCTGATCGAACGCCGCGGCGAGCCTCACGCCCAGGTCGCCTTCGGGCTGAATCTGCGGCGAAGTCCCGAGGCGATCGGCCCAATCGGAGACGGCCTCGTCGGAGCCGGCAGACCAAACCGCGAGGTGCACCCGTCCCGCGGCGCGAACCCGAGCACAGAGCGCGATGGTGTCGTCGACGAAGGCCTGGTACAGCCTCGCCGCACCCTCGTCTCCGAAGCGCGCAGCGAGCCGGGTCTTCACGGTCCCTGACGTCGGCGGCCGGACGAAGACCGCGAGTTGCGCTAGCTCCATGCGTAGCGACCTAGCAGCCAGACGATCTTCGCGCCCGCACCCAAGGAGCCGCGCACGGTGCCGCTGACTTTGGAGACACCGATTCGCCGCCGGTATGAAACCGGGACTTCGCAATAGCGAACGCCCCGCTTGGCAGCCTTGATCTGCATCTCGACCGTCCAACCGTAGTTGCGGTCGACCATCTCGAGGGCCTGCAGGGTCTGCCAGCGGATCGCGCGAAACGGACCGAGGTCGCTGTAGTGTGCTCCGTACAACAGCCGAAGCGCGTGACAGGCAATGGCGTTCCCGACGCGCTGTTGTGGGCTGAGGGCGCCCCGCTCGCGGGCGCCGCGGGCACGAGATCCAATCACCAGGTCTGCATCGCCGGACACGATCGGCGCGATCAGGGCATCGATTTCGTTGGGATGGTCGCTGTAGTCACCGTCGAGGAAGATCACGATCTCCGGCGGGTCGTCGACGAGGTGAGCAAGCGCCTTCAAGCAGGCGGCCCCGTATCCGCGCTCGGGTTCGTGCACTAGCTCGGCGCCGTTTTCGAGGGCCCGCTCCGCCGTCCGATCGGTCGAACCGTTGTCGGCAACGACCACCCGCCGAACCAGCGGCCGAGGGATGTCTCGCAGGACGCGGGGAAGGGCCGCTTCTTCGTTCAGTGCAGGAATGATGACGTCGACGTTTGGCATGCAGTCAACGTATGTCGCCCCCGCGACATCGTTATGGCGAAGCAAGGGCCGCATGGCCCGAGACCCCGACAAGCGAGCGCCTAGAGCTGCTTCGAGTAGTACTCGATGACGAGGTCGATCTCGAGCGCAAAGGGCACGGATTCGACCTTCGGGATGCCCTTGACGGTACTGGTCTTCTTGGCCTCATCAAACTCGATCCAATCTGGACGCGCGAGGCGGACGTCGTCGAGCGATGCTGCGACCGTCGACAGCTCCAGGCTGCGTTCGCGAAGGCTCACGACGTCGCCTTCACGGACGCGGTAGGACGGAATGTCGAGACGCTTGCCGTTGACGAGGAAGTGGCCGTGACAAACGAGCTGACGCGCCGCGGGAATCGTCGGCGCAAAGCCGGAGCGGAAGACAAAGTTGTCGAGGCGACGCTCGAGGAACTCGACGAGTTTGTCACCGGACGGTTCCTTGCTGTGCACCGCTTCGTGGTAGAGGCGTCGGAACTGGCCTTCGTTGAGCCCGTAGTTGAAACGCAGCTTCTGCTTTTCGAGAAGCTGCTTTTTGAAGTCGCTGATCTTTCGACGTCGAGCCGACTTCGGCCCATGGACGCCCGGGGGATACGGACGATCCCACATGGTCTTGCGTGACAGACCGGGAAGGTCGATGCCGAGCGCCCGCATGCGCTTTACCCTGGGTCCTGTGTATCGAGACATCTATAAGGCTCCTGGCGCGAAATCCCTGGGCTTTTGCCCTAGACGCGCAAGGCGGCCCTTATACGGCAATCTGCGGGGGAGGCAAATTGAGCCAGAAACCAGCAGCGCGGGCCGGGGCGGCCGGCTGGCTTGGTAGCGAATTTACCGTAAACAGGCGGGGTGGGGGGGCCGAGGACCATACATTTCGTGTCGCTGGGATGCGCGAAGAACCGCGTCGATACCGAGGTCATGCTGGGCGTGAGCGACCAGTCCGGATTCACGATCGTCGACGACCCCGCCGAGGCCGAGGTGATCGTCATCAACACCTGCGGCTTCATCGGGCCCGCCAAAGAGGAGTCGGTCGACACGATCCTCGAGATGAGCGCCTACAAGACGAGCGGCAGCTGCGAAAAGCTGGTCGTGGCGGGCTGCCTGTCCCAACGCTACGCCGAGGAGCTGTCCGGCGAGCTTCCGGAGGTCGACCACTTCCTCGGCTCGAGCGACATGCTGAAGCTGAAGACGGTGCTCGGCGGCACCAAGGACCGGATGTTGGTGGGCAACCCGGCGCAGTACACCATGCGCGCCAGCGACCCCCGAGTCCTCTCCGGCCAGACCCATCGCGCCTACGTGAAGATCGCCGAGGGCTGCAACCGTGAGTGCAGCTTCTGCGCGATCCCCTCTTTCCGAGGCAAGCAGCGCTCCCGCACGATCGAAGACCTGGTTCGGGAGGCTGGGATACTGGCGGCCGCTGGGGTGGTCGAGCTCAACCTGATCAGCCAGGACACGATTGCGTACGGGCGGGACCTTGCCAAACGGGAGTCGCTCGACGAGCTCCTCGCCGCGCTCGCCGAGGTCGACGGTATCCGCTGGATTCGCGCGCACTACCTCTACCCCGAAAAGCTGAGCGACTCTCTCATCGAGACGATCGCGCAGCATGAGAAGGTTCTCCCTTACATCGACATGCCCCTTCAGCACGCGTCGGATTCGATGCTGCGCGCCATGCAGCGCGGACACGGCGGTGAACGCATGTACAAAGTGGTCGAGCGTTTACGTCGGGCCGTTCCCGATCTCGTGTTCCGAACCACGTTCATCGTCGGACACCCGGGCGAAACGGAAAAGGACTTCGAAGAGCTTCGAAGCTTCGTCGAATGGGCCGAGTTCGATCATGTCGGTGTGTTCTTGTATTCGCCCGAAGAGGGCACCCCGAGCGGCGAGATGGCCGATCCGGTCGATTCCGACGTCGCCAGAGCACGGCACCAGAGCGCTCATGGACGTGCAGCGTCCGATCAGCCGTGAGCGCTTGGAGCTCCGCGTCGGCACCGAGCTCGACGTGCTGGTCGAAGGAGTGAGCGACGAAAGCGACCTGCTGCTTCAGGGGCGCTGGTGGGGCCAGGCTCCCGAGGTCGACGGAACTGTGTACTTGGCCAACGGGACGGCGCGGGCGGGTGAAATCCGTCGAGTCCTCGTGACCGACGCCGCGGACTACGACCTCATGGGCGACTTCATCGACGGTCCGGGCGGACGCGACGCGCCACCCGACGCAAAAGATCCCAGGCAGCCCAAAGTTAAGCTACGAACCCTATCGTGAGGTGGACTGGGCTCGCTCTGTTGCTCGCGTCGCTCGCAGCTCTGGGCGGCTGTGCAACCGCGGTGCCAGCGATGAGCGGCGGGTCGACGACACCGAAGAATCGAACCGACCTGGGCTTGGGCGGTGCGGCGCGGGTGCCGCTCGGTGATTTGAGAGACCCGGCCGTGCTCGACCCAGGCGAATCGCAATACCGCTACGCAGCGGACGCCGGTGGCGTGGTTCCCATGGCCTACGGACGTTATGGAATTGCCAGGAACTGGGACCTGGGCCTGATGGTTTCGGGCGCCACGGTCAAAGCCGAGGCCCGCTACGAAAAGGTGCTGCAGGAAGGGACCACCCGGTCGAGCTTGGTCGTGGGCCTTGCGCCCTTCGGTGGATGGATTCCCGATCGCGATCGATCGGGCAGCGGCGGGCGCGTCGGCTTTGAAGTTCCATTCGTCTACGGAGTCGACTTCGGAGGGGTCTACGAGCTCTGGTTGGGAGCACGTGGCAGCGGGGAGTACGTCTTCGGAGACTTCCAGGTCGCAGGCGCAGAGCAAAGGGCAAGCGGGGCGGGCGTTCGGCTGGGGCCCGTGATCGGGATGGCCCTCGGCGTTCGCCGAATTCACGCGCTGGTGGAGCTCACGGCCGCGTATGAATACTGGTTCATCGACCACGCCGGAGGCGCGCTCAACCGGGGCGGCTTCGTCTTGATTCCAGGTTTCGGCCTACGATTGCGCCTCTAGCGCGGCACCGGCTGTCGTCTCGAGGCTATGCGGCCTTCGGCCGGCGCGATCGCCTTGGCTTCGAGCGCCTGTTCTTGGGCTCTGGCTTCTCGCTATCGCCGCGAAGCAGGTTGCCGACGAAGGCGCCCATCAGCGCCATCATCGTGGCCATCAAGATGCCAAGCACATAAGCGCCCGTCGAGAGCTGGTACACGTCCGCAATGCTCGAGAGGTAGACCATGGTGGGAATCGCCGCCAGGAAGCCTCCGACCGGGGGTTCGATGAAGTTTTTCCCGGGCGAGAGGTAGTTGATCGCTCCGGCGCCGATGAACCAAAGGACGATGATGATGACGATGCCGGGAAAGCCCTGCGGATCGTACGCAGAGATGATGAGAGGCAGGAGCGCCACGGCAAGCGCCGCCAGCACGAGGAAGAGTCCAAACGAGATGAAAACCCAGCGAAGCTCGAACTCGTCAGGCTGATGCCGACGCGCGTAGAGCTCCTCTTCACTGAGCTCGGAGGCGAGCTCCGACAGGCGCGCTCCACAGGCGCGACAGCGCTCGGAAACTTTTGGATTGCTCGCGCCACAAACGTGACATTCGATCTCTTCGGCAGCCATATCTCCCTCACTCGACTGGTCGCGTATCCCCGGCGCATTGTCTACGGGGGACCGCCGGAGCGCAACTGCGTGTACATGCGGCGGAATTGAAGCGTACTTGACGCAGGGTGCGGGGCGGCTACCTTCCCGCCGCGCCCGAAAAACCGGGCCGAAGGAGGCCTCGAGTGGCCCGTTTCATCGACGAGCTCAAGCGTACCCATAGTTGTGGTGAACTAAGAGAAGAGAACATCGGTCAGGAGATCGTGCTCTTCGGCTGGGTGCAAAACCGGCGCGACCACGGCGGCTGCATCTTCATCGACCTCAGGGATCGCGATGGGCTGACCCAGGTGGTCTTCGACCCGGAGACGAGCGACAAAGCTGCGTTCGAAACCGCAGACAAAGCGCGCTCGGAGTGGGTGCTCGGCATACGCGGGAAGGTTCGCGACCGAGGCGCCAAGGACGACGGGACGAGCCTTCGCAATCCGCGCCTCGCGACCGGCGCCATCGAAGTCATTGCGCTCGAGGCGACGATCTTCAACAAGGCGGAAACCCCTCCGTTCGAGATCGAAGATCAGATCAGCACCGGCGAGGACAAGCGCCTCGAGTACCGCTACCTCGATCTGCGACGCCCCGCGCTGCAAAAGAACCTGATGATGCGGAGCAAGCTCAATCATCAGGCCCGCAACTATTTCAACGACAACGGGTTCATCGAGGTCGAAACGCCGTTCATGGTGAAATACACGCCGGGTGGTGCGCGAAACTTCTTGGTTCCGTCCCGTCTTTACGGCGGCCACTTCTACGCGCTCGCAGAAAGCCCGCAGCTCTACAAGCAGCTGCTGATGTGCGCGGGCTACGACAAGTACTACCAAATCGTTCGCTGTTTTCGCGACGAGGACCTGCGCATCGACCGGCAGCCGGAATTCACCCAGATCGACATCGAGATGTCGTTCATCAACCAGGACGACCTGTTCAAAGTCCTCGAAGGACTGATGTTCCGGCTCTGGAAAGAGGTCCTCGGCATCGACCTGCTCGAGCAGTACCCGAGCGGAGAATTCCCGAGGATTTCCTATGCAGATTCGATGGAGCGCTACGGCAATGACAAGCCGGACATGCGCTTTGGAATGGAGCACGTCGACATCACGGACCTGACCATCGAGCACGACGGTGGTGGCATCGGAATGCTGGAACCGATCGCGAAGAAATTCAGCGACGGCGCGTACCGACGCGACCTCCCGACCGAGATCGTGAAGGCGATGGTCGTTCCATCTGGGCACGGCTTCTCCCGCAAGGATCTCGACGCTCTCGAAAAATTCGTGCGTCAGATGGGCGCCAAGGGTCTGGCGCGCGCCAAGGTCGACGGCGACGGCAATTGGCTTCAGAGCCCGCTCGCCAAAATGGTCACACCCGAGTTCCGGAAGGCTGTGAACGAAAAGGTCGGAGCAAAAGACGGCGACCTCATCTTCTTCCAATTCGGACCGACGGCGAAGGTGCACACCGTGATGGCCAACCTTCGCCTGCACGTCGCGCGAAAGCTCGGGCTGATTCCCGAGACCGGAAGCGCGGGAAATTGGAACTTCCTGTGGGTCGTCGACCCGCCTCTGTTCGATCGCAACGAGGAGAAGAAGCGCTGGGAAGCGGCGCACCACATCTTCACTCGCCCGCACGATGAGTGCATCGATTTGCTCGAGAGCGACCCGGGCAAAGTCCTGTGTTATCGATACGACCTCGTGCTCAACGGCTTCGAGATCGCTGGCGGCTCGATTCGCTTGCACGACCCCGAGGTCCAAAAGAAGGTCTTCGAAGTAATCGGCCTGAGCGACGAAGAAGCCCGCGAGAAGTTCGGCTTCCTCCTCGACGCGCTCACCTACGGCGCCCCGCCCCATGGCGGAATCGCGTTTGGAATGGACAGGATCGCGATGCTCGCCGCCGAGACCGAATCAATTCGGGACGTGATCGCGTTCCCAAAGACGCAGCGAGCCAACGACCTGATGACCTCCGCTCCTTCACGAGTCGAGCCCGAGCAGCTCCTGGAGCTGAAGATCAAGACGCTAGAGTAGCGACCGGGGCGCGGAAAAAACGCGTCACGGGGTTCCGTCGAACGGCTCGGCTTGCATTTGTGGTCGGAAGGACTTGGGGGCCGGGACCACGCAAGCCTCGCCTCGGAACTCGCGCCAATCTGGGGTGGTTGCTGTCTTGCAGATTGTCACTCGTTACGTCGACTCCACCCCATGACGCGTTTTTTCCGCGCCCCTCCATACGGAGACAGGGCGAACCCGGCCCTCAAACGGCAGGCGGAACCCGCCCCCCCAACGCCCGCGGCAGCGCGAGCCCGAAGGGCGAAGCCCGGCGCGAACGCGCCGGCAAGGCAGAGCGAAGCGAATGCCGCGCCAGGGAGGATTACGGGTGGGGGTGGGCGGGGCGGTTCAATCAAACCTCACCACCCAACCCACCCAAGACCCGCCCCCCCCAAACACCCGCGGCAGCACAAGCCGCACGGCGCCACACCCCCCCACCTCCCCATACACCCGCGGCAGCGACACCCCCCGCCACCCAACCCACTTACCCCATCTGAATAGCCAGAACTTGCGCTGCGTCTGTAATGCCGGACAATGGGAGTCACTATGAGAGTCGTCATCGCCAGTCTGTTCACCGCGCTAGTCCTTCTCACCGCTGCCCTGCCGGCCCTCGGCGACGAGGGGGGTCAGGACATGAAGAATTGCTACAGCATCAGCGGTGAAGCTCGCTACGGCGCGCTCGCCTACAAGCACATCGTCATCGTGACCAATCGTTGCGACGTCACGCTGCAATGCGAAGTCTGGACCGATGTCGATCCATCGCCGCGGCAGTCGGTGAGCGTGGAACCTCAGAGCACCGCTGAGGTGCTGGTTCGAGCGGTCTCGCCGGCGCGCGCCTTCAAGGCGTTCGGCGAATGCAAAAAATGATGCGCGCGTAGCGCGCGCTCAGTAGAGCGGGTTGTCTTCGCGCTTGGTGAAAAATCGTTCGAAGATGGCGTAGCCCGCGAAGACGTCCTCGAGCTCAGTATACTCGTTCGGTTGATGTGCCTGCGCCGCGGTGCCTGGACCCAGGTTGACGCCCGGGACGCCAATCGCGTCGAAGCGCGCCACGTCCGTCCAGGCTTGCTTGCTGCGAACGCCATTCACGCCGCAGCGCATCAGGTGCTGGATGTAGGGATCGTTGGCGTGCGGATGGCCGGCAGGTGAAAGGTCCGTCGCCTGAATCTTGCAATGGTCCCCTGCAAGCTCGCGTAGCTCCGCGAACGCTTCTTCGGCGGTGCGGCCCGGGGCGAAGCGATAGTTCACGTTGACCTCTGCCTGACCGGGGACGACGTTCCGCGGACCGCCGCCGTGAACCACGGTCGGTGTCATCACCTCGCGGAACACGTAGCCGTCGAGCTCGACGTCGTGCGGTTCCCGCTGCTCGAGCTCGCCTATGAAACGCGCGGCTTTGTAGAGCGCGTTGTCTCCTTGCCAGGGCCGCGCACTGTGGGCCGTTCGTCCAAGGAAGGTCAGCGTCGCGTGAATCGAGCCCATCGCGCCGAGCTGCATCTGATTGTCGCTCGGCTCCAAGCAGATCGCCAGATCGAGGTCGTGAAGCTCGGGGTGCGTGTCGAGGATCGGTCCGAGCCGGTTTTCCTCGAACGGGCCCTCTTCTCGCTCGTAAAAGATCAGTGTCAGATCGCAGGGCAGCGCACGGAGATCGAGGCGCTCGACCAGCTCGATCATAATCGCCAAGCCGGACTTCATGTCGGCCGCACCGGCACCGTAGAGGCGGTTGCCCTCGATGCGCGGCAGCCCGTCGTGCTGGGTGCGCACCGTGTCGAGATGACCAACCAGGGCGATTCGCGGGGCGTCGCTGCGCGCCGCCGCATGAACGATCAGGCTGTCGTGGAAACGCGTGATCGCCTCGCCGCCCAAGCTTCGGGTCAGTCGCGCCTCGACGTGATCGCAGAGCTCCGCTTCTTCTCCGATCGGGCTTGGGATGCGAGTGAGTGCGAGCAGAGTGTCTGTGAGCGCCTGGGCGAGTGCGGTCATCGCCGCGGAGCCTAGCAGGCGGCTCGCACGGAGGCTTATCGGACCAGGTCTTCGGGGCGGTCCCAGTCCTCGAGCGCCCGCGCGACCGCCTCGCTCAGCGGCAGCGCCTCGACCTCGATCGCCGCGAACAGCTTTTGAAAGGAACGCTGACCCTGGGAAATCACGTTCGCCAAAGGGTCGGCAAGGCGGGTCGCGTCGTATCGGGCCAGCATGGGCTCCCAGGGCGCATCCGCCGCCCGCTTCGGGGCAACCACGACGGCACTGCTTTGATAATTGAGAGCCTCTGCGAGGGCTTCGGCGCCGACGAACGGCATATCGCAGGCGACTGCGATGAGCCGTGACCGCTGCGTCATCAATGCGTAGTGGACGGCGGCGCGAAGACCGGCGAGCGGGCCAGCACCCGGTGGGTCGTCATCGAGTCGGAGAACGCCCTCCGCGAGCTGCGCGTAGGGCGTGGCGTCGCCGACGAGCACCGGTTCGAAACCGGCGTCGCGGCCGCGCCGAACCAGCGCTTCGAGGATCGGCTCCGAGCTGCCGGGGATCGGGAGCAGCCCTTTGTGCTCGCCCATCCGGCGCGACTGACCCCCGACGAAGACGGCAAGGAGCGGAAGCGCTGTCATCGAAGGGTCCCTTCCCGCTCGCGCGCGGCTCGAGGTCGGCTAGGTTTCGTCCCATGGACGATGACACCGTGCAAGTGGCAACGGTCGCCGTGATCGGTGATGTCCATCTCTTCTGGGACGACGCCGATGTCGCCTTCTTCAACGGCTGCGGGTACGATCTCGTGCTGTTTGTAGGGGATTTAGCCGGCTATACGCAGCTGCGAGGGCGCCGCGTTGCGCGTCTGCTCCGCAAGCTTCGCGTGCCGGCGATCTGCATCCCCGGCAATCACGATGGGCTTCACGCCTTTCAGCTCGGCGCGGAAATCGCACCCCGCGCACACCGACTTCGAAACGCGTTTTGCCAAGGTCAGGCCGGTCGCTGCGCGAGTCTCGAGCGTGCGCTGGGCGCCGTCGAGCTGCTCGGCTACAGCCGGCGCCGCATCGCGCCCGCCGGCGTTCCACTGAACATCGTCGTGGGCAGACCGCACTCGATCGGCGGAAGGCGCCTCGCATGCCTTCGCTACCTCGCCGAACGCTACGGCATCGACTCGATGGACGCATCGGCCGCACGACTCAAGGGCCTCGTCGACAGCTGCGACGACGCGCCGATCGTGTTCCTCGCCCACAACGGACCCTCGGGTCTGGGTGACCGCGCAGACTCGATCTGGGGATGTGACTTTCGAAAGAAAGAAGAGGACTGGGGCGACCGCGATCTCGAAGAAGCGGTGAAGTACGCCAAGAGCCGGGGCCGAACGGTGCTCGCAACGGTCGCCGGCCACATGCACCGCAAAACCAAATCCGGAAAACGGCGCCCCGCACAACTCACCCAAGACGGCGTCCTCTACGTCAACGCCGCCGAAGTCCCCCGCCACCGCAACCAAAACGGCCAGAAAAAGCGCCACCACGTCAAACTGACCCTCACCCCCACCTCCGCAACCGCCGAAGACCGCTGGATCTAGGGGACAAGGGATCTAGCCCCGTTCGTAGTTCCAGCCGTCCGGTCTCATCCACAGTCGATGCCGAGGGCCAACCGCCTTTGGATCGCAGGTCGCATAGCCCGCATCGCCTTGGTAGAGCGACACGATCGCATCGCCGAGCGTCGCCACTCTCGGCACGAAACGTTCCACGGGCTGCGCTTGTGCCGCCGATAAAGCGGCGTCGACTGTGTTGAAGGCACCAAGCCATAGAAGCGTGATGAAGGTTGGTGGCGGCAGCGTGATCTCGTTCCGGGCATGTGCCGCAAGCGCGTCGGCTGTGAGGGTCCACCAATGTTTGTCGATTTCTCCATCATCGACGACGACGCGATCAACCGCGGGACGCGCCAGGAAGAACCAGGTGCTGAAGCGTCTAGGACGACCGGGTGGCGTCGTCCAATGGGAGAGGGGTACAAGTGTTTTTGGGGTGAGCGCGATCGACGTCTCCTCGAGGGTCTCCCGAACCGCGGCGTTCCGGCCGGCGGGTTGTTCGTACAAGTCCGCCCCGGGAGAGGCGTCCTCCGAATCGACGCGCCCGCCGGGAAACGCCCATGCTGATCCGTAGAACACCAGCTTGCGGCTTCGTCGAACCAGCAGCACCTCCAAGCCACCCTTGCCGTGGCGGAGGCAGGCGGTGGTGGCCGCGGGTCGTATCGGCGGGTCCGAGGTCGGCATCCCTTGGCCCTACGGCACCTTCATCTTCGCCCGAGCCATTTTCAGCACGCGCTTGAAGTGCTTCTTCTCCACAGGCTGAACCGAGAGGCGCGAACCCTTTTGCGTGACTCGCATGCCTTCGAGTGCGGGATCGTCCTTTAGTGTTCGGAGTGGAATCTCTTCGGCGAACTTCTCGACGAACTCGACGTCCACCAGGGACCAGCGGGGATCGTCCTTGCTGGATTTGGGGTCGTAGTGTTTGTTCTTCGGGTCGAACTGCGTCGGATCTGGATAGGCCTCGCAGCAGATGCGGCCGATGCCTGCCGCGCCAGGGGGCTTTGCGCTCGAGTGGTAGAAGATGACGAGGTCACCCGCCGCCATTTCCCGCATGAAGTTGCGAGCCTGATAGTTCCGGATGCCGTCCCAGGGCTCGCGCCCGTCGCGTTCGAGGTCGTCGATCGAGTAGCTCTCAGGTTCGCTCTTCATGAGCCAATACTTCACGCCACGCTTCGCCATCGGCGAACTATGTCACAAATGCCCAGACCCGGAACACGGCAGCGCTTGCAAAAAGCATAATTGGAGAACAACTCGCGGGCGTACCGGGGCGCGGAAAAACCCGTCACGGGGTTACATCGAACGGCTCGGCTTGCAGAGGTGGTCGGAAGCACTTGAGGGCCCGGACCACGCAAGCCGAGCCTCGGAACTCGCGCCAATCTGCGGTGGTTGCTGTCTTGCAGATTGTCACTCGTTACGTCGACTCCACCCCATGACGGGTTTTTTCCGCGCCCCTCCCTACGGAGACAGGACCACCAACCTCCCCAAACGGCACGGCGGCAGCGCGAGCCGGAACGGCGAAGCCCGGCGCGAACGCGCCGGCAAGGCAGAGCGAAGCGAATGCCGCGCCAGGGAGGATTACGGGTGGGGGTGGGCGGGCGGTGTAACCAAACCAAACCACCCACCCAACCCAGCACCCCGCCCCCCAGACACCCGCGGCAGCACAAGCCGTTCGGCGCCGCCCCGTCCGTCGAACCCCCGCGTCGCGTTCCGCCGCGCCCCGGTATGCCTTGCAGTGGCCAGTAGTGTTCGGAGATTTGACCCGATTGGTTGCATCGGTTGATCATGGCCGAGCTTTGCGTTGCAACTGGATGAAGGGGCTTGTGGCTGGGGGTCCGCCGCTCTTGGCTTATCTCAGTACTGCGTCGGGGTTCGCGCATTGGCTCGACAGCGGCGAGTTCGTCGCGGCGGCGTCGGACTTCGGCATTTCGCACCCGCCGGGCCATCCGCTCGCGGCGATCGTCCTCGGCGCTGCAAATCTACTGCCCTTCGGCGCGCTCTCGTTTCGGGTCGCCGTGATCTGCTCGGTTCTGCTTGCGATTGCGGCTGTGGCCTTGTTCTTTGCCTTCGAGACGAGCTTGACGGTAAGCGACGCGATTCGGCCCTCGCTGCGCTTCCCCCTTGCGCTCGCCGCAACCTGGTGGGTTGCTGGAAGTCAGGGTTGGTGGTTTCAAGCGGTGCGACCCGAGGTGTACGCCCTCCAAGCCGCACTTCTGTGCATCGCGATGGAACGTCTGCTGCGCGTTTCGATTTCAGGACAAGACAGACAGGAGGGCGACGTCCGTCCGCTCTACCAGGCCGCTCTGGCACTCGGCCTCGCACTCGCCAACCACCATTTCATCGCCCTACTGGCCATCGTGCCATCGCTCTGGCTCTTGCTGGGCATTTGGAAAACCTGGGGATGGCGACCTTTCGCATGGTCGGTCGGCTTCGCGGCCGCTGGTTTGATGACCTACGTGTACCTCCCGCTGCGAGCGCTCCAAGAACCGTTCTTGAATCTCGGAGATCCGTCGAGCCCCGGACGCTTCGTGTGGGTCATCAGCGCGCAGGCCTTTCAAAAGAGCATCTCGCCCGAAGCCGTCGCGCCATTTGGAGAGACCCTCGCCGACGTTCTAATCGCAACCGCTCGGGACCTCCATGTCGTGGCCCTCGCCGTGGCGCTCCTCGGCGCCTACTTCATGCTCCGGGTCAGCTCGTCGCGAAAATTCGGTCTTTTCTGGCTGACGCTCTGGCTGGTGTACGTGCTCGGGCGGGCCACCCTGGGCTTCGTTCGCGGGAACCCCGACGCGATTGCCTACTTCATGGTTTCGTATGCATCGCTCGCGATCTTTGCGGCCTTCGCCATCGGCGTGCTGCTCTCCGCACTCGCCGAAGCGGCACCGAACAAGCCGAAGCTGGCGCCCGCCCTCGGAGCGGTCGTGGCGCTTGCCGCGTCCGCTCAATTCGTTCGCTCGGTCGATGCGTCGACGCTGGCGAGCTTCGCCGATACCGACGTGTTCGACGACGGCCTTCGACGCTCGCTGCCCGCCCGCTCGATCGTCCTGGCTCACAATCCCCAGACGATCTTTCGCTACTGGGGCGGCGAGGCCGAAGAGCTCAATCGGCCCGATGTGACGATGATCCCGCTCCCACTGCTCAGCTACCCGAAGCTCGTCGAGCGCTACGTGAGAGACGAGCCTGAGCTGACGGCGCTTCTGCGAAGCTACGTTCTGGACGGCGCCCTCAGCGCGCCAGAGCTTCAAAGCCTTGCCGCGCTTCGCCCGGTCTATGTCGAGATGGACGTGAGAGTCACTCAAGAGCTGATGGACCTGCTGGTTCCCGAGCACTTGTACCATCGGGTGCTAACGGCCGACACGACCGAGACCGACGAGGCGCCAGCAATGCGGGAGCACGCTGCGCTCTGGAAAGACCTCTACCAGCGGATCGGACGGCCGATCGACCCGCACACCGAGGTCCAGTTGATTTGGCGCCACTACACCGATTCCCTTTATTTTGCTTCCATCGGCGACACGAACGCTGCGCTTCGAACCGTGCGCGCCGGCCTTGCTCTCAATCCGCACCCGAAGGAGCTACGGATGCTGCAAAAGGCGTTGAAGAACGCTGAGCCAGGCGCGCGAATCGACGTCACACCGTTTACGATTCACTGAGCACGGGGCTCAGCGCGCTTTGCGCTCGGCCCGGCGCGCGCGACGGTAGACCTCATAGAGGCTCTGGCGGACTTGCGGAGGCACGCTCTGACGAAGGTCGATCTTCCAAGCCGGATCCTGTTTGACCAGAACAATCGGCGTCAGCTCGACCGGGGCCGAAGCGGGGCGGACCTTCGCCGTGTCCCCGTCGAGCTCGATCTCGAGCTCGTCTTTCCCCGCGACGAGCTGACCGAAGACAAAACCCCCCAGAGCCTGATCGTGCTCTCCCTGCCAATCGGAGAAGCAGGCTCGGAAGAGCTTCGAATCGAGGAGCTCGAATCGCTCATGCGCTTGAAGTCGGCGGCGCGCTTCGTCTTGGGGCATGTCTTGCACGCCATACGCGCGGAACAGTGAATCAAGGGTGGCGCTCGGTGACTCGAAACCGGTCGGGGTCGGCTCGCTCTTGCAGGAGGCGAGCAGCAAGAAGGCGGCGGCGGCGAGTATCAGGGGGCGCACCCGACGGTTATTGCCTCGTTTTCGACCCCTGTCGAACTATTGACGGGCTACCTGCCGTGCTTATCTTGGGCTGCAATGCGACTCGATAGACTCACCACGAAGACGCGAGAGGCCTTGGTTGCCGCGCAGCAAAATGCAGGCGATCGCGGCAATCCCGAAGTGTACCCCGAGCACCTGATGCTCGAGCTGCTTGCCCAGGCCGGCGGCCTCGCGCCTGCGATTCTCGAAAAGGCAGGCGCCGACCTTCAAGGCCTAATCCGCGCGCAAGGCGCGGTCCTCGATCGGATGCCCAAAGTTGCGGGCGGCGCGGAGCCCGGCATTGCGTCCCGCCTTCGCGACCTTCTGAACAACGCTTGGAAAGAAACCGAAGCTCTCAAAGATGAGTACACCTCGGCAGAGCACGTACTCCTTGCCGCATACAGCGACGGGCAGCTGAAGAAGGCGCTCGTCGCCCAGGGTGTCGACCGCGCAACGCTGCTTCAGGCGGTGCAAGAAGTCCGAGGCAGCCAACGGGTGACGGACCCGGACCCCGAAGGGAAGTTCCAGGCCCTCGAAAAGTACACGCGCGATCTCACCGAAGCGGCGCGCCAAGGGAAGACCGACCCGGTGATCGGCCGCGACGAAGAAATCCGGCGCGTCATGCAGGTTCTCTCGCGCCGCACCAAGAACAACCCGGTTCTCATCGGTGAGCCCGGTGTGGGAAAGACCGCGATTGCCGAGGGCATCGCACACCGGATCATTCAGGGCGACGTGCCCGAAGGTCTCAAAGACAAGAAGTTTTTGGCGCTCGACCTGGGCGCGCTGGTTGCCGGGTCAAAGTACCGCGGTGAGTTCGAAGAGCGGCTCAAGGCGGTTCTCAAAGAGATCGAAGACGCCAAAGGAGAGGTGATCCTTTTCATCGATGAGCTGCACACGCTCGTCGGCGCAGGCGCAGCCGAAGGCTCGATGGACGCGAGCAACATGCTCAAGCCGGCCTTGGCGCGCGGAGAGCTCCGCTGCGTGGGCGCAACGACGCTGGACGAGTACCGAAAGCGCATCGAAAAGGACGCCGCTCTCGCGCGACGCTTCCAGCCTGTGTTTGCCGGCGAGCCGTCGGTCCCGGAGACGATTGGAATTCTACGTGGGCTGAAAGAGCGCTACGAGATTCACCACGGCATCCGGATTCAAGATTCCGCGATCGTCGCTGCCGCGACGCTTAGCGAGCGGTACATCACGGATCGTTTCCTTCCGGATAAGGCGATCGATCTCGTCGACGAAGCCGCCTCTCGACTGAAGATGGAGATCGACTCCCTGCCTGCACCGATCGACACGGTTCAGCGCAAGCTGACTCAGCTCGAGATCGAGCGCGAGGCACTCAAAAAAGAGAAAGACGACGCGAGCAAGAAGCGTCTCGATGACCTGGAGCAAGAGCTCTCGGAGCTTCAAGAGCAGCGCGACACCATGCGCGCCCAGTGGCTCCGCGAAAAAGAGCTGATCACCGAAATCCGGGAAAAGAAGGAGCTGGTCGAAACCCTCCGCCTAGACCTCGAGCGCGCAGAGCGCACGACCGACTACGAGCAGGCCGCCCGCCTGCAGTATGGGGAGATTCCCGCTGCCGAATCGGCGGTCACCCAGGCCCAGCAGAAGCTCGCCGAGGTGCAAACCAGCGCCTCTTTCCTCAAGGAAGAGGTGACGGACGAGGACATTGCCGAGATCGTTTCCAAGTGGACCGGCATTCCCGTGAGCAAGATGCTCGAGGGCGAAAAAGACAAGCTTCTTCGCATGGAAGACCGTCTCCGCGAGCGAGTGATCGGTCAGGATGAGGCTGTGGTGGCCGTGTCCAACGCTGTCCGGCGTTCGCGTGCCGGCCTCAGCGAGCCGAACCGGCCGATTGGCTCATTCCTGTTCCTCGGGCCAACCGGAGTCGGTAAGACGGAGCTCGCGCGCTCGCTGGCGGACTTTCTGTTCGACGACGACAAGGCGATGATCCGCCTCGACATGAGCGAGTACATGGAGAAGCACGCGGTCGCTCGTCTCATCGGCGCGCCCCCGGGCTACGTCGGCTACGAAGAAGGCGGCCAATTGACGGAGCCTGTGCGGCGACGCCCGTACGCCGTGCTCCTATTCGATGAAGTCGAGAAGGCGCATCCGGATGTTTGGAATGTGCTTCTGCAGGTCTTGGACGACGGTCGTTTGACCGATGGCCAAGGGCGAACGGTCGACTTCAAGAACGTCGTGATCATTCTCACGTCGAACGTCGGCTCGCATCACATCATGGCTCTGGACGACGAGGAGGCGATGCGCGAGGCCGTTACCGAAGACCTCCGCGATGCGTTCCGGCCCGAGTTCCTCAACCGGCTCGATGAGACCATCATCTTCCACCGGCTCGACCGGGCGCAGCTTCGACGCATCGTCGACGTACAGCTCCGAATCTTCGAGAAACGTCTCGCGGCGCGTGACATGCGGCTCGAGGTGACCGAAGAAGCCAAGGCCTTCCTCGCGAACGTGGGCTACGATCCGGCCTACGGCGCGCGTCCGCTCAAGCGCGCGATCCAGCGCTACGTCGAAAACGGCCTGGCCGAGGATATCCTGGCGGGGCGATTCGGCGCGGGCGACACGATTCGGGTCGATTCGGGCGACGCAAAGCTCGTTTTCGAGAAGGTCCAAGCAGCCGGCGGGGACGAAACCCGTATCAGTGCCGAATAAGCGCGTGCTTACGAATGTTTACGAGGCGTGCCCCCGGAAAAACCGGGCTGCCTTGCGCTGCCGTGTACACTGTGTAAGCCTCCGGCGCTCTTAGAAGGAGCAGAAGCGTTCATGGTTGAAACCGTACAGTGCAAGCCTATCGAAGTTCACGTTGGTGAACGTGGACTCGAGCGTGCGGTCAAGCACCTGAAGCGCAAGATGGCGACCGAGGGCATCCTGCGGGAGCTCAAGCGACGCCGTCACTACATGAAGCCTTCGATCAAGAAGCGAAAGAAAGCCGCAGAGGCCGCGCGCCGCCGTCGGAAGCGCATTCGTCAAATCAGCGAACGCCCATTCTGAAACGAAGCCTTTGGAGTTACTCCGAAGGCTTTTCGCTTTCTGGCTCGAAACGCAGACCTGGGCTCCAAGCATGGAATCGCCCGGTTTGTGCCTCGAGGAACCGCGCCAGGCGGTGAAAGTCGCTGCCGCTCGGGATGAAACGCACCTCGGTCCGCAGGGTCTGCGCATTGATCAGCTTCGCGAACTCGATGTAATGCAAGTCCAGCTGGCCGCTGACGCTCACCATGTGGCCGTCGAGCTGTTCTTCGATGAGGGCACGGTAGGCGCCGATGCCGAGTTGGCTCGCAAGCATGACGTCGAACGCATGCGGCGGCGCACATCGCGACTCGTAGCCGAGTTGGATGTGCCGGACCTTCTTGCGCCTGCCGGTGCGCTCCTCGTAGCGGGCTTGGACGCGATCGCAGACCAGCTTGGCCAAGTCGAATGCGGCTAGCCGAATGTGACCATGTTCATCCCGAGGAAGACCGGCCGAGGCGTTTTGCGGTAGGAGCTCTGCGAGGCCCTCGGCCAGGACCACCGTTCCGTAGTACTGATCGCGGCGTTCCCGCTCGAGCATCATATCGACGATGCGGTCGATCAGAGCGGTGATCGAAAGACGGCGATCCACCGTTTCGTCGCCGGTAACCGGGTCGACTCGAGCCTCTTCGATCGCCAAGTCCCCCTGCACATCCTCGGTCGATAGGACCATGCTCGCCTCGCCGGCGATCGCGACGCCGTACGAAAGCCAGCCGGCTTTGCGGCCCATGGTTTCGACGATGAAGTAGCTGCTTGTCGCGACGCAGTCGGCGCGGAGATTCAAGAGCTCCTTGGCCATGACATCCACCGCCGTGAAAAAACCAAAGGTGAAGTCGATGCCGCGATAGTCGTTGTCGATCGTCTTTGGCAAATGGACGATGCGAACGCGGTTTTCTTCGGCGACGTGATGCCGCTGATACTCGTAGAGATAGTTCGCCGTCTTGAGCGTGTCGTCGCCGCCGATCGAGATCAGCGCATCGACGCCCAGGTCGGCGAGCGCGTGGTGGATCCTCGCTAGACGCTCTGTTTTCTGTGGGTCGAAGAGGTCCGAGGGGGCTTCGATCGCTGCGCCCGGATTGACGCGCGCCGTGCCGATGATGATGCCCCGGGTGTTGCGGATTCCGCGAATATCGGCGGGCGCGAGAGGGCGGTAATGCTCCAAGGCGACCATCGGATGGTTGACCGGATCGTAGTCTTGGAGGTTGGTGTACCCGTGAAAGATGCCGAGCACTTCGATGCCGGCCTCCAAAAATGACGTCGCCGCCGCAGCGATGACCGCGTTGGCCGCCGGGGCGGGGCCTCCTGAAAAAATAATCGCGACGCGCTTCACTCTCTTCGCCACGCCGAACTCTAGGCTTTAGAGCGCCGGATTGCCATCCTCGCTCGCAGGCGCTCTACTCGGTGCGAACGAGATGGCCATCGACCCCGAGAGCTTGGGCTACGAAGCCCCACCCATCGAATTCAACTACGGCTGGCGTGACACGGTGCTCTATGCGCTCGGCGTGGGGGCGTCGGCCGACGATGAGCTGGACTATCTCTACGAAGGCCGGGGGCCGAAGGTGCTCCCCACCTTTTCAACGATTCCAACCTTCGCGGCGTTCGATGCCCTCGTCGATCGGCTTGGCTGCGACCGGCGCGGCATGGTGCACCACAGCCAGCAGACAGAGGTCTTGGCGCCGCTCCTCCCGAGGGGCCGTCTCCGCGTGCTGGGCCGGATATCGGGCCTGTATGACCTGAAGCGATTGGCGATGTCGGTCTTTGCGATCGAAGCGTTCGATGAGCACGATGCGCTGATCATCCGCGGTGAGGTGACGCTGGTCCTGCGAAACGACGGTGGCTTTGGCGGCGCCCGGCCCCCGAAAACCGAACGCGTCGCGCTGCCGGATCGAAAGCCGGACTTCGAGCTCAGCGAGAAGGTCGCGCCAACGCAGGCGTTGCTCTACCGCTTGAACGGCGACTACAACCCGCTCCACGCCGACCCTCAGTTCGCCTCCGACGCCGGTTTCAAAGCGCCGATTCTGCACGGGCTTTGCACCTACGGATACGCGGGCCGCGCACTGGTTCGCGGTGCGTGCGGGGGAGATCCAGACAAGCTCGCGACGTTTCGAGGGCAGTTCAGCAAGCCGGTTGTCCCGGGCGAGACGCTCGTCGTTCGCAGCTGGGACGAGGGAGGGCGTGTGGTTCTCGGGGCCCACACTGCGGAACGTCCGGATGAGCTCTGTTTGAGCAACGCCTATGCAGTTCTACGCTGAATGAGCGCAGCGGTTTTTCTTCTTGCCGAACCATGAATCCACACACAGGGTTCCTTGGTGGTGCGTATTTCGCTTCGATCCTGCTTTCCGACGGTCCTGCTCTGGGCAGCTGGCTGTACAGGCACCGCGCCTGCCGCAACCGAGGCGCCTCCGCCACCGGTGCACGCGGCAACGATCGAGTTCCAGAGGGTGATCCCCACCTCCGTTGCGACCGCCGAAATCCTTGCAAACCGGCATTCGAACATCCGGTCGGAGACGGCCGGACGAGTCGTCGAGGTGCTCGTCGAAGCAGGCGAGCGGGTGAAGGAGGGTCAGGTGCTGCTTCGGCTCGATGTAGGGCGACCGGCCTCGGCCGCACAGGCGGCGAACGCAGCGGTCGAGCAAACCGACGCGCGACTCACGCAGGCGGCGCGCGAGCTCGAGCGAACCAAGAAGCTCGTTCGCACGGGAGGTCTTCCAGAACAGCGGCTCGACGACGCCAAGGATGCGGTCCGCCTTGCATCCGCCTCCCGTGATGCCGCACGCGCCGAGGCCCGACTCGCACGGCGGGGCCTCACCGATGCGGTGCTCCGCGCCCCGTTCAGCGGCACGGTGGTCGATCGAACGGTCGAGCTCGGTGAGTACTTGGCCCCAGGAAGCCCCATGCTCAGCCTCGCCGACACGAGCCTGCTGAAGGCGCGCGTTCTGCTCGATCCGCGGGAAGCGATCGACGTGACCGTGGGGGCGCAGGCAACCATCTCCGTCTACGCGCGGCCGGATGAAATCTTCACGGGCAGGGTGGTGCGGGTCGGCGACGTCATCGATCCGCGGACGCGCCGGCTTCCCGTCGAAATCGAGCTGGACAACCATGGGGGGCGGCTCCGGCCCGGCCTGGTCGCCCAATTCGAGGTGGTCACCGGCGAGCCGAAATTGGAGATTCGAGTGCCGCTAGACGGCGTTTTCGAGCGTTTTGGCAGCCAGCACCTGTACGTCATCGAGGATGGAATCGCCCGGCGCCGCGCCGTCGAGCTCGGGTCGGTCGGTGCGGGCTTCGCTCAAATCGTGCGAGGCGTCGAGCCAGGCGAGACTGTCGTCATCAAGGGCGTGACCCGGGTTGTCGATGGCTCGAAAGTCCAAGTCGTGCCGCTCGACACATCCAGCCTTTCGTCCGCCGAGCAAGCCAAGCAACCATGAGCATCCCCGCCTTCGCCGTACGTCAGCCTGTGCTCGTCAATCTCGTGGCGATCTCAACAGTGCTGGTCGGGGCCATGGTGATGGACGAGATGCACCGGGAGTCCCTGCCGACGCTTCCAACCGGCTGGGGCAACATTACGACGATCTACGTCGGTGCGTCGCCGGAGGAAATCGAGCAGCTGGTCACGATCCCGATCGAGAACGCGGTCGGCGACGTCGATAAGGTCGAAGAGATCTGGGGCGTTTCGAAAGAAGGCGTTTCGTACGTCAGCTTCCATTTGGACGATGACGTCGAGGACATCACGAGCGCGATCATGGAGATCTCGAACGAGATCAACCGCCTCGATGACTTGCCGGTCGACGCGGAGCGCCCCGTCGTGCGCGAAGTCAAAGTCGACTTCCCGACCATCGCCGTTGCGGTTCGCGGTGAGGTGCCGGAAGTCGTCCTGCGCCAAGTCGGCAAAGATCTAGCGGATCGAATCGAGCGCCTCCCCGGGGTGTCAGGAATCTGGCGCAACGGCATTCGAGACCGGGAATTCCGAGTCGATGTCGATCCTGACCGCCTTGCGGCGTATCGGCTTCCGCTCACTGCGGTGACCGATTCGCTGCGCTTCAGGGCAGCCAACGTCCCCGCGGGCACGACCAAGGGCGAAGGCGATGCCCGGCTGGTGCGCGGCATGACTCGGGTCGACGATGTCAGCGAGCTTTCGGCCGTGGTGATCCGGCCGGACCAGGGCGGCGGCTCGGTGCGCGTCGGCGACGTCGCTGAAGTGTCGGACACCTTTGCGTCCGGTAAGTTCAGCGGCCGGGTGAACGGCGAGCCTGCGATCGTCCTCACGGTTCGAAAAGAAGAGCAGGCCGATAGCGTTCTAATCAGCGAGGACGTGCGTGCACTGGTCGCTCGGATGAGCCCAGCGCTTCCCCCAGGAGTCGAGATCGACTTGTTCGGCGACGCCGCCGCAGAGGTGGAGCACTCTCTCGGCACGCTCTACACGAACGCTGCAGTGGGGCTCTTGCTCGTGCTGCTTCTCCTCTGGGTGGCCGTCGGGGCGCGCAACGCGACGATGGCTGCGATCGGGCTTCCAGTCGCGTTGGCCGGGGCGATCATCGCGATGGACATGATGGGCATCACCATCAACACGATGTCGCTGATGGCCTTGATCCTGTGCCTCGGCGTCGTGGTCGACGACGCGATCATCATCATCGAGAACATCTACCGGCACATGGAAGAGGGCATGCCGAGACGGAAGGCCGCTGTCATCGGCACCCAGGAAGTCTTCTGGCCCGTTGTCGCATCGACCCTCACGAGCTGGGCGGCGTTTTTGCCCCTTCTCATGATGGAGGGTGTCCTCGGGGATGCGTTCTCCATCATCCCCAAGGTCGTCGTCGCCGCGCTCGCTGCATCGCTCGTCGAAGCCATGTTCATTCTTCCGAGCCATATGGCCGATTTCGGAAAGCTGTCTCACTTGAAGAACGCGGAGTCCGGGCCGCCGAAGACACGTTTGCAGCGCGCCGGCGCTCGAGCCCTGGTCGCTTACGAACGGATTCTCCGCTGGTCGCTTCGGCACCGGGCAAGTGTCGTCTTCGGCACCTACGCCCTTTGTGGTGTGATGGTCGCCATCGCGTTCAGCGTGAAGGACGTGATCCTCCTGACCGAAGGCGACCCGAACATGTTCGACGTTCGGATCCACATGCCGACCGACGCCTCGAAAGAGGAAACCGAAGCGCTTCTCGCCGAGCTCGACTCGCGCATCATCGCGCTCGACAATCCAGACGTCGAAGCCACCGTGGCCGTTCGCGGCATGACCCGGACCGACATGGGCTTCAGCTCGGGCGATCACCTCGGCATGGTGACGGTCTTTGTCGTTCCGGTCACCGAACGGAGCAGCCTGCATGCCGGTCGCGATCTGGTCGCACAGGTCAACGCGCTCTACGACGACGTCGTCGGGCCAGCACGCCTCGAGATCGTCGAGGTGCGAGCAGGGCCGCCGAGGGGCGCTCCGGTCGCAGTGCGTATTCGCGGGGAAGACTACGAACGCCTGGTGGAGCTGGCCGAGCAGGTCCTCGCCGAAGTCCGCCTCACACCCGGTACGCGCAACGCAAGCCACGACTACGAGCTCGGCAAGCAGGAGCTCCAAATCAAAGTCGACGAGCAGCGCGCTGCGCTGCACGGCCTCACGCCGGAAATGGTCAGCCGATGGCTGCGAAGCGCGTTCGGAGCGACTCCCGCATCGACGCTTCGCGACGGCGACGACGAGATCGATATCGTCGTTCAACTGCGGGAAGACGTGCAGCAAGATCCTGCGCGCATCGCTTCGCTGCAACTGATCGCGCCCAGCGGGGATGAAGTGGCCATCGTTGAAATCGCAGAAGTCTCACACGGCCGGGGCCCAGGTGTGATCCGTCGCTATCAACAGAAGCGGGTCGTGAGCGTTCTTTCGGCGATCGACGAGGACGCGACCAACAGCGGAGAGGTCAACTCGAGGCTGCAAAAGAAGTTGGCGCCGCTCGAAGCAGCCAACTCGGACATCCGCTTCGAGTACGGCGGCCAGTTCGAGGAGACGCAGGAATCCGTGGATTCGCTCTTCCGGGCGTTCATCGTCGCGATGTTGCTGATCTACACCATCTTGGCGACTCAGTTTCAGAGCTTCTCCCAGCCACTCGTCGTGATGGCCGCCATTCCGCTGTCGTTCATCGGCGTGGCCGGGGGCTTTTTGCTCAGCCCAAATGCGATAGGACTGATCGCACTGGTCGGCGTGGTTGGCCTCACGGGGATCGTCGTGAACGACTCGCTGGTTCTGGTCGATTTCATCAACAAGCGGCGCGCTCGCGGGATGGCGCTCGATGAGGCGATCGTCGCGTCCGGGAAGCTGCGCCTTCGGCCGATCTTCCTGACGAGCATCACCACGATTGCTGGGTTGTTTCCTCTGTCGCTGGCGACGGAGAGCCTTCCTCACCTCGCGCCGATGGCGCAGGTGATCGTCTACGGCCTGACCTTCTCTACACTGCTTACTCTATTGGTGGTTCCCTGCCTCTACCGGCTCGACGTCGACCTCGCACGACGCCTCTCGAACCGGTTCGCGCCGCTGACCCGCTGGGCGACGGACCCAGGCGCCGCGGCCGTCGACGACCCCATCGATACGACGGCAGAGTAGCCCAGCGCCGGATCGTGGCAAGCGGCTCGGGGAGCTGCTACGCGCTGATCATGGCCAAACGTTTCGAAAACAAAGTCGTTTGGATCACCGGCGGCGGCAGCGGGATCGGCCGTGCGCTTGCACTGGCTTTCGCGCAGGAAGGCGCGGCGGTCGCTGTGTCGGGAAGGCGCGAAGAGCGGCTCCAAGAAGTGGTCCAAGAGCTCGAATCACAGGGACCGAAAGGGCTGGCCGTCCGCTGTGACGTCGCAGACGAAGCTTCGGTCGCCGAAGCGGTCCAAAAGGTCGTGCGTGGTCTAGGCGGCCTCGACGTCGCGGTTGCGAACGCTGGGTTTTCGGTCGCTGGACGGATCGAAAAGCTCTCCGCGGCCGACTGGCGACGCCAACTGGACGTCAATGTCATCGGCACGGCCATGACCGCGCGATACGCCATCCCGCACCTGCGCGAGCGTGAGGGTCGCCTTGCGCTCATCGGCAGCGTGACCGCGATGATGAGCACACCTGGAGTCGGCGCCTACTCGGCGTCGAAGTACGCCGTGCGTGCCATCGGACAGGCGCTCGCCATGGAGCTTCATGGCACCGGCGTGAGCTGCACCACGATTCATCCGGGCTACATCGAAAGCGAGATCGCTCAAGTCGACAACCAGGGGCGCTTCGACGCGGCCCGCGAAGACCGGCGCCCGAAGAACTTGATGTGGCCTGCAGATCGCGCCGCGCGCGTGATGGTCGACGCTATTGCGAAGCGCAAGCGCGAGTACACCTTCACGGTGCACGGGAAGGCCGCTGCGTTTGCCGGCCGCCACATGCCCGGGATTCTCCACTTCGGCTTCACTCGAGCCAAGCCCTAGTCGCCGTCGCGGCTATTGCACGACGAAGCGGAACATGAAGAGCAAGTACGTCTCTTTGCGGCCTTTGATGTCCTGCCGAAGAGCCATTTCGGCCCCAACTTTGCCCTTGGTGAAGCCGGCGCCGGCGGTGATCTGGTTGAGGTTGCGGCCTTGATCCCGGCGGTAGCCAAGGCGAAGCGGCACCATCTCGCCAGCGATGTAGCTCGCGCCTGCGCCCGCGATCAGCTCGTTCTTCGGGAAGGTCGTGAAATCGATGAGAACGTCGCCGCCTATGGTGAACGACTCGATCGGGAGGATCGCAACGCTGCCGCCCGCCATCTGCGGTGCGAGCGCGGAGTAGGTCTTGATCAGGTTGTACCCGAGGCCCGCGAGCTTGAGCCAGGGGATCGGAGTGATCGTCATCGAAGCGTCGAGGGTGATGCCGTCGAAGGAAGGCCCGAGGCGCTGCCCTTCGAAACGGCTCGACTTCAGGCGACCCCATCGAAACCCAAGGCCGATGCCGAGCTGGGGGATCGCTTGAATTCCAATGCCGGAGCGCCAATCCCAGCCGTCGTAGCGCCGGCCGTCGCCGCTGAAGATGCCGCGGAAGCTCGTGCCGACGGCGATCTTCTTGCTGGTGGTCGAGTCGGTAACCGAGCTGCCTATCGTCCAGTACGTTCCGCCATTGCTCTTGTTGCCTGGGATGATCTGGCTGAACGCCTCGACGTGATAGGTGCTGACCGCAGCCATGTTCGACGTGTTGTACGCAAGCGCGGAGATCGCCGTTGCCCCTGCCCGCACTCCGGCACCCATCGCCAAGCCGTAGCTGGTTTCGAGCGTGTCCTCGGTGGGAACGAGCGCAGGGTCACCGCGGCCAGCCGCACCCGAAGGTGCCTGGATCTGCGCCAGCGCGGATGTCGCCGGGCAGAAGGCGGACAGGAGACCAACGATCACCGTCGCCCGCAAAGCTTGTGTTCCCCCCATGGGTCGTACTCCCGCGGAAGCTAACAGCGATGGATCACCCTTCCAAATTGTCGACTCCGACGCGACCGACACCTCAACGCGGGCGCGCGGCGCATTGTTCCCAGCGCAGCGTTGCGGGCGAAACGAAGTGGCTCTAGGTGCAGCAAATGCTCGATACGATACTGGACAAATCCGTTGTCGGTTACACTGCGCTCGGATACCGCTGGCGGCCTCATCCCATCATTGATACGGATTTGACCGGCAGGGTCGCCGTCGTCACCGGCGCCACCTCGGGACTCGGGCGCCAGACCGCATCGGAGCTTGCGCGCCTCGGGGCAAGCGTGATCCTCGTTGGACGAAACCCCGAGAAGACGGACGCCGTCGTCGAGAGCATCCGCCGTGAAACCGGCAATTCGAAGCTGCTGCCCGAAATCGCCGACTTGAGCGAGATGGAGCAGGTCCGTGCGCTCGCCGGCCGTATCGAGGCGCCGGTTCACATCCTCGTCAACAACGCTGGCGTGCTTCTGCCTGAGCGAACCGAAACCCGCGAGGGCTTTGAAACCAGCTTCGCCACCAATCTCTTGGGTCATTTTCTCCTCACCAACCTTCTGATCGACAAGCTCGAGGCGCCGGCGCGCATCGTGAACGTTTCGTCCGGAGGCATGTATACCCAACGTATTCGCGTCGATGACCTGCAGATGGAGCGAGGCCGCTACGACGGCGCCGTGGCCTACGCGCGGTCGAAGCGAGGACAGGTCATCTTGACCGAGCTTTGGGCGGACGCGCTTCGAACGCGCGGGGTCGTGGTTCATTCGATGCACCCGGGCTGGGCCGACACGCCCGGGGTCTCCGATTCCCTGCCGCGGTTCTACAAGCTCACCAAGCCGCTGCTCCGCACGCCGGCGCAGGGCGCCGACACGATCGTGTGGCTCTGCGCCTCGGACGCTGCGGGGCAGTCTACCGGCCAGTTCTGGCACGATCGAAAGCCACGACCGACACATCGGTTTCCGAAGACGAGGGAAACGCCCGCGGAGCGCGAATTGCTCTGGGCTCGATTGACCGAGCTCAGCGGCTGGTCCGGAACCTTGGCCGGCCTCGCGGAAGGCGGCTAGCGTGCAGGCATGGTGAAGCCAGCAAAGCGCGGTCCAATCCGACGGCGCCTGGTAACCACGTCGATCTATGCGCTGTCGTGGCTGTTGCTCACCCTGCTGAGCCCGCTCTGGCTGGTGCTTGGGCTTGTGGTCGGTCTGGTCCGTCGACGCTCGTTCATCGTTTTGAGGCTGCTGCTCTTCGGCTGGTTCTATTTCGGCTTTGAGCTGATAGCGCTAGTGCTCATCGCCTGGATCTTCGTGACGCAGCCACGGGGCGAGCCACGCGTCAGGAGTCTCTATCGACTCCAAGCCTGGTGGGCGAGCTCGACGCTAAGCGTTGCCGCGAAAGCCCTGCAGCTGAAATTCATCGTCGAAGGTGCGGACTGCGCGATGCCAGGGCCCACCGTTCTTCTCGTTCGCCATGCGAGCATTCTCGATACGCTCCTGCCGAGCGTCTTTGTTCAGCGACCCCACAAGTACCGGGTTCGCTACATTCTCAAGCAGGAGCTCTTGTTCGATCCTTGCATCGACATCGTCGGCAATGCCTTGCCCAACTACTTCGTAGACCGGACGGGGGACCTAGAGCGTGAGCTCGAGGGGATACGGGCGCTGGTCCACAACCTCGGTCCCGATGGCGTGCTCCTCTTCCCAGAGGGTACGCGTTTTGCCCCAGAAAAACAGCAAAAAGCACTGCGTAAGCTCGATGCGGACGCTTCGCCGCTGCTCCCCGCGGCGCGCAGGCTCAGCCATGTGCTCCCACCGAAGCCGGCCGGTGTGTTGACTCTTCTCGAAGAGCTGCCTTCCGTCGACTGCGTCTTCCTGGCGCACACGGGGCTCGAGGCGTTCGCTAAAATCAAAGACCTGTTGAACGGCGAAGTCGTTGCGTCGACAGTGCATGTTCAGTTGTGGCGTGTAGACGCAAACGACATCCCTAAGAAGTCCGATGAACGTCTGCGCTGGCTCTACGCGGAGTGGGAGAAGGTGAACGCCTTCGTGCGAAACCCGACAGAAACATCGTGAGTAGTTGGTGGATAACTTGTGGAAGACGCCCACTAGCCGCGCCGTTAACGAGTGATCTCGCTACCCGGAAACGCAAACAGCTGTGGAAGAAATGCGCACAGACGAGCGCCGCATGTTGCGCAAACGATAACAAGACGTAATTCGGAATGATTGCAACAGCTTGTCAACAGCTGTGAAACAACGCGTAAATCAACACTGCCTTCTGTCAAAAAAACTGCTGGTGAATCTTTCGCGATCACAAGTGGTTAGAAATTAGTTTGTCGATCCCCGTAGACGCCTCCGAAACTCGCTGCTAGTTTCGGCGGCCTTCAGTCGGATGAGACGGTTCGGCGGTCGCCAAGGTGGGCGAAAACCGATTGAATGGGTACGCTTACGCGTTGCCAGCAATGCTGTGGATTGCTTGTGGACGTGAATGCACAACTGCGCGTTTTTGGGGGGCTAGGGCTCGATGGAACAACTGTGGGAAAAAGCGTTGTGCACTCTGAAGACGCACCTCTCGACCGAGAACTTCGAAACTTGGTTGGAGCCCGTTCAGTTCGGCGGCATCGAAAGCGATTCGCTCGTCCTCAGGATCCCGAATCAGTTCTTCGCAGAATGGATCGCAGCGCACTACCTCGACCTGATTCTCGACACCTTACAGACCGAAGCTGGCGAAGCGCGGATGCCGAAAAAGGTTCGCTGGGAGCTCGACGAAACCCTGCGTGAAAAGGCGCAGGCCGCACGGGAAACCAGCCCGCCACCAGCTCCGCGCGCGCCACGAGCAACCCCGAAGCCCCCCGATTCCGCGGACCTCAATCCAAAGTATCGATTCAAGAATTTCGTCGTCGGCCCTGCCAATCAACTCGCGCATGCCGCAAGCGTGGCCTGTGGGTCGGACCCGGGACGTCGCTATAACCCGCTGTTCATCTATGGAGGGGTCGGCCTCGGTAAGACGCATCTGGTCAATGCGATCGGCCATGCGATCGTGCAGCGAAATCCGCGCGCGCGAACCCTTTACGTATCCGCGGAACGCTTCACCAACGAGTTCATTTGGTCCCTGCAGAACCACGAAATCAACTCGTTTCGGAAGCGGTACCGAACACAGTGCGACGTTCTACTGATGGACGACATCCAGTTCCTGGCGGGCCGTGAGCAGACCCAGGAGGAGTTCTTCCACACATTCAACGCGCTTTACCACTCAGACAAACAGATCGTCGTGACGTCCGACGTATATCCGCACCAGATTTCTGAAATGCAGGAACGTTTGATCAGCCGGTTTCAGTCTGGCATGGTCGCCGACGTCCAGGCGCCCGAGCTCGATACGCGAATCGCCATTTTGCAACAGAAGGCGGAGAGTGAAGGCATCGAGCTGCCGAGTGAGGTCGCCCTCTTCTTGGCTCAAACCGTACGTCGGAACGTTCGTGAGCTCGAAGGTACCCTTCTTCGCGTTGCGGTGAAGGCAGAGCTCCTAGGCCTTCCCATGGACCTCGAGCTAGCCAAAGAAACGATGCGAGCGGTCTTGCCCAATCAGGACACGGCAATGACGGTCGAAGACATTCAGCGCATCGTATGCGCGTACTTCGGGATCCGTCTCGCTGACATCAAGTCCCGACGCCGGCATCGAGCGGTGAGCTTCCCCCGAATGGTTGCGATGTACATCTGTAGGCAGCGCCTTGGGACGAGCTACCCCGAGCTCGGTCAACGCTTTGGTGGCAAAGATCACACGACCGTCCTCAGCGCCGTTCGCAAGATCGGTGGCCTGATGGAGGACCAAGACGAACGTGTCCTTGGCGCGGTGGGTGCGATCGAGCGCAAGCTCGGCATCTGATGCGTAGGCACTGCCGGTCGATGAGACCTGTTTTCGCGGCTCTTCGGGCTTCTTGGGGAGGCCTCGCTGGCCTGAGCCTTTCGCCGGATTTTGGTGTATACCAGCGCCTGTGCGGAAGCTGAGATCAAGCTGGGGGCAGGGGCTGTGGATAGCCCAAGAGTTCGCTTATCCCCGATCCACTCAGGATCAACCCCCTCCTCGAAAACCGCTTAATGTCTTGTTGTCTCAACCGCTTACCTTTCTTCATCCACAATTCACAGCTGTTAAGACGACTACGAATTTTTAAATTACTAGTTTTAACGCAGTGGATACACAGACACAGTCCTCTAGGAAGTGAACCGAAACATGGAGCTCACGATCGATAAGCAGCAGTTCCTCCGTGGCCTGGCACGTACCCACGGTGTGGCTGACCGCAAAAGCTCGATGCACATCTTGTCAAATGTGTTGCTTACGGCTGAAGGTCCCGACCGGCTTCGCTTGTCGGCCACCGATCTGTATTTGGGCGTCACCGCGGTCGTCCCGGCAAACATCAAGAAAGGCGGAACGATTGCGGTCGCGGCACGAACGCTCTTCGACATCGTCAAGAACCTCCCCGATGGTGAGGTGAGCTGGAAGCTCAGCGACAGCCATGCGGTCGAGCTCCGCTGCGGCAAGGTCCGCTATCGCATCCCCGCAATGCCGGGCGAGGATTTTCCGCCGCTCCCCAATCCGGGGGATGCAGATTTCGCTCATCTCGACGCCGGTTTTCTCGCAGAGCTGATCTCGCTGACGCAGTACTCGATGTCACACGATGACACGCGGCCGCACCTTGCAGGGACACTGTTCGAAGGCGATGGGAAGATGGTCCGCATGGTGACCACGGATGGCCATCGTCTTTCGAAAGCCGAGCACAAAATCACGGGAAAAGGCTCACTGATGAACTTCAGCATGCTCGTCCCGCACAAGGGCATCACTGAGCTCAAGCGCCTGCTCGATGATGTCAAAGGGAACAAGAGCAAGGGCGATGAGCCTTCCACCATCGGAGTGGCGACAGCGGGGGGCAATGCATTCTTTCTTCGGGATGACCTCTGCCTCAACGTGAAGCTCGCGGACGAAAACTTTCCGCCGTACGACAAGGTCATTCCGAGCAAGCAAAGCAGGACGGTCATCGCCGCACGGGGACCCCTCGTCGAGGCGCTGCGGCGCATCAGCTTGGTGGCGAACGACAAGAGCGGCGGTGTGCAGCTCACAATCGAGCCTGGCGTGCTGCGTTTGCAGAGCCAAAACCCCGAGGTGGGAGAGGGCAGCGAAGAGGTAGACGTCGACTACGCCGGGGAAGAGCTCCGAATCGGATTCAACGCTCGATACTTGCTCGATGCGCTGAGTGCGCTCACGCACGACGAAGTCGCAATCGAGCTCAGCGGAGAGCGGGACCCGGGCGTGCTGAAGCCTGTTGGAGACAACTCCGACTTCATTGGCGTGATCATGCCCATGCGCATCTAGTCGAACAGGGCAGGGCGTTGACATTCGAATCGCGCAGCGCCGAAACCCCGAGCCGGGTGACCGCCATGCGCGCTCGAGGTTTTCGCAACCTGCAGTTGCCGGCGTTCGAACCGGGTTCGCACTTCAACGTCATCCACGGGGACAACGGAGCGGGGAAGTCGAACCTTCTCGAAGCGATTCACTACCTGGGCGCTCTCAAGAGCTTTCGGAGCGCAAAAACCGACGACCTGATCGCTCTCGGCGAAGATCAGGCCCTGCTCGAAGCAAGGCTCGAAGCGGGACCTGCACCCCACAAGCTGCGGATCGAGCTCGCGCGGTCGCAGCGAAGACGACTAGAGCTCGATGGGAAACGTCCGCGTTCGACCAGCGCCTGGCATCAGGTCGTTCGCATGGTGCTCTTCCACCCGGGAGATCTGGTTCTCGCGTCCGGTTCGGCCGAGAAGCGGCGTGCGTTCCTCGATCGGATGCTCGAGCAGATGGATCCGATCTACGGCTCCAGCCTCGCAAGCTACGAGAAGGCCCTTCGCAGCCGCAATCGCTTGCTCAAGGAGGACAGGGGCGATCGGCGCTCGGTACGCGCCTACGACGCGATCCTGAGCAAGGCAGGGGCCGTCGTAGGGCAGGCCCGACGGCGCCTCATCGATGATCTCGCGCCGAGGGTGGTGCAGGCCTTTTCCGAAGTGTTCGCTGGTGATACGCCGCTCGGGGTTCGCTACCTTCCTCGAGTCGAGCCGACGGAGGATGCGATTGCCGATGCGCTCGAGCGCGCGTTCAGCAAGGACCTTGCGCGCGGGTTCACGGCCGACGGTCCACACGGGGACGATCTCGAGCTTCGGCTGGACGAGGTCGGCGCCCGTCACCACGGCTCACAGGGGCAGCACCGCACCATCGTTCTTGCCCTCAAGACAGCGGAGCTCGATCTGCTGAGCGAGCGCACGGGGCGCGTCCCCATTCTTCTGCTCGACGACGTTTCGAGCGAGCTCGACCGAAGTCGAAACCGGAGGTTTTTCGAGGTCTTGAGTCAGGCCGGCGGCCAGGTCTTTCTAACCACCACCCATCCGGAATTCATCCTCTTGGAGAACGACCGGGTCGATTTCCAAGTAGACGGCGGCCGCGTCACTCGATGATTCGGGCGCTCAAGATGTAGTCGAGCTTCGGGAAGCTCTGCTTGAGGTAGCTATTGCCCTGCGTTTGCATCTGCCCCTGCGAAGGACCGCGGCCACGCGGAGCGCCTTCTCCGTAGCCATCGTATAGGGCATCGACCGGCGCCATGTCTTTGACCTTGCCGAACGGCGCAAAGCCCATCCCGTCGAGGCGCGAATTGTCGCTGAAGTTGATGAAGAACTGGGTCGTGCGCGAATCCGGTCCGGACGTTGCGAAGGTGACGGTGCCGCGCATGTTGCTGGCCTTGACCGGGTCATCGGGGATTCGCTTCTCGCGCCACACGGCGTTGGCCGCGGGGTCGCCGCTGATGCCAGCCTGCGCCATGAAGCCACTGACCACCCGGAAGAAGGCAACGTCGGTGAAGTAACCATTCTGCACCAGCTCGTAGAAGCGGTCGGCTCCATTCGGCGCCCAATCGCGGCGCACCTCGATCACGATCGCGCCCTTCGTCGTGTCGAGCTCAACGGTGTATCGGCTTGGGGCTCCGCTTTTGTCTTGGCTTGCCTCGTTCGCCTTTGAGTCGCTGGGCGCTGGGGCTTCTTCGCCTTGGCTCTTGGTCCGGGCTTCTTCTTCTTTGGGGCATCCGACGAGGAGTGCCGGGGCCAACATGAACAGAACGGCGGTTCGCATGGGCGTACCTTGGCAAGCCTTCGTCAGAGCGCAAGCCCGCGGTCGACTAGGACTCGAACAAGCCTCGAAGCTTTTTGAGGAAGCTGGCTTGCTGCGGGTGGGATTCATCCCCGATCTCCTGAGCGAGCTCGTGGATGAGCTTGCGCTGACGACGGCTGATTTCCTGGGGCACCTCGACGACGACCGTCACGAGCTGATCGCCTTTGCCGTAGCCCCCATAGACCGGAATTCCTTTGCCGCGCAGTCGGAACACTTTTCCCGATTGGGTGCCCGGAGGAACCTTCATCAGAACCGTTCCGTCGAGCGTCGGCACATCGATGCTCGCGCCTAGCACGGCTTGAGGAAACGAGATCGGGACCGAGATCAGGATGTCGGCACCATCGCGCTCGAACAGCATGTGATCGGTCACTTTGATATTGATGTGAAGGTCGCCGTTCCCATCGGCGCTGGCCTCTCCTGCCCCCCGCACCGTGCGGACCGCGCCATCTTTGACCCCCGCGGGGATTTTCACGCTCATCGATTCGGCGCGCATCTGCGACCCGGTGCCCTTGCAGGCCTCGCACGGCGTCGGAATCTTCTTCCCCGTGCCGCGGCAGGCATGACAGGGTCGTGCGGCGGCGAAGAGTCCGCGTTGATACTTTACCTGTGCGCGTCCCTGGCAGACGTTGCACGTATGGACAGGCGTGCCGGGTTTTGCGCCGCTGCCTTCACAGGGTGCGCACGGTGCCGGACGGTTCACGTCGATTTTCTTTTCGACGCCGAGCGCCGCTTCGATGAACGAGATCTGCACGTCGTAGCTGAGGTCGCGTGCGCTCCGACGCTTTCGGCGTCCGCCGCTGAACACTTCGCCAAACAGCCCTTCGAGGATGTCACTGACAGCGCCGAAGTCACCGGGTTCGAAGCCCGGGCCGCCGTTCTCGAATGCGCTGTGCCCGTAGCGGTCGTACTGCTTGCGCTTGTCTGCATCGCAAAGAACGGCGTACGCCTCGCTCGCCTCCTTGAAGGAATCCTCGGCCGCAGGGTCGTCCGGGTTGCGGTCGGGGTGGTACTTCATCGCGAGTGCGCGATAAGCTTGCTTAATCTCGTCGGCCGACGCGGCGCGACTGACTTCGAGAATCACGTAGTAATCACGCTTGGACACTGAGTTTCGGAGTGTAGACGTGCCGCTTGGCCGTGCAAACGGCGTGGAACCGTGGGCGATACTATGGGAGGAGAGCCAGATGCCGGCGGTCGAGCTCGAAATCGAAGAGGAGGAGGCCGGGGAGAGGCTCGATGCCTTTCTCGCCCGTCGCGTTCCCGAGCTCAGCCGAGCCCGGGCGAAGGTTCTCATCGAAAAGGGCGAAGCTCGCGTCGACGGGCGTCGAGTCAAAAAGAGCTATGCCCTCGGGGCCGGGGACAGAGTGACCCTCGACAGCCTGCCTGGCCCGGTAGACTTCCACGCTGCCCCTGACCCTAGCCTCGGCCTCGAGGTGCTGCTCGAGACCGATTCTTACGTCGTGGTCGACAAGCCCGCCGGCGTTCCCAGCCACCCGCTTCGGGAAGGCGAGCTTGGAACTCTGGCCGGCGCACTGGTTGCACAATATCCCGAGATGCGAGGAGTCGGCTACCGAAAGCGCGAGCCGGGGATCCTGCACAGGCTCGACACCGGCACGTCGGGCCTCGTGCTCGCCGCTCGCGATCGGCGAACGTTCGAAGAGCTACTGCGAATGCTCCGGGCCGGTGAGATCGAAAAGAGATATCTCGCTCGCTGCATCGGAGTCGTCCCAGCTCCGATCGTCATCGACACGCCCATCGCGACCGACCCCCGCGACCGCCGCAAAGTTCGAGTTTGCACCGACCCCCGCCAGCTCGTGCGGCTCGGCGCTCAGGCGGCGAGAACGGAAGTGCTGAGCAGCACCCCAGCAGAGCAGGGCTCCCTGGTCGAGCTTCGCGCCAACAACGCCCGCCGTCACCAAATCCGCGTCCACCTCGCCTCGATCGGCCACCCGCTCCTAGGCGACTCGCTCTACGGCGGCCCCCCTCTCGACCACCACCTCCTCCACGCCAGCTCCCTCCGAGTGGGGACACTCTCCACTACTACAAGTGTCTGGAATTACTCAGGTTCCGCTGCAAAAATCGCAGTGCCAAACGACTGAGGCGTTCGGGTTCACGAGGCAGGTCGCTGCGATCCTTGCCTGGGGAACGCCCTGGTTTCAGTTGCTTAGGTGGGTAGAGAGTGTCCCTTTGAGAGCTTGTCGATCTGGTCGCGGAGCTCTGCGGCCTTTTCGAACTCGAGCTCTTCGGCGGCGAGCAGCATTTCGCTTCGTAGCTCTTCGATGCGGGCCGGAATGTCGGCAGGGTCTTCGGGCGTCTCGCCCTTTCGCAAGATCGGAATGACCACGTAGTCCCCAGCGCCGGTGGACGGATCCATCTCGAGAACGGCCTTCTTGATGGTCCGCGGTGTAATGCCGTGCTCCTCGTTGTACTCGGCTTGGCGCGCTCGACGTCGTTCGGTTTCTTCGATTGCGTAGCGCATCGCTTTGGTGATTCGATCGGCGTACATGATCACTTCACCGCCCGCATTTCGAGCTGCGCGTCCGATCGTCTGAATCAAAGATCGCGCGGAGCGAAGGAAGCCTTCCTTGTCCGCGTCGAGGATCCCAACGAGCGAAACTTCGGGTAGGTCGAGTCCTTCACGCAGTAGGTTGATACCCACGAGAACGTCAAACTCGCCCCGGCGCAAATCCCTAAGAATATCAACACGATCCAGAGTATTAACGTCGCTGTGAAGGTAGCGCACACGAACACCGAGCTCGCCGTAGTATTCGGTGAGGTCTTCGGCCATCCGCTTTGTCAGCGTCGTGACCAGGACGCGCTCATCGCGCGCAACGCGACCGCGGATTTCAGCAAGCAAGTCGTCGACCTGATGCTTCGTAGGACGAACACGCACCACTGGATCGAGCAGCCCCGTCGGCCGAATGACTTGTTCGACCACCACTCCGCTCGCTTGCTCGACCTCCCAATCACCGGGTGTGGCGCTCACATGAATGACCTCACCGACCCGCTCTTCCCATTCGGAGAATTGCAGAGGCCGGTTGTCCAAGGCGCTCGGTAGACGAAAGCCATGGGCGACCAAAGTTTCTTTACGCGATCGATCGCCGCGGTACATCGCCCCGATTTGCGAAACCGTAATGTGCGACTCGTCGAGGATCACCAGAAAGTCGTCGGGGAAGTAATCGAGCAAGGTCGGCGGCGGCTCGCCCTCTTTGCGACCCGACAGATGCCGGCTGTAGTTCTCGATCCCGTGGCAGAAACCCATCTGCTCGAGCATCTCGAGATCGTACATCGTTCGCTGCTGGAGGCGCTGTTTTTCCAGCAATTTGCCTTCTTTTTCGAGCTTCGGGAGCCAGTGCAGCAGCTCCTCACGAATCGAATCGATCGCCCGTTTTCGATGCGCGTCCGGGGTGACGTAGTGGCTGCCCGGGTAGACCCCGTACTGGTCCATCTCTTCGAGGACTTTGCCGCGCATGGGGTCGATCTCGACGATGCGTTCAATTTCATCGCCCCAGTACTCGATGCGCACAGCCAGGTTTTCGGAGTGTGCGGGAAAAATCTCGACGACATCACCGCGAACCCGAAACGTGCCGCGATGGAAGTCGATGTCGTTGCGCTGATATTGGATGTCGACGAGCCGTCGCAACAGAACGTCGCGCCGAAACTCTTTCCCCACCTCGAGGTTGATCAACATTTCTTGGTACCACTCCGAAGAACCGATGCCGTAGATGCACGAGACACTTGCGACGATGATCACGTCGCGCCGCGCGAGCAAGGAGCGGGTGGCGCTATGCCGCATGCGATCGACCTTGTCGTTGACGATGGCATCCTTCTCGATATAGGTGTCGCTCGACGGGATGTACGCTTCGGGTTGGTAGTAGTCGTAGTAGCTGACGAAGTACTCGACGGCGTTGTTCGGAAAGAGCTCGCGCATCTCGCTGTAGAGCTGCGCGGCCAGGGTCTTGTTCGGCGCGATGATGAGGGTCGGGCGCTTGGTCGTGGCGATCACGTTGGCGATCGAAAAGGTTTTCCCGCTCCCCGTGATGCCCAGCAGCACCTGGTGACGTTCGCGCCGCGAAAGCCCCTCCAAAAGCGCCGAAATTGCAGCGGGCTGGTCCCCTTTGGGACGCATTTCGGTGACTAGCTCGAGCTCCCGCGCCATCGCCGAAGGCTAACACCCCTTGAAAATGGCGGCAGGTCTCTTAATGACGAAGTGATGGACCTCGCTCGCTTGCTCGATGTGACCAGCGCGACGGCCGCAAGCGCCGCCCGCCCCAACTTTGGCAACGTCCACTACGGGCGACGAAAGTCCCCGGCCCAGCCGCTCGAGCTCTACGAGTTCGAGGTTTGCCCGTATTGCCGAATCGCGCGCGAAGCCCTTTCAGCGCTCAGCCTCGATCCGATTGTCTATCCCTGCCCGAGAGGCGGCAAACTGTTCCGGGAGAAGGTCAAGCGGGAGGGTGGGCGCTACCAGTTTCCGTACTTGGTCGACCCCAACACTGGAGTGTCGATGTACGAGTCGGCTGACATCGTCGAATATCTCTTCCGCGAATACGGTGACGGCAGCGCCCCCTGGTTTCTCCGGCAGCGTGCCTTTGCGGTCACGACGTCGATGATCGCTTCGGCGTTTCGCCCCAACCGAGGCCGCCACGCGGTCCGCTCACGACAGCCCGAGAAGCTGCTCGAGCTCTACTCCTACGAGGGGTCGCCGTTTTGCCGAATCGCGCGCGAGGCCCTCTGCGAGCTGGAGCTCCCGTACCGATTGCACAACGTGCCCCGACGAAGCCCGGATCGTGGCGACTACGTCGCGATCTCGGGCAAGATGCAGGTGCCGTACTTGAGCGACCCGAATACCGGTGCCCAGATGTTCGAATCCGCAGAAATCCGCAGCTATTTGTACCAGACCTACGCCGAGGGCGGCGCGGCGGGCTAGCCGTTCTTTTTGGCGAAGGCCTTGGCGAAGTCGACGAACTTCTGGACGTTCGACGGCTCCATTGCGTTGTAGATCGAGGTGCGAATGCCGCCCACCGAGCGGTGGCCTTTGATACCCACCATGCCGGCTTGTGCGGCCTCCGCGATCAGCTTCTTTTCGAGGTCTTCGGTCGGGAGCCGGAAGACCGGGTTCATCATCGAGCGCGACTCGACCTCGACCGGGCAGTGGAAGAAGTCGGGGTTCTCGTCGATCATGCCGTAGATAGCGCCGGCCTTCGTCCTATTGCGCTTCTCCATGGCCGGAGCGCCGCCCTGGTCCCGCACCCAGCGCAGGACATTGCGAACCATGTACACCGCGAAGGTCGGAATGGTGTTCTGCAGTGAGTCACCGTCGAGAATCGTTTTGTAGCGAAAGATCTTGGGGATGCTGCTCGGGCTCCGTTCTGCCAAGTCTTTGCGGAGAATCAGAATCGTCACGCCCGCCGGGCCGAGGTTCTTTTGGGCTCCGGCATAGATGAGCCCAAACTTCGAGACGTCGATCGGGCGCCACAGAATGTCGCTCGACATGTCGGCCACGAGAGGAACATCGCCGCTATCCGGGTACTGTTGGAACTGCGTTCCCATGATCGTGTTGTTGCTCGTGAAGTGCGCATAGGCCGCGCCGGGATCGAGCTCGAGCTCGGCCTGCTTTGGAACGCGCGTGTATTTCCCGTCGACCTTGCCGGTGCCCGCCTCACGCGCCGCGCCGAGGATCAGGGCCTCGGCCATGGCCTTGTCACTCCACACGCCCGTGTTGATGTAGTCGGCCGATTGGCCGTCAGCGCGGAGGTTCATTGGCGCGAGCGCGAACTGAGCCGTGGCGCCGCCTTGCATGAAGAGGACCTCATGCGTGTCCGGTACGTTCATCAGCTCGCGGAAGAGCGACTTGGCCTCTTCGTGAACCTTCGCGTACGCAGCCCCGCGGTGGCTGTGCTCGATGAGCGACATCCCCGTCCCTTCATGGTCGAGGAACTCGTTGTGGGCATATTCTAGGGCCGGCAGCGGAAGGGTCGCTGGCCCCGCACTGAAGTTGATTACGCGAGTCATAGGCGGCGGAGCGTAGCCGCGGCTGCGTATGGTGCAACTCGCTCGGCCCTGGCTCCGCGAGCCTCGAAAAATGGTGGAGCTGAGGGGAATCGAACCCCTGACCTCCGCATTGCGAACGCGGCGCTCTCCCAACTGAGCTACAACCCCGAGGTCGGGCCGATCGTATAGCCGCGGCGTTTCCGCGTGCAACTAGAAGGCCGGCGCCCAGATCCCAATGAGCTGAAAATTCGTTCTGTTGCCGGGTTTGCAGAACGGCTGGCCGCTCGTCTATCTTGAACTCATGAGGGAGACCTGGGGGATGGTCAGCCAATGGACCTGCGCGGCCGCGCTTCTGATCGGCATGCTCTGTGCGATGCCAGCCGTTGCGCAAGAGACGGCCGACGACGCTGCGGCGCGCGAGTACTTCGAGCGAGGGCGCGAGGCCTTCGTGCAGGCCAACTACGAAGGCGCCTTGGTGTTCTTTCGGCACGCGTATCGGCTGAGCGGCAGACCTGCACTTCAGTACAACATCGGCGTTGCTGCGGATCGATTGCAGCGCGAGCAAGAAGCGCTCGAAGCATTTCAGCACTACCTCGACGAAACCGAGAGCCCGACGCGGGAGGCCGAAGTACGCGGAAGGATCGCAGCGCTTGAAACATCGATCGCCGAAAGGGAAGCGACCGAACGCGCGCTTGAGGAAGCCGCGATTCGCTATCAGAACGTCGAACAAGAGAAAGACATGACGGCGGGCCGGCGCATCCCACGCTCTGCGATCATCGGTGGGACGACCTTGGCAGCGGTCGGGGTTGCAGGCGTTGCTGCGATGAGCGTCGGGCTCGCGCAGAACGGATCGTGCAGCAGGGAAGTCGCTGGGGAGTGCACGGTGCAGAGCTCGGCCACGGCGTGGACGTACGTCTACGGCGGCCTTGGCATCGCTGCGCTGGCGGGCAGCGCGACCTGGTTTGCGCTTGGCGCCAAGCGCGCGAGCGAGAAGCGAAGCACGCAGATTTCCTTCTCGCCGACCGGGCTGATGGTCTCCGGAACGTTCTGATGTAGGTATCGATTTAGATACCATTCAGGAACAGGGAAAACATCATACTTTCAGGGTGTTGAGGAGGATTGAAGCCGTATCGACGAGGTCGGCAGGACTCTGCACGCGCGGCGCACGCAGGATCGGAATGCGCGGGATGTAGTCGGCGAGCACCTCGGCATTGGAGCTGCGACTGAGGTCATCTTTGTAGCCTCGCTCCACGTGGTTGAGCACGATGGCGCGCACCGAGATCTTCCGCTTGCGAAGTGCTTCCACCGCGGTGAGCGTGTACGACAGAACGCCGAGCGCGTTGCGCGCGACCAGAACGGTTTGCAGATCGAGCAACGCTGCGAAGTCCGCGATGGTGTGCTCACGATCGAGTGGGACGAGCACCCCGCCAGCGCCTTCGACGATCGCGTAGTCTGCGGCGCTTCCAAGCTCGCGAACACGCTTGGCTAGGGCGCGCAGCGAACCGACGCTCGGGCCTCCTCGCTTCTCGATCGCGTACGGTGCCAGCGGCTCCTTCGCGCGGTAGAGACCGGTGGCGTTCGCCAAAGACGCGTCGCCGCATGCGTGCGCGAGCGCAAGGGCGTCGACAGGATCTGGATCGACACCGGTTTCGATCGGCTTTATCGCCGCGACGCGTTTACCGCGCTGCACACAGGCGCTTGCAAGCGCGGTCGCCAGCCATGTCTTCCCAACCCCTGTGCCCGTCGCCGTGATGAACGTGCCCTTCATGGTGGGCCTCCTATCCTGCGTTGCGGAGCGATGCGAATGCGTCGATCGCTCGTGCGATCTGTTCGGGTCGATGTGTTGCCATGGGTGTCAGTCGAAGCCTAGCGGTGCCCGGTGCCACGGTTGGTGGCCGAATCCCCTGGACGAAGATGCCTCGGTTGAGGAGCTCCGCCGAGAGCTGCATCGTACGCGCGTTGTCACCGATTAGGACAGGAAGAATCTGGCTTTCGCCGTCGGGTACATCAAAGCCCGAGTCCCGGAGCCCCGCACGAAGAGCGCCGGCATGGGCGAGCAATGTACGGCGCGCATCCCCCGCATTGCGAACGAGCTCGAGAGCCGCGATCGCGGCACGAGCGAGCATCGGGGGCGGGGCGGTCGAGTAAACGAAGCTTCGGGCTCGGTTGCGAATCAGAGCAATGGTCGGCTCGCTTGCCGCAACGAACGCGCCTGCGACACCGAAGGATTTGCCGAGCGTCCCGATGCACAGGTCGGGCTTGACGCCGGCGGCCGCGGCAACGCCTCGACCGTTCGGCCCGAGCACCCCGAGGGCGTGCGCTTCGTCGACGAGAAGGCCCGCATCGAAGGCACGGGCGAGCCTCGCGATTTCCTGGATAGGCGCGATCACGCCATCCATCGAGAACAGCGAGTCGGTGACCACGAGCGCGCGCCGGCCCCTGGCGCGATGCCGCTCCAGCAGCGATTCGAGGTCGCCGGGGCTTCGGTGCCCGTACACATGGATCTCAGCCCGGGAGAGTCGACATCCGTCGATGAGGCTCGCGTGGTTGAGCGCGTCGCTGAAGACCAGGTCCCCGGGACCGACGAGCGCTTGAATGGTACCCAGGTTGGCGGCGTAGCCCGTCGAGAAGAGTGCGGCCGAGGGCGTCTCCAGGAAATCCGCGAAGGCCGCCTCGGCCTCGCGGTGGGCATCCATGGTTCCGGTGATCAGTCGCGACGCGGCGGCGCCCACGCCATCGACAGGCGTTGAGGCGTTCGCGGCCGCTGCGATGCTTGGATGGCTCGCGAGCCCCAGGTAGTTGTTGGAACACAGGCAGAGGACCCGCTTGCCGTCGATCTCCACTTCGGGGCCCTGAGGTCCAGAAATGCGGAGCGGCCTGCGCAGGAGGCCAGAGGCTTCGAGCTCAGCGAGGGCTTCGCGGATTTGGGTCTCAAAGCCCATTGCTGCGATCTAAGCCCAGCGACAGGGGGCGGTCAATCCCGCCCCGTCCGCATGGTTGCACGTGAAACATCCGGGGCCCTCCAGCTGCCCCTCCGGATGTTGCACGTGAAACAATCAGAGCCTCAGGCTCGCGCGGGGGTCCGTCTCGAACGCATCCTGAACGGTCTTCAAGGCCTCTTCGACCTCTTCGTCGCGGCCCTTCGGAAGCACGATCTCGAGATGCGCGATCAGATCTCCCCTGGGCTTGTCCTTCGGCTGAATTCCCCTGCCGCGCAGGCGGAGCTTGGAGCCGTTCTTCGAGCCTGCAGGGACCGAAAGCTGCACCGTGCCTTCGGGGGTCGGGAGGTTCACCTTGGTCCCAGCATACGCTTCGAGCGGCGTTACCGGCACCGTCACATGGAGCTGCCTGCCCCGCATCGAAAAGTAGGGGTGCTTCTGAACCTTCACCTCGAGCAGCAGGTCGCCCCGAGGACCCCCTTGAGAACCTTGGCCGCCCTGGCCCCGAAGCCGGATCTTCCCCTGATTCCGAACCCCAGCGGGGATTCGGACCTTCAGGGTACGATCCCCTTCATCGGTGCGGAGGCTCAGCTCCTTGGTGCAGCCGAGCACCGCATCGCGGAAATCCACCGTGACCTGCGAGCGGAGGTCTGCGCCTTTTTGGGGAACCCGAACGTAGCCGCCGCGGCGGCCGGCGCCCCCCAAGAGATCTTCCAAGTTGAACTCGAAGTGGCCGCCTCGACCGTCGGCCCGCGCTCCACGGGCCGCTGCCCCGAAAATATCTCCGAAGTCGTAACCACCGAAGCCGCCGGCTCCCTGGGTCGCCGCATGATAGGACTCCGGGTCAAAGCCTTCCCGAAGGCCCATCTCTCCGAACTCGTCGTATAGCTTTCGCTTCTCCACGTCCGAGAGGACTGCGTACGCCGCCGAGACGTCCTTGAACCCTTCCTCGGCCTCTTTGTTGTCCGGGTTGCGATCCGGGTGCAGCTCCTTGGCAAGCGTACGGTACGCCTTCTTGATCTCTTCGGGGCTCGCATCGCGCGACACGCCCAAAACGCTGTAGAAATCGCGGTCAGCCATAGTGGTTCACCTTAATCACTCAAAGCCTTCTTTCAACGCCGACACGCCTCGAAACTGGGAGAATGCGTGAAGCCACGGAGGGGTTTGCGCCAATATTGGCATATTCAGACATCCAAAGCGCCATTTTTGTCTAAACCCTAACGCTCGTTGGCGTTCTTGCTGCCTCTCGGGTCGCATGATACTCGCTCGCCATGGGCTTGGTCGATGTTAGCCGCATTCCGCAGCATGTCGCGATCATCATGGACGGCAACGGGCGATGGGCGCAGGCGAGGTCAAAGCCACGCACCGCCGGTCACGAGCGCGGCGCCGACGCGGTGCGCGCGACGATGCGTGCGGCGCGACGGCTCGGCATTCCGGCGCTGACCTTGTACGCGTTCAGCGAACAGAACTGGGATCGACCGGAAGGGGAGATCAACGCTCTGGTCGACCTGCTGTGCGAGTGCTTGGTCTCGGAACGGAACGAGCTCCTCGACAACGAGATTCGACTGTCGGCGATCGGCCGCCTGCACAAGCTTCCGCAACATGCGCAAACGCGTTTGCTAGAGCTGAGTGCGGAGACCGAGTCTTGCGAAGGAATGACGCTAACGCTCGCGCTCTCATACGGAGGGCGCGAAGAGCTCATCGATGCTGCACGCGCGCTTGCAAGCGCAGCACGTGACGGCGAAATCGAACCCGACGAAATCGACGAAGCTTCGATCGATCGCTTCTTGCCTTCGATGGATGTGGGGCCGGTGGACTTACTGATTCGCACCGGTGGCGAGCAGCGAATCAGCAACTTTCTCCTCTGGGGTTCCGCGTACGCCGAGCTCTATTTCACCGAGGAGCTTTGGCCGGATTTTGGAGCAAATTCGCTGTATTGCGCGATTCGGGACTTCCAGGGCAGGGAGCGTCGATTCGGCCTGGTGCCCGAGGTCGAGCAGGACACAACGGCTCGCAAAGCCAGCCGTAAATTGGAACGCGCAGTATGAGTGAAGCCATCGAACAACCACCGATGAAAAAAGGTTTGTCGGGAACCGCACTTCGCGTAGCAACGGTCGTTCCGCTGATTCCGATCATCGTGTGGATGATGTTCGCTGGGCCGCGCTGGCTGTGGCAGACGTTCATCTTGGCAGCGATTGCAATCGGCGGCTACGAGCTCATGGGGATGACGGTCGCTTCCTCGCGCGGGCTTCGCGGCTGGGGTTCGATGACCTCGGTCCTGTTCGCGTACACGCTCATGTTCACGACGAGCGCAAGCGCCGTCTACGGCGCGGTGATGATCATCATTCTCGGCGCGATGGCCTGGAGTCTCTTGCAAGATGATCCCTTGCACAACGCGAGCGTGCGCGTGGGTTGGTTGCTAGGGGCACCGGTTTACGTGGGAGGCACCTTGACTGCGCTCGCGCTGGTCCGCGATTTTGATCCAACTGGGGCCTGGGTTCTGCTGACGATGGTGCTGGCCTGGGGAAGCGATACCTCCGCCTATTTTGTCGGACGCAAATTCGGAAAGACCAAGCTGGCGCCCCGAATTTCGCCCAAAAAGACCCTCGAAGGCTCCGCCGCCGGCCTCGCAGCAGCGGTTGTGGGCGCCGTGATCATGAGTTTTTTCTTGCCGGGGCTCGACCCCATCGATGCGATCGCCCTCGGGATTATCGGAGGCGCCGCGGGTCAGGCAGGCGACCTGCTGGTGTCGGTGCTCAAACGCAGCAGCGGCGTTAAGGACAGCGGTGGCATCCTACCTGGGCACGGAGGCATTCTGGATCGGGTCGATGCGCTTGCCTTTACCGCGCCGGCGACCTGGGCCTACGGACACTTCATCGCCGGCTTCTGATATCCTGCGCAGGTGTCTGAGGTCCAGCTCACTCGTTCTTCGCTCATGTCGACAGCCGCCGGGCTGCTGCTGCTGTCTCTGCTCTTCGCGTCTTGTGCATGCGACCGAGGCGGAGGCGAAAGAGCGCGTTCGGCGGAGACGCCAAGCCCCGAGTCCAGCACGGTGGATGACACTGCGCCTCCGGTGATCGATGCCGACTGGGTGGCCTCCAAGTTCCAAGCGCCGCCTCCACCGGAACCGAAAGACTGGATGCGCGAGATCGAAAAAGACCCGATCGCCGCGTTGAAACAGATGGACCCGGCCGCGCTCCAGCCGGGCCGTGGCCGGCCTGCGCCCTCCGTGGGTTCCGAACCCGAGATCGTCGAGATTCACTCGAGAAAACAGTCGAATTATCAGCCCGAACAGCCGCTGAAAGGCTGGCCGCCCGTCGTCGGGCAGTTCTATCCGAACCTGGTCCTCAGGGATCAAACGGGACAGGTCAGCGCGATCAGCGACTTCCAGGGGAAGGTGATTCTCGTGGAGGTCGTAGGCCTGACCTGCAAAGCCTGCCATGCCTTTGCGGGTGGGAACGAGCCCGGGATGTCCCGCTTCCGCGGAGTCCAACCGCAGCCCGGACTCGACTCCATCGAGCGCTACGCTTCGGGCTACGCGAAGCTCTCACTCGAACATTCCGACATCGTCTTCGTCCAACTCGTGCTCTACGGAATGGACGGCCGAAGCCCACCCACCGAAGACGACGTGCGCGCCTGGGCGAGTCACTTCGGGATGGACCGTCGCAAGAACCAAGTGGTGCTGATCGGAGATCAACGATTCATCAGTGCGGCATCGAGGAAATTGATCCCCGGCTTCCACCTGATCGACCAAAACGGAATCCTGCGCGCGATGAGCAGCAACGACCCCAGGCACGATCAACTTCACAGCTCACTGCTCCCGAAGCTCGCGAGCCTGGTCAACGACGATTGAACCTCAGCGTCCCGAGGCCTTCTTGATCGACCCGAGATCGAGGATGGCACCGCCTTCGCCGACGATCATGGGCTGCTTTCCATCCCACTTCTCAACCGCACGTAAGTATACGATTTCAGCGCTAATTGTCTTCCGCAGAAGCTCCTGCGCCTTCGCCTCGGCTTCCGCTCTGGCGAGCATCGCATTCGCCGTTCCACGTGCCTTGGCCTCGTCCTGCTCGGCTTCGACCTTGATGCGCGCAAGGTCGTTCCTCGCGGTGAGAGCGCGCTGCTCGGCGACCTGTTTGGCTTCGACCGCCTGTTGATACTCGGGTGCGAATTGGAAGTCCGTGATCGACAGCTCGGTGACCAGGATGTCGCTCTTGGCCAGCGTGACCTTGATGCTGTCACCCAGTGTCGCCTTCACCTCTTGACGCTTCGTGATCAGCTCTTCGGCGGTGTACTGCGCTGTCGCCTGCTTGAGCGACTCTTGAAGAGCGGGATCGATGATCGTGTTCTCGACGGCCATGCGTGTCCCGATGTTGCGGAACACTTCGACGATCTGAGCTGCGTCGATACGGTAGTTCAGAGCGATCTTCGTCGACACGACCTGGAGGTCCTTGGAAGACGCGGTCGCGCTTGCTTCCATCTTGTGGACGCGCGTCGAGATGTTGACGATCTGCGTCTTCACCGGTGTCCGGAAATGGATGCCCTCTTGAAGCGCGACGTCCTGAATCTCGCCCCACTTCATGACGACGCCCAAGTTGCCGGCGTCCACCTGGGTGCAGCCCGCGAGCCCGGAAAAAAGGAGCCCTAAGGCGAGGGTTTTGAGCAATTGTCGATCGAATTTCATATGCATTTCCTGTTCTATAGCGCCCCAGCGTCGAATGTCGCCCCGGCTTCGTCACCAATCCAAGAACGCGACTAGGATGCCGGTCGCCACGATCAGCGCACCGGCCATGCTGTCCCCGTAACGTTCGATCCACCGGCCTTTGAACAGCTGCGCGCCGGAGTGCGCCACCGCAACCAGGGCGACCATCGCACCGACCGTGGCCACCTCGTAGGCAATCACGATCGAGATCGTCTCCACCGCCGACAGCGGTGCGGCTGCGAAAAGGATCGGAATCACGGCTACGCAAGGGTCCGCGCAGTAGATCAAGAACAGAGACCAGGTCGAGGCTCGCGACGCGTCGTGCACATGATCGTAGTGGTGATGATGGTGACCGTGCAGCCGATGGGCGAACGCGCCACGAAGACCCCAGATCGCATATGCCACCCCAAAGCCGATCAGGAGCAATCCCGCTAGCGAAACCATGCGCTCGCCAAGCGATTGAAAAAGCTGTGCGCCAAACAGCAGCGCGAGCAATCCGAGCAGGACCGAAACGGTGACGTGGCCAAGCCCGCAAAGGAACGCGACTCGCGCCGCGCGCCCTTTGGACCAGCCGCGCGCCCGCGCCACGGCCGCGATGGGCACCCAGTGGTCGGGCGCCAACGAATGCAAAGAACCTATCGTAATCGCTGCGACGGCAAGTGAGGCGAAAAGACTAGTGGTGCTCATGGGGGTGCTCGTGGGAGTGGTCGTGCGTGTGCGCATGATCTTCATGCGCATGGGCCTCGGGGGGCTGCTCCACGGCTGCAGGCCGGCGATCTTCCAGCCAGTGGAGCCAGGCGTCGATCCCCTCGCCCGTCTTCGCCGAGACCTTCAGCATCCTTGCTCCTGGCATCACACGGGCAAGCGCGTCTTCGACCGCATCAAGGTCGAAATCCAGGTGCGGAATCAAATCGACTTTCGTCAGCAGAACCAAGTCCGCTTTTTGAAACATGACCGGGTACTTGAGCGGCTTGTCTTCGCCTTCGGTCACCGAGAGCGTCACCACGTTGGCGGCCTGACCCAGATCGTAGATCGCAGGACACACCAAGTTGCCGACGTTCTCGATGAAAAAGATATCGCGATCGCTCGAGGGGAAGTGATGCAGAGCGTGGTGCACCAGCCGCGCGTCGAGATGGCAGGCGGACCCTGTCGTGATGGTCGACGAAACGATGCCGGCGGCATTGAGGCGGTCCGCGTCGCGTTCGGTTGCTAGGTCGCCGCTGACCGCGCCGAGCTTGAGACGCCCTGCGGCTGCCTTGGACGTCGCCTCCAGCACGGCGGTTTTCCCGGCTCCCGGGGAACCCATCAGGTTGATCGCCAAGACCCCTAAACCCTCGAAATGACTTCGATTATGACCCGCCTGGGCGTCGTTGTCGGAGAGGATTCGCTCCTGCACCTCGATCGGCACGATTTCCGGGTCACCGCATCCGCAGGTTTCACACATCGGGGGCCTCCATTTCAATTCGCTCCAAGATGATCTCGTCGCCCTGCACCATTCGCGCGGGCTTTCCGCAATTGTCGCACCGCAAGATCGCACCAGGTTCAAGGCTTCGGTCGCACGATGGACAGGACCAAGCCGGAGCGACTGTGTCGATCGCGAGCTCCGCACCCGCACAAATCGTTCGCTCGCGAAAGGTGTCGAACGCAGTCTTCAAGAGATCGACCTCTACGCCGGACAGCTCGCCGATCTTCACGTGCAATCGATGCACGCGAAAGCCGCCGTGCACGGCAGCTTCGTGCTGCACGCGATCGATCAGAGAAGCGACGATGGAGTACTCGTGCACGCGCTACTCGCTTTCAAACTTGGGTGAGCGTTTGTCGAAGAAGGCAGCGAGACCTTCTGCGAAGTTAGGGCCGTCGGCGATTCGCGCGAGCTCGGTGAGCTCGGCGTCGAGGTGAACGTCGAGCCGGTCCATGCCGGCAGCCTGGTTGAGGAGGCCTTTGGCAACGCCCAGCGCCGTCGTTGGTGACTCGGCCAGCTGGGCCGCGATCTCGAGCGCTTCTGAATCGAGCGAAGCATTCGGAATCACCCGGTTAATGAGGCCCCAGTCAAGCGCCTCCCGAGCGCTCAAGCGGGGGTTCAGGAGCACGAGCTCAAGCGCCTTCCGAAGCCCGACCAGGCGAGGCAAGAAGAAGGTCGAGCTCTCCGCGCCGGTGAGCCCCGTCTTGAAATAGGCCCACTCGAACCAGGCGCGCTCCGAGGCGATCACCAGGTCGCAGCTCATGGCGATTCCGAAACCCCCGGCCGCGGCGGGGCCATCGACGGCGGCGATGAACGGTTTCGGGGCACGCCGTATCTCCGAAATGGTGCTGTGGATGTACTCGAGGATCTGTTTGAAGATTTCCCCGTAGCCTTCGTCTGGCGCCCGGGTCTCCGGCTGCAGGTACCCGAGGTCTTCTCGATCGCCGCCGTCGCGGATGTACTTCAAGTCGGCGCCACTGCAGAACACGCCACCCTCGCCTCGAATCACGACCGCGCGGACGTCGCGATCGCGCGCGAGCTGAAGGCCTGCTCTTCGAAAGTCCTGGGCCGTCTCGACGTCGAGGGAGTTCAAACGCTCGCGGCGCGCAATTGTCAGGATGCCCACCGCTCCTTTTCGCTCCACTCGGATATGCTTCATGTCGCCCATCGCTCAGCAGATCCTCGGGAGGAGCTCGCCCTCCGCCTCCGCCAACAAACGGCTTCCAAAGCCGGTGTCGAGAATCACGAACCCAGGCCGCTCGGCCACGCATTCGCCGATAATTGCGGCGTTTCGGCCCAGCGGGTGCGAGCGGACGGCGTCGAGCACCCCTGCTGCGACCTCGGGCCGCAGACCAAAGACCGCCTTTCCTTCATTCGCAGAGACCAGGGGGTCGATTCCGAGCAGCTCGCCCACGGCGCGTACCTCGTCTCGCAGTGGCACGGCGTTCTCGTCCACGATGATTCCGACGCCGCTCTTTTCGGCCATCTCGTGAAGCGCGCTCGAGAGCCCACCGCGTGTGGGATCCTTGAGCGCAACGACGCCCTCCCCGCCGACGTCGAGCCCACGACGAACCAGCGTGTGGATCGGCGCCACATCAGACTCCAGCGTCGTGTCCAGCGCAAGCTCGTTGCGCGTCGCCATGATCGCAAGACCGTGATCACCCATCGTTCCGGTGACCAGAATCTTGTCACCCGGCCGCAGGCCGCAATCGGAGACCAGGCGCGATGTCAGCGCTACGCCCGTGGTGTTCAGGACCAGGCCATCGAGCTCCCCGTGACCCATCACCTTCGTATCGCCGGTGACGATCGTGGTGCCGGCCTCCTCACAGGTTGCGCGAATCGACGACCAGATCCGAAGCAGATCCGCTTTGGCGAATCCGTCTTCGATGATCGCCGCGCAGGTCAGCGCCAGAGGCTCGGTCGCTCCCATCATAGCGAGATCATTGACTGTTCCAGAGATAGCCAAGCGTCCGATATCGCCGCCAGGGAACTCGATCGGCTTCACGACGTGCGAATCGGTGGCGATGACGAGGTACTGGTCGCCGATGCGAAGCGCAGCCCCGTCGTCCATGGCGCTGAGGCCGATGCCATCTTCGACCTCGCCGAGGCCCTTCGCAAACACCTGCTCGATCAGCGCGCGCATCGCGCCACCGCCCGTTCCGTACTTGAGCGTGATTCGTTCGTCGACGAAGCGGGCGTTGCGCGTCATGCCGCCCCTCGCTTGATCGAACGAAGGTCGGGTCGACCGCCGTACTGATGCCAGATCCTGCAGGTGCCTTCCGCGCTCACCATGCAGGCACCAACCGGCGTGTCGGGCGTGCATTCTTTTCCGAACAGCGGACAGTCGGACGGGGATGCGATCCCTGCCATGATGTCACCGCACTGGCATTTCTGAACGAGCTTGGGAGGTGCGTAACTCCAAAGCGCCGATGCGTCGATGGTGAAGCGCTTCCTCGTGTCGTACTTCGCGAACTCATCGCGCAGGCGAAGGTTTCCGTTCGGGACATGGGCGATGCCCCGCCAGCGGCCTCCGGTCGCTCGGAAGACCTGCCACAGGAGTTTCTGCGCTTGAACGTTCCCTTCCCGCGTCACGCAGCGTGGAAAGGCGTTTTCGACTCGGGGCTCGCCGCTGTTGATGACCTCCATGAGCTTCACGAGGCCCGCCAAGACATCGAGCGGCTCGAAACCTGCGATCACCACCGGCAGGCCGTGCCGCTCGACGAACTTTTCGAACACGGCCGAGCCGGTAATCGTGGCGGCGTGCCCGGCCGCGAGGAAGCCTTCGATTTTGGTCTCCGGCATCTCAGCGACAATTTCCATCACCGGGGGGATGTACTTGTGCGCAGAGAGCACCGAGAAGTTGTCGGGCGGATCGTCGACCAAGACGGCCGCTGTGGCGACAGCCGTCGTCTCGAACCCCGAGGCAAAAAAGACGATCTCTTCGTCGTGCTCACGCGCAAGCTCGACCGCCTGCGTGACGCTGTACACCACGTCCACGTTCGCGCCCTCGGCTTTCGCGTCCGCGAGCGATTGAGAGGTGCCAGGCACCCTCAGCATGTCACCGTACGACGCGATTCGAACACCCTGCTTTGCGAGCGCCACAGCTTCGTCCACCTCGGGCACGTCCGTCACACAGACCGGGCAGCCAGGTCCCATGATCACCTGCAATTCCATGGGAAAAGCGGCACGTAGGCCGAACTTCGCGATCGCCTGCTCATGGCTTCCGCAAACGTGCATCACCGACACCGGCGAATGATCGGCCTGGTGCACTAGCCGATCGAGCGCCTCGCGAAGTCCGCGCGCACGCTCCGGGTCGCGAAACTTCAATTGCGCCAATGGGTCACTGAGATTCATCGAATGTTCTCTTCGAGCGATCCGTTGCATCGGGCGCGGCAGCGATTTCGGCACGCACATCGGCCGTCATGAGATCCTGCTCGTCGGCCAAGCGTAGAAGCTCGTCGTACAGGGCCAAGGTCTCTGCGGCCTCCTCCGCTGGAATCCGACGGATCGCAAAGCCGACGTGATTGAGGATGAAGTCACCGGGCTCCACCGGCGCATCGCAGACTTCGAGGCGCACTTGCTTCTTCACACCCCAAAAATCGACGGTCGCGATCTGGTTCTCGCGGTCGACTTCGACCACCTTGCCGGGAACACCTAAACACATGGAAAAGCTCCTTGGGGCATCAACCTTTGTCTCCCAGAACGGCGTCCGCGATCAAGGCCTGACCGAGGGCGATTCCGCCGTCGCCCGGTGGAACGGCGCTGTGCCGTAACACCTTGTTTTTATTACCAATTGACCTCTCAATTCCGGCGGCCAGCCAGGCGTTTTGGAAAACACCGCCCGTCAAGGCCACGGGCAGGTCGCCGCGGTCTGCCCAAAGCGCCTCCAGCAGCTCTGAGGTGGCCGCGACGAGTGCGTTGTGGAAGCGCGCCGAAACATTCCCTGCCGGCACTGCGGCTCCGAGCTCGTCGACGGCAGCACGCACCGCTGGCCGGAGGTCCACTTCCCAAGGCGTGCGCGCGCGATCGATATCGTAGGGGTACGCGTCCACGACCGATTCGTTCGCGACCTGGTCCATGGCAATCGCAACCTGTCCTTCGTACGTCGACCGCGCTCGTCCAAGTGCCAGCGCGCCAAAGCCGTCGAAGTAACGTCCGACGCCACGCACTTGCGGCGCGTTGAGCTCACGCTCGATCATCTGCTTCACCAGCCCGAGCGAGCTCAGGGAGACATCGCCCAAGAGCGCAATCGAGTCACTTGGTGGCGCGCCGTCGTAGGCGTCGTGCAAGAGCGCGTAGCCGATTCTCCAGACCTCGCGCATGGCGAGATCGCCGCCCGCCAAGCGGATCGGCCGAAATGTCCCCAAGCGCTCGTACCGCTCCGCCGAACAAAGCAGAAACTCTCCGCCCCAGGACGTTCCGTCCTCGCCAAAACCGGTGCCATCGTAGGCAACCCCAAGCACCGGGCCCTGCATTCCATGCTCCGCCATCAGGCTCACGACGTGTGCGTGGTGATGCTGAACGCCGACCAGGGTCACCTCGGCGCGGGAGCTCGCGTACCGCGTCGACAAGTATCCAGGGTGCAAATCGTGAGCAACGATCTCTGGACGCACCGAGAGGATCGTTTGCATTCGTTCGATCGCCTCTTCAAAAAAGTCGAGTGCCGCAACGGTTTCGAGGTCTCCAATGTGCGGTCCGAAGTACGCGGTGTCGCCCATCGCAATGCAGAACGTATTCTTCAGATGTGCACCGCAGGCGAGGACCGGACGCGCAACCGGGCGCGACAAATAGAACGGCCGTGGCACGAAGCCGCGCGACCGGCGCATGATCGTTGGCACTCCGGCGATGACTCGGCTGACGGAGTCGTCGCAGCGCATCGCAACCTCTCGATCGTGCAGCACGATCGCATCCGCGATCCCCTCGAGACGACGACGGGCTTCGTCGTTCTCGGAGCAGATCGGCTCGTCGGACACGTTGGCCGAGGTCATCACGACTGGGCGCTGAACCGCCGCAACAAGCAGGTGGTGCAGCGGCGTATAGGGCAAAAATACCCCTATGAGCGCGGTATCGGGGCTGACTTCGACGGCAAGGCCTGCGCCGTGGCGCCGGCGCAAAAGGACCACGGGCCGTTCCGCCGCCGTAAGAAGCCTCTCCTCTTCGGAACTGATCTCGGCAAGTGCCCGCGCTGCCGCGAGGCTCTCCACCATGACGGCGAAGGGTTTCTCGTCACGGTGCTTGCGTTCCCGCAGGCGTCGAACAGCAGCTCCGTCCGTTGCGTCACAGGCCAGATGAAACCCCCCCAAGCCTTTGACCGCAACCACTCTGCCCCGCGACAAGAGCTCCGCCGCCTCTGCAAGCACATTGATCTGGGTGTTGGCTCGGCCATCGAGTCGGTCCAAGCGGAGCGCTGGCCCGCATTCCGGACAGGCATTGGGCTGTGCGTGAAAGCGTCGGTCTTCGACGTCGTCGTACTCCGCCTTGCACGCCTCGCACATGACGAACGCCGACATCGTGGTGGCTGCGCGATCGTAGGGAATGCCAGTGGCAATCGTGAAGCGAGGTCCGCAGGACGTGCAGTTGGTGAACGCATATCCGAATCGCCGGTCGTGACGATCGAACACCTCTTTTGTGCAGTCTTCACAGGTCGCGAGGTCGGGCGGAATCGAAAGTGCCTTTTGGCCGCCGGCCTCGCTCGATTCGATCACGAAGGCATCGAGGTCCTCGTCCGGAATCGTCGTCTCACGGAGCTCTGAAATCCGTGCCGTAGGCAACAGATCTCTTCGTAATTCCTCCTTAAAACGGCATAAATCGGCTTCGCTTGCGAAGGCTTCGATCGTCACGCCCCGAGGGTCGTTGCGCACTCTTCCGACGACGCCCATGCGACGCGCGAGTCGGTAGACCCAGGGCCGAAACCCGACCCCCTGCACGATCCCACGAACCTCGATGCGATGCCCTGCCATCACGGTCCGTCCTCTGCGACGCTGAGAACATAGGCGATCAGATCCCACTTCTGCGCTTCGCTCAGCGTCGGCCAGGCCGGCATCGAAGTGCCGCGCCTGCCTTCGCTCAAAACTTCAAACACGGCGATCGCGCTCGTGTTCGATCGCCAGTCCTTGCTTCCGAAATTCAAGGGCTTCCCAGACAGCCCTTTGCTCCGCACTCCGTTTCCGTCTGCCCGTTCGCCGTGACAGAGCGCGCACTTCGCTTTGAAGAGCGCGCGTCCGCGTGCGCGCGCCTCGTCAGACGAGAGTTGAGCGGCGGGGACCTCGACCTCGTCGTAGTCGACCGCGGACGAATTGACTTTGGCGCTACACCCCAAGAGTGCGAGCGACATGAGCAGTACTCCCATGGCCTTCATCGCGACTCTCCGTAGATCGGACCGGTGGATACCCGAGTGACTTGAGCTCTTCGATGACGCGCTCGACGAGCTCGGGAATGCTCGCCTGGACGGCCGGCGTTCGTTCGAGCCCGAGCTCGATCGAGTCCGGAACCACGCCGAGAATCACCACTCTGTCCGGATACCGATCGAGCAGGCTCGCCCCTGCCAGGAGGTCCGCAACCCCGATTTGATGGGGAGAAAGGCGTTCGTAGACCGCAGGAGCCACCTCGTCGCCTTCGATCCGAACCTGCGTTCCAGGCGGGCCGTCGGCTGCTATCGCGTCGACGAGGATCACCTGATCGGCGCTGTCGACAAGAGGCAAGAGCGAGAGACCGAGCGTGCCACCGTCCACGACCATCACACCGTCCGGAAACGCATACTCGCGGATGAGCTTGTGCACGGCGGCAATCCCCGCCCCGTCGTCTGTACAGACGACGTTGCCGAGCCCCAGAACGAGGACCGGCGTGCGGTCATTCATCCCGGTTGCGCCAGCTCTTGGGTAGGAATTTGTAGCCGCTGAACAAGGAGTCGATGAGGCCCATCCCTTCGACGCGGGATACGAGCATCGCGCTCCAGATGTGGTGCGCCACGAAGCCGAGAAGGAACCACATCGCAATGTGGTGGATCCAACGCGCCATCTGTGCACCGCCGAGGATCGGAAGCAGGAACTCCCAGAACTCCATATAACCGGTCGCGCTCACCGAATAGAGGGCGAAGCCGGTCAGCATCAGGGTCAGGTAAAGGGCAAACACCGCGAGGTAGGTCATGCCCGCCAATGGGTTGTGACCTACGTTGAGCGGTGGCTCTTTGCTGACGAACGAATAGAACTTCAGCATCTTGAAGACATCGCCGCGTCGCCGCTTGCCCACGGGTACGAATTGATGCCAACGCGCATAGTACGAGCCCACGAACATCCAAGCGATGCGTGACACCACCGCGAGCGCAAAGATGATCGCCGTGTAGAAGTGCACGACCTTCACCGTCGCCATCACGAAGTGTTCGCCTCCTGGCTGCGCTGGGATCAGATACGGATTGCCGATGTAGATCCCCGTGATCGCGAGGATGAACACCGAGACCATGATCAGCCAATGGCTCGTTCGGACCAGAAGGTCCCAGACGTAGACTCGTTCGATGCCGTGGACATCGTGCCGACGGGGGCTCACCTGCGGGCGAGCACCTCCCTTGACCGCGGTCGCCGACGGGGGAGGAGTCATCGCACCTTCACGCGAGTGATCTCGCGCCCTCCAGGTTCGACGACGTGCACGCCACAGGCCATGCACGGGTCGAAGGAATGAACCGTCCTCAGGATTTCGATCGGCTGCTCCGGGTCGGCGACCGGGGTTCCGACCAAGGCTGCTTCGTAAGGACCTGGCGCATCGCCAGAATCCCGCGGGCCAGCGTTCCAGGTGCTTGGAACGACGCACTGGTAGCGCTCGATCTTCGCATTTTTGACGTGCACCCAGTGCCCAAGCGATCCGCGCGGCGCTTCATGGAAGCCCGCGCCCATCGAATCGGCGGGCCAGGTCTCCGGCTCCCACTTGCTGTTGTCGTGGATCCGAAGCTCGCCCTTGCCCATGTTGTCGGCAAGCTCGTCGACCCAGTCGCCGATCTTGTCGACAAGGATCTGTGTCTCGATCCCACGCGCAGCGACGCGGCCAAGCGTCGAGAACAAGGCCTCTGGTCCGACCCCAAGCGTCTTGAGGACGTGGTTGACCAGCCCTTGCACCTTCTCGTGACCGCGCACGTACGAGACCAGCATTCGCGACAGCGGTCCGACCTCCATCGGTACACCGCCATAGCGCGGCGACTTGAGCCAGGAGTACTTCTTCGAAGTGTCGAGGCGTTCGAAGGGTGGCTCCGGACCGGTGTAGTTCGGCTTGGTTTCGCCCTCCGACGGGTGCAGCGCCTGATCCTCGCCGCCCGCGTAGTCGTACCAGGAGTGCGTGATCTGCTCGGTGATCTTCGAAGGATCGAACTCTTCGACCTTCGAGATGTCGCGGGCGCGGATGATGCCCGACGGGATGTAGAGCTCGGGCTTGGCTTCGTCGTCGAGCGGGTACTCGCCGTACACCATGTAGTTGCCGACGCCTGCGCCGTAGCCGGCCCAGTCTTTGTAGAACGAGGCGACCGCGAGCAGGTCCGGGATGTACACCTTGCTCACGAACTCCTGCGCGCCCGCAATCAGCTTCTTGAACTCCGCGATCGTGTGGATGTTCAGCGAAGCCTGCTTGTCCGGGTCGACCGGGGTCGCCATGCCGCCAACGAGGAAGCTCTGCAGATGCGGGTTCTTGCCGCCCAAGATAGCGTGCATCTTGATGAACTCACGCTGCCACTCGAGCGCTTCGAGGTAATGGGCGACCGCCATCAGGTTGGCCGCCGGCGGAAGCTTGTAGGCCGAATGGCCCCAGTAGGCGTTGGCAAACGGCCCGAGCTGGCCTCGCTCGACCAGCCCTTTGACACGGTCTTGAATGCCTTTGAAGTACGTCGCACTCGACTTCCCCCAGTCCGAAATCGATTGGGCAAGCGCTGCGGTTTCCTTCGGGTCCGCCTCGAGCGCCGACACGATGTCGACCCAGTCGAGCGCGTGCAGGTGATAGAAGTGGATCACGTGGTCCTGGATGCACTGGGACGCGATGATCAGATTTCGGAGGATCCGCGCATTGGGCGGCGGCTTGGCGCCGATCGCGTCCTCGACGGCGCGAATCGAAGCGATCGCGTGCACCGTCGTGCACACGCCGCAGATGCGCTGGGTAAAGGCCCAGGCATCACGCGGGTCGCGCCCTTGCAAGATGATCTCGATGCCTCGGAACATGGTCGAAGAAGACCAAGCGTTGGACACTTGACCGTCCTCGATTTCCGCCTCGATGCGAAGGTGGCCTTCGATGCGGGTTACCGGGTCGACAACGATATGAGTCATTCTGCGCCTCCTTCATCGGTCCGCGCGGGCGGGCCTTCGGGCGGGTGATCCGCGCCCGTTCCAACGAGCTTCTTTCCGAGGTGCACCAGGGTGTGGCCCGCAAATGCGGTGGTGACGCCGATCGTCGCCCAGAAGCCGATCTTGTCGATGTTCGAGCCTTTGCCGAAGCCGGGGAAGCCGGGAAGGTGCGCGTAGAACGGCGTCATCTTGTCCCAGAAGTCCGGTTCCGCGCAGCCGATGCAGCCGTGGCCGCACGCGATCGGCCAGCTCGTGTTGTCGTTCCAACCAACGTTCGGACAGTTCTGGAACGAGACGGGACCCTTGCAGCCCATCTTGTAGAGGCAGTGGCCGTCTCGGTGGGCTTCGTCACCCCATTGCTCGACGTACTGCCCGGTGTCGTAGTGGGCGCGCCGCTCGCAGTTGTCGTGAATCGATTTCCCGTACGCGAAAAGCGGTCGATTCAGCTTGTCGAGGGCTGGCAATCTCCCGTAGGTCAGGAAGTAGACCAGCGTCGCGGTGAGATTCTGGGCGTTCACCGGACAGGCCGACAGGTTGATCAAGTTCTTCACACCGGGAACCGCATCGGAAACACCGAGCGCGCCGGTTGGGTTGGGCGATGCCGCTGGGATACCGCCAAACGATGCGCAGGTTCCGACTGCAATCGTCGCCAGCGCGTTGCCGCAGACTTCGTTGGCAATGTCGATCGCCGCCTTCCCGCCGACCGTACAGTACGCGCCGTTCGCGCCGGTCGGGATCGAGCCCTCGACGACCGCGAGGTATGCGCCCTTCTGGTTCGTGACGACGTTGTGAAGGTTCTCCTCCGCCTGATGCCCGGCGGCCGCCATGATCACTTCGTGGTAGTCGATCGAGATCAAGTCGAGGATCACCTCGGCCGCGGTTGGCTTGCTCGCGCGTAGAAAGGATTCGGTGTTCCCCGCGCAGTCCTGGAAGTTGAGCCACACCAGGGTTGGCTTCGGTTTGTTTTCGATCGCGTCGGCGATCATCGCCGTCGCGCCTTTCGGCAAACCAAACATCACCGCCATCGCAGAGCAGAAGCCCATGAACTCGCGACGTGAAACGCCGCGCGCCTCTAACTCCCGCCGGAAGTCATTTCCCGGTTCATTCATTGGTTCCTCCTCGCAGTTGCAGAGCAAAGGACGCGGCACTAGCTTTATCGGCCGCCAGTGAGAGGACTCTACCGTCGCGAAAGGCTCGGAAAACAAGGTTCTCGACGCTCTTGAGAACCGTTTTCTACGCGTCGCGCGCATCTTTCGTTTTGAGCCGATCATGCGCAATATTTGCGCCGATACTTGCGCCGATATTTGCGGGGCCCGACACGCCCAAGGTAGCATCGCTCCAATGACGGCAGAGGGAAAAGAGTATCGGTTCTTCGAAGTCGTCCAGGGCTACATCGAGCAGGCGGCCGCGCTCACCGGCCTACCGTCTCACGTGAAGTCGATCCTCGCGGAGCCGAAGAACGAGCTGATCGTGCATTTCCCAGTGCGAATGGACAGTGGCGAAACCCGTGTGTTCAAGGGCTATCGCGTTCAGCACAACAACGTGATGGGCCCCTACAAGGGCGGAATGCGGTACCACGAGCAGGTCACGCTCAACGAGCTCAAGGCGCTTGCCACGCAGATGACCTGGAAATGTGCGCTGCTCGGCATTCCATTCGGCGGGGGCAAAGGCGGAATCAAATTCAAGCCGCGCGAGCACTCGCTCGATGAGCTGCGGCGCATCACGCGGCGATTCACCCACGCCCTGGGCAGCAACATCGGCCCGTCCCACGACATCCCGGCCCCGGACATGGGTACCAATTCCCAGACCATGGTTTGGATGATGGACACCTACCTCAACACCGGGCCGACCTATGACAAGAGCGACCAGCGCGCTGTAGTGACCGGGAAGACCATCAATTCGGGCGGCTCGGAGGGCCGTGAAGCTGCGACCGGCCAGGGTGTGGTCCATTGCATCAAGGAATGGGCGCGTGAGAACCGCTTCGATCTCGAAGGCGCCACGGCCATCGTCCAGGGCTTCGGCAATGTGGGTTCAAACGCCGCGGTTCTTCTCTCGAAGCTCGGGGTCTCGACGATCGCGACCGGCGATCACTCCGGCTACCTTCGAAACGAAGAGGGCTTCAATGCGCACAAGCTTCAGGACTACGTGCAGGCGAAGGGATCGATCGCAGGTTACCCACGGGGCGACGCGATTACGCGGAAAGAGTTTTTCGAAACCAAGGCAGACCTATTCATTCCCGCCGCGCTCGAAAACCAAGTCGGTACCGAGGAAGCAAACAATCTCCAGGTGCGCTTGATCGCCGAGGGCGCGAATGGCCCGATCAACCCGGACGGAGCCGCGGTGCTGGCCGATCGCGGGATCCCGGTCATTCCCGACATTCTTGCGAACGCCGGCGGCGTGACGGTCAGCTATTACGAATGGGTGCAGAACCGGAACAGCGAGCACTGGGACTCTGAAGAAGTGCAGCGGCGGTTGCTGCACATGATCCGCCGCGCGTATCAGCGCACGATGTTTTATGCGACCGAAAACAAGGTCGATCCCCGCATTGCGGCGTATGCTCTGGCGCTCGAAAGCCTTGCCACGTCCTACGCAGAGCGCGGCATCTTCCCGTGAATTATCTGGAATTTCTGGACCTCTAAGGGGAGGCCGCCGAGCGCGTGGCGCCTTGACAATTGTGGCCTTCGGAAGCACTTCCATCCGTCATGATTCCCCAAGCGGTCTTTGAAGGAACGATCCCGGAAGAGGGCGTCGGGGACTTGCTCGGCGGTCTCGAAGAGATCCGCACCACCGGCCTGCTGACCTTTCAAAGCGAGTCTGGCTCGGGCACCGTTCGGCTCGTGCAAGGTCAGCTTGCAGATGCCGAAGTATCGACCGACGAAGAACGCGCGCTCCAGGTTTTGCTCAGCCTCCGCGAAGGCGAGTTTGCCGTATACCCGAAGCTTCCACACCTTCCGGTTTCGCGCGGCACGGACACCACCCGGCGCGGCTCCCTCGCCGTGCACCCGCCGGCCGATTTGATGCGCTACTGCGAGGGCGCGGGCCTCACCGGTCGGCTTTTGCTCGAGCATCGGGGACGCCTCGCGATCGCCTACTACGAAAAAGGTGAGCTCCAGGACGTCAGCATCGATGGTGGGACCGCCGCAGATTACGTGCTGGCGCTCGAATGGACCGAAGGGACGTTCCGCGTCGACGCCGTCCCGCCACCTCGAGAAACCTTGCCGCCGGCGCTTCGGGACAAAGCTTCCACGGCGCCTCCGAAAAACCCCACGGTCCTTCCCTTGCTCGACGCGTTTGAAGAAGGACTTGCCGACCTCAGCCGCGCCGACGCGACTCCGGTCTCCGGACTCGGCCCCAGGATGGAACCGCCCGACGAGGACGCGACCATCCGCATCATTCGCCGGCCGGGAGAAGACGATCTGCCCGAGCTTCGGCCGAGCTGGCACGCGCTCGACTATTCTCCCTCCTTTGCGACGGAATCTGCTACAACCAGCTCGATGAAGTCGAAAGACGACGGCAGGCCCATCGGGTTTTTGCGCACGCTCGGATGGGTCAGCGGGGTTTTTCTCGTGGTCGCCGCGTGCCTCTGGCTTCTCGCCTCGCTCCCTCCACTGGAGTAGTCTGGCTCTCGTGAGCCCGCGCTTGCGACCGGGACGCTGGCTGCCTAGCCGGATCGCCTTTCTTCCACTGGTCTCGCTTCTGGCGGCGGCCACCATCGCGCCCTCGACCGCCGGTGCGCAGGATTTCGATCCTCGGGGCGAGCCCTATCGTCCCGGAGATGTCGTTCCGGCCCCCGAGGAGCGGCCTGCACCCGAACCCGAAGAGCCCGAAGAGTTTCGCGACACGTATGGCGTAGCGAACGAAGGCCGTCATTCGGATCAAGTTTCCTCGCAGGTCCGCTATGTGCTCGAGGGCATCGTCGTCATCGGCAACAAGAGAACGAAAGCGCAGCTCGTTCGCAAGTTCGTTCCATTGAAGCAGGGCGACTTTCTCGATCCTGAATCACCGGAGCTCCTGGATACCGAATGGCGACTGATGGGCACCGGCTGGTTCGACAGCGTCGACATCCGTCTCGAACGCGGTGCAGAACGCGGCTACGTGGTGCTCGTCGTTCAGGTAAAGGAGCGCAATACCTTCGTCATCGAGAAACTGGTCGCGGGCCTCTCCGAAGGGGTTCGGCGAAGCACCGACAGCGGCCGCACACTGTTTCCTTGGCTTGGTTTCAAGGTCACGGAGACCAACCTCGCGGGTCTCGGCATCCGCCTGTCCGGGACCGCGCTCGTGAGCGAATTCCAGCAGGGCGGACGCTTGGACCTACAGTACCCGAAGCTCATCAAGAATGAATACGGCATCCGCTTCGGCACCTTCTTTCTAAATGGCAGGGAGTTCTACGGGAACAGTCCGCTGGTTAGCGTGCCCTGCGGCGCACCAACCTGTCCTGGTACTTCGGTCGTCACCAGTGCGGTCGTCCGCTATCGGCGGGGCGGTTTCATGGTTGGCACCGGTAAGGAGTTCACGACCAAGCTACGCTACAGCCTCGATTGGATTGGCGACATCGTCAGCGTGCTCAGCCGCCCTCAAGCGGCCAGCGAGGTCGTTGGCAACGAGATCCAGCCGATCGATTTCGCCATTCAAGACGGCAGGAGCTTCGTTTCGTCGCTTCGGTTCAGGCTGACCTTCGACAAACGCGATGACCCCGGCATCACCAAGGAAGGCGTTTTGTTCGTCGGCGACGTCATGCTTGGGACACGCGCACTCGGCAGCGATTATGACTTCATCAAGATCGACGTTTGGGTCAGGCGCTGGTGGCGGCTTCCCTGGAAGCACACGATACGGATTGGGTTTTTTGGCGGCGCGGCCTTTGGGAACACACCCTTCTTTTACCTTTACCACATCTCGGATCTCTCGGATCTGATCCCGTCACGATTCCTCGAGATGCAGCTCGACAGGCGTCCACCGCCCAACCTTCTCGGCACGTCGATCGAGAACAACTACCTCGGCGAGCTCGCCTGGCGGCTCGACGTCGGATACGACGTGCCGGTCTACCAAAACCCGCGCGAACGCGGGCTTCGCGAGGTCAATGTCTATGGGCTCATCGGGCTGATCTCTCTAACCGACCTCAGAAACCAGCGGACCGGCTTCGGTGGGTTCACGGGTTACAGCGGCATCTCTCGCTTTCCACTCGATTTGACCTTCGACGTTGGATTGCGATTCGACACGCGGGTCGGCGTTTTCCAGTTCGGTTTTTCCACGATATTGGGGTTCGTACGCTTGTGAGATTCGGGCTCGCGGCGTTGGTCTTGCTGATCGCAGCGGTCGCCTACGGGCAATCGAAGCTGCCCGCGCGCGACCTCGGGGTGACCTGGTCACGCGGCGCCGCGCGGGTATCGTTCTCCGCAAGAGATCTCGCCGACGAACGTGTGCGCCGGGAGCTATCGAGCGGGCTCCGAAAGCGTATGGAAGTGACCGTCAGTGCACACCTGAACGGTTCGAACTGGAGGATGGGCGTCCGGCAATTTGGCTGCGACGTGACCCGCGACCTCTGGGAGGACGGTTATCTCGTTCGCATCGGCGATCAAAGCGAGCGACTCAAGACACTCGAAGAGGTGCTCGACCGCTGCCTGGTCGTCCAAGGCCTATTCGTCGGGGAGCCGAGTAGCTACGAGCGTCAAAGCGGAAAAGACATCTACTTCGCCGTGAAGGCGGAGTTCAATCCGATCTCGAAGAAGCAGTGCACCGAGCTCATCCGCCCTGCCTCCGGTGGAGATCCGGTTGGGCCCATCAGCGTCAACATCGTCAGGCGCCGGGTTTGCAAAGCCGAGCGCAGCATCGCGTTCCGGAGCGAGATCTTGAAGGTGCCCGAATGAGCCGATTCGAGCGAAAGATCTTGTTCGCAATCGGCTTGTCGGTGTTTCTAGCGCTCGGCGGAAGCATTTTTCTCGCCCAGGGCGCGCTGCGCGACGTGTATGCGGTCGGGGTGAACGAGCGCTTTGGCGCAGAGCTTGTTCACGGCGTGGAGGCGCGTCGAGGGCAGCTCATGGCCCTTCGTGCAGGTTCCGATCAGGTTGCAGACGCCGTCCTGTGGGCAGTCGAAGCCCAGCTCGCCAGCAGCCGAAGCGTTCCGAGGCTCGAAGGTCTTCTTGGCGAGCTCCTGGTGCGCTACGACGTGGTTCAGAGCATTCGGGTCTTCGACGACGCGGATCAAACTCTGGCAACCGTGGATCGTCCGCCCGACCCCGCCGGCGACGCACTGCGCACCACGATTCGCGATCGAGAGACGGGCGGAGGAGCGCGCAGGTTGCGAATCGCGGTTGAGGTCTCTGTGCCGGAGCAGTACTTCGATCGCCTGCAAGAAGCTGGCGAGGTTGCCGATGTATACTCGCGGCTGCAACAGCAAGGCGCTTCCATTTCCGAAGTCTACGCCCGGGTCTTCGGGGTGCTGGCGTTTCTGGTCATTCTCGTCGCGTTCTTGATCGGTGCCATCGTGTCGCGTCGTGTCACTCGCCGCGTCACCGATCTGGCGGAAGCTTCTCGAAAGGTCGGCGCCGGCGATCTCACGGTCTCCCTCCCAACGGACGCCAGAGATGAGGTTGCCGAGCTTACGATGGCGTTCAACGAGATGGTTCGCGACCTTCGCGATTCGCGCACGCGGATCGAGTACTTGCAGCGTATCGGCGCCTGGCAGGATTTTGCTCGTCGTCTCGCCCACGAAATCAAAAATCCGCTCACGCCCATCCAACTCGCCGCGCAGGAGATGGCTGAAACCTACGCCGGCGAGGACGATGCCTTTCGGAAGAAGCTGCAGCAGGCGCGGGCGATCATCGAGGAAGAGGTCGCTACACTCCGTCGGCTCGTCGGCGAATTTAGTGCTTTTGCTAAGCTTCCGAGGGCCGACCTGTCCCCGTCCGATCTGTGTGAGCTCATTCACAGCATCGAGATTTCGATCCCAGCCGTCCTCGAGGACGTCGGTCACGGGGCTGCCGCACCCGTCGAAGTCCGGCTGAGTTGTGCAACGGAGCCCATCGGCGTGCGTATGGACCCTATGATGCTCAAGCGCGGAGTCGACAACATCGTCCGGAATGCGATTCAGGCGGTCTACGGAGCCCATCCAACCGGGGGCGGCAGCGTGTTCGTCCACGCCTACCAAAGCAAAGGGTCCGGATTCGTGGAGATTCGCGACAACGGCCCCGGCATTGACGAGGAAGACTGGGAGCGCGTTTTTGATCCGTACTACACCACCAAGGCCGAAGGCACCGGGCTTGGCTTGGCGATCGTGAAGAAAGTGGTGTTGGAGCACGGCGGCCAAGTGCGGCTCGACCGAGCGCCAGAAGGGGGAGCGCGGTTCAGGATCGAGCTCCCGCTGATGAATTCATGATGGATGAGTCGCACAAGCCGGCAGAGCGAAAGTGGATTCACTGGCTGGTGACCGCGATGGTCTTCGTCGCTCTCTACGCGTGGATGACCGGCGGCAATGCCTCCCCTCTGGTCGGAGAGCAAGCGCCGGATCTGAGCATGGCGATCGCCGCCGGAGCCAGGCCGAGCGGCCCGAGCAAGGTAACGCTTTCCGAAATGTCCGGCGGAGTCGTGGTTCTCGACTTCTGGGCGAGCTGGTGCGGAGCCTGCAAACGAACGACGCCGATCCTCAATGACCTTCAGGAGGAGTTTGCCGGACGCGGCGTCACCTTCTATGCGGTCAATGTCGAGCCCATCGACCGCCAGAGCCTGCAGGCGGCCCATGCAGCGTTTGGCACCCAGTTCCCGAGCCTGCACGACCGAACCGGCACGGTTCAAAGGCGATACGCCATCAAGATGCTCCCCACCGTGATCGTGGTAGGCCCCGATCGCGTCATTCGATGGGCCTCCACGGGCGTTCCGAGCAAGATGCGGCTCCGCGGAGCGATCGCAGAGGCTCTCAACTAGCCGAATTCGGTCATGGTTGACGAGGTGGGGCCCCGCTGATAGTTTCGCCGGCCGCACGGAGCCGACCTTCTAGGCTGCCCGCGAGTGGAGGGAATTCCTTGGTTCAAGCGCTTCAGGGTCCGAGCTTAGAAGAGCGAGTCGCCCAGCTTCAAGAGTTGCTGGATTCCGCCAATCCCCATGCGCGGCAAGAGTATCAAGAGCGCTTCGACATCGCCTGGATCTACCACGACAGCGCGCTCGAAGGCGTCGTCTACTCCATGGACGAGCTCAGAGCGGCCATCTACGACGAGGCCATCACCGACCCTGCGCTGATCCCCGTCTACGATGAGGTCCGCAACCACATGGGCGCGATCGAGATGATTCGCGAGATGTCCTCGCGCCGGCGCTTCGCGGTGAACCTCGAAGTCATCAAAAAACTCTACGCTCAGCTGGCCCCCGAGGAGCTCGAAGGGAAGGGGCCGCCGAAGTACCGCAAGGACATGCCGCTTCACCGGCTCTACTTCCACGAAATCTCGCAGCCCGACAAGATCAGCTACCGGATGCGACAACTCGTCCAGTGGCTTTCGGACCCCGACACCAAGAAGACGATGCACCCGGTTCGTATGGCGAGTAAGGCGCACTACCAGCTGCTTCACATCTATCCGTTTCCGCGACATAGCGGCAAGGTCGCGCGACTGGTGATGAACCTGATCTTGATGCGCGGCGGTTTTCCTCCGGTCGTCATTCACGCAACCGAGCGGCAGCGGTACTACGAGGCGCTCCGAAGCGGCGAAGACGCCACCGCGACCCTGGTGAATCAAGCCCTAGGCGCGGCCATCGAAACCGCGATTCAGTACTTCGACGAGATGAAGTGACGGGCTACTGCGCTTCCTTATAAGAAGCGGGGGAGCGCCGAAATCACGGCGAGATAATTTGCACCGGCCTGGAGGGTTTCCCCTGCGTTTTCTGGGGAAATTCCACCGATGGCGACCACCGGCCGAGACACGGACGCGCAAACCTTTGCGAGCTCGTCCAGACCCACGGTGGGGTCCGGGTTCTCTTTGGTCTTGGTTGGGAAGATCGGGCCGAATGCGATGAGGTCCGCGCCCTCGGCTTGTGCGGTGATGGCCTGCTCGAGACTGTGCGTCGAGACTCCGATCTGCATCTTGCCAACGACCTTGCGGGCATCGTCGATCGAGAGGTCGTCTTGCCCAATATGTAGACCGTCCGCCTCGACCAGTCGCGCGATGTCCGCGCGGTCGTTGATGACGAAAGGAACCCCGGCGTGGGCACAGGCGGAGCGGACCCTCGTCGCGATCTTGAGCAAAGACGGGTCATCGAGACGCTTGGCGCGCAGCTGCACGATGGCGCAGCCCGCATTTAGCGCTTTGAAGGCGAGCTCGAGCGGGCGTTCTGCGTACTCGGCATCCACGATCGCGTAGAGGGAATCAATCAAGCAGCTCGTCTCCGGTCAGCCTCTCGTAGAGCTCTGGGCGTCGATCGCGAAAGAAGCCCCAGTTGGCGCGGTAACGGCGAAGCGCATCGCGGTCGAACGAAGCGGTTGCTACGCCTTCTTCTTCACGCCCGAGCTCGGCGCGCAGGTCGCCACGCTGGTCGCAGACAAAAGAGCTCCCGTAAAAGGTCAATCCCGCTTCGTCGCCAATGCGGTTGGCCGCTGCCACCGGCATGGCGTTGGCCACCGCGTGGCCGACCATCACCCGTCTCCAAGGCGCCTGGCTGTCCTCCTCCGGCGCCTCGGGTTCGCTGCCGATAGCGGTGGGGTAGAGTAGGATCTCGGCCCCCTGCAGGGCCATGCAGCGGGCCGCCTCCGGGAACCACTGATCCCAGCAGATCCCTACACCAAGGTTTCCGTGACGCGTCTTCCAAACGCGAAAACCGGTGTCGCCAGGGCGGAAATAGAACTTCTCCTCGTAGCCGGGACCGTCGGGAATGTGACTTTTTCGGTATGTGCCAAGCTGCTTTCCGTCGGCGTCGATCGTCACGACGCTGTTGTAGTAGACCTGGCCTGCGCGTTCGAAAAAGGAGATCGGAAGCACCACACCAAGCTCATCGGCCAGGGCTTGCATCCGACCCACGGTTGGATGCGAATCGAGAGGCGCTGCCAAGTCGAACGCACGTTCGTCCTCGGTTTGCGGAAAGTACGGTCCTTCGAAGAGCTCTGGGGTGAGGATGATCTTTGCGCCGCGCCCGGCGGCATCGCGAATCAGGCCTTCGATACGCGCGACGTTGGCTTCTCGCGCGCCACCGAGCGAGCATTGGACGATTCCGATCGACAGTGAAGAGGCGGTCATGACGTGATGGGCTGAGCTTGGGTGACGCAGTGAAACGCTCCGCCTCCCCATAGCAGGTCTGCAGCGGGCAAGCCGATCACTTCCCGCCCCGAAAACGCATTCGCGATCTCTTTGAGCGCCGCCTCGTCTTCGGGGACGCCGTACGTCGGAACGATCACCGCGGAGTTGGCGATATAAAAGTTGCAGTAGCTAGCCGGAAGCGGTTCACTGTTAGGAGCCCGCAGCGCCGGCGCGGCTGGGAGCCCGACGACGTTCAGGCCTGCTGCGTGCAGCGCTTGCTCGATCGAACGAAGCACCTCGGCATTCGGTGCGCTTGGGTTCGACCGCATGCAGATGACGGTGTCGAGCGCGACGAACCGGGCAATCATGTCGACGTGACCATCGGTGTGGTCGTGCTCCAAGCCCCCATCGAGCCAGATCAGCCGCTCGATCGCCACCCGGTCCGCCAATGCCTTTTCGAATGCGTCACGCGTCAAGCCGGGGTTTCGGTTTGGGTTCAGCGCGCAGGACGCGGTCGTCAGAAACGTCCCTCGGCCGTTGGTCTCGAGGGCGCCTCCTTCGAGAACGATCGGACATTCGAAGCGCCGGGCCCGAAGCCGCTCGGTCAGCGAGTTGCTGACGCGTGCATCGAAAGGCATCTCGTACTTGCCACCCCAGCCGTTGAACTCGAAGCACAGAGCACCGAGCTCGCCATTGTCCATTTGCCCGAAAAGCGGCGCCGTGTCGCGCAGCCAGCAGTCGCCGTACTCGGTAGTGACATAGCGGAGATTCGAAACTTCGCCGATCAACGATCGCGCCTGTGCTTCGATTTCCGGGTTTCTGACGAGCAGCCGTACCGACTCGTTTCCTGCTTCTGCGATTGCGCGGCACAATGCAGCGATCGAAGCTTGCGCGGCGTCGAGATTGAACGGCCACTCATCGTGCAGGTAGGGAAAGGCAAGCCAGCAGGCGGAATGTGGCTCCCACTCTGCCGGAAGCCGAAGTCGTTCGTCCACCCTCGAAACCTACCACGCGAAGACGCGTGCCTCACCGAAGCGCGCGACCATGGCGTCCACGTGCTCGAGGACCGCGCGCCGGCGCTGTTCGAGGCCGTCCAGCTGCTTATCGTTGAGCACGGGAGCCAGAGGGTCCTCGCGCAATCTGGACGCAAATCGCTCGATATCCAGCGTTCGCACCGAGTCGATCGTCGACCGCCGGAAGCGCTGGAGAGCCTTCAAGCGAGCCTCCATCAAACCAAGCCGCTGTTCTCCAAGCCAGAACCCGGCTCCGTTGTCGAGGTAGATCAAGGGCCCCCCCTTTCCCCGCGACCTCACATTGGTGAAGTCACCACCCCAGCGGTCCACGTTTTGGGTGAGGTAGTCGAAGACGATCAGGTCAGAGAGCTCGGCAGGCCTCGCATCGATGTCAGGGGCCTGCGCGCTCGGCCGACTTGGATCGGTCGCTTCCCGAATCCCAGGGCGGCGATTTAGATCGGCGCGATAGTCGACCGGCCGTTGGTACGGTGTGATGGGGAGTGACTTCTGGACTCGCACCCAACGTTCCCAGCCTCGGCCCATGCGGACGCGTTCGAGAGGCTCCGGGACCCACCAGACGAAGGCGCCTTTGACTGTGCCGTTCTTTTCGATGCCAAGCTCACTCACCCGCGAGTCCGTCCCCGCTGCGGCTTGAAGCTCGGTCCAGCGAAATCTGCGACCGGTCGTCGGGGGCACGCGGCCCATGCCGAGCTCCCGATCCAAGTAGTAGGCGGCGATTTCGGAGTACCAGTGTGCTGCGGAAAAGGATTGTTTGGGCTTGAAGTAGCCTCGTGTACCGTCGGTCAGCGTGATCTGGAACGCCAGGCTGCGACCGCCTTTTCCTTTCTTCACTTCGGCGATCTCCGCGGCCCGAAGGGCCTCAATTCGCGAACGATCGGGATGTCCGAGGAAGGCGGCGCCGTCATCCTCTGCGGCCCCCAGCGAGGGCCAGAGGAGCGCTACCAAGACGAGGATCGGGGCTAGCTGCAGCACCAGCGCGAGCGTACTGCCGGCCGTCACAAACCGACATTTTTCGGTTGGAATTCACTCGGCGACCCCTCGAAGCTAGCCCTGCGGTGGGGCGTCGAGGCCGAGCAGGTCGATCTCGAGGCCGATCGATTGACGCTGGGCCGCTTCGTAGATCGCGCGCGCAAGCGAAACGTCTTGGATGGCGAGGCCTGTGGAGTCGAAGATGGTCGTCGTCGAGGCGTCCGGCTTTGGCAACAGGCCTGCAACGACTTCGCCGAGCGTGCCCGCCAGCTGGCTGACCTCGATGTCGCCGGCTGCGAGGGGGATGTTGATCTCCCCACTTCCCGACGCCTGATGGATGTCGTCGATGTAGATCGCCGAGCTTTGCAGCAAGTCCGTGGCAAGCTCCTGCTTGCCCGGCGCATCTGCGCCCATGGCATTGATGTGCGCGCCCCTCCGGATCCAGCTCGCCTTCACGATGGGCGTTCTCGACGGCGTCGCCGTACATAGGATGTCGGCGCCCGCCGCTTCTTCCAGGGTGACCATGCGCGCGCCAACCCGCTCGGCGAAGGCGGCTGCGCTAGCCTCGTTGCGGTCGTAAGCGAGGCTTTCGAACTCGTCGAAAACCACCCGGTGCGTGCCGTGGAGCGTATAGGCCTGCGCTCCACAGCCGATGAAACCGATCGTCTTCGGACTGCGCTCTGCGAGATACTTGGATGCGACGGCGGCTGCGGCACCGGTTCGCAGCGCCGTAAGCGAGGTGCCGTCCATAATCGCCAGGGGGAACGCGTTCGCCGGGTCGTTGAGCACGTAAACAGCCATTACGGTGGGTAGCCCGAATCTCTCCCGATTTTGAGTGTGAACATTCACCCACTTGATGCCGGCAGAGTCGTCGAGTCGTGACGGCATCGCTCGAAAGTCGCCATCGTGATCGGGGATCGGAAGGTAGACTTTGGGCGGCATGGTTGCCTCGCCGCGCCCAAAGGCGGCGAATGCGCGCTCCACCGAGGAGACGGCGACCTCCATCGTTGCAAGTCGTTCGACCTCCGACCTCGTCAGCATCCGTGTTTTCATCAGTTCGGCCTCCCCGTGAGCTCTATTCGCCGCGCGGTACTTTGGGTATAGTCCCGCCGGCTCACCGTAACTAGGAGAATGACGATGTCCCCCTCAGCACTTGCACTCGTCGGCTATGTTGCTTGGACGATTTTGTTGGCGGCCACGATCGTTTTCTATCGCACGGTGCTCGTGCTCAAAAAGGAACGCGCTGCGAACGACTTTCTCCCGAATGGCGAAGATGTCTCTGCGTTCTCTCACCGACTTTGCCGAGCTCAGGCCAATTGCTACGAGAACCTGCCGGCGTTCGCCGCGCTAATTCTGCTCGCGTTGGCGACCGGTAACGCGGGCATCACCGATCCGCTGGCGCGCTGGGTGCTCGTCGCGCGCGTGGCACAGTCGACGGTCCATCTCATTTCGACGAGCGAAACGGCCGTCTCCCTTCGCGCTGTTTTTCTGCTCGTCCAACTGGGAATCGAGGCCTACTGGGTCGTTCAATTCGGTCTGCTAGGCTTTGGTTAGCGCCAGGTTCAGTGGAAGTCGCGGGAGCGTTGGGTTTGCTCTGCGAGTGAAACGTCCGGCGCCCACAGCGACTTCGCGATCAGGTGAATGACGCCGTCGGCTCTTTGAATCTCGCCGGTCACGCCAAGCAGGGCAGCGGTTTTGGCGAGCGCCGCGTGGCGGTCGAAGACCTGCTTCCAGACGACCACGTTGACGAAGCCGGTTTCATCTTCGAGTGTGAAGAAAGTAACGCCGGACGCCGTGCCGGGACGCTGGCGGCAGATCACCATGCCGACATAGTCGAGCTCGTCCCTGTGCCCGCAGCCATGAACTCGGCTTGCCTCGGGGATTCCCCGTAAACGAAGCGCGTTGCGAAGCCCTCGCATGGGATGGCCGCGCGTGCTGTGATGACTCGAACGGTAGTCCCAGATCACCTCGTCCTCGCGGGCCAAGGAGGCAAATGAGATCTGACTCGACGCCGGTTCGAGCGGCAGGGAATCCTGGGTGAAACGTGACAGGCTCCGCACCTGCCAAATCGCGTCGCGCCGGTTGAGCCCGAAGCACTCGAAGGCGCCTGCTTCAGCCAGTGCGTGCAAGGCCTTCTTGTTGAGCCCGGCCTGGCGAACGAAGGTCGCGAGGTTTGGCAATGGCCGCTTTGTCGCCTCGACCCGTTCGCGCTCGCGCGCTCCGAGCCCCTTCACGTATCGCAGCCCCATCCGCACCCCGAAAAGGCGACGCTCTGCGTCGTCCATGGGGCTTTGCCTCGTCTTGCTGTCTATCGGGAACAGGGTGCAGTCCCATTGGCTTTTGTTGATGTCGATGGGGTGAACCTCGACTCCGTGTCGCTTGGCGTCTTCGACCAGGGTGGCCGGGCTGTAGAAGCCCATCGGCTGGGCATTGAGGATCGCACAGGTAAACGCCTCGTGGTGGTGACGCCTGAGCCAGGCGGTGACGTAGGCGAGCAAGGCAAACGATGCGGCGTGGCTTTCGGGAAAGCCGTACTCACCAAAGCCACGAATCTGCGAGAACACGCGCTCCGCAAACTCTTCGGGGATGCCTTCTTCGAGCATCCGCGGGACCATGCGCGAGCGGTGCTTCTCGATTCGACCGGACTTGCGCCATGCGGCCATGTCACGGCGTAACTGGTCGGCTTCGCCCGCGGTGTAACCTGCCGCCTCGACGGCCAGCTTCATGACCTGCTCTTGGAAGATCGGAACGCCGAGAGTCTTCTTCAAGATGCGCTCCAACTTCGGGTGCGGATAGTCGACTTCTTCTTCGCCCTTACGTCGCCGCAAGTACGGATGCACCATGTCGCCTTGAATCGGACCGGGACGCACGAGTGCGACTTCGATCACCAAGTCGTAGAAGGTACGTGGTTGAAGCCTTGGCAGCATCGCCATCTGCGCGCGGCTTTCGATTTGGAAGACGCCCACCGTGTCGCCTTTCGACACCATCGCGTACGTGGCTTCGTCTTCGGCAGGGACCGTTGCAATCTCGAGGTCTTCGCCTTTGTGATCGCGCAATAGATCAAATGCACGGTGAATGCAGCTGAGCACTCCGAGGCCCAAGAGATCGACCTTGAACAGAGCCAGATTGTCGACGTCGTACTTGTCCCACTGGATGACGGTGCGGGCCTGCATACTGGCCGGCTCGATCGGGACGATCTCGTCCACCGGCCGGTGTCCGAGTAAAAAACCTCCCGGATGAATCGATAAATGCCTAGGAAAATCGAGCACTTCAGTCGCCAATGACCAGAGCTGCCGAGTGGCCGGCGCGTCCTTGTCGAGGCCAGCCTCACGAAGCAGCTCGGGGTTGAAGGTGTCGTCGCGATGCCTCAGCAGCCGTGTCGCAGTTTCCAGATCCGTTCGGGCCAAGCCAAGCACCTTACCGACATCGCGGACCGCGGAACGAATGCGATAGCGAATGATGTTTGCGACCATCGCCGCATGACGTCGCCCGTACTTCTCGTAAACATGCTGAATGACCTCTTCGCGGCGTTCGTGCTCGATGTCGAGATCGATGTCCGGAGGCTCGGCGCGCTCGACGCTCAAAAAACGTTCGAACAACAAATCCATACGCACGGGATCGATCGCCGTGATGCCGAGACAGAAACACACGGTGCTGTTGGCCGCGCTGCCGCGCCCTTGGCACAGGATGTTTTGCTGTCGGCAGTACTGAACGATCTCGTACATCGTTAGAAAATAGCCGCCGTAGTCTAGCTTGCGAATGATCTGAAGCTCGCGTTCAATCTGTGTGCGAACGTCGGAAGGCACCTTGCCTCGATAACGTCTGCGCGCACCACGAAACGTGAGATCGCGTAGCCAGCCCTGTTCACTGTGTCCCGCGGGAAGATTCTCTTCGGGATATCGATAGCGAAGGTCGTCGAGGCTGAACGTGCACTGCTCGGCGATCTCGAGCGTACGACGAAGGCATGCGGGGTCGTCAGCAAAGAGACGTTCGAGCTCTTGGGCGGGTTTGAGGTCGTGCTCTGCGTTTGCGTAGATCGTGTGCCCGGCCTCGGAAAGCACTTTACCCTTGCGAATACATGCCAAAACGTCTTGCAGAGGGCGCCTTAGCTTGTCGTGATAGAGGACCTCGTTGACGCCTACTGTCTGCACTGCAAGTTCTCTTGCAACGGAGCGCAAGGTTTTCTCTTTCGGCTTCTCGTGGTCGCTCAAGTGACGAGCACAAAGTGCAAAGACCGACGAAGGGCCATGGCTTGCATGTAGGGCACGTAAGGCTTCGGGACTCGAAGAGAGAAAAAACAAATCGTGCAGTGGGTCGAGCTCTTCGCCGTGAATGAGAGAACTGCCCTTTTCGCAGCGGGCGTGACCGAGTGACAAGACTCTGCATAGATCCGCGTAGCCGCTCCGTGTTTTGGCAAGCGCTACGACGTGATGTGCATGGCCTTCGACCTCGACCATGAGCTGGGCACCAGTCACGATGCGAACCCCAAGCTCTTTGGCCCGCATCTGCGCGCGTACCAGGCCGTACACTCCGTCGCGATCGGTGATCGCAACTGCAGGAAGACCAAGCGCATGTGCGCGTTCGACGAGCTCTTCGGGAGAGGATGCGCCTTCCAAAAAGCTGTGGTTGCTCTTGACCCACAACGGAACGTAAGTGCTCATTCAATCGAGCACTCCGTGCAAGAACCAGCGCTTCCTCGGACGGTCGTAGAAAAGCCAGAGCAAGTCTCCGTGATCGGTTTCGGCGTAGTAGTAGTCGCGTTCGACGAGGCGTTTCCACCAGCCGCCGCTCACACGGTACGGCCCATACATGTGCTCGATGGCATGGTTTTTCGCGAGCGAAGGACCGGCCTGGGGCTCCTTTGGCACACGTGGAGGAAGCGGCTTGGGACGCGCGTAAACCCTTCGAATCATGGATGAAATTGGCGTTGACTCGGATTGGTCGCCGAGCCGTGCATGTTGAATGGGCTCCCAAAGAAAGGAGGCCTCCGGCAAATGCGCTTCGCGAAGGCGTGCCTTGGTCACCGACTGTTCGCCGTACGTTGCACGGACCCGGTCGAGCGCGCGATGTGCGGCTCGCATGTCGCGACGGAGCTGATGGCCGGGGAGCGCCACTTGCTCCGACTGCGTGCGCGCAGTCTTTGCAAAGACCTCTACTTCTTCGACGGCGCCTTGCAAGCTTCGCTCGCCGAGACGAAGACGAATGAGCTCGAGCAACAACATCAGATCCAAGGTCGGCGAAGCAGGCTCGATTTGCTCTTGATGCAGTGGTGCGCGTTCCAAATGAAGCGAAAGCTCGAGAGCTTGGATGGATTCTCCGCGTGCGCGCACCTGATGCAGCAAGGAGTGCAAGGCGCCTTTGATCGCAAACAGCAGGCGCGTTTGATCTTTGTCGGGTGGATCTACTTGAAAAGAAATGCGGGCTGGCTCGTCGAAGACTTTTGGCTGGATCGGCAGTTGCATGTCGTCCGCAAACGAGTCGTGAAACACGCTTGCTTGTGTGCCAAAACGGCTCAGCAGCTCTCCGGCAGGCACGGCGAGAAAATCGCCGAGGTTTTCGATGCCCAGTGCGCCAAGGCTTTCGCAGAGCTCTCCGGGCAGATCGAATTCACGAAGCGTGGTTTTGTTCGAACGTTTCCGCTCTTCATCGGCACTCTTCGAGATGCAGACCCCGACCTGCGCCATCGCCACCGCGAGCGCTCGCTGGCGATGAAAGCCTACCGTCACCGAATTGCGCCAGCGCCGGGCCCGCAAATATCGATGAATGGAGCTCGCCCAGTTGTGATAGCCCCCATAAAGTCGACGGAGGCCTTCTGGATCGAGCTGAAACGCGCCGGCCTGATCGAGCGCTTCGACTCGGGGCGAAAAGGTTTGAAGCGCTTCGATCAGCTCGCGGCTGACTTCCGAGACTTGTTCGGGCAAGACGATGGCGGTGTGCAGATTCGGAAGGAGATCGCGCGCGACGGTTTGACGCATGCCGATGCGAAGTCGGCTCTTTTTTGCAAGCACGTTGAGGTGGGTGATGCGACCGCCCGGGCCTTCGTCGTCGACGACGGCAACAGGCGCAGAGCTCCAGTTTGGCTTTTTGCGCAATAAAATTTGCAAGGGCAGCATCGGTAACAGAACACAACTCACTCGCTTCATGGCCTGCCTCGCAAACCGGACGGAGCGATTGGGTTGATCGATGAAAGCTCGGAGGCGATTCCGACTTTGTCTTTGAGAACACGCGTATGAACTTCGAATCGATCAGCGTGAAGAGGACCGCGTTGCGCTTCGACGCGTAAGCCAACCAGAGGACCCGAAGAAGGTTCTTCGCATGCGTTCGAAGTGAGCAAGAGAATGCGTCCGTCGTACTGACGCAAGAGGCCTTGAAGACGACCTTGCCAGTTGACAGAAGACCCCGGGGGGAGAGCATCGCTGAGATCGATGACCGTCAAGCCAAATGCGCCGGAGCGCGCGAGCCACTCGGCAGCGCGAACCAATGCAAATGGACCAGCATGACGCGGCACGTGAATTACGATCAACGAATCGAGGTCGACTCCCGCCGCGGCGAGGTCGGGAGGAAACAAGGCGCCGTCTTTGGGCTGTACCCAGGCGACCAATTCGGCATGCGCCTGCGCTTGGATCACGCAGGATACGGCTGTCGTCGTCCGTGCACAGGCATGCCGCCCCGAAACCTCGACCAGTCGCCCTCGAGGCAAGAGCTCCGAGAGCGGCAAAGCTTTGGCTCGAACATGCCGGGCCTCGAAATCGATGACAGTCCCAAAAGCCATGGGACCACCCAGTATACTGAACAAAATACCAGTGACAAGAGGGACACTCTCCCCCCTTTCAACTCCCCGAAAACAAAAGGAAAATAAGAGAAAGATCGCAATCAATTGTTGCGATCTTTGCCGGGGGAGCGCTGTGATCTCGGGGGCTTAAGGGGGTAGAGAGTGTCCCTGGTCGTAGAGGTGGAGGATGCCGGTGGCGAGACCTCGGAGGAAGGACATGGCCATGGTGAAGTGGTCCTCCAAGACCTCGAGGAGGAGCTCCAAATCGATGCGGAAGGCGACCAGGTCTTCGGCAACTTCGGCTCGGAACCAGCGGCGCTCGTAGGCCATCGCGTCGATGGCGCCTACGGAGTCGCCCGGACCCAGCTGGAACTGTTGATCCGGATCTGTCGCGCGGCAGTCCACGATGCCGCGAAGCGGAAGCAGAAAATAGTTGCTTCGATCTCCGACGTTCCAGAGAACTTCGCCTTTGGGAAGGTGAACCTCTTGCACGTCGCGGGCGAGGTCGGCGATTGCGTCAATTTCGCTGTCGCCGAACGAAAACGTCTTTCGGAGAAACGCCATCCGTTCGACCAGATCAAAAGGTCGATCCGGAAAAGTAAACGGCTCGGCCACGGGACCGAAGCCCGCCGCCTTACCCAGCTTGCGTCGCGACTCGAGCACCTCACGACTCGTTCCTCGAAGCACGCGCTTCAACAAGACGAAATGATCCTCGAAGATCTCTTGTGAATCTTCAACCGTAATGGCGAGCGTCACCATGTCTTCGAGCGCAACGCAATCATACCCGAGCTCATCGCCTGCAAGTGCGCTCACGCCACCGACCACGCTACGCGAGCCCAAGCGGCGTACCGCTCTTCCATTGCGGACGATTTCACACTCGCCGCTCACCACGTATTGAATCTCCATCGCAGGGACGCCTGTTTCGTAGAGGTACTCGCCCTTCGCGAAGAAGCGCTCATGGGTGTTGGCCGCGACGACCTGTGCGACTTCGGCTGGGACCTCTGCAAGCGCAGGCATCGTTCGAAGGAACAAAAAGCGTTGAAAACGGTCCATTTGCGGCTCTTCGAGGACTTGTTCAGACACGGTTCTGGGCCTCCTGAGCTGAACCCGAAGCGCTGTGGTCGCCGAGCTCCTCCGAATGGTGGGTCGCAATCCCTCGGATGACTTCGCTCGGATCCTCCATCATCTCTGCGACCGCTTCTTCATGCGACATGCGGCGGATGGTGGCCCCGAGCGCCGCCGCTGCAAGCCGCGCTCGCCGTGCAACCGGCTCTCCATCATCGACGATCACCAGCACCGCTTCACGAAATGCACCCGGCAAGGTCGCTTCCAACACTTCGTGGCTCGCCGCCTGCAGTCTGTTGTTCTCGCTCGTCACCCCCCGCCAAACCAAGGCGAAGTTCTCTTCGGGGTGCCTCAGGCCCATCAGGGAGAACGCGCGCTCGAGCGTTGCCCGTTCTTTGTCGTGAAGGGCGATGCGGAGAAGCTCGGCGTCCGGTGTTTCCGCGATGCCATCGCCTTCAATCGCCGAGCGCCACTGAAGAAGCTGAACGACGCGTATCAAGCTCGCACGAAGCTGTTCCTCCAAGAGCGCGTCGTCGAGGACCGTTGACGGATGGCTTGCTTGCAGTCGGCCAAGAGCTCGAAGAATCCTCAAGCGCAAGCCTCCTTCGCGCTCGTTCGCCAACTGGTGCAGTAGAATGTCCGCAGCCTCCTGCGGGTCGAAAAGAATGATCGTATGCGGAATCCGACGGCGTACCTTCCTCGGAGTCGACGGGTCCGCAAGCGCCTCTCGCAGTGCCGCCAAGGCCTCCGGCCCAATCGCAAGCACCGCCTGGCGCGCGTGCGCACGCAGATCCGAGCTCCCCAAGAGGGGTAAGAGCTTGGGCAAATACCTCGGGTCTGGGCTTCCCTCCATGGCGCGGAGGGTCTCGATGCGCACCGAGTCGTCGTCACTCGCAATTAGCTTGATGAGGGTTTCGTGAAAGACGGACCCGCCCTCGTGTCGAATCGCACGGGCCAGCGATGACTGAGTCTGGGGGCTTCCCGTACCGATCCATTCGTCCAGCTTCGCCGCCGACACCCCGCTGCCGTTTCCCCCGCCATCCTTCAAGCCGAGCAGCCCGACCAAGGCCGTGGCTTGAACGATCGAGGCTTCGAGATCGAGCTTCTCTTCGAGGAGCTTTCGATCTGGATCGGCGGCCGTCAGCGCACGCAGCGCCGCTGCCCGGATGTCTGGTTCCTCATCCGAAAGCATGCGTCGTGCGACCGGAATGAATCGGAGATCGGAGGCCTCAGCGAACGCTTCGAGCGTTCGGCGCCGCACTTCCACCGAGGGGTGATAGAGCAGTAGCACCGGCATCGCGTCGGTTCGTCCGTGACGATCGAAGATGTCGATGGCGGCGAGTACCTCGGCATCCTGATCGCTGTTCAATGCACTGAGCAGAACGTCGAGCGAATGCCGATCCAGCTCCTCGAGCTCGAGCCGTGTATCGATGACGCCGTGCCGGAGGCGAGCGCGAAACTGGTCGACGTACTGACGACGCGTCGACATGATCGCGAGGAGCCAGCCGACGACGAGAAACAGCAGCGAAAGGGCGAGTTGGCGCGTCGTTAGGCCTAGGCCCACCGCTCCAATTATCAGCAAAGAGGCCATCGCTTGCCCAACGCGATGGCCAAACACCTCGATGAGCCCCTTGGCCCGCTCCCGCCGCCTGCTGCCGAGCGGCAGGTAGAGGACTTCGACCGCGCTTCGATAGAGCGTGTGGCGTAAGCTTCCGTCCACCGCTTTGATGGCGACCGCAAACGGGAGAATCGGCCCGACCGCGAGACCCAGCGCACCGCCGAAGATCAACACGGGCAGCAGTGCGGAGCTTCGGTGGGCGCCGAACGCACGCAAAAGCCAGCCCGCGCCAATGAGCTGGACCAGCAGGGCCACGCTGTTCAAACCCAGGTAGAAGCGCGCAAAGAAGGGTCCGAGACGATCCGGCGCAATCTGAGAGGCCACCGTGCTCTTGAAGATGAAGTCGACGATCGTGAGCGCGATGGTCCCCATCAGGACGAACGCAAGAACACGCGTGAGATAGCTGTCGCGAAGAAGCCAGCGAAGCGAAGGGCCGGGCTCGGATCTCGGTGGTTCCGCAGCCGAAGCGCTCGACATTTGCCACAAAAACGGTGTGAATGCGGCCAGCGCCAAGACCGCAGCGGCGGTGAAGACCAAGGCGATAGGCGAAGCGAGGCGGAGCACGCCCTCTGAAAGAAGGGACCCGAGCGTGGCGCCGACTACGCCGCCCGCCGCGATCGCCGGAAAGATGCGTTTCGCTTGCGTGACCGTCACCGCGTCGTCGAGCAAGAGCCAGAACTCGATCACGACCACTGTGATCAACAATCCGGTCCAAACGTAAAATCCGAACGGCGCAAAGGCGCCGAGCTCTTCGAGGAGAGCCCAGAAGCCAAGCGTCACGATCGAGCCAAAGACGAGCGAAGCCGACAGCAGCAGTCTTCGATCCCGCACGTGACGAAGAACCCGTTCGTGGATTTTCAGCTCCAGGATCGCAAGGACGGCGATGGCGAGGTAGGCACGGGGCAGATGGTCCGCCGGCAGGCTCGTCAAAAAAAACGTGTCACGCGCGGTTTCCATGACCGAGTGCGCAGCCATGATCGCCAGCAAGCCGATGAAGCCCACAGCCAGGTTTCGGCGATCCTCTCGGCGAACGGAAAAGCGCATGTTTCAGCCGCAACCTACCGTCAAAAACGACCGGTGCACATTTCTAGTGTGTTCAGCGCGCCGGACAAGTGAGCTAGCCTCGACGGAGCGCTTCCAGCTCCTCCACCGAGCGCGGCCAGTCTCCTTTGAGTAGCTTCGAGAGCGCGCGGTCGGCCAGAAGCTTCCCGCCGGTTTGGCACGTTGCACAGTAGTTGGTTTCGCGCTGTGCGAAGACAATCCGCTGAATCGGGTCGCCGCAGGTCGGGCAGGGTTGGCCGTACTTGCCGTGCGCGGCCATCTCTGGGCGGAACGCCGTCACCTTTTCGGGAAACGCTTCGCCGTGTTGCTCGATGAGACGCGCCAGCCATTCCGAGAGCACCTCCCGAGTGGCCACGTGCAGGCGCCCGAGCTGCTCCTCGTTCATTCGTGTGGTCCAAATCAGCGGCGAGAGCTTGGCGCGGTGCAGGATTTCGTCCGAGTATGCGTTGCCGATTCCACTGAGAATGCGGGGGTCGGTCAAGGCTCGCTTCACGGTGTGATTTCGCTCTCTCAGCGCAGCGCTGAAACCTGCGAGGTCGACCTCGAGCGGCTCAGTTCCGCCAGGGTCGTGCTCGCGCAGCGCCTCCCCGCCGCGGCACAGGTGCAAGGCGGCGCGCTTCTTCTTGCTCGCCTCGGTCAGCAGGAGCGTCCCGTCCTCGAAGTCGAAGGCGGCGAGTCCCAGTCGACCGGGGATCGCGTGCCCCGGCTTCTTCCAGCGAAACCGGCCAGCGATCATCAGATGAATCACGATGTAGAGCTCGTCCTCGAGGCCGAGCACGATGCGTTTTCCCAGCCGCCGCAAGTCGAGCACACGTTTGCCGGTCACCTCGTCGAGTGACGGCTCCACCGTCCGCAGCAGGAACGGAGACACGATCCGCACGCCTTGCAGCGTCTTGTCGAGCACACGCGGCCGCAGCGCATGAAGGTAGAGCTCGACGTCGGGCAGCTCGGGCATGTTTATCGGAACCGCGGGTCGAGCCGGTCTCGCAACCAGTCGCCGGTGAGATTGAAGCCCAGCACGCTGAGCGCGATCGCCCCGCCCGAGAAGAGCGCCACGTGTGGAAAGCGGAGCAGCACGCTCGTCCCCTGGTCGAGCAAGGCGCCCCAGGACACGGCTTTTCCAGGCCCCAGGCCGAGAAACGAAAGCGTCGATTCGGCCAAGATCACCACGCCTAGGCCAGTTGTCGCCTGGATCACGAGCGGACCGAGCAGGTTTGGAATCACGTGGCGAAGCAGGACTTGGTGCGTCGGTATGCCGAGCGCGCGCGCGGCTTCTACGAACTCGCGCTCTCTCAGCGTCAGGGTCTCGGCACGCGCTAGCCGCGCGTAAAGCACCCAGCCGTTGACCGCGAGCGCGGCGATCAGGTGGGTCAGGCCGGGCCGCGCGACCAGTGCAAGCACGGCGATGTTCAGCACGATCGCAGGGAACGCTTGCACGAGGTCCGCGATCCCGGTGATGGCGTGGTCGGTCAAGCGACCTGCGTAACCGGCCCAGGTCCCGAGCAAGGTGCCGATCAGGACCGACACCCCGACGACGACGACGCCCACGATTGCAGCGAGCCGCGCGCCATGAAGCAAAGCACTCAAGATGTCGATGCCGTTGTCCCCGGTGCCCAGCAGATGCGTCCAGGATGGAGCTTCGTACTCGCGCAAGAGGTCGATCGCGAGCGGGTCGTAGGGTGCGATCCAAGGACCGATGAGCCCCAGGACGAAAAAGCCGATCACGATCGCCAAACCGATCGGCGTCTTTCGAAGGCGGGCTCGAACCTCGCTCATGAGAGCCTCACCCGCGGGTCGACCAGCCCGTACGCTAGGTCGACGAAGAGGTTCACGCCGACGTAGATCACCGCAATGATCAGCACGCAGCCCTGAACGACTGGAATGTCGCGCGCGAAAAAGGCGTCGAGAAAAAGCGTCCCGAGCCCGGGCCGCTCGAAGATCTTTTCGGTGACGACCGTCCCCGAGAGCAGCGCACCGAGCTGTGCCGCGCCAATGGTCATGACCGGAAGCAGCGCGTTTCGAAGCGCGTGGCGCAGTAACAAGGTCACCGAAGAGACACCCCTGGCCCGGGCAGCGGTGATGTATTGCTGGGCGAGCACCTCGATCATCGCCGCGCGCGTCTGTCGGGTCAGCACGGCGGCAAGCGCGGTTCCGATCGTGATCGCAGGCAAGATCAAGGCTTCTGGACCGGCTAGGTCGTCCCCGGGCAAGGGAAGCCAGCGAAGCTTCACGCCAAAGGCGAGGATCAAAAGAGGCCCCAGCCAGATGTTCGGAATCGCCAGACCTGCAACGGCGACCGTCGAGGCGACTTTGTCCCAGCCTTTCCCAGCGTGGGCGGCCGCGATCGTTCCGAGGGGGACCGCGACGAACCAGGCGACGAGCAACGCGGCGATCGCCAGCACGATCGTGTACGGCAAGACGGCGCTCATCATCGACCAGACCGAGCGATCGGGCTGCCGAAACGACGTACCCATGCTGCCGTCCGCCATGTTTCCAAGGAAAGACAGGTACTGTTCCCCGACCGGCCGGTCGAGATCGAGGGCGCGGCGAAGCTCGGCTTTCTCTTGTGGCCCGGCCTGGTCGCCGAGGATCGCCTCGACCGGGTCACCGGGGATCAGGCGCACCAGTAAGAAGACGATGGTCACCAGGCCCACGACGGTCAGCAGTGCGCGCAGAAGGCGACCCGCCACGTACCGCAAGAGGCCCGGAGACATCATCCGGACCATAGTACGCCCAATCCTCGTTCGCGTCGGTTTCCTGTAGAGCGGGGCTAGATGCCCCCGTCGAGTTCCGGCTCCATTCCCGCGACGGGCTCGGGCTCCGACGGTGGAGCGTCCGCGGTGAGGGCTACACAGATCTTGGCTTCGGCCTTGTAGAGGTCGAGGTCGATGATGCGCGCAACCCGCTCCTCCACCGGGAGGACGGTCTCACTGAAGCCCCCGCTCTGCGTGATGTTTTCCGGGAACACGCAGCTGTACTCGCTGCGGCGGCAGCTCCGGTCGTCGTCGCAGGTCTTCATGCACCAGGTCTCCGCGGTGCGGCTCGGGATGAAGCGCCATTCGACGCAGGCCCCCTCGGGGCAGGTGTCCGCGTCACAGGCAAAGACCGTGCAGTAGCCGCCGGGCTGGGACAGATCGCACTGAAGCTCTCCGGTCGGCGAGCAATCGATGGAGCTCCCGCAGGAGTCTCCGACGTGCTCTTTGCAACCGGTTAGCGCAAGAAAGGCAAGCAATGAGATCGTGGCGCGTCGCATCGTCAGCGGCGGAGCATACGGGACCCGTCCCGCGATCGCCAATCGCTCTGCGTCTGCGCAAATGAGTGTTAGATTCCCTCCGGATTGGGACGTTTTTGGTTCGGGGTGGGGTGCGTACTGTTGGTCGGCGCTGGGGCGCTGGCCGAAGAAGGGCTCGAGCGTCTTGCGTCCTTGGTCCGCGCCGGGGACGAGCGCGGGGCGCTTCAAGAGATCGGTTTCCTACCCGAGCGACGGCACGACGAGGATGCCGTCCGCTATCTCGAGGGAAGGCTGCTCTTGGCGGTCGGCCGCTCTTGCGAGGCGATGGCTACGCTTGCGCGAACCCCGTCAACCCTTCCGGAGTCGCTTCGGGACGATTCGGCGCGCCGATGGGCGACGGCCGCTGCAGAATGCGGAAACTGCGCCGAAGCCCGACCTCTGCTTCTCCGGGCCAGCTCCGCTAGCGTCGAGATCAGCCGGCGGAATCGCGCGATCGCTGCGACCTGCGCGGTGCAGCTCGGCGAGCTCGAGACGGCCGCCGAAGAGCTCCGGAGCCTCACGCGATCGAAGCGCGGTGTCCGTAACCGAGTCGCTCTCCTTGCCATCCTGTCCGACGTCTACGTCGAGCTCCAGCGCCCTGACGACGCGCGCGAAGCGGCGCTCGCGGCCTGGATCGCCGCCGTTCAGCCAGGCCAACGAGCCGCCGCGCTCAAACTAGAACAGCGCGCAGCCCCAAGCGCGGCCGATCGAATTGAGCGCGCCGAGACCATGGTCGCTGCGCTTCGCTTCGACACAGCGGTCAAAGAGCTCGAAGCGATTGAGCTCGAATCGGACTCGGGGCTTTCAGCGCGCTGGCACCACGTCTACGGGATGGCACTCTTTCGAACCCGCAACCGTTACCTCGACGCGGCGCGTACCCTGCACCGCTCGGCGTTGCTCGGCGGCGAGCACGAGGTCGAGGACGCGTTCCATTCGGCGCGAGCCCTTTCGCGGGCCGACCAGGATGCTCGGGCGATCCGCGCCTACCGGCGTTTTGCCGCGCGCTACGCTCGGCACAAGCGCGCGGCCGAAGCTCGCTTCCTCGCAGCCTGGCTCGAGATTCGGCTCGGCCGCGCCAACGGTGAGAAGCAGATGGAGCGGCTCGTGCGGGGGCGCTCTCAGGTGCGCGGCCGATGGCGTCGCGCCGCGCTCTGGGAGCTTGGTTTTCGCGCCTTCGAGACGCGACGATATGCTCGGGCCGCCCGATATCTGAGCGAGTATACGCCGCTTGCGACCAACGCGATGGATGAAGCGCGGGGTCACTATTGGCTCGGTCGAGCCCATCGTCGTGGCCCCAAAGCGCTTGACGCTTACCGCGAGGCGATCGCGGTCGAGCCCTTGCATTGGTACGCTGTCTTGGCCGCGTCGCGCCTGAAAAAACTGCAGGTAGAGCCACCAAAGCCGTTCGAGAACGCCGTCTCGCCGGTCTCGGTTGAGGTGCCCAACGAGCGGCTGCCGCTGCCCGAGACCTTCGAGGTCTATCGCAGCCTCGGCCTCGACCTCGACGGCATCGCCTGGCTGAAGGCGCACGAGAACAGGCTCGTGGCAGACGAGCCCAAGTCGCGGCGCATCCCGCTCTTGACCGCGCTGTATCGCGATGCGGGCGCCTACCGAGAATCGCTTCTGGTCGCGCGTCGGCGAATGGTCTACCTCCAAAGTGACCCTGCGCAGCATCGTTGGTGGTGGGACGCCGCATACCCGATGCCCTGGCGGTCCGTCGTCGACGAGCATCGCGGGGAGCTGCCGCGTGCGCTCGTCTACGCGACGATGCGTCAGGAAAGCGGGTTCCGCCCGGAGGTGGTCAGCAGGGCTGGTGCGGTGGGACTCATGCAGATGATGCCAGAGCTGGCAAGCAAGTTGACCGGAAAGGCCGTCACGCGGCCGATGCTCCGCGTCCCGGAGACGAACATCGAGCTCGGGCTCGAAGAGATGGCCGCGCTCGCGGCGGAATTTCATGAGGTGTACCCGCTGAGCATCGCAGCCTACAATGCAGGCAAGAGTCGAGTGAGGCGCTGGCTCAAGGAAAGCCGCAGGATGGAGCTCGATCGTTTCGTCGAGCGCATTCCTTTCAACGAGACTCGCAACTACGTGCGTCGTGTGAGCACGCACTACGCCCGCTACGCGTACCTGGACGACCCGGAGTCGGGCTGGCCTGAGCTGCCTGCCTTCGTTAACCCTTGATTTGCCACGCCTCCTCCCTTCGATAGACTGTTCTCAACGATTTGGGTTGCTCGGGATCGGGTCGAAGGCCAATACCTGGCTGGATCCTCTCTCCGGGCCTGAGAACACGGATGAACTTCACAGCTGCAGGGCTCTCTGACGTCGGACTTCAGCGAGAGCACAACGAAGATAGCTACTGCATTTTGTCGGAGCATCGCCTGTTCGTGGTTGCCGACGGCATGGGCGGCCATCGGGCCGGTGACGTCGCGAGCCGCATGGCGACCTCCGAAATGACCGCCTACTTCGACGCCACAAACGCGGATGGTGCGGGAGTGGAAGGGCCGAGCGAGAACGACTCGCGAATGACGCCAGACCAGAGCCGCCTCGTGTCGGCGGTGAAGCTCGCCAACCAGCGAATCTTCAACACGTCGATTCGGAACCGTTCCGTTCAAGGTATGGGTACGACCGTAGTGGGTGTCTTGTTCAATCGGGACGATTGCAAGATCAGTGTCGCCCATGTCGGAGACAGCAGGGCCTACCGTGTTCGCGCTAACGAGATCACTCAGCTCACGCGGGACCATTCCCTCTTGAACGACTACTTGCTGGTCATGCCCAACCTTTCGGACGCTCAAAAGGAGCGACTACCGAGCAATGTCATCACGCGCGCACTCGGCATGCAGCAGGCCGTTGCGGTCGATGTGTCCGTCGACCACGTCGAGCCGGGGGATGTATACCTGCTCTGCTCCGATGGCCTCAACGGAATGGTCGGAGACGAGCGTATTCGCGAAATCATCCGCGACGCCGGCCCGGACGTGGAAACCGCCGCAAAGACGCTGATCGCTGAAGCCAATCAGAACGGCGGCGAAGACAACATCACAGTCGTCGTCGTCCGGATATCCGAATAGTCATGCCCAAAAATCTCGCGATTCGGCAATTGCTCGACTGCTCGGAACAGGAATTCTGGGATCGAATCTTCCGCTGTGAAAAGTTCAATCAGTACCTGTACGAGGGCCTCGGCTTCGAATACGAGCTCGAGGAATGGAATCCAAAGACCGGCTACCGGCGCGCCAGGGTTTGTCCGGCGCAGCAGATGCCGCGCGCGGTCGCACGAGTCTTGGGCGATCGCTTCAGCTACATCGAAGAGGGCAACTTCGACCGCTTGACCCGGAAATACCGGTTCGTCGTCATCCCCTCGACCATCGCCGATCGCATTCGAGTCAAGGGAACCGTGAGCATCGAGGCGATATCGCCGCAGCAGTGTGAGCGCCGCGTGACTCTTGAAATCGGCGCCGACGTTCTGGGCTTGGGCCGCCTGATCGAAACGTACTTTGCGGCGACGACCCGTGCGCAGTACGCCAAGAACGCAGCGCTCGTGAACGACTACTTGGCCAGCTTGCGCTAGCGGCCGGCCGGGCGCCCGCCTTTGCGGGGATCGCTGGCGGCTTCGAGCCTACGCTCGGCGCCCTGCTCCATGTAGATCAGCTGCACGTTTGCGACGTTGTGGATTGGCTCTACTCGATGACCGAGGGCGACGAGCTCGTCTCCAAGCGCCGGGTCCAAAGGAGCGACCTTTTCTACGCGCAACGTTTCGGGTACCCCCTGGTGGTGAATGCGTGGCGCCGCCACGGCGTCCGCGGCGTTCATGCCGTGAAGCAAGACATTCATCGCCACCTGCTGCGCCGCGGTCACGATGCGGCTCCCTCCCGACGCACCGATGCACAGGACGGGCTTGCCGTGATCGAGCACGATGGTCGGGGACATCGTAGATACCGGACGCTTCCAGGGCCCCGGCAGGTTTCGGGCGCCTCCTACGAGACCAAAGGCATTGCTCTTGCCGATGCCGCTGGCGAAGTCGTCCATCTCGTCGTTCATGACGATGCCTCCGCCCGTGAAGCGGGCCCCAAAGGGGAGGTTCACCGTGGTCGTTACCGAGGCCACGTTTCCATCGGCGTCGACGACACACAGGTGAGACGTCCCGGCGTTGTCCGGTGCGACGACCCTGGTCCGGCTCCATTCGATCGGCATGTCGTAGTCGGCGCTCGGATGGGCCTTGCCGTCTGCGGCAAGCTTGGCGCGCGCAGCGATCCGGGAAGCGTCCAGCATCTTGTCGAGCGGCAAGATGACCTGGTCCGGGTCTCCAAAGTAACGCTGCCGATCGAGGAACGGACCCTTCCAGGACTCCGCCATCGCATGCAGCAGCCGGGCGCCGTAGCTTGGGTTCGGACCGACAGCCTGCTCGAGAATCGAGAGGCTTTGAATCATCGTGAAGCCGCCGGCACTTGGTGGGGGCGCGGTCACCCAGCGGTAGCCAAAGGCGTTGGTCTCGAGCGGCTTCCGCGTCCGAACCCGGTACGCGCGCAGGTCTTGCAAGGTCATGATGCCGCCCTGCTCTTGAACCGAAGCGGCGATCTCTTGGCCGATGACCCCGCCGTAGATCACCGCCGCCCCCTTTTCGGCGAAGGCGCGGAGGACACGGGCCAAGCGCGGACGGCGCAAGGTCGCGCCCGATCGCAGATCCCATGCGGCCATGACTGGGTCCTTGCGCAGTTGTACGGCGAACGCGCTTCCCATCGCGCTGAGGGCTTTGCTCACCTCGAAGCCCTGCTCGGCGAGGCGAAGGGCCGGCGCAACGACCTCATGAAGCGAAAGCGTGCCAAATCGTCGAACCAGGGCCTCGATGCCGGCCGGCTCTCCGGGAACCCCGGCTGCGAGCCCGCCGAGCTGTGACACAGAGCTCGCCGGACCTTCGGACTCGCCGTTTTCTACCTCGAACATCGTCCGGCTCGCGGCACGAGGCGCGCGCTCGCGGAAGTCGAGGAACGTCAGCGAACGGTCGCTTGCGCGGTAGTAGAGGGCGAATCCGCCACCGCCGAGGCCGCTGCTCGCAGGATTGACGACGCCGAGAGCGAGCATGGTCGCGGCGGCGGCGTCTGCAGCGTTTCCACCGGCCAAGAGGATCTCCGCGCCCGCCTTTGACGCTTCGGCATGATCGGCCGCCACCGCTTCACGGCTGAAAACAGCAGCGTGCTCGGTCGGATAGCCTACGGTGAGGCCGGTTATCAGGAGCGCCGAAACCCAGCAAAGCACGATCGAAAACCCGCGTTTCATCCTTCCCACCTTGCCTCCAAACCAGCGCAGATGCTACCGCAGAGTCTCATGCATTTCGTCTTTGTAATGGACCCCGTGTCGACGGTCATCGTCGATGAAGACACGAGCTTTGCCCTGATGCTCGAGGCGCAGGCGCGCGGCCATCGCGTCGATCACTGCTTGGCGAGCGACGTAGGGCTGCGGGGTCGCCGAGTCGTCGCCAGGGTTCGTCAGGCGACGATGCGACTCGATGCCGATGAACCGATCCGCTTGGAGCAGCCCGAAGACCTCGACCTGGTGGATGTCGACGCCGTCTTCATTCGAAAAGATCCACCCTTCACAGATGCGTACCTCTGGTTGACGCTGGTGCTCGATCACCTCGAGGGCATCACCCTGGTGGTCAACGACCCGCGAGGCCTGCGCGAAGCGAACGAAAAGCTCTACGCGCACCACTTTCCGGAGATCGTCCCTGCGACGATCATGACGAGCCACAAAGACGAGATCCTTCGGTTTCTCCGCGACATCGGCGGCAAGGCCGTGATCAAACCGATCGACGGTCACGGCGGCGAAGGGGTGTTTCTGCTGAGCGATGGCGACAGCAATCTCAACGGCCTCATCGAATCGGTGACGCATTTGGGCTCACGGAACGCGATTGTGCAGGCCTTGATTCCCGAGGTGTACGACGAAGGGGACAAGCGCATTCTCCTGGTCGACGGTGAGCTGCTCGGTGTGGTCGGGCGAGTTCCGAGCAAGGGCGATCTGCGAAGCAACGTGCACGTCGGAGGGTCGGCCGCACCCGCCGAGCTCAGCGACGCAGATCGAGACATCATCGAAACCATCGCGCCACGCCTGCTCGCCGATCGACTCTTCTTCGTCGGCCTCGACGTGATCGGCGGAAAGCTGATCGAGGTGAACGTCACCAGTCCGACGCTTCTCCAGCAGATGTCCAGGCTCGTTGGCGAGAACCTGTCCGCGGCCGTCATCGACCGGCTCGAAGAGAAGGTCCGCTCCTACCCGAGCTGAGGTTCAGGCTCAGCTCGAAGCGATGCGCATCGCTGCCGTGGCTCCCGCGCCGGCAACCGCCCCGACCGCCACCGCCACGATGAGCGCGACCATAGGACTCATCAGGTCGAGTCCATCGAGAATGAGCCCGGTCATACCGAAGAACGAAACGAAGAAGGTCCAGAACCTGCGCGACCGTACGGTTCGCGCGAGGTAGTCGCCACCTGTTACGCCGTCGAGCTGTCCAAACTGACTTGCGCGCGTCGTGTCGTCGTGGGCCCGGGTCTGGTCGTCGGCGTCGACGCGTTTCTCTCCGAGGAAGAGGGACGCGCCGAGCAGCACCGCGCCGAGCACGAGTGAGAGGATATAAAGATTGATGAGCATCCGGAGCTTCCTCTGGTCAACAGGGCTGCACGCCCCTTGCACCCCAGGAGACATCGATAGGATGCAACCCTTCGTCTTGGCAAGCCAGCGTAAAGCTGTTGGCGGCTTTCGGCTCGACGAAGAACGCGATAGCGACGTCCCCGCCGCCGGCACCGCATGGCTTCGCGCTCCCCGAAAATCCGGCTGCGAGCTCGGCCGTACGCTGGAGGCCCTCTTCGAGGATCGGAGCCCGAGCGGCATCTCCGAGCGCTTTCATCCCCGCGCAATACGCGGCAGCCTCCGCAACAACGTTCGGAGCGTTCCCCTGCTCGAAGGCGGACGCGAATCGCGCAGAGAGCTCGACCAAGCGCTCCATGGAGGCCTGGTACCGATGCGAGTCGTTGCGCTGAAGCTGTTTCACTTTCTCTACGAGCTCACTGGTCCGCGCGGCTTGACCCGTCCAAATCAAGCGAATGTGAAGCTCGTCGGGGGCCTTTAGCGCGCGCGTCTCCACCCGATCGTCCTTGCGCTCGAAGCGTAGAAAGCCTCCGAAAGTCGAGGCGGCAACGTCAACGCCACTGCCCTGCGGAGCGATAGACGCGTGGCCGCCGAATGCGCACTCGAACAGTCGCCGGAGGGTGCCCCGATCCGCGAGGTCCTGTCCGTGGGAGGCAAACACGGCGCCGGCCGCAGCGGCGGCGGCTGCAGCCGATGAGCCGAGGCCGAGCTTGATGCGTTCCTGGTGCAGCTCGCTCGCGTCCACGCGCAGTGATCGACCTACCGTGCCGAGCTCGGCCTGAGCAAGCCGAAGCGCGGCCTCGACCTCTGGAGACATCGCTGCCGGCTCGTCCGTCCAAGCCACCCTAACTCGGCGATCGACTGCTGCGACGACGGCCGGCGCGCCTTCGAGCACCGCATACTCCCCGCAAAGAAGCGCCTTGCCTGGGGCGCTCGCGCCCGTCCGCGTCACCGATGCACCTCGACATCGGGTCCTGGCTTGGCGACCCAAGTCCGTGTCACGCCCTGCGTTCGATCGAGTGCCTGGCGAACCCGGCTCGCATCACCCATTCCACATAGGGCCTTTACGTGCGGCCCTGCGTCCATCGTCGCCCAGACCGAAACACCGCGTTCCCGAAGCCCGCGCACCGTCGCGAGAGCGGCCAGGGTTGCGGGTGCCCAGTAAAAGATCGGCGGTGCGGACGTGATCGCGCAGCAATGAAAGGCGAGCGTGCTCTGCTCCATCGCCGGACCAAGCGTATCGAGCTCACGTTCCTTGATGGCGCGCTTGATTCTGCGCGACCATCTTGGCGCCTGGTCGAGCCAGGCCTCGTAGTAAGGCGAAGTCTTCCGAGAGCGCTCCATCCCCTCGGTGGACCCGACTTTCTTCTTGCCAGGATCGGTCAGCGCGACCACCAGGCGGAGATTCCAATGCCCAGGTGGCGCGATCGGCCTGGCTGCGAGGTCCGCATCGCCTCGGCTGCCCGCGGGCAGCTCGACGAAGCCACCGTAGATCGACCGAGCTGCCGATGCGCTCGATGCACGCGCCAAGGCGCTGAGCCGGCGCGCGTTGAATCGGATCCCAGCGGCTGCGGAGGCCGAAGCCGCCAGGGCGGCGAATCCGGAGGCACTGGAGGCGAGCCCCGCGGCCGTCGGAAAGTGATTGTGGCTGCTGACCTGCGCCCTCAGGCGCAGGCGCGCTTCGCGGCGAACGCGGTCGAGCATGGCAACGACCCGATCGGCCTCGGCGTCGGTCGCGCGCCTGCCGTCGAGCCTCACCAGATCGGTAGAAAGCGAAGGGTCAAAGCGGACCCGGGTCTCGGTCACTAGCTGATCGAGCGTGAGCGAAATGCTCGGCACCGCCGGAACGTTGCGCTTCAGGTCGGCCTTCCCCCAATACTTGGCGAGCGCGATGTTCGCGCAGGCCCGGGCACTCGCTTCCAGAAGCGGCCCGCTCACGCGCTCACCTCCGCCAGGAACGCCTCGGGCCCGAGCACCTCACAGAGGTGCAGCGCTTGGTCCTTCTTGGGTGCGAGGGCAAACATGCAGCCTCCACCGCCGGCGCCTGTCATCTTTGCGCCCAAGGCCCCCGCTGCCCTCGCGGTCTGGCACATCTCATCGAGCTTGCTCGTGCAGAGCATCAAGGAGCTGAGGATGCTGTGATTCAAATCGAGCAACTGACCGAGCGCAATGTGATCGCCGGCCTCGATCGCGAGCCTCGCGTTGCGCACCAACACTTCGATGGCTTCGAAGGCCTTGTTCACGCGCTTGGGATCGTCCTCGAGCTGCCGCGCCACCGAAGCGACCATCTCTTTGGTGCTCGAGGACTCGCCGCTGTAGCCGATCACCAAGTGCAGCGGTTTGTTCGAGCGCAGCGGCTGCAGCGGTTCACCTTTGCGATAGAGTGCGACACCGCCGACCGCCGACATGGCGTTGTCGATCCCCGATGGATTCCCATGAAAGATGCGCTCCCAGACGAGTGCCGCCTCTGCCAGCTCCGTTCGGCTGCGTTGGATGCCCAGCGCTTCATCGATCGCGTCCAGCACGGCCACGCCGATCGCCGCGGAACAACCGAGGCCTGCCCCTGCGGGTAGCTCGACTTCGGCGCTCACCTCGAGCGCGGGACGCTCCGGATAGAGCGCGAGCGCAGCAGCAAAGGCACGCTCCAGGGGCTCGGTTCCCGATTCGTTCGGCTCGAGCGCCAAGCCCCAGGGCGAGAGACTCAGGAGGTTCCGCTCGGCTGCGCTTGCCTTGGCGGTGACGCCCCGTTCGATGCCGACGGCGATCGCCGGACAGCCATGAACGACCGCATGCTCGCCGAGCAGGATGACCTTGCCTCTTCCAAAGCCCATCAGCTCCCCCGATCGGTGAGCTGCCGCGTGACCTCTCCCAGTATTTGTTTGCCTCGTTCGTCGAATGGACTTGCAGCCAGCGCAGTTCGGGCCTCGTCGGCCAGGACGCTAAGTCGCGCTTCAACCTCGGTCTTCGCCGCCAAGAGCACCTCCGTTGCCGCTGCGATTTCTTCATCCCGTGCGTCGGCACGTCCCCAAACGCCCCGCAGCAAGGCTTGCTCCGTCTCGCTCGGCTCGAGTCTACGAAACGCCGCGACGACCGCATTGTGCTTCCCGTGTCGCAGGTCGTCGCCGGGTTTTCCCGTCTGAGCTGTGCTTCCGAAGGTTCCGAGCAGGTCGTCGCGAAGTTGAAACGCGACACCGAGCGGCGTCGACCAGTCGCGAAGCGCGCGCATCCCGTCCGCGTCGGCGTCGGCCAGGATGCCGCCGAGCTCTGCAGGCCCGCGCGTCGTGTAACTCCCTGTTTTCAGGTCGTGCATGCGCTCGACGTCCCCGTCGGTCATGAGGTCGAGCTGCTGCCCCGCGAACACTTCTTTTTGTATTCTCACGAAAAGCGAAAAGCCCTCCGCCTGTCTGCCATCCGGAAAGCGACCCTCGAGCAAGAGCTCCCATCCAAAGGTCGACGCCAAGTCACCCGCGAGGATCCCGAGGCTTGCACCGAGGTGGTCGTGCCCGTGTTTCTTCTGGAATGCGTAGTGGACAGCGGGCCCACCGCGGCGTTCGCGGTCTTCGTCCATCCAGTCGTCGTGAATCAGAAGATAGGTCTGCAGTAGCTCGAGCGCCGCCCCAACCACGAACGTGGGGCTGAGGTCGTTCGATCCGCTCGCTGCTCTGTACGCAGCAGCCGTCACGATCGGCCGGAGTCGCTTTCCACCGCGCATCGTGAGATCACGAACCTCCGAAACCAGCTCGATGGCCTTCGGGGAAAGCAGCCTCGCTTCCTCGCACTTCGCCTCGAAAAAGCGTTCGAGGATGGCGTCGACCTGCTGACGGATGCCTCCCATCCAAGACTCGAGTTCCATTTGCCCTTGCGCCACGGTGTCAGTGTCCTTATTCCGAGCTACGTACACGGCAGGACGCCGCCGAGCAAGCAATGCGATGAGCGCAGACATTGAGCAGAGAAAGGCCGATCATCTCGATCTGTGCGCAACGGACGAGGTCGCGTTTCGGCAGCGCACGACGCTTCTGGAATGCGTTCGGCTCGTCCACCAGTCGCTCCCCGAAACCAGCTTCGACTCGATCGACACCAGGGTCCGATTGCTCGGCAAGGAGCTCCGCGCCCCGCTGATGATTGCAGCGATGACCGGAGGCCATGCGCGCGCCGCCGAAATCAACCAGGCCCTGGCTTCCATCGCCGGCGAGCTCGGCTACGCGTTCGGCTTGGGAAGTCAGCGCGCGATGCAAAAAAGGCCGGAGACGAGTTGGACCTACCAGGTGCGCAAGCACGCGCCCGACGTGCTGCTCTTTGGCAACGTCGGCGTGGTTCAGGCCCGCGATCTCTCGACCGAGGCGATCGCCGAAATGCTGGCCGAGGTCGGCGCCGACGCGCTTTGCGTGCACATGAACCCCGCCATGGAGCTCGTTCAGCCCGAGGGCGATCGCGACTTCAGTAGCGGCCTCGAAACCTTCCAGCGGCTTTGGGCCGAGCTCGGCGTTCCGGTCGTCGCCAAAGAAACAGGCAGCGGGATTAGCCGGGAGGTCGCGGCGCGATTGAGGGCCGTTGGCATTCGTCACGCGGATACCTCCGGAGCCGGTGGCACCTCCTGGGTCGGCGTCGAAACCTTGCGCGCAGACGCCGAAGGCCGGGCCCTCGGTGAAGCGCTCTGGGATTGGGGCGTTCCGACCGCAGCCTCGGTCCGATACTGCGTCGAGGCCGGCATGACGACCATCGCCACCGGCGGAATCCGAACCGGCATGGACGTCGCGCGCGCCATTGCCCTTGGTGCAAGCTGTGCTGGCATCGCGCGCAACGTCTATCAAGCCTTCCTCGAAGGCGGCGTAAACGGCGCCCGCTCGTTCCTGCAGCGCGTCGAGCGCGAGCTCCGTTCCATCATGTTGCTATGCGGCGCGAAGAGCATCGAGGAGCTCCAGCAGGCGCCGCGGGTCGTCACCGGCGAGCTTCGCGATTGGATCGCTTGACCGGTCTCGGTCAGTCGTCGACTTTGGTCACGACCTCGACCTCGGTGAGAGACGCATCGGTCTCGCCGTCGACCGGTATCGGTTCGAAGCGCAGCAAGTCCTCCACGCGCTCGAGCAACTCGCCTTCGAAGTGCACCGAAAAGCGAGGCTCCAGCAGCTTCGTTCGAACGCGCCAGAGGTTTGGATCTGCCGGATCACGTAGAACCACGGGCGTAGCGCCGGCAAGCACCCAGGGCGAGCTGAGAATCGCATCGGTCAGAGCCATGCGCACCTTGCCTGCGTCCCGATAGCCGTCGAGACGCACCACCACCTCGTGCTCGGCATCGGCGCCTACGTCGTACACCATCGGCGCGCCCACCATCCCGCGATTCGGCACCGTGATCCGGTGGCCCTGTCCGTCGCGCAGCCAGGTCGCGCGAAGCGACCGGCCTTCGACCGTGCCTTGAAACCCGTCGCCCGAAACCCACATCCCCTTTTTCACACGGCGTTCGGCGGCAAGTACAACGCCCGCAACCAGGTCTGCGAACAGGTCGCGAACGGACCAACCGACGACGAGCGCAAGGACTGCCAGCGCCCAGAGAATCCAGGGCTTTTCACTTGGGACCGCCTCGAAAACGATCGCCACCAGCAAAGAGAAGGCCGCGATACGGAGAACGAATACCAGCGCACCGAGCAGACTCCGGAGCGGAATGTTTGTGGTGATCCAACTGCGAGCGCGCTCCGCGATGATGAGGACCAGGCCCACCGCGAGCAGCCAGAGGAATAAGCTCCGGACGGGGCCGCCGTCCTCGGCTTGGAGCGCCTCCTCGCGCGCGCCCTCGTCCGATGGACGCCTGGGCTGCCAGGGGGGCCGTTCTCCAGAAGGCGGTTCGGTTGAGGCTTGGTCCTGCCGTGCCTCGGTTTCAGACTCCGTCTGACTGGGCGTTTCGTCCCTGAGGTCGAGAGGCTGCGCTGAGCTCGGCACCGCGATCAGCGCGACCAGCAGAAACGACAAGCCATAGTATTCGAGCTTCGAAATCACAGCACCCAACCCCGTTCTGCGAAGATGCGCCCGACGACGCCTCGCAGGTGCACCGCGATCACGAAGGTGCCCTCGCTCTCGTCGAGTAAGCCCAGGTGCGCCAACCTACTGAGCTGCGCTTGCGCGGTATTCACGTCGAGTCTGAACAACCTCGCCTGACCGGCGGCGTCCATCCAACCCTCGCGGGCGATCTGGTAGAGATTGACGAGGATGTCGTCCGGGAGGCGCCTCACGCGCGTGTACGACGAAGCCGGAATCGGGCCGACATGCACGATGTCGTCCTGGATTTCTCGGATGGAAGCGAGCCAAAGTCGAAGCGCATCGCGAACGAGGCCGCCCGTCGCTTCGTGCAGCTCGTGGAAGTACCGATCGTAGGGCCGTCGAATTCGGGTAGCGCTCCTGGCGAACAGTCCTTCGATTGGCGAGCCGTCCCCTCGGTCGAACGAATGTTCAAATCCGCTCAAGCGATGCCTGGCGATGACGGCGGCCTGCAGCTCGTCCTCGCTCAGCGGATCGAGCCGAACGAGCTCCGGAAAGGCGTCGCGGAGGGGCGCCACGGTCGATGCGAAGTTCCAGAAGAGCACGGCCCCGTGCGTGAGCCAGCGCCGCCGTCCGCCTTCCTCGATGATCCCTTTGACGAAGCGTCGAAGGGGGTCGAAGCCTCCTGGCGCCATCGAAAGCATCCAATGAAGTCCGTCGACGACCACGAGCTGGCCTTCAGGCGCATCCTGGAAGATCGCGTCCACATCCGCGACCGTGACCGGTGCGGTGAAGGCCACGCGCTTTACGTTCTTCCAACGACGGCTTCGCACGATCGCACTCGACACCGCCGCCTTCCCGACCCCATCGACACCGATCAGCGCGACGGAGCGCAGGCGCCCTTTGACCTCACTCGATAGGATCGATTCCGCGCGGCGAATTTCTTGGTCACGGCCGGTGAGCACATCGCCTGCCTCCATGGTGTCCGCGGCGAAAAGGCGCCGGTAGACCAGCGGGAGGTCGGTCCCCACGTCAGGCGCCGAGAAGGTCCCAGCCGACAGCTCCTCCGTCGGCAATGCGCGGGTCAGGCCAAGACGCTCGCTCCAACGCTCGAGCCGCTCCTCGCCGAACAAGGCTCGGAGACCGCCCCGAAGCTGCGCCTTGAGCCGCTTTCTCCTGGGCAATCGCTCCGCCTTGCTCATGATTCGAAGCCCACTAGCGGCGCGGCGCATCGCTTCGAGACGTGACTTGCTAAACGAGCCTTCGGCGAGCTCCCCACGGAGCGATTCCAGCGTTCCGAGCGCTGCGTCGCGCATTTCGCGCTCGATCATTGCCGGCCAGCCCGTCGCCTCGGCGCGAATCTCTTCGAGCGAGTTGTAATTGCGCTCGAGTTGGCCGTAAACCATGTCGCGAAGCAGCGTGTGCATCTCTTCGGGAATCGCTTCGTCGTGGACGATTTCGAGCTCGGCGGTCGCAAGCTCGACGTTGAACGCCACGACGCGCTCCAACTCTTGCAGCACATTGGCCAGTGGCTGGATTCGTTCGGCCAGCTCTTGGCGGCTGGCTAGCAGCTTGGGTGCGACGCGGCTGTCGATGTACGTGAGCACGACTTCCCGGAATGGGACTTCGACCTCGGGAAGTGCGGCCGGCAGACGCCACTCCCCGGTTTGACGTTGACCCACGGTCACACGATAGCGGGGCGTCAGTCCGCGGCAGGCGTCGACCAGAGCATCGAGGAGCGGGGCGATCTTCGTGTCATCGCTCAAGTCCTCGTAGAGCTCGGTCGTGACGCGAGCGGCTTCGCCAGCGGCCTTGCTGGTCGCTTCGGTGGACGTTCGGAGAGCGGCCGCTAACTCGTCCCCGGAGTAGTTGCTCTCGAGCTCCTTGTTCAGCTGGGTGAGCGCCTGCTGAAGCGTGTCGCTCACGCGCTCGACTTGCGAGGTCGCCCGGCGCTTCACCGTGTTGGTCAGCCTGAGAACGTAGTCGGTGACGCTATCCTTGATGCGCGCTTCGAGCCCCAAGAGCTCGAGCTCCATCGCAAGCAAGGAGTACTCTGCTGAGCTTGCCTTCCGAAGATTGGACACGTCCTTGCTGAGCGTCTCCATGGCTCGCATGCGGGTTGCGAATCGGCGACTCGTTCGGCGCTCGCCGGTGCGCAGGTCGAGCGTTCCAAACGTCGGCAGGTCGTCCTTCAGGCCGACGAAACCGGTCGCGAGGGCGGTGGCGGCACGGTGGGTACCGTCTCCCGTGATTCGCACAGTTTCATCGAGCGCCAGAGCGAGCTCCTCTTCGACGTCGTGTCGAAGGCGAACCAACTGACCTTCGAGGTCGGCTTCGGGGTTGGCGGAGATCTCTACGATGTCGTCGTACCCAGCGATCACACCGTCGAAGAGGCTACGCGTGCGAGCTGCGAGGTGACGATCGGCTTCGACGAAAAGCGCCGCAAGAGCCTCGAGCCGAGCGGGCGCATCATAGGATAGATGGAAGCGTCCCAACGCGCGTAGTCGGACGTCGCGCTTCGGCTGGCCCTGCCCAAGGGTCTTACGCCAGCCTCGCCTCAGACGAAGCAAAGCACGCCGTAAGCGCTTCCAGAGTGAATCGTCTTGCGTGGTCTGATAGCTGCGGTCTTCGTAGGGCGCGACGATGACCAGGGGGAGCTCGTCCACCAGGCCGTCGACGTTCTCGAGCACCGCCTCGGGCGTCCAGGTTAGCTTGGCGAGCGTGACCGAGCGGCCAAGTACGATCCCGCGCCAGTGCGCTGCCAAATCAGACTGGGCCGAGCGCAGCAACGTCACCAGCTCATCCCGTTCGGCACCGTCCTCGGCGCGCGCTTGAACCGTCAAGCGCCGGTGATGGCGAAGGAACTCGCGGCGGAGGTCCCGCAGGTATTTCCCGGCGTCGAGCTGGAAATCTCGAAGGGGTCCGGTCGACACCTCGCGAACGATGCTCTGCAGATCGCCCCCCAGGTCTTGCACGCGGCTATTGAGCTCCTCGCTCTTCAACTGGAGCGGATCGCCCCAGAGGTTCTTCGCGCCGACGTGTTCCGGCCAGGGCTCGAGTTGCTTGGCCGCACCGTCCTCGCCTTCGGGTCGCATCGATGGCGGCCTCACCGACAAGTGCCTCGCCGGGCTAGTCGACTTGCGGCTGGTTCGAGTTTCCCCAGCGAGGCTCAGTCCGAGCTTGAACATCACCGGCCCCACGAGCTCGTTGATTGCAACGCCTCCAATGATCAAGGTCTCGAGGGAGCGACCGAGGTCGCCGAACTCTCTGCCGATGATGGCGGCCAGCAAAATGGAGACGCCAGCTTGGGAGACGAAACCCATCCAGCTGAAATCCCGGGTCGCCTCATCCGCCTTGCCGATGCGGGCGCCGATTTTGGTCCCTGAATAGATCGCGAACGCACGGACGGCGACCAGGGCGATCGCAAACAAAGCGACCTGGCGCAACTCGTCCAGATGGAGCTTGGCGCCTGCGAGCGTGAAGAAGACGACGTAAACGGGCAGCGAAAGCCGCTCGACCGTTTCGATGAGCCGGTGGCCAGTCTTCGAGAAGTTCGAAACACCAAAGCCGGCTGCGAGGAACACCAGCACTGGATCCCAGCCGAGCTGGTCGCAGATGAATGCGACGAGGTACACCACGCCGACGACGAAGATCAGGAGCTCCTGATTGACGTAGCGGATATAGAGCGCCATCAGGCCGCCAACGACCACCGCACCAAACAGGATCGAGATCACGATATGCTGCAGAAGGTAGGACGCGATTCCACCTTCCAACGCGCCCATGCCGACTTGCTGGGCGACGATGACCTGGGCGACAGCGAACGCCACGAGGACGACCACGTCCTTCAGAACGACGACCGACAGGACGTTCCGCGTCATCGGGCCCACGGCCCTCGACTCCATGATGACAGCTATCGTCGCGGCGGGAGAGGTCGCTAAGGACACCGAGGCCACCATTGCGCCGACGGCGAGCGCGGTCGCCATGGGCAGCCCAGCGACCCCGGGCAATCCGACGTAGGGGACAGCGCCTGAGATCAGCCAAAAAAATGCAGTCACCAACACGCCGATCGACACGACCTGGGCAGCGAGGATCGAGCTGATCGCGCGCAGCCCCTTCTTGAGACCGTCCAACTTCAGCTCGCCGCCTGCGGTGAGCGCGATCAGCGCGACGGCGAGGGTGTCGAACAGACTGAGCTGCTCGATCACGTCGTCATTTAGAATGCCTTGATCGAAGGGCGCCGGGAGGCCTAGACCGCTCAGTACCTTGGCCAGCGAAGGGCCGAAGACCAGGCCTGCAATCAAGTAGCCGGTAATGTGCGGCAGGCGGATCTGGCCGACGAGCCCGCCGATCGTGTAGCTCGCCAGGACCACGAATCCGAAGGCGAGCATCCCGCTCGGGTCGAAGAGATGCTGGGCGAACTGCTCGAACTGATAGAGCGCGACCATCCCGAACAGCAGCAGCACGATGACCGTGATCTGCCGTCGCGCGTGGGTCTCTTCACCAGGTGGCGGCAAGCTGTACGAGCCGGTCATCAACGCCTCCAGAACCCTGGCAAAATGAGCGCGAAGAGAGTGAAGAACTCGAGTCGTCCGAGCAGCATGGCCATCGAGAAAAACAACTTGCTACCCACTGAGTACGCAGCGAAGTTGTCCGGCCCCACGTGAAAGGGTGCGGGTCCCATGTTCGACAAGCAAGTCAGCATCGCCCCGAAAGCGGTGGGCACCGGAACGCCTTCGACCAGTGTCACGAAGAGCAGACCAAATCCAATGCATCCCATGTAAATCAAGAAGAAGGAAGCCACATCGGAGAGGACCTGGTTGGTGATCGCGGCTCTCCCCATGCGAACCAGCTGCACGGTGGCGGGCCGGAAGCTCTTTTGGATTTGCGCGACCGCCTGCTTGCCCATCAAGACGGCACGCTCGACCTTGATGCCGCCTGCGGTCGAACCGGAGCACCCCCCGACGAACATCAAGAGGATCACGATAGTGAGCGCAGTCGAGCTGTAGACGCTGTAGTCGTCCGTACCGTACCCGGTCGACGAGATCGTGGTTGCCACCATGAAGAAGGAGTAGCGGAATGAGGTCAGAAGCTCGTCGTGGACGCTGAGGTTAAGAATCGTCAACACGATGACCGCCGCCAAAACGATCGCGACGTACCAGCGGAACTCGATGTTGCGGACGAGCGACCGCCAGTTGCCCGTCCGCAAAAGGCCGTAGTAGAGCCCGTAGTTCACGCTGCCAATCAGCATGAAGCTCGCGATCACGTATTCGACGGCGGCGCTGTCGAAGCCGCCAACCGAGCTGTCGAGCGTCGAGAAGCCACCTGTCGACATCGTCGTGAACGCGTGACAGACGGCGTCGAACAGGTCCAGGCCGAGGATTTTTAGAAGGGCGATCTCGATGATCGTGAGCGCACCGTAGAGCTTCCAGAGGGCGAATGAGGTCTCGGCGATGCGAGGCCTCAAGCCCTCTGCCGTGGTTCCCGGCACTTCTCCGCGAAACAAATGTTTGCCGCCTGCGCCGAGGTTCGGAAAGACTGCGACGAACAGGACGACGATACCCATTCCCCCGAGCCATTGAATCAGGGATCGCCAGAGCAGGAGAGGCCGCGACAAACGTCCTTCGATGTCTGTGATGACCGTTGCACCTGTGGTCGTCAGGCCGCTGACCGATTCGAAGAATGCGTCTTCCACGGACATACCCGCTCCGAGGATGAATGGAACGGCACCGCAGGCCCCGGCGGCAATCCAAATCAAGCTCACCGCAAGGAGGGCCTCGCGACGCGAGATTCGCTCGGAGACGAACCGATTCCCGTAGAGAAAGGCTGACAGGCCGACGACAGAGACGATGATTGCCGAGAGCGCGAGCTCCGCGGCGCCGCCCTGTGGTCGACTCGGGTCAGGCGCAAACTGGTCCCAGATCATGCTCACGCCGGCGCAAAGGGCGATCATCACGCCGATGCCGAGCACGACGGCTCCGACGGGTCGGATCACGCCGCGGAAGTCTCTCGATTGCGTGCTCACTCACCCCTCGGTCGAAAGAGACGCTCGACGGTTGCCCGCGATTCCTTGGTGGTCATCAGGATCACGCGGTCCCCCGGGTGCACGACGTCTTTGCCGTGCGGAATGATCACATCGTCGCCGTGCACGATTGCGGCCAAGAGCGAGCCGCGCGGCAGATTCATGCGGTGCAGAGGCTTGTTCACGGCGCGGCACTTCGGGCTTGCAGTCAGCTCGACGACCTCGGCCTGGCCGTCTTCGAGTACGGTCAGGCTGTGGAGGCCGCCGCCTCGCGAGAAGCGAAGAATCTGGTCCGAGGCCACGGTGCGAGGCGAAAGAACGATGTCGATGCCGAGTTGACGGTAGATCGATGCGTAGTCTGCGCGCTGCACGATCGTGGCCGTTCGCTTGCAGCCAGAGCGCTGAGCGAGGAGTGCCGCCATGAGGTTGATTTCGTCTTGCTTGGTGACCGCGGCGAACAAGTCGTAGGTGCCGACCTCCTGCTCTTCGAGGAGCGCCCCGTCGGTTCCGTCGCCGTGCACCACTTGGATGCCCTGAAACTCGGAGCTGATCTCCTCGGCTACTTCGAGATCACTTTCGATCATCAAGACCGTGGCCTGCTGCTGCAGCAGCTCGCGCGCGAGCGCCTTGCCGACCACGCCACCACCGACGATGCAGACGCGACGCGCTTCACGTTCCTTGCTAAAGAGCCGCTCGGCGGCAAGCACGCCTTCCGGTCGGCCAATCAAGTACACGCGGTCTCCTTTGACCAACACATCGGCGCCACCGGGCACGAACAGCTCGCCGTCACGGACCACGGCGCTCACCAGCGTGTGTGGCGGAAGCTCGAGCGAGGAAAGCGGCTTGTTGAGGACCCGGGATTCGTCGAGGTCGATCTGCACGAGCTCGACCCGATCCTGCGCGAGGTCGACGACGTCCGAGGCGCCGTACGACCGGGCAATGCGACTGAGCTCCTGCGCAACGAGAACACGCGGATTGATCACGACGTCTACACCGAGCAATCCGTAGCGGATGCCCTCGGTCCACTCGGACCAGGCCGTCCCCTGAACACGAGCAACGACGTGCTTTGCGCCCAGCTGCTTGGATGCCAGCGCAGCGATCAGGTTCATCTCATCGTGGTTGGTCACGGCCACGACCAGGTCGGCGCGACCGACGCCGGCGATCTTCAGCAAGGTTTCGCTGGCTCCATAGCCGATGATCGACGCAACGTCGTAGTGCTCCTCGGCGTATTGCACCGCTTTGGCGTTCGAATCGACGGCGATGATGTCGTGACCCTCTTTGTCGAGGACGCTCAACAAGTGACGACCGACTTCACCCAAACCTATGACGACGATGTTCATTTGGCACTCACTTCGATCGATGTTTGGGAATCACTGTCCTTGAGCTCGCGCTGAATTTCACCCTCGTCCGCGAGCAAGCCCCGAAGCAGTCGCGGTGCGATCAGGTCGTTGAGGATCACCGAGCCCAGCACCACGGAGTACGCGAGGTTTGCCGCCTCGCCTTCATAGACCAGGCGAAACGAGACAGCCATCGCTAGCGTGACGTCACCGTGGGCCAAGAGGCCTCGAAACAGGTCTTTTCGCAAGGTGGTCCCCCAGCCCGCGATCAGGCTCGCGATCCACTTTGCCCCGGTGCGCGCAGCCAGGAAGCCAGCGAGGGCGACCAAGGTCGGCACCAACGGAGTGGGTTGCCACAGCGCACCGGCAAAGATCAAGAGCACGATCGTCATCGGTCGCTCGGTCGATTCGAGCGTCGTGTGCAAGAGCTGGCCACCGCGGGCAAAATTCACGAGTACGAAGCCCATCGAAAGATTCACTGCGAGGGGAGACAATTCGAGAAAATACGCGCCGCCCGACGCGAACGCGATGATGCCGACCAGCGCCAGGAAGCGGGAGTTGTCCGATTCGTCGCCTGCCAAGAAGAGCGAAAAAAGGAAGCCGAGCGCGGCGCCGAGCAAGACGGTCACCCAGGCCCACAGCGCCGGCGAGTAGTCTTGTGCCTGGGGCGCGTTCTCGTGGAACACACAAAAAATCAGGCCGAAGGCGAGGATGACGGCGATGTCTCCGAGGCGCGTTCCGTTTCGGAGCAGCGAAGCGAGCCGTCCGCTGATCTCGTAGCGCCTCGCGAGGAGGTCGAAGGGTTCCGTCGAATCCGCAGCCGCAAAGCAGGCCAGCGCTGCGGCGCTCAGTGCTGCATCACGGGCCGTCGTCTGCACCCAGCCGCCATCCGTGAAGAAGTAGTACGCGCCGAATCCGACAGCGAGGCCGGGCAGAAGGTGGTGCAGAAAGACCACGCGCCACGTTGCCGGGTCGAGCTTCTGAAGACTCGTGAAGTCGAAGTCGGTGCCGCGAAGTAAGCCGACCCAGCCGGCGGCAAGGGCTATGATCGGTAGCAATCCGGTCAGGTTGTCGAACGCGTGAATGGCGGGGAAGGCCGGACCGAGCAGGAATCCGAGGAGCAGATATTCGGCGCCGCTCACGACGAGGAAACGACGTTGCAAACGTTCCACCACGTTGTGGGCAAGCACGTACGCCACGCCGATCACGACGACGAGCAAGACCACTGTGCCGAGCTCGCCAGCGATCCCGGGCGCAGCCGGTTCGCTCGCCGCATGCGCGACGCCGGGCAGTGCCGCCCAGACGAGCGCCACTGCGGTCAGAATTAGACTCGCCGCCATGTCCGCTCAATTGTGAAGAAGAAGCGGCCGGAACGGTAGTTTCGCGCTGGACAGTTGTTTAGTTGGTCCAGAGGGGCTAGTTTCGCAGCCCTTCGAGCACGATCGAGATCAGGCTCTTGGTGGTTTCGATCGGGTCCATCTCCACCTGCTTGCGGACCGAGGCAAGGGCGAGCGCCTCGACGGCGCCCAGGACGGCCAGCGCGCTCACACGGGGGTCGGAGACCGTCACGAATCCCCGCTCGGCGGCGACCTGGCTCAGCGTCATCGCCCTGTGATCGAGCTCGTTTGCCAAGTCCGAGATCGCTTGCCGCGCGATCGTCGCCGGGGCTCGCCGCTCCTGAAGGTAGAGACACATCGCGTCCGGGTGGAGGGCGAGCGCCCCAACCAGACGGTTGCCCAGTTGCCCATAGGCCGCGACGGCATGGTCTCGATCGCTTGCTTGGCGTAGCTGCGCGTCGCAGTCCTGAATCGCTTCGAGCGTGATGCTCGCGACCGGCGCGATCACCGCCTCCACCAAATCGGCCTTGTCGCGGAAATAGCGGTAGAAGTTGCCCTTTGCCATGCCGGCTTCGCGAGCGACTTCGTCGATCGTCACGGCTTCTATTCCCCGCTTCAGAAACAGCGACAGACCGGCCTCGATGAGGTCTTGGACGCGCTTGCGCCGATTCAGGTCTCGCTTGCCGCCCAATGCGCCGGGTCTCTCCACGGGGCCGGCGCGCCTTGGCCTTCTTTCGTCATCCATCGAGTCGCTCCTAACGGGTTCCGAGCCGGTTCGATGCTGGAGTATGGGGCGCCCCACACCCAGGTAAAGGGTCAAACACGAAAATATTGCGCCTAAGGGGCCGGGATATCGAAATATTGCCTCATGTCGAAGAAAGCCCGACAATTCGTGCTGTTAGACGTGATTGACAGCGGAGGTGCTGACCCCTAAGAGCTTATCTTGGAACCCATGGGAGCCTTCGATTGACCTTGCCTGCCCGCAAACCTGACTGGCTTCGGGTGAGGCTGCCGGCTGGGCCACAGCAGGACCAATTCCACGGCCTCAAGTCCCGGTTCCGTGCTCGCGGGCTGCACACAGTGTGCGAGGAAGCCCGTTGTCCGAACATTTTCGAATGCTGGGGTCAGGGCACCGCCACGGTCATGATCCTCGGGGAGACCTGCACCCGAGGCTGCCGCTTTTGTTCGGTTCAGACCGGGAAGCCCGGCGGCTCGGTGGATTCGAACGAGCCTGAGAACACAGCGATCTCGCTCGCTGAAATGGGGCTCGCCTACGTGGTGCTCACGATGGTCGACCGCGACGACCTCGCGGATGGCGGGGCCGCGCATGTCGCCAAGACGGTGCGGCGCATCAAGCATCATAGTCCGGCGCTTCGCGTCGAGACCTTGGTCGGAGATTTTCAAGGCCAACACGACGATCTGCGCGTCGTCGTCCAAGAGGGGCGTCCGGATGTCTTCGCGCACAACGTGGAAGTCGTGCCGCGATTACAGCGGAGCATCCGAGATGTCCGCTGTTCGTGGGAGCGTTCGGTCGACGCGCTCGTGACCGCGAAGGAGCTCGGCGCTTCGGTCGTCAAGACTTCACTCATGGTGGGCCTTGGCGAAGAGCGCGACGAAGTGCTGAGCGCCATGCAGCTTCTGCGCGACGCAGATGTCGATGTGCTCACGATCGGCCAGTACTTGAGGCCGACCAAGCGGCACGCCTCGGTGCAGCGCTACGTCGAGCCAGCCGAGTTTGAAGACTACGAAAAACAGGGGCTCGAGATGGGCTTTCGTTTCGTCGCGTCGGGGCCGCTCGTTCGCTCGAGCTACCGTGCAGCGGAGGTCTTTCTTGCGGGGGCGCTGCCCGCAGAGGTGCAGGACGAATCGGCGCCTGCGATGAATCGCTACGGGAAGAAACGAAAGCTAGACGTGCTCGGCTGAGGGGGACATGCAGGTCATTCGGGACGACGGAAGCCTCGATCCAAAGCTCGACCCGGGCCTGTCGATCGATGAGGTCGTCGCGCTTTACAAGGCGATGGTTCGCACCCGAATCATCGATGACAGGCTCGAGCGAATCCAGCGCCAAGGTCGCATCGCGTTTCACGTCGGCTCGCTCGGAGAAGAAGCAGCAATCGTCGGCGCTGCGGCGGCGCTGCGCGATCGGGACTGGATCGTTCCCTGCTATCGCGAAGTTGGCGCCCTACTCTGGAGGGGCTACCCGGTGCAGCGGTATGTCGACCACATGTTCGGGAATGCCGATGACCCGGTACGCGGTCGACAGATGCCGGACCACACCTTCAGTCGGGCACACCGCTACCTCGCGGTGAGCGCACCCATCGGAACGCAGATCCCACATGCCGTCGGTCTGGCGATGGCGGCCAAAAAGCGCGACCTCGATGAATGTGTCGCGGTCTTCTTCGGCGACGGTGCGACGAGCTCGAACGATTTTCACGCGGCGATGAACTTCGCCGGCGTCTTTCAGCCGCCCGTTCTCTTCCTTTGTCGAAACAATGGCTACGCGATCAGCTTGCCGGTCGCGCGTCAAACCGCCACCCGCACCTTGGCGGAGAAGGCCGCTGCATATCGGATCGCGGCTGCACGGGTCGATGGCAACGACGCGCTAGCGGTCGTAGCAGCCGTTCGAGAGGGCATGCAGCGTGCCGCGAACGGCGGGGGGCCGACCTTCATCGAGCTCCTAACCTATCGCCTCGGCGGCCATTCGACCTCCGATGACCCGAGGATTTATCGAAGCGAAGAAGAGGTCGACGCTTGGCGCAACGCCGACCCGATCCTCAGGCTTCGCAAGCACATCGAGCATCGCAAGGTTTGGAGCGAAGAGCTCGACGCCGACTGGCGGACGGTCTGCGATCTGGAGGTCAAAGATTGCGTCCGAGACGCGGAGCAAAAGCCCGCGGCCGAGCTCAGCGCGATGTTCACCGACGTTTACGCCGAGCCGCCTTGGCATCTCCGGGAGCAGCAAGCGCAGGCCATTGATGGGCCGCGAGCCAGAGCTGAGGACGACGAGTCATGACGGAAATGAACCTCGTTCAGGCCATCCATAGCGCCCTTCGCTGCGCGCTTCGGGACGACGAGAACGTTTTGCTCATGGGCGAGGACATCGGGACCCTGGGAGGAGTTTTTCGGGTGACCGAGGGGCTGCGGGCTGAATTCGGCCCCGATCGGGTGCTCGACACGCCCCTTTCGGAAACCGGAATTCTAGGAACCGCCATTGGTATGGCGCTCTACGGGCTTCGGCCGGTCTCCGAGATCCAGTTTGCCGACTTCATCTTCCCGGGCTTCGATCAGCTCGTCAGCGAAGCGGCGAAGTACCGCTATCGAACCGCGGGCGAGTTTCACGTGCCGATGGTCGTCCGCACGCCGTACGGCGGCGGGATTCGCGGAGGTCAGTATCATTCCCAGTCGCCCGAAGCCCTGTTCATCCACACGCCCGGATTGAAGGTCGTCTGCCCATCCAATCCGTACGATGCGAAGGGGCTTCTGCTCGAAGCGATCGGGGACGAAGATCCGGTCCTCTTCTTCGAGCCGAAACGCGTATACCGAGCGGTGAAGATGGACGTTCCGGAGACGACGTACCGGGTGCCTCTCGGTGAGGCGAAGGTTGTTCGGCCGGGCGAGAAGATCACCTGCCTGGCCTGGGGGGCCATGCTCTACGAGGCGTTCACCGCCGCCGAAGAGGTTGCGAAGGAGGGGGTCGACGTCGAAGTGATCGACCTCAGAACCCTCTGGCCGCTCGACCTCGAAACCATCGTTTCGAGTGTGAAGAAAACCGGCCGCGTGGTGATCGTGCACGAGGCGCCTCGGACATGCGGCTTCGGCGCCGAGCTCGTCGCGCTCATCACGGAGCGTGCATTCTTGCACCTAGAGGCCCCTCCTGTTCGTATCACCGGCTGGGACACGCCGTTCCCTCTGACACACGAACGCGAGTACCTCCCGCTCGCTCACCGCATCGCTCCGGCGCTTCTCGAAACGGCGAGGTACTGAGCGATGGCGCGGCTCGACTTCAAGCTTCCGGATGTGGGGGAAGGGGTCACCGAAGGCGAGATCGTCGAATGGTTCGTTTCCGAGGGTGACACCGTAGCCGAAGACGACCCGATGGTAGAGGTCATGACCGACAAGGCGACCGTGACGATTGGTGCGCCATGCGAGGGGCGAGTCGAGCGGATTTGCTTTGAAGTGGGCGCTGTCGCGCAAGTCGGGCAGGTGATCCTCACGCTGGAGCCCAAGCTGGGCTCGGACGCAGATTCCACGCGGCGGTCTTCGAGGCCGCCAGCCACCGCCGTGGGGGAGATTCGAAATCGAGTTCCGGGGGCGGCGCTTTTTCAGAGCCCGTCCTCGACCAGCGCCTCTGTGGCCAAGCCTCTCGCGACTCCTGCCGTCCGCCGGCTAGCCCAAGACCTGGGACTGGACCTTCGGCAGATACGTCCCAGCGGGGCCGATGGGCGGGTGACCGGCGAAGACGTTCGCGCCGCGGCGACTGGGGAGCAAACGCCAACGCAGCTCGAAGAGCGCCACCCGATCCTGGGGATTCGGCGGGCGATCGCCGAGCGGATGCACCGCTCCAAGACGACGGCGGCGCACTTCACCTTCGTCGAGGAATGCGATGCGTCGGCGCTGGTGGAGCTGCGGCGGAGGCTTTCACCCGACGCGGAGCGCCGCGGGCTCCGGCTCACGTACTTGCCCTTCATCGTCAAAGCCGTGGCCGGCGCCTTGCCCCGGCATCCCGTGCTCAACGCTGCGGTCGATGAGCGCAGCCATGAGCTGGTCTACAAGAAGTACTACAACATTGGTGTGGCAACGGCGACCGAGTCAGGACTCATGGTACCGGTCGTACACGATGCGGACCGGCTCTCGCTCTTCGAGCTGGCAAGCCGAATCGAACGCCTAGCACAGTCCGCGAGGGACGGAACGATTGCGCCCGACGATCTGCGGGGCTCCACGTTCACGGTGACATCCCTCGGCAAACGGGGGGGCCTTCTTGCGACGCCAATCCTCCATCATCCGGAGCTGGGCATCTTGGGGGTGCATCGAATCAAGGAGAAGCCCGTGGTTCGCGATGGAGAAATCGTCGTGGGGAAGGTCATGTTGCTTTCTCTCTCGCTCGACCATCGCGTCATCGATGGACACGTCGGCGCTGCGTTTGCGTACGACGTCATCGAAACACTGGAAAACCCGGAGCGCCTAGTCGACGGGGACCTTTGATGGTTGCGATTCGTCAGAAGTTGCTCGGCTGGTACGACGAGGCGGCGCGCGACCTTCCTTGGCGCCGGACGCGCGACCCGTACGCAATTTGGGTGTCCGAGATCATGCTTCAACAGACGCGTGTCGACACGGTCATCCCATATTACGAGCGCTTCCTGGCCAGCTTTCCTACTCCGAAAGACCTGGCGGAAGCGGACGAAGATGCCGTGCTCTCGCATTGGAGCGGCCTAGGCTACTACCGACGTGCCCGCCTACTCCACGCCGGCGTCCGGGAAGTCGTCGCGCAGTACGGCGGACAAGTCCCCGAGGATGCCGAAGCGCGGCGCGCTCTGCCCGGTGTGGGTCCGTACACCGCGGGCGCCATCGGCAGCATTGCATTCGAGAAGGAAGAGCCCATCGTCGATGGGAATGTGACGCGCGTTCTCGCGCGGCTGTTTCGAATCGGCACACCGGTGGGCGCGTCCGTGACCAGCAAGCGGGTTTGGGAAGAGGCTGAACGCTTGGTTCCAGGCGTCCGACCAGGCGCGTTCAATCAGGCCTTGATGGAGCTCGGCGCGACCGTTTGCACGCGCAAGCAACCGAGCTGCGAGTCCTGCCCGGTTGTCGACGACTGTCAGGCTCGCGCACACGGCGAAGTCGACACGCTCCCGGTGCCGCGTCCGCGAAAAGCGCCGAGCCAGATGAAGCTCGCCGCAGTGGTGGCGACGCAGGGTCGCGGGCGGGAGCAGCGTGTTTGGCTCCTTCGAAGCGAGCAGAGTCTGTTTGCGGGGCTCTGGGGCTTACCCATGACGCCGAGAAGCGCGTTCGATTCGAGCGATGCGCGAGGAGCGCTTCGGGACGCCGGGATCTCCGCAAGCCTGGGCCGGAAATCGATTGGACGACTGGACCATCTTCTGTCGCACCGTCGAATGCAGGTCGACCTGTTTCGCGCCACGGGGGCCAAAGCGGAATCCTCCGAGACGCGACGGCTTTTTCTCTTCGATGAGCTAGGGGGCGTGGGCGTTTCCACATTGACCAAGAGGCTCTTGGCCATCGCGTTTTCCTAGCGTTGCTCCTCGAGCGGGTCCTGCCCCTGAGCTTGCAGCGGATTGGCCCCCCGGGCCCCCCAGCCGATACACTTCTTCGGTGGGAGTTCTTGCGTATCAGGGCGTATCCAAACGTTTTGGAAGGCACACGGCGCTCGACGGGGTGTCGCTCGAAGTGCAGGAAGGGGAGGTCTTCGGCCTTCTCGGGCCGAACGGCGCCGGAAAGACGACCCTGATCCGGATCGGGCTCGACATCCTTCGGGCCGATGCAGGCGATGTGTCGCTCTTTGGCGCAGCGCCGACCCCGCGGAACCTCGATCGCACAGCCTATCTCCCCGAGGAGCGCGGCGTGTATCGTCGCGCGAAAGTGCGCGAGCTTCTCGCCTACTTGGGACGGCTCAAGGGGATGACCCGAGCGGCCGCTCGCGACGCCGGCGAGCAATGGCTCGAGCGCGTCGGCCTCAGCCATGTTGCGGACCAGCGCGTCGAAAGCCTTTCGAAAGGCATGACGCAGAAGGTTCAGATCGCCGCGTGCCTGATGAGCGAGCCCGAGCTCTGCGTTCTGGACGAACCGTTCTCAGGTTTGGACCCGGTCAACGTTGCCCTGGTCACCGAACTGATCGAAGAGCGGCGGAGAAGCGGCCGAACCACGGTCCTGTCGACCCACATGATGCATCAAGTCGAGGCCCTCTGTGACCGCGTCGCCCTCATTCATCGAGGCAACCTGGTGGTGTACGGCCAGCTCGATGAGATTCGTCGCCGGTACTCACCGCACGAGGTGATGGTCTGGACGGCTATGGACCTCGTCGCACTCGGCGTGGATGCCACGCAGCGCAAGGCAGGGTGTTGGCACGTGGAGCTGCCCTCGAGCGCCACTCCGGCCGGTTACCTCAATCAACTCGTCCAAAACGGCGTTCTGGTCGATCGCTATGAACCCTTGGTCGCTCGGATGGATGAGATTTTCGTCCATCTCGTCGGTGGAGGCCGCTGAGTCATGCGCATCCAACGTATTGTCGCCGTCGCGCGATTCGAGTTTCTCTCGGTGGTCAAACGCTGGTCTTACCTGTTGGCGACGTTCGGTTTGCCTCTTTTCCTGGCTGCGGTTTCAGGGACCGTCCTCGGCGTGCAGACGTATTTTCTTTCGCAGCGCGCGGCCGAGAGCTCGCAGTTCGGCTTGGTCGACGAAGCCGAGGTCATCGATCGTTCTTCGTTCATAGAACAGGACGGCGAGCTCCGCTGGAAGGCGCGCCAAAACGCCGACGAAGTACGGCTCTACGTCAGTCGTGACGCTGCCCGGAAGGATCTCGCTTCGGGCGCGGTCCGTGCAGTGTATGTCATCGAAAACGACTACCTCGCGACTGGCAAGGTGATTGCCATAGAGTCCGAGAAGACCCCGCTCTTGAGCATGCGGGGGACGTCGATCGAACCCTTGCTCCGAAATCTCCTGCGAAAGTCGCTGCTCGAGGGGCGCCTCGACGGTGAAGTACGGCAGCGCGTGATTTCACCGGCCTACTTCGTGCGCAGCCGGCTCGGCCCTGAAGGCGAAGAATTGGTCGACCTCGACGAGGCTCTGAACCTCCTCGTGCGCACGACGATACCACTCTTCCTCGGCATTCTCTTGCTCACGGCGCTGTTGAGCGCTTCGGGCTATCTCGTGCAGACCGTTTCGACCGACAAGGAGAGCAAGATCGTCGAAGTTCTGCTCTCCTCGGTCACAGCCGAGGAAATTCTGGCCGGCAAGCTCTTCGGTCTCGGCGCTGCAGGTTTGATCCAATTCGCGGTCTGGTCGTCGATGGTCGTCGTCGTCGCGATCACGGCTTCGGCCGCGTTTGCGGCGTTCGTGTCGATTCCCTGGGGAGCCTTGGCCGCGGCCCCGGTTCTGTTCGTCCTGGGCTACCTGTTCCTCGGAAGCTTGATGCTCGCCACCGCGGCGCTCGGCGCCAACGCGGCGGAAAGTCAAAAGCTCACCCTAGGCTGGGCGATCCTGGCGATCCTTCCGCTGATGGTTCTGCTCATCCTTCTCGAGGAGCCCAATGGCATCCTCGGCCAAGCGATGACGTGGATTCCGTTCACTTCGCCGCTCACCGTGATCATCCGTCTCTCGGTCGACGCCTCGGGGATCGCCTGGTGGGAGGTGCTTGGCTCGATGCTGGTCTTGTTGGTCTCGACTTGGCTTTCGATACGAGTGGGGGCGCGACTGTTTCGAGTCGGGTTCCTGTTGACTGGGACGATGCCGTCGTTGGCGGAGCTTTGGCGTCAAGCCCGCTAGGGCCAGTGGGGCACAGCTCTACTCGAAGGGCCCAGGCATGGGCAGCTCGCGCTCTTCGATGAGCTCGGCCGTCGTGGCCGCCGCGGCCGAATAAACCGAAACGCGCATTGCGGCGAAATCGAGCACCACAAACGACTGCTCGTCTTTGCGGTGAATCGTTCCGGCATTGAGCACCGTGAGCCCGGGGAAGACGCGGACCATTCTGTGGTGAGTATGACCGCCGATCATGAACTGAACCCCGTCGTCGAGCATCAGCTCGCGGAGCGTTGGCATGTCTTGCAGAGCGTAACCTCGGGTGTCGGGCAGCAGCCATGCTTCGTCGTCTTCGCCGACTCCGTGACAAAGCAGCGCTCCTCCGGCCTGGGTCGAGTACCGACGCGTTCGGGGGAGCGCTTCGATGAATGCACGCGATGCATCACTTATCTCGAGCGTGGCGTTTTCGAGTGACCGCTGCTCGCCCGACAAAAGCCAGCGCTCATGATTGCCAGCGACGCATTGGACGCCTCGCGCCTCCAACAAGCCGAGGGTCGCATCGGCGTCTCCGAAACCGTCGACCAAGTCACCGACGCAGAGAGCTCGTTCGACGTTCATCGAGTCCAGGGCATCGAGCACACGCGCTAGCGTTTCAGCCTCGCAGTGGACGTCGCCGATCACCCCCAACCGGCTGAGCTTGCCCGTCTCGCTCACGGCTTCAACTTAGGTGCTTTTGCACGCGCCGCCAAGAAGTACGCGACTGGTGCTCGCGGGCCTCCTGTTGTAGACCCGTTTCCATGCTCGACCTGCGCCATGTGAGCGAGAATCTGCCGGACGTTAAGGCAGCGCTGAAGCGCCGTGGTTTCGCCGATGCGGAGCTGCTGGATCGGCTCGCGTCCCTAGCCGACGAGCGGCGATCGGTCATCACTGGAGCTGAGGCTCTGCGACAAGAGCGGAACGAAGCCAGCCAGGCCATGGCAAAGGTCGCTGACAAAAAGTCCACCGAGTTTCAGGCGAAGCGCGAGCAGCTCCGAAGCCTCGGCGACGAAATCAAACGAAGCGAGTCGCGGCAAGAAGAAGTCGAGGCCGAGCTCGAATCGATCTTGCTCAACCTTCCCAACCTCCCGCATCCCAGCACACCCGACGGCCTGAGCGAAGCCCAGAATGTCGAGCTGCGGGTTTGGGGTGACAAGCCGGCCTTCGATTTCGACGTCGTGGATCACGTCGAGGTCGGCACCAAGCTCGACATCCTGGACTTCGAACGTGCTGCCAAAATAAGCGGCTCGCGCTTCGTCGTGCTCAAAGGCCTCGGCGCTCGACTCAATCGCGCGCTGATGCAGTTCATGCTCGACGTCCATAGCAGCGAGCATGGATACGAAGAAGTCTGGCCGCCGGTGCTCGTCAAAGACAGCGCCATGCTCGGCACCGGTCAACTTCCGAAGTTCAAAAAAGATTCGTTTCGCATGGCGAAAGACGCAGAATGGGAAGCCGAGGCCGAGGCGCAGGGGCACGACCTGTATCTCGTGCCCACCGCCGAAGTTCCGCTGACCAATCTCCACGCAGGGGAGATTCTCGCCGGGGCCGACTTGCCGGTCGCGTACACCGGATATACCGCCTGCTTTCGAAGTGAAGCTGGAAGCTACGGCAAAGATACACGCGGCATGATTCGCGTTCATCAGTTCGACAAGGTCGAGCTCGTCCGGTTTTGTCATCCCGAACAAGGTGAGGCGCAGCTCGAAGTGCTCACCCATCACGCCGAGTCGATCCTTCAAAAGCTCGGCCTCCATCATCGCGTCGTGCAGCTCTGCGCAGGAGACATGGGGTTTGCGGCGCAGAAATCGTACGACCTGGAGGTCTGGCTGCCTGCGCAAAACGCCTATCGAGAGATTTCGAGCTGTTCTTGGTTCGGAGACTTCCAGGCACGGCGAATGCAAGCTCGATTCCGCCCCGCAGAAAAGGCCAAGCCGCTTTTCGTTCATACGCTCAACGGCTCAGGTCTTGCAATCGGTCGGACGCTCGTCGCGATTCTAGAGCAGAATCAACAGGCCGATGGCAGTGTGCTCATCCCAGAGGCGCTGCGGCCGTACATGGCGGGCCTCGAAAGGATTCCAGCGGCCGAAATGACGACTAGATGACGATTGGATGACGACGCTCGAGATCGAACGCGACGTTCCACTGGCTCCGCTCACCAGCCTGGAGCTCGGCGGGCCCGCGAAGTATTTCGTTCGCGCCGGCGATGAAACCACTCTGGTCGAGGCGCTTCGTTGGTCGGCCGATCGAGAGATGCCCTCCGCGATCTTGGCTGGCGGCTCGAACCTCATCGTGCCCGACGAAGGCTACGAAGGGCTAGTCGTTCAAATGGCGATCGACGCGCTCGATTTTCGCGATGGCGGTACCGTCTGTGCCGGCGCCGGAGTCGCTTGGGAGACGGTCGTGGATGGAGCGGTCGCTCGGAGCTGGGCGGGTCTCGAATGCCTCTCGGGGATTCCTGGATCCGCCGGCGCGACGCCAATCCAAAACGTCGGAGCCTACGGAGCCGAAGTTGCGGAGGTGATTGCGCGGGTCCGTGTGATTCGCCGCGACACACTCGCGTTCGACGAGCTCGCTCCGGAGGACTGCGGCTTCGGGTATCGCGATAGCTTGTTCAAACGGGAGCCCGGTCGCTTCATCGTGTCGGCGGTCGACTTTGCTCTCCGCCCGAACGGCCCGGGAACGGTTCGCTACGCCGAGCTCAAAAAAAACATTGGACCCGACGCCACGCTTGCCGAGATCCGGCGTACCGTGCGGGACCTTCGCCGCCGGAAGTCCATGCTGATCGAACCCGGCGATCCGAACCGCCGAAGCGCAGGTTCGTTCTTCCTGAACCCCGTCGTTTCCCCCGCGGAGGCCGGCCGCCTGGTCGAGCGGGCGCTCGAAGACAAGCTCGTGACGACTGCGGAGGAAGTTCCGCGCTACCCAAGCGAGGGGGCCCAGGTGAAGCTCGCTGCTGGGTGGCTCATCGAAAAGGCCGGAGTGGCAAAGGGAACCCGGCGCGGCGCCATCGGAGTCTCGAGCAAGCACGCCCTGGCGCTGGTCCACCATGGCGGAGGCACCACAGCGGAGCTGCTCGCCTTTGCAGACGAGATTCGTGCGCGCGTGCACGACCGCTTCGGGGTCACACTCGAACGCGAGCCGCGCCTGCTTGCCTGAATCATTCTGCGAACGGGTCGCTGAACGCCGGGTTGGTCAACAAGTCCTCGTCGGTCAGGGTGCGAAGGAACGCGATCAGGTCCTGTTTTTCTTGCTCGGTGATCTCGAAACCGTTCAGGAAGCTGCTCTTGTTGGGGTTGTCGAAGCCGTCGCCCGCGTTGGGGCCGCTTTCGATCAAGCGGCCGCCACGCGCATAGTGATCCACCACCTCTTCGAGCGTGGCGATCGAGCCATCGTGCATGTAGGGGCCGGTCACCGCGATGTTGCGAAGGCTCGGCGGTTTGAATTTTCCCTTGTCGGCTGGGTCGTTCGTGATGTCGAAGAGCCCCTGATTGCCTTCGGGGTAGCTTCCGTCCGAGTCGAGGTTGTAAAGGCCGTTGTTGATGAAGGTCTGCTGATTGAATTCGCTGCCGTCGTGGTCGACCGCCTGGGAGAGCAGGAAGCCGCCGTGACAATGAAAGCACTCCAAGGCATCGGGCACGCCTGCCTCGGTCGTGCCGCCGAAAAATAGTGCCTTTCCACGTTGCTCGGACAAGGTCAGCGCGCTCGAGCCACGGTCGTGCTTCGAGTTGAAGCTGGTCAGGGCCCGCTGAAACGATGCGATCGACTTCGTGATGCTGTCGAGATTGATCGGATCGGCCTGGTTTGGAAACGCGTCAGCGAACATCGCCGGGTACTGGGCGTCCTCGCGCAGCCGGCGAAGGAGCTCCTCTTCCATATTGGCCATCCCGAGCTCGACCGGATCCTCACCGAACATCGGCACCAGGGCCTGCTCTTCGAGCCGCACCACCGCCGGGTTAGCCCAGGTGAGCGATGCCGCGTAAGCCCGCGTTGGCCACGCTCATCGAGCTGCGCGGATGAATCTCGCCCGTCGAGCCTTCCGCTTGGGCCAGCCCATCGGTGAAGGCGAGCTCCTGCAGATGGCAGGTTCCGCAGCTCTGGGTTTGGTTCCCCGAGAGCTTCGTGTCGTAGAACAAGAACCGACCCAGCTCGACCTTGGCCTCGGACATCGGGTTGTCCCCGGGAACGCGCGGCGGGGGCACGGTGTCCGGAAGGTTCCAGACCCATGCCCCGGCGGCGGATGCGGTGTCGCTGTCACCGCATCCGGCCCCGAGGAGCAATGGCAATAAGACAAGTGTGTGCGAGAGGAGTTTCATGTTGAGCTGTGACGGAGTCGTATCTGGTTGCCGAGCAAAAAGCTCACTCGGCGGAGAAAAACTGCTGGGTGCCGCCTGGGGTCTCACCAAAGGGCAGGCCCAAGTTGGCGAACAGGGGTCCACAATCCGTGTCGGCTGGTTTCGACATGCAGCCGGCGTCGGCCGCCGTGTCGACATCGAGGGCTGCGCCTTCAACGAGCGCCGCGTAGTCGGCCAGCACGGTGCCTGCGCTCGCATCGAACGAACCGAGCTCGACCTCGACGCGGTTGCCGTTGGCGCACGACGTTACGCCACCCGCCATCGGATCTCCTTCGCAGCCGGTGCTGCCGAGGTGCATGCGCCAGTCGGTTCCGCTGAACTGCCCCGAGTCGATTCGGAGAAACTTGTAGCCGCCCTGCCAGTTCCAGAAGAGCGAGGTGAGGTTCAACGGGCTCGGCGCCGTCGCGCTGTTCACGTGATTGATCTCGAAGGGGACGCCCATTTTGAAGCGAAGGCCGTCGTAGTCCCCGGCGGGCAAGGTGCCGCGCACGCTATCGTTGAGCTCTGGGGTTCCAAGTTCGCCACAGCCATCCTCGAAGTCGAGCAAGGCGACGCCACTGTTCTCAAAGCTGTTCTCTTCGAGCTGGACCGGCACCCAGGCGCCGGCGGCGTTCTTGAGCTCGACGTCTTGCACGTAGAAGCGAAAGTCGCTGAGCACCAGTGAGGTGTCGTTCGCGCCGAGGTTTTGATAGGTGTTCCCGCAGACAAACGGCTGATCGCCCACGACTGCGGCAAAGCTGAGCTCGACGTCCTGTTGACCTTGCGCCGCGCTCGCGTCGTCCCCGCAGCCCGCGGCCCAGGCGCTGAGCACCATCAATATCCCTAATCTCTTCATTTCTTTCTCCGCGGTCTTTAGAGCCCGTCTTCCTCGATGGGAAGGACAGCCTGCAACGACGACCGTACGTTTTCGGTTATCCGTTGTTGCACCGCGATTGAGTCCTGCAGTGCAAAATCGATGCCATCGAACCACTTGCGGTGGTCGATCTGGATGGAGACGCTCTCGAGTGCCGGCCCGTCGAACACCAGCGGGCGGTCGAACCGCATCTCGCAGGGGAGGATCTCCGAGATCTGCGCGAGCAGAGCGGATGGGGCGTCGCCGGTCTCGTCTTCGACCCGTCCCGCGACGAAGACGCTGTTCTGCGTCATGTCGAGGTTTTCGTCGGTCAATCCCTCGGCGTCCTGGTCCGCGGGCATCCCGATGACGCGAATCCCGCAGTAGCGTCCCGGAGGCGGCCGCAGGGTTCCGGCGAAGAGTGGGACCCCCGCGCTTTCCATGAGGTCGATCACCAAGGGGACGCCCAGGCTGGTCGGCGAAGAAAACTCGTGCGCTTTCGCTCGCGCAGCTGTGACAAGTTTCCAGAGATCCAGGACAAAATTGTCGCAGCGGATCAGCTCCACCCTGCCGACCGCGATCATCGCCCGTTCAAGCCGCACCCTGTAACCGAGGTCGGTACGGACGGCGGCTGGGGTGGCCGCGGGCTGGTAGGCGACGTCGACCTCGATCCCTTCGGTCACCCGCATGCAGTTCGGGAGTAGCGCCATGCTGAGGAGCAGGGCCGCGATGAAGAGGCTATATTTCATAGACCAGCCCTGCCGTGATCGCGAGACCTTCTACGTGGCTTCCGTCGAGCCGCTGAATCATCGGCACGGCCGCGGTGAAATGCAGCAGAACCTTGTCGTGCGGCAGTCCGACCAAGCCAAACGTGCCGTAGGTGATGTGTCCGCCGGTGTTCGGGTCTCGAACCCCGGCGATGTAGCCCGGCTGATCGATTCGGAACTCGACGCCCATCTGAAAGGCGAGAAAGCTCCAAGGCTGAAACTGCCCAAGCGCGGTTTGCCGGAAGCTCGCGCCGACCTTCGTGTCCGCCGTCCCCTTGGTCGGAAAGATTCCGATCGACGCGGCGTAAACCGACCAGGGGTCGGAAAACATCGTGTACGAAGCGCCCGCAATCGGGTCCCAAGAGCCGGTGCCCGCCTGGAACTCCAACGGAAGCGGGACGCCCTGCGCGTCGCGCTCGATCGAGCTGGTCGGAAACTCGAGGCCGCCGATCAGGCTCACCAAATGCCGAGGGGCAAACTTGCGGTCGCGCCAGACGACAGCCCGTGCCCGAAACTCCAAATCTCCCGGAGCCCAGATGTCCGCTTCCGCGAGATTGACTGCGCTCACCAGTCGGTGCACCAGCGGCATCATCAAAGACAGCGTCCACCGGTCGCTTGGCGAGTATGCGCCTGCGAACTCCATGCGCTGTTCGGCAAGCCTGAGCTCGTCGACCTGCGCTTCGCCGATTCGATCGTTTCGATGGCGAACGGTTCCCGAAGTGCGCAGCCGCTGGCTTTTGGGCTGCTCGAAGCCCACGATGGTGAGGGTCGGATCGCCGACGCCGCAGGTTCCGCACGCAGAAGCCCCCGCTGCAATCGAAAACGGCGCGAGCAGCGCCGCGATCACCCAACAAACCTTCACCACCCGCACCTTAGGGATGGACGGCGCGGGCTTGTACGTGGCAAATCGTCGCAGCGCTCAGCGGGACGTGGGGAACTTCGAGAGCTTTCGCTGAAGGGAGCGTCGGTGAATACCAAGTCTTTCCGAAGCCTTAGTGATGTTGCCGCCGCAGTCGGTCAGCACCCGTTGGATGTGCTCCCATTCGACCCGCGCGAGGGACGGCGTCTCGGGGGCCTCGCTTTCGGCCGGCGTGACTTCGCGATCTACCGAGGTGTCGCTCCGCCCGAACGAGGCGATCAGCTCGTCAACATCGGCGGGTTTGGTCAAATAGTGCGTAGCGCCAAGCCGAACCGCCTCGAGCGCAGTCGCGATGCTTCCGTAGCCGGTGAGCACCACGATCTTGGTCGCCGGATCGATCCGATGAAGCTCGCGCACGAGCTCCAAGCCCGACTTCCCAGGCATCCGAAGGTCGACGACGGCGTACTCGGTGCTTTCCAGCTCCGCAGCGGCGATCGCTCCGTCGTAGCCATCGGCCTGCTGTGCCTCGTAACCACGCTGCTCGAACGCGCGAGCCATGCGCGATCGGAGCCGCTCGTCGTCATCGACCAGAAGGATCGAGGGTTTGGGGCTGGCATCGTCTCGTGCGTCGGTCATGAGCCTTGAGGAAGCATGACGCAGATGGTCGCGCCCCGATCACTTGCCGACTCGATGCTGAGTCGGCCTCCCAGTGAGTCTACGAGCGTCCTCGCGAGGAACAAGCCGAGACCCATGCGGTCGGACTTGTTCTTCGTGGTGAAGAACGGCTCGGTGGCTCGTCTCAGGGCTTGCTCGTCCATCCCGTGACCCTCGTCGCGGAAGCAAAGCTCGACGGCGCGATCGAGTTGGCGAACCTGAAGCGAGACGCGTCCCTCGTCGCACGCGTCAAAGCCATTGCGCGCGATGTTCTCGACCATCTGCACGAGCGCGGTCGCAGGTGCTTCGATCGTTTCGACCTCGGTCGACGTGACCCAGCGTTCAGCCTGCTCCGAGCTCAGTCGCGCGCGCACCTCTGCAAACATCACCTCGATCGTCACGGAGCTCGGCGCCTCGCCTACGTGCTCGCCTCCTGCAGAGGCCATCCGGTCGAGAACCCGACGGCATCGCTCGAGCTCCTCGCGAATCAGCTCCGCATCCTCGACGAGCGCGTCACCGCCCGGAAGGGTGCGCGCCTGCCGTCCCATCTCTTTGGCCGCCACCGCGATCGTGCCGAGCGGGGTTCCAAGCTCGTGCGCCGCACCGGCTGCCAGAGTCGCGATGGATGCCAACTTCCCCCAGCGATGTGTCCGTTCTTCGGCCTCGGCCAGTGCGCGCTCGCGTCTTCGGAGCTCGACCGACAGCTGGCTCACGAAATACGTGATCAGCGCGACCGCGAGGACCAATGCGATGAACATCCCGTACAGGTGAGTTTGAAAACCCCCGCCGTGCCCGGTATGGCCCAAGTGCTCGCTCGGCACGTGAACGACGAATAGGGTCGCGAACGATAAGATCGAAAGCCCGGCGATCGTCCAGGTCCACCGTGGCGCAAGCATGACCGCAGACGCTGCGATGTAGACCACGTAAATGATGCTGAACGGGTTGGTCGGGCCGCCCGAGAGGTAGAGCATGCCGGAGAGGAGCGCGACGTCCAGAACTAGAAACGCGCCGAGGTGACCTGAATCATCCTTGCGCGAGGCCAGCCAGAGGTTCGAAACCACGCCGACGGCTACGAGCGACCACATCGGAAAGACGGGTAGAGTTACAGCGAGAAGCTCGGTGGCGATGAGTATCGCCGACGCCTGAATCGCCAGCGCCCCCCAGCGCATCCGCGCCAACCATTCGGCGCCGGTGGCCGACGCTCTATGGTCGGCGCTCACGACTCCGTCTGAGCATCGCCGGTCGAGCCCATGTCGACGCTGCCGTACATCGCTTCGGCGATCTTGTAGGCGCTCAGCTCGAGCGTTTCGAGCGCATCCTTGATGGCGATCGCGTCACCCTCATTGACGGAGAAATGCAAGGACTCGATGTCGGCCTCGACCTGAGCGACGACGTCTTCTGGGACGAGCTCCCGGCATTCGGCGACCGCCCGCTCGCTGGTGTAGAGCAACGCCTCGGCCGCATTGCGCAGCTCGGCGAGCTCACGACGCTTCTCGTCGGTCGTTTTGTACGCCTCGGCCTCTCCGATGATGCGTTCGATGTCTTGCTCGGTCAGCCCACTCGATGCGACGACACGGATGTTCTGCTCACGGCTGGTACCGAGGTCTTTGGCGCTCACGTTGACCACGCCATCGGCGTCGATGTCGAACGTCACCTCGATTTCCGGAACACCTCGGGGCGCAGGCACGATGGGCGCAAGCTCGAACTTGGCCAAGGACTTGTTGTCCGCGGCCATGTCGCGTTCGCCCTGCAGGACGTGAATCGGCACGAAAGACTGGTTGTCCACGCTGGTCGTGAACACCTCTTTGGCGCGCGTGGGGACCGTCGTGTTGCGGGGGATCAGCTTGTGGAACACGCCGCCGCCGGTTTCGACGCCGAGGCTCAGGGGCGTGACGTCGAGAAGAAGGACTTCTTCGACTTCGCCCACCAGTGCGGCGCCTTGAAGCGCAGCGCCCATCGCCACCACTTCGTCCGGATTCACCCCTTTGTAGGGTGGTTTGCCAAAGAAATCCTCGACCTTCGACTGAACCATCGGCATGCGCGTTTGACCGCCCACCAGGAGAACTTCGTCGATGTCTTCCTTCTTGAGGCCGGCGTCGTCTAGGGCCTGTTTGCAGGGTCCGAGCGTCCGGTCGATGATCTCCGAGACGAGGATCTCCAGCTCGCTTCGCTTGAGCTTGGTTTCGAGATGCTTCGGCCCGGATTCATCGGCTGCGATGAATGGAAGGTTGATCTCCGTCTCCAACGAAGACGAGAGCTCATGCTTGGCCTTTTCGGCTTGCTCCTTCAGACGTTGGAGCGCGACACGGTCGTCGTGCAGATCGATCCCGCTGCTTTCTTGGAAGCGCCGCGTGAGCTCTTCGACCAAGGCGTTGTCCAGATCCTCGCCGCCGAGGTGGGTGTCCCCCGAGGTGGATTTCACGCTGAAGACGCCATTGGCGATTTCGAGAATCGAGATATCGAAGGTGCCGCCGCCCAAATCGTACACGGCAACTCGCTTTCCTTCTTTCTCGTCGAAGCCATAGGCAAGCGCGGCTGCAGTGGGCTCGTTGATGATGCGTCGCACCTCGATTCCAGCGATCTTGCCTGCTGCAATGGTGGCCGAACGCTGCGCGTCGTTGAAGTACGCGGGTACGGTCACAATCGCTTCTGCAACATCTTCTCCGAGGAACGACTCTGCGACCTCTCGCATCTTTTCGAGAACCATGGCCGAGATTTCAGGCGGCGAGTACCGATGGCCCTCTGCTTGGATCCAGGCGTCCCCGCCGTCGCTCTCGACGACCTCGTACGGGACCGCGCGCTTGTGTCGCTTGGCGGGCTCCGAATCGAATGGCAGTCCCATCAATCGTTTGATGGCAAAGATGGTGTTCTGCGGATTGGTCACGCCTTGGCGCTTCGCCACGCTACCCACCCTTCGCTCGCCGTCCTTTGAAAAAGACACGACCGACGGCGTGGTACGGCTGCCCTCGGCGTTCGGAATCACCTGCGGCTCCCCGTTGTCGACAAATGCAACACAGGAGTTCGTCGTCCCCAGATCGATCCCGATGATCTTCCCCATCTCGCCCTACTCTCCTTTATACCCCGAGATAGAACCTCAATGCAGTAAAGGTGCGACTATTCATCGCTCTGGCTGTCCTCGCCGCTCGCGTCATCTTTCGGATCATGGGCGTCCGATACCGGTTTTGCGACGACCACCATGGCCGGCCTCAACAAGCGCTCCCCGAGGAAATAGCCGGGAACGACCTCCGATACGATGGTGCCCGGCGCATGCTCGTTGGTCTCTTCTTGCTGCATGGCGTCGTGGCAGGTCGGGTCGAACTGACTGCCGACCGTGGCAACTCGCTTGAGGCCAAGGCGGTTGGCGATGTCGTCGAAGCCCCGCAGGACCATGCGCACGCCGTCCGAAACGGCGGATACGTCCGTCGCACCGGCCATGGAGTCGGCCGCACGCTCCAGATTGTCGACGATTGGCAAGACCTCGCGGAGTGTGTCTTCGATGGTTCGGCGGCGCACCTCTTCGATTTCTTTGCGCGATCGCTTGCGAAAGTTGTCGAAGTCGGCGGCGATCCGCAGGAGTTGATCGCGCATGCGATCGCGTTCGGCGTGGGCCTTTTCGAGGTCGCTGGGTTCCGGCTCGGATCCTCCGTCCTCTTGCTCCGGAAAAATGACCTCGTCCTCTTCACCGGCCCCGCTGGCCTGTTCGTCTTCCGGCTCATCCCCCACGTGTTCACCCATTGTCCATGACCGTCCTTGTCTAAGAGCCCTTGGATCTGCCCGGAAGCCGTCCGTCGAGGACGTCGCTTAGCACATCGGCGGCAAATCCTACCAACGGTACGTACTTCTTGTAGTCCATGCGCGTGGGACCCACGATTCCAAACGAGCCGACCCGGGCGCCATCCCGCCGATATGGGCTCGAAATCACGCTGATGTCGTCCACGTCGTCGAGCGCCGCCTCGGAGCCGATGAAGACCTGAACACCGTCGGTCAGCAAAGTCAGCTCGAGCAGCTCGAGCAGTTTCTGCTTCTCTTCGAAGGCATTGAGGTACCGGCGAATCTTCTCCGCATCGCCGAATTCCGGCCGATCGAAGAGGGCGCCCTGCCCTTCGATGACCACGCGCGCTCGTTCCATTTGGCCATCGACCGTCGCCTCGACCATCTGCTGCGCCTGCTTTCGTAGGAGCTGGTACTGGACTTCTTCGGTGGCCAGTCGAACAGCGAGCAGGTCTCGCACCGCCGCGAGGGTTCGGCCGCCGACTAGCTCGTGGAGGTAGTTGTTGACGCGTTCGAGGCTGTGGTCGTCCACAGCGATATCGGTGACCACGACTCGGTTCTCGACGACACCGCTGCGCGTGACCAAAACGGCGAGCGTCCGCCCTCCCGAGAGTCGCATGAACCGCAGCTGATCGAGGGTCGCTTCGACGACCGTCGGCTGCGCGATGATCGTCGCTGTCCCCGTGAGCCGGCTCAGCAGCTGGCCGGTTTCTCGGACGGCGTCGGCGCCTGGCTCCAAGTCTTGAAGGCGCCGAAGCAAGGCGGTCCGGTGGGCGTCCGAGATCTCTCCGGCCGTGGCCATCGCATCGACGAAGCGTCGGAAACCCGCATCGGTGGGGACGCGGCCCGCGCTCGTGTGCGGCTGATGCAGGAGCTCCGCGTCCTCCAGATCGGATAGGACGCTCCGAATGGTCGCTGGCGACAGCTTGATCGCGTAACGCTTCGCAATGCACTGTGAGCTCACGGCCTTCCCCGAAGCGATGTGCTCGGTGACGACCGCGAACAGGATTCGGCGATGCCGCTCGTCCAAGGCCACTGTCACGCCTCATTGAAAGTAGAAGCTGCAGGGTTTCTGTCAAGCCTGCGAAAATCGGCAGAAAATTGCCCTCTGGCCCGGCTTGCGGCAGTTTCAGCGCGTGCGACCCAGTGCTGCGCTTCTTCCGTTCGCCCTGATGGTGATGGCCGTGATGACCGTCCCCACGCTGGTCCTCGATGAGCAGGGCCTGCCCCGCTATCGGCACCTCAGCGCAGAGCTTCAGGAGCTCCGAGAATCCAATGAGGAGCTGGTCCGTGAGATCGCCACGCTCAAGGGCGAGATCGACGCCCTCCGCAGCGACCCCAACTACGTCGAACGCATCGCGAGGGACGAGTTGGGAATGGTTCGGAACGAAGAGTTCGTCTTCCAGTTTCCACGCCCCTAGGTAGGGGCAAGGCGTACACGCGCGCGGATTTCTTGCTGAACGGATGGGTCGGGGCGTAACACCGCTCGGGTATGACGGCCCTGGTTCAGGCAGCGCTTCGCGTCAGGCGCACGGCGCGGTTGACGTGGGGATTGGCTGCGGCGTTCCTGCTCGTGGCCTTTTTGCTTGCGGGCTTCTTCGTTCCGGGAAGCCGAGCCCTCGGATGGGGGCACCTGGCCTGGCTCGCCGCTTGGGCGGCTCTCTTCGGCTACCGTGCCACAAGCGCGCATCGGCGCGGTACCGACGAGAGGTCTGCATTCGAGCTCGGCGCCTTTCTGATCGTCGGTGTCCAGGCTCTGATTCAGTTTCGCGGTGGCGTGGGTAGCGACCTCTACCCGCTGATCTACGTGACCGTCGCGTTCGTTGCCTCGTTTGCGACGGGGCGAGCGAGCATCGGCCTGGTTGCGTTCGCGCTCGTGCTCGGTTCCGCCACGGCGTTCCTCGGCGAGAACGTTCGCGATCCTTTGGTCCTCGGATTGAATGCGCTATTCATCGCAGGCTTCGGCGCCCTCAGCTACCTGTTCACCCGCGCCGAGATCGTTCGCGTCCGCCGCAAGTCCGAGCTCGAGCTCGAAGCCCAAAAGGCGAAGGTGCGCGACGATACCCGGCTCTTCCGTTTGGTCGCTCCTTCGTCGGGCGGTGCCAGGGACGAGGATCGTCTCTACCAGACCAGCGTTCAGGAGGTTCGACAGGCGCTTTACCACGCGCTGCAGTTGCTCCATCGGACACTCGACCTTCACACCTGTGTGCTTCTGATGCCCACTTCCGAGCCCGAACAGCTCCGGATCGTCGAATTGGTGTCGAAGAGTGACGACCTCGCGGACGGCCCGTTCTCTCTTGGAGCGGGTGCGGTGGGTGCGGCCGTCCGCCGCAAGCTGACCACCAACCTGCAGGAGATTCGCCCCGGATATCGGGGGATTTGCTACTATCGCGGGCCGGCAGCCGTCCGATCGTTCATTGCGGTTCCGGTTCTGGAGCGGGGGCATCTTCGGGCGGTGCTCTGCGCCGACCGGGTCGTCGACCGCGGGTTCAGCCCCGAGGAGGAAGAGCTCCTCCGCGACAGCACCTCGCACATCCTTCGAGCGTTCGAAAACGAACGTGTCTTCATGCAGCTCGAACGATCCAAGGTCGAACAGGAGATCCTGTACCGCGTTTCTCAGGAGCTCAGCACTGCGCGAACGCAAGACGCAGTCATGGAAGTCGGTTTGACTGCCGCAAAAGAGATTGCGCCACACGACTTCGCGGCGATCACCGAATATCAACCTGAGGGCCGCAAGCACAGCGTGCGGCGGGCCTCAGGGGAGCGCGCACTCGATTTTCACGGCCTTCGGTTTCGCGACAACACGTCGCTGACCGCCATGGTGGTGAAGAACCGGCATTACCTGCCGTACCGCGGCGACTTCGATTCCAAACAGCAGGTGCTCTTCACCAAAAAGGCCAAGCTCAAAGGCATGGAGTCGCTTCTGGTCTTGCCCCTTGTGGTCCGCGAGGAACCGATTGGGACCTTGATCGTTGCGGCGAAGAGACCGGGTGCGTTCGGTGCACCGGTACGCGCTACGCTCCAAGCGCTGTCCAACCATCTTGCGGTCGCGATGGCGAGCGCACGCCTCGTTCGCCAGCTCGAAGAGCTCGCGACAACCGACGGGCTCACCGGCTGCATGAACAAGCGCGCGTTTCTCGATCAAATGGAACAGAAGCTCCTCGCGGCGCAGCGATTCGGCCGCAAGCTCTCGGTCATCGTGACCGACCTCGACCATTTCAAGGCCGTCAACGACACCTATGGGCACGCCGCCGGCGACCGAGTCCTTCAGGAGCTCGGCCAGGTGCTTCGGCGTGTGAAGCGCGAAACCGATATCGTAGCGCGGTTTGGCGGCGAGGAGTTCTGCGTGCTCTGCGAGGAAACGGACGCACGGGGCGCTCGGCTGCTTGCCGAGCGAGTGCGCGAAGAGCTCGAGGGGACGGAGCTCCAGACCGAGCTCGGTCCGCTGCGGGTGACGGCTTCGCTCGGCGTAGCGACCTTTCCCGACCACGCGTCCACTGCGCCAGACCTGTTCGTCCAAGGAGACAAGGCGCTCTACGAGGCGAAGAACCGCGGCCGCAATCAGGTCTGCACCGTCTAGGCGGCGCGGCGCGCGAAGAGCATCAAAGCTTCCTTGGCTCGCATGTGTCTGGGTCCAACATCCACTCGATGCGGCCCTTGCCGCCGTCGAGCCTCAGTAAACACGCAGAGGCCGTTCGAAACGACGGGGCGGTGGCGAGCTGGCCGAGATGCGCCGCGAGGACGCCCACCTTCGGCATGTGGGTGACCATGACGATGAGATCGTCGGCCGCAGCCTGACCGAGAGGTGCGAGGGCCTGCGCGGCGCTTCCTTCCTCGGTCGACAACGCGCTCAGCACTTCGAGCGGACCGTCGAACCCTGGCTGGGTGGCGGCTAGAATCTCAGCGGTTTGAACCGCGCGAACGAGCGGGCTCGTATAAACGCGGCTGTACAGCAGACCCATCGCAGTGAGCGCATCGCCGACCCGAATCATGGTCCGCCTGCCGTCGTCGGTCAGCCAACGCTCGTAGTCGGTCCGCGCGGAGCCCGAGTCCACCGCAGCCGCATGCCGTACCAGCAGAACCTGCATGGGCGGAGCTTGGCACGTTGGCTAGGGCTCGTCCCGAGAATCGTGTGCGGAAAGCGCGAAAGACTCTTCGGGTGCAAGCACGAGCCTGCGCCGCGCGTAGACTGCGAACCAAAGAAGGCCCAGGCCGTACCAAACCGCGGCGCCAATCACCACCTTCTGATAGACGGGGTCGGTCACGAAGAGCGCGACCAGGGTCACCAAGGCAATGAGCAGCGCGACGACGGCGCCCGGCACCCCGAGTGGACTTTTGTAAGGGCGCTCGATGTCGGGCAGGCGAACCCGCAGCAAGATGTAGGAAACCATCTGGAGCGCGTAGGCGATCACCGCGCCGAAGACCGCCATGTTCAGCAGCACGGCGCCCACCGGATGCTCGGGCCCAAGCGCATGGATGCCGTAGGCGACCAGATAGCCGAGCAAGGCGCCTACGACGAGCGCGATGTGCGGCGTCCTGCGATCGGGGTGCGTGCGGGAGAGCCATCGCGGAAAGTAGCCTGCGCGCGAAAGCGAAAAAATCTGCCGGCCGTAGGCGAAGATGATGCTGTGAAAGCTCGCGACGAGGCCGGTGACGGCAACCAGAGCGAGGAGCTTTGCTCCAAGGCCCGTCCCAAAGATCGTTTGGAAGCCCTCGAACAGCGGCTCGGCCGAGGAGCCGAGCTGCGCCGAGCCTGGAGCGATGCCCGCGTTCAGAAACAGTGTGAGAAAGGCAGCAACGATCAGGGTGAGAAGACCATAGAGCAAGCCGCGCGGCAGGTCGCGCGCCGGTGCGTGCGCTTCTTCGGCAGCGAGCGGAAGCTGCTCGATCGCCAGGAAGAACCAGATCGCAAACGGGAGCGCCGAGAGAACGCCGCTGCTGCCGTAGGGCAGCCAGCGGCTCTGGCCGGCGTCCGGCTCGATGTTGAGCGCCCAGTCGAGGTCGAAGTGTGGAATCGCCGCGACCCAGAACACGACGAGAATCCCGAGAGCCAAGGCCGTGATCAAGACGGTGAAGCGGAAGGTCGTCTCTACCCCGGCGACGTTGAGTCCCACGAAGGCCGCGTACGCCGCTAGCCACCAGACCGGCTCCATGCCCGGTGGCGTACCGAAGATCGCGCCGAGGTAGCCACCGATGCCAACGACGATCACCGCAGGCGTCAGGATGTACTCCATGTTTTCGGCCAGGCCGGTGATGTATGCGCCCCAGGGACCCATGGCCGAGCGGGCAAACGAATAGGCACCGCCCGTGTGGGGAAGGGCAGCGGCCATCTCGGCGATGCTGAAGCACAGGCCCGCATACATGACCGTGATGATGAGGGCGGCGATCAGGAGCCCGCCGAAACCACCGGAAGCCAGGCCGAAGTTCCATCCAAAGAAGTCGCCGGAAATCACAGCTCCGACGCCAAGAGCCCAGAGAGACCAGACGCCGGCATAGCGCCTCAAACCACGGTCCGCGAAGTACTCATCGCCGACTTGATCGTAGCCGACTCCCCGCTCCTTCTTCTCCATGGCGCGGAGTGTAGCGGTTTGTGGTGTCTGGCGATAAGGTTCCGCGCATGTTGCCGATCGACCTTTCGGGCAAGCGAGCCTTCGTTGCGGGTGTGGCCGATGACGGCGGCTTCGGCTTTGCAATTGCAAAGGCGCTTGCCGTCGCTGGAGCCTCGGTCTGCGTGGGCACCTGGCCGCCGGCTCTTGGGGTCTTCGAGACGCTGCTTCGGCGCGGGAAGCTCGACGCTTCACTGCGGATGCCCGACGGCAGCAAGCTCGAGCTCGAAAAAATCTATGCGCTCGACGCCGAGTACGATTCACTCCTCGATGCGTCCGAAGAGCTCCGGGCACAAAAGCGCTACCGCGACCGGGGTGATTTCAGCATCGACGGCGTGGCGCAGAAGCTTCGTGACGACTTCGGCGAGCGCTGCCTCGACATCGTCGTGCACAGCCTCGCAAACGGCCCCGAGGTCAACAAGCCCTTGATGCAGACCAGCCGCAAAGGGTATCTGGCAGCGCACGGCGCTAGCGCGTATTCGTTCGTCTCTCTCGCGCAGCGGCTGCAGCCCTTGATGCGTGACCAAGGAGCATTTTTGGCGCTCTCGTATCTGGCGAGTCAGGGAGTAGTCGCCGACTATGGTGGCGGAATGGCGTCGGCAAAAGCAGCGCTAGAGACCGATGCACGCATGCTGGCACTCGAGCTGGGGCGCGCCTGGGGGCATCGGGTCAATGTGATCTCAGCGGGGCCCTATGCATCGAGAGCGGCGTCCGCGATAGGGTTCATCCACAAGATGATCAAGTACTATCAGATGAACGCGCCTCTGCCCGATGCGCTTCGGGCCGAAGAAGTGGGAAACGCCGCGGCGTTCCTATGCAGCCCGCTGGCCAGCGGCATCACCGGCACGGTTCTCTACGTCGACAAGGGCTACCACGCGATGGCGGCGCCTGCGGACGTAGGCGGCTTGATCGACGCGCTCGGCGACGGTGGCGCCGAAGACTAGGCCGAAGATTAGGCGGCCACCATCTCGTGTCGCGCCGTCGGACGAATGCTGCTGGTGTCGGCAGCGACCTGCAGCTTCGCCGCGAGGGAGCGTTCGGTCCGGATGCGGTCCACAAGCCAGGAGTCGAGCGCACGCATGAGGGCACGCGCAGAAGGGCAACGGGTTGCGGGCGTCCGGCTGAGCAGCTTTGCGACCAGGCAGTCCATCTCGTCGTCGATGCAGGGCGACAAAACCTTCGCGCGCGGTGCGTCTTCGCGAATGATGCGCCGAAGGACCGCCGTCACGTCGGAGCCGGTGAAGGGGAGCTTTCCGGTGAGCGCCTCGAACATCGTGATGCCTACACCAAAGAGGTCCGACCGCGCGTCGACGTAAGGGTTCCCAGCGGCCTGTTCGGGTGAGGAATAGCTCGGGGTTCCGTAGACGCGGCCGCGCTCGCGCGCGCGCTCGTCGGCAGGCGCGGATTCCGCCGCGCAGACGCCAAAGTCGAGCAGATGAACGTCGAGCTCTCCGTATCCACCTCGGTTGAGCAGGATGTGCTCGGGCTTGATGTCGCGGTGGACGTAGCCGTGCCGGTGCACGCTGTGCAGGATCGACGCCAGCCGCGCGATGATCACCGATACCTCCGGGCCACTCAGTGGGCCGCAGCGCCGCAGATAAGCCGACAAGCTCTCGGAGCGCATGTGCTTCATCACCAAGTACGGCGATTCGTCATAAAGCGTGCCGTAGTCGATCACCGGTACGATGCCAGGGTGAAAAACGCGGCGCGCGACCTCGATTTCACGCCGGACGCGGCTCATCAGGTCGGGATTGCCGCAGTGCGCCGGACGGAGCATTTTGACCACCACCCGCTCGAGCGTCGCCAGGCGCTCGGCCTCGAAGACGATTCCAGTGCCGCCGATGCCGATTGTGTTTCCGATCCGATAGCGACCGTCGAGAATCTGCCCCCGAAGCTCACTGCGCTCAGCCGATGCTGCCATAGGGCTGAAGGTTCGGGCGACAGGGGCATTTCCGTCAAAAAAGGTGCAATTCGGGATTGCGCTGGTGTGGGTGGAGGCGGAGGGGGGCGGGTGTTGCCGTGCGGCTTGTGCTGCCGCGGGTGTTAGGGGGGTGGGGTGTTGGGTGGGTTGCGCGGTGAGGTTTGATTGAACCGCCCCGCCCACCCCCACCCGTAGTCCTCCCTGGCGCGGCGTTCGCTGCGCTCCGCCTTGCCGGCGCGTTCGCGCCGGGCTTCGCCCTTCGGGCTCGCGCTGCCGCCTGCCGGTTACGAACGTTGTTCGTCCTGTCTCCGTAGGGAGGGGCGCGGAAAAAACCCGTCATGGGGTGGAGTCGACGTAACGAGTGACAATCGGCAAGACAGCAAACCACCTCCGATTGGCGCGAGTTCCGAGGCTCGGCTTGCGTGGTCCAGGCCCCCAAGTGCTTCCGACCACATCTGCAAGCCGAGCCGTTCGATGGAACCCCGTGACGGGTTTTTTCCGCGCCCCGGTGCGCCCGCGAGCTCCGAGGGGCGGCTTGCGTGGCCTCAGGCCCCCAGCCCCCCGGCCACGCCCCGTCCGACGCAGCCCCGTGTCGCGCCTTTTTCCGCGCCCCGCTACGCCCGCGAGCTCTTGAAGCTGCCCGATCTCTTGAGGACTCTCGGGCCGCTAGAGCCTGCGGCCCAAACACCAAGTGATGGCACACACCTCGACGAGCTTCTCATCGAGGTGATTTGCCCTGTGGGCTTCGATGTAGCCCCAGTCGCTTGCGACGTTCAGGGCGGCTCGGACTTCTTTTTCGGAGCCGCAGGCGGTTGAGAATCGAGCCCGCGCGTTGCCAGCATCATTTCCGCGCGCCTCTGCGATGTTCAGCACCACACTCTGCGCAGCCCTTTTCAGCTGATCGGCCAGCGACTTGTCCTGCTCGCGAATCGTGCGAACAAGCGGAGCGAGGTCTCGCACCACATTCCGTGCTCTGTCGTAAACATTCATCTTTTCCATCAGCGACTCCTTGGTTTGGGTTGGGCTCTCACCCCAAGTGCGAGCCCAACCCAAACCAAGGACAAGCGATAGCCAAGTCTGAATCCGCAGATGCCAGTGCCAGTGCCAGTGCCAGTGCCAGCGTCAGTGCCAGCGATACGCCGAATCAGCGGGCGGCGCGGAAGCTGTTAATCGCTTCGCGTTCGTCGTATTTGTACGTGAAGCGGGTCGCTCGTCGAAATGGGTCGCTGTCGACGACGATTGGGTACTTGAGGTGATCGATCGCTCCGGCCGGCAGGTGGGGGAGGCCGAGGCGGCCCAGGCCGAGCTTGAACAGCATCTCGGGCGCGGGGATGGGTCGGCGACCAGCCGCTCGGACGATGGTCGATAGCGGCACCGGCGTTGGGCCGGAGACGTTGTAGATCCCGTGGAGCTTATGGGCGAGGGCGGAGACGATCGCTTCGGCTGCATCGTCTTCGTGCATGAACTGGAAGAGCGGGTCGAAGCCCATGATGAGCGGCACATTCGGGCCATGCAGGTACGAGGCGAGGGTCCCGTGCTTGCTGGGGCCGAGCGTGTATACGATTCGCAGGACCGACGTCGCAATTTCCGGGTAGCGCCACAGCGCCGAGGCGGCATAGAGGTCCGCTGCGACCAGGTCCGCCAACTCCGGAAACGTGTGGGCCGACATCGGGGGTTCGTCTTCGGTGTGGTAGAGCGACGAATCGGCTGCCGCCCCATAGAACGTGTGCCGACCGACGAACACCGCCTGCTTGACGCCGTAGCTATCGCAGTGATGGATGAAGGCGCGAGTCCCGTAGAGGTTCACGCGCATCCGGTCCGGGCTTTGTGTCACGAGGTGGGTGACCGTGGCCATGTGGATCGCGGCGTCCGGCCGATGGGTTCGAAACACGTCTTCTGCGGGCCGCTTGCGGATGTCGGCTTGGAAGATTTCGATCTCCTCGGGCGCGTCGGGCCAAGGCCTTCGGTCGATGCCAATCACCTCGTATCCGTGTGTGACGAGCTTCAGTGCGGTCAATCGCCCGAGCATGCCCGAGATACCTGTCACCAAGACCTTCACTACAGCACCAGGTCTTCTTCCGAGATCTCGTTCTCCCGGAGACTTCGTCCCTGTCGAATCAAATCGGCAATTCGTTCTTTCACCTGGTCGACCATCGCGCACACCACCTCGTCGCGCTCATGCCCCGTTCCTTCGAAGAACATCGGCTTTCCGTAAAGCAGCTGGAAGCGCGTGGGCTTCGGGATGAGCAGACCCCACTTCGTGACCGGGATGTACGGGACACCGAACAGGCGTCCGAGGCGTTTTAGATTCGCCACGGTGGGCAGCGCGTCCCCGCCCCCGACGAAGCCGAAGGGGACGACGGGGCTCTTCGTTTCGAGCGCCAGCCGCATGAAGCCGGTCCCGAACCCCACCAACGAATCCGCGTCTTTGGCGAGTTTTGCGGTTCCACGCGCCCCTTCGGGAAAGACGAGGATGAGGCGTTCGGCGTTCAAGAGGCGTTCGGCTTGGTCCGGATTTCCCGTGAACTGCCCCGTCCGACTCATCAGCTGCGAGGCCCCTGGAAACTCGTGGATGAATTTGTCAATCATCGCATGGGGAAGCCGTGGCGGCTCCGCTTCGAGCAGCATCGAACCCATGACCATCGCACCATCGATCGCCACGCCACCGGAGTGGTTTCCGACGAGCAGAGCCCTCCCCCGCGAGGGGACGTTGTCCAGCCCATAGACGTCGACCTTGAAATAGTACCGATAGATCCACGCAAACGCCGAGACGAATCGAATCAAGTCGTTCTTGTCGATTCCGTATGGATCGATCCCAAACTTGTTGAATTGGAGGTCCAGCGCTTCGACGCGAGCGGCGACTTCGGGATCGACTGGAAGAAGATTATCGAGCAACTTGGCCTCGGCTGGTCCCGCGATCTCTATGCGGCCGCGAAGAAGAACGCAATGTCACTCTGAGCCGGGCTTGCGAATTCCGAGCGCGCGCATCTTTTTGTACAAGTGGCTGCGCTCGAGGCCGAGGTCGGCGGCGGTCTTGGTCACGTGCCCTTCCCGCAGCTCGAGCGCCTGGCGGATCAGGTCCCGCTCGGCCGTCTCGAGCATCTCACGGAGCGGCGTTTCCGGGCGAAAATAGCCCGTTGAGGCCTGTGACGACTCCATTGGAAGCAGTGCCCGGGCCTCCGCTTCGCTGACGATCTCCCCTGGGGTCAGGATGACCAAACGTTCGACCAGGTTACGAAGCTCTCGGACGTTGCCAGGGTACCGGTATGCTTCGAGCACCTCCATGGCCCCCGGCGTGATCTGCTTGCCCGGACGGTCGTGCGCCTCGCAGGCCAGGGCCAGAAAGTGCTCCGCGAGAAGCGGTATATCGTCGGACCGCTCCGCTAGCGCGGGCACCCTCAAGGGCACGACGTTGAGCCGGTCGAAGAGGTCCGCACGAAATCTGTCCGCGTCGATTTCCGCTTCGAGCGACTTGTTCGTCGCAGCGACGACTCGTACGTCGACCTTTACGATCGACCCGGCGCCGACCCGCTCGACCTCGCCTTCTTGCAGGACGCGCAGCAGCTTTGCCTGCATCTGCGGCGGCATGTCGCCCACCTCGTCGAGGAATAGGGTTCCCCCGTGTGCGCGCTCGAACTTGCCGTGCCTCCGTTTCGTGGCTCCGGTGAATGCACCTGCTTCGTGCCCGAAGAGCTCGCTCTCGATCAAACCCTCGGGGACGGCCGCACAGTTTAGCTTTTCGAACGGTCCGCCCGCTCGCATCGAGCCGCTGTGAATCGCCGCGGCCACCAGCTCTTTCCCGGTGCCCCGCTCACCCAGAATCAGGACCGGTGCGCTCGAGCGCGCGGTCAGCTCGATCTGCTCTCGGAGCCTGGCCATCGGTGCGCTCCGCCCGAGCAAGGATTCGCCCGGTCCATACCGTCGCCGCAGCTCGCGGTTTTCCTGCTGAAGCTCCCGGAGCTCGAGGCTTCGTTTGAGCGAAAGGACGAGGCGGTCGCTGCCGATCGGCTTCTCGATGAAATCGTCGGCCCCGCGTCGTGTCGCTTCCATCGCGACCTCGATGGTCGCGTGTCCACTCATCATGATCACCGGAGCCGAGATCTCCCGCTTGCGCAGCTCGTCGAGCATCGTAATCCCGTCGATCCCCGGAAGCTGCACGTCGAGCAGGATCGCATCGAAGCTCTGCTTCGCGAGCTTTTGGAGTGCGATCTCCGCGCTCCCAGCTACCTCGACCTCGTAGCCTTCGAGGGCGAGCGCACGAGAAATCGAGGTTAGAATGTTTCGTTCGTCGTCGACGACGAGAATCGTCGCGGCCACCATGTCGCTACGCTAGCACAGGAAGGCCAAGGCTCAGCGCTTCGCCCCGTCACCGAGCATCTTCATGGAGATCGACCGCATGTAGGTTCCCGACGTGCGTTGGTTCGCCATGAGCCAAGGCGTTAGGTCTTCTGGTGATTCCGGGCGTGAATAGAGGTAGCCCTGTGCGATGTCGCAGCCGTGCTCTTGCATGTATGCGAGCTGAGCAGGGGTTTCGACGCCCTCCGCGATCACCTCGAGGCCGAGGTTTTGTCCGAGACCGATGATCATGTTCGAGATCGGTCCGCCCCGGTCGTTCGATTCGACGCTCTGCACGAAGCTCTTGTCGATCTTCAGCGCGTTCAGCGGGAACTCGTTCAGATAGGTCAGCGAGGAGTATCCCGTGCCAAAATCATCGATCGCAATGCGGACGCCGATGTCCCGAATCTCGCGAAGGAGCGCGCCCGCTTGCGCCGGGTCACTCATCAAGCAGCTCTCGGTGAGCTCGAGCTCCAAGAACTCCGGCGCGAGCTCGGTTTTCGCGAGTGCGGCCCGCACCTTGTCGATCAGCAAGGGGTCCTCGAACTGTTGCGCCGAAACATTCACGCCGATCCGCATCGGCTGAAGCTCGAGAGCCTGCCATTGTCGCATCTGCTCGCAGGCCGTCTGCAGCACCCACTCGCCAACTTCGTTGATCAGCCCAAATTCCTCCAAGGCGCCAATGAAGTGAAAGGGCGTCAGTAGGCCCCGTGTCGGGTGCATCCATCGGATGAGTGCTTCTACGCCGATCACGCCTCCCGTTCGAAGACATACCTGCGGCTGATACACCAGCTGGAATTCATTCGCTTCGACCGCGTGTCGCAGAGCCCACTCGAGCGCTCGTCGCGATTGAGCTTCCTCCTGCATGGCATCGGCAAAAAACTGGTAGCAAGCGCGCCCCGACGACTTCGCCTGGTACATCGCGAGGTCGGCGGCCCGGAGCAGCTCGGACAGATTGCTCCCGTTTTCTGGGTACATCGCGATCCCGATGCTCGTCGAAGTGTTCACCTCATGCCCGTCGACGGTGGTGACCTCCCGAAGGCTGTCTACGATTCGTTCGATGACGGGGAGCACCTCTTTGGCCTCGCTCACGCCTTCGAGCACGACCGCAAACTCGTCCCCTCCAAGCCGCGCGACCGTATCTTCGTCACGCACGTTCGCACGGATTCGCTTCGCTGCTTTGATCAGCAGCTTGTCGCCAACCTCGTGGCCCAACATGTCGTTGATCTCTTTGAAGCGATCCATGTCGAGGATGAGCGTTGCAACCCCGGAGCCCGAGCGCATCGCTCGCGCCAATGCGTGATTGACACGCTCCCGTAGCAAGGTTCGGTTTGGCAGCCCTGTGAGCTGGTCGAATTGTGCCAGCCGAACGAGCTCCAGCTCCGTTCTTTTTCTTTCGATCGCGTAGCGGATCACGCGGTGGAGATTCGCGCCATCGATGTGACCCTTGACCAGGTAGTCCTGCGCGCCTGCCTTGACCGATCGGAGCGACACCGCCTCGTCTTCCCAAGCGCTCACGATGATCAGCGGAATGTTGGGGTAGGCGGTCTGCAGGCTCGCCACCGTGTCGGTACCCCTCGAGTCCGGTAGATTGAGGTCCGCCAAGATCACGTCCGGCGTGAGCTCGTCGGCCGAGAGCACGGCATCGTTCAAGGTTCGCACATGGGTGATCCGGTAGTACGACGTGGATACCCGCCGGAGCAGCCTCCGGATGAGCTGCGCGTCGATTCGGTTGTCCTCCACGAGGAGAACCTCTCGGACCTCGTGTTCTTCCTCGACTCTATCGAGCATCCACCATCACCCAGACCGGACGAATACCGTTCCCATTGACCTATTACAGTGCTATGGTTTGACGAAGGCGTCAAGAGTGATTCCACGCCTTTTGGGGGGAACGTGCCGGCAAACGAGGCCCACACATCGGCTTTCGAGGGATCTGGGAAAATCCGGGTTCTCATCGCTTCGGCGAACCCCGAGCGGATCGTGCTCGTCCGTGAGGGTCTGCACGCCTGGCCTGAAACGGCGGATTGCCGCGTGGCGGTGAACCGTGAAGACGCGATTACGCAGCTCGAGAGCCACGCGCCTCAGATCGTTTGCTGGGATACCCGACTGGGTGCAGAGCTGCCTGCGACCGGTCGCGGCATCTGCACCCTGCTGCTCGGTGAGGAGCTCTGCACCGTGCCCGAAGAGGACGACTCGGATTCTGTTCTGCCGGATGCCTACGTCGCGGGTCTGCAGCAGTCGATCAATCGAGAGTATGAGCTCCGCAAGTTGCTCGTGCAGCTTCGGGAGGCTCACGGCGTCGAAACGCAGCGCCGCTTGTTGCTCGCGCGTGCAAGTGACGGGATCGCGGTCGTCGATGCGGCTTGCCGCGTCCTCTTTGCGAATGCCGCTGCGGGCTCGATGCTCGGGGTCAATCACGAAGACCTGATCGGCGAACCCTTCACGCATGCGATCCCAGACGAGGCCAAGCCAAGCACCTATCGGGTACAGCAGCCAAACGGCACAGTTTCCCTACTGAGCGCCGCGGCGATCTTGTCGATCTGGGACGGGCGCGACGCGACCATCATTCAGATGCAGCCCGCCTTCCGCCCGACTGTCCCGCCGGGCGCTTCGTCGAGTGCGCCACCTGCCATGATCGGGCCCCGCGTCTCCGAGGATCGCCTCCGCACGGTTGGACGCCTCGCTGCTGGCCTCGCGCACGACGTCAACAACCCGCTCACCTTCGTCCTTGCAAACCTCGAAAGTCTTCGTGAATCGCATCAAGCCATCCGGCGATTCGTTCGAAAGCTTCGGGTCGACCTCGCGACTCGTGAGGCGATTACGCCGCACTCATTCGAGCAGATCGCAGCGGATGCCAATCTACAAGAGGTGATCGACGACGCAGCGGACATGCTCACCGATTGCTACAAGGGCATGCACCGAATTCAAGACATCGCCCGCAGCCTCGGAACGTTTTCACGCGCCGACGAGGGTCAGGCCGAAATGCTGGACGTTACGCGCATCGTCGACGACGCCTGCGCCATGGTCTTCAATCAGATCCGCTACCGTGCGCGCCTCGTGAAACGCTTCGAGCCGACTCCGATGATCGGCGCATACCCAGGACGCATCGCCCAGGCGCTCGTCAACCTGCTCACCAACGCAGCGGAGGCCATCGAGGGCGGCGCCTACGCGAAGCACCGAATCGTGGTGTCGACGCGCGTCGTGGACGAGCACGTCGTGGTCGCGGTGAGTGACACGGGCAGTGGCATCGGTGACGAGCACCGCGATCGGATCTTCACCCCGGGCTTCACGACCAAAGCGCACTCCGGCGGGATGGGTCTAGGTCTCAGCGCCTGCCAGCGGATTGCGAACGAGCACGGTGGGCGGCTGGACGTCCAGAATCTTCCCGACGGCGGAACCTGCTTCGAGTTGGTCCTTCCGTTCGACACCGGGCTCGCCGTCATCGAGAGAGGGCGCGAAAGCCGACCGATTTCGGAGAGCCCCCTCCAACGGTCCCGAGTCTTGATCATCGACGATGACGCGATGGTGCTCTCCGCGCTTCGCAGACGTCTACAGGGCCGCTACGAGATCGTGACGGTCCTAGGCGGGGTCGAAGCCCTTGCGCGCCTCTCTGAGGACCCGCTCTTCGACTCGATCATTTGTGACCTGATGATGCCGGAAGTAGACGGAAAATCTCTCTACGACGCCATCCAGAAGGAGCATCCGGAGCTCGCGGACCGGATCGTGTTCATGAGCGGTGGCGCGTTCACGCCTCGCCTGCGCAAGTTCGCCTCGGCCGTGTCCAACCCCGTTCTGCAGAAGCCGGTGAGCCGAGAGGATCTCGAAACGATGATCTGCGCGCCGCGCCAGGAAGCCCCGAGCGAGCAACACTCAGTCGTTCCGGAGGCCTAGCTCTTTCATCTTGGTCTGGAGGCTCTTGCGCGAAATCTTCAGGAGCCGGGCCGTGTGGGTGACGTTGCCACCGGTTTGATGGAGCGCGCGCCCGATGAACTCACGCTCGAGCTTGAGCGTCGCTTCCCGAACCGCTTCCTTGAGCCCGGTCGTCCCTGGAGTCGCCGCGATCTCCGAGACGAGAACGGCGCCGACCGCACCCTCCGCTTCACGAATCTCCGGCGGGAGGTGCAGCGTGCCGACCTCGCCGTCTTCGGCGAAGATCATGCAGCGCTCGACGACGTTTTCGAGCTCCCGGATGTTCCCGGGCCAGGCATAGCCGAGCAGGCGCTCTTTCGCCTCGTCATCGAAGCCGGTCACCGAACGGTCGAGCTTGTCGTTGAATTTGCGCACGAAGTGTTCGAGCAACAGGGGAATATCGCTCGGGCGGGCGCGCAGGGGCGGCAGGTGCACGTGGACCACATTGAGGCGGTAGTAGAGATCTTCCCGGAACCCGCCTTCCGCGATGCTTTCCTTCAGGTTTCGGTTCGTCGCGGCGACGAGGCGGATGTCGACCGTGATCGTCTTGATTCCGCCGACGCGTTCGAATTGCTGCTCCTGCAGCGCCCGCAGCAGCTTCACCTGCATGCTGACCGGAATCTCTGCGATCTCGTCGAGAAACAAGGTGCCGCCATGGGCGAGCTCGAAGCGACCCGGCTTGCTGGTCACCGCGCCTGTGAAGGCGCCTCTCTCATACCCGAACAGCTCGCTCTCGAGTAAGTCCGGCGGGATCGCGGCGCAGTTGACGCTCACGAACGGCTTGTTCTTGCGCGAGCTGTTTTCGTGGAGCGCTCGGGCGATCAGTTCCTTCCCCGTCCCGCTCTCGCCGGTGATCAGAACCGTGCTGGGCGTGTCTGCGACCTTCTCGATCACGTCGTACACGTCGTGCATCGGTTCGGATTCCCCGATGATCCGGTAGCGACCCCGCTCGTTTGGGTCTCCGCTCACGTGCTTTTGAGAGAGCTCGCGCGTACGCGCGGCCTTGGCGACGACCGCCCGAAACTCCGCCCGATCGAACGGTTTGGTCACGTAGTCGAATGCCCCGAGCTTGAGTGCTTCCACCGCCGTGTCGACGGTTCCATGGGCAGTGATCATGATCACAGGCACATTTGGGAAGCGCCCTCCGACCGCCTTCAGCACTTGCATGCCATCGAGCTTCGGCATGCGCAGATCGGTAATGAGCACATCGATGTGATGCTCGCCCAAGGCCTTGAGCACAGCCTCTCCGTCGGAGACGCAGTGGACTTCATACCCATCGTGTTGCAGCTGCGCCCTCAGAATGCGGCGCAGGTTGTCCTCGTCGTCGGCAACGAGGACCTGTTTCGTTTCGCCCACGGCCGGAGTGTAGTGCAGCCCGGTCCGCTGTACAGAGATGCTTCGCCGGGGCTCAGCTCGCGGCGCTCAGGCGCTGCTGAGCGGCCCGGATGACCGTCGCCCGCCTCTTTCGCGCCCGCTCGTACTCCAAAACGGCCGTCGCTTGCGGCCCCGAGAGCCTTTGGACCCGGTTCACCACGTCTTTGGCGGTGAGCTGGTCGTAGTTGCGCAGCGGCGCGTCGGCCAACTTGGCCGAGCCCTTCGCCGGCCTAGCCTTGGCGGCCCTAGGCTTCTTTGCGGCCGTCGCCTTCGCCGGTGTAGCGGGCTTTGCTGGCTTTGCCGCCTGCTCGAGCCGTTCATCGACCCGGCTCTGGGCCTTCGCGAGCAGGTCCTTGGCCGAACCAAGCACGGTCACCTCCACCGACTCCGGTCTCAGGGCCTCGCGGGTGCTCAGCGCCTGTCGCTCGGCTCGATCGAAACGCTCCTTGAGTGCGGCCAGGTAGGCATCCTTGGTTTGGAGAACCAGGCGCTGCCAATCGAGTGCTTCCTTCTGCAAAGCCTTGCGAAAAGTCTGTGCGGAGCGGCCGGTGGTGCTCGCAAGCTTGCTGCCGGCGGCCTCCATGTCCTTCACGAATGTGAGCCCCGCCTCCCGCGATTCCGCGAGAAAGGTCTCGCCGGCACCCCGAGTCTGCTGGAACCAGAGAGTCCCGTGCCTTTGTACCCGGGCGCTGCTCCGGTGAAGTTGGTCGTTGCGAGTCATGTATCTACCCTCCCTTGGATGACGCGGCGCGTTATCCGGCTCCAAGATAGCTACGAACGGGCCCGCGTCAAGATCCGCACGAAACCGGGAACCTTTCGACCACTTCGCCTAGACTTTAGGGCTAGTGTCGGGTGTGGCCCCAAGAACGCTGGTCGTGGATGACTCGAGCTCCGTGCGGAAGCTCCTGAGGGAGCTCCTTGGTGAGCGAGATCACGAAGTGACGACGGTCGGGACGGCAGAGGAGGGCCTCGAGGCGCATCGCCGGCAACCTTTCCACTTGATGCTGGTCGATTGGACGCTGCCGGGCATGTCGGGGCTCGATCTGTGTCGAGCCGTGCGCAGTCGACCGGGCGGCGAGCAGGTCATCATCCTGGTCATCACGGGCCGCAATCGCGCCGAAGACCTGCACACGATCCTCGACTCGGGCGCGTCCGACTACCTTTCGAAGCCGATCGACCCCGAGGTCCTCGGAACCCGACTCCTGATTGCCGAGCGGGCGATCGCGGACAGCCATCGCCGCGGCCAAGAGCGACGAGAGATGGAGTCGCGGCTTGCGTTTGCCGATCGCATGGCGTCGATTGGCACCTTGACCGCAGGCGTCGCGCACGAGCTCAACAACCCATTGATGTATGTGCTTTCCAACCTGCGCCTGACGCGAGAAGAGATCGACGCGCAGGCGGAAACAGAGTCGCTGGAGCTCGCCAAGCAGCAGCTCGATGAAGCCATCCACGGGGCGATCCGCATGCAGAACATCGTGCGCGACCTCAAGACCTTCTCGCGCGTCGACGACGAACAGCGAGGCGACGTCGACGTCAAAAACGTCGTCGAATCCTCGATCAACATCTCTTGGAACGAAATCCGGCACCGCGCGACGCTCGAACGGGATTTCGGCGAGACCCCCGTGGTGGACGTCAACGAGTCGCGGCTCGGGCAAGTGTTTCTCAATCTGTTGATCAACGCAGCCCAGGCGATGCCGGATCGCACGGTCCTCGAGAATCGCATCACCGTCCGCACCCATACCGACGCAGATGGATGGGCTGTGATCGAAGTCGCCGACAACGGCACCGGCATCGAGCCGGAGCGCATGAACCATGTCTTCGAGCCCTTCTTCACGACCAAGGGCGTTTCGGAAGGCACAGGTCTGGGCCTTTCGATTTGCAGGGACATCGTGCGAGACGCCGGCGGTACCATCGAGGCCCGGAGTGAGGCCGGTCGCGGAAGCACGTTCGTCGTGCGCCTGCCGCCATCGACCCGAGCCGATCTTCCGCAGCGAACGCAGGCGCCACCGACGGTGACCGTCGGCTCTAGCGCGACGGTCATCGTGATCGACGACGAGCCCCTGGTCGGGCGTTCGATCCGGCGCGCGCTTCGAGGTCACGAAGTGGAGGTGTTTTCGAGCGGCAAAGAAGCGATTTCGCGCCTCTGCTCCGAGCGGCCCTTCGACGTCGTGTTCTGCGATTTGATGATGCCGGACGTCAGTGGAATGGACGTGTTCCGTGAGGTTTCGGATCGACGTCCGGATCTCGCCTCGCGATTCGTGTTCATGACCGGCGGTGCCTTCACGAAAAAGGCCCGGTCATTCCTCGAGAAAACGCAGCTGACATGCCTCGAGAAGCCCTTCGAGCTTCATCAGATCCGTGACCTGGTCAGGGAGCGCGCGGAAGGCGCTTCTCCCAATCTAGTGGCGATGGGTGGACTCGAACCACCGACCTAGCGCGTATGAAACGCCCGCTCTAACCACCTGAGCTACATCGCCAGAGGGGCGCGAGTATAGGCAGGTGCGCGTCACGCGCAATGTGGGCTCGAGGGTCGCCCGGGTTAGGCGCTTGGCACGGCATCGCGATTGGTTTATGGCCGTGTCGTGCATCGAAGCTACCGTTTTTTCGCTGTTCTCGGCTTTGTCTTGTCCGCGCAGTCGACCGTCGCCGTTGCCCAGTCGGGCGGCTGGGGTGAGCCGATTAAGTCGCCGAGCAAACCCGCTGCGCCTGTCGAACCGCAGCCCGTGCCCCAGCAGCCCGTCGAGCCCGCGCCTGCGGAGCCCGCCGAGCCTGGGCGGACGGAGCCCAATCCGGACTGGGCCGATGCGCCTCCTAGTCAGAGCGAGCAGCGCTCCGCCACCAATCCGGACTGGGTCGAGGAGACGGACGCACCGGTCATCGGGAACACCAAGCGCCGGGCGTCGGAGTTCTACGACATTCGATATGCGAACCGAAGTCTGACGATGCCCCGTGGCATGATGCGCGGCACCTTCGACACCGTGCTCGGACGCCGCAGCGAAGGAACACAAGGGGGCGGTTCGTTCGGGCCGACCGGGACGATTTCGACCATGAACTTCGGTGTCTCCATAACCCTCGCGGAGGATTTCGAGATCGGGTTCTCCCGCTACCGAATGGGCTCCTACCCCGACATCAGCGTGTTTCCCAACTTTGGTTTTGGAGGCGAAGGGCTGATCGCCTTCAGCATGTCGCCCGAAGCGAAGTTCGGTGACATTCCACTCTATGCTCGCTTCGAGGCGCTCGATCGCGAACATGCAAAGATGGGCTTCGACGCGGTGTTTCGTATTCCATCGCAAACGGAGTTCGGATTTCTCGGCGGCATTCCGCTCCGATTCGTCGCCCAAGAGCGGTTCGCGTTTGACACCGGCGCCCAATTCGCGGTGGATACAAACCCGAGTGGGCCATCGCTGTGGACCCTCAACATTCCATTTACATTCGTCGCCAACGCGACCGATCAGGTCTTCGTGAAGCTCAACAGCGGCATGACCTTCTTCGATTTGAGTCAAACGCTTCGCACGGTCACCTCGGGCCTAGTGCAAGGTCCGTTTTACTTCTTTCCGCTTGGCGCATCGATCGGCGGGACAGTCGAAGCCGGTACCACGATGATGGACATCTTTGCGAGTTTCGGCTTTCCGTCTCTCTACGGTTTTACCACGCGTGCCTCTGCGCTCAATCAGGAGACCTGGCACGTCACGATCGGGATCAACCTCTACTCGCCGGTTCTGTTCAAGGGGAGCGCGCTCTGATGATCTACCAGCTCGGCGCGCGCCGCGTGAAGATCGAGGGCGAGGTGTATGTGGCGCCATCGGCCGACGTGATCGGCTCGGTCGTTTTGAAAGACAAGTGCAGCGTCTGGTTCAACGCGGTCCTTCGCGGCGACTCCGATGAGCTGATCGTCGGCGAAGAGACCAATGTCCAAGACTCCGCGGTCCTGCACACCGACCCGGGCATCCGCCTGGTCCTAGGCCGCGGCGTCACCGTCGGACACCACGCTACGGTGCACGGCTGTGAGGTCGGCGACTTCAGCTTGATCGGCATCCACGCGGTCGTGCTCAACCATGCGAAAATCGGCAAGTACTGCACCATCGGGGCCAATGCGCTGATCACCCAGGGGCAAGAAATCCCCGACTATTCGGTGGTTCTCGGCTCTCCCGGGAAGGTGGTTCGTACGCTCGATCCGAGCAAAGGCCCGGGCCTCGAAAAAAGCGCAGCGGGGTACGTTCGGCGCGCGCGAGAGTACCTAGAGGCACTCAGCGCCGACGATCGTTTCGCCTGATTAGATGCGATCCGGGAGCGTTCGTTCGCCAAGCTCCTCGCAAAGCGATTCGAGAGCCGGACGATCGGGACCGATCCAACGAAGCTCATCCAAGGACTCCGCGATTGGCACGTCGGTGCGCAAGGTGGCGAGCGTTCGATAGAGCATCGCGTCATCGCGGTGCTCGCGCAGGTTCTGTGCGAGTGTTGCAGCGCCGCGGACCTTGACGCCCCAGGTCTCGTGACTGTCCGGAATGTCTTCGAGGTGCATGAGCTTGCCGAGAACTGCTGCGGCGCTCTTCGCGCCCCAGCGCGCAACGCCAGGGATGCCATCCGCCGCGTCGCCGACCAGCGCCAGATAGTCCGGGATCGACTCGGGCGACACGCCGAACTTCTCGCGGACGCCGACTTCATCCAAGACGATCTCCCGCCGCCTATCGAGCGTCACGACTTCGTTGTAGCGCACGCACTGACAGAGATCTTTGTCCGGCGAGCAAATCACCACCTGTTCGACCTCGTGCGCCTGCCCAAACTTGGCGGCGGCAGAAGCCAGCGCGTCGTCCGCTTCGAAATCGACCATGGGCCAGGTGACGATTCCGAGAGCCCGGCTCGCGCGTTCGACGAGGGGGAACTGGGCGAAGAGCTCCGGCTCCAATCCCTCCCCTGTCTTGTAGCCGTCGAAGAGCTGATTTCGGAACGACTCGACGGTCTGGTCGAACGCGCAGCCCAGGTGCGTGACCTCCGCATCGCGGAGCATCGACGCGATGGACCTAAGAAAACCGCGAGTCGCGCCGACCTCCTGCCCCGCCGGCGATTTCGCCTCAGGGGCTCCGAACCAGGCTCGAAAGAGCTCGTAGGTTCCGTCGATCAGGTGCACCTTCATGACTCGCTCTTATCGCAGCTCAGCGCCCCCGCACCATGCATTAGGCAGAAGGACTCGCATTACGCGGACTTGTGGAACGATCTTGCAGCCGACCCAGAAGCCGACTCCGTGCAGGGCGAAGGTGCTGCCATACGCTGCCATGTCGTGAAAACACATACACATTTCCCCCAAATGTTGCGGTTTATTTTTAGCATACCCCAATATCTAGTAGGCTGTTCGGTATTGCCATACATGGGGTGTCATCTAATGCGATCAAAGCGAAACCCTTTTATGACGCGGTGCGAAACCGCTCAATTAACCCCTGTTCGCGACTCTCAACTGCTTGATATTACGATTGAAAAGAAGAAAGCACATGGGGCTGATCGTTTCTGCTTGACTGGGGCCGTCCCACGGAGCTACTTCGCAGGCTCGCCCCAAGCGGTTGTGGTGGCTAGGAGGCTGCCAGCGCAACCTATTGTGGGGCGATTGTGGACAGTGGGTGGATCACCTGGGGACTTGAGGTGAATTCTTCCTGGATGGTGAGTTGCGTCTGGTTGGAGGTATGTTGTGGCATTGGATACGAGGGGCATGACTAGCAATTTGGAGATCGAAGGCGCTCGGCGAGCTGAAGTTTCGCAGAAAGCGGGCGGTCTATCGATGGAACGCAAGCTGACCGAGGCCGGCACCGACCCGCTCGACGCGGTGGAGTACGTCCTCCGGGACAGCCAGATCACCAACTCGGACGGCTCGGTCGTCTTCGAGCTCAAGGGGGCGCAGGTCCCCGAAGGCTGGAGTCAGCTCGCGACCGACATCGCGGTCTCCAAGTATTTCCGAAAAGCCGGCATCAACGGCGACAAGAATCTCGGCGAGCGGAGCGTCCGCCAGCTGGTCTACCGCGTTGCGCACAGCCTTCGCGAGGCCGGCGATAGGTTCGGCGGCTACTTCGCCGATCAGGAGGCCGCGGACACCTTCGAGGCAGAGCTCTCTCATCTGCTGATCCACCAGAAAGCCGCATTCAACTCGCCGGTCTGGTTCAACTGCGGCCTTTATCAGCGGTACGGGATCGAAGGGTCGGGCGGCAACTACGCCTGGGACCCCGAGCGCGACGTCATCTTCGAGACCAGCACGGCGTACGAGAATCCACAGTGCTCCGCCTGCTTCATCCAAGCCGTCAACGACGATCTGATGGCCATCTACGAGCTCATCAAGAACGAGGCGCGCCTTTTCAAGTACGGCTCGGGCACGGGCACCAACTTCTCGAAGATTCGCGGCAAGCAGGAGAAGCTTTCCGGCGGCGGCACCTCGAGCGGTCTGATGAGCTTCCTCGAAGTTCTCGATCGTGCGGCAGGGGCCACCAAGTCCGGAGGCACCACACGCCGCGCCGCGAAGATGGTCTGTCTCGACATGGACCATCCCGAAATCGTCGACTTCATCGAATGGAAGGTCCGGGAAGAGCAAAAGGCGCGCGCGCTGATCGAAGCAGGGTACGACTCGGACTTCAACGGCGACGCCTACCATACGGTCTCCGGCCAGAACTCGAACAACTCCATTCGCGTCACCGACGAGTTCATGAAGGCCGTCGAAACAGACGGTGAGTGGAAGACGACTCTGCGCACCAGTGGTGAAGTCTGCGAAACGTACCGTGCGCGCGACATCTGGAGAAAGCTTGCGCAGGCCGCTTGGGCCTGCGCCGACCCAGGCGTCCAGTACGACACCACGATCAACGACTGGCACACCTGCCCGAACACCGACCGCATCAACGCTTCGAATCCGTGCTCCGAATACATGTTTCTCGACAACTCGGCCTGCAATCTAGCGTCGATCAACCTTTCCAAGTTCCTCGACGCGGAGGGACGCTTCGACATCGAAGGATACCGCCAGGCGATCCGCGTCCTGATCACCGCCATGGACATCGCGGTCGACTTCGCGAGCTACCCGACCGAAGAAATCGCGAAAAACAGCCACAATTTCAGGCCTCTCGGCCTCGGCTACGCCAACCTCGGCACCTTGCTGATGCAGCGCGGGATCCCGTACGACAGCGACGAGGGCCGGACGATCTGCGCAGCGCTCACCTCGATCCTCTGCGGACATGCCTACGCGACGTCCGCCGAGATCGCAGCGAGCAAAGGGCCGTTCGGCGGCTTCCAACGCAACCGCCAGCCGATGCTTCGCGTCATGGGTAAGCACCGTGAAGCCGCCTACCGCATCAACGAGGCCGGCGGCCCCGGGATGACCGACGAGCAGCAGACCGCTTGCCCGCCCGAGCTCATCCAGGCCGCGCAAGAGGATTGGGATTTGGCCTGCAAGCTCGGCGAGCTCTACGGCTACCGCAATTCACAGACCACCGTCCTCGCGCCGACCGGAACGATCGGCCTTCTGATGGACTGCGACACGACCGGCATCGAGCCCGACTTCGCGCTGGTGAAGTTCAAGAAGCTCGCCGGTGGCGGTTACTTCAAGATCGTCAACCAGAGCGTTCCGAACGCGCTGAAGCAGCTCGGCTATACCGACGCGCAGCTCGCTGACATCGTTTCCTACGTGACGGGCACCAATACCTTCACGGGGGCACCGCACTGCGGACGCAAGGCCTTGCTCGACAATGGGCTCACCGAGCGCGAGATCGAAAAAGCCGAGGCTGCCCTTCGCGGCGTATTCGATGTCGGATTCGCTCTGGCGCCCTGGGTCATCGGGACCGAAGCCTACGAGCGTCTCGGGATCGACGCGGCGACCTACAGCAAGCCGGGTTTCCACCTGCTTCGCTTCTGGGGTCACAGCGACAAAGAGATCGGCGAGCTCAACGACGTCGTCATCGGCCGGATGACGGTGGAAGGCGCGCCGCACCTTCGAGCCGAGCACCTTCCGGTGTTCGACTGCGCAAACCGCTGCGGCAAGATCGGCGAGCGTTTCATCGACCCCATGGCGCACGTCCACATGATGGCCGCAGCGCAGCCCTTCCTCTCGGGCGCGATCTCCAAGACGGTGAACCTGCCCAGTGAAGCGACCATCGAAGACGTCGAAGAGATCTACGAAGAGGGTTGGAAGCTTGGTCTCAAGGCGATCGCGCTCTATCGGGACGGCTCGAAGTCCTCTCAGCCCCTCAACACCAAAGACGACTCCAAGAGTGAAGAAAAGGAAGACGCGAGCGCCGAAGCGAAGGGCGCCACGCCCGGGCAGGCCATCGACGCTCCGGTTCAGGAATGGCTCACGCCTCCGACCACGCGGCGCCATCGCCTTCCAAAGAAACGAAGCGGCTTCACGCAGGAAGCACGCGTCGGAGGGCATAAAGTCTTCCTTCGCACAGGCGAATACGTAGACGGCTCGCTCGGCGAAATCTTCGTCGACATGCACAAGGAAGGTGCTGCGTTCCGCTCGCTGATGAACTGCTTCGCGATCAGTGTCTCGATGGGGCTTCAGCACGGTGTACCGCTCGATGCCTACGTTCGGCAGTTCACGTTCACGCGCTTCGAGCCGCAGGGCATCGTCGAAGGCCATCCGAACATCAAGTTCTCCACGTCGATCATCGACTACGTCTTCCGCGTGCTCGGCGTCGAGTACCTGAAGCAATACGACTTTGCGCAGGTTCCACCCAAGGAGGAGCAGGAAGAGCTCCAAAACCCGACCGACGTCGCTGCGGTCCAACGACTAGAAGGGTCCCAGCCAAGCGAGCCGCCCCCGGCCATCGAGCCGGCCGAGCAGGTCACCTTCGGCTTCGACGACTCGTCCCCACAGGCCAACGCTCTCGACCAACAGCTCGGCGAGATGATGGGCGATGCGCCGATGTGCGACAAATGCGGGCACATCACGGTGCGCAATGGAGCGTGTTACCGCTGCCTAAACTGCGGCAACTCCATGGGCTGCAGCTGAAGAGCCGGAGTCACGCCGCTCGGCGGCTTACCTCCTCGGGGCTCCGCTGCGGAATACTCAGGTATTCCTCACTCCACCCCTGCGGGGGCGCTCGCCGATCGACGCAACTTCGACTCATCAGCTTCAACCAATCGGCGATGGGGACACGCTGGGCCCCAAAAAAGGGTTTGTTTTCGTATAGTTGAGGGGTGTACCGCGAAAACTCGTTTTGGTGCGCTCAGCCCGGCAGTGCGGTGACCAGCAAGAAGCCAAGTGCCCAGACGCAGAGCACTGAGATCAAAGCACGCATTGGAACCTCCCGGTTTCAGCGGACGTTTGATGGACCGCCATAGGAAGGTGCTGGGGTCGTTCGAGATCGTTTCCATACGTAATTCTTATGCCTTCTTGACCTAAGTGCCGAGATTGGCGTCCGCGTTGGGTTTGGTTACACCGCCCGCCCACCCCCGCCCGTAGTCCTCCCTGCCGCGCCTGGCGCTTCGCTTAGGCTTGCCGGCGCTTCGCGCCGGGCTTCGCCCTTCGGGCTCGCGCTGCCGCCTGCTAACTGGGGGTCCAGGGTCCGTGTCGGGTGCTGCGTTTTGCAGATGCTTGTGAAGGGCTCTACAACCCTGCCTTCATGCTTCTCCCCTTTTCCAAGTACGAGGGTCTCGGGAATGACTTCCTCATCATCGAGAAGGAAGCACTCGCGGGCGTGCGGCTGACGACCGAGCAGGCGATTGCGCTCTGCGATCGGCATCGTGGGATCGGCGCCGACGGGGTGCTGCTGCTCGACCTGAACGAGCCGTCGATGGAGGTGATCAACTCCGATGGTTCGGTCCCGGAGATGTGTGGCAATGGGCTTCGTTGTGCGGCCTTACACCTTGCCCGTCGCAGGGGTGAGGCGACACTCGAGGTGACGGTCGCTACCGCTGCCGGGCCGCATTCCTGCGTCGTCGTGAACCGGCAGGATGCGGAATCGGTGGCCGTGCAGATGGCGCCGCCGTCGCTGGTGCCATCCGACCTTCCATTGAGCTCCGCCAGCCCATGGCTCGATCATCCGCTCGAGGTCGACGGGCGCACGCTTCATCTCAGCGGCGTCTCGATGGGCAACCCGCACGCGGTCACATTCGACGAGGTCGGCGACGCGCGCTTCGCCCTCGGTCCAGCGATTCAAAGCGACCCGCACTTCCCCAAAGGGGTCAACGTTGGCTTCGTTTCAGAGCGTGAGGGGAGCAGCATGCGTTTGGACGTTCTCGAACGTGGCGCCGGCTGGACCCAGGCCTGCGGGACCGGCGCCTGCGCGGCCGCGGTCGCCGCAGTCGAAACCGGTCGCGCCGAGCGAGACGAGCAGCTCAGCGTTCACCTCCCTGGCGGGACGCTCCTGATCACCGTAGCCGCGCCAGGTGACAGCGTCCTCATGCAGGGCCCCGCGCGCTTGGTATTCTCGGGCGAAATCGAGATCTAGCCCATCGATTGCAATATCGGCGGCTTCCGATAGGTTTGCGCGATGCCCCGTACCTTCCTTCGAGCGCTCGTTGCGTTCACGCTCACCGTTGCATCCGTCGGCTGCAGCAAAGACAATCCTCCTGCGGCTACCGATGAGTTCGGCCGCTGCGCGGACTTCGAACCGCTCCGCCAGGTCTTCTGGGGCGACACGCACATCCACACGGAGCTCTCGTTCGACGCCAACATGCAGGGCACGCGCACCAGTCCGGACGACGCCTACAAGTTCGCGCGAGGCGAGCCCATCGCGCTCCAGCCGTACGAAGAAGACGGGACGCCGACTCGGATGGCTGCCATCGATCGTCCGTTGGATTTCGTCATGCTGAGCGACCACGCGGAGTTTCTCGGCACCTTGAAGGTCTGCAACGATCCAGGCTCGCCCGGATACGACGCACAGCAGTGCGTCGACTACCGAGCTGCCCAGGAGTTCGACGCGACGCCCCGGTTCGTGAGAGAAGTCTTCGTCCGGATCAATGGGCTCCTCCGCGCTCTGCCCAAGGATGTGGCCTATCCCGCGCTCTGCGGTCCCGAGGATGTCTATTGTTTGGAGGCCGGAATGGACGTCTGGGGTGGGATCGTAGACGCCGCTCAATCGGCGTACGACCGCAGCGACAGCTGCCGGTTCACCTCTTTTCCGGGCTACGAGTGGACCGGCGTTCCGGACGGAGCCAACCTGCACCGCAACGTCATGTTCAAGAACGATAAGGTGACGGATCTTCCGTATAGTTACTTCGACGTCCCCTACCCGGAAGAGCTCTGGGCACGCCTCGTTGGGGAGTGCATCGATGTGGACAATGGCTGCGACGTGATGACCATCCCTCACAACAGCAATCTCTCCGACGGCGTGTATTTCGAAAACAAGATGGCCAACGGCGACCCCCTCACGCCCGAGTACGTCGAGCTTCGGAACGCCATGGAGCCCGCGATCGAGGTCTACCAGCACAAGGGCGCTTCGGAGTGCCTTCCAGGCGCGGCGACTGCGGACGAGCTCTGCGGATTCGAGATCCTTCCGTTCTCGAATGTGGCCACGGCGAATCTGGACCTCATCACGCCGCCCGACCCGAAGGGGTTCCTCCGCTATGCGTACGGCGAGGGCATGCGGTTCGAAGCCAGCCTCGGCACGAACCCATTCCAGTACGGCATCACGGCGGCGACCGATACGCACATCTCGGCCCCAGGCTTCGTAGCCGAGAACGACTACAAAGGTCACGGCGGTGCAGGTCAGCCGAACCGCTTTTTGCCGCCGCCTCCGGGCTTCCCGGACGTGGAGTACTTCAGCCCGGGTGGCCTCACCGCAGTCTGGGCCGAAGAGAACGCGCGTGACGCCATCTTTTCGGCCCTGCGCCGGAAGGAAACCTTCGGTACGAGCGGCCCGCGGATGACCGTGCGCATGTTTGGCGGCTGGGACTACCCGAGCGACCTCTGCGACGCCCCTGATCTCGTGGGGCAGGCCGATGCTGTCGGCGTGCCCATGGGCGGCACACTCGAACCGCAGCCGGCTTCGTCGGCACCGGTATTCGTCGTTTCGGCCATGCAGGACTCGACGAGCACGCCTCTTCAGCGGATTCAAATCGTCAAGGGCTGGCTAGATGGCGACGACTACCAGGTCCAGGTTTTCGAGATCGCCGGTGACGCCAACAACGGCGCCAGCGTCGACCTCGACACCTGCGCGCTAGAGGGCGAGGGCTTTGGCGATCTCTGCGGTGTCTGGCAGGACCCCGACTTCGATCCAGGGCAGCGGGCCTATTATTACGCCCGAGTTCTCGAGAACCCGAGCTGCCGCTGGACGACCTGGCAGTGCTCCACGGCCGAATATGACTGCAACGACTGGGACTACGCCGCCTGCGCTGAGCAGCAGCGGAATCTTCTCCCGAGCGACTACACTTGCGACTGCTGTGACCCGGCAACGGGGCTCAACCCTGCCTTTTGCGCTGAGGTCGATTGCACCGATCCGGGCTTGCTGCCTGAAGCCGAGGAGCGCTGCTGCCACCAGGTCGAGCCTACGATTCAAGAGCGCGCCTGGACCTCGCCCATCTGGTATCAACCTCCCAGTTGATGCTTCGCCCGCTCGTCCACTTCTTCCTGATCGGCGGCCTTCTTTTCGGCGCCAAAGCCGTCTACGAGCGGAACCGGATCGAGGGACCTGCGCTCACGGTTCGGGTTTCGGCGGACGCTACGGACGCAGACGTCGAGAACGCCGTCCGCGAGTCCATTCTGCTCAACGAGGCCCGGCGCTACGGCTGGGACCGAAGCGACCCCATCGTGTACACACACCTGATTCGCAACATGCGCTTCATCGAGCCCGACTCCGAAGAGGATGATCTGACGCTTTTTCAGCGTGCAATCGAAATGAAGATGCAGGCGCACGATCCGGTCGTTCGGGCACGCTTGCTTTACCGGGCACGCGAGGCTCTCGGGTTCGTGCCCGAAGACCGACTGCCAAGTCGCGCAGAGCTCGAGGAGCACCGACAGAAATACAGCGATCGATTCGCGCGCGAGCAGCGCGTTCGGTTTCAACACGTCTTCCTCAGCCGTTCGAAGCGCGGAGAAGCGCTTGCAGCAGATGCGCGCGAGATGCGCGAACGGCTGGCCGAGCTCGGCGATTCTGCGCCGTCGGGGCTAGGTGACCCGTTGCCCGGTCTCCGCCCCGAACAAACCGCGACGCCATCCGAGCTCGAAGATGACTACGGTGCTGAGCTGGCGGGCGTGGTGAAGGAGGCGGTGGTCGCGGCGTGGCGAGGGCCTGTTTCCTCGGTGTACGGACTTCACTTCGTCAAGGTGATCGACACCGAGGCTGCGTACGTACCCCCCCTCGATGTCATCGGCGCCGAAGTCCGTGCCGATCGGCTCCGCGAGATCCGCAAGGAGCTTCGCCAAGAACGCATGGCGGCGCTTCGCGAGGCGTACCAGGTCACCGTCGAGAGAGTGCCTTGATACGAATCTCCTTCCTTGCTGTTTTGGTTGTTCTGGCTTGCACCGCTCCGGAGCATGCCCGCGCCCATCCGCTCGCCCCTTCGGTTCTTTCCTTCGGGCATCGCCCCGACGGCACCGTCACGATGCGCTGGCGCGCGCCGGTGAAGAGGCCCACGGGTCAATCGCTTCGGCCGCAGATCCCGGAAACCTGTGAGCAGCTCGGCCCAGCCACGGTGGAGAAGACTGAAGACGAAACGGCCATCGTCGAGACGACCGAGATCCGCTGCGACCCAGCTGACATGCTGGGTGCGGTCGTACGCGTCGACGGCTTCGAAGACTCGAGCGTCACGGTCGTCGTGCGCATCGCTCGCCTCGAAGGAGATGTGCATCATGTGATCCTCGACAGCGGCACCCCGGAGCTCACCGTCGTCGCGCAGGTCGACGAGTCGCACTCGTTTTTCGAGTACCTGATGCTCGGCGTTGGGCACCTGCTTACAGGCTGGGACCACTTGACCTTCGTCCTCGGGCTTCTCGTCCTATTCGGCTGGCATCGCCGGCTCATCGCTGCCGTGACCGCGTTCACCGTGGGTCACAGCCTCACGCTCGCGCTTTCCGTGCTGGGGATCGTCTCGCTACCCGCGGCGTTCGTCGAAGCCTCGATCGCGCTGACCATCGTCGTGCTCGCCCTCGAAATTCAATCCGGGAAGCGAGGCCCCGTCTGGAGGCACCAGTGGACGCTCCCGGGCACGCTAGGCCTGCTTCACGGCCTCGGATTCGCGTCCGTCCTTTTCGATGCAGGGTTACCCAGCGAGGAGATCCCGCTCGCGCTTCTCGGTTTCAACCTCGGCCTCGAACTTGCACAGCTCGGTGTGATTGCCGTCGCATGGCTGAGCTTTAAAGCCGTCCGATCGGCACTTCCGTCGACATGGCAAAGCAGCCGAACCATCCCAGCCTATCTCATCGGCTCGCTCGCGGCGTTCTGGTTCATCGAACGAATGTTCGCGGCGTTCGGAATCTTTGTTTAGACGTTTTGCCGCTTGACGGCATTTAGGTACGCGCGCAGCTCGCCCGCGGCCTTGTTCTTGTCGAAGGGCGTTAGCTGCGATTCCGGTAGCTCGGCCAGCGCCTCGTCTAGGTGTTCGAGGAACCGCCTGCATTCGTCGGTCGCAAGGCCGAGCGTCGCTTCATCGACGGCCTGGCGCTCATTGAGCGCGCTTACCGCCCGCGTCAGCTGCCCGCGGCGCGTGTACATCGTACCGCGGCTCAGGCGAAGCCCAAACAATCGGAAGTGACGGAGGAACTCGCCGGCGAAATCGAGTCCGCCGCCATCGTGTGCTCTGCCATCGCTCGCTGAGACGGCGGAGGCCTTCGCGAGGAATGCCTGCAAAATTAGCCGAAACGCCCAAATCTCCTGATGGAGGTTCCGTTGCACGCGCTCGCTTTTTCGTTCGGCGCGCTCTACCGGCGCCGGCCGGCCGAGCGCGTGTAGCTTTTTCGCGGCGTCCCGCACGGTGTTCCGAAGCTCGGCAATCCCTCGGTTCATCCGCTCCGCCGCGGCGGCGTCATCGCCCCTCAGTGTAGGATCCGGCACGGGATCGGTCAGCAAAGACCTAGATTTGGCGTGAATGCTCGTTGCGATCGCTTCCACCGACAGCAGCCTCGTTTCGAGCTCGTCGGCAAATGTCTCCACGCCCTGCACCAAAAGAAAACGGCTCAGCACTCGAAGCTCTCGTCGAACTGCCGCAGCGACGAGGTGCGACCGGAATATTCCATCCGGTTCGCGGAGCTGACCGTCGGCGATGCCGAGGAAGCGATGGTCGCGCAGCAATGCAAGGAAGGCGATCATCGTTGCCGTCCTTGCCGACTCGCTTTCCCAGGACTCGAGCTGAGGTGTGAGGCCTTCGGCCTGCAGGAGCTCCGATGCATTCGAGAACTCGAGCGGCTCTGGGGGCTGAAAGAACGGATTGCGTTCGAGCTCGGACAAAAAGAGGTCGCAGGCTTCTTGAAACATCCCTGCATCGACGCGCGGAAGCTCCAACAGACTTTCGGCGACGCGAAGCGCATCTCGAATCGATCGCTCGAGCGTCCGCAACGAAGACTCCGGTTCTCCAAGAGGCACGCCAACGAGCGCAGATTGCGGTGCCCCGTTGCGTCGCATTCCGGCGATGAGCCGAAGGGCCCAGCCGTAACCCGTCCGCACCGCGTGAAGGTGTGGATGAAAGTCCATCCCGAGTCCGGGGCGCGCTTGGTTCTCCCAGTCACGGAACGCCACGAGCCCGGAAAGCAGCGCCTGCAGCGGCATCAAGGCGTCCGACCGCTGCTCGGCGCTCAGCGAAGCGCGCCAGCGTCCCCAAAGCTCCGCATCGGCCGGCGACCATCGCTCCGCCGACGACAAAAGGCCCTCGCTGGCCGCGTTTGGCTTGGAATTCATGTCGGAAGAACGACTCAGAACAGGTCGGTTTGAGATTTGGCCGGCTGTTCTTTCCCGAGGTGCTCGAAGGCGTGCCGGGTCGCTACACGTCCCCGCGCCGTTCGCGCCAACAAGCCCTTCTGGAGCAGATAGGGCTCGTAGACGTCTTCGAGCGTATCGCGCGGCTCGCTCAATGCAGCCGCCAAAGTTTCGATGCCAACCGGGCCGCCATCGTAGTGATCGATGATCACCGTCAGATAGCGCCGGTCCATTTGGTCGAGGCCCGCAGCGTCGACATCGAGTCGCTCTAGCGCTTCGCGGGCGGACGCTGCATCGACCTTTCCGTCGGACAAAACTTCGGCGAAGTCCCGCGAGCGGCGCAACAGGCGATTGGCGATTCGAGGCGTACCACGCGAGCGCCGAGCGAGCTCCTGCGCGGCCTCGGCGCTGACCGAAAGCGCAAGCAAACGCGCGCTTCGCTCGATGATCGAGCGCAGGGCGTCGTCCGGGTAATAGTCGAGGCGCGCGACGTATCCAAAGCGCGATCGCATCGGGTTCGTCAGGAGGCCTGTCCGCGTCGTTGCGCCGACCAGCGTGAACGGGTTCAAGGGAAGCTGCAGCGTCTGCGCGTACGGCCCATCACCGTTGACGATGTCGATACGAAAGTCCTCCACCGCTGTGTAGAGGTTCTCCTCGACAGTGGCGTTCAGGCGATGGATCTCGTCGATGAAGAGCACGTCGTTCGGTTCGAGCTTGGTGAGAAGCGCAGCGAGCTGCCCTTTGTGCTCGATCGCAGGACCGGAGGCCGAGTGCAGCGTCACCCCACGTTCACCCGCCAAAATCAGAGCCAGTGTGGTCTTGCCAAGCCCGGGTGGACCACAGAACAAGGTGTGATCGACCGGCTCGCCGCGTCGGCGCGCCGCCTCGACGAACACCCGCAGGTTGTCTTTGATGCGGTCTTGACCGACGAAGTCGTCGAACTGCGACGGACGAAGGCTCCGGTCGAACACCCGATCTTCTGTCTGCTCCTCGATACCGAGGCTCTGGTTCGCTCTGGCTTCCATTTCAGTCATGACAACGCCGACAGCGCCGCGCGCAACAGTCCTTCGACGTTTTCGTCGCTCGAAGCTTCCATCGCGCCCTCCGACCGCGGCTTCTGCCTCGCTTCGTTTGTATCCCATTTGCACCAAGGCACCAACGACTGTGTCCCCCGCCGAGTCAGCCAGGCCCCGGACCGCACGGAGCCGAACGCCGGTCTTGTCGCTTCCGGCGAAGTCGAGCTTCCCCTGCAGGTCGAGAAGGATTCGTTCGACGGTCCGCTTGCCGACGCCGCTGATCCCCTTGAAGGCTGTCTTGTCTTGTCGCGCAACCGCGTCCCGGAGCTCGCTCGCGTTCATGACTCCGACGATCGCGAGGGCGAGCTTGGGGCCGATGCTGCTCACCTTGAGAAGCGCGCGAAACGCTGCGCGGTCTTCGGTCGTGGCGAAGCCAAAGAGAGTCATCGCATCTTCACGAACGTGGGTGTGAATCTGAAGAATGACGGTTTCCCCCAGCTCCGAGCCAAGACGCCCCGCCGTACCGGCTGGCAAAAATACCTCGTACCCGACGCCGTGGACGTTGACGATGACCGAGCCATCCGCCTCCCGGTGCTCGATCGTTCCGCTGAGTCTGCCAATCACGCGGCGAGCCTAGCAGGTTACTGAACAGGTGTGTGCATTTCCAGCGTCTCGCCGCTCCGGCTCAACGCCGGATTCCCTTGGACCGACTCGCCTGGATGTGGGTGATCGCCACGGCCAGGGCGTCGGCGGCGTCTTCTTCCGGTGGGGTCTTGAGTCCGAGCAGAGCCGCGACCAGGCGTGCGACTTGCGTCTTGTCGGCGGCGCCACGTCCGACGACAGTGCGCTTCACGACCGCAGGGGGGTACTCGTGAACCTCGAGCCCGGATTGAGCGGCGACCAGCAAGGCTACGCCGCGCGCGTGGCCCAGCTTCAAGGCGGCGTTTGGATATTTCGCGAAGAAGATTTCCTCCACGGCGACGGCTTCGGGCCGGTGCTCGCCGAGAACCTGCTCGAGACCCTGGTGGATCAGGTGCAGGCGCTCCGCGAGCGGCAGCTTTTCTGCGACCCTGATCGTTCCAGCGCCGATCGGGCGGAGCTTCGTTCCTTCGAGCTGCACGACACCCCAGCCGGTGCGCCGGCTTCCAGGGTCGATGCCGAGGATGCGCATCTTCTGGTCACGCCATTTCGGCGAGCGCTCGCTCGCTCAGCTCGAAGTCGGAAAACACGTTCTGCACGTCTTCGTGATCGTCGAGCGCCTCGAAGAGCTGCATGAGCTTTTCAGCGTCGGGCCCTTCTACCACCTTCGGATTGTTCGGGATGTACTCGAGCGCCGCTTCTCGAACCGTGATTCCTGAGCTCGAAATCGAATCGCGCACCACGTCCAGATCGTTGCGCGGGGTAGTGATGACCCATTCGTCCCCGTCCAGCTCCATGTTCTCGGCACCGCCTCCCACGGCAGCCTCGAACAGCTGCTCTTCGCTCGCTGCTTCCTTGTCCACTCGAATGATGCCCTGCTGCTCGAACGCCCAAAGCGCTGACCCGCTGCTGCTGATCTGTCCGTGGTTCTTATCGAAGAGCTTGCGCACCTCGGCGATCGTCCGATTGCGGTTGTCGGTCACCACCTCGCAAATGAACAGCGTGCCGTCGGGGCCGACTCCCTCGTAGAGAAGCTCTTCGTACTGAACGCCTTCGAGCTCCCCGGTGCCCTTCTTGATCGCTCGGGTCACGTTGTCGGCAGGCATGTTCACGCCTCGCGCGAGGTCGATCGCACGTCGCAGCCGCGCGTTGCCATCCGGATCGCCACCTCCTGCGCGCGCGGCGATGGTGATCTCCTTGATGACTTTTGTGAATAATTTCCCGCGCTTGGCGTCTTGAGCACCCTTTCGCCGCTTGATTGTCGACCATTTGCTGTGGCCACTCATACCGTCTCCTTATTCAACGGAATTGCTCGGTTTTCAAGCCGATCCTCGCGATGAATAAGCCTCTGGCCGGCGCGTCGAACCTCTCATGAAACGCATTGGGATTCTCATCATCGCACTACTCGGGGTCGCCGGCTGTGACAGGGACTCCCGCTATTTCTGCATCTCTGACGGGCCCCTGAGCGAGCGCGGCTGTTTCCTGTGCCGGGGGGACGAATGTGACCCGCAACCCGCGCCGCAGCGAGATTTTTGCGAATCCGACACCGACTGCGCAGTCGGTGAGCTGTGCACGACTCTTGGCTGCGTCGGTGAATGCCAAGAAGGATACGACTGCCCAGTCGGTACGACCTGTGCGGACAACGGCCTGTGCTTGAACCCCCTCGAAGAGGAACCGGACCCGCCCCCGTTCAGCTGTCAATTCAATTTCGAGTGTGGGGACGATCGCATCTGCATCGATGGCGAATGCCTCATCACGTGCCTCGACAGTCCGTGTCCACAAACCCAGCAATGCATTGCTGGAGCTTGCCGTCCGTGCACCGATGAGAGTTGCCTCACGAACTGTTCGGATGACACGAACTGCGCCGAGTACGAATACTGCAGCTCCTTCCAATGCATTCCGGACACTCGGCCAGAGCAGTTCTGTCCCGAGAACGAATGTCAGCCCGGTAGGGTTTGCGTTCGCGGTCAGTGCCGCACGCCCTGCGAGACCGACGAAGAGTGCGCACGCATCGACACCACCATTCGATTCTGTGCGCCGGTCGAAGAGCAAGACCTCTGCGTGCGAAGCAGCGAGGTCTTGGCCGAGTGTCAGCTCAATATCGACTGCGGGCTCGGCGAGGAATGTGTCGACGGCTCGTGTTCAGTGAGCTCCGAGTCGCCCTGAGCTCGAAGCAGCGCTTCGTGTAAGCTGGCGAGTCCAACCCAGCTGAACCCGGCGCAAAACAGGAGCAGAAACGGCACGCTCGCCCAGCTCTGGGTCGCGACGGCAATGATCAAGCTCGCGGTGCAGTAGAGCCCGAAACCGAGCTCGACCGTATTGTGCCAAGGCCAGCGCCCTTTGTAACCCTTGGCGCGCGACTCGGGCCTGCCATCGAGGGCGCCGCGTTTGGGCGTGCGAACGAACTCGACGTCACGACCAAACAAGCCTTCGATCGCGGCCCGCCCATTGTTGACCGAAAGCCCGATGCCGAGCGCCATCATCGCAGGGAGTCGCTTGATGGCTTCCCATCGACCACCGTAGAGGTCCTGATGCGCGACGACGTAGAAGGCCGCGACCGACCCACAAGTCGCCACGAACATGGGCACGTCGAGCATCAAAAGCTCAGGGTGCTCCAGCTGGCGCCGTATCAACATGTTTGGAAGCTGTAGCAACGCCAACACCATCAAGAACAGATACGCGAAGTTGTTGGTCAGGTGAAAGACGGCTTCGATCTTCACTTCGCGACTCACCGGGGCGCGCAGGATCTTCGTGAGCAGTTTGCGCGCCGTTTGAACCGAGCCCTTGGCCCATCGGTACTGCTGCCCCTTGAAGCTGTTCATCTCGGACGGCAGCTCTGCGGGCACGCTCAGCTGCGGCGCGTAGACGAACTTCCAGCCGGCGAGCTGTGCACGGTAGCTCAGGTCCATGTCTTCGGTGATCGTGTCGTGTTGCCAACCACCTGCATCGATGATGGCAGCCTTGCGCCACATGCCTGCGGTCCCGTTGAAGTTGAAGAAGCGCCCAGATCGGTTGCGCGCGCTGTGCTCGATGACGAAGTGCCCGTCGAGAAGCATCGCCTGGCAGCGAGTGAGCAGGGACCGGCCCCGGTTTAGGTGAGCCCATCGCGCCTGCACCATCCCGACGGCGGGTTCCGCGAAGAAGTCGACCAGCTCTCGGATGATTCCCTTCCCAGGCACGAAATCCGCGTCGAAAATCAAAATCAAGTCGCCCTTCGCGACCTCCATGCCGGCCTCGAGCGCTCCAGCTTTGTACCCGTGGCGGTCCTCGCGATGAAGATAGGCGACGTCGAGACCCCGCGCGCGCAGCGCTTTGCACCGAGCCCGAGCGATCGAAGACGTGGCGTCGGTTGAATCGTCGAGAACCTGGATCTCGAGACAGTCTGCCGGATAGTCGAGTCGCGACGCTGCGTCGATCAAGCGTTCGGCGACGTACATCTCATTGAACATCGGCAGTTGGACCGTGACCAGTGGCAGGTCTTTTTCGTCGAAGTGGGCCGAGGGCAACGACTGCTCACGACGATGGCGCAGGTACGCGAACAGAAGCGCGCTCCGGTGCAGCCCGTAGAGCGCAAGTACTCCCAGCGTGAACAGGTAGAGGATGATGATCAAAGTCTGCAAGTCAGAATCCAAGGAGAAGGGAGTGCGAGGCGGGCTCAGTCCGAAGGCATCGGCGCTGCTGCTGCGATTTCGGCGCCAGCTCGCAGGCGCGCTAGGGTCTTTTCTTTGCCGAGAACTTCCATGACTTCGAAGAGGCCCGGGCTCTTGGTGCGGCCGGTCAGTGCCACGCGGGCTGGCTGCGCCACCAGTTTCATCGAAAGCTCGTTCGCGTCGAGCCAAGCTTTTACGACGTGCTCGAGTGGCTCCTTTTCAAACGGTTCCACCGCTTCGAGCAGGTCGGCCAGGCCTCGGAGGTTGTTCGCGTAGGCTGGTGCGAGAAATTTTCGCTTCCCCTTCGCATCGAACTCGACGTTTCGAAAGAAGTAATCCACCGCATCGGCCACTTCGATGAAGGTCTCTGCTCGCGGCTTCACGTAGGGGATCGTCTTCAACAAAACCGGGTCGTCTGCGGCCACCTCGATGCCGATTTTAGCGAGGAACGGCACGGTTCCGCGCGCGATCTCTTCATCGGAGAGCATCCGGAGATGCTCGGCCTGAACGTGAAGGAACTTCTTTGCGTCGTAGCGTCCAGCGGTCGAACCAACGCGATCCCAGCTGAACTTTTCGATCAGCTCCTGTCGGGTGAAGATCTCCTGGTCGCCGTGTGACCAGCCGAGCCGTGCCAAGTAGTTGATCACTGCGTCGGGCAGGTATCCCATATCGCGGTACTCGAGGACCCCGACCGCCGCGTGGCGTTTGGAAAGCTTCTCGCCGTTGGGCGCAAGGACCATCGGCATGTGTGCGAATTTGGGAACGGCCGCGCCAAGCGCTTCGTAGAGCAGAATCTGAGGCGCCGTGTTGATCACGTGATCGTCGCCGCGGGCGACCAGGGTCACCTCCATCGTCAGGTCGTCGACGACGCAGCCGAAGTTGTAAAGCGGCATCCCATCGGGACGAAGCAGGATGGAGTCCTGCAAGGTGGAGTTGAGAATCTCGATCTTTCCTTTTACCTCGTCGACCCAGCTCGTTACGCCTTCGTGGGGCGCACGAAAGCGAATCACATGACGTGCCTTCGGGTCGGCGGCAGGCTCCGTCCTATCCCGCCACGGGCTTTGAAAGCGGAACCCATCCTTGGTGCCGCTCTTCTGATGTGCTTCACGAGCGGCAGCGATCTCTTCCTTGGTCGCATAGCAGCGGTAGGCGTGACCGGATTCGACGAGTCTCTGCGCATACGCGGCGTAGATGTCGAGCCGCTCGCTCTGCACGTAAGGGCCATGACCGCCTCCCACTTCGGGACCCTCGTCCCAGTCGAGGCCCAGCCAGCGCATCGATTCGAAGACGACTTGGATGCTCTCATCGGTGCTGCGCTCACGATCGGTATCCTCGATCCGCAGAATGAACGTGCCCTGGTTTCGGCGTGCCCAGAGCCAGCTATAGAGCGCGGTTCGTACGCCGCCGATGTGCAAGTAGCCCGTGGGCGACGGGGCGAAGCGAACGCGAACTTCGGACATGGCGGAAGAGCTACCTGCCGCCCGTCACCGGGTCAAGCGAAGCGAAGAACGGCTCTAGGTCGTTGGCTGAGCGTTTGCGTCCAGGACGCCGCGGTTTAGCCGTTCAGGCCAAAGACCACGAAAATCAAACCCAGCACCACACGTGCGCCGATGATTGCGAACTTCATCTCCAGTACCTTTCCGCGGTCTGCTTCGACCGTTCGTTTTTCTAGGGTCCGAAGGTAGCTCCCTAGGCCCTCGAAAGGCCAGCTGCCCATTTTCCTCCGACCGAATCGCCTTGACCCCACCTGGCTCCATGATCAGGCTCACTCGTTCATGGCAGCGTCCGAGGTCCTGATTGAACGGCTAAACCGCGGCGTTCGGAAGCGCAACGCGCGCTTGGCCTTCGTGCGAGACGTGGCGTTTGGCGACGCGCTTCGACTTCGGCGTTTCCGCTTGGGCAATGGGCTGACGGTCCTGACGCTCATCGATCGATCCGCGCCGACGGTGAGCTACCACAGCTGGTTTCGCGTGGGCTCCCGGCACGAGCGCCCAGGCAAGACTGGACTTGCGCATCTGTTCGAACATCTGATGTTCAACGCGACGCGCAACCACGCGCCGGGTGACTTCGACCGTCTGATGGAGGGTGCTGGGGCCGAAGCAAACGCGGCAACTTGGACCGATTGGACGTACTACTACGAGAACGCGCCCCGGGATGCCTTGCCGCTTCTCATCGAGCTCGAAGCCGATCGCATGGCGAACCTCGTTCTCCGCGCGCCCCAAGTCAGCTCGGAAAAAGAAGTCGTTGCCAACGAACGAAAGCTACGTGTGGACGACGATGTGGAAGGCAAGGCGCTCGAGCTCCTTTACGAGAACGCGTTCGTGCGGCACCCGTATCGCTGGCCAACGATTGGTTCCATGGACGACATTCGCGGCTTCACCGTCAAGGATTGCCGCGAGTTCTATCGAACGCACTATGCGCCGAGCAACGCAATCATCGTCATTGCCGGTGATTTCAACGAATCGAGAGCGCTTTCGCAAATTCAAAAGCACTACGGCCGCCTGTCCGGTGCTCGTCGGGTCGAACGGCGCAGGCTTTCCAAGGAGCCCCCGCAGCGTGCAGAGCGGGTCTTCCAGCTCCCAGCGCCGACGCCTACCGAAAAGCTTCTTCTCGGCTACCGGGCCCCATCGTTTCTGGACCCCGACACCCCGGCGCTCGTCGTTGCAAACGAAGTCTTGTTCGGCGGCCAGAGCTCACGGCTGCACAGGCTGTTCTGCCTCGATGAAGAGCTCGCGCTTTCAGTGCGCGGCTCGATTTCACCCTTCGTCGACCCCGGACTTTACGAGATGTGGATTCTTCTCCGGGAGGGAAAGAAGAAGGCAGATGCTCTAGCCTTGCTCGATCGGGAGATCGGACGTATCGGCTCCGAGGGCCCGACTCCCCTCGAGCTCGAAAAAGCAATCTGTCAGCTCGAGCTTTCGTTTCTACACAGCATGGAAACGGCAGGCGGGAAGGCCGAGCAAATCGGCTTTTACGAGACCGTCGCCAACGACGGTGCGGCCGTGTTCGAGCGGCTCGATGCTTACGGCCGAGTTTCGGTCCGCGACGTGAAGCGGGCAGTCGCCAAGTACCTCCGCCCTTCGCGCAGAACGCGCATAGAGATCCTGCAAAGAGCGTCATGAGCGTATTGGTCGAATCGAGCGACGTGCTTCCACTCGTCGATGTGGAGATTGCTTTCGCTGCAGGCAGCCTTCAGGATCCAGCAGGGCGAGAGGGGCTCGCTCTGCTCACCGGGCACCTCATGCGCCGAGGGCCGCGGGGGCTGTCGCAGCAGCGATTCGAGGATCGGCTCGCCAGTCTCGGCGCCCGCGTATCTGTCCAGGTCTCGATGCGCTCGACTCGGATTCGCGCGACCGTGCTTCGTCGCAACCTGGAGCCGCTGCTCGAGCTTCTGGCCGATCTGGTGTGGCGGCCGGCCCTTCGCGCCAGCGATTTCGCCAAGCTGAAACGCCAAGCCCGCGCGGCGCTGATCGCGCGGCTGGACGACGACCAGTCCCTCGCTGCCCGGTGCTTTCGCGAGGCGCTTTTCGGCGAGCACCCGTACGCCCGCGCTCAGAGCGGGACGGCGGACAGCCTTGCGCGCATCGGCCTACAGCAGGTCGAGGGCTTCTACGGGCGAAACATCGCGAAGGGAGCTTTCCTGGTCGGAGTCTCAGGTGACGTGACCGATAACGAGGCGCGCGTGTTGGTTTCGTCGTACTTCCCAAGCAGTAAGCGACACAAGCAGAAGGACTCGATCGTTCCAGCCACCAAAACACGCCCTGGCCGCCATGTGATCATCGTCGACAAGCCAGAGCGAGCCCAGACTCAACTCTTCATCGGCACCCTCGGTTCGCGCACGCGCGACCGCAACCTCTTTCCGCTCCTCGTCTCCAACACGGCGTTTGGCGGCACCTTCAGCGGTCCGCTCATGCAAGAGGTTCGCGCAGTCCGCGGCTGGAGCTACTCCGCATACAGCCGGTTGCTTCACGCAAAGCAAAGAGAAGCCTGGTATATGACTACGGCGCCGGCTTCGGAATACTCGGCGGATTGCGCAGCGCTGCAACTGGACTTGCTCGAACGCTGGGTCGATCGCGGAATCAAGAAGGCCCAGCTCAGCTTCGCCCAGCGCTACTTGATCAACAGCCACTGCTTCGATCGCGACACGCCTTCCAAGCGTCTGGAATCTCGCCTCGATGTCGAGCTCCTGGGCATTCCTCGGAGCTACGTCGAGAAGTACGACGAGCTCGTGGCCCGCGTCAGCCTTCAAGAGGCCAACGAATCCACGCGCACCCGGATTTCAACCCGGGACCTCAGCATCGTCGTCGTTGCCACGGCAAACGAGGTAGCCGGCGCGTTCGAGCGCTTGCCCGGCGTGAAATCGCTTGAAGTCGTTCCCTTCGACCGAGGCTAGTTCGTCAGGGCGCGCCGCAGCTCAGCGCGGCTCCAGACTCGCGGCACTCGGACCTGCGGCAGCTTCGCCAAGCGTTTGGCTCGCTCGTGTAGCTCACCGTTCGGCTCAGGCAGAATAATCGTTCGGAGGTCGTCGGACTTCGTGAAAAACTCGATCACGTCCATCGAAGGGGCGTCGTGTGTGGCCGAGTGAATGATCAGGCCGCTGTAATCGGTCTCTTCGCTTTCCAACTCGCGAACCGCTTCAGCGAGAGAACAGACACCGGCTACGGGAAAGCCAAAGCTTCGGATCTCGGCTTCGATTTCTTCGCGTACGCGACGTCGAGGTTCGAACACCAGGAGTGGAAGCTGCGCCGCAATCGCATCGCGCCGCACGAGCGCCCGCAAGACGGCGTTGTGGATCGCATCTTCTTGGTCTGCCGACAAGATGGGGAAAGCGATCGCCAAGGCGACGCCACCGTTGTTGCCGCGAGCACGACGAACGGAGCCGGTCAAACTCATCGTCTCCTCGCCGGTATCGAGATCGATCAAGAGGTGCACGAGATGGCCCGGCCGCAGATTGCGATCGCCCGATACCATCGCACCTCCAGCAGAGATGTTTTCGAGCGTGTACTGCCCGACGCGATCGCCTCGTTGAAACAAGATGGCGCGGCCCTCCAGGTCGACCCTGTGATTCGAGCGTCGATCCCTTTGTGTCCTTGCATGCCCCATCGAGATTTAAGAGTGCCGAGCCGCGCGACGAAAAGCTAGTCCGCAAGGGGTGATAAACCGATCGCTTGTATGTCGTTTTACGGATTCCCCCTTTTGGGGTTCTCATCGGCGTGAATGAATGTATAATCGTCGTCACGCCTGGGCCGTTGGGCTCCTCGCGTATCGAAGCCCAGCGGTGACACGCAATTTGCGGTCTGGTACAGTACTGACCCTATGCCGAGCCTCAAGTGGATGGTGCAGCAGGGCCGGCCCCGTGTGTTTGGGATCTACAAGCGCGTGACGTCCATCGGACGGGCCGGGGCTAACGACATTTCGATCGATTCCGCGGCACTCAAAGCGCACCACGCGCAGCTGGTATTCGATGGACGGGACTTCGCAGTAGCGCCAGTCGACCCGGGAGCGACGTTCCAGGTCAACGGCAAGCGAAAGAAGAAATCGAAGATTTTCCACAATGACAAGCTCACGCTCGGAGACGTCGAGCTGGTGTTCTCACTCTATGACGAGGGCAGCTCGCGCGATCCGGACGTCGAGGGCAGGGCCTCTCAGACCTCTGAAATCGAGGGGATGATGAAGCTGAGCGATTTCAATCGCCGACTGCTCGAGATACGGGCCATCCCAGACCAGATCGAAGCGCTGCTCGATGCCGTCATCGACGTCGTTCACGCGAATAAGGGCTTCGTCATCTTGCTTCGTGACGGGGACCCGGAGATAGCCGCCGCGCGCAACGTCGACCGAGAGACGATTCCGGATGCTGTGACGCAGCTTTCAGACAGCATTCTTCGCCGCTGTATCGACACGCGCCAACCACTGATCGTGAGCGACGCCGTCAACGACACCATGTTCAATTCGAGCGAAAGCGTGATGGACCTGCAGCTGAGCTCCGTCATGGTTGCGCCTTTGATTGCGCAGGGTCAGCTCCTCGGTTTGATCTACGTGGGCAACGACAACGTGGTGAACCTCTTTGAACAAACGAGCCTCGAGGTACTCACGGTGTTCGCGGGCCAGGCGTCACTCATCCTGCAAAATGCGATTCTGCTCAATCAGCTCACTACCGATCGCGATCGCATCGCCGAGCAGTTGGAGTCGCAGAAGTTCGGGGGGATCATCGGGAGCTGTCCGAGCTTGCAAGAGGTGTTTCGGCGAGTGGAGAAAGTGGCGCCGGCCGACATCAATGTCCTGATCACCGGCGAGACCGGCACAGGCAAAGAGCTAATTGCGCGCGAGCTGCATCGCCGCTCCAATCGTGCCGAAGGCCCGTTCATCGTCGTCAATTGTGGGGCCATCCCAGAAAATCTGATGGAGTCAGAGCTCTTTGGCCACGTGCGCGGTGCGTTCACCGGTGCGGTGTCGACGCGGCAAGGCAGCTTTCAGGCCGCAGACGGAGGGACCCTCTTCCTCGATGAGATCGGCGAGATGCCGCTAGCGCTTCAGGTGAAGCTGCTGCGGGCGCTTCAGGAACGCGTCGTGGTCAAAGTTGGCGACACGAAGCCGCAGTCGGTGGACATTCGAGTTCTCGCGGCGACCAATCGCGATCTCGAAGCGTCGATCAAAGAGGCGACGTTTCGTGAAGATCTCTACTATCGCTTGAACGTGGTGAACCTTCATCTGCCGCCGCTTCGAGAGCGGGGAGACGACATCACGATCCTTGCTAAGTTCTTGCTTCGCAAGTACGCCGCAGAATTCGGTGCGACGGTGAACGGCTTCACTCCCAGAGCTCTCGAGGCCATGCACAACTACGACTGGCCCGGGAACGTCCGTCAGTTGGAGAACCGCATCAAGAAGGCGATCGTGCTTGCGGACAAGACGCTAATCGGTCCGGACGACCTAGACTTGGGTGGCGATCAGCAGCGCGCAGTCATTCCGCTCACGCAAGCCCGCGAGGAGTTCACCCGCGCGTACATTCTCGAAGTCCTCGAGCGAAACGGTGGAAATCGCACGCGAACGGCTCGAGATTTGGGTGTCGATCCGAGGACCGTCTTTCGATATCTCGAGCGCGAGCCCGACGCTCCTGTCCCTGGCGGAGCTGCAGAGGGCTGACATTAATGTCATAGGTACGCCCCGAAAATCATGTGACACTGATAAAAGCCCAAGGTTTTTCGGGTTCGGAACCGCGGCATGGCCTTTGCTTCTAAATTTTCTGGGATGCTTTACTTTGCAACATGCGTAGCGGCGTGGTCGATCGCCTCGACTGGCGGATGCATAGCAACAAGTCCCGTCGAGTTTGACCCCGCGCAGAGCTTCCCGCCCTCGATCGTGAGCGAGCAAACCGCCGAGTTTCCGCTCAACCGTATTGGGGAAATCAACCTCGACGATGCCGTCGAGACCCCGGAGATGCCGCTCCAGATCATCGTCCGCGACCCAAACTTCGATCAGACGCTCGATTATCGGCTGTTTCTCGATTCGCCTCCAGCGCCCGACGTTCCGTTCACCAGCGGCGAAATCGCGCCCTCGGGCTTCCTCGAGCGGCCGACGGAGTTGTTCGTTCCCTACGATCTGCTCTCAGCCGGCGAATGCCACCGAATCGAGCTCGTCGTCGTTGGAGAGTTCGACAGCTTCGTCGAACCGCGCCGTCCAGCTGAAGAGGGCGATTTCGATGATGCGACCTGGTGGGTTCGCGTAACCGACGTCGACAACCCCGTCATTCTCCAGGAGTGCCGATGAGGCCTTGGCCGCTCTTGGCGCTGATCGGGTTCGCCGGCTGCAGCTTCGACTCAGCGACGGTCGCAACGATCGACAACTCGTGCGCCGGTGTCGCGAGCTGCCCGCAGGGAATCTGCGACGAAAACATCTGCATCGATGATTCCGGCGCTTCGGTGGCCCTTGCGATCGAGGTCGTGCGCGGGGCGACGGAAGCTCAGGTTGCCACACCGGCGAGCTGGGCGTTTGCCGCAGCACCATCATCGGGCTCGACGAGCCGCGACCTCCTATTGCCCGCGACCCGCCAAGTCGTCGGGACCGTTCGCTGGAACGGCTCACCGGTGCCTGCGACGCTTCGATTTGTTCGCCGGATGGAGGAGGCTCTCGCTCCTCTCGCGCCGTTCGCAATCGAGGTGGACACGTTTCGCGACGTGTCAGCCGCAAACGGATCGGAGGGCAACGACTTCAGCACCGTCCTGGTGGCCGGCGAAACCTATGAGCTGGTCGTCTTGCCGAGCAGCGACATGGTCATGGTGCCCGCGCAGGAGCCCGCGCCTGCAATTCGGAGCCTGCCTCCGCTTTACTTGCTGTTTCCGATCGCGGAAGGTGATCCAAGCGAGCCCTTTCGCATCGACATCTCTTTTCCTGTCGGCCTTGCCGACGACTGTACGATCAGCCGCGACATCGGCTGCACACTCCGCGCAGCGGTCTACAGCCGCGACAACGAAGACCAGCTCGATCTACCCGAGGCGGGGCTGCAGGTCCGGGCCATCGACAAACAGACCGGTCGCGTCGTTTCATCGATAGCGGAGACCGACGTCGGCGGCCGATTTGCCATTCGAGTCAGCAATGACGCGTCTGACTATTTGATTCGCATCACCTCGAGCGCTGGACGCGCTCCATTCCCGGCGGTGTCCGTCGACCCGGATTTGCTGTTCGTGGACAACCCGGTCGACAAGCTCATCTACATTCCACGACTCGCTCCGGTTCAAGTCTCTGGTAGCGTACGTGACAAGATCGGCAGGGCGGTGCCAGGGGCTACCGTGCGATTCCTATCGACGAAAATCTTTGGCGGGGTTCAGCTCGGGCTCGAGGGCAGCTTCAGCGGGTCTGCGACCACGAGCGAAGACGGCGGCTTCGGCGCCGAGCTGTTGACCGGTTTCTATTCGATCACGGTCACGCCTCCCGAAGACATCGCGAACAATTGGGGTATCCACTACGATGCGGCCGCTGTGGGTGAAGAGGGAACGGAGATCGGCGTTTTGGTGGTCCCGTCGCAGATCGGCCTTTCAGGAACGGTATCGACGTTTCGCGACGAAGCGGCGCCAGGGGTAACGGTTCTCGCGCGCGCCCGGCCGTCGGCGGACCCTAGCTCCGTTCATAGGTCGCAAGAGGTGGTGTCGGACTATCTCGGCGACTTTGCGATGAGCGTCGACATCGGCCTGTACGACTTGCAAGTCAAGTTGCCCGCGGAATCGGGTTTCGGCTGGCTGGTCGAGCCGGAGGTGCGGACGAGCCTCGATGAAGGCGACCTCCAAAGAGCGTATCGCTTCGAGCCTCCGATCGCTGTCGGCGGAGTCATTCGATCCAGCAACGGCGAAATCGTGCCGAACGCGCTCGTGCGCGGCTACTTCTTCAATCAAAGCAGCGGCGGAACGCGTCCTCTTCAGGTCGCCGAGGCCGTGTCGGGAGAAGACGGCAGCTACCGGCTGCTCATCGCACCCCGTCTCGTCGGCGAATGAACATGAACAAGAGGGCTGCGAGCCCGAGCCAGCCCGGCCAGTCACCGACGCGCCCGTAAACGGTCTGTCCTTCGAGCATGTGGACGTCGTATCGAACATTCTCGCGAGTGAGGAGACCGGTTTGAGCGACGACGCGGCCAAGTGGATCGATGACTGCGCTGATGCCGCTGTTGGTGGAACGCACGAGGTAGCGCCGATGCTCGATGGCGCGATACCGTGACAGCACCAAGTGGATCCAAGGCTCCTGGCTGTCGCCGAACCAGGCGTCGTTGGTCAAGTTGATGAGCACGTGAGGCTTGGCTTCGCGCACCATCTTTCGGGTAAAGCGCGCCAGGACGTCTTCGTAGCAAACGGGCGTCGAGATTCGCCAAGGCCCCAAGGTCAGCGGGCGGACGTGGGTGCCGGCGCTGAAGCGCCCGCTGTTCGGGGAGAGGTCGTATAGGATTGGGAAGATGTCGCCGAAGGGAAGGTACTCCCCAAACATCAGCAGGTACGTCTTGTCGTACGTCGAGCGCACCGTGCCCCCGTCATCGGTCAAGAAGACCGTGTTGTAGATCTTGCGCTTGCCGTCAATTCGCTCCAGCGAAACGCCTCCGAAGAGAAGCGGCGATTTCAAGTCATCGCGCACGAGATCTGCCGAAACCGGCACCCTGTGTGGAAGTCCGTCGACGAACGCTGACTCGGGCCAGATCAAGAGATCGAGCGCGCCCTCCGCTTCCAGCTGGCGGCTTTGTTCGAGGTGGCGACGATGACCTTCGTTGGCTTCGCTGCGCTTCTCGAAGATGCCCATGTTCACTTGCACGATCCCGATGCGAAGGACGGGTGCCCCCTCGAGCTTTGCTTCGACCTGAGCGATGCGGACCATTCCGTAGATCGTGGTCAAGGCGATCGCCGCGATCGTCAGGCCCCAAAGCGCTTTGGGAGCGGTTCGGCGTGCACCCCTCCAACGCCAGGCCTCGTATACCGACAGGTTGACCAAGGCCATCACGACCGTGACAAGCATGGGACCACCGAGGTCTGCGATTTGGACGAACGCGGTCTGAGCGAAAAGGCTGTTGGAGAGATAGGTTGGGAAAAGGGACGGGTAGAGCCACTCGATGAGTAGGAGCGTCGGGATCGCGACGAAGCTCGTGCTCCAGCCACGATTTCGAAGCGCGCGGTAGACCAGCCCGTAGACGGCGAAGTTGAATCCGAGATAGGCGGAGAACAGCAACCAGAACAGGGCGCTTGCCGCATACCCGTAGCCAGAGAACACGTCGAGAAACTCGACGAGCCAGTGGTAGCCCCCCGCGCAGGTCACGGTGCCGTAGAGCCAACCGACCGCGAGGCTGTGACGCCAGGATCGCCCGAGGCCGAGCTCGAGCGCGCCCCAGAGTGGAACCAGGCAGACCAGAGACAGCGGCCAGAGCCCGAATCCGGCCCAACCCAGGAAATAGAACGTGCCGCCAAGCATCGCGAGGCCGTACGCCTGGTGGCGAGGCCTCGGGCTCGAGCTCTGGGAGGTGCTCTCGGTCACCCGGCGCTTCGTAGCACGCGTTCGGTCGATTCGCGCACGATGTCGAGCAAGCGCTCGAGGTCGGCGTCCTCGATGTTGAGCGCTGGAACCAGATAGACCGTGTTTCCAAGAGGGCGGAGATGGGCGCCGAGCTCGAGCGCGGCCTCGGAGATCTCCCAGCCGACCGTGCCCATGTAGCCGCGAGCTCCGACCTCGAAGGCAGCGCACATCCCCTGAGTGCGCGACGCGGAGACGCCGACGACCTCGTTCATCTCCTGGATGCGAGCGGCGAGCCGTGCCGCTTTGGGCTTGGCGAGCTCCACAATTCGCTCTTCACGATAGATCGCCAGGACTTCCCGCGCGACCGCTGCGCCGAGTGGATTGCCGCAAAAGGTGTGTCCGTGCATGAGCGCGCGGCTCTTGTCTCCGCGAAAACCGTCGTAGATGCGACCGCTCGCCAAGGTAGCAGCAAACGGTAAAACGCCGCCAGAGAGGCCCTTTGCCGTACACAGCAGGTCCGGCGCGATGCCGGCCGCATCGCATGCCCACATGGGGCCGGCTCTGCCAAAGCCGGTGAACACCTCGTCGGCGATCAAGAAGGTGTCCGCTCGCTCGGTCTCTTTTCGAAGCGCAGCGAGAAGCTCGGCCGGGTACATCCGCATGCCGGCCGCGCCTTGAACCAGCGGTTCGACGATCACGGCTGCGATCCGATCGGCGTCCCTGCGCAGGAGCTCGAACAGATGTTCAAACACCGGTTCCCATTGCTGCTCCACCGGTTCGGCGGGCCGTCCGACATCGAAGAGAATCGGGCGAAACACCGCACTGAAGGCGTCGACGGCGCCTGCGCTCATCGCTCCCAAGGTGTCGCCATGGTAGGCGTCGGGTAGGGCCAGAAACCTCGTGCGTTCCGGTCGACCGTTTTGCTGCCAGTACTGAAACGCCATTTTCAGTGCGACCTCGACTGCGGTCGAGCCGTTGTCGCTGTAAAAGACGCGGTCGAGCCCGCTCGGGGCGATGGCCGCAAGCTCGGCGGAAAGCCGCGCGGCCGGCTCGTGCGTCACAGCCGCCAGAGTGCAGTGCATCATTCGCTCGGATTGCCGGGCGATCGCCGCGCGAAGACGCGGATGCCCGTGCCCGAGATTGTTGCACCACCACGACCCGCTCGCATCGAGCACGCGCCGACCGTCGGCGGCGATCAACCAGGGCCCCTCGGCCCGATCGACGACGAAGAGCGGACGCCTTTCGTGATCGTCACTCGACGTGTAAGGGCGCCAAAGGTGCGCCCGATCGAGGGCGATCAGCTCGTCGTCGCTGGACATTAGGTGAACTTTGCGATGCGCTAGGAAGAAGCGCCAACCGGGGCGCTGTGAACGCACTGTGGGGGTTCGACGGACGGGGCGCCTTGCAAAGGTGGCCGGTGGGGCGGGCGTCAGCGTTCAACTTGCAATGCCGCGGGCGCTTGGAGGCGGGGCGTTGGATTGGTTGCGTGCTGAGGTTTGATTGAACCGCCCCACTCGGACGCCTTCGGCGGTTGGTTGGTCCCGCCCCACCGCCCCCACACGAGCGCCTACCCCCACCCGTGAGTCCTCCCTGGCGCGGCGGTCGCTGCGCTCCGCCTTGCCGGCGCTTCGCGCCAAGCTTCGCCCTTCGGGCTCGCGCTACCGCCTGCCATTGGGAAGCCGGGTTCGCCCTGTCTCCGTATGGAGGGGCGCGGAGAAAACCCGTCATGGGGTGGAGTCGACGTAACGAGTGACAATCTGCAAGACAGCAACCACCCCAGATTGGCGCGAGTTCCGAGGCGAGGCTTGCGTGGTCCAGGCCCCCAAGTGCATCCGACCACCCTTGCAAGCCGAGCCGTTCGGCGGAACCCCGTGACGCGTTTTTTCCGCGACCCGGTTCGATCGCGCTACATCGGTCCGACGAGGACTTCTCTTCGTCCGCCCGCTTTCGAGCTTGGCGGCCCGACGACGCCTTGCTGTTCCATTTGTTCCACGAGCTTTGCCGCCTTGTTGTAGCCGACGCTCAACTGACGCTGGACGTGGCTGATCGAGCAGTAGCCCGCGTTGGCGACCACCGCGACGGCTTTGTCGTAAAGCGGGTCGTCGCTCTCGCTGCCGAAGCCATCGTCTTCGCGAGGTTTCAGGATCTCTTGCTGGTATTCGGGTTCGCCCTGCTCGCGCAGGAAGTCGCACACCGACTTCACTTCGTCTTCGCTGACGTAGGCGGCGTGCACGCGGTGTAGATCGCCGGAGCCGGGCGGGATCATCAGCATGTCGCCCATGCCGAGCAGATGCTCGGCGCCCGAGCGGCCGAGAATGGTCATCGAATCTTGGCGCTGCGCGACTTTGAACGCGATCCGTGCTGGAAAATTGGCCTTGATCATGCCGGTGATGACGTCGACGCTGGGTCGCTGGGTGGCCAGGATCACGTGGATGCCGGCGGCTCTCGCTTTCTGCGCGAGGCGGGCGATGCAGGCTTCGACGTCCTTGGCGGCAACCATCATCAGATCGGCAAACTCGTCGACGACGACCACCACCGACGGCAGTTTCTCGGGCTCGAAGCGCTCGGCGTCTGCGGCTTCGCCGTCCGCAGGGTCGAGGAGAATCTCGCGGCCGTCTGCGTCTTGGGCGCTTACCTTGCCCTTTCGCTTGGGCATGAACTTCTCGACCGGAAGGTCGCCGCGCAGCACGCGATCAACCCGGCGGTTGTAGGTGTCGATGTTTCGGGTGCCCGCGTCGGCGAACACCTGGTAGCGCCGCTCCATCTCGTCGACCGCCCAGCGAAGTGCCAACGCGGCCTTCTTCATGTCGGTCACGACCGGTAGCAGCATGTGCGGAATCCCGTCGAAGACCTGTAGCTCGACGACCTTTGGGTCGATCATCAGCATTCGAACCTCTTCCGGCGTCTTCTTTGCGAGGATCGAGGTCAGCATCACGTTGAGCGCGACGCTCTTACCGGACCCGGTGGCGCCGGCGACGAGCAAGTGAGGCATTCGAGCGAGGTCGACGTAGACGGGCTGCCCGGCAATGTCTTTGCCGAGCGCCATCGGAAGCGCCCCGCCCTGCAGCTCCCAGCGTCGGTCTTCGATGATTTCGCGCAGGTGAACGGTCTGCCGCAGATCGTTCGGAAGCTCGAAGCCCACCCGTGCCTTGCCCGCGATTGGGGCCACGATGCGAACTTTCTGGGCGGCCAGGGCCATCGCGAGATCATCGGCCAAGCCGGCGATCTTGGAGACCTTGGTGCCGCTCTGCGGCTCGAACTCGTACATCGTCACGACCGGACCGGGGTGGATCTCGTCGACGCGCCCCCGGACGCCGTAGGCTGCGAGCTTCTCGGTCAGCAACTCTGCGTTTTCGCGAAGCGCGTCGGCATCGACGTGGATTTCGGATGCATCCGGTTCGTCCAGGAGGTTGGTCGGCGGCAGGCGGAAGTCCCGGTGGCTTTGCTTTGGACGCGTGGAGATTTCCAAGGGTTTTTGCTTGGTTTCTTTGGGCGCGACGATCGTCGGGCCCGTCGCGGAGCTTGGCTTGGGCTTTGACGTGTTTGCAATCGGTGACGCCGACACGACCGTTGGAACCGGGGCGCTCTCCATTTCCTCGCGGTCGTAGTGCATCCCCATGATCCGGGGCTGACTTGCGCGGATCTCTTCGTCGTGGATCTCGCGCGCCTCGGCCCAGGCCTCGCGCAGCGCCGCGAAGATCCCCCGAACCTTCGCCCATGCGGCATGGCCGAGCCGCGCAACCGCTCGCGCCGCCTGTTCAAGCGTCCAAGGGGTCCGCAAAATGACGGACGTTCCAAGGATCGCGAAGCCGATGATCACGGTTCCGTAGAACCCAAGCAAGGAACGAAGAACCTCTCCAAGGAGCTCCCCGACTGCCCCTCCTGGTGATGCCCCCCAAAACGCTTGCGGTTCGATCAGCAGGTGCCCGAGCGCCGCGCCCATCACGACCAGCACGAGCGTCGAGGCGATCGTGGCCAGCCCGAGCATCGCGGATCGCCTGCGAAACAGGCGCCACGTCAGCAGCCCGCCCTCGAGCGGCAAGATCCAGGCGACCAGGCCGAAGGCCAACATGAGGGCGCGCGCAAACCGGTGGCCAACCGGGCCCACCAAGTTCGCCGCGCCGTTTCGGGCGTCGTAGGAGACGAGTGACAGAGTCAGCAGGACGGTGGCCGTCAGGGCGAGGATCGCAAAAACATCCTGCCGCCTGCCCTCCGGCGCCACCAGGTCGCCCGAAGAGGTGGTTTCATGTGCGCTCAAGTAAGAGGCCTCCTACACCTGCAGGCTATGCGCGCGCGCCTTGGTTGGTCAAGAAATCACGGCTCTCCGAGCTTCTTGAAAGCCGGGCGGAATCCTCTATTATCTTGCCGGGTTGCATGCTCGGGGGGGATGATTTCGCTAGTCGGATGGGTTGGACGACAAAGCTCGTGGTTCTTTGCTCGGTCGTCGGCCTCCTGCTGGCAGGCTGCAAGGTAGATAGCGACGACGTCCAGCAATGGAAAGAAACCGTCAAAGGGCCGACCCGGCTTCGCGCGGTCATCGGCAGCGACCGGTACAGCTCTGAGCTTCGGACACAAGCGGCGCTCGCGATCGTCGAGATGGATCGCAACGACATCGACGCGCTTTCGATTCTGTCCAAAGCATTCGACGAGCTACAGCGTCAGGATCGGACGACGAGCGAAACCATCGTTGGTGGAATGATTCCGCGCCTCCAAGCGCTTCTGTCGACCGAGCCCGACCTGGACGCTCCAGCGCCTGATCCGATTCAGGTGCGCGCGAAGGACGCGGCCTACATGGTGATTCCGTATGCGCCCGAGAGCTCCCGGAATGAGCTCATTCGTGCGGTCGTAGGCTGGTACTCCGCCGACTTCGAAGGTCGCAGCCTAGCGGGGGACTACAGCGCCGAGCAGGTGACACGCGCCCTTGGCGCCGAGGCGGCAGGCATGCTGGTTGATGCGCTCCACGAAAAAATGCCGCCGCAGGCGATGATCAAAATTGCCGAAATCATCGGGGAAGACGGCGACGAACAAACCAGGAAACGCGCGGGGGCGCGCCTGGTGACCATCGAAAAAGCCATGGAGCAGCCGGCTTTCGTGAAGTGGCTTTCCGTTCAGATTCGCGAGTCGCTCAAAGCTTCCGGAGAGCAGGTCGACCCAGCGCGCGTGTCATCGCTGGCCCTCTACAATCGGGAGAACTACATCAACCAGGGCGCGCTCCCGGCCATGCAGCACCTTGGCGAGCAAGCGCTGGTTTCGAGCCGGCTGCTCGCCATCGCCGACACGAAGGCTGGAGCGGATGATCCCACCGCCTGGGTCGAGCGCCTCAACGCACGGAGAGCCACGGCGCTCAAGGCTCTCGAAGGGCACGTGACCCGTGCGCACCTCAATCGCCTGCTATCGATTGCGCTCGATTCGAGCAATCCGGTCGAAGTCCGCGACTATGCCTTCGATCGCGTCGGGGACATTCGTAGCCGTGACGCGATCCCCCGGCTTTGGCCCCTCGTCGAGCGCGTGGGATGTACGGCGAGCTCGTGCACAGCCTCGGACAAGCTTGCCAAGCGCCTGCGCTGGCGTGCAGGCGAGCTGGTCCTCTCCCTCGGGGGCTCCTCGACGATCGAACCATTTTCCGAACGATTACCATCATCTGCCGGAATCCAATACGAGCCCGAAGAGCTCGAAGGCTACGCGACCAGGATGAGCCAGATGACACCTCCGCCTACATCTACCGTCATGGCTCTGCTCAATTCGCCACAGTGGTGGAATCGCGTGCTTGCATTGCGCTATCTTGAACGCAGAGGCGGGGAAGCAGACGTCCCCGCGATGCAGCAGTTGATGTCGGATGATGGCGCAGTCACGGGGCAGGGTTGGTCGGAGCTGAATCCTCCTGTGAAGAGGGTCGGTCAAGTTGCCGATGCGTCCATCAAAGCACTTCGGACCCGTGAGCAAGGTGGCAAAAAGTGAGTAGTCGAAGCGATGGCTGATCAAGGCGACAGGAAAACGGTGCGAGCCTTTCAGTGCCGCGACTATCTTTTCGAGATCTTCGATCGCCTCAGCGAGGAGCATCAGTGCTCGGTCGACTATCTGATCAACGAGGCCATGCGCGAGTACGCGCGTGCGCGCGAGCAGACGGTCACATCCGTCGGCGAGGAATCTCAGGATCTCTTGGGCTCTGCGCTGGCAGGTGCGTCATCCATGGCCGCTCCGACGGTCGATTCTCGGTCGCGGCCCATGTTGACGCCCGTGCCATCCCGCCGGCCGACTGTGCAGCCAGCAGTCAATCCGCTTCAAGCGGTGACCGTGCCGCCACCCCTTCCCGGTCGCCGACCGTCGGACCTGGCGAGCCGCCGAGTCCTGATGCTTCAGTTCAACGGCGAGTCGATTCCCGTCGAGAAAGACGAGTTCATCATCGGGCGGGGCGTGCGAACTACCGATCTCGCGATTCGCGATGGTAACATTTCGCGCAAGCATGCAGCGGTCGTGTTTCATGACGGTGCGTACTTCATGAAGGACTTGGGCAGCACGAATGGAATCGAGTTCGCGGGTCAACGTGTCGAATCCAAGCGCATCGAAGAAGGCGACGTCTATCGCATTTGCGATTACGAGTTTCGCTTCTCGTATCAGTGAGTCGAGCTCGGCGCGCCTCCTGAGCGCCGGTTTCCTTCTGCTCGGGCTCGTCGTCGGCCTTCCCGTTCCGTCCGGCTTGGCCGATGTGGTCGATCCCGATTCGCCGGCCGCGAGGCTCGAACACCGACTTGCCGACCTCGAGGCGCGCGACGACGCCAAGTACGCCAAAGGCGCGCTCGAGCAAGCCCGTCGTGCGTTGCTGCGCGCTTCGAGCTCGCCGGAAGATTCGAGCGCAGCTGCGCGGGCGCGAAGGATCGCCGATTCGGCTTTGCGCTTGGCGGACCGGCAGCTCGCTCGTCGCAGCGCTCAGGCCGAGCTCTTCGCGACTCAGCGCCGCCTCAGCTCGATCCGGGAACGCGCCAACGCCCAGCGACGCGTGCTCGAGGCTCTCATGCGCGATCGCGCATCGCTGGCACGGAGCGCAGAGCGACCATGATTTCGCGCCCGACGCTCGTCCTGCTCTGTGCCGCGATCGGGGCCTGCGCGGGGTCGCAGGGCGCCCGAACCTCGGATGTGCTCTTTTCCACGCCGGAGGCCGACCTGGCGCGCGAGCACGCTCCGGACCTCTACGGACAGGCAGAGTTGGCATCGGCCCATGCACTCGAAGCCGAGCGGCAAAAGGACGAGCCCGCGGTAGATGACTATCGGACAGAGTCGCGTTTGTGGCTCGCCGCGGCAATCGTGGAATCCGAGCGGGTGCAGTTGGATCGTCGTCGCGCAGAGTTTCAGGGCCAGGAAGAGCATTGGGCAAAGCAGCTTGCTCGCGATCAACAGGCCGCTGCGGCCGTCGCCCGGGATATCTCTCGCCATGAGGCCAACGCGGTCGCGCTTCGCGAAGCAGAGCGGCTTGCGGCATTGAACGAGTCAACGACCGTCAGCGACGCGACGCTCGATGCGGTGCTGGCTCGGGTGCGACTCAACCTGGCGCTTGCAGAAGCACTCGGCGCGACCGACGAACAACTCCTGCCACTTGGCGAACGTGCGGACCTGGTGGCACGCAAGCGCCCCAACGCCGCTCGAGTTGCGGAGTCGCTCCTGGTCGAGAGCGAAATTCTGATCGGACGAACGCGCGCAGACTGGCCTGAGCCACGCCCTGGAGCCTCGACGGCGCTCGTCGAAACGGCGTCGGTTGCGGGCTTTGCTGCCGATCGATCCGGGAGCGCCGTCCTGATTCGGTCCGGGCGCTTCTTTTCGCCCAATGGGCAGGTGTCGAGTGCGACCGTCCGGCGCTTCATCGGGCTGCTAGAGGCCTTTCCGCATGGTCCGGTGGCCTGCCAGGTCGCGGTCCCCGAGCTGAGCAGCCGGGGCTGGTCGCGACGGGTTGCACAGCTGGTCGATCGCCTCGGGCGCATGGACAATCCGGGACGGGTCTCGACCAGCATGGCTGCGACCGAGTCGCTGGCCGCCGGGACGGTCCAATGCACCTTCGCAGCCTATCGAGACCCTTGACCGGTTACGCGTGCCCTAGTCGAGCATGCGGAATGACTCTTGGGCCGCCGCCTTGGTCCGATTGGCGCTCGGCACCTGCTCGCGCGGAGGCGGGGGTGGAAGCTCCATGATCGAGACTCGCGTCGTGTTGCTGCCGACCTCGAGAATCGAGACGTCGACCTTGGTCGGGTTGACTTCGGCGCCGCGAACGCTCGCTCGCTTGTAAACCGCACCCTTGCCGCGGCGCTCCACGCTGCCCGTGACCATCATGGGTCCAATATAGGCCAGCACCTTTTTGATAGGGGCGCGGATTCGGTACACGTGCAGCAGCCCGTCTTCACGGGAGAGCTCGGCGCCTCTCGGAAGGCGGATGCCTACGATGTAGTCGTCCGACGGGAGAAGACGTCCCTCTGCATCGAAGCGGCGGGGGCTCGCGGCGCGCTTTGCAGCTTCGGGCTTCTGCTGCTCTTGCAACGCTTCGACACCGCCGCTCTGCGCCTCGTGCGCGGGTTTCGAGTTGCAGCCGGCGAGCGCCAGAGCGAGAACGAGAAGCGGTGAACCGTGCATCGGTCTACGAGGTATCACTGTGCCACCGATCATTCCAGAGTGTCGGCCATCCCCGAGACCACGGTAAAGGCTTCGGGCGCCTGAATTCCCTGCTCGAGTATGTTGATCGCCAGTTGGTTCACCGGGATTGCAGCCGAGCCGCTGAGATGGCCCATCAGCTTGAATTCGCGGCCGCTCGTCGCGACCGGCATGGCGAGGGTACCCGAGGTGCCGTCGAATGGATCGGTGATGGGGATGTTCTGCTTGGTGACGCAGACGGGTGCCTGGGCGACCTGCAGACCGACGAGCAAGGCGTTCTCGAGCTGGGGGAGGTCGTTCTGATCGAGAACGAACGTCGGATTCGAGAGGCTATCTTCGAGGAGGGGAACCCGGGTTCCCGGGCTCGTCGGGTCATCCAAGTAGTTCAGTCCGAAAATGCGGCTCCCGCCGAACGGACAGGCGTCGATTGCAGTGCCGTTCGCGGACTTGAACGACCCGAAGAACACCTGACCGCCAAAGAGCTCGACCGGCCCGGTCATCTGCTCACCCGGATTCAGCTCGATCTCCCAGTTCAGCCGGCCCGCGAGGCTGTCGACCCTGCCAACGACGTCGAAGGTGATCTCCTCGGTGACCGAGACCACCTTATTGATGGCGGTTGAATCGTCGAGCACATCGATGTTGCCGGTTCCGGTCAGGATCACGACTTTGCCCTTCGGGTCGCTCGTGAGCGCAAGCGGGTAAAACGTCGGCTCGGCCACGTCCGAAGCCTCGTCGTAGTACAGGTCGTGGAGCGCCTCCGCGGTCCAGTCGGACGGCTCGACCGAAGACAGATCGACACGCCAAAGCACGCCATCGGCGTCCACCGTGTACGCGGCGCTTGCCACCGTGCCCGTATCGCCTCGGTAGACCGAAACCGCACCGGTGAGCGGGGCTGGGAAGGTGTCCTGGTCGAGCTTCTCGATCAGCGTGCCCGTGACCAGGTCGATGAAGTAGAGCATCCGGCCGTGCCTCACCTGCGCCGGGACCGTCGACTCATCTCGCCACTCGCGTCGACTCGCCCGGGGGGTGATCGAGGTGCCGTTCGGGGCATCCATGTCTTGGGGGAGTGCAGGGCCCACGGGAATCGGCACGGAGCTGCTGTTTTCCACGCCCTGTCCGCCTGGAAGGAGGATCACGCCGCGGGATTGCCTCTCTAGGAAAGCCGGTGCGCCGCTTCCGTCGTCCCCGCCTTCGACGAAGATCTGCGCGGCAGTGGGCTGCCCGTAGGTGTCGCCTAGGTTGGGGTGGGTGAACTGCCAGAGGAACTCGGGCTTGCACGGGTTGGTCACGTCGAGCGCCACCATGCCGGTGCCACCGTTTCGGAAACTGAGGAAGAGGACCGTCCGCCAGACGTTTGTCGCACCGCCCTGACCCGGGGCGAACGACCGAACGTCATAGAGGTTGCGGACCTGAATGCTACCGTCGCCGTACCATTGCTTGCTTCCGCCGGCGAGCATGTCGTCGAGATCGTCGAGGAACATCGGTGGGATGAACCCCCAGAGCTCGGTGCCCGCAACCTTGTTGCCGGCACAGGCAAACTCTTCGAGGTTGTTGCCGGCGGTGAAGACCCCCGCCGCGTAGTCGTCGGCGAGGAACGCATGGATGACGCCATCGTTCGACGAGGCATAGATCACGCGCGGACGTTCGCTGAGCTGCCAATTCGGCACGGTTTCGATCGGATCGGGACTCGACTGGTACCCCAGGCCCAAACGCCAGTCGTTGAACGAGCTGTCATCGATGTCATCGACCAGCGGGCCCACGATGGCCGGCGTCGAATGGTAGATGTCGCCGAGGCGTTCGTTTTCACGCCCGCTACCCGGTGCGCCGTGGACCCATTCGACCACCGTATCTCGAGACGCAGTGTCGGTGCTGCCCACGCCCAAGAGGTATTCCGGATCGATGGCCCGACTGAATTCGCCGACGCGCTGGTCGATGATCGCCAAGCCGACACCGGGTAGGTCCAAGCCCGCGGTCGTGAGCTTGTCCTCTCCGCTGCCCGTGAGGTGCGAATTGATGTCGGCGGGATCATCGGGCAGCACCGTCCAGAGGTTTCGCGGGAAGCCACCGGTGAAGTTGACCTTCGAAGACGAGCCGCCCCAGGGCTCGACGCCCGACGGTGCCGAGCTCTGTCCGTTCAGGACTTCGTGGAAGCGATCTTTGTCTTCGACGTCTTGCGGTTCGGGAACTAATAAGCCAGCGCCGTCATCGACGCACAAGATGCGCCGACGCTCCAAGACGCCGTCCCAGGGGTCGGTCGAGTCCAAGGAGGCATTAAAACCGGAAATGAACTCCGACTCGAAGAGCCCCGGTGAAGCCCCGGTCAGCACCGGTGCCGTTCGGCTCGTCGCCCCGGCGTTTTGCTCGTTGAAAATGAAGCTCAATGCAGTGACCAGCTCGGCGCGATCGGCGACCAGGAAGGCCTCGGTCGTGTCGCCCACCGAAGCGATGTCGTCCAACAGCGCCTTGACCGCGGCGACCTTTGCGGCGTCGCCATCGAGCGCGAAGCCAATCACGTAGAACTTGGTCAAATCGTCTGAAGAGACCATCGCGGCCACCGTGTCGGCGACCTCTTCGTAGGGACAGCCGGTCAAGCCCACGGGGTTGCCCAAGGCTTGGCAGTTGACCGGGGCGCCGCGCATGTCGCCGTTGGGGAAACCGTCGGTGATGAGCACGGCGCTTCGCGGGCGGCAGCCGTAGTAGGGATCGCCAGGACCTGGATCGGCCGTCTTCTGAAGGATGTCGGGGTCGGTCTGAAGAAAGTACCGGAGGTCCGTGACGAGCCCGGCCGTCGGGGTGGCGCCGTAGGGCCGCAGAGGATTTTTGCCGAGCCCGCTGTCGCCAAGCACCGTCGCCTGAATCGCGGCGTTCGTGTTGGCCATCGATGCGGTGCTGTCCGCGCCCACGGTGACCAGGCCGCCTTCCGGCGCCGATGGCGAGCGGGCGCCGCTGTTGAGCATGAAGGTGGTCAGGGCGCCTGGGAACGAAAAGGGCCTGTCCGCCGCGTAGGAGTACATCCCCTTGGTTCCGGATGACTCGGCCGGGAATGGTGCGAGAAGGAAGTCCGCCTGGCTGACCAGCGGAGGCCGATCGTTCAGGGTCCCGATCGAGTCGAAGGTCATCAAGCCGAACTTGATGCGCTCGATGTAGGTATCGAGAACGCCGTTCGCGCTCTGCGAGCCGGCATAGGCCGGGATCTCCTGCGGCAGCTGAATGTGCGGCAGGAAATAGCCTTCGTCGTACTGACCGGTGTAGATACCCCCGATTCGCAGGTCAGCATTGCACTCGTACGGAATGAACTCACCGGTCAGCGCCTGTGCGACGACCGACCATCGGTTTTGCTCGTAGGTGCCTGCTCCGCAGACGGGCAGGCACTCCAGGCATGCCGGCGTCGAGCAAATGCAGTTCGGCTTTCGCTCCATCGAGCCCGACGTGTCGACCAGAAGCATGACGTGCGGCCGGATGTTTCGAATGTCGGGGCCCTGCGCCGAAACCTTCGCACTCGGACCGAGAGAAGCTACGAGTAAGCCAAGCAAAGTGATGTGTAGCCAAAATCTCATCATGACCCCGAAATGAATGGCCCGCTGACGATGTACGCGCGCATGTCCGCGCCGGTCTCGTTCCATTGCCGTTCTCCGTCTGCAGCCCCTCCTGGGGCGTCGACGGTCCCGTCGCCTACCTGCGCGCGACCGCGAGCCGTCATGGTCGTGCGCATGTACTTGAATTTGGTGCCCCCCTGAGCGGCGGCGCCCGGCGGAAGCCTGTTGACGATGTGCTCGTCGTAGAGGTCGATCACGAACGCCGGGGTGTAGGCCGAACCGCCTCCGAAGACGGCAGCGGCGTCAACCGGCGGGTTTTCGAAATGGCCGCTGCCGTCGGGCTCGATCAGCGCTTCAAAGTGCTCTTGGTAGAGCCGGTAGGCTCGGCGGTTGCCGGCCAAGGGGGGCTCCGGGTAGCAGCTGATCGGTGGGCTGGTCGTGCATGTAAAGAGCTTGGAGTTGGCGGGGCCTGCGGTCTGCACGATGTCGCGGACGGCCTCCGGGCCGAATATGTCAAACCACTCCATCGCGCCGATGAGGGCGGCGCGGGCGGCGTATCGGGTTTGCAATTGCTGGCGCGCAAAGCCGGTGCCCCGGACCTCGTGTGACACCGTCGTGGCCGAGAACAGCGCGCTCGCGGTGCCGACCATCACGATCATTAAGACGACGAAAAGGACTGCGCCTTCTTCTTTGCGAGGATGCTTCATCAGAGGTTTCTCCTTGCCACGCTCATCACCGGAATCTCGATTCGGATGTGGCGCACACGGGCAGAGCCCTTTTCGTCCGGGTCCACCTCGAAGCGCGTGTTCTCATCGGTCACCGCCGAAAAGGGAATCGAGGGGTCCTCGATCGGGCTGCGAATCCCCAAGCTGATGAGAACTGATCGGACCCGCTCGGGGTTGTTGTTGATGACGGTGCTGCCCGTCTCTGTTTCGATCTGCGGCGGCTGATTCGTTCCGGATTTGCGGTCAACTCTGAACGAGACTTCGAAGTTGCTGACGAACTCGGCGAGCACCTGAGTGGTCTCGGGCCTCTCGTTCCCAGTCGCCGGATCCAAGATGCGCCGCACCAGCATGATGTTGCGCTTCTCTCGAAGAACCTCTTCGCCGGCGCTGGCAAAATTGGTCACGAGCGAGGCGTTTGTGCCGGCGACGTCGAAGATCGATCCGAAATTCATGAAGCCGGCGCCGAGCGACGCGGACTGGAAAGCGTCGACGAGCGCGTACTCGACCCATTGCAGCGGAGCGACGGTCGAGCCCTCGCCGGCTCCTGGAAGACAGACCGTGGCGACGGGCAGCGCCGGGCTGACCGACAGGCGCACTTGATTCTGGACGTTGTCCGCCTTGCCGAAGACGGTGCGAAAGAAGTGATAGCCCGCCGGCGATTCGATGTGCAGGACCGAGCCGGTCTGGAACGCACGGGCACCTTTTTGGCCGATGCCATTCCAGTTCCCGGTCTCGCCACCCCAGGCGGTCTCCCAACCGAGATTGCCGTTGAGGTAGTTCGGCGTGGGTCCGGTAAACGGACCCGCCGCCTGACCCCAGGCAAAGGTCCGGCGGTACGCCTGATTGCCGGTTTGCAGAATTACCGTCGTCCCATTGGCGCTCACGGAGTCGATGAGGAGCTGGTCGGTGAGGTAGAGGCTGGTGAGCACGCGAAGGCGGTCGGCGCGGACGCCTTGACCCGCGTTGTCGCCGTCTGGGTCGAGGACCGCCAGGTCTGCGTTCGGGTAGTACTGAAAGGCGCCCATGATGGTGGTGCCGCCGCCAAGCGTAGGGAGCTCGGGATCGCCGGTCTCGCAGCGGGCCTCGAGCTTGGCGTTCGGCGAGCCGAAGAGACCGGCTCGCGAGATATCGCGGCGGAGCTCCATGATCGCGGCGCGCGAGGAGCCTTGTGACGTCGCCGTGCGCTGCTCTTGATAAAATTGCTCGCTCATCGATGCTCCAAGGCTGTAGACCGAGGTGATGGCGGTGAGCCCCACGACCATCGCGACCATGAGCTCGATGAGAGTGAATCCGCTCTTTTTCACGTGCCGTCCCTCCTCGTCCAGGTCACAACGGTCGATGCGAACACCACGTCGATGTTTGGCGGGGGCGTCGCCGTGTTGAGACCCCAGCCGTCTGCGGTTGCCGCTTCACAATCCGCGCCTCGAAACGCGGAACCAGTCACCCAGTTCGGGTGCGTCGCGCCACCAGGCATGTACCCCTCGCGGTACCAGAAGGTTCGGATGTCAACCCGGGCCGATCTTCCCTCACGGAGCCAGCTCACGCGTAGGTTGGTGCAGTACTTCTGTGGATTCGCATTGCCAGTGTTCAGGTCATTCCCGAAGTAGTCAAAATCATAGGTTTCCTCCGACGGCGGCGTAGGCCTGAACCAGTCCGTCCCCGAGGTCGTGAGGGCCAGCGCCGACAGGTAGTACGTCCCGGGGAGCGAGCTGCTGCTGCGGCCCTGCTCGTTCCAGGAGAGCGCATCGCGTTCGACGCGCTCGACCCAGCGTTCGGTGATCGCCAGCGCAGTGTTCATTTCGAGAGCCGCGCGATTTGCCTGACCGACACCCTGGTGCATCGCCAGGATGCCCAGCGAGCCAACGGTCATGATGCCGATGGCGATCATGACCTCGACGAGAGTGAAACCTGCCTGTGTGTTCGTGTCGGGTTGGTTCATCGCAGTATCCGTGGCGTTCCCGTCCCGGATGGAATCAAGACTTTCCGCGTGACGCCCACCGGATTGCCGTCGACTTCGCGATAGACCAAGAACCCATACCCGGACTGTGCGGCGGTGACCTGCCAGTTCGAGAACAGAACGGAGTCGATGAACACCTGGTTGTTCGAGCCGGCCTCGTAGCAAAACGTGGCGTTGTTGAACCCGTCGACCCGAATGATATCCGCGTCGCCGGGGTCCGTATCATAGGTGTCGGGGTACACGTTATCGACGCAGCGCCAGTTGGCGCCGCAGTCCATGTCGGCGAGCACCGTGCCGCCCGCGTTCTCGAAGCTGGTCAGCGCGCATCCACCGCTGGTGCCACGAAGGGTCTCGAACGCATACGGGTTGCCGTTGGCGAGGCCGAAGCCCCCGTCGTTTTCGTAAAGCACCTGGTGCGCGCGGCCGTAGGCCATCGACATGTACCGTGCACGTTGGAACAGCGACGCCACGTCCCGTGCCACCATCGCAACACGCCGATCGGCGAAACCATCGCCGATGTTCGGCAGCGCAGCGCTCACCAGCACACCGATGACCGCCAAGACGACCATCAGCTCCACCAGCGTCAGCCCCTCGCGCCGTTTTCTACGATTTCCATCCACGTCCGCTATAGATGCAACTCCCGTACCGAAGTCACGCCGGCGCTAACTACCCGAAATCAAACAAAACCAGCCAGCCCAATCCCCCGACAGCTATAAACAACCTGCACCACCCTATGAAAAAAATGCAGACCCAGACCCCCAACGCTGGCAACCCCAGCACCCCGCCACGCGCGGCTTAAGAGGACTCGCGTGTGACTGGAATACGGCAAAGCGGAGTGGACGAAGTCCACGAAGCTGCCGAATTCCAGCCGCAGTACGCAGGCGCCCGAAGGGCGCCGAGTACACCGTAGGTCGAGTCCTCGTAGATACACGAGTGGCAACTACAACGCGCCGGGTGCGGAAGAGAGGACTCGAACCTCCACGTCCTTGCGGACACATGAACCTGAATCATGCGCGTCTGCCAATTCCGCCACTTCCGCTGAAGAGCAGGCGAGATAGTGGTTGGGCCCCGGCCTGTCAAGGCAGGTCAAGCGGCGAACGACTGGCGTGACAGCTTCTGCGCACCGTGCATCGAGACCGCAAGCACAAGACCCTGCATCGAGAGCCGGCAGCGTTCCCCGTCGACCAGGCCCTGCGCGTCGAGCCTGCACACGAGCTCCTGAACACGGGTTTCGGGAACATCGAGCCAGGTCGCCAGCACATCGGTGTCCGCCTCGATGTCGGCGCGGCCGAGCTCGTACAGCGTCTCGAGCAGACGCCAGCCTAGTTTTTCATCGTGATTTGTCATTGGACCCAGAGGATCGCTCAGTACTGAAAATCGGTCCAGTTTTTGGTGTTCAGTACGTCCGAAACCCACAAGTTCCGGAATTCTAACTCGTTTTGGGATCAGATCTCAAGCTCGACCAGAAGGAACTTGTTGGAGTCCCTTTTGGTCGACAGCTCCTGCAGCTCGCTCTTGGGAACCAGCTTTCGAAAGCTCTCGAGCCGCTTGTGCTCGAGGACGAAGTAGGCGGTCGTGCCCTCGTTCTCTTTCAGCCATTCGCGAATCCGTTTGTTGTCCGTTTCCGCGAAAACGTAGACGCGATTGCCCGTGTAGAAGTTCTCTCCCTTCCAGTTCATCTGCCACGCAACCAGCGGCTCGTCCGGGCCTTGCCGAAGATCGTAGTAGCGCTGCGCAAGATTACGTATCCCCCAATGGTCGGAGAGGTCGACCATGTAGACATTCAATCCCCAAGCGCAGAACAGGACCGATACCGCGACGAAGGCGCGGGTCGCGACGGGACGCCAAGTTCGAAAGGCCGCCACAGCGCTCGTTACGCCGGCCGCAAGGGCGAAACCAGTGAGGATGGCGCGATAGTCGAGGTGCTCGGGCCAGAGCCGCTTGTAGTTGTAGACGAACAAATGAATCAGTCGCTCGTGGCCCTGCGGCCTCGCCGAGGTCGACCAGCTCAGGTCACGCCCCACGAATGCAACGAGACACGCGCCGAGAAGCAAGGCGACGCCGAGGGCGGTGCCCCAGCGTGAAGGGGTCAGCTCGGTTTCGACGCGTGCGATCTCCGAGCGCGCGAAGGTGGCGAGCGCGGCGCCGAGCGCGAGCAACGCGCCGGCTCGTAGCGCTCGTGCCTGCTGGAGCACCCAGTCTTCAGGATGAATTGCGCCGGCAGGAACCACGCCCCGCGGGTCTCCTACAAGCCATGCAAAGCCAAGAATCGCGCAGAACGCGGCGACGGCCGCGAGCAGAGTCGCCTTCGGCTTGTTCGGGCCCCACCACTGTGCCGCAGCGATTCCGACCAGAATCCCCGCGGGCACGACCGTAGGGAGAATGTAGTGGTGAAACTTGGTGACCATCGCGCTGAAAAGAACGAACGAGGAAAGAAGCCACATCGCGAAAAAGAGCAGCGTTTCGCTTCGGGCATCTCGCTCCGATCGCGAACGCATCCACAGGCCGGCGATAAGCGCCGACGGGATGACGGCGATCCAAGGGAAGGTGGCGTAGCCCAGCTGGCCTACGAAGTACGCGATCGTCCCCGTGTCGCCGTGCACTCCGCTTGCAAGACGATTGATGTGGTCGTGAATCAAGAGCCGATTGGTGAAGGCACGGCCGTGCCGAACGTACATCGCCAGGTACCAGGGCATGCTTACCGTGGTCACGATCAGCACACCGGTTGCGACGCGCAGGTCCCCGTTGCCGAGCAGCGACCAACGCCGCGAGGCGATCAAGTAGAAAAGAGCGATCGCTCCCGGAATGGCGATCCCGAGCAGGCCCTTAGCCATGAATGCGATCGCGGTGAAGAAATAGAACGCGTAGATCAGCAGCGGGCGGACGCGCCGCTCTTTGCGAAGGATGCATGCCAGGGCCGCGAGCAGCGTCAGCCAAAGAGCGCCTTGCACAAAGGGTTGGGCGGCAAGGCCGTGAAACACTGGGGTCTGATCGCGTGGGGCGGGGTTGCCAGGAACGTCGACATTGCCGGCAGAGCCGTAGACGAATCGGTCGATGTGGGCGACGAGACCGTGCCCCTCCAGCCAGGAGATGTTGCGAGAAATTAGGTACATCGCCTGGGGAAGCACGAGAACGAAGACCCCGAAAAGCATCAGGTGCTGGAGCGAGAGCTTCCAAGGGCCGACCTGAAACACGGGGGCCTCGCGGCCCGGATCTTCGTCGATGGCGACGAGCAGGCAGCAGGCCGCGAGCGTGATGGCGGCGACCAGGGGCAGGTCGGTGATCGCCTGGTGCGAAATGAAGAAGAACTGCGGCATGGTTGCGGTCGCCAAGGTGGCAAGGACGCCGGCGCGCGGACCGAAGGCGCGCCGAACCGTCGCGAAGATCCCCGCCAGCGCAGTCAAGCTCATCAACAGAGCGGGCAAACGGAGCGCCCACTCCGGGTGTGCCGGATTGGCGTCGGGCATGAAGTCCACCCCGAAGAAGCCCATGCTCAAGGCTTCCATCCAGAACAGCAGAACCGGTTTCGACCAGAACCACTTGTCCTGCGCCCACCACAGGCTAATCCAGTCGTTCCGCGCGAGGATCTCACGCGCGACTTCTCCATAGTGGGGCTCCCAGGGGTCCCACAGGCTCGTCGTGCCGAGCAGCGGCAGGTAGATCGCGCAGATCGCGACCATCACGAAGAGGCCAGGCCGCCGAAGGCTCGCAGGCACTAGGCAGAGCAGGGCGACGACGATCGCGATCGGCAGGTGCTCGTAGCCTCCGATCGCCGCGCCCCCGATCAGCGCCGCGAGCGCGAGGGCTATCGAGGCCACCGGCGACAAGAGCTCCCCGGGCTGCCGGCCGAGGGTCGTCTCGCGCCATGGGATGACCGCCCCCGGCGTTACCGGAACCAGCCAGGCCACCCAGGCCGCCGAGGCGACGATCGCGATGAGCGCACCCCAAAGCGGCCCGAACGCGAACGGCACGCGATTGGCCATCCAAAGCAGCATCGCGAGCGTCGCCAAGAGCGCCGTGATCAGGCGGATTAGACTCTTCCCCTTCGGCGTCATTCCGAGCGCTTGGTCGCTTCCTTGAGGTCGAATCGGTTCAACCCGGCGGCCGGGACCTGAAGCCGCCGCTGGTGCTCGACCCCCGATCCATCCGACGAATAGACGATGATCTGGGCCTGATACTCGCCCGGCTGGAGCCGAACCGTGTGCCGGAGGACCGTGCTCTTCTGAGGGGGCTGGGTGAATCTCACGCTCGCGACGGCGTCTCCCTCCTGAACGTAGTCCACGTCGACCCCGGTCACGTCGGTGTCGATCGTGTAGGCGATTTCGACATCCCGAGGCCAGATGCTTGCCAGGTGCTTCCCGACCACCAGTAGTCCGACAATGGCAATCAGAGTCGCGATCCTTCGCTTCGTGGAAGATGGCCCTATGTTTGTTCTCAAGCCCGACATGCCACGCCACCCAACCCAAACCCGCAGAAGCGCCACAACCTTGGCACCAATTGGAGACGGTGTTAAATTGAGGTTGCCCCGTTAGTCCCCGATCATGGTCCGCCTTACCAATATTCTTGAAAAGGTGAAGGGATACCATCCCCGAGCGGATACCGATCTGATCAACAAGGCATACGTTTATGCCTCGCGCATGCACGACGGGCAGACGCGGAAGTCGGGCGACGAGTACTTCATCCATCCGGTCTCGGTGGCGGACATCATCGCCGACATGCGCCTCGATGCGTCGAGCGTTTGCGCCGCGCTCCTGCACGACGTCGTCGAGGACTGCGAAGTCAGCCTCCCCGAAGTGAAGACCGTGTTCGGTGAAGAGGTCGCGTTCCTCGTCGATGGGGTGACCAAGCTCGGGAAGGTCAACTTCGCCTCGCGCGAAGATCGTCAAGCAGAGAGCTTCCGAAAGATGCTCGTCGCAATGGCGCGGGACATTCGCGTGCTCTTGGTCAAGCTCGCCGACCGCCTCGACAACATGCGAACGCTCGAGCACATGTCGACGCCCGCACAAGAGCGCATCGCGCGAGAGACGATCGAGATTTACGCGCCGCTTGCCGGACGTCTGGGCATTCAGTGGCTCAAGGCAGAGCTCGAAGACTTGAGCTTCAAGTTCCTCGAGCCCGAGGCCTATGCGGTCCTCGATGAGCAGGTTCGTACGGTCGCAAAGAGCACCGACAGCTACATTGGCGAAGTCACCAGCAAGCTCAAGAAGATGTTGCTCAACCGCGGCTTCTCCGTGAACGTGAGCGGCCGCCGCAAGCATCTCTATTCGCTCCATCGCAAGATGAAGTCGAGCGGGATCGGTTTCGAGCAGGTGCACGATTTCGTGGCGTTCCGGGTAATTACCGAGAGCGTGGCCGATTGCTATGCCACGCTCGGCGTCATCCACTCGGAGTGGACCCCCGTACCGGGCCGCTTCAAGGACTACATCGCGCTGCCGAAATCGAACATGTACCAGTCGCTGCACACGACGGTCATCGGTCCGGGCAATCGGCGCGTCGAAATCCAAATTCGCACCCACGAGATGCATCGGACGGCCGACTACGGCATTGCCGCGCACTGGCAGTACAAAGAACACGGCGGCGGCATCGACCCGAAGGACGCCGCACGCTTCGTTTGGCTTCGTCAGTTGATGGAGTTTCAGAAGGAAGTGGTCGATCCCGAAGAGTTCTACGAGAGCGTCAAGGTCGACCTCTTCCCGGAGGACGTCTACGTCTTCACGCCGAAAGGCGATGTGATGACCTTCCCGCGCGGCGCGACGCCGGTCGACTTCGCCTATGCGGTTCACTCCGAAGTCGGGCATCGCTGCTCGGGCGCCCGGGTCAACGGCGCGATCGTTCCGCTGCGGCACAAGCTTCAAAACGGTGACGTGATCGAGATCCTCACGAGCAAGAACCACCACCCCAGCAAGGACTGGTTGGAGTTCGTCATCACGAGCCGCGCCCGTTCGCGCATTCGCCTTTACCTCAGGGCCGAGGAGCGCAAGCACGCGGTCAAGCTCGGCAAGGAGCTCCTCGAAAAGGAGATGCGAAAGAACAACATGTCGCTGTCGCGCTTCCTGAAGAGCAAGCGCGCGAAGGAGGTGCTGTCGCGATTCCATGCGGGTTCCGAAGAGGACCTCTACGCCCGAATCGGCATTGGCAAGCTTGCGCTTCCCAGCGTGATGCAAGAGGTGATGCCGAGCGAGGACGGCGAGCGCGACAGCCTCCGGCCGGGTTTCATCGAGCGCGCGGTTCAGCGGGTTTCGGGCGATGTAGACGGCGCCGGCATCCGCATTCAGGGCATGGACAACATGCTCGTGCGTTTCGCCCAGTGCTGCAATCCCGTTCCGGGCGATCCGGTCACGGGCTGGATCACGCGCGGACGCGGGGTTTCGGTTCATCGAAGGGGCTGCCCTCGGGTCCTCGAGCTCGACCTCGAGCGTCGCGTCCAGGTGAGCTGGGCGGACCACGTCGATGTCGACCTGCCGGTCTCCCTGCGGGTCATGACCGACGATCGCGCGGGAATTCTTGCATCGGTCTCGTCGGTGTTCTCGACCAACGGCGTCAGCATCAGCGAAGCGTCGTGCTTATCGAAGGACGGACGCGCCGAAAACCTGTTCCACTTCAGGGTCGGCGACATCGACCGTCTCCGCGAGATCATGCGCGGGGTCGCGAAGGTCAAAGGCGTCCTCGACGTCGAGCGCGTGTAGCGGCGAAGCGCTCAGCCGCTCTGGTCCGTCGTTGCCCGCCATACGATGGAGAGCGCTCCGGCGGCTCCTGTGAGCGCGAGCAGGACGAGCCACCAGCTGATGTGCTCGACCTTCTGGCTCAAGGTGTTGAAGCCTTCGACCCGAAGCACAGTTGCGGGGAGCAGCAGAGGCAGCGCGTTGACGCCGGCGTGCATCGCAATGCTCGCCAAGGTCGACTTCGTCCGCAAAGCCACCGCGCCGAGCACAAATCCTCCGAGCGTCGCGTAGACGATCGCAGAAAACCCCGCGCCGAGGTGAACCAGGCCAAAGAGCAAGGAGCTCCAGATCAATGCGGGCGCATTGCCGTACGGTTCCCTCAGATCCTGGAGCAGCCAGCCTCGAAACAGGAGCTCCTCGGTTACCGGGGCGACGATCACCAGCGCGACGGAGATCGACATCCCGGCCCACCAGGTGCTCGGATTCACCATCCGGTAGCGCCGCGCCAGTTCGTCGAAGCTCAGCGGCCAGATTTCTTGAACGAGGTTCCCGACCTCGGCGAGCGGCAGCTGCATGAACGCTCCGGCGAGAAAGCAGAGGGCTACAATCCCCCCGACCAGCGGCCGAACTTCCACGGATTCGAGCAGCCCGCCCTCGCGCCGGCGGTGCGGGAACGCAACGATGAAGAGCACCCCCGCAGCGGCCGCTTGGACGAGGGCGAGGTTGAGCGGCGAGTCTCCGGCGGCTGCGATCGCCTCGCCCCAGGATGCCGAGCCGCTCCGAAGCTGGAGAAATCCCCCTAGGGCCAAGAACAGATACATCAGGGCTGGGAACGCCAGAGCGACGAGCAAAGCTTTCAGATACCGGCCCAAGACAACGCGTAGCCTGACACGTACCGCCGGCGGATGGCCAAGATATGAGCCTTCCCTGTTCGTCCTACCCTGCTATAGCGCCACAGCAGCATGAGGATCCGCTTCCTGTTCATTCTAGGCTTGCTGAGCCTCAGCGTCGCCTGCGCGCATTCGAGGTCAACCGGCGGAAGCGCCCGGCCGAAGGGCGCAGAGCCCATTCCAAGCGCCGAGTATCCCGATGAGACGCGGCGCTTTCTGATGATGTCTCTCGACAACCCCGAGCGTATCGAGCTCCGTGATCGCCTCATCGCAACGGTGCTCTCGCAGGCGCAGAGTCTTGCCGACGTCGGTGATTATGAAGGCGTCGTGCTCGAGATGAGCCGCTTGACGTCGTTCCTGACGCCGTCCGACTACGCGTCCGCCGTGCTTCCGAAGCAGGTCGAACCGATCGCCACGTACATCACGGAGCGAGGAGGTCGACTTGGCGAGGAGGGATACGTGCTCGCCGCCAACTTCATTCTCGAGCGCTCGACCGGCGACGCGATTTACAAGAAGCGCTACGACGAGATTGCGGCCTGGGGACGTGAGGCGCGCTCCAACCTCGATACGGTTTCCGAACAATACGCCGGTCTCATTTCGGTCTGGACCGACCACGCCGACTTGACGCCTGCGCCTGAAGTCCTCGACACCCTCGCCGACCTGCACGTCGCGGGGCGCGACGCGGTTGCTGCGGAGTCCGTCGAAGCACGTCAACGGCTTGGCATCGGCGGCGAGCGTCAGCTCAGACTTGCGCCGTTGAACGTCGCCGCGGTCTACCTTTCGCACGGCGACATCCAGTCGGCCGTTGCGAAAGTCGACTCGATGGGTCGGGGCGGCGAGCTCCAACTTCGCCTGCTCGATCTCATGCGGGCTGCCCAAGGCTCGGACGAGCAGGGCGCTGCGGCCACGTTCGAGCTGGTCGAGGGCTACCGTGTGGCGCGGCCGGACGTTGCTGCGGGCCTATGCCAGTCTGCGCTCGTTCGTTTCCCAACCGACTACCGTTTCCCGACGTGCATGGCCCGGGTCGCCGCAGATTCAGAGCGATTCGCGGATGCGACCGCCTGGTACGTCATCGCGATCGGGCTCGCACCAGAGATGATCGAGCTCTACGATGAAGCGCTCGGCCAGCTCGACGAGTTCATCGAGACCCGGCTCAGTGACCCACACCCCGAACGCTCGAGTGCGCTTGCCCGGGGCGCCGAAACGATCTTGGCCGAACGGCAGACGCGATGGCCAGACTCGCCGCCGCCGATCGCACCCAATCAGCTCGAGTTCTTGATCGGCATGTTGGAGATGAACGCTGGTCACGCGGACGAAGCCCAGCGACGCTTCGAGAACAGCCTCCAAGCAGATGAGAACATCGAGGCCTTGATGCAGCTCGGGCTGCTGCTCGAGCGAACCGGCCGGCCCGCGGAAGCGGAGAAGCGATTCCGAAGAGCCTTTGCCCTCAGCCCCTCGACGACGCTCGCGGACGACGTTCGTCGCGCCGAGATCCTGGAAAATCTGGGCAACACTTCCCTTGCTCAGGGCAAGACCGTCGAAATGAAATCTCAGTACAAAGCTGCGCTCGAGGCCTGGACGGAGGCCCGCGACCAGGTGGAAGGGGCCACCGGCGCGATCGTCGAGATGCGGCGCGGCGTTCTGCTCGATCAGCTCGGTCGTCACGATGAGGCGGTCGATGCCTTCCAAAGCGCGATGACGTTCGCGCCGCAATGGCGGGACGTCTACGCGGGCATCCTGGCTCATCTCGTCTCGGCCCCGGTCGACATCGAGCTCGCTTCTTCGGTCTGGCGGAGGTCCCAGCTGCATCTCAACCTCGCGCCCGAGTGGAAGGTGTACTTCACACTTTGGATTCAGTTCATCACAGCGCGCGCCGGCAAGCCGCCGGTCGACGAACACCGTGAGCTTCTGCGGAGTCTTGGGGGCAGCCCGAATTGGTGGGGCAAGCTCGCGAGCTTCGGTGCTGGCGAGCTCGACTACGCGGGCCTGCTGAGCGTGGCGTCGAGCTTGGGAGAGCGGACCGAGGCGCTTTACTACCAAGGCACGCGACTCTTCATCGAGGGTGACGAAGAGGGGTCGCGCAAGCAGCTCGAACAGGTGCTCGACACGAATATGGTCAGCTTCTTCGAGTTCGAGATGGCGCGGAAGCTGATGCTCGAAGAGAGGCGCTCGGGAGACACGACCCCGTGATCGACTTCGAAAAGCTCGGTAAGCTCTATCTTGGCAGAGAGCTCGACCCCGAGGGCGGCGAGCCAACTGAAGTTCCCGTCCTCTACGATTCGAAGGACCTCACCACCCACGCCGTCTGCGTCGGCATGACCGGCAGCGGCAAGACCGGGCTCTGCCTGTCGCTCCTCGAAGAAGCCGCAATCGATGGAATCCCCGCTCTTTGCATCGATCCCAAGGGTGACCTCGGAAACCTGGCCCTCACGTTCCCCGAGCTCCGTCCGAGCGACTTCGAGCCTTGGATCGACCCGGCGGAAGCCGAACGAGAAGGACGCACGGTCGCCGAGCACGCTGCGGCGGTGTCCAGCCTCTGGCGCGAAGGTCTGTCCAAATGGGGACAGGACGGTGCGCGAATCGCACGCTTCCGCGACGCGGTGGACATCGCGATCTACACGCCGGGCAGCTCTGCGGGTCGCGGGCTTCGCGTCTTGGAGTCGTTCGACCCGCCCGGCGAGGACGCGGACGTGGACGAGCAGCGCGACCAAATCATGGGCGCCGTCTCGGGGCTGCTTGCGCTCCTCGGCATCGACCCCGACCCGGTGAACAGCAAGGAGCACATCTTGCTGTCGAATCTCCTGGCGCACGCATGGGCCAACGGGGAGTCGCTGGAGCTTGGGGACCTAGTCCGCGGGATTTCAGAGCCTCCGTTCGATCGGATCGGCGTCATGGACTTGGAGACCTTCTATTCGGCGTCCGAGCGACAGAAGCTCGCCATGCAGATGAACGGACTGCTCGCATCTCCCGGTTTTTCGACCTGGTTGGATGGAGAACCGCTCGACATCCAGCGACTGCTCTGGACCGAGGACGGCAAGCCGCGAATCGCGATTCTTTCCATTGCGCACCTGAGCGAGCCCGAGCGCATGTTTTTCGTGAGCACAGTGCTCAACCGCGTCGTGTCCTGGGTACGGCGCCAGTCCGGCACGTCCAGCCTTCGCGCGCTCCTCTACATGGATGAGGTCTTCGGGTTTCTTCCGCCCGTCTCCGAGCCGCCATCGAAGAGGCCTCTGCTCACCTTGCTCAAGCAGGCGCGCGCATACGGATTCGGCATCGTCCTGGCGACCCAGAATCCGGTCGACGTCGACTACAAAGCCCTTTCGAACTGCGGGACCTGGTTTCTCGGGCGTCTTCAAACCGAGCGCGACGTAGCGCGCGTCATCGATGGGCTCGAGGGCGCATCGTCGTCTTCAGGAAGCTCGCTCGACCGGGGCGAGATCGAGCGCTTGTTGGCTGGGCTTCGCAGCCGGGTCTTTTTGCTGCACAACGCACACGAAGAGAAGGACGTCTTGTTCCACACGCGCTGGGCCATGTCGTATCTTCGCGGGCCGCTCACGCGCAAAGAGATCAAGCTACTAAGTCCTGCCGCGGACCGAGCGACCCCTGCTGGGGCCGCGGCGGCCAAGCCGAGGCATAGGGCGGCCGCCGCCAAAGGGGCTCGACCCGTCGTTGCAGCGGGTATCGACGAAGCGTTTCTGAGCGATGCGCCGGGGACCTATCGTCCGCACGTGCTGGCCTCCGTCTCTCTGCACTACGTCCAGGCGTCGCAGGGGCTCGACGAATGGGAAGAGCTTTTGGTCCTCGCATCGCTAGACGCAGACTCGCCGTGGGAATCAGCGGAGCTCCTGGGCCCGGACGCGCTCGACTTCGACCACGATCCGCCGAACGAAGCCGAGTTCGTCCCGCCGCCGTCGGGCTCGGTCGGGAAGGCTCAATTTCGGAGCTACGCGAAACAAATCAAAGACCATATTTATCAGAGCCGCCCCAAGACGCTCTGGCGAAACAAGGGCCTCAAGCTTCAGTCGAAACCGGGAGAAACCAAATCGGAGTTCTCGGCGAGGCTTCAGCTTGCGCGACGCGAAAGACGAGATGAGGCCGCCGAGAAACTTCGTCAGCGCTTCGACAAGAAGGTCAAAAGCATGGAAACTCGTATCGGCCGGGCGGAGGACAAGGTCGCACGCGAGAAGAGCCAGTACGACCAGCAGAAGCTGCAGACCGGGATTTCGATGGGCGCCACCGTCTTGGGCGCGATCTTCGGAAGCCGCGGCATGGGTCGTGCAACGACTGCGGCGCGAGGTGCAGGCCGCGTTGCGCGCGAGCGTGAGGACGTGAGTCGCGCCGAAGAAGACCTGCGGGATCTCCAGGACGCGCTCCGCGAGCTCGAAATCGAGGCCGAAGACGAGGTCCGCGCCCTCGACACCGAGATGGAACGCGAAGCACCCGAGCTCGAAGATGTGCTCGTCCGCCCGCGAAAATCGGACATTCGGGTGTCGGAGCTCAGGCTTGCTTGGAAGCCCGACTGACCTGCTCGAACGCCTCGCGCACCTCGGCAGGAGCCTCGACGAGCTCGATCAACACGCCTTCCCCGCCAATGGGCGCGGCTTCGTTGCCCTTCGGATGAATGAAGCAGACCCGATGGCCTGCCGCGCCAGGGCGAACCCCTCCGGGCGTGAATCGGACGCCTCGATCGCCCAGCCACTGCACGGCTGCGTCGATGTCATCGACCCAAAGACCGATGTGGTTGAGGGGCGGCGTGTCGACCCGGGGCTTCTTGTCGGGGTCGATGGGCTGCATCAAGTCGACTTCGACCGTAAACGGGCCAGCGCCCATCGTTACGATGTCCTCGTCGACGTTTTCCTTCTCGCTCTTGAAGTTCCCGTGTGCGGTCAGACCCAGGGTGTCGACCCAAAGACGGCGCAGTGCGGTCTTGTCGGGCGCGCCGACGGCGACCTGTTGGATTCCCAAAACTTTGAACGGACGACTTGTCATGTTTCCTCTCTTCGGGCGGTCGAAGATACCCCGGTTGCCGCCCATGTCCACATGGGACAGTCTCACGCCCCGTGAAGACCTCTCTCACCGGAATCAAGCCCACACACCTTCCGCACTTGGGCAACTACTTGGGGGCGATTCGGCCCGCCCTCTCGCTGGTCGACCAGTACAGGACGCTCTACTTCATCGCCGACTATCACGCGCTCACTACGGTTCGTGATGCGGAGGCGCTGCGCGGCTACGTTCGCGACGTAGCCGCAACATGGCTTGCCTGCGGGCTCGACCCCGAGCGCACCTTGCTCTACCGGCAGTCCGACGTGCCCGAGGTGTTCGAGCTCACTTGGGTCTTGAGCTGTCTCATTGCGACGGGTCAGCTCGAGCGGGGTCATGCCTTCAAAGACGCCTTGGCTCGCGGGGAGTCTCCCAACGCAGGGATCTTCAACTACCCGGTGCTCATGGCGGCCGACATCCTGCTCTACGACACCGACGTCGTCCCGATCGGCAAGGATCAGAAACAGCATCTCGAGCTCACGCGCGACGTCGCAACGCGGCTCAATCACACCTATGGGGAGGGCACCTTGGTCGTTCCGGAAGCCTTGATCGGCGAGGCCCCGCTCGTGCCGGGCACCGATGGTGAAAAGATGAGCAAGAGCAAGGGCAACGGGATCCCCCTCTTCGAGCCGCCGAAGAAGCTGCGCAAGGTCATCATGGGGATCAAGACCAGCTCGGAGTCCCTCGAGGAAGAAAAGCGTGCCGAAGGCTCGACGGTCTACGAGCTGTACGCCCTGGTTGCTCCGGACGAAGCTTCCGAGATGAAGCGCAAGCTGGAAGCTGGCGGCTACGGCTGGGGCCATGCCAAAGAAGCGCTCTTCGAGGCCGTTGAAGCGGAAATCGGCCCCAGGCGAGAAGCGTATCTATCGATTCGCGCAGACGAAGCCAAGCTCGACGCGGTCCTCCACGCGGGGGCCGACAAAGCCCGCGAGATCGCACACGCGACGATTCAGCGGGTGCGAAGCGCCGTCGGTATCGAATGAGTCAGTAGACGCTGCTCCACTGCGAGTCGTCGTCGAACGAATCGTACTGCTCAGGCTGAGCGGCGGGTTGAGTCTGTCGCTGACCTTCGGGGATCACCAAAAGGCCGGGGTGCCCGCTCTCGATCGATTCGTTGGTGAGTACGAAAGTCTGCTTGTGCTTCTGCCAGGTCTGCCGAATCACGGTGTTGGCCAAGACCATCGTGCTCTCGTCGTACCAGCGCACAGCGACACGGGAAAACGCGCCTTGGCCCTCGTCATCGGTTTCGGGGTTCATGCCGAGTATCTCGGTATCCGCGATTTGAATGTCACGGCCCCAGCGCATGTGCGAGAGCTTGTACTGGGTCTGGAAAGCCGGCGCGACGTGCCCGCTCGCGACGTCCATTCGGCCCCAGCGGGCGCCTTCGTTGAGCTCGATCACCGAATCACGCATGCGTGTTTCGGGGCTCAAGTTCTGTATCAAGCAGCCGCTGATCGCAATCAGCGCGGCCAGCCACCAAAATTGTCTCACCATGGCCCGACGCTAGGCCTGAGGCTCGATGCGGGGCAACTAATTGGCGACGCGCTTGCCGGTCTCGGCAAGACGGGCTTTGGCAGCCCTGTTGTTCGGGTCGATCGATAGGGCTTTTCGCCAAGCTTTGCGGGCGGCGTCGGTGTCGTCCTCCAGCTGGAGCGCATCGCCGTACAGGACATGGTATTCGACGCGGCGCGGACGCTTTCGGACCGCTTTTTTGGCCCATTTGGTCGCTCGGCCCGGGTCTTTCTTCGCGATGAAGAGCGCCGCGTAGCCGGCCATCGCCTGCGGGTTCTTCGGATCGAGCTCCCAAGCGCGATCCAGGGTGGCTTCGGCCATGGAGACTTGGCCCCTCCGAATCATGGGCATGGCGCGATGGACGAGCACGTCCGAAGCCTTCGCCGGATCGCGCGGCAGATTCTGGGTCGGGACCCTAGGGCTGACCGTTGCCGCCGCAGGCGGTTTCGTTTCAGGCCTGGTCTTGGCCTTGCGCACGGCTTTCGGCTCGGTCTTCGCTTCTTCGACCTTCATCTCGGCGGGCGGGTCCTGGTCGACCTCATCCTCCTCGAACTCCATCGCCACTTCTTCGCTCTCGGGCTCTGTCTCCCCGGCCGCCGGAACCGCATTGAGCGGTCCGGTGATGGGGCCCTTTCCAACCTCCGCGCCCAATGCCGCTTCGGCCGACTCTGGCGCGTCCGTGCCGCTGCGCATCCAAACCTGCCAGCCAAGCACGCCGACCCCCGCGATCACGGCCGTCAGGAGCAACGCTTGGATGGAGGCAGGCAGCCCACGGGAAGCCGGCCCAGGCGCAAGCATCGTCGCGCCTTCCAGTGTTCGGGCCAGCTCGGGCTCCGACTCGACCATGGGCATGCTGGCCGGCGTTCGGTTTTCGAACGGCGGCGGCGGCGGAGTCGGCTTGCGTGGCGCCGGAATCGTCTTCTGCTCATCGAGCACGTCTTGCGGCAGCATCTCGAACGCTGGCGCTAGGCCGACTTCGGTCGCCTTTGGCTTTCGTGGCCGCGCATGCGCATGATCGATGTGCCCGCGGTGGTCGTGTCTCTCTTGCACCCCTCGGGCCACGGGAACGGTCCGCTGCTTGGTCTCTACCCGACCCAGCATCCGCCCGATCTTGTTGGTGGGCGTCTCTTCATCCGCAAACCCACCGGCCGGAGCGCCGCCGACCGCCGCCTGCAGGTGCTCAAAGCGCGCGGGCGCCATCGTTGCCGATTCCTCGAACGAGTACGGCGTCCCGGACTCTGGGGGCTCCGTCGCATGCTCTTCGGCGTCGGGCACATCGGGCGGAATCGTCGGGGCGTTGACTTCGACGCGAGCCTCTCCGTCGGCGAAGCCCAGTTGATGGGAAATCACACCGAGCGCCTCGTCTACCGGCATCATGATGTTCGCCACCGAGGGTAGGTCCTGCTCACGCACCGACACCCGGCCTGCGTTCAGGCCCCAGAGCGCCAGGAGAGCCGGGATGCCTTGGAGGGTCTGCTTCGTACCTTCATCAAGACTGGCGTAGGCGCCTACGATCGAGTTGTCGGCGATGTCGACATCGATGTTCCGCTTGCTCCCGCTGATCGAAACGCGACGGACACCCGGGACGGAGCCGAGTGCGCGGAGCAGACGCCCGGGCCCAATCAGCTCGAGCCTCGTGTCGAAATCGACTTCATTCTTGGCTCGACGTGCTTGCTCGGCGTCTTGATCGATCATCGGAAGCAACCGGCTTGCGAGCTGGGGCAGGTCGGGCTCTGCATCCGATTCAGACGTCGGCCAGAAGTCTTCCCAACGCACGACCAGCATCGAGGCCCAGCGGAGCTGGGGGTCTTTCCGCATGGCACGCACGAAGTCGACGCCTTGGCCTCCGACGGCGCTAGAGTCCAACACGACGACCTGCGGATCGACCTCCCGAATCCTTGGAATCACCGCGGTCGAGAAGTCCGCTGCTGCGATCTGAACGCCCCGCGAGCTGAGCACGGTCGCGAGTTTTTCGGCGCGAAGCTCGTTCGAATCGAGGACGACCACCCGCGAGCCATACAAGGCCTTCAAGTCCACGTTTCGCGGCGGCGCAGCAGAGGGCAAGGTCGAAAGTCGTCCTCCGCTGGTTTCGTGAAACTCGTACTCGAGCGGCCCGGCGTCGGCGACAGCCTCGCGCAAGCGGTCTACGATGCGCTCGGTGTGTTGCTCCGAGCCGCGCTCGGTCTCGATGACGATAGGCATGCCCTCGAGCACGCCGTTCGGAGAGCGAACGGTCAGAATGCCGGTCTTGGTTTCGTCGCGGACGAGGTCGAGCAGCTCTCTGAGATTGCCTTCGTCCAACGAACCGGTGACGAAGCCCGGCCGTCGCGGAACCTCGTCGGCGAGCTCCGCCAGCTGACGAGCGATGCTATCGGCGCCCGCGCCGCGCGAAACCACCGCCACCGCACCCGATCGAAAGTCCCGCGCTTCGTCTTTGAGGACAGCGTCGTTCGAGACGACGGCCACGGGCAGCACGTCGGTCGCCCGATTCTCCGCCATGCGTCTCACCACGTTCTCGCCGCCGCGGATAGCCGCATCGCCGATGAGTACGACCATGTCCGGCGCATAGACACGAACCGCTTGTTCGAGCTCCGCCGTTGCAGACGCAGCGACGGAAATCCCGTGGCGCCGAAGCGCTTCCCCCAACGCGGTCTGCATCGGCTCGCCCTGGCCCACCATCAATACAGTAGGCCGGTGCTCCTCATCCGACATCATCGAGATGGTGGCCGATTCTGGGGGATTTCGCCAGCTTGAGGTGATGCGATCGTTCGCTATGCTGCGCGCCGCATGACGACTTCAGCAATTGAGTTCCTTCGGGAGAGCTTTCCCAAGCTCTTCGACCGGGGGGTGACTGTCCTTCAAGCCCGCGCCGCGAGCGGGGATGAGCGCGCACAGCGCATCTTGGATGACGTGAGGGGGGTAACCGGCGCCGCGAGCCTCCAGATCGACGACGAGCCGCCTATCGTGCTCTCGGCAAAGGAAGGCGCGCTGAGCGCGGGCGGTGCTCCGGCCGAGGGGGTTCCCATCAAAATCGCCGCGGCGCTTCCGGGTCAAGCAGCAAGCCTGCTTCTGGGAGAGGCCGCCAAATCCGGGGCTCTCGACGATGACGAGGTCGCCGTCGGGGCCGCTCAGACCGCTTCCAAGCGATTCGAGGACGCGCTCGCAGGCAAACAGCTGACCTGTCACGTCACGCTTCGTGGGGTGCCGGAGCTCGGCGACATCAAGGTTCGCCTGGGCTTCAACGTGCTCGAGCCCCCTGTCGAGCCGGGTTTCACGACGGAGCTGCAGTTTTCGGATCTCGAGCTGGTCCAGCGCGGTGAGCTCACCGCTCAGGAGCTATTCCTCGGCGGCAAGCTCAAGATGGAGGGGGATTACTCCCTTGCGCTCCAGATCGCGATGCAGCTACTGACCAATCCCCTCTGAACGGACGATCCCTAGTCGAGCCAAGGCCCAGACTGGGGAACTTGCCGGTGACTCCTCCGGTTCGATACTCTGAACGTCGTTACGGGGGTTCATGTTTCGGGCAATCGCCAAGAGTCGCTATTTAGTGCCGGGCTTCATGTGCTTTGCGATCGCGTTCGTCGTCGGCCCGGTGGGGGTCGCCGTGGGCGTGCTGGCGGGGCCGTACGCAGCCTCGATCGCGGGCGTGACCGCTGCGGTTCTCGGACTCGTCGGATTCATGATGATCGTGTCCGGCCTGCCCGCCTCGATTGAGGTCGAGGCCGTCGATGCCCAGATTCGCGCGATCAATCGCGAAATCGAAGAGGTGGAAGGAATCATCGGCGAAAACGTCAAGGAGCTTTCGAGCGGGCTTGGGGAGCAAATGGTCGCGGTCGAGGAGACGGCGCGGGCGATCAAATCGATGGCGATCTCTTTGCAGTCGATCAGCGATAGGGTCGAAGCGCTTTCGTCGTGCACCGAAGAGAGCGCCTCGAGCATCTTACAAATGAACGCGACGAATCACGAGGTCGCCGAGAACATGGGTAACCTCGGCTCGAGTGTTCGAGAGACGGCGTCGTCCATCGAGGAGATGACCTACAGCATCAAGGAAGTCGCGCGGAACGTGGATGCCCTGGCGCAGACCGCCGAGGAAACATCGTCTTCGATGAACGAAATGGACGTTTCGATCGACCAAGTGCAGTCGAACGCCAACGAGACGGCTCGCCTCTCGGCTGAAGTTGCTACGGACGCGGAAACCGGCGCCGAATCGATCCTGAAAATCACCGACGAAATCAATCGAATCAAGTCCTCTTCCCTCGAGGCGGTGAGCACGATCGCCAACCTAGGTGACCGAATCGAAGCGATCGGGGACATTCTGAATGTGATCGACGAGGTTGCCGAGCAGACCAACTTGCTCGCGCTCAACGCTGCGATCATCGCGGCGCAGGCCGGCGAGCACGGTAAGGGCTTTGCCGTCGTGGCAGACGAGATCAAGGACCTCGCCGAGCGCGCCGGAGCTTCCACGAAAGAAATCGCAGAGCTGATCAAGACGATTCAAGAAGAAACCAAGAACGCGATCGCAGCCGTCGAGCGCGGCGCCAGCACCGTGGACCGAGGCGTGACCGTGAGCGTCGAGGCCGAACGCGCGCTCAAGAAGATTCTCGAGTCTTCCAAGCAGTCGACGACGATGGTGCGTGGGATTGCGCAGGCTACCGTCGAGCAGGCCCGGGGCTCGAAGCAGGTGACCGATGCGATCGGGCGCATCGCCGAGACCGTCCAGCAGATCGCCGCGGCCACCGCGGAGCAGGCGCGGGGCTCCGAGCTGATCATGAAGAGCGCAGACAACATGCGTCTCATCACGCAGCAGATGGAGCGAAGCAGCCAGGAGCAGGCCGAGGGCGGCCGCCAGATGAGCGGCTCCATCGAAAACATCTCCGACATGGTCGTACAGCTCCACCAGTCTCATCGGAAGCACTCAGACAGCTCCGAGCAGACCTTGGCGGCGGCGACCCGAATTCAGGAGCTGACGCGAGACTACGAGAATCGGGTCCGAATCATGCATCGGGCGGTCGATCGCCTCCGCCAGATACGATTGGAGTCGTGACTCGAGCAATCACGGGCTGGTGGTTCCTCGGACTACCCGCAGTTGGCATCTGGTTGCCTTCCGGGGGGGCAAGGATTCATCTTAGGAGCGCATGTTTGGCATTGGCCCGACGGAGCTAGCGTTCTTCCTCGTGATCATCCTACTGGCGGTTGGGCCGGATAGGTTGCCCACGTTCATGCGCACGGTCGGCAAGGGGCTTCGTCAGGTGCGCAATGCGAGCCGAGAGTTTAAAGAAGCGATTGGGCTCGACGAGCTCATGCGCGAAGGTGACCCGTTTCGCGCTCCTCCGGTTCGCCCGCCGCGAGCGCGACCCGTTCCCGTTCAGGAAGAGGCGGCCGAGTTGCCAAAGCCCGCTGCAACCGAAGCGCCGAGCCGGCTGCCTCCGCCCCCACCAGCCGCCGCGCTCGCCGATGAGGCCGAGCCAGCCGCGGAGGCGAGCGTCCCGGTCGAGGCCAAGCGTCCATGACAAGCGCGGAGATCCAGATTCCGGAGCCCGAGCGGGCGAGCGTCCCGGAGCAGGATCAGGAGATGACCTTCTTTCAGCATCTCAACGAGCTTCGATCTCGTTTGCTGCGAGCTCTCCTCGGTTTGATTCCGGCCGTAGCCGTTGGTTGGATCTTCAAGAAGGAGATCAAAGACTTTCTGATCGCGCCGCTTCAGCCGGCCTGGGAGAAGCTGAATCTGCCCGGCGAGGCCGTGCTTCGATTCGCTGGGCCTGCGGACGCCTTCATGATGTACATGAAGAACTCGCTCATCGCTGGGGTGCTGCTCGCTTCCCCATGGATTTTTTGGCAACTCTGGATGTTCATCGCGCCGGGGCTGTACAAGAAGGAAAAAGCGCTGGCGGTTCCATTCATCATCGCGTCGACTCTCTGTTTCACCGGAGGAGCGATTTTCGGATACAAGCTCGTCTTTCCGGAGGCGTTCACCGTCTTGCTCGGCTTCAGCGATGAAACCCTCGTCGCGACGCTCTTCGTCAAAGACTACATGCCGTTCTTCCGCCGGATGCTCCTCGCCTTTGGCATCGTGTTCGAGGTTCCGGTCATCGTGACCTTCCTCGCCGGGGCGGGCATCGTGACTTGGCAGCAGCTGTTGAAATTTTCGCGCTGGTGGATCGTCTGCGCGGCATTCATCTCGATGCTGCTGACGCCGCAGGATGTCTACACGATGGTGATGATGCTGATCCCGCTCGTTCTGCTCTACTTCGTGGGCGTGGGCTGCGCGTATCTGATCAGCATTTTTCAGAAGAAGCCCAGCCCCTAGCCGCGCTCGGGCACCGGGTAGGGCGGGGACTTCGGCACGTCTTCAGGGAGGAACCACTGGTCACCCCAGATGCTCGCCCCTCCGTCGATGTAGAAGGTCTGACCCGCGACGAAATCTGCGTACCGCGATGCCAGGTAGGTGATGAGGTGGGACACTTCCTCTGCGGTGCCGAGCCGCTTCAAGGGGTTCGCCTTCTCCGCGGTGTCGAGGAGCTCAGGCGGATACTGCTTCGTCCCGCTGGTGACGATCACCCCCGGAGCAACCGCGTTGACCCGAATCCCGTGAAGCGCCCATTCGACCGCAAGCGTCTTCGTCATGTTGTCCACGCCGGCACGTGCCGCTCCGGTATGCACCATGCCCGGAAAGCCGCGGATGATTTGCGCGATGACGTTGACGATTCGTCCCCGCTTCTGAGGGATCATCGCCTTGTTGGCCACGGCGTGCGTCATGGCCCAGGTGCCGATCAAGTTGTTGCGAACGACTGCCGCGAACCCTTTTGGCGATAGTGTTTCAGCAGTCGTCGGGAACTGACCGCCGGCATTGTTGATCAGGACGTCGATGCGACCGAAGCGCTCGAGGACCGCGTCGACATACGAGGCAATCGCCTCCGGCTCGCGAATGTCGCAGGGTGCGCCAAACGCATCGACTCCTTTGGACTCGAGCTCGGCCACGGCGTTTTTCAGGGGCTCTGGGCGCCTCCCGCAGATCGCAACCTTGGCGCCGAGGAGGCCCATTTCCGTCGCAGCCACGAGTCCGATGCCGGTTCCACCGCCGGTGATCAGAACCACTTCGTCAGAGAACAACCCATCCACGTACAGCTGATCCATCTCGCGCCTCATACCATGCGGGGCAGGATCGGACGATTCGAGGTTCAGCTGGCGGCGACCGAGTCTCGATCCTCGGTCAGCGAGGCCACCAGCTCGCGCAGGTCCTCGGCGAAAAAGGGCTTCGCAAGCGTTGCTTCGACGTCGAGACGGCGCGCGATGTCGTTTCGTGCGGTGCTGGCGCTGAGCAGAACGACGGGTACCTCAGTTTGTCTCCAGCGGCGGCGGAACTCGCGCAGGAACATCTCGCCGTCTTCGATCGGCAGCATCAGGTCGACCACCATCAAGTCCGGCAACTGCACGGCGCATTGTGCGAGCGCCGAGCGAACGTCCCCTGCCGCGACGACCTTGTGCCCATCTTGCTCCAGCAGGACCTGAAGCATGTGCCGCACCGAAGGGTCGTCGTCGAGAACGAGGATCATCTTCTTCCGAGCCACGGATCCATCCTAACAGTCCGATCGCCCATCGCGAATATGTGCGCACTGCCTACATTGGAGCTGCTAGGCTCACCTGTATGACGCCCGGCTCCCGCCTTGCTGCTGCAGCCGCTCTGGTGATGGTTGCCTGCGCTTCGACGATGCGCCCTGCGTCAACGGAGACCATCGAAGCCCGCGACCTCTACCCCTTGCAAACCGGCAACGCCTGGTCCTACGACGTCGATACGGGCGAATCTTCAACCACCTTGGCAGTGACACGGGTCGAATCGTTCGACGGACGGATTGCTGAGGTTCGCACCGGGCAGACGCTGCTTCGCTACGAAGTGCTCAGCCAGGGGATTCGCCTGCCGTCAGGAGATGAATGGGTCCTGCGCGCTCCGTTCGAAGAGGGTGCGACATGGCCGGGTCGCGCAGGCCGTACGGCTCGCTTGGTCTCGATGGGTTTGCGCGTGGAGACGCCTGCGGGCACATTCGACGATTGCATGCTGGTCTTAGAGACCGGCGGCAAGCTCGAGCTGGAGGTGCGAACGGTGTACTGCGCCAGGGTGGGGCCCGTTTCGGTCGAGTCGACCATGCGCTCGAACCTGAGCGATCGCGTGCTGACGGTGTCTGCCCGGCTTCGCGGCTACGAGGTCAGTCCGACTTCTTCGCCGGGCCCTTAGGCGCGACCTCGGCCTCGACTTCGACGAACTGCGTTCGAAGCTCGACGATGAGCGAGAGCGAACCCTCGGCGAGGAACACTTGGCGCCAGGTTCGGCCCTGCACGTCGCTGACCTCCAATGCATGTCGCGTGCCTGGCGTGACTCCGAACAAGCTGTTGTCGATCTTCTTGCCATCGAGGAGGACCTCGGCGCCGGGCGGCACGCCGAGCAGCTCTACGGTCGCCATGGGCTGCGTCGCCCCCGGTGCTGCGATCGGGCGCGCGCGCGGGTCGCTCTCCAACAGGGCCCAGGCGATCGCCACCAGCACGGAGAGTACCGCGAATGCCATCATCCAGCGGCTGTCCAGGACCCGCCCCACGCTGTTCAGAGGAGTCGCATTCTCTTCGTTGCTCGGCTTCGCCATCGCTTCTTTGGGGCGCCACGGAATTGTGCCGTGCGCGATCAGGTTCCCATTGTAGGATGCTCAACCCGGCCCCGTCACGTTCTGGGCCCGATTCCGCATGACGACAGCAATTCTCGAAGCGCGCGCGCTGACCAAGAGCTACGGCGACCGCGTGGTTGTCGACCATCTCGACCTGAGCTGTCGCCGGGGCACGGTCCTCGGCCTTCTGGGTCCCAATGGCGCCGGAAAGACGACCACCCTCCGGATGCTCTACGGCTTCGTTCCCCCCGACGAAGGCACGATCTACTACGACGGGAGGCGCTTTTCCGAGCATCGGGCAAAGGCGAAGCGCATGATCGGCGTGAGCACCCAGGACGATTCGCTCGACTACGACTTCACGGTCGCGCAGAACCTTTCGATCTACGCGAGCTATTTCCGGCCGAGGGTTGAAAACCTAAAAGGCCGCGTTGACGAGCTCCTCGACCGTTTTGACCTCGCCCCTTATGCGGACGCCTCGCCGCACGTGCTCTCGGGTGGATACGTCCGGCGGCTTCTGATTGCGCGTTCCATCGTGCACCGGCCCAGCGTCTTGTTTCTCGACGAACCGACGACCGGTCTCGACCCCAGCGCACGCCTCGACGTCTGGGAGCTGATTGACGCAATGCGCGCAGAGGGCTTGGCAATCGTGCTGACGACGCACTACATGGACGAAGCCGAGCGCCTCAGCGACGAGCTGCTCGTGATTCACGAAGGCCGGAAACTCGTCCACGGCGAACCGCATCGCGTCATCGACAGCGTTCTGGGGGATCACGTCATCATCGTGCCCCGCGCAGAGCCAGCGCGCGAAGCCATCGCCGCCTGGCTTGCGGACCGAGGCGCAGAGCAAGTGGCGACGGTGCTCGGCGAGCTTCGCGTCCCGGTGAGCAAGGAAGATCTCGCTGCGCTCACGGCTCGGTTCGGCGATGCCACTTGGCAGGTGCGCCCACCCAATCTCGACGACCTCTTCATCGCTCTGGCGCGACGCAACGGGCGGTCCACGTGAGCGCCTTCGGTAGCCTCACGGCGGTTGCGAACTGGCGCGCTTGGGCCGTGTTTCGCAGAAACGCGATGGTTTTCCTGCGGAACTGGCGTACCGCCGTCATCCCTCCTGCCATGGAGCCGGTGATCTTCTTCGTCGCTTTCGGCTTTGGTTTCGGCGGTTTCATCGAGGACCTCAACTACCGCGGCACCATGATCAACTACGCGACTTACGTCGCGCCGGGCCTCATCGCCTACACCGGATTCGGCACGCCGTACTACGAAGCGCTCTACTCTGCGTACGTCCGGATGTTCTATCAGAAGACCTGGGACGGCATCCTCGCGACGCAGGTCGAGTTGCCGAGTGTCGTTTGGGGAGAGATCCTCTGGGGAGCCGTGCGGGGGATGGTGAACATTTCCATCGTATCTTTGGTCATTGTAGTCTTCGACGTGCTCGGCCTCGTCGACGTGAAAGTCGGGTTTCTCGTCGTCATGCCCCTGCTTGGGTTCATTGCGGGCTGCGCGGTTGCGTCGTTTGCCCTGATCTTCACCGCGATCGTTCCGGCGATCGATCACATGAACTATCCGGTCTTCCTCATCGGCTGGCCCGTGAGCTTGATCAGCAATACGTTCTTTCCGATCGAGCCGCAGAGCCCCGCGTTGCAGGCGCTGATGCAGGTCAACCCTGTCTACCAACTCGCCGAGTGCGCACGCGGACTTTTGGTGCTCGGGAACCCGGGTTCACACTTGCTCGGCCTGCTCCTATCGACGGCTCTTTTTCTCGTTCCGTGCACCCTTCTTTCGGTCCGATTGACCCGCCGGCGAGTGCTTGGAGACTGAGCTTCTCAGACCCAGAAATTCGTTTGTCAGATCAATGGTTTAGAGGCTGCATCAGTCCTTGCGCTGGCCCCCCTTCAAGGCTAGAAACGCAGTCATGGCTGAACCTCCGATCGCCGAACCGAGCCCTGCTGCGCCAGGCTACGATCAAAGCGCAATTCAGGTGCTCGAAGGGCTCGAGGCGGTGCGGAAGCGGCCGGGCATGTACATCGGCGATCCGCATGACGGGACGGGGCTCCACCACCTGGTCTGGGAAGCGGTCGACAACGCGGTGGACGAGCACTTGGCAGGCCATTGCGACGCCGTTCAGGTGATCGTCCAATCGGGAGGCTCGGTGACGGTCATCGACAATGGTCGAGGCATCCCCGTCGGCATGCATGACAAGGGCGTCAGTGCCGCGGAGGTCGTCATGACGCAGCTTCACGCGGGCGGCAAGTTCAACAGCGAAAGCTATTCGGTTTCCGCCGGCCTGCATGGCGTTGGCGTCAGCGCAGTCAATGCGGTCAGCGAATGGCTGAAGATGGAGATCCGTCGCGAGGGCAAGCTCTGGTTTCAAGAGTACGAACGCGGGGTTCCAAAGGCCCCGGTCACGCCGATCGGCAACAGCGACAAGACGGGCACCAAGGTCACCTTCAAGCCTGACCCCCAGATCTTCACGATGACCGACTTCAGCTTCGAGGTGCTCAACAATCGGCTGCGCGAGATTTCGTTTCTAAATGCCGGCCTCGAAGTCTCGCTCGAAGACGAACGCGGCGACGGCAAGAAGGTTACGCACAAGTTCGAGGGCGGGATTCGCGAGTTCGTCGAGTCGCTCAACAAGAAGAAGACCCCCTTGCACGACGACGTCATCTATCTTCATGCCGTAAAAGACGGCGTCGACGTCGAGATCGCGATGCAGTGGAGCGACTCCTACAACGAGTCGATTTTTCCCTACACGAACAACGTATTCAATCGCGACGGTGGCACGCACATGACCGGCCTTCGGACCGCTTTAACGCGCGTCATCAATCAGTACGGTTCGCGCGAGAAACTACTGAAAGATCTCAAAAATCCACTCAGCGGCGAGGATGTCCGTGAAGGCTTGACCGCGATCATTTCGATCAAGCATCCCGACCCGGCGTTCTCTTCTCAGACCAAAGACAAGCTGGTCTCGAGCGAGGTCAAGGGCATCGTCGAGAGCGTCCTCAACGAGAAGCTCAGTCAGTACCTCGAAGAAGAGCCAAAGGCTGGCAAGCGTATCGTGGAGAAGACGGTGCTCGCCGCGCGTGCGCGGGAGGCCGCACGCCGTGCGCGCGAGATGGTCCAGCGAAAGGGCGTCCTCGACGCAAGCACGCTTCCGGGGAAGCTGGCCGACTGCCAAAGCAAAGATCCGAGCGAGAGCGAGATCTACATCGTCGAGGGTGATTCGGCGGGCGGCAGCGCCAAGCAGGGCCGCGATCGGCGCTTTCAAGCGATTCTGCCGCTTCGGGGGAAGATCCTAAACGTCGAGCGGGCGCGCTTCGAGAAAATGATCTCGAGCGCGGAGATCGGGACCTTGATCACGGCTCTCGGCTGCGGCGTCGAAGGAGGCGAGAACTTCAGCATCGAGAAGCTTCGCTATCACCAGGTCATCATCATGACCGACGCCGACGTCGACGGTTCACACATCCGGACGCTGCTCCTGACCTTCTTTTACCGTCAGATGCCGCAGCTCATCGACAAAGGCTACCTCTACATCGCGCAGCCGCCTCTCTACAAAGTGAAGAAGGGCAAGAAGCTTCGGTATCTTCAGGACAACGATGAGTTGAACCGGTATCTGATCGAGCTCGGAACCGACAACGTTCGGCTTGGCATGAAGGGAAGCGATACCCAGCTCAGCGGAGAGCCGCTGCGAAATCTCCTCAAAGACGTCACCCGATTCCGTCTGCTCCTCGAGAACATCGGGCACAGGGTGGACCCCTTCGTCGTGGAGGCTCTGGTGACCGTCGTTGACTTGAAAGAAGCCGACCTCGCCGACCGAGCGAAAGTGGAGTCGGCGATCGCTCTGCTGGAGAAGCACGTAGGCGCCAAGCGCCCCGGCGACTTAGAGGCCAGCATCGAGCGCGACGAGGAGCACGATCGGTACAAGGTCGTCATCTCGACGCAGGAGGGTGGGACCCGCCGCGTCACCACGATCGACTTCGATTTCCTTTCCGCAGGGAACCTCTCGGAGCTCCGACAGATCTACCAGGGCATTCGAGCGCTGGGTGAGCCACCGTTCCTGCTGACCGTGCTCGACAAGGATGGCAAACCTGCTGCCGAGCCTTCCGAGCTTGCCGACCTGGAGGCGCTCTGGGCAGAGCTCGACTCGCGCGCTCGAAAGGGTCTCGGCATCCAGCGCTACAAGGGCCTTGGCGAAATGAACCCGGATGAGCTCTGGGAGACGACCATGGACCCAGACACGCGTACTCTTCTTCAGGTGCGTATCGAAGACGCCCTCGAGGCCGAGGAGCTGTTCAGCGTGCTGATGGGCGATCAGGTCGAGCCGCGGCGCGCGTTCATCGAGAGCAACGCCCTCAACGTGACGAATCTCGACATCTAGTCGAGCTTCGGCGGACAAACCTAGCCGGCGCGGCGCGGCCGACTCAGTAGCCCTTGAATTGCTTCTTGGACGCGGGGGACTTCCTGTTCGACGACCTCGAGGAGATTTCGAGCCGCGTCAATGCTGGTCTCGCTCTCGATCCCGCCTAGAAGCTCTCCTACGCGGAGTGCGCCGATCTGCTTGCTCGCTCCCTTGACGGTGTGGGCGCTGAGGCGCGCAGCTTCCATGTCGCCGTGGTCGAAAGCCTCTCTCATCTGCGTCACGCAAGCCCGGAGCTGATCGACGTAGCCCAGCAAAACGTCTTCGATGAAATCGTCATCTTCGCCGTCGAGCGAGACGAGCTGTCGTACCATTCCCAGGTCCAGCGCAGGCGGAGGTGGAAGCGTGGAGACCGACTTCGCCGGGCGAGCGCCCGACTGTGGCACCCATCTTTCCAAAGCTTTGGCGAGCATCGACGTCCGCACCGGCTTGCAGACCACGTCATTCATGCCGGCATCGAGGCAGCGGACTCGGTCATCTTCGGTCACGCTTGCGGTGAGCGCGACGATCGGAAGCTCTTCTTTGCCCGGCGACTGCCGAATCCGCTTCGTGGCTTGGAAGCCATCGATGAGCGGCATGTGGCAATCCATGAACACGATGTCGTAGTCGTTGGCTTTCGCTTTCTCGAGTGCCTCGCGCCCGTCGGTCGCGAGGTCCACCTCGCACGACAGCTTTCTCAAAAGCGCTTCGGTCACCATGCGGCTGGTCGGGTCGTCCTCAGCGACCAGCACCAGCGCGCCCTCGCGTATCAGTACTTGGCTTTGACCGTCGGTCTCGATCACGCGCAGGGTGGTGTCCTGGCCGAGTCCGAGATCGAGCTCCGCCCAAAAGCATGTCCCCTCGTCGACTGTGCTGCTGACTCCAAGCTCGCCATCCATGAGCTCGACGAGCCGTTTGCTGATGGCCAAGCCCAGACCGTTGCCGGCCGTGCTCCGGTCCGTGCCGCCGCTGCTCCGCTGATAGCGGGTGAAGATCCCATCGAGCAGATCTTCCGGAATGCCGGCACCGGTGTCGCGCACCGAAAGGCGGATTCGGGCCTTTTCTGCGCGGTCTACGAGTTCGGCCAGAACGTGTACCGAACCGGAGTCGGTGAACTTGATGGCGTTGCTCACCAAGTTGAGCAGCACCTGGCGAATTCGGCCGCTGTCTCCCAGGAATCGCTGGCTCGTGATTCCTGGCATTTCCGATTCCAGGCGAATACCCTTCGCGTCGGCGCGTGGTCGCATCAGGTCGACGACTCCGTCGATGAGGGCCCGCAACTCGAACGGCGCGTTGTCGAGCTCGACCTGACCTTTTTGAAGCTGTGAAAAGTCGAGGATTTCATCGACGATGCCGACCAGCGCGTCTGCGGACTCGCGGATCGCCGAGATCATCTTCGTCTGCTTTTCGTCGAGATTGGAATCGAGCAGCAGGGCGCTGAGACCAAGAACACCGTTCATCGGTGTGCGAACCTCGTGGCTCACGTTCGCCAACAAATCGGTCTTCGCCCGGGATGCGCGCTCCGCAGCGAGTCGTAGCTCTTCCATTTGAATCAGCGCGCGGCTTCTCGCGTGGTGGATCCCGATCGTGATCGCCGAAAAGCCAAACAGGTATCCTATGCTCTTCACCCAGTTGACGTCTTGCACCCAGAGCGAAGCGATTCCCCAGCCGAGGTACCCGGCGATCATGATCGCGGCGAGCCAACGCCAGTCGTGAATGAGTGCCCCGGCGGCGAGCTGAATCAGCAAGTACACATAGAAATCAGAGGGATCACCGCCCAGGGCGTAGGCCAGGGTGGCCGTCGCAATGACGACCAAGAACGCTGAGCCGCCGATGTGCAACGACCAGTCGAGCCGCGGCGGTTGGTGATGGGCGCGCCATCCGAGCGCGAGCATCGTGATTCCAGCGAGCCCGTAGATCGTCATCAACTTCAGCTCGGTTTGATTCGCGCCGGTCGTCCAGTGGCCGAGCGCCAGCCCCTCGTAGGCGATCCCCGCGCAGATCAGCATCGTCGCCAAGTATCGTCGGCCGAGTGAGCTCATCATCAAGCGACGCTCCTCGGCGCTGAGCGGCACACGGGCGGCCAAGGTCTCCGCCGAGCACGCAGATCCCGGCTCCCAGGCTTGCTCCACCTCCGGTTCGATCCCCATATCGTTCAGTCTACTGGCCGAACAGGCTGGGTTCACCACTAGTCGGATGGGAGATTGTGACGTGCCTCACGAATCGTGCGGACGGCGGCTTCATGAAGCCGGCCATTGGAGGCGACCAGCTTGCCACTGCGCGGGTCTGCCTCCTCGCCTTCGTACGTCGACAGCCGGCCGCCCGCCTCCTTTACGATCAGCGCCCCGGCACAAAGGTCCCAGGCGTTGAGCCCCTTCTCCCAATAGATGTCGTACGTGCCGTCGGCGACTAGACAGAGGTCGACCGCCGCCGAGCCGCAGCGCCGGATGCCTCTGGCGCGCTGTAAGAAGAGCGCGAGCTCCGCGAGATTGTCGTCGCCGTTGGACCCACGGTCGTAGGGAAAGCCGCTCGCACAGACCGCTTCTTCGAGTTGCTCGCGGGACGACACCGAGCACGGTTCTCCGTTTCGAAAGGCACCCATGCCCTTCGCTGCCTTCCAGGTGACCCCAAGCGCCGGTGCATGCACGAGTCCGACCAGCCCTTCTCGGCCCCGATACAACGCGATCGACATCGCAAAGAAGAAATGCCCGTGCGCATAGTTGGTCGTGCCGTCGATCGGGTCGACGTACCAGACCAAGTCGCCCTCACCGGTTTCAGCGCCCTCCTCACCGACGATCCGATGAGCGGGGAATTCGCGCGACAGCGCCTCCCGGATCAGATGCTCGCTCTCTAGGTCGTACTTGGTGAGCAGGTCGAAGCGCCCCTTGCGGGCGATTTCCGTCCCGGCGCGCCAACCCTCCATCACCAGCTTGCCGGCTCGCAGCGCTGCGCGCTCAGCGGCATCCAAGGCGCGTCGAGTATCTGGCTGGTCGGTCATGAAGCCCTGCATTTTCGCGGATTTCCGGGGCTACGCCATCCGCATCTGCGCGCCCGGGGGTGTTCACTGGCATTTCGACGCTAAAACCCGTACAAGGCCGTTCGCTGCGAAGCCCGTTCCCTGGGCGCCAACTGATGTAGGCGAATGTAGTTATGCCCGACAAGGACCCTGTGACGCCAAGCATTCGTAATCCATTTGAAATGGAGGTCGAAACCGGTGCGTCCACCGCTTCAGTCGACGAAGGTGGACCCTACGACAAAGCCGTTCGGGAAGGCGAGCTGCTTCGTGCGCGCCCTCGAACCGCCGCCGGTCCAGTTCAGATCGGCAGGCAGCACGCCAAGCGCCGCATGACGGTATGGGAACGTCTCGACGTGCTGCGCGATTCAGGAACCGAGCCGACCGTCCTGTACCAGAACTGGGGGCCGAATCTCGATGGCGCGTCGATCGTGACGGCCATCGTCCAAATCGGCGGTCGGGAGGTCGCTGTCTATGGCCATGATTTCACGGTGCGTGCCGGCTCGATGGACGCGACCAACGGCACCAAGCTTGCCAACGTCATCCGCTTGGCCGGCCGTCAGGGGATGCCGCTGGTCGGGATGAACGACAGCGCAGGTGCGTTCGTGCCGGCGGGCATCGGCGGTTTGGACGGATACGCCGAGGCCTTCACGGCGCTCCGCAAAATCAGCGGGGTGGTTCCGAGCATCATGTGCATGTTCGGGTACAACGCGGGCGGCGGGTCGTACCTTCCACGGCAGGGCAGCTTCATGATTCAGCCCGCCAACACCTTTTTCGGGCTGACCGGTCCCGGTGTGGTCAAGTCGGTGCTCGGGGAAGATGTGACCGCCGACGAGCTCGGCGGCCCTGGCGTTCACGGGCAAAGCGGGGTCTCGGACCTCACCGTGCGCGACGAGGTTGGCGCCCTCAGAACCGCGCGGCGCTTGCTGAGCTACCTGCCCGGAAACAACCATGAATTCGCTCCTTATCAGGAAACCTCGGACCCAATCGACCGGCCGACGGGCGAAATCAACACCCTCCTCCGCAAGGCGTTCAACTCGCCAACCGCCTTCAATACGCCGATCGACGTGAGCATCATCCTTCAGCAGATCTGCGATCACGGCGACTACTTCGAGCTCCAGCCGCAGCGAGCGCGCAACACGATCACGGCGTTCGGCCGCCTGGGCGGGCACGTCGTCGGCTTCGTCTGCAACAACAGTGCGGTTGCATCGGGGCAAATCGACGTCGACGCGGCATTCAAGAACTCGCGATTCATCCGCTTCTGCAACCTCTACAACATTCCGGTCATCTTCATGGAGGACACGACCGGATTTTTGCCGGGCCGTGATCAAGAAAGCCGCGGAATCGTCCAAGCGGGGCGGGCGATGCTCGACTCGATCATCGATCTGCGGACGCCGCGTCTTCTGCTCATCATCAGGAATGCCTTCGGCGGAGCCTACGCAGCATTCAACTGCTATGCGACTGGGGCCGACCACGTCATGGCGCTGCCCACGACGCGGGTTGCTGTCATGGGTCCGGCGGGCAAAGAGTTCGTCTACAAAAAAGAAATGCGCGACATGCGCAACAAAGCAAAAGCGCGACTGCAAGAAGCACTGGACGCCGGCGCCAGCAAAGAGGACGCCGAGGCGGACGTAGCTGAATGGGTCAAAGCACAGGACGCCGCCTTCAACGCTCAGTACGAAAGAGAGTTGATGAACCCAAAGGAAGCGCTGAGCCTCGGCTCGATCTCCGAAATCGTTCCTCCGACGGACGTGCGGGCGGCGCTGGCCAAAAACCTCGACTTCTACCTGTCGCACTACACCCCAGGGCCGTTGCAAGCGGTTCAGCGTGAGTTTCATTGATGTCGTCGAACAGTTACATGCACAACCCGCTGATTCATCGCGACCGTCGCCTCGGACGTTCGGAGTCCGAATGGGTGCGATCGTTCGACTGCGAGGACATGACCGTCCTCATCGTCTGCCGAGGACCAATTCGGCGCGAGGCGCTCGACATCTTCGAGGAGATGGGGATGACTCGGGTAGGGATCCTACTCTCGGAGAAGGACTCCATCGTCTACCCCCGAGCGCTAGCCCCAGAGCTTCGACGCTTGGACCCGTCGCGCGTTCACTCGGTTTCGGACTACACCGGCGCTAGCAAAGAAGAGCGCGCGGAGCGCATCCAGCAGATCATCGAGATCGCGAAGGTCAACGGCTACGATTACATTTTCGCGGGCTATGGCTTCATGGCGGAGGACGAAGAGTTCGTCCGTTCGATCGAAGAGGCTGGCCTTCGTTTCGTCGGCCCCTGCTCCTACACGGTTCAGGCGGCGGGCTTCAAGGACGAGGCCAAGCGCACTGCCGAGCGCGTCGAGGTCAGCGTGACGCCTGGCACCAACAACGCCACGGCGCGGCTGATTCTCAAGAACCATCCCGACCGCAAAGCACTCGCCAAGCTCGCCAAAAAGCATGGTCTCGATGTTCCCGAGCTCGGTAACGAAGCGGTCGACCCCGAAACCTTAGCCGACGCGCTCTTGGGGGCTTCCTATGACGCCCACATCGACCTTTACACGGTCGATGAGCTCGCCGAGCAGATCAAGATCGAAGTTGCGAAGATCCTCGAGGAAAACCGGGGCAGCCGAATTCGTCTCAAGGCAATCGGCGGCGGCGGTGGCAAAGGGCAACGCATCGTCGACCGTGCCGAGCAGGCACCGGCCATGGTTCGGGAAATTCTGAGCGAGGTGAAGGCGCTCGGCGTCGGCGACAACAAGAACATTCTCGTCGAGCTCAACATCGAGACGACGCGCCACAACGAAATCCAACTTCTCGGAAACGGCGAATGGACGATTTCCCTCGGAGGGCGCGATTGTTCTCTCCAGATGCACGAGCAGAAGCTCCTCGAGGTTTCGATAACGCAGGAGACGCTCGCTGCTGCGGTCGAGCGGGAGAGAGCCGCGGGCAACGAAACCAAGGCCAGCGCGATTGCACAGGATCTCGAAATTCTCAGGCATATGGAGGAAGAAGCCGAGCGTTTCGGCGAGGCGGTCAAGCTCGACTCGGCCTCGACCTTCGAATGCATCGTCGACGGGCCACGCCACTACTTCATGGAAGTGAACACACGCATTCAGGTCGAGCATCGGGTTTCTGAGCTCTGCTACGCGCTCCGCTTCAGCAATCCCCAAAACGCCGAGGATTTTTTCGACGTACACTCGATCGTCGAAGCCATGGCCTTGCTCGCCAAACACAAGGTAAGGCTCCCCCGTCCCGAGCGGATTCAACGCGACGCGGCCGCGGTGGAAGCACGGCTCAATGCGACCGATCAATCGCTATCCCCACACGCCGGCGGCGAGATCATGTCTTGGTCGGATCCGATCGAAGGTGAAGTCCGCGACGATCAGGGGATTTGCTTCAAGAATCCCGACACCGATCTTTTCATGCGCTATCGTCTCGCCGGCGCGTACGACAGCAATATCGCGCTTCTGGTCACCACCGGCGACGACCGCCGCGACAGCTACGAACGGCTGCGCGAAGTGCTTCGCCGCACAGTGCTCCGGGGCCCCGATCTTCAGACGAACCTGCAGTTCCACTACGGGCTCGTGCACTGGTTTCTCGCGAACGGGGTCGACGCAAAGCCGACGACTCGATTCGTGGTTCCCTACCTCACGCTGCTCGGCGAGCTCTTGAAAGAGGCCGACGAAATCGACCCAAACTACGCCTACGACCGACTCGCGGGTCAGTACCTGACTGCGGCGTCGGCTGATCCGGTCGCCGCTCAAGCCACCAACGACCTCTGCATTCTCAAAAAGACCCTGCTGGGACGTCCGCTTGGCCGCATCTTGCGGCAGCCGCATCTGTTTTCAGCCTGGCTCAGCTCGAACAAGAGCAACTTCGAAGTCAAGAACGGCCGCGTGACCTGGCTGAAGAACCCGCTGCTGGTTCTCTCCGACACCTACTACCTGCTCCATATGGACGCGGGGGTGGACTTGCCTGCCGCCCATCGGATCTGGGAGCAGGATCAGGCTGTGCTTCGCGACGGCGCTGCGTTCTACGCGACCGCCGGAGAACGCCTGGGAATCCGCAGTTGGCCCGAGCTCGACGTGGCTCTCAAGGCAAAGAAGGTCCCGAAGGGCTTCGACCCCGAGCAGTGGAAGCATGTACGGGAAGCGCACCTCGGCTTCCAGCTCGGCATGGAGCTCTACAGCTTGCTGCCCTTGATCGGACACAAGGTCGGTTTCTTCGATCTGCGCGTCAACGAGGACCTGACGATCGACATTCCCAAGCGCCTCCTCGACCGCGAACATCAGACGAAGATGAAGAAGGTGCTCGTCCCACCTCCGGTCAACAAGGCCGACGAGATCGTCGCCGTGAGTGGCGGCATGTACTACTCGCAAGAAGCGCCAGGCATGCCCCATTTCGTCCAGGAGGGGCAACACTTCGAGATCGGCGACCCACTCTACATCGTGGAAGTCATGAAGATGTTCAACAAGGTCTACGCGCCGTTTGCCGGGACGGTAGACAAGATCCTGGTCGACACCAACGGCACAATCGTCTCCAAGGGCCAAGCGCTGTTCAAGGTCACGCCCGACGAGAAGTTCGTCGAACAAGATGCCGCGCTGGTCCGGGCGCGCATCGAGTCGAACACAGAGCAATATCTGTCGGTAGTCGCCTAGTCGGTGGATTCAGAGCCGGTCGTCCCGGCCCGTTGCCAGAACGACGCGGTTGCGGCCTGCGGCCTTTGCACGGAAGAGCGCACGGTCGGCTGCCGTCATCAGGCGTTCCTTTAGGTCACTAGGGGGCTGACCATTCAGATGGCGCAGGCCATTGAGCATCGCGACGCCGACCGAAACGGTAATCGTCGGTAGCGTCCCACCCGGGCGCATCGAGCCTGCCGTGCTTGCAGCGACGTGACTTCTCAGGTGGTTCGCGAGCGCGCGGGCGCTTTCTTTCGAGGCGCGCTTCTGAACCACGATGAACTCGTCGCCGCCAAACCGAAACACAGCGCCGACGCCGGCGGCGGCTTCATCCAGGGCCTTGCCCGTTCGTTTGAGCGCTTCGCTTCCGGCCGCGTGTCCGAACTTGCTGTTCACCCGCTTTAGATGGTCGACGTCTACGAACATGATCGCCATGTCACGCTCGCCTCTTCGCGCCGAGCTCACCGCCTTCGTCAGCTCGCTGCTGAGCTTCCTCACATTTCGCAGACCGGTTAGCGGATCATGTGCGGCAAGCCCTGCCTGCCTCCGAAGCGACGAGGTTTGGATGAGCGTCGTCGTGATATAGCTCGCCAGCCCGGCGACCACCTTTCGGTCGCGGCTGGTGAAGCGTGCGGGCGATTTCGGGTTCACCAGCTGCAGGACTCCGACGGATCGAGACCCGTCGTGCAAAGGCGCGAGCAAGGCCACCCGAGTCTCGTGCGATGAGCGTGCCGAGAACTGTGGGTCTGCCGCCAGAGATGAGACGACAAACGCGGTCCGCCTTCCAAGCGCGCGCTTGGACAGGGGCGAATCGAGCGGGGTCCCACGTTCGAGCAGCGGCTTGGCGCCCGGCCCGCAGGCGGCGACACAGCGAAGGGACTCGACCGTCTGCCCGACGTAGAGTGCACCGGCGCTCGCGCGAACAGCAAGAGCAGCCGCTGCGAGCCCTTCCTCGAGCACACGCATGACAGTCCGCGCCCGCGAGCTCGACGCCCCGAGAACGGAATCCTCGAGTTTTACCCCCCTCAAGGTGTGAATCCGCACGATCAAATCGTAAGCAGTGCAGCCACGATACGCCAACCCGGTGCTCCCATTTCGCTGCTCTGCGGCGCACAGATCGAGCAAATACGAACAAAAACACGAGTTCTTCGGATGGCTCTCCGGCGAGCTTGCACTAGAATCGGCTCTCGGGGGCCCGATTGCAGAGCAAGGACGACCTTCTTCGACAGTATCGAATGATGATGGTGATGCGGCGCTTCGAAGAGGAAGCTGCGCGCAACTACGCCAAAGGAAAGATCGGCGGATTCCTTCATTTGTACATCGGGCAAGAAGCGATTGCGGTTGCCGCAACCGAAGTTCTCGAAGAGCGCGACTACATCTTTCAGACCTATCGCGATCACGGAATTGCGCTGGCACGTGGGATGTCCGCGAAGGCCGGCATGGCGGAGCTATTCGGCAAAGACACCGGCTGTTCGAGAGGTTTCGGCGGCTCGATGCACTTCTTCGATGTCGAGCGGGGCTTTCTCGGCGGTTGGGCGATCGTCGGGGGTCATATGGCGCTTGCCGCGGGCACCGCATTCAAGTCCAAATACGCGGGTGAGGACAGCGTCACTGTCTGCTTTTTCGGCGATGGCTCGATCAACATCGGTGGCTTTCACGAGGCGATGAGCCTGGCTGGGCTCTGGAAGCTTCCCGTCGTCTTCATTTGCGAAAACAACCAGTACGCGATGGGGACGCCGCTGGAGCGAACCAGCCCACTCAAAGATTTATCGATCAAAGCGAAGGGCTATGGCATGGTCGGGGACCGCTTCGACGGCCATGACGTCGAAGTCGTGGAAGCCCGCATCCGCGAAGCCGTGGATCGCGCGCGCACGGGGGGCGGCCCCACCTTCATAGAGGTGTTGACGTACCGATTCCGTGGCCATTCGATGAGCGATCCGGCGAAGTACCGAACCACGACGGAGCTCGAACAACGCAAGCAGCAAGACCCGATCACCGTCGTTCGTGAGAAGCTCATGGGGCTTGGAGTTCAGGAGAGCACGCTCGACGACATCGACCTCGAAGTCGACGAGGAGATCGATGAAGCGGTGAAGTTCGCCGAGGAGTCGGCACCTGCGCGTGAAGACCTGATGATGAGCACCGTGATGGCGCCCGAGGGGGAGTCATGAGGCAGCTTCGCTATCGGGAAGCCCTTCGAGAGGCGATGCTCGAGGAAATGGAGCGCGACGAGCGCGTGTTCTTGATGGGCGAAGAGGTGGGTCACTATCAGGGCGCCTACAAAGTCTCCGAAGGCCTCCTCGAAAAGTTCGGCGAGCGGCGCGTCGTCGACACGCCCATCGCGGAAGCAGGCTTTGCGGGCGTGGGAATCGGGGCGGCGATGGCGGGGCTCCGGCCGATCATCGAGTTCATGACCTGGAACTTCTCGTTTGTCGCCTTCGACCAGATCATCAGCAACGCGGCCAAAGTGCACCAGATGAGTGCTGGCGCCATCAAGGTTCCGATCGTGTTTCGTGGACCCAATGGAGCTGCCAAGCAGGTCGCGGCGCAGCACAGTCACAGCTGTGCGCCCTTCTATACGAACATCCCAGGCCTTTACGTCATTCAACCAAGCACTCCGCGCGATGCGAAGGGCCTGCTCAAGAGCGCCATTCGCAGCAACAACCCCGTCATCTTCCTCGAAGGCGAAACCCTGTACGGAGTCAAGGGCGAGGTGCCGGACGAGGGCGTCGAGGAGCTGATCCCAATTGGGGAGAGTCGTTTGGCTCGGCCCGGCGCAGACTGCACGATCGTCACCTGGGGTCGTCCCTACTACACGGTCTTGGCCGCGGCGGAGAAGCTTTCGGCCGAAGGCATCGAATGCGAGGTCGTCGACCCGCGGACCCTGCGGCCTCTCGACACCCGCCTGATGGTCGAGAGCGTGAAGAAAACCAATCGCTGCGTCGTGGTGCACGAGCACTGGCCCTATGGAGGGCCTGGCGCGGAGATCGTCGACCGCTTGCAGCGGGAAGCATTCGACTACCTGGACGCCCCGCTCGGACGGGTGACTGGGCTCGACGTGCCGATGCCCTATGCATTGAATCTAGAGGATAAGGTCCTCCCCACAGAGGAGCGGGTAATCGACGCGGTGAAGCGCGTCGCCTACGCGAGCTGAGCAATGGCCAAGATCATCGGACTCCCCAAGCTTTCGCCGACCATGGAAGAAGGCACCCTGGTCGCCTGGATCAAAAAAGAAGGCGAGGAGGTCGAGGTCGATGATCTTCTGGCCGAGGTCGAAACCGACAAGGCGACCATGGAGTTCCGGTCGTTTGACCGCGGCGTCTTGTTGAAGATCTTGGTGCCCGAAGGAGAGACGCTCGAACCGGATGTGCCAGTGGCGATCATCGGCAAGGCCGGAGAAGATATCAGCGGGCTGATCGCAGAGGTGGCGGCGGGGGCGGCGTCGAAGTCAGCGCCAGAGTCAGCGCCAGAGTCAGCGCCAGGCGGTCGGCGCCAGCGTCGGCGCCAGTGCCAGCGTCGGTGACGGAGTCCGCGCCGGAGTCCGCGTGCAGAGTCCGCGCCAACGACCGAGCCTGGCGGCCGCGTACTGTCTTCTCCGCTCGTTCGCCGTTTGGCGCGGGAGCGCAGCATCGATCTTCAGGCCGTACAGGGGAGCGGTCCGCGCGGGCGGATCGTCAAGCGCGATATCGATTCATACGAAGAGGGTGCGGCGATTTCGTTTTCCAGCTCCGGAGAACGCTTGCCCCCTCGGGTCGTCAAGGCCAGCAGCATGCGGCGTACGATTGCCCGACGACTCACCGAATCGACGCAGACGACCCCTCACTACTACCTCAGCATCGACGTCGACATTGCACCGCTCGCGGACGCCCGGAAGGATATGAACGCCGAGCTCGAAGCGGTTGGCAAGAAGGTGTCGCTCAACGACCTGATCATCAAAGCCGCGGCCGTGGCTCTCCGCCGGGTTCCCGAAGTCAATGCGTCGTGGATGGGCAAAGAGGTCCACTATCATCAGGTCGTCGACATTTCGATCGCGGTGGCCGTGGAGGACGGGCTGATGACGCCGGTTCTGCGCGACGCGGACCGAAAAGGCGTTGCACAGATCGCCGATGAGGTTCGCGACTTGGCCGAGCGCGCCCGAGACAAAAAGCTTCAGCCTGAAGAAATGAGCAACGGTACCTTTTCGATTTCAAATCTCGGCATGTTCGGCATCGAAGCGTTTACTGCGGTCATCAACCCACCCGAAGGCGCAATCCTCGCCGTTGGGACAATCCGTCACGAGCCGGTCGTTGCGGACGGCGCCATCGTACCCGGCCGTCGAATGCGCTTCACGCTGAGCTGCGACCACCGGCTCATCGATGGCGCGACCGGCGCAAAGTTCATGGCGGCCTTCAAACGAATCGTGGAATCCCCGCTCAACATGCTGCTCTGATCGGCGGTGTGTCGGTTGGTGACGCGGTGTGGTTTAGTTACACCACCCGCCCACCCCCACCCGTAGTCCTGACATCACTCTCACGCGAGTGAGCAGCGTGCCTGGCGCGGCGGTCGCTGCGCTTCGCCTTGCCGGCGCATTCGCGCCGGGCTTCGCCCTTCGGGCTCGCGCTGCCGCCTGCCGTTTGGAGGCCGGGTTAGCCCTGTCTCCGTATGGAGGGGCGCGGAGAAACCCGCGACATGGGGCGGAGTCGACGTAGCGAGTGACAATCTGCATGCAAGCAACCACCGCAGATTGGCCGCGAGCTCCGAGGCGAGGCTTGCGTGGTCAAAGCCCTCAGGTGCATCCGACCACATCTGCAAGCCGAGCCGTTCGACGGAGCCCCGTGTCGCGGGTTTTTCCGCGCTCGGCTACTAGCAGGACCCGTGGAAGCGCTTTGCGTCTGCGGGGAAGATCTTGCCGGGGTTCAGGATGTGCTTTGGGTCGAACACGTCTTTGATCTTCTCCTGTAGGGCGATCAGCGCTGGGGATTGCTCCATCGACAGATAGGGAGCCTTCAAAACGCCGATTCCGTGCTCGCCGCTCAGGGTGCCGCGCAGCTCGATGACGCGTCGAAAAAGCGCCTCGATGGCGGCGTCCACGTGGGGCTTCTCGTCAGGCTCATTCCACAAGAAATTCACGTGGAGGTTGCCGTCGCCGGCGTGGCCGTAGGTCGGCACCACGAGCTCGTGCTGCTCGGCAAGCTCTGCGCAGTAGCCAAGGAGCTCGGCCATCTTCGTGCGCGGCACCACGACGTCCTCGGAGAACTTGTTCTTCGCGTGGCGCTTCAGGCTGTAGCTGAGCTCGCGACGCGACGCCCACAGGCGTTCCCGTTCGCTGCTGTTCTGCGCCACCAACACCTCTAGCGCATCGAGGTCGAAGAGGATGTTGCCCGTGCGTTCGAGCTCCGCCTGCAGACCGGCCTCTTCGCCATCGAGCTCGATCAACAGCATCGCCTTTGTCTCGTTCGGAATCGTCAGGCCCGCTTCGGGACGGACGATCCGGATCGCTTCTTGATCGAGCAGCTCGATGCACGACGGGAGCTGCCCTTGCGTAATCAGCGACGAGACGACCGGTGCCACTTCGTCCAAGCTCGAGAAACAGGCCAGCGCGGTCACGGTCGCTTCGGGCTTCGGGATCAATCGCAGGGTCGCCTCGGTCACGATCCCGAGGGTGCCCTCGCTACCAACCATGAGCGACGTAAGGTCGTAGCCAGTCACGCCCTTCTTGGTCTCCCGGCCGAGCTTGAGAATCGTCCCGTCCGCCATCACCACGTCCATCCCCATGACGTACTCCCGGGTCACGCCATACTTGAACGCGCGCGGGCCCCCAGCGTTGGCCGCGAGGTTCCCACCGATGGCGCAGGAATCCCGCGAGTTCGGGTCTGGAGGATAGAAGAGCTCCTCCTCTTCCACTGCCCGCTTCAGGTCGCCGGTGATCACTCCTGGCTGCACCCTCGTGGTGAGCTCACTCTGGTCGATCCCTTCGATCGCGTTCATCCTCTCGAACGCAAGCACGATTCCACCGGGCACGGGCACCGCGCCGCCGACGCGGCCCGTACCACCGCCTCTCGGGGTCACGGGAATCTCGTGCTCGTAGGCGGCCTTCATCACCGCCGAGACATCCGCCGTGCTCGAAGCGCGGACCACGGCCTCCGGCATGCAAGGTTCGACCTCGCTTTCGTCGTGCGCATAGCCCTCGAGCAAGCTCGGGTCTCGAATGACCGAGCCGCTCCCGCAGGCACGCTCAATCGCGATCAAAGCGTTGTCTAGTGACGCCATACCCTGAGCCTTGGGGCGCTAGCCGTGGACGGTCAAGGTCCCCCGGCACTCGGGATGCGACGCGGAGTCGAACGCGCTACGCTCCAGCGAACCTCGGGCCCCGAATGCGGTGTCCCCCCCCGACCATGCGATTCTTTGCTTACTTCCTGCTGACCGCTGCGGTCGCGGCCGGCTGTGGCGAGACGGCCGCCACTACGTCTCCCGCCGATGCGGGCAACGATGGCTCGACCGATCTCGACGGGGGCTTCGGTTTTCCAGACGGTAGCGTGGATGGCGGCGAGCCCGATGGTGGTGTCGACGGCGGCCTCGATGGCGGGGTGGATGGCGGCGAGCCCGATGGCGGTAGCTCCTGGTGCACCACGAACGCTCTGTGTCCGTCCTGCCCGGACCCTGACGCGCTGTGCGACTCCGACAAGCCGTGCCCCATCGGTGAGGTTTGCCTTCTCACCGGCTGCGACGATCTCTCACGCTGCTTCGTCACCGGCGGCGGCGCCTGCCTCGTCGACGAGGACTGTGGGAACCCCGCCTACGCCTGCGACCCGACCATCCAACGCTGCCTCCGCGTCGTTTCCGGCTGTGATGATTCGAACGATTGCGTAGCGGGATTCGCTTGTGAAAACGGTGCATGCGCCGACCGTCGCGTTCCCTGCGTATCAGGCTTGGACTGTCCGCACGGTTTCACCTGTTTTTTTGCCGCCGCGGACCAACGCTTTTGCCGTCGCATCACGCGCCCCTGTGACGACGACATCGACTGCCTCACCCTCGGCGTTCCCTGCGGTGACCCAAACCGAGACGGCGCTCAGGAATGCATGCCCTCACTCATGCCCAACGCGCCTGATCCCGTCTCCTGCGACTTGCTTCAATGCACCGAGGGCAACGCGCCGGTCTGCGAGTCGAGCATCGAAGGCACGGTTGCCGCCTGTGGACGGTTTGGCCCCTGCGGCCAGCCTGAGGATTGCGCGCCGGGTTTCGCATGCGTGGACCTTTGGGGTGACAGTCGCAGGGAGTGTGTTCTACCCGGCGGTTTCTGTGCGGATTCGCGCGACTGTGCATCTCAGCAGGTGTGTGGATCTCCTCGAACGAACACAGCGCCAGCCTGCGTAAGCGGCGCCGCGATGTAGCCCTTACACAACCGCTCGATATGCGGTAATGTGGTTTCCCCCGATTGTAAGCAATTTCACAATGATATCTCATCCACAGACGGCCCGAACTTGGACATGTTGCGCGATGCTCCTCGTGGTCGCGGCATGCGGCGACAACCAAGCCGCGATCGATAGCGAGAACGCGCTCATCGATCCACCCGCGCAGTGTTCCGCGGATCGCCCCGACTGCTCGGTGAGCCAAGACTTCCCCGTGGCCGGCGATTTGACCGCAGAAAACTCCGCGGGCGTTCGCTACTCCGACGCGACGAGCTCGCTCGTCATCGACCGCCTGACCTCGTTGCCGGACGACGATGGCGACGGCGTTCCGAACGATGCCGACGATTGCCCCGGCACGCCCGATTGGATTAGCTGCGACGACGACCCCAGCAACGATGGGCTTTACCAGACGGCATTCTACGACTCGACGGGCGCCAATGAAGTGGTGCGGAGCTCGATCGTCGACGTGGTCGCCGACATCCCCGAAGTCGACATCTATTTCTTGATCGACGCGACGCCGACGCTCGCCGAGGAGATCGCGGTTCTGCAGGCCGAGATTCTCAACATCATTGGCGACATCCGACTGAGCTTCCCGAACGCGCAGTTCGGCCTTGGTTTGTATCGAGAGTACCCGCTGGCACCGCTTGCAGCGGCGTACAGCCAAGCGCCTTACCACCACATTCTCGACTTCACCGATGACGAGCTGCTCGTGCAGACTGCGGTGAGCACGCTCAACACGGTGCAAAACGCGACGAGCGCATCGGCCGCCACGCAGGCCCTCTATTCGGTCGCCTCGGGGCTCGGCCTCGGGGACATGGTCCCCAATCGCGGCGCGTGCCCGAACACGCCGGACGCGGACATCGGCTATCCCTGCTTTCGCGACGGCGCCTTGCACGTCGTGATGAACATCACAGACGCCGAGGTGCACAACGGCCCAAACCCGACCGGCGCCGAGTACGGCGACCCGCCGTTCATGCCTGGCGTCGGGCTTGGCGGGAACACACTGCCTCCGGTCTATATGTTCCCTCAGCTCTTCGCGGCCGACACGGCGGCGCTTGCCCTGGATCTCGGCGATCTTTCGGGCCGATCTCTGACCTTGATGGGGATGAGCACAGCCTTGACCAACCAGGTCAACACCGCTTCGGCGATCGGCTGCGACACGATGTCGGGGATGCCTCCCGGCGCGGACATGGATGGCAAAGACGTCGTCCTCGCCCTGCGTTTCGACTCCCCGGTGATGGATTTCGAGGTGTTCGCGAACAACACCCACTGGCCCGGTGCGAATGTGGCGCTCTTCAACGATGTGCTGCTCGACCCTTTGACGGCATTGGCCTGTGATGGGGGAACCGTTGGCGACGGCCTTTGGGGCAAGCTGACGGGTTTTCCCATAGCGACAGGGCAGCAGTATTACCTGGTCGCCGACGGCATCATTCCGGCCGCCGACCCGGGGCTGATGCCCGAGGGCGCGTTTAGCATTTCAATCGTCCACAGCGGTGACCTTGCCGACTCCACGTGGGAGACGTCCGATGCGCCGGTCGCGTGGACGGACGTCGAGGCCGCGCTTCTCTCGAGCAACATTCGGGTGGCCAGCGTCGTGACTCTGAGAGACGCGATGAGCATGAGCAGCGCTGGCGCGGCGGACGCTCAGGAGATCGCCCTCGCTACGGACGCGCGGACTAGGTTCGGCAGCCCCTGGGTCAATGAGCTCTCGTCGTCCACGGGCGAAGGCCTCGACGCCGCCATCAGCAACACCATCGACCTTGCACGGAACCTCTCGGTCTACGACATTTCGCTGACCGAGCTCGACAACGATGCGACCACCGTCGACGAGACGGAGTTCATCGCATCGATCCGTCACGACGATTGCGCCGAGGGACAAGCCGTGGATTGCTCGTTCGGGACGCTCAACGAGTGCCGGAGCTGCGAGCTTGACGCCGCTTTGACATACGAGGTCGTCTTCGAGAATAGAACGGTGTCGCCAACGAGCGGCGCTCAGGTCTTCGACTTCGAGATCGACGTCCGTGCCGACGATGTATTGGACGTCGAGCGCATTCCAGTTCGTGTCATGGTCCCCGACTCGGCAGCGCATCTCTTCGACGATACGCCCGCGTCGGCCTTCTATCGCAACGTGTACGACGCTACCGAGCGTTGCGTCACGCCTCCCGAATTTCCCAAGTGGGGCGCTCTGACCTGGGAGGGCGCCACGCCCTCTGGCACCAGCATCGAGCTCCAGATCCGAACCGCGCCTCTTCCCGAAGACCTGCCAACCGTGACTCCGGTGATCCTCCCCGTCACGGGGAGCGCCACGAGCGGAACCTTCGACATCCGAGAAGAGCTCATCGCTGCCGGTCAGGTCGTCGGGTTGCCCTACATCCAAATCACAGCGCTTCTCAATTCATCGAACAGCCCGCCGGTGACCCCGACCCTGGACGGTTGGACCTTCGAGTTCGTCTGCGAAGCTGCGCAATGATCTGAGCCCTGCTAGCATCAGGCCGGCGTGGCTAAAGCAGGGCGAAACCCGGGCCTTGCCGCTTGGGTCTGGGTTCCGATCGCCGCTCTGGCGGTCTTCGAGCTCGTCGCGCGCCCGATTATCGGAGCCGCCATACCGAATGACGCATCCTGGGAGGCGGCCGCAGCCTTCGTTCGCGCCCGGTACCAGCCCTCAGACCGCATCGCCGGGGCGCCCGGCTGGGTGGACCCCATCGTTCGCGAGCAGCTCGGCGATCTTCTTTCGCCGCGGATGGCCGCTCCTCCGGACGACGCTGGCATCGACCGCCTCTGGGAGCTGAGCATTCGGGGCGCGCGCAGCCGCGATGAGCCTCCTCAGCTCGAGGAGGAGTTCGACGGTGTGCACGTTAGGATGTGGTCGCTGCTCGGCGACGAATTGATCTACGACTTCGCGGAGGAGATCTCGGGCGCGAAAGTAGAGCTCGTCGGCACGGATCGCGCCAAGACCTGCCCCTGGGTAACCGCGCGCCAGATGCCCGGAGGCCTCGAGCGAGGGCCGATGACACCGAACGAGCGCTTCGTCTGCGATCTGCGCCGTCCTTGGCTCTGGGTCGGTGCGACGGTTCTCGCCGACCTCGTTCTCCAGCCCAGACGTTGCGTCTGGCAGCACCCTGCTGGCCCCAACCCCGTTCGTGTCACGTTCACCGAAGTCCCGTTGGGCGACCGACTTCTGATCCGTGGAGGGATCGACTACCAGATGGAGCGCGGACGGCATCACGCGCCGGTCACGCTGCGCGTCTGGATCAACGATCGCATGGCGGCAGAGCTGGTCCATGAAGACGGCGACGGCTGGGCGGGCCTCGAGATCGACACCAGCGCGCTCCCTGCGGAGCCCGCCACCGTTCGCTTCGAAACCACGGCCGATGATCCAAAGTCCCGTCTCTTTTGCTGGTCCGCATCGAGCGTGAGAAAGCGACGTTCCACGGGAGGCCAGGATGAATGACGCCAGAGCCTTGAGCCGTCGCGATCATCTCGTCGGGGCGGCTCTGTGCATCGGCTACCTGCTGCTGCTGGTCGGGACGGCGTCGGATTTGGCGATGTCCCGCGACGAGAGCTTCTACGTGCACGCCGCAAAAAACGCCGCGAACTGGATCAGCCAGATTTTCGTCGATCCTTCATCGGCGTTCGCCCAGCAAAGCATCGACCGAGCGTGGCGGTACAACTGGGAGCACCCGGCCTTGATGAAGCTGAGCTTCGCCCTGACTTGGTTGGCGCAGAAGCACCTGGGGCTGTTTCCAAACGAGTCGTTGGCCTTCCGCTTTCCCGGCATGCTCACCGGAGCGCTTCTGCTCTGGCTGATTTACGCCTGGGGTGCTTCGGTCATGCGCCGAGAGGGGGCGCTCTTCGCAAGCCTGGGGTTCGCCTCGATGCCGAGGGTTTTTTACCACAGCCATCTCGCCTGCTTCGACATTCCGATCGCATTCTTCGTCACGCTCACCGCGTACACGTATTGGCGGTCCCTGGCCGATCGACGTTGGGTTCCCTGGCTCGGCCTGTCTTTCGGCTTGGCGCTCGCTACCAAGCACAACAGTTGGATCCTGCCCGGGATCTTCCTGATTCATTTTCTCTGGATTCGTGGTGACCAAGCGCGTTCTGGGGGAAGCGAGCGAGCGTCGATCGCCTGGCTGCCATCGATGCTGATCCTCGGCCCTCTGGTGCTGATCGGAACCTGGCCCTGGCTTTGGCACGACACCGGTCGCCGCTTGCTCGCCTACGCGCGCTTTCACCTCGGACACGTTCATTACACGTACGAGTTTCTGGGCGTCAGTTACTTCGAGCCGCCGCTGCCCGTCTCGCTGCCGTTCGTCATGACACTCTTCACTGTATCGCTCACCCTGCTCGCCCTCTGTCTGGTCGGCCTTTACGATCGGCGGGCGGCGCTCCGTCTCCCCTTGCTGTCGGAGCCACGCGTCGGCTACGGCCGCAGGACCAAGGTGCTTTGGGTCGGCTGTCTGCTGGCGCCGCTTTTCGTGATCGCGCTCCCGAGCTCACCGATCTTCGGCGGCACCAAGCACTGGATCACGGCATATCCTTTCTTAGCGCTCTTCGCGGGCTTGGGCTTCGTTGCCCTCGTCGAGCGGGCGGAGATTTCCTCTTGGATGGGACGACGCTGGCCGACCTGGGCGTTCGCGGGTCTCTGCCTTCTGCCTGGGGCTGTCGAAACCTGGCACAGCCACCCGTTTGGCTTGTCGCACTACACGCCGGTCGCCGGTGGTGTGCCGGGCGCGGCTGACCTCGGCATGAATCGTCAGTTCTGGGGCTTTACCACGGGCAGCCTCGCCGATTGGATCGCCGAAAAGCTTCCCGACGGCGGCTCGGTCTGGACCTGCGATACGACCCACGGATCTTGGGCGATGATGCAGCGCGACGGTCTCATCCCGTCGAACATCCGCGCGGAGGCGTCGATGAGCGCCGCAGACTTGGTGCTCGTGCACCACGAAGCCCATTTCGTCGAGGTCGACTATCAGGCCTGGGTCGCTTTTGAGAGCGTGCAACCGGTCTACGTCCTGCGTTACGACGGTGTCCCCATCATCTCGGTGTACGAGAACCCTCGAAGAGCACCGCGCTAGGCCGAGCGCTCGCTGGCCTTGTCGATGCCGGCCCGGGCCTTGTTCATCAAGACGATGAGGCTCTCCACGATGCCGATGATCACGTAGGCGGCAAGCAGCCAAACCAGCGCCATCGACGGGTGTACTTTCAAGGCGATCCACACCGTCACACCGAGTGCGACCGAGATGAACAGCACCGTGCGCAGGTTGAGACGCAAGTCCTTGAAAGAGCGAAACGGCATCGCACTCACCATGAAAACCGAGAGCGCCAGCACGAGCGAGGAGATCAGAATGGGCGTAAACGGAAGCTTTCCGGTGAGGTGGTTGGCCACCACGATCGAGATCAGGATTCCGGCTGCCGCGGGGATCGGCAGGCCCTGTGTGTACTTGCCAGGGCGCTCCGGGTGCCCGTCATCGCTGGTCGAGGTGACGTTGAAACGCGCGAGCCGGACGGCGCCGGCTGCGACGTAGAGGAAACCGATGAACATCCCGCCCGTGCCGAGCTCGGAAAGCGACCAATGATAGACGAGGATTGCAGGTGCGACGCCAAACGAGATCACGTCTGCAAGGGAGTCGAGCTGGACACCGATGGCGGTTTGCGTTTTGGTTAGGCGCGCGACCCGGCCGTCGATCCCATCGAAGAACAGCGCGAAGACGATGAGGAGCGCAGCGCGATAGAAATCATCGGAGCTCGGCTGGTCCGATAGGATCAAGATGGCGTTGTAACCGCAAAGCACACTGGAAAGTGTGAAGAGGTTGGGGAGAATGAAGAGGCTCTTCTTGAGGTCGACTTTCACGCCAGGCTCGACTCAATCCGCATCAGCGGGTCCTCCAGGTTACGAGAAGGGGAATTTCGTGTCCACTCTGAGGGTCGTATCACGGCGAACCCGGCGATAAAAGACCGGCATGAAGTACGCCGAGCGAGAAATTCCGAAAGCGCAGCTGCCCGCTGGCTTCGTAGAGCTGATGCAAGGAATTCGACGCTCGAGCGGGGTTTCCCTCGAGTACGTCGAAAAGGGCGGCCGCCTCCAGAGTACCGAATCCGCCGGCGTCGCGAAATGCGAGCAGGGCGTCCTCCCGCTTCTGCAGGGGCTTGCCCCAGGCATGCAGCGCAAGCCAGCCCCAGTACGCCTGCTTTTCGATCGCAGAAAAGCCCTCCACGAACGGTCGCCGATGAATCGAATTCCAACGTGCCTTGTAGAAGACGCGCAGCGTGAGTGGCGGGGCGACGATCACGCCCCCGCGCACAGCTCCGTACTGCTTCAAGACCTCTTGGACGCCCCCGAGGATGGCTTCTTCGCTTTCGCTCTGCGCCTCGCCGCGGCCATCGCCAAGCACCCGCATGAAGTCCTCGACTGCGCGAGCCCTCATCGCCTCGAACGCGGGCTCTCCGTGCTTTTCGATCACGGCGTTCGTTGCATGGTGAATCGCGGCCTGTCGCCGGTCGTACTCGCGTCGTTCGTACGGGGGGTTGGCTTCCGATCGACCGTGATCGAGAAAAAGCGACCGCAAGGCCTGAGCTTCATCGCTGTCGGGAGCTTCCTCGGACAGGGTTTCGTCGAGCGCGATGGCATCCGACACAAGAGCGCGATCGAGCACGAGACTCGGCATCTCCCAGGGATCTACGGGCTGGGGGAGCGCGAGGATGGTGCCCGCCAAGCCCGTGGCAACCATCCAGGCGATCAGCTTGAATGAAGACTCGCTCACCTCGCCCGAACCCTACCACGCGGGGCGTAGCGGTCCTCATTTCGGGGCCTGCTAAGCTTCCCTCGCCGATGAAGATCGAGGTTTACTTCTACGCAGCCGCCCGGGAGCTTGCCGGGTGTACCAGCTCGACCTTCGAGCTGCGGTCGCAAAGCCTGCCGCAGGAGGAATTGCGGCGTCTTGTCAGTGACCGCCATCCATCCCTGGCGACGTTCCTCGCGCGCATGCGGCTCGCGGTAAACGGTGATTTCGTCGATGCCTCGCAGAGCCTGTCCGACGGGGATCGCGTGGACGTGCTCCCACCGGTCGCAGGCGGCTCCCCTGTCGTTCTTTGCAGAGTCAGTGAGCAGGAGATTTCAATCGACGAAGTTCGTAAGGCGGTCGAGCACCCCGGGGCTGGAGGCGTCTGTATCTTCCAAGGCATCGTGCGTGACCACGCAGACGGCCAGCAAGTCCAAAGGCTCGACTACGAAGCCCACGAGAGCCTGGCACACAAAGAAATGGTGCGTGTTCTCGAAGGCGTCATCGCCGAGCACGCGGGCGCCCGAATCGCCGCCGTTCATCGGGTTGGTGAGCTGGGAGTCGGCGATGTTGCGGTCTGCGTCGCTGCGAGCGCCGCACATCGGGACGACGCGTTCACCGCCTGCCGCAAAGCCATCGATCGAATCAAAGAAAGCGTCCCGCTCTGGAAGAAGGAGTGGGGGCCGGATGGGCAGGCTCACTGGGTGAACCTGGACGCCTAGGCGCCAGCCAGGCCGCGAAGATTCGAAAGAAGCGCCTCGTCCAAGACCCCGACGCAGGTCAGATACGCGCTCTGTGGATCGAGATAGCGCCGTGCTGCCTGCTGGATGTCCTCCGGCGTAACCTGCGCAACTCGATCGGCCAACGTACCGACGCGTTCGGGGAGCCCCAAGAGCGCACTGGTTCCGACGAAGTGCGACGCATCCTCGGGGTCGTCACGCACCGTTCGCAGGTCCCAGAGGTAGCGACGTGCGGCTTTGTCGACCTCTTCGTCCGTGGGCGGGTTCCGTCGAAGCTCGCCGATGAGCTCGAGCATGGTTTCCACCAGATACGGCGCTTTGCTGTGCTCGACCGACGCCCCAAAGTCGAACACACCGCAATCTTCGAGTGAATCGTTTCCGGAAAAAGCCTCATACGCCAGCCCTCGCTCTTCGCAGATCGTTTGATGGACACGCGTGCTCAGCCCGTCGTCTAGCACTCGATCCAGCAAGAGCAGCGCGGGCGCTTCGGAGCTTGCGACGCCGGGCGTGTGGAACGAGAGCCTGACGTCCGTCTGGCTACCGTGTTCATGAACATAACAAAAGCGCGGCGACACCGAATGGTTGGGTGCCTGGCGGGGCTCGATCATGCTTCCCTTTGGCATTCCGTCGAAGCTCGAGCGAACCGTCTGCTCGATCTCCCGTGCGTCGAACGCGCCCGCAACGCAGAGCACGGAGTTGCAGGCGTTGTAGTGACTGCTGTGATGTCTCCGCAAATCTTCGGTTTCGAATCGGTCCAGGTTGTCGAGAGGTCCAAGGATCGTGAAGCCGAGCGGGTGTTCCGGGTAGAGCAAGCGCCGCGAAACGTTGTCGACATTGATTTGCTCGCCCTCCTCGTTGAGGTCTTCGAGGATCTCTTCGCGAATGATCTGCTTCTCCGTACGAAGCTCGGTCAAGAGCGGTTGTTGCAGCACTTCGCCGAGCAGGTCCACGCCCTTGGCGAGGGCCTCGGGTGGCAACGAAAGAACGTAGCTCGTGAAGTCGACCTGTGTAGCTGCGTCGAGGGTGCCACCAAGCCGCTCGATTGCGAGGTTGAGCTCGTTGGCAGCGGGATGCACGGCCGTGCCGCGATACAGCATGTGCTCCAGAAAGTGGCTCAGCCCGTTGGTTGGAGCGGTTTCGTAGCGGGAGCCGACACGCACGAAGAACGACACCGTCGCCGACTGCAAGTGGGTTAGGGGAACGAGTCGCACCCGGAGGCTGTTGCCGAGCGTGAGCGACTCGGTGGGCAGCTCGGGAAGACGGGAGCTCTTAGCTGCGACCATCCGGCGCTTGAAGTGGGTTGACCCGCAGTGCCTTGTCGGCGGTCGCCTTGGCACGGAGCTGCTGGATGTAAAGGTCGACCATTTCCCGCCTCTTCAGCGTCTGAAGGACCTCGCGGGTCGACGCCCGCACCGACTCGTTGAACGCCTCTTCGTCCGGCCGTTGCCTGTCCATGAGACGGAAGATCAGCCACTCGCGGCCGAGCTTCACGGGTGCCGCCGGGAATGCCGCTCCGTCTGGCATCGAGAACACCGCATCGAGGAGCGCAGAAGTTGATACGCCGGGTATGGGAGTGTCCGCGCGGCCAAAGTCGACCGTTTCTTCAAGCGTGGGGGTGAGCGCCGATTCACCGCTCTTCTCGGATGCGGTCGACAGCCTTGTTGCGATCGCATCGTCGTCTTGATTCGCACGCCAAGCAGCCAGCGTGCTCGTCGCAGCGTCGCGCGCCCGTGCTTCTAGCCAGTCGGCGCGATAGAGGCCTTCGGCGAGTTCCTGCTTGGCCTCGTCGATCGGGACATCGCCTTCGCGAATGGCGACCGCCTTGATGACGTGAAAGCCGTACGGGGTTTCGACGACTTCGGAGATTTGATCCAACTCCATCGCGAAAAGAGTTGCGTCGAATGAATCAGGCATCGAGCCTTTGCTGAGAAAACCGATGTCGCCGCCCTTTTTGGCGGTGACTTGGTCTTCGCTGTTCGCGCTGGCCAGCTTTTCGAAATCCTCGCCCTGGGCAGCCCGCTTCTGCAGTGCTTCGGCGCGTTTCAGGGCCTCGGCGCGTTGCTCTTCGCTGGCGTACGAACCTGCCTTGACCAGGATGTGGCGAGCGCGGACCTGCTTGTCGAGATCGGTATACCGGTACTTGTTGATCTCGTACTCGGCGTCCAGACGGGCCTCGTTGTCAGCGATCCAAGCGTCAAGCGCAGCCTTCGTGGTCGGCGGTTTTTGCTTCAGGTAGTACGCAGGGGAGAAACGGATGTATTTGATCTTCGCGCTATCGTTCTCGCGGACGTAATCATCCCAGACCTCTGCGTCGCTGACGTTGACCGTCGAAGCGATGAGCTCGCGCATGCGCGCCGCCAGGTACTCATCCACCTGCGCATCGGCGAACTCGCCCACGCTTCGGCGCAGGCCATTCTGAATGTAGCGCTCGGCAAGGTCTTTGTTGAACGCGCCTTCCTTGTCTGTGAAGGAAACCGGAATCTCGCCTTGTGGAAGCATCGGCGGCGCGCCGACTCCGAGGGACAGCAAGATGATTCCTTCATTGACGAAGCGCGCCATGACCTCGTCTTGAGTGACGTCGAAGCCAACCTTCCGCGCTTCGCGCGCCAGAAGCGTGCGGTCGATCAGCCCGTCCAGGACGAGTTGGGGCAGGCCCATCGAACGCTGCGTTTCCTCGGGCAACCTCCCGAAGTTCGCCACCGAGTACGCTGCCTCGAAGTCGCCTCTGCTCAGCGTCTGGTCATAGACCCGCGCGAGATACGTACTGCCGCCCGCCGCGCAGCCCTCAGCCTGGCCGCCACCGAATTGCAGGGCAAACACCGCCGAAAGCAGCACCACGAGAAGAACTAGAAAGAAGCCTTTGAACTTATCAACCATTGCCAATTGCCGTGAAAGAGGCCGAACCATAGAGGAGAGGTCGCCCCGCGGCAAACAGCGGATTTTTGCGCCCAATGGGCCTTGAGAGTTGGCGTGATCGATCAAGGATTCTACACTCCGCCCTCGGGTGCGCGGAGCGCCTTGGACTGGGAAAGTGAGGGGGATGTGACCCAGGGCTCGAGCCTACCGCCATTAAAGAAGAACGACGGCAAGTACGGCATCGTCGCCCTGCTCCTCTTGTTGGCAGCGGCGCTTCTTTGGTTTTTCGTGAGGGACTGCAGATCAGACCCCGAGCCCGAACCGGTTGAGGCCGCGCCCGAGGTCGAGCCCAGGGCCCAGTTCGCCCCTGAAATCGAGATCCCAGAGGACGATGCCGGCCTCGAACCGGGCGAGGAAGAGAAGCCCAGTCCGAAGCCCGCGCAAGCCGCGCAGACGCGACCGGCAGACTGGATTTGCAACGGGGCCATTCCGGCCTCGCAGCTGAGCCAGGTCATCCGGGGACAGCCGAGCAAACAGGTGCAGACCTGCTACGAGCGACGGCTGAAAGACGACAACCTGCTTCAAGGCTCGATGAAAGTTCTACTCACGATTGGCGCCAGTGGTGGCGTGAGAGCGGTCTCCGTGAGTGGTTCTCTCAATGACCAGCAGGTCTACAACTGCGTCAAGCGGGTTGCCAAGACTTGGAAGTTTCCGAAGCCGGAAAACGGCTGCGTGCGTACCGAGGTGCCCTTCCAAATGATGCCGAAGCTCTGAGCGGCTCAGGCGTTCGCGAATCTCAGCACATCATCCACGTCGTCCGGACTGCCCATGAATACAGGCGTACGCTGGTGAAGCTCTTTGGGCTGGATCGTGAGGATTCGGTTTTTGCCGTCCGACGCGGCGCCGCCAGCGGCTTCGACCAGGAACGCCATCGGAGAGGCTTCGTAGAGAAGTCGGAGCTTGCCGTTCGCGTTCTTCACATCGCGCGGATACACGAACACGCCGCCACGGAGAAGAGTTCGGTGCAGGTCGGCAACCATCGCGCCGATGTACCTCAAGCGGTACGCCTTCTTGTTCTCCGACGGTGTCTTGATCCAGTCGACCCAGTTCTGAATACCCTTGTCCCAGCTATGGTAGTTGCCCTCGTTGATCGAGTAGATGCCACCGCGCTGAGGGACCTTGATGTTCGGGTGCGACAAGAAGAACTCGCCTACGCCCGGATCATAGGTGAAGCCGTCGACTTGATCGCCGGTCGAGTAGACGAGCATGTTCGAGGAGCCGTAGACCACGTAGCCGGCAGCCACGATGTCGCTGCCAGGCTGCAAGAGATCCTTCAAGGTGCCCGGCCCACCTTCTGGGGTCAGGCGGCGATGAATCGAAAAAATCGTTCCGATCGACGCGTTGATATCGATGTTGCCCGAGCCGTCGAGGGGATCGAACTGCAGCACGTACTTGCCCTGTGGGTACTGCGGCGGGATCTGAATCGGTTCTTCGACCTCCTCGCTTCCCATGACGCAGACATGGCCGCCTGCCTCGACGGTGCTCACGATCGTGCTGTTGGCGAAATCGTCGAGCTTCTGAACCTGCTCGCCCTGCACGTTCGTCGTCCCGGTTCGTCCGAGAATCCCCGACAGCCCCGCTTTGCTGACGCGGCTGCCTATGATTTTCGCGGCCAGGCTGATTTGCTGAAAAAGCCCGGTGAAATCTCCTGTCGCTTCCGGCATCCGGCGCTGGCGATCGAGCAGGTGGCGCTCGAGGGTCGTGCCGATGGAGCTAACCTGCCCGGGGCCGATAGATGTGGAGTTTTTCATCGTTGCGGGGCATACCAGAGGCCCCCGGAAGGCGCCAGGAGCAGGAAAAACCAAGGTGGCCGCGTCCCGTCAGGATAGTGTAAACTTACCGTGGTGGGGCATCTGTGACGAACTTTCGCGACTGGCTAAAGCACACCCAGGCGCGCCGAGCGGGGATCCCCCGGCTGCGCACGATGCAGGGTCTCCCCGGTGTGCTCACCCTCGGGGACCTGAGCGTGGTGTATCAGCCGATCGTGTCGCTCGCGACGATGGAGCCCTTCGCGCACGAGGCGCTCGTCCGAAGTAACTCACCGCACTGGATCAATCCCCCAAAGCTTTTCGACGAGGCGATCCAGTCACGATGCGTCGGCGCCCTCGGGCGCGCCATTCGCGAGCTCTCGACGACGCACTGCCCTGGGATGCCCCTCTTCCTCAACGTGCACCCGAATGAATTCGACGAGTCTTGGCTCGTGCAGCCGGACGACCCAATTTTCACCCACGACTCCACGGTCTATCTAGAGGTGACCGAGTCGGTGCCGCTGACCCATTTTGCGTACTGCCACAGCGTCCTTCGCGAGATCCGCGGCAAGGGCGTGCTGCTCGCGGTCGACGATCTCGGCGCAGGATACTCGAACCTGAAATACATCGCCGACCTCAAGCCGGAGATGGTCAAGCTCGATCGAACCTTGATCGCAGACTTGGCCGACGATCGTCGCGCTCAGGTCCTCGTTCACCACATCGTGCAACTTTGCCATGAGCTCGGCGCGCGTGTGGTTGCCGAAGGCATCGAACTGGAGACCGAGATGCAGGTCGTCATCGACTGTGGAGCCGATTACGGACAGGGCTACTATTTCGCTTACCCGGCCTATCCGGCCCCCGGCGTCAACGAGGCGCCGATTGAAGTCATGCGCCAGGGCGCCGATCAAGCGCGTCTCAAAACGGGACCGACTGGTAGCTGACGTCGCCGCCTTCGTGGCCCTGAACCTCCAGGATCGCGCTTACCCGCCGACCCTCCGGCCCACGCTGCATCGAAACGACTAGGTCGACGGCACTGGCGAGCAGCTGCGCGAGGTATGCGCGGTCGGCTCCGGTCGCGCCGGCCGCCAGCATCAGTCCTTCGATCGCGTCTTTGGTGCTCCAGCAATGGACGCCAAGAAGGTGACCCGGTTCCCGTCCCAGGACCGCGGTCAATGCAGCCATCGTCTCGGGTCCGGAGAGGTCATGGATCACGAGGTGTTCGGCGTGAAGGCGGGCGCCGTGCGCGATCGCTTCGCTCAGAGGAATCCCCGAGTCGGTGGCCGTCAACGAGATCACCCGGTTCCGATCGATGTCGAGCTCGGGGATCGTCTCGATCGTGACCGTGTTCTCGCTTTCCGGCAGCTCTCGCACCAAGGCCGACAGCAGTTTGGTCACACCCGAGCCGCGAGGGCCAGCGACGACGATGTTGCGGCATTCCGCAACGGCCTTTGTGAGATACGTCGCGGCTTCGGCGCTCAGCCAACCTTTTTCGGCGAGTTGCTCGAGCGAGCTTGTGCTGTGGACGCGAAGCTCGATGACCAGGCCACTCATCACGAGAGGCGGCTGCAGGATCGTCAGGCTGGGGCCAAAAGAGAGTCGGCCGTTGAGCACGGGTCGACCTTCGAGCGTTTGCCCGCATTCGGCTGCGAGGCGCTGCGCGACTCTGTGAACGGCGTCAGTCGACGAAAACTGCAGCGATGTGGACTCGAGACCATCACCCTTGTCCACGAAAATCTTCTCTGGGCCGTTCACGACGATCGTTCGGACCGATTCGTCGGATAGCAAATCATCGAGAGCGCCCAGGCCGACCGCTTCGTGAAGCGCGGCGTGCGCCAATCCGCGCATGTCCAAGCCAGGGTGAACCAGGCCATCTGTTTGCATCGCGAGGAAGGTCTCGGCGATCGCCGCTCGCGCAGCGGACCAGCGCTCTTGGTTCTTCATGGACGCTGGGTTGATGTCGTCGATATCCATGCGCTCGGCGAGACGGCTGAGCAGGTTGTTCAGCGGATCGCCGACTGAAATTTCGGTTTCGGTCTTCGCACGAGCGCGCGGCAGGCTCGTCTCGCGGCGTTGAATACGCGGCGGGTTGACGGTGCCTCTCGGATCCGTCGGCAATCCCGTCATACTCGAGCCTCCCGGCGTCGCGCGTCGAGCCGCGATCGACCGCCTGATCGGCACCGAGCTCGCGATGACAGGAGCGGGCTTGTTCGGTAGCGGAGGCGGCTCCGAGACCCGGGGCATCGCGCCTTCGGTCTGCGAGCGTTCATCCGCGATCTCGAGCGTGATGATGAAGTCCGCGATGTAGATTTTGTCGCCCTGTTTCAGGGGCTGCGCGGCGGTGATCTTGCGACCGTTGACCCAGGTTCCGTTCGTACTGTTCAGATCGACGACGACGGCCTGTTCGTCCTCGAGCGTCAGGCGCGCGTGCTGCTTGGATACGTTGCGCTTTGCTAGGACGATGTCGTTGCCCTGGACGCGACCCACGGTCAGTTCGGGCTTGGTAAAATCAAGCCTTCGCCGGACGCCCCCTTCATCCGTGATCACAACCGCGTACACCGTCGGTCCATTCAAGATGCGGCGGGCCCTTGCGTCAAGTCATTGCCGATTCTCGCCCCAGCGGATGAGGCGGGGGAAACAGCGCTCACCCCTGCTCGTCGATGCGCAAGCAGGCTGAGATCATTGAGCTTTTAGCCCCGGAGCGCCTCAGCCGGGCCAGATTAGGGTTAAAAAACCGATCGATTTGGAGCGAATCGACACCACCGAAGGGGTCAAGTGGGGTAGCTTACGCGGCATGCCGGGTGGGTTTTTGATTGTGGAGGACGAGCCAACGCTGGCTCGGACCCTCGCTCGTACATTTGGGCGTCACGGCCCGGTCGAGGTCGTTCACAGCATGGGTGCGGCCCGTGAGCAGTTGAAGAGCCAGGAGGAATGGACAGGCGTCGTGCTCGACCTGATTTTGCCGGACGGATACGGGCTAGACCTCTTGGCCGAGATTCGGCAGATGCACGGTGAGCTGCCGGTCCTGGTGCTCACGGGCGAGCTCAATCGTGATGTAGTCAACAAAGTTCAGACGATGCGCGGAGAGTACGTCTGCAAGCCGGCATCCGCCGACAACCTCAATCCTTTCATCCAGCGTGCGCTCGCGCAGGCGCGCGTCGATGACGCAGCCATCGGGCAGCGCATCGAGCACCTGGCGCGACAGCTCAAGCTCACGCGCCGGGAAACCGAGCTTCTCACCCTCTCGGTCGATGGTCTCTCCCGCAAAGAGCTCGCCGAGTCCCTCGGGGTAGCGGAGAACACCGTCAAGGCCCAGATTCGATCGCTTCTCAAGAAGAGCGGTGCGCGGAGTCTCGCGACCCTGGCCCAGAAGGTGATCAAGGGCGCGACGCGCGACAGCATGCCGCCCGAGGCGCCCGCCGACGTTATCGACTGAGCTCGGTCTCGACCACGGCGAGGTCTTGCAGGATACGCACGCGGCTTTCCGGGAGCGCGCTCGCCGCTCGCCCGCCCACCAGCACCTTGACGCGTTTCGGTATTGCCGCTTCGATTGCGGCGATCTCTCGCTGAGAGACCTTCGGCTTCATGTTGGTGATCGACAGCATCAGAAGATCCGCGTTCGTGTCGGTGACGGCATATGCGATCTCTTCGGCCGGCAGATCTGGGCCGAGGTAGAGCACGCTCCATCCATGCATCGCGGCCAACATGGCCACCATGAGCGCGCCGAGCTCGTGATCCTCTGTCGCCGGGGTCGCAATGACCGCACGGCGCCTGGAGTCGTTCGCCGGATAGAGGCGCATGAGCGAAAAGAGCAGACCACGCATGATCGTCGAGCCAGCGTGCTCGTGCGCAATCCGCAGCTCCCCACGCTGCCAGCGATCGCCGATTTCGACGAGGACAGGAGCGACGACCGTTTGCAGAAATTCGCTCGGTTCCGTGCTCAACGCTGCGCGCGAGAGCATCAGCTCGGCATCTTGAATGCGGAGCTCCTCGATCGCCTTCATCACACGGCTGCGAAGCTCGGGCAGGTGTTGCACGGCCGGTTGGCTCGGAGGTGCCGAGAACGAGGCTGCCATGTGTCGAAGGTCGGCATCCGATAGCTTCGCGATGCCGCCGATCGAATGACCGTTTTCGACTAGATCGTGCAGCAGCCGAAGCCGTTCGACGTCTGCGTCGGTGTAGAGACGCCCCCCGGCCTCGGTTCGCTTCGGCAGAACGGCGACGTAGCGCTTCTCCCACATGCGGAGGGTGTGGGTAGAGAGCCCGGTCATCTTCGAGACCATGCCCACTCGATATTTCGCTTCGTCTGCCACGTGCGTCCTCGGAATCCAGGAAAGCAACGATCCTGTTCAGGACCTGTCTAAGGCTTGTCTATACCTCATGATTCGGGGAATCAAGCCCTGGCCGCAAGATCAGTGCCCGACCCGAGCGCTTGTTCACTTCGCCTCCCCGGTTGACCGTCCGTGCGTGCGGCGGGTACCAAGGCCGCAGGGTGACCGCGTCGCGCACATCTTGGGCCCGCGTTGGCGGCCTCCTCGCTTCATTGCTCGCTCTCGCCGCCTGCACCGAAGGATTTTCGACCGGCGAGCGAGGCGAGGCTGCCCTCCCTCCGGCGGCTCCGAAAAGCGTCGACCCCTACGAAGACTCGCCTTCCCGTTTTGGGGTGGTGCCGCTCCACGCGGGCTTCAGTCCCGATCCGCGTGTCGTGTCCGGCAATGCCCTCGGCGAGGTTCGCGCGAGCTCGATTCACCGCAAGTGCAAGGGTTGGATTTCCGAGAAGCCGGACTACCTCCTCGAGGCCGACACAGCGTTCTTCAATCTTCACGTTTTGGGTCGTTCGCGTTCCGACACCCTGCTCGTCGTTCGCAAGCCCAGCGGGTCGGTTCTTTGCAATGACAACCGCAACGGGACGAAAGACCCCATGCTTCGGTCCCACTTTCCCATCGGCACGGCGCAAGTCTGGATCGGGGTGCACGACAAAGGCGCGGCGGCCGACTACCGGCTAGGCTTTTCCGAAGTGAAGTGGCGGTCGTCGTCGATTCCACTTCCCGATGCCGACTAAAGCTCGCGTCGACGCCACAGCGCCAGTCGCTCGCGGCCTTCGCGCCCCGGATGCGTCTGTTCCATCTCCGTGACTTCGATCTCTTCGAAGCTGCCCTCGATGATCCCTCGAACCAGGTCGGTGTTGATCGGCCAGGGAGGCCCCTCACGCCCTGAAATCGGGTCTTCGAACGGAAAGAGCAGGGTAGCTAGCAGTCCGGAGGGCTTCACCAGGCGACCCATTGTCTCGCTCCAGCCCCCGCGCTGCTGGGGGTCGAGGGCGCAAAAGAACGTGTAGTCCCAAACGAAATCGAAGGCCTCGCCCGGCTCGTACGAAAAGAAGTCGCCGACTTCGTAGGAGACCGAACCCGGAAGGTCACCGTGTGCGGCGAGAAATGCCGCGCGTGCATCGTCGGAAAGGTCGAGCCCCACGATCTCTCGATCCGCCCGCGCCAGGGTCGCTAGGTCGTAGCCAGTTCCGCAGCCAGGCACGAGGATCCGGCCTCCGGGAATCTGTCCGCGCGCAATCAGGCGGTGGAGCGCAGGCGGTGAAGTCCCTGCGTCCCAGGGGGTGGTTCCCGTCTTCCATGCCTGTCGCCAATCCACTGGTGCCATCGTCGAGCCCTATCGAATCAGTCCTATCGAGCGCGCCGACTCGCGCGCAACAGGGAGGACGGCATCGTACGCCGCGGCGTTGCAGGCCAGGATGCCCTTTCGGTTGCGCATGTCGGTCCCGCCGTAGTGATACGGATGGCCCTCTAGGTCGGTGAAGCGCCCACCGGCCGCCTTCAGAATCGCTTCGGGGCCGCAGGCGTCCCAGGTGCTCGATCGGTCCGAAATGTGTACATAGACGTCGGCTTCCTGCTCGGCGATGAGCCCCGCCTTGAGCCCTACCGAGCCGCTCGCCGTCTCTCTGCGAATGCCGAGCCGGGCCACAACCTCCGCGACGGCACTATTGCGGTGCGATCGGGACACCACCAATTTCAACTGGCTTGGCTCTGCGACATCGCTGACCTTCAGCGGACGGCGCGCGCTGCGCTGCTCGAGCACGGCGCCCTCGCCGACGACGCCGTAGTAGAGTTTGTCGGTTCCTGGCTGGTACACGACCCCCGCCGTCGAAACCCCATCGATCGCCAGTCCCAGCATGACCGAGAACTCGCCGTTCCTCGCAACGAACTCTCTGGTGCCATCGAGGGGGTCGACGTACCAGCAGCGCCCCGATCGAAGCGCATCGCTATTGTCTTCGTTCTCTTCCGCAACGATTCCGTCTTGGGGAAAAACCTTTCGGAGCTCTCCGACGATGTACGTATTGGCCCTCGTATCGGCCTCGGTCACCGGATCGGCTTCTTCTTTGTAGGCGACACCGAAGTCGGTTGCGTAGACCTCCATCAAGATTGCGCCGGCCCGTCGCGCAATGCGCGCAGACTCCGCGATTTCTCGATCCAACATCCCGGGCCTCTACCACGAGACGGTATGGACGCCACCGCTCAGCGGGTCATCTGCTCGGTCAGTTGCCTGAGCAGCTCGGCCATCTCGTCCACGCTCCGGAGCAGGATGGCCGACGCTGGCGGCGCTCCCCGTTGTTCGTCCGAGCAAACGAACGCGCCCACGCCGTGCAGCGCCGCAAATTCGATCGCGGGAAAGTCGGTGAGGTCATCTCCCGCAAAAAACACGGAGCGCGCCCCGGAGCGCTCGAAAATCTCAGCAAGCGCGGTGCCCTTGTCGTGATGGACGGCTTCGGCTTCCCGCAAGGCCTTGCCACGGCGTACGTGCAGGCCGAGGCTCTGCGCGAGCTCGTCTGCCTCGCCGAGCAGCCTCGCGGCACGCGCCGGATCTTCGGAGGCGATCGCGCGAACGTGCACGGCAATCGCCTGCGGCTTGTATTCGATGAACGCATCGCGCGCGCGCGTCTCGACCCAGTGTTGAAAGAGATTGAGGGCCTCACGTCGTTCGGGCGTGAGCTCACGCGGCGCCGGAGCTTCTCCAGGCGCGAGGACCAGCCCGCCGTGCTCGACGGCACGCCAGATGCCCTCGAGCTGCTCCATTCGCGCGAGGGAGCTCAGCGCGCGGCCGGTGATCAGCGCGAGGTCGACCCGCGGGGCCCCGGCAAGCGCCTCTAGGTTGGAGAGCGTGGTTTCAGGAATTCGCGCCAGATCCGGGTCTTGAACGATGGGCGAGATCGTTCCGTCCACGTCCAGGGCCACGAGCAAGGGCCGTTCGAGCTCGAGCAGGGATCGGACCAGGGCCTCTGGGCGGCTCACTTCCCCTCCAACGCGTCGAGGTAGCGGTCGGCCCAAAGGTGCACGTCGAGCCGCATCACCTCGGTTCGCATCGAACGCATTCGCTTGCGCTTCTCGCTCGCCTTCATCGTCAGCGCACCGTGAATTGCGGCGGTGGTCGAGTCCACGTCGTAGGGGTTCACGAGTACCGCTCCCTTGAGGTGCTTCGCCGCACCGGCGAACTCGCTCAGGATCAACACGCCATCCTCGTCGGTCCTTGCCGCGGCGTATTCGTGCGCGACGAGGTTCATTCCGTCGCGCAAAGGCGTGACGAGAGCAACGTCCGCAGCCCGGTAGTGGGCGAAGAGCGCCCGCTGGCTCAGGTTCCGATAGAGATAGTGAATCGGCACGCGGCCGGTCTCCGCGTAGCGCCCGTTGATGTCGCCGACCATGCGATCGATCTCTTTTTTGAGATCGGCGTAGGCTTTTACATCGGTGCGGCTCGGCACCATCACTTGGATCAGCGCGTACCTCTTGCGAGCGCCTGTGTCTCGACGAAGCAAGCGCTCGAACGCGGCCAGCCGCTCCGGAATGCCCTTGGTGTAGTCGAGACGATCGACGCCCAGCATCAACTGGCGGTTCCCCATCGACGCGCGAATTCGATCGACCTCGCGACCGACGTCCGGGTCGATGGCGAGTGCCTGCAGCTCATCGACGGGTATTCCGATCGGCGCAGCAATCGTGGTCACCTTGCGGTCCCGGTAGTGAATTGTCCCTCGCGACACCCGATGCGCCGTGAAGCGCTCCACGCACTGTCGAAAGTGCTCGGCGTACTCCGGAAGATGAAAGCCCAGGATGTCCGCGCCAAGCAGCCCTTCGAGGATCTCTTCGCCCCAGGGGAGGATGCCGAAGGTGTCCGGGGGCGGCCAGGGGATGTGGCAGAACCAGCCGATCCGCGCCTTACTGCGCTTGGCGCGTAGCATCCCCGGCACGAGCATGAGGTGATAGTCCTGGATCCATACCAGGTCGCTTGGACCACTGGTCGAAATCGTGGTGTCGGCGAAGGCCCGGTTGGCCTCCACGTAGCTCGACCAAGGGGCGTCTCCGACTTGAATCGTGGGCTCGAAGCCATGGAGCAGGGGCCACAGGACCGCGTTGGACACGCCCTCGTAGAATCCCCGCTGGTCGCCGCGCTTGATCGAAATATGCGCCAGGTCGTAGCTGAGATGGGGCGCCGGAACCGTGACCGAGTCGAAGTCCTTCGCCGGTTTGGCGCTTACCCAGACGCCACCGCGCTTCTGCAGGACAGGGTCGAGCGCGGCCACCAGGCCCCCAGCGGCGCGAACCCAGCGGTCACGGCCGCGGCTGGCTTCATGCCGATAGGGGCCGCGGTTCGATACGACCACCAGCTTTCGGCTCTTTCTCGCCATCGAGCGTCATTGTAGTCTGCGGGAGGTCATGGACCCAGCGCAGTTTATTCAAGGACGCAGCCGAGAGACGGAGATCCGCCGCGATGCCCGAGGACGCTGGTTCAACGGAGCCGACGAGATCAGCCATCCGATTCTCGCTCGCTCCTTCGACGGATGGGTCGACCGCGCCGAAGACGGGCGCTTCTGCTTGAGCAACGCGATCAATTGGGCATACGTGGAGATCGAAGGGCCCGCCTATTTCGTGAAAGACGTGGACCAGAGCCCCGAGGGCATCGTTTTGCTTCTCTCGGGCGACCTCCGCGAGCCGCTCGACCCGGCCTCGCTCTGCCAGGGCCCCGAGGGTGCGCTCTGGTGTGCCGTCCGCGAGGGCCGCTGCCCGGCGCGCTTCGACAATCACGCTGTCAGTAAAATGAGCGACCGCATCGGCGAGGACGACGACGGCGTCTATGTCCGAATTGGCGACCAAAAGGTGCGCCCGCCGGAGGTCGGCGATCCGCTTTCGCTCGGTCTCGAAAAGCGCTAAGCCTCCGGCGTGCCTCGTCGCGAGCTCATCGCCACCCTCATCGTCGCCGCGATTGCGTTTCCACTGATCTTCGTCTTCACGGGCGCCGTCGTGGATGCGCAGGCGCGCGCGCGAGAGGCCCCGTTCAGGGCGCTCCTCGGGAACGCGCGCTTCGAGCAGCTGATGGACGGCCAGGGCGGCGTTCCGCACTACCTGGGGGCCTCTCTGCGCGCCCCGGACTTCAGCCTTCCAATGCAAGGAGGCGGTGAGTGGAAGATGTCCGAACAGCGCGGGAAGGTCATCGTGATGAACTTCTGGACGGTCACCTGCCGGCCCTGCATCCAGGAGATGCCCACCATCGAGCTGCTCGCGGAGATGACTCGAGATTGGGGCGACGTCGAGGTCGTCGCAGTCTCGACCGACCGGACCTGGGCAGAAGTCGAGACAATCATCCCTCGCAACTCGCGCATCACGAGCCTGCTCGATGCCGATCGAAAGGTCGTGACCGAACGGTTCGGCACCAAGCTGTTCCCCGAGACTTGGATTATCGACGCGGATGGCGTGGTGCGCTTTCGCTTCGACGGCGCGCTCGATTGGTCGAACCCGGTCGCGTTGGACCTGATACGCGCATATCGCTGAGCGCTCAGGTCTCTGCGAGGAGGTGGCGTGATACCCAGACGCCGAAGCCGATGAACAAGAGGTCAAAGGCGGTCAGGATCCGTATCCAGCCGATGACCTCCGTCGTGCTGGCGCCAGCAAAGAGCTCTCGCGTCGCTACGGCCGAGGCGAGGAGTGCCGGGGCGACCAAGGGGAACACCAGGACGCTCAGCATCAGGTCGCGGGCGCGCGTGCGAATGCCGACCGCGGAGAACAAAGAGGCGGTCGCGACGAAGCCCAGTGAGCCGAGAAACACGAGCGCGAGGAGCGGCAACAGGATTCCGGCCGGCTCGATCTGAAAAAAGATCAGACAAAGCGGTACCAGCAGGAGCTCAATCGTGAAGAGCAGGACCAGCGCGCTGATCGTCTTCCCAATGTAAATGGACGGCCGTGGTATCGGCGCGAGCAGTAAGCCGAACACCGCGTCGTTTTCCCGCTCCAGTGCCCAGCTTCGGCCGATCAGCAAGATCCCGCAAAAAAGGATCGAGATCCAAAGCACGCCCGGGGCGACGTTCGGGGAGCTGACCGGATCGGTATAGAAGGCCAGCGAGCCGAGCGTGACGACGAGAACGGCAAAGAGCCCCGTAGAGGTGAGGATCTCTTTGGTGCGCATCTCGAGCTGCAGGTCTTTGATGGCGACGAGCCATGCCGCGCGGAGTGTGTTCATGCGTCGGGCTCCACGATTCGGCCGCGATCCATGTGAAGGACCCGGTCGGCCACAGCGCCCGCGAACTGGGCTTCGTGGGTCACGATGAGGATGATCGCGCCCTCTCGCTTTTGCTGCTCGATCAAATCGACGAACGATGCGGTGGATTTGACGTCGAGGCCGGTTGCAGGCTCGTCCATCAATAGGAGGCGCGGCTGGTGAAGAAGAGCGCGAGCGATCGAAACGCGCTGGGCTTGGCCACGAGAATAGGTTCGGACGGGCCGCTTCCAGTACTCGCCGAGCGAGAGCGCTTCGCAGAGATCGGTCGCACGCTTCTGTGCGTAGGGAATGTCTTGCAGCTTGGCCGCGAGCACCAGGTTTTCGTGACCGCTCAGCCCAGGGTAGAGCTGAAGCTGGTGCGCTACGAAACCGATTCGACCTCGAAGCTCGTCTGCGCGTGAAACACCGTAGCGACCGTAGCGAATTTCGCCTCGTGTTGGATAGGCGAGCATCGCGAGCAGCCAGAGCAAGGTCGACTTCCCAGAGCCGTTGGAGCCCCGGATCGCCGTTACCTTCCCGGCCTCGAAGCGCAGGTCCACCCTGGCCAGCGCAAGCGTGGGCCCGTAGGACTTGGCCAGGCCAGTCACCGAGACGTCTTCAAAATCGAGCTTCACCGCTGAGCACTCTAGAACAAGTCTCGCACAATGCCGTCAAGTTTCAGCCAGCGATCCACGGGAACGCGCAGCCAGTCGCCGTCCTCCACCAGGTTGCCGCATTCGATGGCGAGCTCGATCTCACGCTCCCTGCCTACTCGCGGGCTGCGACCCGCTCTTCGCTCGGTCGCGGTCAGGTCGATTCCCTCTACGGTACGTAGCCCAAGCATCAAAGCCTCGCGAACGATCTCTTCGGGGCCCAGGTCTTCAACCTCGGAGTCCAGCGTTTGCTGTCGCATGTATCGCTGCGGGTTGGGCTCGTTTCGCCAGCGCTCCGCGCGCCCCGGCCCCTGATCGAGACAACCGACCGCCGCCGCGCCGAGTCCGAGGTAGGCGCCACCGCGCCAGTAATGCAGATTGTGGCGTGAACGCTCTCCGTCCGCCGCGTAGTTCGAGACTTCATAGTGCGACCAGCCGAGGTCGGCGAAGCACTGCTCCGCATGTTCGAAGAGATCCGCGTACCGGTCTTCCGGTGCGACTCGAAGCCTCCCCGCGCGGTGCAGCGAACCAAACATCGTCTTCTCTTCAATCGTCAGCGCGTACGCCGACACGTGCCGGACGCCGATTTCAGCGATTCGCGCGATGTCTTCCCCGAGCTCGTTGAGCGTCTGGCCGGGCATCCCAAACATCAGGTCGGCGCTGACGCGCGGAATTTCCTTGGTCGCTCCTTCGAGCGCGGCGAGCGCCCGCTCTCGATCGTGCAGACGTCCGAGGAATCGCAAATGCGGATCACGCAAGGACTGAACCCCAATCGAAAGACGACCCACGCCCGCTTCACGAAGGAGCGACGCATGGTTGCGATCGAGTGAGCTGGGATTGCACTCGACCGTGACCTCGACGTCCTCGGCGGCCTCCTCGAATGCTTCGCGAATGCCTGCGAGGGTTCGTTTCAGCGCGTTCGGCGCCCAGAGTGATGGCGTGCCGCCGCCGAAGAAGACCGACGTCAGCGCGCGGCCCCGCAAGTCTTCCGAACGCGCGTCCAGCTCGCGAAGCAACGCGTCGGCGTACCCGTCGTGAGGCAGCTCTTCGCTGCGCATTGGCTCGGTCGCGAAGTCGCAGTACGGGCACTTGCGCGTACACCAGGGGAAGTGGACGTAGACCGAGGTCTCTGTGGGTTTGCTTGACATCTGGGGCGCCGGGCAGGAGGTATACTCCGCTTTTCGAAGCCGGTCGCAGATGACACTTCCTGTATTTCCCTCTCTACGCATTACGGCCGACGCCCTGCTTCCTCAGGGCGCGTTCGCCGAGGCGCAGGCGGCATTCCTCGAGCCAGACCCAGGGCTGGTGGCCCAGCTCGGCGACTTGCTTCGCGAGAAGAACACAGGTGTCGTCGCTCACTTCTACATGGACCCCGAGCTTCAGGGAGTGCTCTCCGCTTGTGACTGGCCCCACATCCATGTCTCGGACTCACTTGCGATGGCAGACCGTGCGATCGCGATGGCCGAGCAAGGGGTCAGCACGATCGCGGTTCTCGGCGTCGACTTCATGAGCGAGAACGTGCGCGCGATGCTCGATGCATCGGGGCATGCCCACATTCCAGTCTATCGAGTCGCGATCGATCCAATCGGCTGCTCGCTTGCCGAGTCGGCCGAGGCAGAGGCCTACGGCGCCTATCTAATGAACGCCTCGGAAACCCCGCGCTCGCTTCACGTCGTCTACATCAACACCAGCCTCGTGACCAAAGCCAAGGCGCACGCGATCGTGCCGACGATCACCTGCACGTCCTCGAACGTCGTCCGAACGGTTTTGCAGGCTGCCGCCCAGATTCCCGACGTGAACATCTGGTTCGGTCCAGACACCTACATGGGCGACAACCTCGCGCAGATGTTCCGAAGCCTCGCCGAGATGCCCGACGAACAGATCCGGCAGCTTCATTCGGAGCACGACCAGGCTTCGATTCGCTCCCTGCTTCCGCGATTTCATTATTTCGAGCAGGGCACCTGCATCGTTCACCACATGTTCGGCCGCGACGTCGTCGACCTGGTCCGCGCGCACTACGCCGACGTCTTCGTCACCGCGCACTTGGAGGTTCCCGGCGAGATGTTCGAGCTCGCCCTGCAGGCGCAGCGGGAAGGAAACGGGGTCGTTGGCTCCACGTCGAATATCCTCGCGTTCATCTTGGGCAAGGTCGATCACGCGATTGCGCGCGGAGAGCAGGCCAACCTGCGATTCATCCTCGGCACCGAAGCAGGCATGATCACGCCCATCGTCCGACAGGTGCAGAGCAAGCTTCGCGACGACGCCTCCGAGGGCGGACCGGAGCTCTCTGCCGAGATCGTATTCCCCGTCGCCAGCGAAGCCATCGCGCAAGATGCGCAAAGCGGCCTCGGGATCGTGCCGGGCGTGGCCGGTGGCGAGGGTTGCTCGACGGCAGGTGGCTGCGCGACCTGCCCGTACATGAAGATGAACTCGCTCCAAGCCTTGCTGGGCCTGCTCGAGCGCATCGACGCCGAGCCGCGGTCGAGCCTCGTTCCCTTCGAGCCGCGCAAGTACGTTCAAGAGATCCGCGGCCGAACGGCGGCAGATCTCGGCGGGGAACCCATCCTGCACATGCGGGCCTTCCAGCGCTCCGGCGAGCTTCCAGGCGCGCTCGTCAGCGACGTGCTCGGCCGCACGACGAACGAGCTGAAATCCGAGGCCTGAGCCCAAACTCTGCAATTCGCAAGCCCGAGCGGACCTTGACCCGCGGGCCAACATACTTATGTTGCACCGGCCGAGCGGCCCACAGACCTCATGTCGAAGCCTGACTATTACGAAGTTCTCTCCGTCTCCCGCGACGTCACCGTGACTGAGCTCAAGAAGGCCTATCGCAAGAAGGCCCTCGAGTTTCACCCCGATCGCAACCCGGACAACGCCGAAGCGGAAGAGCAGTTCAAGGTTTGCGCAGAGGCCTATTCGGTTCTCAGCGATCCGCAAAAACGGCAGATGTACGATCGCTTCGGCCACGCCGGACTAGGCGGCCCTGGCGCTCCGGGCTTCGGGGACATCGGCGACGTGTTCAGCCAGTTCCAAGACATCTTTGGAGATCTCTTTGGCGGCGGCGGCGGTGGTGGCTTCGGATTCGGCGGCTTCGGCCGGCGTCGGCGCGACCCCAACGCGCCCACGCGCGGGGCCGACATCCGCAGCGACGTGAGCTTATCGCTTCGCGAATCCGCGTTTGGGGCGACTCGCGAGGTCGATCTGTCGCATCCGTCGCCGTGCGAGGCCTGTCACGGGACAGGGGCTAAAGACGGCGCGCTCGAAGGCTGCGCAACCTGCGGGGGCCGCGGTCAGGTTGCCCGGGCGCAGGGCGCGTTCGTGATGACGACGAGTTGCCCGAGCTGTCAGGGTCGAGGCTCGCAGGCCAAGGAGGCATGCGAGGAGTGTGAAGGGGGCGGCCAGGTCGACGTCGAGCGCGTCGTCAAGATCAACGTACCCGGCGGCGTAGACACCGGCCAGAGCCTTCGCCTGAGCGGCCGCGGTCAGGAGGGCACGCGCGGCGGACCTGCGGGAGACCTCTACGTCACCGTACACGTCGAGCCCGACGAGGACTTCCAGCGCGAAGAGTTCGACCTCGTCCATCGCCTCGTCGTGACCTTTCCGCAGGCTGCCCTCGGTGCCAAGCTCGAGGTGCCGGCGTTCGAAGAGGACGAAGACGCGACGCAGACCGTCAAGGTCCCGTCGGGCACCCAAGCAGGCGAAACCATCGTCGTTCGAGGGGGAGGCGTCCCGCGTCTCAACGGTCGCGGGCGGGGCGATTTGATTTGCCTGGTCGAAATCGAAGTCCCCAAACGCCTCTCGCGGGAGCAAAAGCGGCTCTTGAAAGACCTCGACCGCAGTTTCGAAGGATCTTGAGAAGGGCTGGAGATCACGCTGCGTCCGGGTGTAGGCTAGTCGTCTGCTCCGGGGCTGGCCCCGATGGAGAATTCTGATGCAACCTCTTTCCGGACTCGACTCTTCCTTCCTCTACCTCGAGGACGCCCGCCAGCCGATGCACGTCGGCAGCGTCTTGGTGTTCGAGGGCTCGATGGATTTCGAAAGCTTTCGCCAAACGATGGCGTCGCGCGTTCATCTCGTGCCACGGCTTCGGCAACGGCTTGCCATGGTGCCGTTCGGCATCGGCAAGCCCTACTGGGTGGAAGACCCGGCGTTCAATCTCGACATGCACTTGCAGCATGTTGCGCTCCCAAGCCCCGGCAGTTGGAAAGAGCTGCGAGGACTCGCCGCTCGGATCTTCAGCGTGCCGCTCGATCGCAGCCGGCCGCTCTGGGAGATGACTTTCGTCGAAGGTCTCGATCAGATCCCACAGGTGCCGCCCGGCTCGGTCGCGTTGATCAACAAGACGCACCATGCGGCGATCGACGGCGTATCGGGCGCGGACATGATGGGGATCCTGCTCGACATGACCAAGGAGCCAAGGGTCTTCAGCCCGCCGCCGCCTCGCGCAATTCCTCCGGTCCCCAACGAGCTTCAGGTGCTCTCGCACACCGCCCGCAAAATCATGGGCAAGCCTAGCGAGATCAAGCGAGTCGCAGGCGAGCTCGCCGATGCGCTGCGTGCGGCGGGCAAGGTCCGAGACAAGGGGGTCGAGGTGCCCCCCGTTCCGATGACGGCGCCACCAACACCGATCAACCACACGATCACCGGCCAACGCATCTGGAACACGGCGCTGCTCGAGCTCGACCGCGTCAAAGCGATCCGCAAGATTGCCGGCTGCACCTTGAACGACGTGGTTCTAGCGATCTGCGCCGGGGCGCTCCGCCGCTATCTCGACGAGAAGGGAGAGCTTCCAGCAAAGCCCTTGATCGCGATGGTTCCGGTTTCGACTCGCGGCGATGACGAGCACGGAAAGATGGGAAACAAGGTCTCGGCGATGTTTCTCGACCTTGCCACCGACGTCGCGGATCCCGTCGAGCGCCTGAAAGTCATCAATGAGCACACGCAGGGCGGCAAGGCGTTCGAGAAAGCCGGGGCAACACGGGCGTTCGTCGACCTCTGGGATTTCGTTCCCTTTGGATTGGCCAACCGGGTCCTGCGACTCTACTCCCGGTTTCGCGTCTCCGAGCTGCACAATCCGGTGTTCAACGTGGTGATCACCAACGTGCCCGGGCCGCAGGTCGACTTGTACATGGCAGGGCACAAGCTCTTGGCGAGCATGGGCATGGCGCCGCTCGTCGACGGCATGGGCCTACTGATTACGGTGCTCAGCTACAACGGCGTCCTGTCGATCAGTCCCACGTCTTCGCCGGCGGTCATGCCCGACCTCGACTTGTTCACTCGCTACCTCCGCGAGTCCGCGAACGAGCTCGAGGCCGCCGTGCTTCCTCATCGCCAGCCCGACGCCGAGGCGAGCGACGCTCAAGCCCAGGCCGTGGCGGAAATGACCGCGGCCTTCGTCGCACAGATGAGGTCGACCCTCGAAGCGGCACCCGAGGACCGCTCGCTTCGAGAGGGCAAGTTCCAGCTTCGAATCACCGGTGCAGGTGAGCAAAGTTGGATGATCGACATGCACGACCGAAGCGTCACCGAGGGCAACGGCCGCCCAGCAGATGCCACGCTCACGATCCGCGACGCGCACCTCGCCGAGATCCTGCGCGGCAATCTCGACCCTCAAATCGCGTTTGTGCAAGGAAAGCTTCGCGTCGAAGGCGACATCAACAAGGCGATCGAGTTCGGAAGCTTCTTGCCGAAGGTCATCGCCTCGAGCGCGGAGCCGCTTCGGGGGGAAGCGCGCTGAAACGTTGCTGCCCGTTGGTGCCGGGCAGCTTGGCGCGCAGCTCCGGCAGCTGTTCTGCAGCGAGCCACTGATACACGCCGTAGGTCTGCAAGACACGGCGCGTGTACCGCCGCGTTTCGTCGTACGGAATCTCTTCGATGAATACGTCGAGTGGCCGCGTTGCGTCTTCTTGTAGCCAGCGTCGAACCGCACCTTCGCCGGCGTTGTATGCAGACGGTACCAGCGCGGGATTCTCGTTCAATCGATTCCAAAGCCAGGCCATGTAGCGTGTGCCAATCTTGAGGTTGACCTCCGGCTTTTTGAGCGTGCGTGGCGTCGCTTTCACTCCGACCTCGGCCGCAAAGCGCTTCGCCGTCGGCATGATCAGCTGGACCAGGCCATAGGCCTTCGCCCAGGAGACCGCGTCCGGGTCGAAGGAGCTTTCCTCACGTGCGATCGCCCGCACGAATGAAGGAGGAATCCCCTCGTCCTCCGCGATGTTCTCGATCAGCGGCGAGAAGGCCTGCGGGTAGGTCGCTTCCCAGATCAGCTTCCCTTCGCCCTTTGGCAGCAGCCCTTCGAAGTCTTCGAAGTGCGCCCGGATGACGCGGCTGAGCTTGGTCTGCGCACCGGCGTGTTGAAGAAGAACCGCACCGACGACGGCCATCTCAGGATCTACATCGTCACCGAGCATCTGAAGCGCCGACATCTCGGATGAGGCATAGCTAACCTCGTTGACGAGCAAGAGCTCGACCATGCGATCGAAACCGGGCGCATCGAACTCGTCGCGCCATGCAAAGACCATGCGCGTTGGTTCGTCGCTTGAGCGCATGTCGTGAATGACCGCCTTGGCGCGCCCGGGATCGATTTCGCCCAAACGCCAGAGCGCCTGCTGTGCGTAGTAGCGAAGCGGCCAACGTTGGACGATCTCTTCGTAGGCTTTCGCAGCGTCGATACGCCGCCCCAACATGTAGAGCGCGCGCGCACGCCAGTACTGTGCTCGACCCGTGATGCCCTCTTGGCGCTCGTCACCGCCGCGCCTGACCAGCTCGTCGAAGCGGTCGTAAGCGCCTTGGTACTTCCCACTGCGCAGCTCGACCCAGCCGAGCTTGAACAGGGCGCGCGGCCACATGTCGCCGTCGGGGTATAGCTTTGGAATTGAGCTCAGTCGCAGAATCGACGCCCTTTGTTGTCCGTTCTCGAGCTCTGCGAGAGCCGCCCGGTAGCTCGCATCGTCGGCCAGGCTGTGGTCTGGCGCTTCGGCCTCGAGCTTTTCGAACTGACGGATCGATGTGTTCCACTGACCGATTCGGCCGTAGGCGCGCGCGGCGTAGTATCGAGCCCAGGCGCGCATGTCTCGGTCGCCCCTGACGCACTTGTCCGCAACCTCACGCATCACCGGAGCCCCGCGCGTGCGCTCGCGGTCTTGAAGAAGCGCGCGGCCTTGCTTGTAGCGTGTTTGGCACCAAGTCGTGCTTCCGGTCTTGAGATGCCTGGCGAGTTTTCCAAAAAGTCGCTCGGCTTCGCGGTAGCGCTTGGCGTTGTAGAGCGAATCAGCCTTGTCGAGGCTCTGCTGCATGCGCGGGCGAAGGTCTGGTTTAGCGGCGACCGGCGGAGCGGCCGCCGCAGCCGCTACAGGGGGGGCGCCGTCCACAACAATCTCGAGGTGTGCGCCCGTCGTACCGACCGTCCGAGTTTCGATTGTGCGCGCCAGGTCGCCGCCCGCCCAGTCGTCCGTGAGTGAAGCGACGAGTTGCGCCGCCGTCACCGGATCTCTTCGCGCGATGAGCGAGGCACGCTTCAGCGTCGCCCAGCGCGCGAGCGGGTGATTAAAGGTGCCGAGCGTATCGAGGTGTGCAATGGAGATTTCGGTGTAGCCATCGTCCAACGCCGCCTTGGCAGCCAGCCAGTGAAGCCGGCCCTTGTCCATCGCGCCGGCGCTCGGCAGGGAGGCTTCGGCAAGCTCACGCGCCCTGCTCGGGTTGCTCTTGTCGAGCTGCTTACGGACCTGCATGACCGGTGACTTGTCGGGCAGCTCGACGATGACCGGGTCAAGAACCTTGGGCGGCGGTGCCGGCGCTGCGGCCACGACGGCCGGCGGCTCCGCGGCGGGCGGCCAGACTTCGCGTCGTACGTTCTGCTGCTGATGGCAGGCCACCAGCAGCCCGATGCACGTCGCAAAAGGCCAAATCCGATTCATCTAGCGAACCCTAGTGAGTCCGCTCCACGCGGGCAAGTTCCCCCCGCAAAGTCGACGCTGTGGGTCGGCCACGTGGCTTCGCCGCCGCTGATCGTGCGATCGCCCGGTGCGCGCGTCCGTGATAGGGGAACGCCACGTGAGCTACAGCTTTCAGATTGGCGTCCGCTATCTTCGCTCCAAGAAGCGGGCCACGGTTTCGATGATCACCCTGATCTCGATCATCGGAGTCGCCCTCGGGGTCGCAGCCCTCCTGGCGGTCCTGTCGATCACGACTGGCTTCGAAAAAGCATTTCGCGACAAAGTGCTGGGGGTGAATGCCCACGTGCTGGTCTTGAAGTACGGCCGTGAGTTCCGCGACTACCGCGATGTTCTCGCCACCGTCGGCGAGATGCCCGAGGTAGCCGGCATTGCCCCGTTCTCGATCAACGAGATGATGCTCACCAAGGGCGAACGCCGCGGCGTCGTCTTGGTCAAAGGCGTCACTCCCCAAGGCCTGCAGACCGTTCTCGACCTCCCGCAACAACTGGTTGCTGGCGGTCTCGAAGGCCTGCGTCGCCCCGGCGCGGTCCCCAACCTGGACGCCAAGCCCAAAGCCGACGACGACTGGCAATGGCTCCGCGACATCCGAGACGGCAAAGCCGAAACTACCCCAAGCCCATCCAAGACGGCGGACGAGACGGCACCCAAGGAGGAGCCGGTTCGCCGTAAGTCCTTCTGGGAAGAAGAAAAGGAGCGTCGTGAAGGGCAGCGAGAGGCCGAACGGCGTGCGCGACGCCCACGCATCGGCGCCGTGGCCGCGCCGGGCGAGATTGAAGCGATGCTCGGCGGGCTCGATGACGACGACTTCGCACTTCCCGACGACCCCGCCTGGGAATCCGGCCTCTCCTACGGTGAGGCCCAGGAGCCAGTCGAGACGCTTCCCGGAATCATCGTGGGCAAGACCCTTGCAGAAGACCTGGGTTTGGAAGTTGGCGACCGGGTTCGGCTGATCTCGCCGCTCGCTGCGCTCGGCCTGACGCTATCGGGGACAGGCGGCGCCGTCACACGGTCGCGCGAGTTCAGGGTCATCGGCGTGTTCCAGGCCGGCTTCCAAGAATACGATTCAGGCCTGGTCTACACCGATCTCTTCGAAGCGCAGCGCCTGTTCGACGAAGGAGACAACGTGACGGGCGTCGAGCTTCGCGTCCACGACCTCGGCACCTCGTTCGAGCTTGCCCGCCGAATCGAGCAAAAACTCGGCGGTGCGTTTCACTCTCTCGACTGGTCCGAGCTCAATCGCAACCTCTTCACCGCGCTCGAGGTGCAGAAGATCGCTCTCACCTTGGTCATCGCGACCATCATCTTCGTCGCGGCCTTCAACGTCATCGCGACCCTCATCATGGTGGTCCTCGAAAAGAAGCGAGAAATCGCGATCCTAAAAGCCATGGGCGCCACCGATGCGACGGTGCTCGGCATCTTCATGCTGCAAGGCATCGTCGTCGGCGTCATCGGGACATTAGCCGGCGTGCTGGTCGGCGGCGGCCTCGTTGCCTACCTGGACCGGATCCAATTCCCGCTCGATCCCAAGGTCTACCTGATCGATCACCTACCGGTCGTGCTCAACCCAAGCGTCTTCCTCATCACCATCGCGATCGCGCTCCTGATTTGTACGCTCTCGACCATCGCGCCTTCCCTGTGGGCCGCGCGCATGCTTCCGGTCGACGGTCTTCGATACGAGTGAAAAAGGGGACTGTCCCCGTTTTCGAGGTCCTAGCGTCTGCCGCTGCCAAGGCTTTCGGGGACCTTGACGCCCTGGTCTAGCCGCGCTACCAAAGGCGTCCTTTTGCGGGAATAACTCAGCGGTAGAGTGCAACCTTGCCAAGGTTGAAGTCGTGAGTTCGAATCTCATTTCCCGCTCCAAAATTGGCTAATCGTTACGAGTGTTTTCACGATGGCCAGAGCTCGGAGGGTCGCTAGCGGCCCCCGAACCTTCCACTTTTTCTTCCACTTTGGGACCGTCGACCAGCGCCAGGGCGCGTTCGACGGCGATGTGTTTCTCGTCACGTTCGATGTGCGAGTAGTGAAGGAACATCTCCTCCGTCTCGTGGCCGATCATCGATTGCGTGATCGCGCTCGATGACACTTGCCGGAGCAGGTTGTTCCAGGTGCGGCGAAAGCCGTGAAGGGTGAAGCGGTCGTCGATGCCGGCCGCCCGTAGAGCCCGCTCCAGAGGCCTTCCGGAGCGAGGCGTTTCGTCGATAGGTCCCAACGCGACTCGGAAAGACCAGACCCTCGGAGAGCCCTGGGGCCTGGTTTCTGACGAGTCGCTGCCGGTGTTGTTTCAGGACCTGCTTTCAGCGGCGGAGGCAGAGGGACGTCTCGGACCTTGCCGGTCTTTGTCGTGCCCACGCGCCCCTGCCACTGAGAGCGCCGGATCCAGATTACCCCTGCATCTTCGTCGATGTCGTCCCACCGCAGCGCTGAGACTTCGCCGAAGCGAGCGCCCGTGAGTGCCATCGTCAGGAACAGTGGGTACCAGCCCGGCTCGTCTTCCCGAAGGTAGGCCAAGACCCGCTGTAGGTCTCCGGGCTTCAGCCGGTTCCCGACCGGAGGTTTCTCCGGAAGCGTACGGATTCGAGCACAAGGGTCCCGTGGCAGCCCGAGATCGGCCTGAGCGTCTCGGAGCAGGGCCCGGAGCACCCTCAGCCGTGAGTTGACCGTGCTCGCCTTCGCGTGTTGGGCATCGCGCCATAGAATGACATCCTGCGGCGAGATGGCATCTAGGTAGTGGTCCCCCAAGGCAGGCAAGATGTGCTGATCGAGCATGCCAGCGTACTTGTCCCGCGTGGAGGGCTTAAGAGTGGGAATCTTCCCACGCATCCACGAGCTCGCGTATTCGCCAAGGCGAAGACGGTGCTCCGGGGTCGTGCCGCCCGTCAGCAAGCGGGTACGAAGCAACTCCCTTAGGGAGCTCGCCTCGGCCATGCTGTTGGCGGCGATCACTTTCTTCTGATCCCTTCGTTTGCCCGTCTTCGGATCGTTCCAAGTCACTCGAACTCGATAGCGACCCGACGACAGGCGTTCGATTCCCGGATAGCGAGATTTGCTCATGTGCTTCTCCCGTCCCGGACGTTGCGTACCGCTGCGCAGCATACCGCCGGCACCCGTCCGCAATCCAGCGGTCGAGCGTCGAGCGACGAAACATCAGCTTTCGCCGGGGGCCGCGCCCGTCCGGCGACAGCACACCGCGGCTGACGAGCGAGCGGACACCGGAGGGCGTCAGCCCGAGGAATGCAGCGGCCTTGCGGCAATCGAACCATGCGTCGTCCCTCCATGGCTCCGTCATCGCGGCTTGTAGTTCGAGTAGTCTCTTGTGCTCACATCCTCGTTATCGGTTTTGCCCCCCGAAAAGTTGCACGGCCCGGCGACTTGCGTTGGTGCGACGACAGGTCGGCTATGAAGATGGCGCCGGATGACGCTTATTGGCGTTTTTCGTCGCCCGCGGTCGTTTTCTGGCGCGCACTGTCGTTTTTCGACGCCGGTTGGCGTGATGTGGCGCGTTTCATGGCCAGTGCGCCATCGCGCGACAGCGAGTGTTGCGAACGTGCCAACCAGTGACTGTTGACGACAAGCAGCGCCGTTCGGCGCCAGATAGGGACCCAACTTGTTGGGGCAAGGAAGAGTTTTGTCTGCCAACAAAACTGCGCGCGCCACCTTCTCTCGCTGATCGCGTGATCGGTCGCGCTGGTTGCGCGCTCAACGCCTTCGGCTTATTCGCGCGCCCTGAACAGGATTTACGCTAGACAAGGCGATCGCAGTGCCTATGCTCTAGAGCTCGATGAAGCGCAATATCCTGCTCGCCAGTGCAACCGTCTTTGCGATCGCTTTCGTCGCCTGGTGGCGCAGCCGACCTCCGCGCGACGTCGACGCTCCGGCGCTGGCCGTCGACGCACGGGTGGACGCCGCCAACGCCGCGGAGAACGCGCGCGTACCCATGGGGGAGACCGTGGAGCGCACGTTCTATGACGACGCCGGAGTACCGGAGGTCTGGACGCTCTGGAAGCGCGAGGTCGATCGAAAGGACCTCGACGACCTGGTGCTGCCGTCGCCGGCCCCGAGGGAAGAGCCGCCCGGGCCACACACCGACGCCGCGCGCGCACTCAACGCTGAGGCACTCGAAGCCTGGAAGCTCGGTGACATTAAGCAGGCGCTGCAGCTGTTCGAGGCGGCTACCCAGGCCGATCCTGATGACGCACTGCCCCATTCGGACTACGGACGCCTGCTCACGCTGATCACGGCTTACGGCGAAGCGCTCCCGCACCTCGAGCGCGCGGCAGAGCTCGAGCCCGAGAACCCGCGGGTCTGGCTCGACCTGCTCTCGCTCTACGAGAAGGGCCTCCTGCTGGAGCGCGCCGCCTACGCCCGCGAGCGGGCCGAGCGCTTCGCCAAAGGGCGACCCATCGTCCGCGATAAGACGGGCCTCTGGCGCTTCGAAGACGAGTCGATTTTTCCGTAATCCCGCCGCCATTCCCCCTTGCGTCTCGCATAGAGCGAGCTGTAGCCTGCACACCTGCGCAGAGCTGGGCTGAATGGCCGGCGGGCGCGGTAGTCAACGTGCGCCCCCGAAGGCCGTGCACGCACGGAAGGAAAGCCCATGCTACAGAGAATTAGTTCGATATTTCTGCTGGTCGCTCTCGTCGGATCCATCTCGACCGCGGCGCAAGCCGACACCGTGCTCGAAGGATCGACCGACGGGGGCGCCTTCTTCAAGATCGTCGTTCCGGACGGCTGGAACGGCGACCTCGTCATCTACAACCACGGCTTCGACCTGAGCCCGATTGGGCCGACACCCGACCTCGGGCCGCTAGCAATGCTCCAGCTTTCGGAGGGCTACGCAGTCGCGGCTTCGAGCTACCGCATGATCGGGTGGGCGCTGTTCCGCACGCGCCAGGACAACCGGAAGCTCTACACGACCTTCAAGCAGGAATTCGGCGAGCCCAACGCCACGTATGTGAACGGCGCCTCGCTCGGCGGCATCGTCACGGCGCAGGCGCTCGAGCTGGCGAACCTGGGCAATGAGGTCGGCGCCTATCCGTTCTGCGGTGCAGTGGCCGGCAGTCGCAACTTCGATGCCGGCATTGACCTGCGCCTGATCTATGACTTGGTGTGCGACGGTGTGGCGGGCGCCGCCATTCCGGGCGGACCGACGGGCCTACCAGATCCCGGTTTCCCGGACTTCGATTTCACGGACGTGGACCTGGGGACGGCCGTGCAAGTGTGCACGGGAGTCTTGGCGCCGCCGGAGTTCCGCAGCCCGGAACAGGCCGCACGCCTGGCTCAGATCCTGGCCGCGACCACGATCCCCGAGAACTTCCTGCTGACCGACATGGGCTTTGCGGTCTTCGGGCTGTCAAACCTGATCTGGGCGCCCGAGAAGCTCAAGGGCAAGCAGGGCGTCGGGAATGCACACGTGCACTACTCGGATTCGGAGATCAACGACAACATCGAGCGAGTGACCGCAAAGAAAGGCTCGGCCAAGCGTCTGGCCAAGTACTTCACACCCACGGGTCACCTGCAAGACGACACGAAGATCGTCTCGATCCACACGGACCTGGACGGTCTCGTCATCGTCGAGAACGAGAGCGAGTACCAGGAGGTGATCGATCCCCACAATCTCACGGTTGGCATCGTCGAAGAGGCCGTACCGACCCACTGCGGCTTCACCCAGGCAGAGCTCGTGGCCGGCTGGGAGTCGCTCCGCGGCTGGGTCGCCACCGACGTGCAGCCGACCGTGGCGGAGATCCAGGGCCTGTGCCAGGGACTCGAGGGCGCCGGGTTCGCGGCTGGACCGTGTCGCTACAATCCGGCCTATGTGATCGGCGACTTCGACGATCGCGTTCCGCCGCGCTGAGTGCCGCGGAACCTCACTCGCCCTACCGGGGGTTCGGCGCGCAAGCCGGGCCCCCGTTTCGTTGGGAGAGCGCTGCCGTGGGCGATGCGCGTCGTCGGCTCGCTCGACGCGTCGCCTTGAACTCCCAATCTCTCACGAAGGCGCGTGCGATGCGGGATGATGGATTGCGACAGGGTCAATGTCCGGGCTGACCATCGGTTACATTCGCCATCTTCCACCCAACCTTCCACTTTCCACGGGACACCCCGGGACGGCACGCAACGCCGCGGGACACTAAATCGTTGATGTTGTTGAATTCCCCGAATGGTGTTGGGGGCTAGGGGAATATTGCCAAGGTTGAAGTCGTGGGTTCGAATCCCATTTCCCGCTCCACGCAATCATTACGTTTCGCTCCCGTCGTCACTTCCGCCGCTCCAAAGGTGGGCCACTTTGGGGGCCACTTCTGCCTCGATTTCAGAGACAACTGCTAATCGTTCGTTCAGGCTCACGCTGGAGTAGCGGACCGCTGATCGGTCGCTCGCGTGCCCGGTCAATGCCTTCTGCGTTTGCAGATCGCTCTTGCGGCGCACTTCGTTGCTGAAGCTGTGCCGGAGCCAATGAGCCGACACGGGCTCGTCAATCTTCGCGTGCGTGCAAGCCTTTCGCAGTGGCTTCGTGAGAACACCGCTGCTCAACAATGTTCCCTTGCTCGATGCAAATACCCATCCGCCCTCCAAGGCCGGGTGCTGGCTCTTGAGCTGCTGGGCCCGGTGCTCCCGAAGCACGTCGGCGAGGAACGGCCCCAGCACCGCTATGCGACGCTTGCCCGTCTTTGGTTTCTTGATCCTGCCTCGCCAGTGAGCGCGGCGGACGTAGATCTCGCGACCATCGAAGTCGATGTCGGTCCATTTCAGGGCGGAAGCTTCACCAAATCGCAGGCCCGTCAACGCGAGCACCGCGACGAGCGCGAACCACTGAGGCGCCACGGTCAACACCGCCGCAAGCAGCGCGTCGAGCTTCGCCGGTTCCAGGCACCGCTCGGGCTCGTCTTCAGAAAGCGACCGGACGCCTTCAGTCGGATCAAATGGCAAGCGGTAATCGCGCACGGCGTCTCTTTTCGACGCCGGTTGGCGTGATGTGGCGCGTTTCGTGGCCAGTGCGCCATCGCGCGACAGCGAGTGTTGCGAACGTGCCAACCAGTGACTGTTTACGACACGTAGCGCCGTTCAGCGCCAGATTGGGACCCAATTTGTTGGGGCAAGGTGGAGTTTTGTTTAACAAAACTGCAAGCGCTGCGCGCGACATCTTCGACGTTCGCGCCGCCGCACTTGGTGGAAGTGCTCAACGCCTTCGGCTTATTTGCAGTGGCCATACGAGCCGCTGCGCGCGAATAAGCCGTAGGCGTTGAGCACGTCATCACGCTCGAGTGCGGATCGATACAAATTTCGAGGCGAAGGGCGTGCAGTTTTGGTGTCTGCCAAAACTATGCCTTGCCCCAACCAAGTTTGGTCCCTTTTGACGCGCGATGAATCGACTTGGAGTTTCTTGCACCAATCTGAACCACAGCGACTCCTTTTGCCTCACGGTGACTCAAGCTGCGTCATTCGGAGTCACACCGAATCACTTCAGTGCAAAAAAGCGCAGCGCGCGCCATTCTGCATCACTGCGAGTCACCGAAATAATTCCGCGACTCGAGCAACTTTTTGGGGCGTTTGGTCTTGCGCTTCAGAATGGCCAGCTGCTGTCGCAAAGCGAGGTTTTCGAGAGCGAGCTCGCGCTGCGGCCGGAGGCTCGATCTCGTGGTCGCAAGCAGGGCGTACAGCAAGTGAACCATTGGGTTGGCAGGCCTGACCCGGAGCGCGGAAACGTCAACGATTGTGCGGTCGTCGGGGTTCTGAGCAGGTACAGGTGTCCTCCAGAGACGCGCCAAGCGCTGGGCTTGCGGCGCAGGTGCAAGACCTGCGTCGCGCAGCGAGCTTGGTGAGCGAAAGTCGTTCGGAATTGCCTGGCACGCCGATTGCTTCCCTCTTTGGGGGTTCTTCGATCCGGGAGGTCATCATGAGGTATTTCATCTGGAACTTGGTGGGCGTGCTTGCGTTGCTGGTCCTGCCCTTCGCCGGGTGCAGCGACTCGACGAATGAAGGCGCCGGGGGGTCGGGCGGTGACGCAGGTGCTGGCGGGACTGCGGGTACCGGCGGAATGGCTGGCACCGGTGGCAGCGAACCGGCTCCCATAGGGCTTTGGACAGGCTCGGGTCAGGGCGGCGCGGACGGTTCTTTCACCGTCTGTTTCAACGTTCGTGAGGACGGACTTGCGCTAGTGCCATCATTGGACGTGAACCCAGGATGCGAGGGGCATTCGTTCGCGATCGAGTTCGATGACTGTGCCGGCGCGTTGTTGACCGGGGAGGAGGTCCCCATCGTCAACGGGGTCTTCCGTCTGTTCAGGGACGGCGCGGATGCAATGGAGGGGTACTGGGACATCACTGGGACCATCGACGGCGACGCCGCATCTGGTGACGCCACGGTCGGCTGGATAGCTCGGTGCTCCGGCTCGTGGGACGCCACTCCCGCCGAGTGACGCTGGGTACCCTGACTAATCCTGGATCTTCGGTGAGCAGACCAGCATTTGAATCTTGCGGCCTCCCGCGCGTCCTTCGTCCGTGCGTCTTCGCACGGGAATCCTGATCCCTGTGGTTCCTCAAAATGTTGTCCGTCGCGAGATGTGAGCCGAGATGATCGCAAAGGTGACCCAGCGGACAGAACTCGGACCCTAACGTGGGTTGTCGACGGCTCGCCATGCGCGAATGGAGCGAGGCAGCCGGGTTCGCCTGCCCAGGGTACGCAGCACTGCTGGGTCCGGGAACATTCTGGAGTCACGGCGGCGCTTTTGCGACGGCGTTGATCAGATTCACGGATTTTTGAGTGGGAGGTGGTGCGCACGCGTGACAGGACTCAGCTCGGTTTGCCTCCATTCTTGCCCGACGAGCGTCAACCCGGGCGGCCTTGAGGCGGTCCCGAACGCCATCGGCGTGATCAAAGTAGATCTCGTCGGGTGTTTGTCCGACAAAAGCGTAATGGGGCATTTGGGTGTTGTGCTCTTTGACGTAGAAATCGATCATCTGCTCCAGCTGCGTGAAGCTGTCGAGCGAATGCAGGTACAACCACTGATGACGTAGAGAGCGCCAGAATGCCTCGATCATGGAATTGCTGAAGCTGACCTCCACTTGGGCGAGCACGCAGTGGAGTAAGCCGTCGGCCATGAGTCGGTCGACCTGGCCATTGACGTTTTCGACACCTGAGTCGGCGACGACGGTGGGCGTCAGGTCGAGATTTTTGCCGGCCTCCGTCAGGATTTCACAGGTCGTGCTTGGCTCGAGCCGCTCCGGAAGGCGCCACGACAAGATCCGGCGGGAGAAGTTGTCGATGACGGCATGCAGGTAGACCTTCGTGCCGTTGAAAAGTCTGATGACCGTCATGTCGATGTGCCAGTACTCGTTTGACTTCGTCGCCTGAATGCCGGTCTTTGGCTTTTCGGGATACACACGACCACGCGGTAGTCGCCAACCACGTTGTCGTACGAGTTTGGCCCAGGTGGTGGCCGACGCAAACACCTGGCCGACTCTCTGGGCATAAACGGCCAGAGTTCGAAGGGGCATGTGGCGATACTGGGCAGCGGTGACCATCTGCTTGATGGTGCTCACCTTGTTGGGGTGAGTTGCATGGGATGGGAGTGCGGGCAGCTCGATCTGCCATCGAGCTCGCACTGCTTCTCGGCTCGCTTGCAAGCGTGATACCGGGCCGGCGACAGGCGCACCAGGCGTAGGGCGGACTTCAGGGCGAGGGCATCTTTGCAGCGGTCGGCGGTCGTAGATGCGGGCTCGGTTTCGGCGGCGGCCAGGGAGCTGCAGCTTCCGCGAGCGACCGTCAGCCGCCGATTGGCCCGCCTGGAGGAGCGCGTCGGTGTCCGGCCGATCATCCGCACCACGCGACGCTTCAAGCTCACTCAGTCCGGTGAGGAACTCTACCAGCACAGCCGCGCGATCGTCAGCGCGGTGGACTAGCAATTCACTGGTCTCCGGCGCCTCAATCGACAGGCAGGAGCTGCAGCAAAAGTTCAACGCCTGCCTGCTGCGCGACACAGTCGACTAGACAGCCAGCCCAGATCTTCCACTCAACCTTCCACTTTCCAAGGGACACCTCGGGACGGCACGCTACGTCGCGGGACTCTATGTGGTTGATGTTGTTGAATTTCCCGAATGGTGTTTAGGGCCCGGAAAGGGTTGCCAAGGTTGAAGTCGTGGGTGTCGTCGGCCATGGGGTTTAGTCCCAAAGATTGTAGGTAATTGGTTCGCATCATTGCGGGTAAGAGGGACGCAGAGATCCTGCGATCAACGGGTTCGAATCCAGTCGCCCCGGTTGGAGCTGCGCCTGGCCGCCTGGGTGGGCTTACGAGTGCGTGCTTTGAGCCGTCGCGCGGGCTTGCGGTACCTTCTGGGCGAGGTTCGAAGTCGGCGCGTCATCGATGATGTTCGGCTGTTCAGCGGGACGACTCTCGAAGATGTGCGCGACATCTTCAACAACGACTCGACAAAATCGTCGTCATGGGCGCAGGCATCCCGCGGCCCGGTCGAGGCCCCGCATCTGGGCACCGTGAGGGCTTATCCCCCGCCGTACGCGTCGTTGTTCCGAAACGGGCGCGACTGTGCGAACCTCTGGCTGCCATGAGCGAGACCCAAGGCGCCGGAACCAACGGAGCGGTCATTGAGACGGAGCTTACGCGCGACCTCGGCCTCGTGTCGGTGCTCGCGATTGGAGTCGGCACGATGGTCGCGGCCGGCATCTTCACGCTCTCGGGGTTGGCTGTAGGTTACGTCGGTTCAGCCGCGATTGCATCGTTCTTACTTGCAGCAGTCGTTGCGACCTTCACCGCCCTCACCTATTGTGAGTTTAGCGCGCTCTACCCGCAGTCGGGCGAAGGATATCTCTACGCGCGCCGAACTTTCCCCGCGCTCATCGCTTATATGGTCGGCTGGTGCCTGCTTCTCGGCTACACCGCGTCGTGCGGCTTCTACATCGCGAGCTTTTCGAGCTACTTCAACGAGTTCATCGTGGCCTCGCGGATAGAGATGCTTCCTGGTCTCGTGACAGTCGCTGCACTCACCCTGCTCAACATCAAAGGCACCAAAGAGAGCGGCAGCTTTCAGGTAGTGGTGACCATCGGCAAAGTGCTGCTGCTGTTTTGGTTCGTAGGCGGTGGCCTACTTCACGTCGACCCGAACGTGATCGTCGAGCGCTTCAGCACGGACATTGCCAAGATCGGCAGCACGGCTGCCATGGTGTTCATCACTTTTTTCGGCTTCTCCGCAATTGCGGCCTCGGCGGGTGAAGTCAAGAACCCAGTCACGACCATCCCGCGCGCGATCTTCATCTCGATGGGCTTCGTGACGGTACTCTATACCTTGGTCGTGCTCGTGATCGTCGCGGCCAACCTCAACGAGTACACAGAATCAGCGATGGGCACGGCGGCCCAGGATTTCTTGGGACCCATCGGCGGCATGGTGATCGTGGGCGGGGCGCTATTTTCAATGGTTTCCGCATCGAACGCATCGATCTTGGCAGGGTCCCGCGTGGCACTCTCGATGAGTCGTCTCGGTCATTTGCCGAAAGAGTTCGGATCGATCAACGCGCAGACCCGGACGCCTATCATCGCGCTCATGCTCGTGGGTGCGGGCATTGCAACGTTTGCCACATTGCTTCCGCTCGAGGAGCTCGCGCACTTTGCCGACTGCGTACTCTTGATCGCGCTGATCTTAGTGAACGCGGCGCTCATTCAGCACCGACGCAAATTCCCGAACCTGAAGCGCCCGTTCCGTGTGCCCTTCGTCCCCCTTCTCCCGGTGCTCGGAATCCTCGCAAACCTCTATCTGCTCTCGCAGGTTCCGCAGCTTGCTCCAGTTCTGTTGGCACTTGGTGCATTGGCGGTCGGCTTTCTAGGCTTCATGGGTTGGAAGGGAGCGCAGCTCGAAGCGGAGGCTTTGCCAGGAGAGCCCTCACGGGTCGCTTTGGAACAGATCGACGCTGCAGAGGCGGACTTCCGCGTCTTAGTCCCTCTCGCCCATCCGGCGAACGTCGACTCGCTCATCGACGTTGCTGCGGCGATCGCCCATACGCGCAACGGGCATATCATCGCTGTGCGTATCGTCGTGGTGCCCGAGCAGCTTCCGCCGCGCCTCGAAAGCACCTACGTCGAGCGCGAACGCGACCTCTTGGACGCGGCCCGTCGGCGCGCACGCCATCACGACGTGCCGATGACGTCGCTCGTGCGCATCGGACACAATCCGGCCCGTGCCATCCTCGAAACGAGCAGAGAAAGGGATTGCGACTTGATGGTCGTCGGGTGGAAAGGCCACACCTCGACGGCGCGGTACATTCTCGGGGAGATCACAGACACGATCATTTTGAATGCTCGGACCGACATCATGCTCGTGAAGCTCACGAAAGCGGGTCTACCAAAACGCGTGCTGCTGCCAACCCATGGCGGCGTTCATGCACTCCAAGCCGAAATCTACGCGGCAGGCATCGCCGCTTTCCAGAACGGCACAGTGACTCTTTGCGGGGTAGTTCCGGTCGACGCACAAGAAGAGCTCATCCAGTCGGAAAACGAACGCCTTAGCGCCGCTAAGGAACGAATCATCGAGCGCACGGGGTTCCAAAACGTCGACACGATCATCGTCCAGCATCGTTCGGTGACCGAAGGCATTGTCGAAGAGCTCCAGAATCACGACGGGGTCATGGTTGGCGCTGCGCGCAAGAGCTTTTCGAGCCGAATCTTGTTCGGCACCATCCCTGAAGAGATCGCCCGTCTCTCCGACAAGCCGGTATTCGTGGTCAAACGCCACCACACGGTCCAAGCGCTCTTCGGCCGTGTGATGAGCGAGTAGGAGCCACCCCGAGTGTCGGATCGGATCGAGTTCAAGCGCGAGATCGGCCTGTTCATGGCCGTGATGATAGGCATCGGCGCGATGATGGGGCCAGGGATCTTCGCACTGCCCGGCGAGCTGGCTCACATGGTAGGACCACTCGGTGTCGCCGTGTACCTGGCGATGGGGGTCGTTACGGTCTTCACCGCCCTCAACTATGCAGAGCTGGGTGCCGCGATCCCGGTCGCTGGCGGCGGCTATTCGTTTGTCAGCCGCACACTGCCGAAGCCGCTTGCGTTCCTGACCGGTTGGTTCTTCTGGATCGGCAACGTCGCGGCATGCGCGATGTACGTGGTGATCTTTGCGCTCACCATCCGCACGTACTTTTGGCCAGAAGCCAATGTTTCGCTGATCGCTCTTGTCACGACGGGCTTCTTTGCCGCGATCAATTTGAGGAGCATGTCCGAGGCACTGATGGTCATCACGATCATGAACTTGATCGAGCTAGCCGTTCTCATCGGAATCGCAATCATTGGTGCGTTTCAAATCGAGGCGCCCAACTTGCAGCCATTCGCGCCTCTGGGCTTCGGTGGATTCCCGGGCGGCATGGCGCTCATCTACATCTCCTACGTCGGCTTCGAGCTGATCACCGTCGCTGCCGAAGAAATCATCGCGCCCGGCAAGACCATCCCGCGGGCCATCCTGATCACCTTGGTCCTCGGTGTCGCGATTTACGTCGGCGTCGTGTTCATCATGATGGGTTCGGTACACTACACCGAGCTCGCCGCAACCGATGTGCCGTTCATCTTCGTGGCGGAGAGAGTTGGTGGTGGATGGGGGCGGTGGGCTGCGGTCACCGCGACGATCATGGCGAGCCTTTCGGCCTTTAGCGTCACGCTCGGGGCCAGCTCGCGCGTGCTGTATGCTCTGAGCCGAGACGGACACTTCCCGCGCGGCCTGTCGAAACTGCACAGGAAGTTCAGAACCCCACACGTCGCACTCGGCGTGTGTGCCTCATTTGTCTTTGCGTTTGCCGCTGTGGGAATCGTGAAGTTCGTGGCTTCCATGGCCGACTTTGGCTTCTTGATGGGACTTGGCATCGTGAACTACGCCGTGGTCGCCCTCCGCAAGAAAATGCCCAACCTGAGGAGGCCTTTTCGCCCAGGCTTTTTCCCCTGGATTCCGTGGATCGGGGTGGCTAGCTGCTGGGTTTTCGTCCCTGCCTTGGAGCACAGGACCATTGCACTTGGCTTCGCTCTCACCTTGGCAGGTGGCGTGGTCTATCTGATCCGGCCCCTGAATCGCGCCGAGCTCTTCGAAGAGCTTCGCGTCGTCGACAAGTTCAAGCGATACTGGATTCGAAGAAAGAGGAAACGCATGCGAGTGCTCATCATTGACGGTGGTCAGCAAGGACAGAACATCGCGAATCGACTCTTGGCCAAGGATGACTATCATCTGGTGTTCCGCTCATCGGAGCACCAAATCACGTTCATCGAAGCCGACGAGTCACGTTGTAAAGAGCTCGAAGCGCGCTACAACGTCCCTCTCTATCAGGGGGACGGCACGAAGAAGGAGGTGCTCGAGCAGGTCGGTGTGAGCAACATCGACGTTGCCATTGCTGCTTCCGACGACGATGGTCGCAACGTGATCGCGGCCCTCCAGGCCAAGCAGTTAGGGATGGCGCGAGTCATCGCCATCGTGCAAGATCCCGACTATCTGCCCCTCTTGGAAAAAGAGGGCGTCGTCGCAATCAGCGCGCCTTGGGCCACCGCGGCGATGGTGGAGAACTTCCTGGACCGTCCCGGGGTGGCAGAGTTGTTCGAGATCGGCGCGGGAGTCGCGAGTCTAGTCGGCGTCGTGGTGCCCGAAGATGCGGCGGTGGCCGGACGGCAGATCAAGGACATCAAGGTGCCGACGGAGTGCGTGGTAGCAGCGGTGATCCGTGGCAAGAAATTCGTCGTTCCGCGTGGCGACACGGCCATCGAAGCTGGTGATGAGGTGGTCTTCGTCGGACCCGCGTCGGATGTAAGAGCCGCTCAGGACCTATTCGTGCTTCCCCGGTGAGCATCGGACAGTGGATGGCGACGGCCGGTTGGTCATCGATGGTCTCCGAAGTCGTCCAAGCGAGTAGCAACTCGAATGCGGGGCCGTTTTTCGTTTTGGGTCAGACCTGACTCGGTGCGGTATCGCGACCATCCCGGGAACCAATCCAACGCTTGCCTACGGCCAGGTTCGCTTGTACCCATGGGCTTCCACAAAGCACCCCGGAGAAATCGTGATGAGAAAATCAAAGGAGGCATTTTTTGCAGTCGCCATTGCGCTGACATGGTTGGCAGGCGTCGCTCCGGTCAGCGCTCAGAGCTACGGCTACGGCCAGTACACGCCGCGCCGGCCGATCGCAGCCCTAACGACCTGCGCAGGAATTCGGGGCAACGGGCAGAACCTGTTCGCGCACTACGGCAGTCTCGCGCGACACGTAGAGGAATACGGCGCGATCAAGTGTGCCGCCGGCGGTAGCTCGGGCAGCATCACGGCGTTCTTCATCGAGAGTATCTGGGCGAGCCCCGACGTGCACAACTGCCGGCGCGGGCGCTGCGGCATTCGGGCTCGAGATGCCCGCATGTCGTTGATGCTCAAGTCGGTCGTGGGTTTGGTCGACACCGGCCTGTTCGAGGACGCGGCAACGATCAATGCGTTGATCGGAGGCATACAAGCCGGCGGTATCGTCGAGTTGCTCGAAGGGCCCACTCCGCAGGAAGGCGTCGACGCCCTGCTCCGACTTCTGAGAGACCTGGGGCCGCTGATCAACCCCGAGTTGTTCGTGTTGTTCGAAAATTCTCCCGACCCGGTGTTCCACGCGACGGACATCATCGAAGGCTTGCAGAAGGGGCTCCAATTCATCGTCGATGACCCCAAGGTGTTCTTGCGAACATCGGTGATCAACTTCGACGCGTTCGCCACATTGGTCGGTGTCTACGGTTCGTTCTATGCAGGCTACGGGCCGGCCGATCGCGACGGTGTGTCCGCATGGCTAAGCGCATGTGCACGGCCTGGGATCGGATTGACCTGGGAAGAGGTTGCCGAGCTTCCGGGCACGGAGGGACGCAGTTGCGGGGAGACGTTCTCCGACTTGTTCAATGCCTACCGTGAAGCGTTTGCGGAGCTGGGCGGACGAAACCGCGCCGATGACCCGGTGGGTGGGTATATGCCGTCGTTTGGAGTCACCGGCGTGCTCACAGGCGATGCGATCGTCGCGTGGGAAGAGGCCCGTGCGGCATGGATTGCGGCCAAGCCGATCCCGTTTGTGCCCAACTTCGACGACATTGGCGTCGGCTATTGGGGGCAAGCGCGCGAGCTTCGCCGCATGGAGCGAAACCTCGATCGCCGATTCACCGATCTGAATAGCGAGCAATTCGTGGCGCTCGGCTCGGCGACCTGGCGGGAGGTTTTGTCGTCGTCGCCCGCCGAGCCCGGATTCAGCCCAGGAGTTCCGCTGAGCAGCGGATTTGTTTCGGTCGGCGGCTGGGCCGATCCCTTGCGCGTCACGCCGCTCGAAGCGCTTGGCGCCCGCCGAACCATCACCATCAACCGCCTAGGCGGTGTTGGCGGCTTCACCGAATCTGTGACCCGCTTGCTCAACGCATCCGACGCGCAAATCGAGGCCTTGTACTCGACGACCGATCCGGCGAGCTCGTTCTACGTGGGCTTGTCCGAAGCGACCGGTGTCTGGTGCACCGACTGGGACGGCCAGGGTGGAGATCCGAATCTCCTGTTCAACGATGCTTACAACTCACCCCTGATCACCGACGACGCAAGGTTCCTTTGGCCGCGATACGGCTACGAGAATGTCGGGCCGAATTACTCGATCGGTGGTTGCACGCCGGGCGTGCCGGTCGTCAGTGCAGAATAGATAGGCGTTACCTCGTTCGACCCAAGCGAGCTCGCATGCGCGGACGGTGTCGACAACGACGGAGACACCTTTATCGACTTTCCGGACGACCCAGAATCCACGGCCGGGTCCGATGGTCGTGAAGATATCTGACTCGCGCCCGTTTGCGGCGAAGCGTGTTCACGAGCCTTTTGGTCGTCCAAGTTGGTCGGATCGTCGCCGACTTTGGTCGAATTGGTTTTGGCGCTCGGAGCTACGCGGACCTACTCATATGCCCAGTTCTTGTTGCGGGCAAAATCACTGCCTACGTTGAATGAGGTATGGGTGGGGGCTCGATAGAAGATCAGAAGCTCATTTTGTTGTTGGATGACGACGTGCAGTTTCGCGCGTTGCTCGCCGCCGTCCTGAGTGCCCGCGGCTGTCGCGTGCTGGAGGCAGGTTCGGGAGAAGCCGCGACGTTGCTTCTCGACGACGAAAATCCAGACTTGCTGATCGTCGACGGCTTGCTTCCGGATCTTTCCGGTGCGGATTGGATCGAAAGCGTTCGCCAACGCGACGCCGATACCACGATCGTTTTTCTGTCTGCATATTGGCGAGACCTCGAAACATTTCAGCGATTGACCGAGGAGCTCAGCGTCTCGATGGTTGCGTACAAGCCCATCGAACCGCTTGCGTTCGCAGAAGTGATCGTCGAGTTGCTCGACTCGACGTCCAAACCGGCGGACAGCATCAGACCTGCGCCCAGTAACCCACCGCCCGAGCCGACCGACACCCTTCGCGCGCGAATGGCGAGATTACGAGACGAGTACACGCAAAACCTCCCCCACAGGCTCGACGAGCTTGAAGCGCGGATTGAGGCTGCCCGTCAGCGACTGGAGAGCCCAAAGAGCGCAACGGGCTGCGCTCACCGATTGCGGGGTACGGCAGGCGTTTACGGGTTCAAGCTCGTCGGCACTCTCGCTGGTCAGATCGAGGACTTGCTATCGGAGTATGCGGCGTCGCCGTTGCGCGTCCGGCGCAACCTTTGGGACGAAGTCGCGCGAGCCTTGGAAGATGCCCGCCTGGCATCACGCCACGAAGAAGACGCATGTCGAGCAGGCAGGTCGCATGATGGCGCCCTGTCGGCCGGAACGATTCTATTCGTAGACGACGATGCAGAGGTACGGCGCGCCGGAACCGCTCTTCTCGAAAAGCAGTTGCTCGACGTGTGCGTCGCGAGCTCGGGCCTCGAAGCCCTCAACAAGGCATCTTCCGTCAAGCTCGCGGCGGCGATCATTGAGGTCAAGTTGAAGGACATGGACGGTTTTGACCTTTGCCGTCAGCTTCGTCAGCTACCCGGTAAAGAGGACCTTCCGCTGCTGCTCATCTCGACGGACCAATCTGTTGAGACCCGGGTGGCTGCAACCCAGGTAGGGGCGTCGCTCTTCATCGAAAAACCAATCCGTGAGGACTTGCTTGCGCTTGCGGTCCAGCAGGTCGTCGAGGAAAGCTCTGCACGTCGAAGGCGCGTGCTGATTCTCGAGGATGATCTCGATTTCGCAAACCATGCGGAGCTGTTGCTCCAAGGCAGCGACATCGAAACACTTAAGATCACGAGCCCGGCCGAGCTTCCTACGGCGCTAGAGGAGTTTCGGCCCGATCTCCTTCTCTTGGACCTCGACTTGCCCGTCGCAAGCGGGCTCGACATTTGCAAGGCGCTTCGGATGTCTCTTGAATGGCAGACGCTTCCCATTCTAATGATCACGGCTCGCATCGATGATTCAACGCGGATCGAGGCGTTTCGCTTGGGCGCCAACGACTTCATCTCCAAGCCTGTGCTGGAAGAAGAATTCAATGCCCGTGTAGAGCTCCAATTGATGCACGCGCGGATGCTGCAAGATCGTGCGGAGCGGGACCCCTTGTCGGGGCTCTTACTCAGGCGCCCATTTCTCGCAGCGCTTTCCCAACGCCTCTCGGAGGCTCATCGGCAACAACGCGCGCTGGCACTTGCGATCATCGATATCGATCACTTCAAGCATGTCAACGATGGCTTTGGGCATTTGCACGGCGATGCGGTGATTGCAGGGCTCGGGCAGCTGCTCCGACAGCGATTTCGGAGCGAAGACCTCCGCTGCCGATGGGGCGGCGAGGAATTCATCGTGGTTTTGCCGGGGCAGAAGGCGGAACTGCTGGAGCGCGCCCTCGTTCGTGTGTTGAACGAGTTCTCGGAGATGCGTTTCGACGCGGAGGACGGCCAGACGTTTTCTGTAACGGCTTCTGCAGGAGTTGCGTCGTATCCGGATGATGGCTTTTCTACGCAGGCGCTCGTTCGCCGGGCGGACGGGCGCATGTACGAGGCCAAACGAAACGGCCGGAACAAAGTGGTCGGCCCAGCGACCTCGGCCATGGAAGAGGCGCCCACTGGTCGATACGGAAAGCTGCATAGCGCATGAGCGTTTCAATGAGCCTCGACGTGGAGCCGAAAGAAATCACGGGGCATCCGTGGGCGGAGTCGCTGGGCATCGTTCGCCCGTCTGGGCGCAACGGCTGAACTGGTACTGCGATGGCACTACGACGAGAAAGGCCGATACGGAGCGTACGAGGCAGGTTTCTCGCCTCGCATTGGTGGATCGCTTCGCTCGGCGTTCTGATTCTTCTCTCGGCATGGGGACTGACCTCCTATCTTCGGAGGAGTGCCCTGCTCTCGGAGACGACAAGCGGGCCACTCGCGCATTCGGCAACGCAGATTCGGAGCAGTCTGAGCTCGGCCTTGGCTCGTCTGGAATCGGTGCGGGATGGAAACCTCTCGGCTGATCAAAGGCGCAGCCTCGGCGAGCTCAGAGCACAGCTCGCCGACCTCGAACAATGGCATGGATACATCGCCGAGGTCGCCCCTTGGGTCACCGCTGGCTTGCTGCTCGCGCTCCTGACGATGGTGGCGTGGCTGTCGGGCAGAGCTGCGCGCCGCTTGACGCGTCGATCGCTCGACGAGCGTCAAGCCCAGATTCAAAACGACGAAACGCGGCTACGAACCACGATCTGCACCGTCGTGGACGCACTGATCACAATCAGCGACCGAGGCATCATCGAGTCCGTCAACCCGGCGACGCAGCGGATTTTCGGACACAGCGAGGAAGAGCTCATCGGCAGGAACGTATCGATGCTCATGCCCGAGCCCCATCGACGGGCGCATGATGGGTACTTGAGCCGCTACCTAGAGACCAATGATCCGCACGTGATCGGGCTAGGCCGCGAAGTCACCTGCGTACGCAAAACTGGCGAGGAGTTTCCGGCCGATTTGGCGGTCAACGAAATGTGGTTGAATGAAGAGCGAAAGTTCGTGGGGCTGATTCGCGACATCACCGAGCGAAAGAGGGTTGAGCAGCTGAAGTCGGACTTCGCCTCGGTAGTGAGTCATGAGCTGCGGACACCGCTGACGTCGATTCGTGGATCGCTGGGTCTATTGATGAGCCCTGTTGCTGGAGAGCTACCTGAGACTGCGCGCGAGCTCTTGGCGATCGCTGTTCGGAACTCCGACCGACTCATCCGACTCATCAATGACATTCTGGACCTCCAAAAAATTGAATCAGGGGAGATCACGGTCAAAAAGGAAGCAATCGAGGTAGGCTCATTTTTGGAACAAGCCGTCGAAGACAACCAAGGACTTGCCGACAAGTTCGAGGTGACGCTCGAGCTGAAGAACGAGGCGCCTGGCGCAATGGTGTACGCCGACCGGGATCGCCTCATGCAGGTCCTTACGAACCTGATCTCCAACGCCGTGAAATTCTCGCCTCCGGGAGCAGCCGTCGAGCTGATGGTGACGCATGCGGGCGACGATCTGCGCTTCGCGGTGAGGGATCAGGGACCGGGAATCCCCGAAGAGTTTCAGTCGAAGATCTTCGATCGTTTTAGCCAAGCAGACACTTCCGCGACGCGAAAGCAAGGCGGAACAGGGCTCGGCCTGAGCATTGCGCAAAGCATCATGGAGTTGCACGGGGGATCGCTCCAATTCACGACCGAACCGGGTGAGGGGACGACGTTCACGTTTAAATTGCCCACGCTGACCAAAGTCGAGGAAGCAAGCGCGCAAGGCCAGCGCGCGACAAGCAATGACGGTCTTCGGATGCTCGTCTATGAAGGCGACGAGGGTATGGCTCGTTCGGCCTAAATGGCTCCTCGCGGGCGAGCCTCTCGGTTTGATGCTTCGCGGCCTCGGGGCTAGCGTGCGGTCCATGAGGCAACATTCAATCGGAGCAACGCTCATTCTCGTAGCCGCATGTTGGGCCGCCGGCCCGGCATCGGCGCAGCAAACCACGGCGACGGCCCAGGGCGAGGCAAGCCCGTCTTCGTCGCTCGTCACCAATGCGCCCCACCAAACCACCTCACAGGCGCGGTGGCTCGAATTGGATTTCGAGGAAGCTAAGGAGCGCAGCCGACGCACGCGCAATGCGCTGATCGCCACCAGCGCATCGTTCGCCCTCGGTGCGATCTTGGCCGGCATCGGGGCTTCGCAGTGCCAGCAGATCGGTTCGTCCTCGGTCCAGAGTTACAGCGACCTCCTGTGCAACAACGCCGGCGACGTCCTACTGCCGCTCGGCGGCACCATCGCCGGCCTAAGCGTCATCGGCATGCTTACCTCCGGCATCATGCTCGGGGTGTCCAACAAGCGAAAACGCGACATCCAGCGCGACATCCGTCGCAGTGCAATACAGTCGACGCCTGCAGTGGGACATTCCAAAGGGCGCGCTGGTCTTCTGAGCTAGCTCACGTCGACAAATTCGACGGAAGTGGCAGTTTCAGCCTCGGCCATGACGGACGAACGGCAGCACATCGGTGTCATCGGAGCAGGCGCGGTCGGGTGCTACGTCGGAGGCCGTCTCGCTGCAAATGCGGCGCAGACGTCACCCTCGTTGGGCGTCAGTGGCTTGCCGACGCGGTCCTCGAGTACGGGATGACACTCCGCGAGCTCGACCACGACGCGCTCTTGGCCGCAGAAGACATTCATTTCGTGGTCGACCCGCGAGAGGTCGCGTCTTGCGACGTCGTCTTGTGCTGCGTGAAGAGCGGGGCCACGGCGAGCACTGCGGCGCAACTTGCTGGTATCCTTCGCCCCGCCGCCATCGTCGTGAGCCTTCAAAACGGGCTACGAAACGGGGAGACTCTCCGGGCCCATCTTCCCCAAAACCATGTGGTCGATGCCATCGTGGACTTCAACGTAATCATGCGCGATCACGCGGTCTTCCAACGGACCACGAGCGGCCCGCTCACCGTCGAGACGAAGCACGGAGCACAGCACCAACTCTGGGTGAACGCATTGAGGGCGGCAGGTCTCGAGGTCGTGGAGGTCGACGCCATCGAACCGGAGCAGTGGACGAAGCTTCTGGTCAATCTCAACAACGCGATCAACGCGTTGGCAGGGGTCCCGACTCGGGAGATGATTCTTTCCCGGCAGTACCGCAAAGTCATCGCCATGCTGCTCGATGAGGGTCTCGATGTGCTCGATGAAGCAGGTGTTCGCCCGGCCAAGTTTCGAGGCGTCCCCCTGCGGGTCATGTCGTTCATCCTGAAGCTGCCCACGCCGATCGTGCGGCTCGTCGTCGCTGCTCAACTTCGCATGGACCCCGACGCGCGTACCTCGATGGCACAAGACCTCGAGCGGCGACGGCTCACTGAGGTGGATTTTCTCAACGGGGAGATCGTGAACCTCGCTGAGTCGAATTCGCGTGATGCCCCACTCAATCGACGAATCGTCGAGCTGATCCACGAGGCCGAGCGCGCAGGCGCCGGTTCACCGCGGTTCGACGCCGAGACACTCCTCCAGAGGCTCCGGTCGTAGCACTCACCGGCTGCCACAGACGGCTAGTTCTCGACCCTGTCCAAGCCAAAAATTTGCACCGAGCATCGGCGTGGGCATATCTGGCCTTATGGAAACCAACAAGATCAAGACCGGACCCAGGTCGGAAAATAAAAGGTCAACGAACCGTAAAGCAGCTGCCAGCACAGCATTCGCTGGCAGCACACCGAAGCGAGCCGCGACATCGGCCGCCAGTAGGCAAAAACGAACGAAAACTGCCGTCAAGCGATCGACCCAGAGGCCGACCGCAGACCTCAGCGAGCAGCAGCGAGCCGAGCGCATTGCCGAAGCCGCGTACTACCTGGCGGAGCAACGCGCCTTCGCCCCAAATCACGAGCTCGACGACTGGCTTACCGCCGAACGAAGCCTTTAGGGTTCACACCGGGTCTAACGAATACTTCCGCTTCGCCAACTTAGAGGGTGCGCTGACCCAGTGGCACAGGCGCCTGAACTAAGAAATCGCCCGCAGGGGAACCTCTTCTACAGCTCGATGAATGACCTCACGGTGAGGTTGTCACCGTCGAAGCGGTAGCGCAGCTCGTAGATCGGCGCAGATCCATCATCGGCGTCCTGTACGGTCATCGTGATTTCCGTGGCATCCGGAAGCTCGACCCAGCGTCCGCCCGCGACAAGCTCGCGACCTTCGGAGTTGGACAATATGCTCCAACGATTCAAGCTAGCGATGACGACGACGTCGCGATCACCAAAGGCATCGCGCGAGAACTTGAGCAGACGGACGAGGCCCTGGAACTGCTGAAGCGTGCATTCTTCGCCTGCGAGGAAACCAAAGCTGGCGGAGACCACGCTCGACATGCCTACCTGTTGCATCGCGACGGTTTGGGGGAATTGACATGGTGGTGCGTTCACGTTCTGCCCGCAGTTCGGACCGCAGTACACCTGAAGGTGATAGAGCCACCCGTTTGTTTCCGACACGAAGGGCCCGAGGCACGCATCGGTCAAAGCGAGGTAGCGGAACCCGAGCGGTGGGATGTCGAGCTGAATCGAGAAGGTCCCGTTAGGGGCGATATCAAATGTACCATTCTCGAAAACAGGGATGGCCGCGAAATCGATCCATCGACCTTGACCGGATGGCGGGCCCGCGATGCCTTGAACCGTGAAACTCGTGCTCTGTGTGATCCAAACCGAGCCTGTCTCTCGTTCGAACAATGTACCAGGCCCCACGAAGGTCGTTTCATCACGTGTGGCACCGACGACTTCTACGTTGCCGGGCGTTTGGAGCGCAATGACCTCCTGAAACGTGCATTCGGTCGGCGCTGATGCTGGGCCTGCAGCGAAGATGCTGAACCCCGTGGTTTGGCCCCACACACGACCTTGCGAGGTGTACGAGAGCTCGATCTCCTCCCAGACCCGAGTCGCCTCGTTCAACCTCCACAGCGTTGCAGCCGAGCTAGCGCGCTCTTCGTCTAGGAGGAGTGCAATCGTCACGGGGATGTCGAAGCTTGCCGCGTCCGGACCGAGCTCGAACACATCCGACCAGCGCTCATCGGGATCTGGAAAGTTCATGCGATCGAATTGCTCGACCGTGACTACTGGTCGTAGCCCGGCATGTCTCGGTCGAGCTTTCGCAGAAGGCCAGGCCAGGCCAGCATCCCGCCAAGCCCGTGTGTAACCTGCTCCTTCATCTGTTTGGCGCCGGCAAGGATTTGAGCAGGGATTGGGATCAGCTCCCTTTGACCCGCGAGCGCGCGAACTTGGACCATGCACGCCGCTTCGAAGATGTACATCGCAAGAAAGGCATCGGCGACCGAAGAGGCAACCGTCAGCAGCCCGTGGTTTCGAAGCATGAGGAAAATATTGTCGCTGAGGTCGGCGGCGAGCCGCGGTCGCTCGTCATCGTTGAGCGCGACGCCTTCGTAGTCGTGGTAGGCCAAGGATGCCAACACGTAGAGGGACTGCTGCGAGATCGGGAGTACTCCATCTTTTTGGCACGACACCGCAACGCCATTGATCGAGTGCGTGTGCATGACGCACTTCGCGTCGTCCCGAGCCTCGTGGACGCAGCTGTGAATCAAAAACCCGGCTGGGTTGATGGGGAAGGGTGATTCCATCATCTTTTCGCCCTGAATGTTGATCTTCACGAGCGATGACGCAGAGATCTCTTCGAACATCTGTCCGTAAGGATTGATGAGAAACTCTTCTTGCCCCGACTTCTCGCCGGGCACCTTGGCCGTGATGTGCGTGAAAACGATGTCGTCCCAGCCGTACATGGCCACGAGCCGGTACGCAGCGGCCAAATCGACCCGGGTCTGCCACTCTTCCGGCGAGACTCGCCCTTTGACTGATTCGATGTTCGCCATGGGCACCTCCTGCGCAGCCCTTGTACCAGAGCTTCTCGCCGGTCGACGATATCGACCTCGAACCGGAATAGCGAGCCAGCACACCAATATAACACATAAGGGTGAGTTTTCGCTAATCACTGCTAATCTGTTCCATTGCCAGCCTGGAGTTTGCAGCAATGGGATACCGGACGTTTTTCCTAGTCGTGACGCTTTTCGCCTCTGCCAGCACGGGGTGCGAGGGCAGCATCGGGCGGACCCAAGCGAGCCGCGACAACGACCCTTCGAACCCGAACAACCCCGACTTTCCGGTCGATACGACGCGCCCCGCGCTCTCGAGCTGTGATTCGTTCGAGCCGGCAGCGCCCTACGTTTACGCCTCAAAGGTGAAGACCCTGCTGACGGGCCTCGGCCTGACGAGCGAAGAGCTCGACGCCCTGACCGCCAACCCGGACGTTCTGCGGGCGCAGATCGGCGGCTGGGTCGACATGCCGCAGGCCGACGAGAAACTGCGCCGATTTTTCCAAACGGCGTTCCAGCAGGACGGCTACGAGGAACAGGCACTGGTCGACCTCTGGGGATACAGCAACTTCCAAATGGGGCGACTGAGCGACGGAACCGCGGTCGACGACACCTTCGTTCGGACGTTCGAGGAGAGCTTTGCGCGGAGCGTTCTCGACATCGTGCGCGCGGACCGGCCGTTCACCGACGCGCTGACGACCCGTACCGTCTATCTCACCACGGCGCAGATGGTGGGCCTCGCGCTCAGCGACGACCGCGAGATCAACGACGACGAGGATCGTAGCTACAACCGTTCGCGCGGGATGATCGAACAGCTGGTGTACACGACCGAGGAGATACCGCTCTCGCAGACCTTGAATCCGAGCTCTCCGAACTGGATGCGATTCACCATCCCGGCGGAGGGCCTTCCCGGAGGATGCGGCGGCGAGGCCGTCAAAACGAACGGAGACTTGGTCAGGGCCGCGTTTGCCGCTCTGTTCGGCTACTACACCGACAACGACGCTTGCATGCAGGACAATTATCGCACGACGCCGCTGATTGGTGAGGAGGCGTTCTTTGATTGGCGCCCCGTGACGTTTCGGACTCCAGGCTCGGGTGAGCAGCCGACGATGTTCTGGGAAGTCGATGCCATGCGCGGTTCGAACGAGCTGGTGCTTCGCGTCCCGCGCGTTGGGTTCATGACGACGCCCGCGTTCTTCGCAACCTGGCCGACGAACGATGCAAACCAGGCGCGCGTCACCACCAACCAGACGCTGATCGTTGCCCTGGGGAAAAGCTTCGACAGTGAAACGACGCTCATTCCGGCTTTCGACGACGCCCTCGACGATTCGCACGCCGATCCCACGACGGCGTGTTGGGGTTGCCACGTGAACCTCGACCCCATGCGGCAGTACTTCCGAAATTCCTTCACGTATTTCTATCACGCTCAGCAGGACGGCACCGTGCAGGCACTGCGGCCGTCGTTTGCGTTTCAAGGGGTCTCGGTCGAGGGCGCGCCCGGCGACGGGATCAACGAGCTTGCCGGCACACTTTCCAATCACCCGCGCTTCGCACCGACTTGGGTACAGAAAGCCTGTTACTTTGCTACCAGCTCGGCCTGCCCCGAGGAGTCCGCGGAGTTCCAGAACATCGTCAACCTGTTCGAGCAGAGCGGGATGAGCTTTCGGTCGATGCTCGTCGAGCTCTTCTCTTCGCCCTTGATCTCGGCGCGAAGCTGTGTCGAAGCTGCAGGCGGCGACATCCCGTCGGTTTCGCGCGCACGGCATTTCTGTAGCACCGTGTCCAACCGACTCGGCATTTCGGACGCCTGTGGCACCGAGACTTACTATCAGTCGGAGCGTCGGGGCGCGCGCGGCGTGGCTCGACAGCTAGCGGAAGTCGTCCCGGACGACGGCTATGGCCGCGGCGGCGAGATCCCGGTGGTCATCGCCGACCCGAACCTCTTCATTCGCGCTGCGGGCGAGGCCATGTGCGAACGCTTCGGGGAGTTGGTCATCAGCAACGACGGGAAGTTCCCGCCGAGCGATCCCGACGGCGCCATCCGGGCCTTTGTCGTCGACCTCGCAGGTTTGCCCGAGTCCGACCCGCGCCACGCCGGCGCGCTCGACATTCTGACGAGACACTACGAACAGGCGGAGGCCGAAACGAACGCCACCAACGCGCTCCGCTCCACATTCATCGTCGCCTGCACCTCTCCGAGTGTGCTTGGCATGGGCCTTTGAGGAAACGAAGATGAAGCTCCACCGACGCAAAATGCTCTACACGGCGCTCTTCGGCGCCGGCGGGCTTGGCCTCAAGTCGCTCGCTACCGGGATTCCAATGTCCATTCTCGCCAGGCCGCTGGCGGCCCGGGCACAGGATGGAGCTGCGGCGCGCATTTTGATTCTCTCGACCTCTTCGGCCGGTGACCCGATCAATGCGAACGTGCCGGGTACCTACGAAGACCCAGCCATCGAGCATTCGAACGACCCTCTGATGGCGCCGATGGCCATGACGATCGGTGGACAGCAGCTGACGGCCGCGAAACCTTGGGCCGAGCTTCCGGGCAACATCCTGCAAAAGACGGTGTTCTTCCACCACGGCACCTATACCAATTCCCATCCAAACCACCCGAAGGTGATGCGGCTGATGGGGAGCGTCGAGCGCAACGAAATGCTGGTAAGCATCTATTCCGAGGCGCTCACCGCGGCACTCGAGACGGTGCAGCGCGAGCCGATCAGCGTGGGCGCTCGCGGCGGCAACGAGATCCTCACCTTCAAGGGTCGGTCCCTGGCCAACGTCTCTCCGATCGCTCTCAAGACGGCGCTCGCCCAAGAGGACAACGCGCTCGGAGACCTGCGTCCGCTTCGCGATCAGGCGGTCGACGAGATGTACGCGCTCTATCAGCAGCACGGCACCGAGAACCAGCGCCGCATGCTCGATCGCTTCGTCGTCACTCGTGACGAAGCACGCTCGCTTTCACTCGACCTGGTTGGACGACTTGCCACCATCGACGGCAACGGCGAAGCCGATCAGGTTCTGGCGGCGTCGGTTCTCGCTGCGATGAATGTCTCGCCTGTGATTACGCTCCGAATCGACTTCGGCGGCGACAACCACAACGATCGCGAGTTCGTCAAAGAGACGCAGGAGACGGTCGAGGGCGTTGGACACCTCCAGACGCTGGTCGAAACCGTCGACGGCATGCGCGCCGAGGGGGCGCTCCGAAACGATGTGATCGTCGGAACACTCAACGTGTTTGGACGGGATCTCGCGCGAAAGGGACGCGCAGGACGCGACCACAATGGACGGCACCATTGCGCGGTGCTGATCGGCGAAGGACTGCGCGGTGGTGTGATTGGCGGCCTCGAGCCGACCGGCAAGGACTACCAAGCCCAGGCCATCGATTCAGGAACAGGACGTGCCTCCGCGTCCGGCGACATCCCCCACGAAGAGACATTCGAGTCGATGGCCAAGACCCTCGGCGTCGCGCTCGGTGTGCCGCGTGCGCGACTCGACGAGGCCATCACGGGCGGTCAGGTGATCGAAACCGCTCTTGCGGGCTGATCCCAAACAGCGCACGGGCCACGCTAAAAGACGAAGCGCGACGTGCGAGGATCCCAGCGGACCGCACGGGACTTCTCGTAGGCCATGCGATCCTCGAGGCGGCGGAGCTTGCCTTTGCGGACGCCGAACATGATGCCAGTGATCAATACGCCGGTTACTCCGATGGAGAACAGCGGCCAACCGATGCCCACCAACGCTTTTCCAGCGGGGGTGCAGCGGAGCTCCTCGGCGGGTCCCGTCGAATAATTGACCACGATCACGTAGCACTGGCGAATCGAACCGGGAAACCCGAGCGCGGCGCCTACGACCGCAGTGGCTGACAAGCCGATTAGCGCATTGCGTGAACGTCGCGAGCTCTTGTGAAGCTCACGCTGCCTGAAATTCGTCGTAGCTCGTCGAAGGTCGGGCAACGTATCCCAACTGGCTCGGGCTGGCTGGCGCCTCGGTGATGATCGGCTCGTCCGCGCGAGCGCCCGTTTCGAAAGCCACGATCGACAGCGCGAGCGAAAGAACACCTGTGAAGAGCCTCCGCATCGCCCGCATTCTATCCATATTCGCGATCCTGACAACGTCGGTGTCGCCGATCCGCGATACGCGTCGACTGCGGAGTTCAAGGACTGGATGTCTACTCCTTCGATCGTGAAGTCAGGCGCTGCGATGTCGCTATGGCCGACCTGAGCGACATCGCTAGCTACGTCGTTCGCCTGCCGCGCGGAGTCACTGTAGGTGCAAGTGAGATGCTGATCGCCTGTGCCTCTGTCGCACCCTGTTGGCTGGCTCGCTACACTGTCTAGAGACGTTGGGGAACCAGGGGGATGACGCAGTGAGAACATGCGACGTGGCGGAGCCTGCGCGATGAAGGCGCCGCGGATCCCCGAAAACGAAGCCGAGCGTCTGAGGGCCCTCGAGAGCTACCGGGTGATGGACACGCCGCCCGAGAGCTCCTTCGATGATCTCACCACGCTCGTGGCGCGAATCTTGGATGTTCCAATTGCGCTCGTGTCCTTGGTCGACGCTGACCGTCAGTGGTTCAAATCCCGGTACGGCCTCGACGCCCCGGAAACCCCGCGCGACATTTCGTTTTGCGGGCATGTAGTGGCCGAGCAAGAGCTTCTCGTCGTCCCTGATGCGTTCGAGGACAGTCGCTTCCACGACAACCCGTTGGTTACAGGGGACCCCAGGGTTCGCTTCTATGCCGGCGTCCCGCTGATGACGCCCGATGGTCATATCTTGGGGACCCTCTGTGCGATCGACCACGAGGCCCGGCAGGTCAGTGCCAATCAGCTCGACACTCTGAGTATCCTTGGTCGACAGGTTGCAGACCAACTCGAGCTTCGGAGGCAACTTCTGCTCAGCAAAGACTACGAACAGCAGCTGAGGACTCTCTTCGAAACCGCCGTCGACACGATCGTCACGATTGACGAAGCCGGCCTCATCGAAGGTGTGAACGCCGTGGTGCAGCGAACCCTCGGCTACGAGCCTTCCGAGCTCGTGGGGCAGCACGTTGGCGTATTGATGCCGCCACGGCATCGGGGCCGGCTCGAGCAGTACTTGCAACACTATCCTGACGATCCCGGCGCCAGGTTGATTGCGGCTACACAGGAAGCCGTAGCCGTTCGCAAGGATGCAACCGAGTTTCCCGTCGAGATGTCGGTGAGCGAGATGCGACTCGGAGGCCGGCGGATGTTCACCGGAATCATTCGCGACATCACCGAGCGCAGGCGAATCGAACAGCTCAAATCCGAGTTCGTCTCGACGGTGAGCCACGAGCTTCGCACGCCGCTCACGTCGATCCGAGGCGCCTTGGGCCTCGTTGCGGGCGGACGCGTTGGCGAGATCTCGACCGAAGCAAAAGAGATGATCAACATCGCGCTCAACAACAGCGGGAGGCTGGTCCGTCTCATCAACGACATCCTCGATGTCGAGAAGATCCAATCCGGCAAGCTCGATTTCGAGATCCAGCGATTGGACCTATCTCGAGTCATCAAAGATGCCAAGGCCGCGAACGACGGCTTCGCGTTGGAGCACGACTCCCGAATCGTTCTTGCCGGTGAGCCCGAGACCGTTCTGGTGTACGCTGATTCCGACCGCCTGGCTCAGGTCTTCGCCAATCTCATTTCCAATGCCGTGAAGTTCTCGCCGGCGGGCGAGGCCGTCGACGTTCATACCCACGTGACGGCGGATCGCGTGAGGGTCGAAGTGCGAGACCGGGGTCCCGGTGTCCCCGAGAAGTTCGAGAAGCGATTGTTTGAACGCTTCGCCCAGGCGGATGGCTCAGATCGCCGACAAAAATCGGGGACCGGCTTGGGGCTCAGCATCTCGAAGGCGATCGTCGAGCGCATGAACGGCAAAATCGGGTACGAGCCGGCCGCGGGCGGCGGCAGCCGCTTCTACTTCGAGCTTCCGATTGCGAAGTCCGTCGTGCGGGATGCACCCATCGGAGCGCGCCGGGTGCTGGTCTGCGAGGACGAGCCCGACATCGCGCTACTTCTGAGAAAAATTCTCGAGATCGAGGGCTACGTCGTCGATATTGCCCAGGATATCGCCACCGCGGTCACACTTGCTCGGAGAATACGACTATGCCGCCGTGACGCTCGACCTGAAGCTCGGCGAGGAGAATGGCCTCGACCTTCTCCAAGAGATACGCAACAGGGCGGGCAGCATTCCGGTGGTCGTGGTGTCCGCAATCGCCGACGAGGTGAGTCGAGAGCTCAAGGGTGGGGCCCTGTCCGTCGTCGACTGGATCACCAAACCCATCGACGAGACTCGTTTGCTCGCATCGATCCAGAGCTCGATACACGCCGCCGGCACAATACGCCTTCTTCATGTCGAGGACGACGTTGACCTGTCGGAGATGGTGGCTGCCCTTCTGTCGGACATCGGTACCCTGACCAATGTGCGGTCGATTCGCGAAGCGCGGGAGCATCTCGAGAGGGAGGCTTACGACCTCATTCTCCTCGATATGGGCTTGCCAGATGGCGACGGCACCGAGCTCCTGCCCTTCGTTGGCAACACGCCGGTCATCGTCTTTTCGGCGCGGGAAGCCGAGGCAAGTGCAGGTGAGAATGTCGTTGCGGCTCTCGTGAAGTCCCGCGTGACGGAGCAAGCGCTACGTGAGGCGATTCACCGAGTCCTTCCGGTCGCGTCCTAGTCGTTCAGAATTCTTCGAATCTCGTCAGGAAGCGTCATCGGGTCAAAGGGCTTGTGGACCACGCCCAACGCGCCGGCCTCGAGGTAACGCGCGACCTCGTCGTGCTGCACCTTGGCGGTCATGAAGATGACCGGCGTGCTTTCGAGCTCTGGGTCCTTTCGGAGCTGGCGAAGGACGGTGAGGCCATCCATCTCGGGCATCATCATATCCATCAAAATCAGGTCTGGATTCTGCGCTTTGGCGGTTTCCATCCCCTGGGCGCCGCTTTCGGCTAGCAGCACGTCCCAACCGGCCACGCTCTGCAAGCTGAGCTCGCCGATTCGTCGAATATCTGCCTCATCGTCCACGATCAGAACCTTCATGCGCTGTGCTGCTTTCTGAAGCCGCCGTGGCTTTCGTCTGGGCTGTGATTGGACGGGCCGACGACGCGGTTTCGCCCATCGCTCTTTGCTCGGTAGAGACGCCTGTCGGCTCGGCGAATGAGAGCCTGTGCCGAAAGGCCGTCATCCGGACGTGCCGCGACACCTGCCGACGCGGTCACCGAAAAGGTCGTGCGGTCGCTCGCCTCGAATCGCATTTCCGAGAACTCCTTGAGCACTCGGCCAAGCGCGCGTTCCAGCAAATCCGCTTTCTGTCCTGGCAGGACGACGACGAACTCTTCGCCACCCCAGCGACATCGAAGGTCCTCGTTACGGAATCGCTGACGTAGCAACCGACCGAGCCCTGCGATGACGGCGTCTCCATTGCTGTGCCCGAAGCCATCGTTGACCTGCTTGAAGTGATCGATATCGATGAGTGCCAGGGCAAGCGGGGTCTCGTTCCGATGTGCTTCGGAGAGCCGCTGCTCCAACGCTTCCAGAAACGGTCGCCGCAACATGAGCCCGGAGAGCGGGTCGCGCTCCGCGCGTTCTTGCAACAGTCGCGCATGCATCAATTGCACGTCGACGCGCGCATGGAACTCCTCTTCGAGCACGGGCTTTGAAATGAAGTCGTTGGCGCCCGCGCGAAACGCCTCGATCCGAGTGTCATCGTCGATGTGAGCTGTGATCATCAGGATCGGCAGCGTCTGCCATTGAACCGACATGCGAAGCGCCTTGCACACGTCGACCCCGCTGGTGTTCGGGAGGTCGATATCGAGCAGCACGAGATCGGGGCGAAACTCCTCGAGCGCGGCAGGTAGCTCAGCCGGGGTCTCAATCGCACGGGTGTCGATGTCGCTGGCTTGGAGCAAGAGCTCTGCGTGGTTCGAAAAGTCCCGGTCGTCTTCGAGAAGCAACACTCGGCCGCGGCGGGCCGACGCTTCGTCGACAATTTGCTGGACGGCCAGAGAAAGAACATCTTCGCGAAGCGGCTTCTCGATGAAGAGCGAGGCCCCCACTTGAGTCGCTGCAACGCGCGTCTCGAGGCTCTGGTCCGCGGACATCAGTACGAGCGGAAGGCTCTCTTTCCCGGGTAGCTTGCGAAGCTCCCGGCACAGGTCGAACCCGCTCGTCTTTTTCAAATGGACGTCTACGATCGCCGCGGCGAGCTTGATCGACGCTGCCTTGTGCAACGCCCCCGGCGCCGAGCTCGCGACGCAAACGTCGAGCAGCTGCTTTCGTAAAAAGAGCGTTGCGGTCCGTCGCACGTCCGCATCGTCGTCCACGAAAAGAATCGTGCCCACCGAAACCGTGTCCATCGACTCGAGGCCGGGGCCTGGGGCCAATCCCTGAGGCTGCGCAGCCAGACGAGCGTCCTCGAGGGCGCGGCTGATGTCCGCCCAAAGGTTGCGGCGAACCCGCAACGGCGACGACTGGTACTCGCATAGAAGATCTTCGATCTGACCAGCAAGGACGCCGACGAGCTTGAAGTCGTAGGCTCCGGCTGTTCCCCGCAAGCGGTGGGCGCTGCTCGACGCCTGTTTTGCGGCCTCGGGTCGTTGTCGGGCTTCGTCGATCCGGGCTTCCAACTCGTCGAGCTTCCGAGGGAGCTCGAACGCGTACGCCTCCCGGAGCTGCGCCATACGCGCTCGAAGGGTGTCCGGAGGCTTGGCAGGAGCGGCACCGACCGTCGGCCGGACGCTGTCGGTCCGCCGGGGCTCCAGCTGAAGCAGTTGACCGATCGTTTCGGCGAACACCAGCGGTTCGATCGGCTTGTAGGCTACCAGTGACACACCCAGTTCCTGGGTCAGGCGCTGGAACGTCTCGAGGTCGCGCCAAAAAGCAGACAGAAACACGATCAAGGTCTCAGCGTCGCGCTGCCGGATGCTTTCGATCCATTCCACGCCTGGAAGATCGGGAAGCAAGCCGTCGACGATCACGAGATCGAGGCTCTCGGTGAGCAGAACGGTCGTTGCAGCCTGTGCAGACGCCGCTTCGAGTACCCTAAAACCGCGCGCACTCAGCACAGCGCCGAGGAGCGCGCGGAACTCGCTATCGTCATCTAACAATAAGATGCACTGCTGCTCCATCATGGCTCCCCCCACCATATGGTGTACAGGGTAGCTATCATTCGAAACCGGAACAAACACTGCGCGCCTGAGTAGCTGCCGAGATGGACCTCAGCCGAAGCAGAACGTCAGTCCACTGTCACTGGACGCAGATGATCGTGACGTCGTCCGAGTTATTGTTGTCGTTGCACTCGGTGGTCGTCCGGCCGCCTTGGCCGTCGTCGTTGACGACCATCGTGATCTTGCCCTGTATATCTACGTCGATGATGCAGGAGACCTCGAGACAGCCGCCGACCGGGACGGGGCCCTCGGTGAACGAAACGCACAAGAGGTTCTCATCGGCGGGGTCTCCGGCGTAGAAGGTCGCGGGCATGGAGGCCCCGACGGTGCGCGTTCCGCGGTTGCACACGGTCGCAGTCAAAAGCCGTTCTTCGCCAGAGGTTTGGCAGACGCTTTCGTCGACGTCTCCCGTGATGTCGGGCTGCGTGCCGGGCGCCGCCTCACCCTGCACGTTCTGCCGGAAGTTGTTGAGGGCCGGGTCGCTGAAGTTTGCGACCCACTCCGAGGTCATGGGGATCGTCCCGTCGTCGTTGACGTTGGTGACCGAGTAGGTGTGCTGGTTCCACATGGGGCGCGAAGAGACCCAGCGATCGAGCGCGTCGCGAAGAACGCGAAGGCCTACTTGCCCCACGCCGGGCGGATGCTCGGCGCGGCAGGTGTCGCCGCTGCCCGGCGTGCCTGCGATCGGCGCTTCGCACGAGTAGCCCTCGCGGCACTCCGAGCCGTCCGCGCAACGGCAAAAGCCCTCATCGCACAATCCAGACAGGCAGTCGGCGGCGGTTTCGCATCGGTTGCCCCGGTGAATCGGGTCAATCGCCGGGCAGGTCCGAGCGCAGTTCGCGTTCGAGCCGATGAGGATCTCGGTGTTGGAGTCCCCGTCCGGGTCGGCGATGACGGGGTTCTCGAACCAAGTGCAGGAGGTGCGGAACGCCGAGTACAAGACCTCTCCCGTCGAGCCTTCGTAGATGCGTGTGAAGCACTCGTCCCCGTACACCGCCTCCGCAGCGCCGTCTCCTTCGAAGTCGAAAATCGAAGAGCCGGTGCGATTGGAGGAAAGGTCCTGCGACGAGGCGGACCAGCGAATTTCCGTCGTCAGACACGCAGGATCCGTCGTGCAATCGAGGTCGAAGAGCCGGTAGAAGTTGCCGCCTGCGGACGCGAATTCCGGGCGCCCGTCATCGTCGAAATCGCCGATCGTAGGTGGCCCGCCGCCGAGAATGCCCGAGCTCACGTTCAAGAGGACTTGGCCAGAAAGCGTCATCAAGCGAGCGTTGCCGTTGCCGGTCGACACGATTTCGGCGATCCCATCAAAGCTGTTTGCATCGAACTCCGCTGGCGTTGCGCCGGGCGTCCCGAAGTCTGCGACCGCCCAGAACTGCGCGCTATGGCCGAGCGGGTAGGCGAGGTCCCATTGATTCGTGCCCGCGTTCCAGCGGTGGATGTCACGGGCCGTGATTTCGATTTCGCCATCTCCGTCGACATCAGCCACGGCTGGGACGCTCATCGCGCCTGCGGCCGGCAAGACCTGACCAGGGTTCAGTCGGTCGCCCGTCGGTCCGTCATAGACTTCGCTCGCCGAGATCACTTCGGGAATGCCGTCGTCGTCCAAGTCGTGCAGGGCGAGCCCATCCCAACGCTGACCGCTGATGTTGGTGCTCAGAGCGACCCAAAGGCCCGTGTAGGTTTCGGCAGGCTCGTTCCAGGCGTATGCGATCACGCCGCCTAGCGCGCGATGCGTCACGATGTCCGCGAATCCGTCGCCGTTGATGTCGCCGATCGCGGGAGGGGAGGCCGCGATGACCCGGTTCGCTGGATCGTCGAGGTTCACAATCTGCTCGCAGGTCTGGCCGTTCAAGATTCGAATCACGCCGAAGCGCGCCGGGTCGGTGCCTTCCGCGGCCGGCGAGCCACCATCGAGGCCGTTGTAGGTCACGATGACGATCTCTTTCGCGACGCCCGAATCGAAGGGCAGGTCGGCAACCAAGGGGGTCGTCAGCACCTGAACATGATCGGGGAAGGGATCGCCAGGCGGAGGCCCAGTCCATTCACATTGTACGTCCGCTTGAAAGAGCCCGATGGTGATGTCGCCCAGACAGAGCTCGTTCACGTCGCCTCGCGGGCCGCTGCCGTAGGCGATGCAGGTCGGTGAATCGCCTGGCTCCGACAAGCAGCCGGCTCCGCAGCAATAGGTGTCGCCACCGCAGTCGTCGTCGCTCTCGCACGTACCCTGGCCCGGAAGGCACTGCTCTTGAACGCAGACTTCGCCCGAAGGGCAGGGGCAAGGTTTCGCGACCCCTCCGCTGCCAGCAGCGCCGCCCCCTACGCCTGCGCCGCCGCCGAAACCTCCAACGCCGGAGCGGGGACTAGAGCCCGACGAGCAAGCCCCCATCCATACCAAGCCTAAGCACAGCGACAGCGTGCAGCCGTACCGACGAAGTCTGCTCTCCCCCATAGCCTACAGAGTAGCCAGCGCCGCCGCGCAGCGCAGGATAAGTGCGAGACACCGTACAAAGAGGATCAGGACAGCCTACGGGTGGGCAGTCGCGGAAGGTCCATCTGCAAGCGCCCTCTTCGTTGCGCTCGCAGGGCCCGGGGCCGCAGTCTTGTTCGGTGCAGGATTTGGGATCGCTCGGCGTCCGCACCAAATGCGTTCGGTGTTCCCGACACGCATCGCTTGCGCCGCTAGCTTTGCAAAAGGCTTGCAATAACGGGCTCGAAGGCCTGGCATCGTCTTTGCTTCATTCCATCGTGCGGGCTTCGAATCCGCATGATGGGAGGTTCTAATGCGTCAGCTCAAGCTTTGGATGGTGGTCGCAGTGCTGGCTCTTGGTGTTACAGCCTGCGGTGGGACGAGTGGCGAGGTTGCCGTGAACAGTAACGAAGGTCTCCACGCGTTCATGGGCGCGATAGCGCTCGACCTCGCGCAGGTCATGGCCGACTTGGCGCCCCCCTACGAGACGCTCGCAGTCAAGCAGGACGGGTCAACGACATGCCCTGGCGGGGGCGGCGCAACTTGGACGTCGACTGGGGTCGGGACCGGAACCGGAACGCTCGGCCTGGAAGATTGTGGAATGCGAGGGATCATCGTGAACGGGACGCTTTCCGGCTTCCTGGAGTCCGGTCCGATGTCCGTCTCTGCGACGATGTTGAGGGGACCCATCGCGGCGTCCGGTAGGGCGAACGGCGAGTTCTTCGTGACGAATCTCAACCTCAGCGCGCAGATCCCGATCACCGACGAGTTCACCTACTGGGAGGTCGCAGCCACGGACGCCGATGGAAAGATGCTCTGCGCATGGAGCGGCGGGTCGGGCTGCGCACCGATGTTCTAGCTGCAGCTACGAACCAGCCGGGGCGGTCGTCGCCCAACTCGGTAGTACCCCCGGTTCGATTCCGAAGAGGGTGGTCCCGACAAAGTAAAACACAACTGTGATGACGAGGGCGCCGATCACGTTTAGCGCGAGGCCCACCCGCACCATCTCTGGGATCGTGACCCGTTGACTTCCAAACACGACGGCGTTTGGCGGCGTAGCCACTGGCATCATGAAGGCGCAGGAAGCCGACAGCGTGGCAGGGACCATCAAGAGGAGCGGGTGGATGCCCGTGGCGACCGCGATGGACGCGAGCACCGGGAGGACCATCTCCGTGGTCGCCGTGTTGGACGTGAGCTCCGTCAGGAAGGTGAGGCCGAGGCAGGTCGCAAAGATGATGATTAGCGGAGGCACACCGGCGAGGCCTGTGAACTGCACGCCGATGAACCCGGCGAGCCCGGTCACTTGAAAGCCTTGGGCCAAGGCGAAACCGCCGCCGAACAGCAAAACGATGTTCCAAGGGAGTCGCCGGATCACGCCTGGCCCCATGATGGTCACCGACTTGGAATCGGGCGAGCGGGTCGGAATCAGGAACATGAGGGAGGCCATGCCGATGGCGACCGTCGCATCATCCAAGAGCTCTCCGTAAGGCAAGAGCTCCGACCATCCGGGCACGGTGACAGACCCCAGCACCAGGGGTGCTCGGAACAACCAGAGCAAGGCCGTCGACACGAAAACCGCGAGAACGACTCGCTCTTCGTAGGCCATCGGCCCGAGCTTTTCGGCTTCTTCGTCGACGATCGACCGATCGACGATCACTTCGTCGGAGATCCGATAGAAAACCCGGGTTAGCAACAGCCAGGCGACGATGAGAAGAATGATCGAGATCGGAAGCGCCATGGCGAACCAGAGCCCGAAGCCGATCGGGGGCGCGTCTGGAAACGTGATCGCGAAGATCCGCTGCAGAGAGAGATTTGGCGGGGTCCCAACCAAGGTTGCGATGCCGCCGACGGAGCAGGAGTAGGCGATCGCCAGCATCACCGCGACCGAAAAGGTGTGGGTGGTTTCTCGGCCGAAATCCTCTTCCATTCGAAGCACGATCGCGAGTCCGATCGGGATCATCATGATCGCCGTCGCCGTGTTCGAAATCCACATCGAAAGGAACCCCCCGGCCAACATGAAGCCGAGGATGATGCGATCGGCGCCGCCTCCGACGGTGCGAATGATCCAGAGCGCGATCCGGCGGTGGAGATTCCACTTCTCCATCGTCAGGGCGATCATGAATCCGCCGAGGAAGAGCACGATGGTGCTGTTGAAGTAAACGGGCGCGGTGTCGCCGGTGCGAGCGATCCCGAGCAGCGGGTACAAGATGAGGGGCAAGAGCGCCGTGGCGAAAAGGGGGAGCGCGTCGCTGATCCACCACGTGGCCATGAGGACCGCAACCGCCGCCATCCGCGTGACCGCGGGACGCGCCGGGTCGAGATCGAAGGCCAGCAGGAGCGCAAAAAGCGCGGGGCCGAGGATCAAGCCGACCCGCTGAGCTCTGCTGCGGGTGCCGCGCTGGGGGAGGGCGGCGTGATCCCGTTCCGGAGGCAGAAAGTCTCGCGACGGCGGTCTCATGCGTCGATTCCGTTTACGCGGCTTCTCTCTTCTTGCCAAGCGCCTCGAACCAGGCGACCGTTGCAGCGATGCGGTCGCTCCCCGTTTTGATTTCGTTGACGCTGGTTGCCGCCTGCGCGCAGTCGAGCGCCTCTGACGAGATTCATCCGACGCTCGTCCATTCGTTCGAGCCGATCATGGTCGAGCGTAGTGAAGAGGTGAGCGGGGAGTGTCAAAGTTGGACGCTGAACAACGACGAACCGCTGTTCGTATCCAAGATTCGGCAAACCAACGATGGAGCCTGGCACCACTCCAACTGGTTCTTCGTGCCCGAGACCACGTACCCGGGGCCGGACGGGACTTGGCGCTGCGATGACCGTGGCTTCCACGACGTCACCGCCGGGCTAGAGGGCGGCGCTTTTTTCGCGCAGTCCACCCAAGCGCTCCAAGAGCTACAGGCCTTTCAAAAGGGAGCGGTCCTCGAGATCCCGCCACGGCACAAGATCGTGGGTGGCGTTCATCTGGTGAAAGTCTCGGCGAGCGCACTCGAGACGGCGCTGCACTTCGACATCGAGACCGTTCCTGAAGAGGAAGTCGAGGTCCGGCTCCGACCGATTGCGTTTACCAATACCGCGCTCGACATCGAGCCACAGGCGGAGTCGCGCTACGGCATGACCTGTGATCTCGCGCCGCAATTCCAGAACCTGCTCGGCGAACCGCCGGACTTCAGCATTTACTATGTTCTGGCGCACTATCACGAGTGGGGGAACTACTTCCGGCTGAGCTTCGTCGACGATTTGGGTGCAGACCGGACCATTTTCGAGCTCGAGGGCTCGATCGGTGAGCCGCTCGGGATCACGCTCGACCCGCCGATCGCGTCGCAGGGCGCAGGGCGCCTCCGGGTCGAGTGCGGCTATATCAACAACACCGACCGGCGACTCACCTACGGCCTCGCGGGCAAAGAGATGTGCGTCTTCCTCGCGTACAGCGATGCGGATCTGAAGATCGGTGCGACCTCCGGCGAGAACACGGCGATGGGGCCGAACGAAGATGGCGTGTTCATGAACGAGACGGCCTGTGGGCCCCTCGTCGCGGTTCGCGCCGACTGATCTTCCGACGCCGCGGCGCGAAAGCGGGTTTTCGCGGTGTGCACTCCAAGTACGCGAAATCAGGCGCCCG
>CAVQHC010000007.1:0-362988 GCA_963712235.1 uncultured delta proteobacterium
CATCACGCCAACCCGGCAATCGCACGTCGGCGAGGCGGCTGCCAAAGCCCAGGGCCAGAGCCAAGACGTGGCTGATGGGAACCAGCACGTCACCCGGCGGAATGCGTGAACTCGAGTAGCCGGCGGTCACTCGCCCATCACTCGTCGACAACGCAGCAAGTTGCTTGGGCCGATACACGCTCCGCAAGACTGCGGCCAGCACCAGCACGGCGCCAAGCAGCACCGGCCAGAGGCTCCCGATGACCACACCTTGCGACCACAGTCCTGACACCTCCGGCGCCGCCCACCAGGGGAGCAGCAGCGCGGACGCAACCAGGAGCGCCCACGGCCAAACAAGGCCGGCGGGCGAGGATTGGCCGGTTGCCTCCGCCCCCGGCTGGGCCAGTAGAATAAGAAACCGCCCAAGCAGCACCGTCGTCGCCAGAGCGCTTAGAGGCAAGAGCGTTTGCAACACCCAACCCCAAGGGTCGGGTGCATTGACCGTCTGCGCCTTGAGCAACACCTTCGCGACCATTCCACTCGTCAATGGTGCCCCCGCGATCGCCAGTGCGGGCAGCCACAAGGCGATCCACGCCCAGCGTCGCTGCTCGGTGTTGCAGGCGCCAACGACGCCGACGCCGAGAAACAGCGCACCTTTGCTGAGGCCATGGTGAAGCGCGTACACGGTGATGGCGGTCAGGATGGCCGGGTAGGAGTCGGGCGCGGTCAAACCGAGTCCCACTGCCATGGTGAGGATCCCCATCTGACTGACGCTGGAATAGGCCAACAGCGTCTTGGGATCCCGTTGCGTGAGCCCTACCACCACCCCATAGAAGGCAGCAGCGAGCCCGAGGACCATGAGCGCATCGCCCCATTCGGATAGCGCCACCTCGCCAAGCGGGAACAAGCGCAACCAGCCAAGCAGCCCCGCCTTAATCATGGCGCCCGACAACACGGCGCTCGCGGGGGTGGGGGCCACCGGATGGGCCAGCGGTAGCCACACGTGTAGTCCCAACACCCCGGCTTTGATGCCGAAACCAACAATCGCCAGGAACATGATCAGGTCGCGTGACTCGGCGTGCGCTAATTCGTGGCGCACCGCATCGAAACCTGTCGATCCCGCTGCGGCGGTCGCCAGAATCAACGCGGTGAACAGCGCGACCTCGCCCATCACCACCAACACGATGTAGACCCGCCCGGCGCGCAGGGCCTCAACGCTACGCTCATGCACCACCAGCCCGTAGGAGGCGAAGCTCATCAAGGCGAAGAATAGATAAAAACCCGCCAAATCCTGCGCCAGGATTAGCCCTAGATTGCCCGACATGGACAGCAGGAAGTACGCGAAGAAACGATAACGATCGTCGGACACGTAGGCCCTCGCGTACATGCCTCCCAGCCACCAGAGCAGGGCCGTGAACAATAGGAACAGGCGACCTGTGTCGTCCACAAGGCCCAGCTCGGTGCCGAGCAACAACCAGGGTAGGCGTAGTGAAATGCCTGGAGGTGGAGGTGCGAACACCGCAAGGATCAGCGCGGGCAGGGCCGCCCATGGCGCAAGTCGCAATGCAGCGGGACGTGTGGTCCTGAACGCCATTGCCCCCGCCAACAGCAGTGGCCAGATCACAACCAACAGCAATGTCAAGAAGGCCTCTGCTTCGCTCATGGCTGGTAGAACTCCCGCTCCACGATGAGCTTCGCCCACGCGAGAGGACTGAAGGGCGTCAAGGCGAGCAGCCCCACGCCCAGGGCCATGGCCGCCGTCACCAGCGGTGGAAGCAACAGCGCCCAGGCCGTTTCCTTACGGCCGAAGTCATGCTCCTCCGGCCAGGCGTCCGGCGGTTCCTGGAACCAGGCCGCATGCACTATCGGCAGGAAATAGGCGGCGTTGAGAAGGCTGCTGCCGACCAGCACGAAGAGCACCCAACCCTGCCCTGCCTCCAGCGCGCCCACACCAAGATACCATTTGCTGATGAATCCGGCAGTCGGCGGCGTTCCGATCATCCCGAATGCGCCGACGGTGAAGGCCGCCATGGTCCACGGCATTCGCCGGCCCACCCCGTGCATCTCGCTGACGTTGTGAATTCCCAGGGTCGCGGCGAGATTGCCAGCGCAAAAGAACAGCGTGATTTTCATCAAGCCCTGATGCACCAGGTGCACCACTCCGCCGATGCCGGCGATGGGCCCGGCGATGGCAACGCCCAAGGCGATATAGGACAGCTGGCTGACCGTGGAAAAGGCCAGCCTGCGCTTGAGGTCATCCTGGAACAGCGCCCGCAACGAACCGTAGATAATGGTGATCGCCGCCAACCACGTCAGGGGGGCGGTCACACCCAGTCCTACGGCAAACTCCACCCCGAATACATCGTAGATCACCCGCACGATACCGAAGGCACCCGCCTTCACCACGGCCACCGCATGCAGAAGGGCGCTGACCGGCGCCGGGGCAATCATGGCCTGCGGCAGCCAGCCATGCAGCGGCACCAACGCCGCCTTCACGCCGAGTCCGGCGATCAGGAGCGCGAAAATGACTAAGAGGGCTGGGCGATGCCCTTCGCCCAGGCCATGAAGAAACCCCCGCGGCGTGAATTCCAGGGTGCCCGCGAGGGTATAGAGCCACACAGTACCGACGAGCAGCAGCGAGCCGCCGAAGATTGTATAGGCAAGATAAGACTGCCCCGCGCGGCGGGCCGCTTCCGTGCCGCGATGCACGACCAGCGGATAGGTGACCAAGGTCAACATCTCGTAGAACACCAGGAAGGTGAGCAGGTTGCCAGACAGGGCCACACCAACCGTGGCGGTCACGCAAAGGCTGAAAAAGCCAAAGAAGCGGCTGCGATGAGGTGAGCCTTCGAGGTAAGCGATCGCATAGACCGTAGTGACCAGCCAAAGCACAGCGGACAGGGTGACGAACAGCAGCGACAGGGCGTCGGCGCGCAACACCAGCTCGAGACCTGGCAAGAGTGCCAGCCGCGTTTCGTAGAGATGCCCTCGGTAGACGCCCCACAGCATCCAGCCTACCAGCAGAAGTTTGACCAAGGCCCCGAACAGGTTGAGCACAGTGCGGAGGCGTACTCGGTCCTCTGCCAAGCCGAAGATGATCAAACCCGGCAGCAGGGAGCTCGCAACCAGCAGGACGGGAACCGACGCATCCCAGTTCATCGCCCGACCCCACTGGCGCCGAAGACATCGCCAATGCCAATCAGCTCCAACAACGGCGATGCCAGAAACCCCAGTAGAATCGCCCCCATCGCGAGCAGCAACGCCGCCCATTCCACGCGTGCCGGAACCGCTCCCGGCGCGTGCGTAGTGGTCGCCTTGGTGAACGCATGCCCCAACACCTTGAAGACATACGCCGCCGCCAGTACGCCACCAAGGACGATCACCGTCACGAGGTCCCATCGTCCCTGTGCCAAGGCCGCCTCGAGAAGCAACCACTTGCCGATGAAGCCTCCGCTCGGCGGCAGACCCATGATGCTCACCCCGGCCAAGGCGAAGGCGCCCGCGGTGAGCGGCAGGCGCTGCACCACCCGATCCAGATCCTGGATGCGGTCATGGCCGCCAAAGCGCAACAGATTGCCGGCCGCCAGGAACATGGCCGCTTTTGCCAACGCGTGAGACAGCATCAAGTACGCAGCCGCGCTCCAGGCAGTCACGCCGGCGGCGATGGCAAGCGGAAACGCCAGAAATAGGTAGCCAATCTGCGCTACCGTGGAGTAGGCCAGTAGCAACTTCAGCCGCGTCTGACGCAGGGCTTGTATGGAGCCCCAGAGTATGGCCGCGGCGCCAAGCAGGCCTAGCAATACGTCGACGCCTTCGGTGAGTGGGCCGAAGATCTCCAGCCACAAGCGGAGCAGGAGATAGAAAGAAGCTTTCACCACCAGTGCGGACAGCACCGCACTCACGGGTGCCGGAGCGCTGGCATGGGCAGGCGGTAACCAGAAATGAAAAGGGAAGAGTCCGGTCTTCAGTGCAAGCCCTGCACTCATCAACCCCAGCGCTGCCCAGACGGCCGGAGATGCCTCTACTCGCTCGGCGAGTATCGCGATGTCTACACTGCCGAAGCTGTGAAAAAGTAGCGCGACCCCCAGCAGGTAAGCGAGCGACCCCAGCAGCGTGACCAACAGATAACGCATGGCACCGCTCAGCGCGTCCTTGCCGCCCGGCAACGCCGCCAGCGCCACCGCCGCCAACCCCATCAACTCGAGGGTGATGTACAGGTTGAAGATATCGGCCGAAAGAAAGAGGGCGTTCAGCGCGGCCAGCAGGAACAACCACAGCGGCCAGAACCGGTCCTGATGTTCACCCTCGAAATAGTCCGTCGAATAGACGCTGACGCCGAGTCCTACCAGGGCGGTAGCAGCGAGCATCAACAGGCTCAGACCATCTGCACGCAGATCGATGCCCAGTGGGGCGCCCCAGCCGCCCGCGGCGTGACGATACACGCCATCATCGAGGATCTGCCAACCGAGACCTGCGACCGACAGGGCTACGCCAAAGACCGTACCCAATCCCACTCTCTTCGCCATCCTTGGCCAGAGGAAACAGATCATCCCTCCCGCCAACGGCAGCAAGATGAGAACGACGCCCCAGGGCATATCGGTGAACGCCGCGCCCATCGGCCCTACTCTCGCTGGCCATCGGGAAGCTTGGCGCGTCCGGTTTCCGCGGTCAGTTTCAACATCAAGGTGAGCGCCAGCGCAGTGGCCGAGACAGCGACCACGATGCCGGTGATGACCATGGCGTGGGGCACTGCATCGGGTTGCGCGTCCCCGGTACGCGTTGCCAGCGCCACTAGCGCCAGGAAGACCCCACTTCCCATGACGTTGATCGCCAGGACCTTGCGCAGCAGGTGCGCGTGAATGATCAGGGCATACAGCCCGAGGGAGAACAGCCCAACGCCCACCAGTGCGTACGCGAATGCGACACTCATTCGTTTTCCATGTCTTGAGGCCGGCTACCCAGAAACAGGGCAGCCAGCGTCGCGCCGATGGAGAGGGTCGCCGAGGTTTCGAGAATCAGGATCAGTGTCCCCGCATGCTCAGGGGGGTATTCCAACAACTGCCCTTCAATGAGTAAGGTGAACACGGCCACTATGACGAATGCACCAGGCCCCACGACCAGGATGAATCGCAAAGGCAATCCCATCAGATCGGTGTGAACGCGCCAACCGGCCAACAGCAGCAGCACCCCCGCCGCGCCCAGCACCGATCCCGCCTGAAACGCACCCCCGGGCGCATGGGCACCGACCCACAGCAGATAAGCGGCCACCAGGATCAATACCGGCACCAGGAGGCGCACGAGGGTGTCCAGCACGGGGCCGGGCGCGGCCTCGGGGCGCAGGGCCGTACCGCCAAGCGCCCAGACCCCAAGCAGCGCTACCAACAACACGACCATCTCCAGCAGGGTGTCGTAGCCTCGGAAGTTGAGCAGCACGGCGGTCACCGGGTTGCTCACCCCGCTGGTTTCGAGATTAGCGACGACCTCTGGACTCAGTCCCGCGGCATAAGGCGGTAGAGACCAAACCGCGTGTCCGAGTCCGGCCGCAACCGATAGCAGCACGACCACCGGCAACCACCGCGGACGGCCGACTTCAAACCCCTTTGTTCCGAGTTGTCCCGCCACATCCTCGTTCGTTTCTGATGAGCGCAATCTCGCCAACGCAGCCAGCAACAAGGCGCCGGTCAGCCCTGCTCCAATGGCCGCTTCGGCCAGCGCGACATCGGGCGCATCCAGCCGTACCCAGGCCATCGCCATCAGCAGGCTAAAGGCGACGAACGACACAATGGCCTCGAACAGATCCGCGCAGGCCAACGCGCGCCAGGCCAACCACAGCAGGCCGAATCCCAACAGGGCATCGAACAACCACGGCAACTGGGTTACCGCCTCCACGGCTCTATTCCTCTCCGCAATGCCCCCCGCGAGATCAGGTGGGCGACGCCGCTGCCGGCAAGCAGAACCAACAACCAGATCAGCAACAACTTGCCTGCCGCAGCCCATGATTCCGATTGCACGGCCAGCCCCGCCACCATGAGGCCCAGGCCCACGTTATCGGCCTTTGTCAGTGCGTGAAGCCGGGTATAGACATCCGGAAAGCGCAGCAGGCCCAGGGTACCGGCCAAAAAAAAGACGGCACCGGCTATGAGCAGTGCCGCGGAGAGGTAGTCACTCAGGATCATTGTCCGCCTCCGGGTTCGGCCACGCTCGCCGCACGAAAGCCACGGCCGTCACCGCGGCCAGCAGGGCGAACACCAGCGCCACATCGCGCATGGCCGCGTGTTCCGTCGCCTGCGCCAGCAGCAACAGTATGGCCACCGCGGTGGTGCCGAACAACTGCAAGGCCAGCATGCGATCGGAGGCCGTCGGACCACGAAGCACACGCCACATCCCGGCACCGAGATTGAACAGGAGAAACAGCGCCAATCCGAAGTACAGGTTCTCCACGCTTGCTCAACTCTTCACCAACCTGCCGGCGTAGCCATCAGGCAAAGAATTCGTTCGAACAGGTTCATTTCACTCACGTTCCTCAGAAACCTTCAGCGATGCACCGAATATCCGAGCCACGCCCTGCTCCACGGACTCGAGAGCTGACAGGAATTCGCTCCGTCGATCGAGCACATGCACCTTCAAGATACTGAGATCGAGTTCAGCACTCAAGGTGCCTGGCAGCAGGCTGACTATGTTGGCCATGAACACCTGCGGCAGTCCCCGCGGCAGCCGCAGTGGGTATTCAATGAGCTCCGGAGCAATGGGCATGCCGGGATGAAACGCACGCCAGGCCACGTCTGCGCCCCCTAGCAAGGAGCGTAGGAGGAAAAAGGGCGCGAACCTCAGAAGCTCGTACCAGACCAAGGGTGCAGCTGGGACTAGCGCGGCACTGGCAGTAGTTGCAAGCAACACCGCCGGCACTCCGATCCACCAGGACGGCGCGGCGCCATCGGTGAGAATCCACCAGATGAGTGCGAACAGCACCCCCCGGGATATGACGGTTGACCAGCAGATTCTTGTTTTCATCGAAGTCATTCGCCTCGGCCTGATCCGCTTCTCTGAACGAACGGTTTATGAGGCCCGCGAGGATGATAGTGCAAGCGCCCGCTCGAAGCTGTCGTGGCGGACTCTCTTTGCTTAGAATGCGGTCTACAAGAACCGATTGGTGCGCGCCTTCTTGAGAGGTACGCCCCGACTCGAGGCCTAGTCGATGCCTGGAAAAGCTTGCTACCACGCGTGTCTGTCCATGGGAGAACCGCATTACGACCTCGTGGTCATCGATGCCCCCGGGGATGTCCGCACGACCTTCGACGTCGAGCGCTCGTTGATCGCGGGTGGTCAGTAGCCCACGATAGAGCGCCATGCCCTCTTCGACCGAAATCCTAGAAGGTCTCGCACAGATCTCGAACGATGAGCAGTCGGCTGCGATCTTTTTGGCACGGCCTTCTCGTTGTGGCGGTGCTTGCGTTGGCAGTTGGTTTCAGACCGCTCCAACACTACGCGCGCGTCGCGCTCGCGGCGCCGTTGGCGTCAGTCAGCGCCTTTGCTTGGAGTTCCGGCAACCCATTCAACGGAACAGTGTTCGCGGTGTCCTCCGCCGTACTGGCCGCGCTTAATGCACGTGGAGCCTCCGCAGGATCGATGGAGCGCCTGGGTGACGCAAACAGAATGAGGCACTCCACCAGCTGTTGAAGGTCGATTGATCGCGGCACGTACCCAACTCTGCCCTCAGCCAGCCAACGGCGCAAGGCCGAGCGCCTCGGCCTCCGGGCGCTCCAGCAAGAGTGAGAGCAGGCCGCCGACGGTGCGGTCGGCTTCGAGCGGGTGACGCAAGTGCCTGGAGGTGTCGATCTCGTATCGATTGCGACGGCCTTCCTTGATCCGGTGGATCACGCCGCCCTCCTCCAGCTCGCTGACGACCCGAAACACCCCTCGCTCCGTGATGCCCACCGACTCAGCGATGTCCCTCAGTCTCGACATGGGGTCTTTGGCAAGGCACACGAGCACATGGGCGTGGTTGCTCAGGAACGTCCACGAGGCGCCGTTCTTCTCTTTGCGGCTCTCTGAACTGGGGTTCGATGGCATCGAACGGTGATTCCTTTCGGGTCGATGGGCGGCCATCCACGCTTGCATTTCTTGCCCGTTCAAGAATCATAATTCCAGTAAAATGCCGGTTTCGTCGGTGTTGCGCCCATGTTTCGGGCTTCCATTTCCGGAGAGATTCTAGCCGCTTGCGCGTCTCCAACTCGGACCACTACCCTCCGCTCGGCTCGACACGGACACCGCTCAAGAATGCGTCTGGCTTGGTTCCCAACGCACGAAAGCCGGGCACGCAAAGCGCGCCCGGCTTCGTCGGAGGCCGCGTCCGAAGAGGGCCATCTGCGGGGTGGTTCTTACAGGTCGGTCGTCGACTCGTGTTCCGCCACGGCGTTGTCGACCTCGGTGGTCAGAATCTCGGCACGCCTCCAGATCTCTTTGCCGGTTGCGCGATCATGCGCCTTCAACGAGATGACGAAGGCTCCTCCGGCCGGGTAGACCTGAAGGGACTTGATCCTGCCCTCGACCCGAAGCGGGTCATGCTCGTAGGCGGGGGTGTCCGCGTTCATGTGGCAAATCGCGGCGCGGTGCAGGTACGCCTTCGTCATGCCTTTTTGAGCTGGCAGGTACATCTTGGCGCCGACGATCTGCTTCGGCAGGATGGCTTTGACATGCGACGGGCTCTTGCGAATGGGCTTGGCGTCGAACACTTGGGCGTAGAGGAGGCCTCCGTCCGCGGTGACGTCGGGGGTGCAGTTTGGTGACGCTCCCACGGGGCTCGGGACGGCCAGCGTATGGGCGGTCCCCACGAGGAGAGCGAGGGCTGCGATTGCTGACACGAGCTTCATGATTTCCTTTCCTTTCTGGTCTGGGCCGCGGGGAAGTGAAACAACCCGGAACCCCGTTTGTTTGATGACTTAGATTACTACACTTCGTATTCCTGAATTTAGTATCGTATATTATAAATGTCAATCTGGTTTCCGAATTATTTCCGAATTATTTCACGCAATGATTTCGAATGCTTGTCGCAACCCAAATGCACGTTTGAGGCCGCTGCGAGAGTCGCACCGGAACCTCCAGCGGGCTGTTCCTGTGCGGGCCGATACTCAACTTCGTTCTCTGAAGTTACGGACGCCTGCCGGCGCCGGTGCCCGGAAGCTCGCGGAGCTTGGCGAGGCGAAAGTCAGCCCTTCGAGGATCGTGCGAGCGAGACAACGTCCGGCTCAAGGCATGCGGCGAACTCGGTGAGCGCTGCCTAATGGTGGGGCTCCAACTCTGGCTGCCTGATGGAGGTTCTCCAAGTCGTTCGCGTTTAGCCCAGCTCAAAGATCCAAGGCGTCAGTCACGTCGACCGGATCTCGTTTCGCAGCCAACTCTAACGGGCCGTGTGCGTTCGTCTTGATTGAGCGCGGCATCGTTCGTTACGTGTCTCGTTCAAGGCTTCTACGGGAGCGCAAAGGGTGGATCGACATCGGCTCGCTGGTTCCCCCCAATAGCGTCGCGTCTCGACTCCTCGGGAACCCATGCAAGTTTGTCGAGATCGAAGAGAGTTCTCCGAGGCCAAGTGAAGAAGCGCTCGCGCTCATCGCACAGTTCTATCGAATCGAGCGTGAGATCGAAAACAAGCCCCCCGACATGCGCCTTGCGATTCGGCAACAGCGCGCAGGTCCCGTGGTGCAACAAATTCACCAGTGGGCGCTTCAGCAACGCGCACTTCCCCAGAGCCTGCTCGGAAAAGTGATCGCGTATCTCGGGAAGCACTTCGACGGCCTCCGGGTCTGTTTGACCGACCCCAACGTGCCGCTCAACAACCGTGCGGAGCGCACTACGCGGCGTTGTAATCGGAAGAAAGAATCATTTCGTCTCACGCTCCGAACGCGGCACGAAAGTGGCCGCCATGATGTACTCGCTCGTCGAGAGCGCGAAGATCAACGGCGTCGATCTCGAGCTTTATCTCAAGCTCGCCGGGCTCCAGGCCGAAAGGCTCAGTGACCACATAGTGACCAGAGCCCAGGGCAATCAGGGGGATTCCAGGGTACTGCGGTGTACGAGAGTAAGAGGTCGGGTTGCATGCTTTGGATAGCGATACGCAGAAAAACCGAGTGTCCGCCTAGGGTTAGCGTATCGCAGCGCTTCGGGTTCGATTCCCACCGCGCCTCCACTCATTTCGCCCGGATCGCCGGCCGCCTGATCCCAATACACCCTTCGCGATCGTGCGCTGCCCGGTGATGAGCTCCGAGCACCATCGAGGCGAGCTCTATCGCCTTGCGAGCCGCGAACTCGGGGGACTCTTCCCGCAAGATCTCTTGAGCGAGCTGGAACGCCGGCGCCTGAATGAGCGCGCTTGCAAAGTCGTGAATCTGCGCGGTCGACACGTCGCCTCCGTCCGCTACGGCGCGGAGCAAATCGCGAGCGCGATTCTTCACCACTGGTGAGAAATGCGACCTCCCAAGGGTGTTTTCGGGCGTTCCTGACCGACTCGCGCCCTTGAATTCATGCGCCTTTTCTTCTGCAAGGTCGGCTAAGGATCTAGTGAGGTAACACTCGTGGAGGTTCGAGTCCTCTCTTCCGCACCGAGTCCTTTGTAAACGCGACTCGCGTATCTACGAGGACTCGACCTACGGTGGACTCGGCCCCTTTCGGGGCCTGCGTACTGCGTCTGGAATTCGGCAGCTCCGTGGACTCGCGTCCACTCCGACTTTGCCGTAGTCCAGTCACACACGAGTCCTCTCTTCCGCACCCAATCATTTCGGTAGCTTGCGCGATCAGCTCCGACGTCGTGGGGGCGGCCTCACCGGGACTGGTGAAGAAACTGGTGGGAAATAACACCGCCTGCGCTTCCTCGAGGTTGGAATGCAGGTACTCCTTGGTGGTCGTGACGTGCTTGTGTCCCATCAGGTATGCGATGCCTATGAGGTTGCCGGTCCTGCCCCACTCCGTGCCGCGACCATGACGGAAGTCATAGATGCTGACCTTGCTGGCGCGGTGCGCGCTGATGCCTGCAGCAAGCGCAGCCTCCCGTAGCGCGTCTCGACAATCGAACTCGGGGAAGATCGTCCCGTCGCAGGGGAACCTCGAGTCGATCGCTTTCCGGGCGCGGTCGGTTATCGGAACGTCGCGACCAAATCTAGCTTTGTCGTTTTCCCCTCGGATGCGGAGCAGACGCGCCCCCGGTTCGTAGTCGTGGGGCGCGCGCAAGCCGAACACGGTGGATGGCCGCAGGCTCGTCTCGCGAACGAAGGTCACGAACTCGCGGACCGGATAGCCTTTGCGCGTGCACTCGGGGAGAGCCGCGATGATCGCGTCCATCTCAGCGGGTGACAGCTTGATGATCTTACGCTTCCCTGATTTGTGCGGCGTGCCTATCGCGCGCTTCGGGACCTTCGGCACTTCGGGCAGCGCGGACAGCAGCTTTCGTTTCTTCATCCAACGGTGTAAGCGCCGCAAGGCACTGAGCTCGCCCCGGAGCGTCGTTGCCTGGACCTGCCCCAGCCGATGCTCTTTGTATTGCTCGATGGCCACCTCGTCGCAGATCCGCTCGGTCGTGTGAAAGAAACGCAGGAAGTGTCGAGCATAGGTCTCAAACAGGGAACCGTCCCCCTGAGCAGATGCAACCTCGGTAGCCGCCGACGTCAGCCATGCCGCGAGCAGCTCCTCGAGCGGAGTCTTCGTGACCTCGGAGAATGTAGCGCGAGCACCAACCTCCACTTGCTCGACGATTAGCGGGAGCCTTTGAGCAGCCGCTTTGCGAGAGCGCGTTCGAGTGGACCGATGGACACGATGCCCGTCGGGAGTCGTCCCGACGACGTACCAGATTCCATTGCCTCGCTTCTCGAGCTTGTAGGCCTGTCGTCTTCTCCCCATTGATCAATCTCCTCGACGTGATACCGCCATAGGCTGCCGATTTTCTTCGTTCGTTTCAAGCGCGGAGCGACATGCCGCTTGAACGTTTTCTGAGAGACCTTGAGGCGGTTGCAGGACTCCTCCGGAGTAAGCCACGGTGTCTCGCTTGTCACGTTCCCAATCATCGTTCGTTCCACATTGCTGTTCCAGGTGTCAGTGGGCCTCGGTGGCGCCACTCATTTCATCCCCTGTTATCGGTTTTGCCCCCCGAAAAGTTGCGCGGATCGGGAAACTCTTTTCGTGACTCGTTTTGATGCACGGTGACGCGTTCTGCTCTTGTCTGACGAGGACTGAATCGTTTTGAACAAAACTGCTTTGCTTTGACTCCGACTGACGAAGTTTTGCGTCATTGCGAAGCAATGCGAGTCACTGCGACTCAGATTTGCGCAAAGAAATTCAAACTGATTCATCGTGCGTCAAAAGGAACCGGACTCTGTTCGGGCAAGGTGGAGTTTTGTCTGCCAACAAAACTGCAAGTGCGTTGCGCGAACGTCGTTGCGTTCGTGCTCGGCACTTGATGACGCGCTCAACGCCTTCGGCTTATTCACGCGTGCGCAGCAACGATTCCTCCTCGACAATGCGATCGCGATGCATATGCTCATGAGGTGGGGGATCTCAAGCATCGAATCACGGTGCGCTTGACTGATGCGCACGCGACCCACCTTCAAGAGCTCGCAAACGCAAGCGGCCTCACTCGTAACGAGGTCATGCGACGCGTGCTCGCAAACACCCAGATTCCGAGCGCCCGTACTCGGCAGGAACTTTAAGACATCCTTCGGATTCAACGCGAGCAGAACCGTCTCGGCGGATTGCTGAAGAAGGCTCTCACTGAACGCGCCGAAAAGACCGAGCTTCGCCGCACCCTTGTCGAAATTGAACGCAACGGGGCCGAACTCAGACGCGTGGTCGCGCATCTCGTTCGATCCCGATGATCATCACGCCGAAGCAGCCGCGGAACGCCAGAACCCGCTCTTCTCTTTCCAGGCTCGTTCCCTACATGCTTCGCGGCAAAGGGAAGGAGCGCTGCACCTGGTACATGGCTGGGAACCTCCCAGGCCTCGACCGGCGCGAAGACGCGGAGCTTGCAGTCGACGTCATGGAGCTGCTCCAAGAAGGCAATCGGAGGGCGAAAGGAAACAAGACCTACCACTTGGTCATCTCCTTTCATCCAACGGACCGCTGCCTGACCTCCGCCGAGCTCGAGGACGTTGTTGGCCGCACCGTGCAGGCCGCGGGGCTGGAGGGCCACCAATACGTCGCAGTGCGCCACAGCGAGCAGGAGCATGAGCATGTTCACGTGGCCGTGAACAAGATCCATCCAGACACACTCAAGATCCATCATCCGTACAAGGCCATCCCTGCGTATCAAGCGCTTGCGACCGTGCTCGAGGAAGAGCTGGGCTTGCACCGAGTCGACCGTGCCAGGGGTCGCGCGCAAAGCCACAGAGCACGAGATTTCGAAGCGCACCGGGGCATCGAGAGTTTCTCTGGCTGGGCACATCGAACGATAGGAAACGCCACGGGACTCGATCGCATCGGATCTTGGTCGGCTCTACACCACGAGCTCGCGCGCTTCGGGGTCCGTCTGGTGCGACGCGGCAACGGTCTTTCAATCGTCGACGCCACGAGGCCGAATTTGGCGTGCAAGGCATCGACGCTCGGGCGCGAGTGGTCCAAGCAGCGGCTGTGCCAGCGATACGGGGACTTCGTGCCGGGCCCAGCTCCCGCGGAGGTCGCACGCAAGCAAGCGCAGGCCTACGAAGAGCGGCCGCTTGGGCGAGGGCACGACGACGGGCTTTGGCGCGAGTACCGAGAGGCACTCTGTACGGCGCGAGATCGACGCCGGGAGCTCCGCGAAGCCATGGCGTGCAGAATCGACGCAGCCCGAGCGGCGCACCGGCAGCAGTTCAAGCTGAGACATCACGCGATTGCGGCGATCCCGATCCCTCCGCGGGAAAGACGCAGCTTGTACAAGGCGCTCTCGTTCGAGAGGAAGTGCGCCGAGCGCAGGCTGTGGGCGAGCATCAGGAGCTGGCGGACAGTGAGCGTCGACATGCACCCTGGCTCCTGGAAGCAATTCCTCGCCGCTCAGGCTGCTCGGGGCGATCAGAGAGCACTGCGTCGTTTGGGGCGGCAGTCGCGAGGACTGGCTGTCAAGAGCGCGGAGAAACGGGCTTGGGCGCTGCCGTCATCCGGTGCGCATACGAGTCGCGGCACCATCGTTCACAACCTCCGAGGAGGGGTACGGATCCGCGAGACAGCTAGATCGATCGAGCTCCTCGGCGAGGCCCGGGATGATGCGCTCGAGCAGCTGGTGAAGGTCGCCAAGCAAAGGTTTGGGTCGGAGCGCGTGACGCTCCTCGGTCGCAGGGACGTTCAACGGCGATTGACAAAGCTGGCAGCCGAACGAGGTTTAGAGACCGTTCACGAACGCCAGCGCTGAACGTCGGGGCCGGGAATCGCCGAAAGCTCGCTTCGTTTCCGGCAATGTCGGTAGGATTCCCCTTCGATGGAGCCTACCACGGACGTTGCGGAGATATGAGACCCGACAGCCGAGTTGTATTCGGTTTTCTGATGGTGGGCGTTGTGGCCGTCTCCATCAGTGCCCTGCTGGTGCAGCGTATCTCGACTGCGGTCGATGAAATCCAAGAGCTACACTCGCCAGCGTTGGAGTTGATACTGAACGTCAGAGGTTCCATGGCCAATGGCGTGCAGGCGAGCCTTGCCTATCTCGTGTCCAGCGATGTCGACGACAAGCAGGAGTGCCTGCGTAGATTTGGCCAGGCAAGCGCGTCTTTGATCTCCTTCACGCAAGTGGCTCAGCTGGACAAACCGGGGGAAGAGCGCGAGCGTGCCCTCCTAGGCACAATTCGCACTCATCAGGCAGACCTCGAGCAACACGCCCGGAAGTTGTTCCAGAAGCTAGACGAAACGGGATCCGTCGACACCGTCGGCTTCGATCGGTACAAAGACATCATTGACCAAACCTTCGCGGCCACCGATGAGCTGGTGGCTCTGGAGCACGACGAAGTGCGCGAAGGCCAGGACCTTGCGCTTCAAACCGTGAAACGAGCGCGACTCAGCCTTTGGGGAGTGGCTGTCAGTGTCCTGCTCTTCGGGCTCGTCGTAGGCGGGATCTTGCGTCGAGCTTTGCAGGAAGCCGAGCAGGCGCTGGCCGAGCGCCAGGCGCTGCGCGACCGTTTCGTCGAACGCAGCATTGCCGTCCAAGACAACGAACGCCAACGTGTTGCGCGGGAATTGCACGATGAGACAGGGCAGGCACTCTCCGCATTGTCTGTGGGGCTGCGCGAGCTGTCTGAATCGCGGGACCTCAATTCGGTTCGTGAAACGGCGCAGCGCCTCCAACGCACGGCCGAGGGCCTCGTCCATGAAGTCGGGCGTTTAGTCCAAGGTCTACACCCGCAGCTGATCGAAGACCACGGATTGGTCGCCGCTATCGAGCAGATGACCTCGGAATTTCAAGCCGCCCACGACCTCGTGGTCGATATCGACCTGATTGATGTCGATGGAAGGCTCGATCTGTCGTCGAGTAGTGCGCTGGCCGTCTATCGTATGGTGCAAGAGGCGCTGAACAACGTGGCACGCCATGCCGAGGCCACACATGTTGGCGTCTATCTGAGGCGTAGCAAGAATGAGCTTCGTGTGGTCGTTGAAGACGACGGACGCGGGTTTGATTTCGAGGCGGTGCGCGGCAACGGCGTGGGGCTTCAAAGCATGCGCGAGCGCGCCGCGTCTTTGGGTGCGCAATTGGTTCTCGAGTCGGAGCCGGGTGTTGGGACGACGGTGGCTTTTGATGTCCCATTGCCTTGAGGGGGCGAGATGAAGGAGATTGGCATTGTGCTTGCGGACGATCATGCGGTGCTGCGTGAAGGCCTGGCTGCGCTGATCGATCGACAGGAGGACATGGTCGTCCTCGGTCAAGCCGCCGATGGAGCGGAAGCCGTCGACCTGTGCGCAGCCACGAAGCCCGCCGTGGCGGTCATTGACCTCAGCATGCCGAAGCTCGGCGGGTTGGAAGCGATTGCAGCCATCTCGGAGATTTCGCCGAAAACGCGTGTGGTCGTGCTTACGATGCACGACACGCCGCGCCACTTGCGCTCGGCCTTGGCCGCGGGCGCATCCGGTTATGTCGTCAAAGAGCTCGCGTCGCGCGAGATTCTGGAGGCGATTCGCGCTGCCGACAGCGGGCAGGTCTTCGTTCGCATGAGCATTGCCAACGACGTATTGGACGAATCGGAGACCGGCGAGGCTCGGAAGCGACGAGGCGTTCCCGAAGTTACGCTGAGCAAGCGCGAGCGCGAGGTGCTCTACCTAATCGCGCGCGGCTACACCAACAAGGAAGCCGCCGAGGCGCTCGGGGTGGGCAAGAAGAGCATCGATTCCTATCGCGCCCGGCTGCAGCAGAAACTCGAGCTGTCCCGACGTTCGGACCTCGTACGGTATGCGCTCGATACTGGCGTGCTCTCGTCGGACGCAGACGAGGACGACCCAGCACTGAAACGCTGAACAGGAGCTCGCGGGGCAAAGTACGGCAAACCACGTGAGCGGCCGTACCTTGCCTAGCTTTCAAGCCCACCTTCCCTTGTTAGCGTTAAAGCCATGGGGGGGGTCCCACAATACGCATTGCTCGCGTTGATTGGCTCGGCTGTGTGCGCTTCGTGCGCGCCCACATCCCCGCGCCAGCGGACCGATGTCGCCGCTGCGCTGCAGCAGCGCACGGGGCATTCGATTGGCGACACCGCACGAGGTGAGGTCGAGATCGCGCCTGGCGTGGGCTTGGACGATGGGATGACCGGTCAGGAAGCGGTTGCGCTGGCGCTTTGGAACAACGGCGACCTACAGGTTGCGCTCACGCAGCTCGGCTTCGCCAAGGCAGATCTCATCAAGGCTGGCCAGATTCCCAATCCCGCTTTTTCGCTGTTGTTTCCCGTGGGTCCGAAGCAGCTCGAGGCCGCCCTCTTTCAAAGCCTATCGTTTCTGTGGCAGCGCCCAAAGGCCGTGAAGATGGCATCGCTCAACGTAGAGCGCATCGCGGAAGTCCTGGTGCAGCAAGGACTCGATACCGCGCGCGACGCCAGAGTCGCTCACGCCGAGGTCGTTCGCGCACAACAGCGCCTCGAGCTCGGCGAATGGGCCGTGGACGTGTGGGACGAAATTGTGCGGCTCAACGAAGTCCGCGTACGAGTCGGAGCATCGAATGACCTGGCACTTGCGGCGGTGCTCGTAGATGCGCGCATCGCACAAGTCGATGCAAGACGCCTACGACACGACCTCGATGTCGCGTCGGCACAACTTCGACGCGTCGTCGGCCTACCGGAGCGTTCCAAAGACCCGCCCGTCATCGCCGAACCGCTCCCCCAATCGGCGCCCAAGCTCGAAGAGCTACTCGCGCTCGCATCAGCGGCTCGTCCGGAGCTGCGCGCCGCAGAGCTGGCGATCGAAGCCGCGGGGGCTCAGGCGGGCCTCGCGAAGGCTCAGATCGTGGATGTCGTCGCGGCCCTCGATGCCAATGGGCAGGGCACCCAGGGCTTCGAGATAGGTCCCGGCGTCCTGCTCAGTATCCCGATCTTCAATCAAAACCAGGCGGGGCGCGCACGCGCCGACGTCGAGTTCGAGAAGGCCAGCTGGACCTACATCGCCACGCTTCAGCGGATCGGTGCAGAGGTGAGATCCGCGCACGCGCGCTTCGCACAGGCCTACCAGGCACTCGACGGCTGGCCTCAGCGTGTGGTGAAGCCCGCGGAAGACAGCGAGCGGCTTGCCAATCGGGCCTACGAGCTTGGCGGGGCGTCCTATTTGGTCGTCCTCGACTCCACTCGGCGTTTGGTCGCCGCGAGAGCACAGCAAGTCGAAATGGAAGCGGAGTTGCGTCGGGCGAGGGCAGAGCTCGCTCGAAGCGTTGGGGGGGACTTCGATGGGGAACACTGAACCGAGGGGCATCACGTTAACCTTGATCTTGGTCGCGCTAGCATCGTGCACGGGAGGCGATACGTCCGGCAGCTCGAAGCCTGCCAAGGTCGAACGCATCCAGGAGACCGCGCTCAATCGACTGACGCTGACCGGAACCGCCGTACAACGACTCGGGATCGAGACGAGGCAGCTCGGAGAAGCGGAGCTGCAACGACAGCGGATCGTGGGAGGCGAGGTGATCGCCCGGCCCGGTGCCTCGGCGGTGATCACCGCACCTGTCTCAGGCACCATTGTCGTGCCGAACTCTGGAAGCGTCGCGGTCCCAGGCGCAGAACTTTCCCAAGGCGAAGTCGTTCTTCAGCTCGCCCCGTTCGTTGCGCCAAACCCGGACCTGCAACTCCATACCCGGCGCGACCTCGAGCTCGCCAAGGCTCGGGCCAAGGCGGCCCGGCTCCAGGCTGAGCGGTCCCGAATCCTCGTGCAAGAGGGAGCCGGGGACCAAAGCGCACTGGAGGCTGCCGAAGCGCAGGCATCCGTGGCCGGGGCAGAGCTCGCTGCGGCGAAGAGACGCCTAGCGAGGGTGAGCGGCCGCAATCCGCTCTCCGCGGATGTCAGCCTGCCGCTCCGGGCGCCGCTCGATTCGGTGTTGCTCCGATTGCTCGTCGCGCCCGGTCAACCGGTCGTCTCGGGTCAGCCCCTTTTCGAGGTCGCGAATCTCTCGACGGTCTGGATCCAGGTCCCGCTCTATGTCGGTGACCTCGGTGAAATCGACAGAGAGTCGCCCGCGCGGATCCTCCCCATGGCCAGGCACGAGGCTGGAATAGGCATCGAAGCGTTGCCAGTCGGCGTACCGGCCGTGGGTGATCCCGTCAACGCAACGGTCACGCTGTTCTTCGAAGTCACTGCGCCCGATCATGGCCTGGCTCCTGGCCAACGAGTTCGTGCGGAGATTCCCACGCTAGGCGAAGCCACGCCTCGAAAGGTCGTGCCCTGGGGCTCGGTGCTCTACGACTTGCACGGCGACACGTGGCTCTACACGAACCCGGAGCCGTCGAGCTTCGTCCGGCAAAGCATCACCGTGGACTACATCGAGGGCGAGCTCGCCGTTCTCTCGCAAGGGCCGCCCGCCGGCACCCTCATCGTGACTACCGGAGCCACGGAGCTCTTCGGCACCGAGTTTGGGGTAGGCAAGTGACCGAGGTGCCAACGCCGTTCGTGGAGAGCGGCCGCCCATGATGCGGGCCCTCGTCGCAGCGTGTCTGCGCCTGCGATTCCTCGTGGTTGCGATCGGCGGAGCGATTCTGGTCGTCGGCGTCGCGCGACTGCAAGACGTTTCGCTCGATGTCTTCCCCGAGTTCGCGCCGCCCCTCGTGGAGGTTCAGACGGAAGCCCCAGGACTCTCCGCCGCGGAAGTGGAGAGCCTGATCAGCGTGCCCCTGGAGAGCGCGCTCAACGGAACGTCGTGGCTCGAGACGATTCGTTCCAAGTCGGTTTCCGGGCTCTCTTCGGTGGTCATCATCTTCAAGCCGGGAACCGACATCATGCGAGCCCGGCAACTCGTTCAGGAGCGACTCGCCATTGCGGCATCCCGGCTTCCCGACGTCGCCAACGCACCGGTTATGCTTTCGCCGCTTTCCGCGACGAGCCGCGCGATGAAGATCGGTCTCTCTTCGGATGAGATGTCGCTGATCGAGCTATCGACCTTGGCGCGCTGGACCATTCGACCGCGGCTAATGGCCGTGCCTGGCGTGGCCAATGTGGCCATCTGGGGGCAGCGCGACCGCCAGCTCCAAGTCGAGGTCGATCCGGAGCGACTGCGCAGCCACGGTGTCTCGCTTCAAGAGGTCACGAAGGCCGCGGGCGATGCCACGCAGCCCGGAGCGGGCGGGTTCATCGAGACGCCGAACCAACGACTCGGCATTCGACACCGTTCGCCGATCGTATCGGCTGCTGATCTGGCTCGCGTGCCAGTGAGGGCAAGTGGCGCGACCGTGCTCCGCATCGGCGATATCGCCGACGTAGGCGAGGGTCACCAACCCATGATCGGAGACGGAATCATCAACGATGGTCCCGGCATCCTGCTGATCGTCGAAAAGCAGCCTTGGGGCAACACGCTTTCGGTGACGCGAGGCGTGGAAGAAGCGCTCGAAGCGCTGAGACCGGGCCTCTCCGGAGTCGCGATCGATTCGACGATCTTTCGCCCTGCGACGTTCATCGAGATGGCCATCGACAACCTCACAACGTCGCTCTTGATTGGATGTGTCCTCGTGATCTTCGTTCTGGGGGCTTTCCTCTACGAGTGGCGAACTGCCTTGATCAGCCTGGCCGCCATCCCGTTGTCGCTAGTCACCGCTGGCCTGATTCTTCAAATGCAGGGCGCAACCATCAACACGATGGTGCTCGCCGGACTCGTCATTGCGCTCGGCGCCGTCGTGGACGACGCGATCATCGACGTCGAAAACATCGTGCGAAGGCTCCGCCAACATCGAAAGGAAGGGAGCACCCAATCGACGGCAGCGGTCATCCTCGATGCTTCGGTCGAAGTTCGGAACGCCATCGTCTACGCGACTCTCATCATCGTGTTGGCCCTACTGCCGGTCTTCTTCATGCAAGGCCTCTCGGGCGCCTTCTTTCGACCCTTGGCTATGGCCTACGCGTTGGCAGTTCTCCTCTCGATGCTGGTGGCCATGACCGTGACGCCTGCGTTGAGCCTCCTTCTCTTGTCGAAAGCCCCGCTCGAGCGGAGAGAGTCGCCGCTCGTTCTCTGGCTGCAGCGTCGGTACGACGACTTCCTCCCTCGCGTCCTCGAAAAGCCACGAAAGATGTTCATCGGGGTGGGCGTTGCCACTCTGATGGGCGTGGTCGCATTGCCCATGCTCGGGGAGTCGTTGCTTCCAGACTTCAAGGAGACCGATTTCCTGATGCATTGGGTGACCAAACCGGGCACCTCCCATGCCGAGATGAACCGAATCACGATTCAAGCGAGCAAGGAATTGCGGGCGATTCCTGGCGTGCGGAACTTCGGGGCCCACGTCGGTCGCGCCGAGGTTGCAGATGAAGTCGTCGGCATCAACTTCACCGAGCTTTGGGTGAGCATCGATCGAGACGTCGACTACGAAGAGACCTTGGCCAAGATCCAAGACGTTGTCGATGGGTACCCGGGGATCTATCGCGACGTCCTGACCTATCTCCGGGAACGCATCAAGGAAGTGCTCACGGGAGCTAGCACATCGATCGTCGTTCGGATCTACGGACCGGACCTCGAAGTCCTGAGGGACAAGGCCGAAGAAGTCGGCCGCAGCCTATCGGGCATCGACGGCGTCGTGGACTTGAAGGTCGAGCCGCAAGTGAACGTGCCTCACGTCGAAGTGACCGTCGACCTCGCTGCGGCAGAGCTCTACGGGCTCACGCCTGGCAGCGTCCGGCGAGCCGCGGCGACATTGATCGCCGGCAGCAAAGTAGGCGAGATCTACGAAGACCAGAAAGTGTTCGATGTCGTCGTCCAAGGCACTCCGGAGACGCGTCATAGCCTGACCAGCATTCGAGATCTGCTCATCGAGGCTCCGGCCGGCGGCCACGTTCGGCTGAAAGACGTGGCCGAAGTTCGCGTCGTGCCGACACCCAACGCCATTAAGCGGGAAGCGGTGTCGCGGCGCATCGATGTCGGGTGTAACGTAAGGGGAAGGGACCTCGGAGCAGTGGCCCGCGACATCGAGCGGACGATCGCGGACATCGAGTTCCCTCGCGAGTATCACCCGGAAGTCCTCGGCGAATACGCAGAGCGGCAGGCAGCGCAGAAGCGAATGCTCGCGCTTGGTCTGGCGGCGGTCCTCGGCATGCTGTTCTTGTTGCAAGCGAGCTTCCAAAGTTGGCGGCTCGGTTTTCTCACACTGCTGACTCTTCCTTCGGCCCTGGTGGGCGGTGTCTTGGCAGCGCTGATCAGCGGCGCGACGATCTCTTTGGGTTCGCTCGTCGGGTTCATCACCGTGCTGGGGATTGCAGCGCGAAACGGAATCATGCTGATCAGTCACTATCAGCATCTGGAGCAGGACGAAGGAGAGACATTCGGGCTTCACCTCGTTCTTCGCGGCGCGCGAGAGCGTTTGTCACCGATTCTCATGACGGCGGCCAGCACCGGCTTGGCGCTGGTGCCGCTCGTCGTAGCCGGGAATCTGCCAGGACACGAGATCGAGCATCCGATGGCCGTGGTCATTCTCGGTGGGCTCATCACCTCGACGCTGCTCAACCTGGTGGTCCTGCCAAGCCTCTACCTACGCTTCGGACGTCATGCGCCCGAGTAGACACTTACAGCTCCCTCCCAAGTTCCTCGTAGGTTTGCGCTGCAATCACCAGCGAGGTTCGAACTCGCGTTACCGGCGTGAGAGACCGACCTAACAGAAGGCGGGCGAGCCCGTGGCCCGGGAAGGTGTTTCGGGTCGACCGAGGACGCCCTCGAGCACAAAGCGCCGAAAGAGGGCGAAACCTAATCGGTAGTGTGTGTTGTGCTCTTGCTGGCGCGCGGAGTAGCGATCGCCGTCCCCGCTGCGACGCTCTCGGCTGCGCCGTCGTCGGTGCTGAGCACCATCGAAGCGAGCTCCAGAGCTTTGCGGACGGCAAACTCGGGAGAGACGTCATGCAAGAGCTCTTGGGCGACCTGGAATGTCGGCATCTCGATGACCGCTCTTGCGAAGTCGTGAACCCGCGCGATCGACACGTCGCCACCGTCGGCCACGGCGCGGAGCAGATCGTGTGCGAGATTCTTCACCACTGGTGAGAAATCGGACCTCCCGAGGGTGTTCTCGGGCGTTCCTGACCGACTCGCACCCTTGAATTCGTCGGCTTTTTGATCCGCAGCGTCGGCTGAGGATCTAGTGAGGTAAAACTCGTGGAGGTTCGAGTCCTCTCCTCCGCACCCAGTCCTCTGTAAACGCGACTCATGTATCTACGAGGACATCGAACCGACGGTGTACTCGGCCCCCCTATAGGGGCCTGCGTATTGCAACTGGAATCAGGCAGCTCCGTGGACTCGCGTCCACTCCGGCTTGCCGTATTCCAGTCACACACGAGTCCTCTCTTCCGCACCCTTCGATTCCGGGTAGGCGCCCCCGAGTCCAATCGCGCGTTCGCCGATCGGGATGCCCCGATAGTTGTACTGCGCGAGCACGCCTGGGGGCGCGGCGAGCAGGAGCGCGCAGAAGACAGCGCTTGACACGGTGGTTGCCGTGCGCCTTCTGCCGACCACATTCGCGGTCATCTGCGTCCTCCGCGACGTGGTACCGCTGCCCGGCGCCGAGACGCCACCCCGGCGGTTGCGGTTGGTGGCTCGGGTTCCTTAAAAGGGGAACGATGGGTCGCAAGCCGCCGGTCTTCGTCGCTCTCGCCGCCGCCCTGACGGCATGGGCGTGGCATGCCGGGCCGAGTGCCGCGGCGGAACAGGACCAAGCTGCCCCCTCGAGCGTTTTCGGGACGTACCAGTACGTCGGCGGCAAGGCACAGATCGACGAGATGAATCGACGTATCGAAGAAGGGGTCGAGGAGCTCAACGTCTTCATCCGGGGCATCGCCGAGAGGCGGCTGCGGGACGCCAATCGTCCGACCGAGAAGCTGACCATCACCTCCGCGAACGAAAAACTCAGCGTCGCTCGCTCGGGAAAGCCGGAAATGACAGCGCCGAAGAATGGAACCGCCGTCGACTGGAAGAACCCCGAGAACGGGAACGAGCTCAAGGTCAGCCACCTGCTCGAACAGGGAGTCCTCCGGCAACGCATCGAGGGGGACCGTGGCCGCTCGGTCAACCGTTTCGTCCTCGACGAGGACGGGAAGCGCCTCTTGGTCAAGACGCAGATCCAAGTCGACCTACTCGATGCGCCGATCCGCTACGAAACCACCTATCGTCGCGTGTCGCCATCAATACAGTAGATATCTTGAGCTGATCAAATCCCTCTGAGCCGGCCGCAACCTCACCGGCGCAACCTCACCCGCAACCTCACCGGGGTTGGCGTCCGCTTCGGTGTCGGACCTTGGCTGGGGCAGCTCGGCGGGCTATCTGAGCACCCATGGACCTCCAACTCACCGTACCGGCCCTGTTATTTCCTGCCATCAGCCTTCTCTACCTCTCGTACAACGGACGTTTCCTTGCGCTGGCACAGCTCATCCGCGGCCTTCACGAGAAATGGCAACAAGATGGCGACGAGTCCATCTACCACCAGATTCAAAGTCTGCGGCAGCGCCTCAATCTCATCCGCTGGATGCAGATCTGCGGCGCGCTTTCGTTCATCCTCGCCGCGTCGAGCATGACCGGGCTCTTCTATGGTTACCTGCAGGTGGGGCAAGTACTGTTTGGCGCCTCGCTGGTGATGCTCATCGCCTCGGTCGTGTACTTGCTGCGCGAGAACATCATCTCGGCCGACGCGCTCGAGCTCCAGCTCGGTTCGCTGCCTCGCTTAGGGCACGAGGAGAGCCCTTAGGCACAGCCGCATCCCCGCCGGCTATGCGAAGTCGTTTTCCATCACGACTCTGTAGCGCGCCTTACCCGACCTTAGGTGCTCGAGGGCGTCGTTGCAGCGGCTCATCGGGAAGTGCTCGGTTACCGCCTCGATCCCGTGGCGCGCGCAGAACTCCAGCATGGTGCGCGTCGTTGCCGGCGAGCCGAGCGGCGTTCCCGAGACGCTCTTCTGGCCGCTGATCATCGTGAACGCCGGCGCCGGGATTGGGGCAGGGACGGCGCCTACGGTGTGCAAGCGGCCCTTTGGCCCGAGCGCGTCCCAGTAGAGACTCCAGTCGAGGTCGACGTTCACGGTCGACAAGATGAAGTCAAACGAGCCCTTCACGGCTTCTAGCTCAGCGGCGTTCCGGGAGCTCACGGTGTGATGCGCACCCATCCGTTTAGCTTCCTCGCGTTTGGCCTCGGTCGAGGTGAAGGCGGTGACCTCGCAGCCCCACTTGTTCAAGAACTGCAGTGCAAAGTGACCGAGCCCGCCAATTCCGATGACGCCCACGCGGTCGGTCGGCTTCACGCCGAATTGCACGATGGGGTTGAACACGGTGATCCCGCCGCAAAACAACGGCCCCGCTTTCTTCGGATCGACGCCCTCGGGGAGCAGGGTCGCCCACTCCGCGCTGCACCGAACTTTGTTCGCAAAGCCGCCGTAACGTCCGACGATGGTCTGCTCGGCGCTGAGACAGAGGTTGTGATCCCCGCTCATGCACTGATCACAGCTCATGCAGCTCGCGCTGAACCAGCCGAGGCCAACCGTGTCGCCGACACTAACCGAGCTCACGCCTTCGCCGACGGCCCCGATCGTGCCAACGACCTCGTGCCCAGGCACGATGGGATACTGCGAGAATCCCCAGTCATTGTTGGCGACGGATAGGTCGGAATGACATACGCCGCAAGCGAGGACGTCGATCTCGACTTGCCCCCGGCCGAGATCTCCTGGGTCGTACTCGAAAGGCTCGAGGGACTCGTTGGCTCCGTGTCTCGCGTAGGCTCGAATCATACGGAGACTCTAGGGCACCGGTCGCCCCATCACAACGGTATCGCAAGCTCTCCAACCAGCTCGCACCTCTACCGCAGCATCCTCCCCCAACTCGGCACGACCCACCGCGCCATCGCGGCCTTCCGAAGCTCCCCCACTCCAACGATTGCGAGGGCTCGGTGTCGGCTAAGTATTGATTGAGGCAGAACTCGTGGAGATTCGAGTCTTCTCTTCCCCGCCCTATGATTCCGGGGACCTGTTACTCTGAGCCGCCGCTGCCACCGTCACCGCCGTCACCGCCGCTACCGCCGTCACCGTCATCATCCATGCCAGCGTCATCGTCGCCGTCGTCGTCATCGACGCCGCCATCGTCGTCCACGTCTGGGGCGTCACCGCCGTCGTTTTCACCGCTGTCGGTTCCCGCATCCGCGGTCTCGACGAAGGGATTCAGATTCACCTCACCGCATCCAAGCGCCAAGACCGTCGCCACCGCGACCCACTGCCAGCGAACAATCATCTGAGGTGTACCTCCAGCGCAAGTCCGGCCTGCCCGGCAAACACGCCCAGGGAGCCGAGGTCCATCAGGCCGGTCGAGACGACCGCGCGAGGGAGAAGCGCCCCGAGCTCCCCCTGTATGCGGAGCCAGAGGAGCTTCGTCAGCGCGACCCTAACGGCCATCCGACCAGCGGGATAAGCCAACCACACTGCGTCTTTGCGGGGCTGCAGCTGGTCGGCGGTCGAGGCGCTCGTGCCGTTCGCCCCAAAGCGCGCGGCCGAGACACGCGCCCCAAGTGCTAGGTCCACGCGCTTCATGACCAACGGATGGTAAGAAATCGCGACTCCGAACTGATCGAGCCGCAAGCGCGTTTGGAGCGGCCCCTCATCGAGCTGGCGCATGTAGGGTTGAACCGAGACGAATCCACCAAGCGACCAGTGGCGATGGAAACGGTAACCCACGTCGAGCGTGATGAACGCGAGCGGCGCGATACCCCCGGGCGAAAAGAGCGCATCCGCGCCGAGGCCGACCCACCAGACCGCAGGCGAAAACGGGCTCGGGAGGGGAACGTCTGCGATGAACCGCTCGGATCGAATGCGTTCGCTCGCATCCAGCGCCGCGCTCGAAGGGTCATCCTCTGCAGAAACCGAAAACGCAAGCTCGCCGAGACGAGAGCCGTCCGGATAGAACACGTCGATGCGGGCTGGGTTCGTTCGGCATGCGACCAGCGCATGGACGGTGTCGCTTGCGAAAGCACGACGGCGTGCCCGTCTCGCCGGAGCCCCCGTTTTTGTCCCCGACGCCTCGATGCCGACCTGCGCGAGCTCTTCTTGGGCGCTATCGCACAGCTTCTCAGAGCCGTCGTCGGACACGACCACCGTTTCGGCCCGTGCCGTTTGGCTCACGGAGAAAAGCACGGCGACGAGGATCGCGGGCGACTCTCTCATTGCAGGACCGATCTCGCGAGCTCCGCGTGGGGGCCGTCGGGATAGCGCGCCAGGTAGCGCTCGGCGGCGATTCTGGCGCGGCTCTCGTCTCCGACCTGTTGGTAGGCCTCGACCAGACGGCCTGCCGCTTCTCGCGCGAACCGGCCGGTCGGGCGCTCCCGCAGGTAGGTTTCGAGCCACGTCGCCGCTTCTCGAAGCCTTCCGGTGTGGAACTCCATCCGCCCCAGGATGAAGGCCCCGTTTGCTGCCTCGACGGTGCCGGGGAATCGCGAGCGAACGGCGCTGTAGATATAGCCTGCGCGCAGATCCCCGGAGCGCCGTGCCGCAGCCCCGAGCTCCATGAGGCGCTTCGCATCGGCGCGCCAGATGGCCTCTTCGACCTGTTCTGGACCAAGGACCGAGAGCGCCTTTTCATATTCGCCCTTGCTGAACAGCGCCTCCCACGTTGGTCCGGCCGCAGGCGCAGGCGGGAGCGCGAGTGAGCTCGGGTCAGGCTCGGGATCGGGCTGAGACTCCTCTAACACTTGGGGTTCCGGCGATTCGAGCGTCGACGCTTCTGGCTTGGAGGGTTCGGCGGGCGACGACCCAGCCTGCTCCAGGGTCGGAGCCACAGCGGGGGCGGGGCTCGGCGGACGATAGGAGGCTGGTGTGCCCGTACGTTCGTGGGTGGCGGGGTCAGGGGTGCGATCGACGGGCGGCGAGGGCGCTGGAGGGACGGGCAGGACGGGCAATGGCTCAGCGTCTAAGTGAGCCGGCGCGGGTGCAGGGTCCGGCCGGAGCGTGACGCGTAGGTTTCCGCCGCTGCGAACGATGCGCTGCTCCATCTTGGGTCCGCGGGCCTCTACGCTGCCCTCGAAGACGTCCAGCTCGAAAGACTCGCGCGAGGCGCTCCAACCCACCCGAAAACGCGTTCCAGTGACGCGAACCAAGAACGGACCCGCTTGTACGGACCAACGCGTCTCCTTGCGGTGCCGGACGTAGACAGTCGCCTCGCCATCGTCGAGCATCACCGATGCCCCGGCCGCGGTCAGCTCAGTGACGTGGGCGCGAGAGCCGGGGGTGAGTCGAATCCACGAGTCGTCGCTAAATCTCACACTCCGCACTTGGTCGTTGGACGCGACGATGGGCTCGTCGGTTGCGCGGAGCTCGGCTCCGTCGTCCACTCGATATCCGACGGGCCCGGGGGCACTGGGCCAGCTGAGTGCAATGGCTACAGCCGCTGCACACGCGGCGGCGAATCCAAGGGCAGGTCGCCAGGACCTCCGAGGAGCTGTTGGACGCGCCGAGGCCGATCCGATCAGCAAGCGCTTGCGCACCGATGCCCGGCGCTGGTCATCGGCCAGCGTTTCGTCTTGAACGCGCGCCACCTCGGCGCCGAGCTTTTCGAAACGCTCAGTCATGACGAGGCCTCCAGCGCGGTGTCTCGAGGAGCGCTTCGTAAAGCGCGTAGTCCGACCGCTCGGCACGCTTCAGGAACGCCTCGTCCGACCCACTCAGCCAGCGCTTGAACGTCGCCAAAGAAACCCCGCTTGCTTCCGCGGCCTCCGGAAGCGTCATCCCTTCGATGTACCGGAGCGAGAACGCGACTTCGGTGATTCGGGCGAAGCGCTCTCAGGATGCCATAGACGCGCTCCAGCAAATCCAGCGCTTCCGGGGGCGGCGAGGAGGACGTTTGGACCGGCAAGTCCTCGGAGGGCAGGAAGACCAACCATCGATGACGCCTGCGGCGCCGGATTGTGCCCCGCGCGACGAACACCGTCATCCGGGTGAGCCAACCCTTGAGGCGAGTTGGGTCGCGGAGCTGTCCGATGTTCGCGAGCGCTTCGATGAACACGTCGTGGAGCAAATCTTCGATCTCCGGGTCCGGCCCGAGGACGCGAACCAAGAGCCGCTCCACGTAACTTCCATAGGCGTCGTAGAAGGCCGCCCGCCCATCGGGATCTCCAGATACGAGTGATTCGACGAGTGCCACATGGTCCGGGACGGATTCCCCTTGGTCGAGCTGCGCGTCGGAATTTCTGTCGAGCGAGCTCATCGAGTCGGAAACGGACATGAATCCGCTGATTATAGGACTAGTGACCGAGAGGCGTCACTTCGGCTCATTTGTATGCAGTTGTAAGGATCTGAGCCGGTTTCCACAGCGCGAGCCACTGAGCAGTGGAGCGGGGCTCGGTGCGATCGTCGCGCTGGCCCCGCAGGAGGAAAAAGCATGTCGAAACAATGGATACTTTGGTCGCTCGCATTTGCTGGAGTCTGCTTCCTCGGCGCGTGTGGGTCCGATACTGCAGGAAACAGCACTGCCGCTGTCCAGGAGGCCATCAAGGACTGCCACGACGAGCTAGCACAGTGTGATGCTCCGGCTGACGTCTGCAATGCCAGCGCCATGGAGTGCATGAACGCGGTCGACGGCGAGGGCGTCCGCGAAGAAGACATCGATGAGGACTGCAGCGCGCTCCATGCGCTTTGTCTCACCAAGACCGAAGACATGGCCTTCTGCGATGATCTACAACAAGCGTGTTTCGACTGCGTGTCCCGCCATGGGGACGGCGATAGCGACGACGAGGATGACCGCGGCGACAGCGATAGCGACGACGATGGCGACCACGGCGACAGCGACGACGATGGCGACCACGGCGACAGCGACGACGGCGACAGCGACGACGACTGCGATCGCGATGACGACGAGGATGACGACTACGATCACGATGACGACGAGGGTGACGAATACGACGACGACTGCCGTCACGACGGCGGCGGAGCCGGTGGCAGCGGCGGCTCTGGTGGTAGCGGCGGCTCGGCAGGCAGCGGCGGCTCGGCAGGTAGCGGCGGCATGGCCGGCAGCGGTGGCTCCGGTGGTAGCGGCGGCTCGGCAGGTAGCGGCGGCATGGCCGGCAGCGGTGGCTCGGCAGGTGGCGGCGGCATGGCCGGCAGCGGCGGCTCGGGCATTTCGTTCGCTTTGGACATTCAGCCCTATTTCGAGCCTGGACTGGCCGACTGCGTGGGCTGCCACAGCGGCGGTGGCCCCGCAGGTGTCGACCTCGACAGCTACGCCAACATTTTGGCGGGAGGCGACAGCGGCCCACTGCTGGTTCCCGGGAACTCGAACGCCCCGCAGGCAACGCTGATACCGCAGCTCCTTGCGAATCACCGGAACGGTCCCGACGACGCTGCTTTTGTCGATATTCTCAGTCTCTGGATCGACGATGGCGCACCGAACAACTGACGCACGGAGCTCGACCAGAGCTCCGAGCCCCTGAATCGCGCAGCTCGAGGTGGACGAAGCAAGGTCGTCCGACTGCGACCTCCCGTCCGTCCACCTCGAGTCCGCGCCCTTATTTCGCACGTCGTAGGTGGGGCGCAAGAGTCACCAGGGGGAGAACGTCCCTACCAGTTTTCTTTGAAGGGGCGAACGTCGACTTCGAATGACCACGCTGATTTTGGTTGGGTGACCAAGTGGTAAACCGTATGCGCGATGTCGCTCGGCCGAAGGCGCGTGCCTTCCTCACCGCTTTGGTCGTCGGTCCCGATGCCGCCGTCGACGATGACGAGGCCGACGTGAATGCCCTCGGGCCCCAACTGCCGCGCGAACGACTGCGCGAGGCTTCGCTGGGCGGCCTTGGCGGATGCAAACGCGGCCGTGAACGGCTTTCCACGAAGCGATGCGGTAGCGCCGGTCACGATGATCGCGCCGTTTCCACGTTCGCGCATGGGCCCAACGACCTCACGGGTGCTCTGCAAGAGCCCGCGAACGTTGATCTGCCAACCTTTCTCGAACTCGTCGTCAGGCACGTCGTCGAATGTTCCAAACTTCCCCGAACCGGCATTGTAGAGCAGCACATCTACGTCACCGAGGTCTTCGCGCACCTGTTCGAACGCGTTCTTGATCGCTTTCGGATCGGTCACGTCACAGGCGTAGGCCTTGCCACCGAGCTCGGACGCAAGGCCGCTCGAATAGTCGGTTGAGCGCGAAAGAAGTGCCACCGCATAGCCTTCGTGCGCAAAGCGCTCGGCGAAAGCACGCCCATTCTTCGGCCCGATGCCGATGATCACACAGACTGGTTTTTCCATGTCGGGATCCTAGGGCCCCGCACCGCAGTGCACCAGTGCACGGGGTCGCATCAGCCCTCTTTGGCTGCGAGCTGCCGGATATCCAGTGGGGCTTTCGGAAAGATCTCGATTGCCGAGGATGCAATCGATACGGCGCCGCCGCTCGCATCGATCGCTTTGAGCACCTGCGCGCTCAGGAGATGCTTCGTGACGCGTCTTCGGTCGAATTGAACCGTGTATCGAATCGTGAACGTCACCCAGTTTTCATCGAAGACGAAGGTGACCATCGGTGCGGTGCTGGCGTCTTCGAGTGGATAACGTCTTTGCATGCGCGCCCAAATCGTTGTGGCCTGTTCGGCGTACCCACTGCAGACCTCGTTTGCGGCTTCACCAAGGATCGCTCGAGCTGCGTCGAGATCACTCCCGAACCGAATGGGGACTGTGATTTCATCCCACAAAAAAGGAAAATCGCCGGAGTAGTTCACGACCGGATCTTTGAAGATGAAGCTGTTTGCGACGCGTACCATGCGGCCGTTGTAGAGATCCCCGTCGACCCATTGGCCGACCTCCGCCAGGGTCGTGCGGAGAACTCCGATGTCGATGACGTCTCCTTTGATGCCGCCGAGCTGAATGCGGTCACCGACCGTGTAGAAGCTGCCGAACGAAACCGCCGCCCAACCGGCGACGCTGACGATGACCTCCTGCAGAGCGAATGCGATCCCCGCGCCCGCGACGCCGAAGACCACACTCAGACGGCCTAGCCGATCGCTGAACATGGCGAGCACGACCAGGGCCCCAAGCAGGTAGCCGAGGAACCCGATCGCCTTGCGAGCCCGGTAACGCACCGCTTTGTCGCCGATGTAACGAGTCGCGACGCGCTTGATGACCTGGACGACGGCGACCACCACCACGACCGCGACCAGCGTGCCCGCCAGCTTCGAGAGCACCGGGTCCTCGAGCCATTTCAATGCGTTTTGAATCGCTTTTTCCATCGTTCGTTCCTCACGCGTGACAGCCGGATGAAAGAATGCGCGGACGATACCCTCTGGCTCGAGTCTCGACCAGGCATCTTCGTTCCTGGTGTGTCCTGGGGTATGCGTCGGCAGAGAGGATCGCTACTATGCGCGGCGATGGAACACTTGGAGGTCACCCTACTCACCTTGTTCGCAGTCGCCGCGGTCGTCGCGATCGCTTCGCAACGATTTCGCCTGCCCTACACGATCGCCTTGGTGGTCGTCGGGGTGATCCTCGGGAGCCTTCAGCTGGTCGAGGCGCCGCATCTGTCCAAGGAGCTGCTCTTCCTCATCGTGCTTCCTGGCTTGCTCTTCGAAGCGGCCTACCACATGGAGTTCGACGAGTTCTGGGAAGCCTCCGCGTCGATTTTCACGCTTGCCATCCCAGGGCTGGTCGTTGCGATCGTAGCGACCGGCACCTTGGTCTGGCTGGGTGTGAACCACACGGGGCTCGCCGAGCTAAGCTTGACGGAGGCCTTCGTCTTTGGTGCGCTCATCTCGGCGACCGATCCGATCAGCGTGCTCTCGCTGTTCCGGACGCTCGGCGTTCCAAAGCGGCTCTACGTGCTGGTGGAGGGCGAATCGCTCTTCAACGACGGGACCGCGGTCGTGGTGTTCACGATGCTCGTCGCTGTCGCGATGGGTGGAAGCATGACCCTGCCCAGCGCGGCATTGGAGTTCCTCAAAGTGGTCGGATTCGCGACCCTGATCGGCGCCGGCGTTGGCATTCTGGGCGGGGTCATCACGCGCACGATCACGGAGCCAACCGTTGAAATCACCCTGACGGTGCTCGTAGCCTACGGTGCCTTCATCATCGCCGAATCGTTTCATTTCTCGGGCGTCATCGCCTGCGTCGTGGCCGGTATGTTGACCGGCAATTGGAGCTCCCGCATTGGAATGTCGGCTTCGACACGCGTCGCGGTCGATTCGTTTTGGTGATACACTTCGTTCGTTCTGAACTCGTTCGTCTTCCTTTTGGTCGGCTTCGAGATCCACATCACGTTCTTTGCTCCACCACTGGGCGCCCATTCTGATCGCCTGGGTGGCGGTCACCTCGAGTCGAGGCCTCGTGATTTTTGCGAAGTACGGGGTACTCAGGCTTCTCGGCAAGAACGAGCGGCTGCCGCTTTCATGGGCGACGATTTTGACCTGGGGCGGGCTTAGGGGCGGGCTCTCGATGGTCCTGGCACTGGCGCTGCCAAGGGACTTCGTGCACCGGGAGCTGATCCTGAACCTCACGTTTGGGGTGGTGTTGCTATCCCTGCTCGGTCAGGGACTGACGATGCCGGCTCTCTTGCGGCGACTCGGCCTGATCGTTGGCTCGAAAGCCAAACCGGAATACGAGGAGCACGCCGCCGAGCTCATGGCCGCGCAGGCTGCGCTCGATGAGCTGGGAGCCATGAAGGCCAAGCGTTTGGTGGCGCCGGCGGTGCTGGAGCAGGTGCATGCGGGCTACCTAGATAGGATCGAGGCCCTCGAATCCGGTTTGCGTGCGATGCACGCCGACCAGGCAGCGTTCCTCGCGCAAGAGCAACGAGCCCTGCGACGACACCTGTTGGCCGTCGAGAAAGATGCGATCCGCAGCGCCCACGCCGACGGGCTCGTCGACCGAAAGGTTTTCTATCGTCTCGAGCAGCAGCTAGACGACCGACTCCTGCAGCTGGACGAAGGCCACGCGCAAGGAGGCGAAGACCATGATGGCACGGTCGGCGAATCGGCGTAGCGCGTCCGCTCGACGTTTTCGAGATTGCACGCCTGGTGCCCCATTCGCGTGTGTTGTACGCCGCTCGTGACCCAATTTGCTCGATTCTAGGGTCTTTTTGTATCTGTTCTGGTCTATCCGATAGAATGCAGTTGGGGTGTAACGGGGATGTCACGGTTCAGACTTCGGTATCAATCGACCCATCTTGAGCTGCCGCTTGGGGAGTTCTCCATCGGGCGTAGCTCGAAGTGCAGCCTTTCCCTTGCGGACGAGTTGGTGTCGCGTAGGCACGCGGTGCTTCACGTGGAGCCGACGGCGGTCTTCATCGAAGACCTGGGCAGCCGGAACGGGGTTGTCGTAAACGGTGCAGCCATCGATCGGCGGTGCCGCTTGACGCACATGGATCGCATTTACATCGGCCCGCAAGAGCTCATCCTGATCGACCCGGCCAAGATGACGGACCAGCAAGAGACCGGGCCCCATGTGATCTGCGGGGGCTGCGGTGCTGTCAATGGAGCCTCAAAGCGTTTTTGCGGGGAGTGCGGCAAACGACTCGCATCGGCGGCTCGTGACACATACAAAGAACCGCGTCGGCCCTCGATGCCACCGTCCTGGAACGACCCTGAAGAAACTGGCACGGCCAAGGCTCGCGACGTCATGGGGGGCATCGCGGCCAAGGCGATCAGCATGGGCCGGTTCGAGGAAGCCGAACGGATATTGCTTCCGTTCATGGACACGCTCTTGGGGCGAGCGATGCGCGAGACGTCGTCTGGCAGGTCCGATGACGACGACGCTAATACGGTGTTCCAGACTGCCATCGGAAATGCGATCGAGTTGGCGCGTGGGCTTCGTGAGCCGAAGTGGATCGACTGGGTGTTTCGGATGCACGTAGCGACGGGCCGCCTGATGAGTGCGGAAACCATCGAAGCGCTGCACGGAGTTGTGCGGATCCAGGAGTATCAGCGGCCCCGTTTCGTACGCGCATACTTGGACGTCATTCGAAGCCAGGCGTCCGACTACGGCCCGTCAGAGCGGTTTCTCGTCGGACGTCTCGATGGGCTCGCCGAGGTGATCTTGGCACGACGCTGACTGCGCTGCGCAGGGTGTCTCCTTCAGCGCTCGACCGCGTCTTCCATGCGTCGGCTGTAGTCCCAGGAAGCCATCCAATTTGGGCGGAGACGAACGATGAGCTCTTCGTCGGCGCGCGCGAGCAAAAAGCGGCCGAGGCTGGAGTCGGTCGAGCTGAGGTAGCGCTCGAGGAGACGTTCGAGCAGTGCAGCGGCTCCATCCGGGTCGAGGCTGGCCGTGGCTTGTCCCCGTACACCGCGGTAAGGGGGCTCGTCGGGGGCAATCTCGAACGCACAGCGGGCGTCCGCCCTCAAGCGCTTCGCGATTCGCGCGTCCCGGTGGACCACGGCGAGGAGCTCGTCCTCCTCGGCCAGGAACCAAAGGGACAGGACGATCGGGAAACCGGTGTCGGTGTTCGCTGCGAGCCGCATGGGGATGCACGTCTCCGCCAGGTACTCCTGAACGCGGTCACGATTCCAGGGTCCGGAGAGGCGAATCGACGGCGATGGCACAACGCTCATGGTCTCCTCCCAGCTCATAGGTCGCGCCTCGCTCAGACGCAAAAAGCCGCATCTGTAGCGGCGGTGCCGTGTATTCTTCTCGACACCTTACGTTTCGACCATCGCAGCCCCAGATTCCAAAGACTCCATGGTCCGTACCCGCAACTCTCTCAACCGCATCGTCGCGATTTTCGCGATGACTCTCGTCTCTCCGGCAGGCGCCTCCCCCTTCGAGGACGCCCTCGGCCCAGCTCCTCGCAGGAGGACGGTCGATTCATGAACTTCTCGGGGGCGATGCCCGGGGTCAGCGCCTCTGTGACGCTGCCCTTCTTCCTCCGGCGCATTGCGAGCTCTTTCACCACGATCCCGAGCGCGCTCGATCGGGTGCCCAACGATGGCGCCTGGCTGCGCGAAAACGCGAAGCACAGCGAGCCCACGGTGACTTGGATTGGTCACGCCACCCTACTCGTTCAGATGGGCCATATCACGTTTCTCACCGATCCGATCTGGTCGGACCGAGCGAGTCCGGTCTCCTTCGCGGGACCGGAGCGAATCGTCGAGCCTGGTGTCGCGATCGACGACCTTCCGCCCATCGATTTCGTGGTGGTCTCGCACAATCACTACGACCATCTCGACCTTGCAAGCTTGGTCACGCTGTCGGAGCGGGATCCGAACACGCGCTTCTATGTTCCTTTAGAGAACGGCGACCTCCTTCGCGAGAACGGAATCGAAAACGTCGATGAGCTCGACTGGGGCCAGCACGTCGAGCACGAAGGGGTGCGCGTCTACTGCCTGCCCGCGCAGCACTGGAGCAAGCGTGGCATCGGCGACGATCGCGAGGCGCTCTGGTCGTCCTGGGCCGTGATCGGCGCCGAGCGTAAGTTCTTCTTCGCGGGCGACACCGGCTACTTCGACGGATTTGTCCGGATTGCCGAGGCGCTAGGTCCGTTCGACCTCGCAGCGCTTCCGATCGGCGCCTACGAGCCGAGCGAGATGATGAAGGCTTCGCACATGAATCCGGAAGAAGCTGTGCAAGCGGCCATCGACCTTCGCACGCGGGCGGCCGTCGCCATGCACTACGGCACATTCAAGCTCTCCGACGAGCCTCTCGACGAACCGCCCAAGCGCTTCAAAAAGGCGGCGTCCGAAGGAGCTCTTGGAGACGAGGCCGCCTGGTTGCTGCGAATCGGCGAAACGCGCGGCTTCTAACGCGGGCGCATCGGCCCTCAGGCGGGCACCGGCTCCATGCGGCGGTCTCCCGAAATCGTCCGGTGGAGGATTGCGGGTGGGGCGATTTGGTTCTGCTCGAACGCACGCATGACCCTGAGGTTCACGTCCGTCTCGAACGCCTTTTCGTATTGGGTGTCCAGCACATAGGCCTTGAGCTGAAGCCTCACCGCGACGTAGCTGTCTTGGATGACCTGGTTGACGAGCACGACGACGGGCTTCGGAAGATGGACATAGCGGCTGGTGAGCCCGGCCTCGGTCACGATCTCGCGCGCTTTGGTCACGTCTTGGTCGAGCCCAATGAAGAAGTCCATGACGACCTGCATGTCGAGGGCGCCGTAGTTCCCACATGAGGTCATGTCGGTCAGGAACTTGTTGTTGGGGATGGTCACGGTGTTGTCATTTAATGTCTGGAGCCGCACCGATCGAAGGCCGATCGCGGTGATGTCTCCGTACTCGCCACCAAACGCGACTCGGTCGCCGACTTGGAACGGTTGGTCGATCATGATCATGATGCCTGCGATGAACGAAGCGACCAGATCGCGAACGGCGAAGCCCACGGCAACCGCCGCCGTACCACCGAGCAGGGTGAGGACCTGGGCATCGAAGTGGACGCTGAGCGTGATGACGGTCCCGATCGTTCCGATGTAGACGAAGAATTGGACGATCGTGCCGACCTTCTGAAAGAGCATTCGACGCGCTGTGAACTGGTCTCCTAGATTTTCGACGAAGTTGTTGAAAAAACGAAGCCCAACCCAAACCGCGATGATGATGAGGATTGATGTGACGACTCCGCCCCAGCGAATGGCTTGGCTGATCTGCGAAATCACTTCCTCGTCGCTCGGCTCCTGCGCTAGAGCCAACGCCGGGGCGAACCACTGGGCGAGGATCGCGGCAGAGACGATGATTGGTTTGCGTATTTTCATGCCGAATACCTCAGAGCAGCAACAGATGCTTTCTGCGAAGGATACTGATGATCGCGCGATACCATTGAAGGTCGATCTCGAAAAGATGTCCATCCCCCTTGATGTAGCCGTGGACACGAGCGGCACGGAGGGCGTCTGCAACTTCCGCCGAGCTCAGGTCTGTGCAGGTCACCACATCTTCTTCGACGGCCAGCTCCAACTGAACGACTGTGCGCAACACGAAGTAGAAAGTCGCGGGCAAATCGTCGAGTTGACTCGCCGACGGCCCCGAGAAGAGCCGAACGTGCACCGTCTCATCGTCGGGGCGCCGATACAGCGACTCTCTCCAAAAGTGTAGAGCGACCTCTGGATTGCCGTCTGAGTAGTCCCAGAGAATGCGGTAGAAGTCCCGCTTGGTGCGCTCTTCGTCAGAAACGGGGGAGGTTCTGACCTGGCGTGGCACCACCAAGCGTTCGAAGCTTGCCACGACCCCTGCGGCCGCGCTGCGCTGCTCGATGAGCGAGGCGACTTGATTCTCTTCCCAACGTTGGAGCTCGATGACTTGGTCGAACGCCGCACGGTCTCCGCGCGCTCGCCGAAGGTACTGCCAGGCCGGCATTCCAATGGCGATCAGCCATGAGGTCTGCCGGCTTACGCGGCGCGTGAGCTGGATGAGCTGATCGATCGCTTCCAAGCCACCGATGAGCGGCCGAACGAGCCTCTGCGCGTCATCGACGCGAATCACACTGGGAGCCCGCTCAGCTAAGGATGCGATGACGTCTTCCTCGGTCGCCGTCTCCGACAGGCCGAGGGCACGCGCAAACTCGACCAAGAGCGCGGCGAAGCCACCGGGTTGGCATTGTACCGCACAGAGGCCACCTGGTTCGAGGTCGTTCGTGACGCGGTTGAGGAACGTGGTTTTCCCGAGCCCGCGTTCCCCGACCACCGCGACGATGGCGTCGCGGTCCGACCGAACGAGCGCGCGAATCGCATGAACGCTCTCGGACATGTACGAAGTGAGAAGCTCGGGTGGAGTCTGAGGACGGGGTGCCAAGGCCTCGTAGACCTCAGCGGGAATCGGCTCGGTGCCGTACTCCGCTGGCGTAGCCGTCTTGTTTTTCTCCACGCCACGTCGAAACAAGTAGGCGAAGACCCGACGGAGTGGCGCGAGGTCGCTCACTCGGCGAACGACAAACCCGGCGACTCCTTCGATGAGAAGATACACGCCACCAATCGCTGCAGCCGGAAAGGTGAGCAGCCCATGGTCGTGCCGCGAGACCCACTGCAACAGGCGAGACGTCTCACGGTCTTTCGCGCGCTCGAAGATGGTGTCTTTCCACCAGACGATCAGCACTAGGAAGACTGGAATGGCGAGAAAGCCAAACGAACTGACGACCCAAGCATAGATGGCGCCCTTGCCGACGGTGGCGACGGTTAGCGAAAGTATCAACCCCACTGCAACGACGCTCACGCCGACCAGGCGCAGCGAGCGAAAGCGCAGCTTGGCGGACGACTCGCTCGAGAAACCCTGACGACTGGCTGTCGCGTCGATCAGCTCGACGACGAACCTGCCGGCCAACAGCCACAGGATGACGATCTGGACATACTTCGTCTCGGGCAGTCGGCCCGCTTTCGCGATCAAGATCGACAAGACCGCGAAAAACGCCAGCCACTCCAGTGACTTTCGGATTCGACGCACGTACCAAACGAAGGTGGAAATCCCACGGGTGAAATGAGTCTGGGGCCGCTTCTGAAGCCAAGCCCGCCGCGATTGCTCGAGCGTGTCGTCGGCACGCCTTCGCCACCAGCGAAACACAAGCACCAGGAACAACAGCTGGAACAGGCTGAAGACCACCGGCCCGGGCGCGGATCGAAGCTGCCGATACTGACGGGCTGCCTCCCGCGGCACAGCGAGCAAGTGGAAGCGAACCTCGAGGATGATTTGGTCGAGCTCGCGCTTGACCTGGGCGACGCCGTCGGGCCCGAAGCCCTCGAGACTGTCCCGCCGAGTCTCGCTGAGCATCTCAAAGAGGCGAAGGCGAGCTTGATTCATGATCACGATCGCATCGCGAAGCGCTTTGGCGCGATCCCATCTGAGCTCGGCTTCCTCGGCTTGGAGCTCGACAGCAAACTTGTCCAGCTCGGTTCGGAGCTGGCGTGTAGCAGGGTTGTCGATGTCGGCAGGAAGCTGATCGAAATCCGCATTGGGGGGCAGAGCGACTCCACTCGGTTCAGATCTCACGGCATCGAGCGCGCTACTCAAATCGTCGCGCGCGCCGCTGAGATCTTTGGTGAGCCCCCGGTAGAGGTTGTCGGCTTCGCTCGCCCTGGCCTCCCCGGCCGGCATCGTGCTTTGCAACTCTCGAACTCGCCGGTTCCATGCGAGCGCGGATTCGGTCGTCGCCTCGACCTTGACCCGGCTGTTCGCAAGCTCCGCTTTGAAGCGGGCTTGAGCCTCCTTGACGCTCAAGAGCTGAGCGCGCCGATCTGCGATCAGTCGGCGCGACTCGGTCTTGGCCTCCTGTGAGTCGACGAGCGCGACCGCACGTTCCGAAGCAGCGTCTTTGGCGGCTTGCTCGGCACCACTGATCTGCTTGGCCAGCGCTTCGGACGGTTCAACGCTGCTTTGCGCATACTTTGACAGCAGGCGCCCACGCTCGGCGTCGTCGAGCTCGAGAAATCGAAGCCAGAGCATATCGCGCCGCTGCTTCGCAGCGTTCAATTGCCCGTCCAGGTCGTCTTTGGCGGCGGCGGGTATGGGCCCCCTCGAGCTCTGGTCTAGAAACCGGCGGCGCCGTTCGGAGTCTGCCGCCAGGTCGGCTAGCTCGGCCGGGTCGATTTCCAGAAGTGGTCGTGGATCGATCGAAGGGTCCAAGTCTCCAGCGAGAAACGCGTCCAACTGCGCGATTTGCTCCTCGAGCTGCGCGAGCATCTCGGCCTTTGCCTGGGCCGAGATGGCCCGGGCAAAAGCCTCCCGGCGTCGGGCTTCGTGCCTGGAAAGAATCGCGTCACGCTTCAAAGGCGGCAGAGCGAGAAACGACGCCTGTGCTTGTACCAGCTCACGATGCGCCTTTTCCAACGCGTCCTCGGAGCCCGGCGTTTGGCGAAGGCGCTTGCGGCCGGATGGACGCCCTCCTTGCTTGGCGTCTTGCTCGAGCTCTCGCAGCAGCAGCTCGAGATCTGGGTTGGCCTTCGGCGCGCCGAGGTCGACCATGAAGAGCGTCTGCGGGTCGACCGCTATATCCAAGCGCCCAACCATGAGTTGTCGGATCTGCTTCGTCTGGTCCCGTAGCTCCCGGATACTTGGAGCCTTGGCGTCCTCGGCTTCGAGCGAAACGGTCGGGACCCCAGCATCCCCGCCCGCCCCCTTTGCAGCGGGTGCTTGGGCGTCGGCAGAGGAGGCCCAGCAGCAACCGACCAGCGTCAGCATGAGCCACAGACGATCGCTGGAATTGGTCATCGGCATCCGATTCGGCGCAAGTATAGACAGCCCTCGAGCGGCGCACTAGCAGATGATTCCTTCCAGAGCGAGGGGCGAAAGCAACGAGACGAGCTTGACATGGCAAAGATGGCGACGTCAGATGACCCCGCGGAACGCAAGGAGACCCCCATCGCCAAGAAGGTACATCGAAAGCGAAAGCGCACCGCTTTGCGCAGGCGGCGACCCCAGACGCTCGGCTTGGCGCCTGGGAGCATCACCGCCGTCCCGGGCGCGCCGCCTGCCGTCATTCGCGCCATCTCCTACGACGCAGATCGAGTCGAGGAGCGCCCGATTGAGCATGTTTCCGGTCTAAAATCGCTTCACGACAGGCGCACAAGCGTCAGTTGGATCAACATCGATGGCCTCGGTGACCCTGACACGTTGTCTCAGCTCGGCGAGATGTTTGGCCTTCATGCGCTCGCGTTGGAAGACGTAGTGAACCTCCATCAAAGGCCCAAGTTCGAGGACTACGGCGACATCGATTTCATCGTGCTTCGCATGCCCTCGCTGGGCCCACACCTCGATCTCGAGCAAGTGAGCATGTTCGTTAGCGATCGCTTCGTGATCACCATTCAAGAGCGGCCGGGTGATTGCTTCGACGCCCTCCGCGACCGAATCAGGAATGGGAAGGGGAGAATCCGCCAACGCGGGGGCGCCTACCTCGCCTATGCTGTGCTCGATGCGATCGTCGAGACCTTCTACCCGGTCGTAGAGAGCTATTCCGACCGGCTGGAAGAAATTGAAAGCAGAGTGCTGGCAAACCAGACCGAGAATGTCGTCGCCGAGATTCACGCCGTTCGTCATGATTTGCGTGCCCTGCGTCGCGCGGTCGCCCCAACCCGAGAGGTCCTGGCCTCCATGGCCCGGACCGACGCCAGCGATCCCCAGGGCGATACGCACATCTTCCTCCGAGACTGTCACGATCACACCGTCCAGCTGATGGAGGCTCTCGACACGAACCGAGAGCTCGCCTCGAGCCTCATGGACATGCATCTGTCCAACGTGAGCATGCGAATGAACGAAGTCATGAAGGTCTTGACCATCATCGCGACGGTCTTCATGCCGCTTGGCTTCATCGCGGGGCTCTATGGAATGAACTTCGACGGTGACCTTTCACCCTGGAACATGCCGGAGCTCCGGTGGCGCTACGGATATCTCTTCGCACTCGGAGTGATGGGGCTCACCGCGATCGGGCTCGTCTTGTTCTTTCGCTCGAAGGGCTGGCTTGGTGGAGATGCCCATGAAGGCAACCACGGAACTGAGCCGGAGGAAGCCCCTCCCAGCGCTGGCGCCAAGTAGCGCGAGGCGGCCCATCGCGGCGAACGTCAGCCGGCGTTCGCAAGACCCAGGGCTGTGGAGATCTCTTGCAGGGTGGTTTCCTCGGTCACCCGTAGGCGGCCATCGGAAGCGACTGCGATTGCAGCCGCGCCTCGGACCAACTCGCTTCTGACCGGATCGCCTGCGACGCGCCTGATGCAATCAAGCGCACGCTGCCGACCATCTTCGGGATTCGCGATCAGCGCCTCGGTCAGTTCACGAAAGGTGCTTTCGAGTGCCTCGAAGTCTAGGCCGGAAAATACATCCGCTTTGCCCCGCAGCATGTCGACGAAACCGTCGACCTCCGACGGCGCGATCTCGCCGTCGGAAGCGGCCACGAGGGCAAACGCCCCGGAGAGGGCGCGAAGCAGAACATCGGTGACATCCTCGTTGAAACGAACCCAAGTCGCGATGGCGTACGCCACAGTCTCGTCTGGAATCATCGGTGCCTCCTGACCCAAAGAGAGATTAGCGTGACCTCGTCCAGATAGCGAGGCACCTTAGTCGCGCCCAGCACGTTGCTGAGCCGCGGTGACGTTTAGGGTCCGGTTGGCGCTGAAACGAGAAGGGATCGTCATCGCGTTCCCACAGATCGATGTGCACTTCGATCCCCCCGTCGAAGGAGGCCTAGGCCGGCTGGCAACGGCTTCGTGAACCAAGCGCTGGACTATCGGTCTTGCATTCCGGCTGGAGCCCGAAGCTGCTCGTCGAAGCGCCGGACGTCGGCCCTGGCTTTCGCAAGCTCGATGAAGCGTGGAAGCTGTCTGGCGTTGGCGCTCTGCCGCTCGAGCGCAGCGAGGTCGACGGGCGCGTCGGATTCGTAGGCGCGAAGGGCGTCGAAGACGGTTCGGATGTCGGGAAGCAGTCCGGCCAGGTCGTTTGGCGCTTGGCCGAATCCGAGGGCGTATCGGACCAGTCTCGCCTGTGCATCGCTTGGCAGATCGGTCCGCGAAAGCATCTCGCGGAGGATCAGTAGCACGGTGCGAAGCCCATCGGCATCCGCAGCCGCGCCCGCGCGCTCCTGCGCCAGCTCGCGCAGGGCCTGCTCGAGACGCCCTTGCGCCGCAACCAAACGGTTCCTGAGGTTCTCCGACAGAGCGTGCAGCGGATCCGAACCCGAGGCCTGTTCCAGTACGATCTGCGTCGCCGCATTGACGTTGCCGAGCCGCGCTTCGACCGTCGCCCGCGGAAGTGTGTACTGGAGATCAGGTGCTCTGCTCATCGGGACTCGTCCGAAGTGCAAGGGCCCAGGCGAGATCTTTGGCCGCGCGCAGCTCATCGTCACGGACACAGGTACGCGCCGCCAGTGCGTGCGCTTCCTCGAGGTACGCGAAGCCGCTATTTCTGAGACCCGCGCGCGTTCGGGCGGTTCCGACGGCGTGCAAGGCGAACGGATTTTCCAGATTCCGCGTCGCCTCGTACTCCCAAAGCGAAGACGACGAGGCGAAGACTCGCGCATGAAGCGAAGTCACAACCGCGAAACCCAAGACGACCACAGAGGCGACGACTGCGATCAGCCTGCCGAGCGATGCGCGCTTCTGAAGCATCCACAGCAGCCCGCGGGCAAGAAGGGAGGCGACCCCGAGCATCGGAAGGTAGAGAAAACGGTCCGCCGTGAGGTTTCGGCTTCCGAGATCGATCAAGTTGACCACCGGCAGGAGTGGAACGACGACCCAGAGAGCGTCGGCGAATACGGGACGCCACGCTTGCCTCCGGGAGGCCGCGACGCCCAAGAGGATAAGCGCACCGAGTACTAGCGTCCCCCCAATCCACCACGCGGCCGGCAGGACCTCACCGCGCCCGCATTCGTAGAGCCGCATCCCTGGGAATGCGGTCGGATTCCAGGGCGAGAAGATCTGCGGCATGTACAATCCAAACGAGGCGAGGGCCCGCGGTAGAGCGCCGCGGATCTGGCCGGTGGGCAGCCCGACGTCGACTGCCCAAACGCGGAGGAGCAGCGCAACGACGACGGGCGCGACGAGAGCGATCGATGCCGACCGTTCGCGACGTCCCTGGAGCAAGAATCGATCGGCCAGGAGCAATGGCGCCGCAACGATCGCTGACTCCTTCGCGAAAAGCGCCAGGGCGAGAAGAATCCCCGCCAGCCAGTTGCGCTTCGAATCGAACGCGACGGCGGCCAAGAGCACCAGCGCGCACATCCAGAGCTCGGTGCTTCCCGATATCCACGAAACCGCTTCGGCGCGGCTTGGATGAAGCGCGAAGACGGCGGCGCCGAGGCCGACGGCAAACAAGCGATGGGTCTCTGCGCTGGGCGGGAGGCGCCGTCGCAACCAAAAAAACGCGAGGATGCAGCAAAGCAGGTGAAGGGCCAGGCTGATCGCGCGGTACCCGGCGGCGTGCAGCCCGAACAGGCGGAACTGAACGATGTACGCAAACGTGACGAGCGGCCGATACAGGTGATTGTAGGTCTCGTTGGCTTGCGGGCGTCGCTCGAAACGTTCCAGAAATCGCTCGTCAGCGCTTCGCCTTAGCGCTCGGGACGCTGAATGTTCTGGTTCGTGCGGATGAGCCCGTTGTCATCCCAGGTGAACTCGTCGCTCAGCCCAGGGATGAAAACCAAGACCGTTAGAAGAGCAAGGAGGATCGACGCAGCGCCCCACCGACGTTCCAAAGCCACCGGGTCATCGTATCTCATCGCCCAAATTGACTAAGAAAAACTCGGTGGCTCCCCGCGCTTGCGCCGCTCTTGAGGCCTCGCCGTGTGCTTTGGGAAGTCTGTGCTAAGACCAGTCGCTTCATGTCTGAGTTACTTTCCCTAGAGCAGGCCCCTGCGGGCCTCGGCGCCGCGTTGCGCAACGCCGGTTTTGAGAGCTTCACCGCCATTCAGCAGGCCATTTTGGACCCCGAATTGGCGGGTCGTGACCTGCGGATTTCGTCCCAAACCGGATCGGGAAAGACCGTGGCCCTCGGCCTGCTCCTCGCACCCTCCGTTGCGATCGCCGCGGCCATCGCGCCGCCGAAAAAGTCTCGCAAGTCCGCTCCCGCCGCCCCGGTGGCCCTGCTCATTGCCCCGACGCGCGAGCTTGCGGGCCAGCTTGGGCGAGAGCTTCGCTGGCTGTACGAACCACTTGGCGCCCGGGTGCTCGTGGTGACCGGGGGCACGAGCGTGATGCAGGAGCGCTACCAACTGTCCACTCTTCCCCAGGTGGTCATTGGCACTCCTGGTCGTCTTCTCGATCATCTGAGGGCCGGCGCGCTCAAGCTCGATCGGCTCGAGACGATCGCGCTCGACGAAGCCGATGAGATGCTCGACATGAACTTCGAGGAAGAGCTCGACGGCATCCTCGGTTTCGCTCCCGAGGTTCGTCGCACCCACATGGTCTCCGCGACGTTCCCACGCGCAGTGGTAAGGCTTGCGGACCGGCTCCAGCAAGACGCCGTCTCGGTGCAGGGCACGGCGCTCGGCAAGGCGAACGCAGACATCGAGCATCTCGTGATGCACGTCCGCCAGGCCGATCGATTCCATGCGGCGATCAACGTCTTGCTCCGCTACCCGGAAGACAAGACTCTGCTGTTCGTCCGAACCCGAACGGAAACGGTCCGACTTGCCGATGAGCTCTGCGCAGCCGGCCTCGCCGCGCGTGCGCTGAACGGCGAAATGACCCAGCGGGAACGAACCGCGACCTTCACACAGTTTCGGAATGGCACCATTCGCTACCTCGTCGCGACCGACGTCGCGGCGCGCGGCCTCGACGTCCAGGACATCGGCCGGGTGATTCAGGTCGACCTCCCCGACAACGCAGATGTCTTCACCCACCGAAGCGGACGCACCGGGCGTGCCGGACGGCGCGGTACAAATGTGCTGTTCGCGGCCGCGCGCGCCGAGCGACGAGTCCAGAGCACGCTGCGCGCCGCGCGCGTGGATGCACGTCTGGTCCCCATTCCGACGCCGGAGGAGATCTTCGCAGCCGCCGACGAGCGGACTGGCGAGAGCTTTCTGCGGGACCTCGCCAATGAGGCCGAGGAACCGGATAGCAGGGCAAAGGCTCTGGCCGAGCGGCTACTCGCAAAGCATTCGCCCACCGAGCTCGTAGCCTGTCTACTCAAACGAGAAACGAAGCGCAGCCAGGGCACTCCAAAGCGCGTCCGAGACGATGCGAAGCCCGCGCGCCACGAGCGCAGCCCGCGCAAGGCGAGTCCAAAGGGACAATCGCGGAAACGGCCACAAGGTGATTTCATCACCTATCAAGTCAGCTGGGGCGAACAGGCCGGTGCCGACACAAGGAAGCTTCTGGCGATGATCTGCCGGCGAGGCGACGTGTCGAGCGAGGTGGTTGGTGCGATTCGCGTCTCCCCTAAGAGCTCGACGGTCGATATTTCGGCGAGCGCTGCACAGCGCTTCGAGCGCGCCGTTGCCCGCCCCGACAAACGAAACCCACGCGCTCAATTCCGAAGGTGGGATCCAAGCGCGAAGGTGAAACCAGGCGCGAAGGTAAAACGCCCGCGGCAAGGTCCTAGCAGCGCCCACTGCGCCTGAACTTCCACGGACGAGTGAACGGCGGTCACGCTGAAGGTGACCCGAACGGATTGGGCTTCCACATCCGAACGCCTAGCAGGAATGGAACGACCCAGTAGGGCCCGTTGAAGGCCCAGAAGATCAACGGCTTGCCCGGCGGCGGCCCAATCCAGTACTCGTAAATCAAGAACTCAGTGCAGCCATGCAGCATCGCGCCGACGTAGACGAGCGCCATCGGACGGATCCAGTTCTTCCCTTTGATGAACGCATAGACGAGCACGAGATAGAACGGCCCGAAGATCATGCCGGAGATGCCGGTATTGACCCGGACGAATTGATGACCGATCTCAAAGAAATGGTCCTGCGCCAACTCGCCGTACCAGCGGTTTGCAGCAGGCCAGAACCCGTCCCCCTCGAGCAACCCTAGTGCGTGCCAGGAGTCCGAGAAGAAGGACGAAAACGCAAAGAACGAAAAACAGCACACAAAGAAAATGTCTCTCTTGCGCAGACTCAGCGGAAGACCGGTACCTGATTCACTCATTTCAACTCCGAGGGGGGATTGCGGTCGATGCTTGGCTTGCTGCAGACGCTGGCCTGGGCGGCCGTGTGAAGGTCGCGGAACTCCTCGCCGATGCCCTCCACGATGTTGTGAACGTCCGGTAGCGCGTCCCAATCCGAATTGAAACCCCAGAAGACCTTGCCCGCGTAACTGAGCACCGCAAGCGCGAGGGCCTGATTCGGAAAGAGCGGCATCATGGGATAGATCGCCTGCATCTCTGAGCCTAGAAAGTAGAGCGGCATCGACGGGCCAGGAACGTTGGTGACGACGACATTGAATGGTCGGTGTCGAGTGGCCGAACGGCTGAGCTGGGCGAAGAATCGACCACCGACGCGATCGGCGAGGCCCTCGAGCCAGGAGACTCCGAGCGCTTGCTTGCTGCGCTTGAGCTCCTGGGTGGTTTCAATCACCCGCTCGAGGCGCGCGGTCGGGTCGAGCTCACCGACCGGAAGCTGGGCCATGATCATCGCAACGCGATTGCCGAGACCCTTCTCCGTGTTCCTGCGGACGTTGACGGGAATCAGGGTTCGAAAGTCGATGTCGTCGGTGCTGGTTGCATGCTCGCGGAGGTATCGTCCAAACGAGCCAGCCGCCGTCGTCAACACGACGTCGTTGATCGTGCCGCCGAGCCCTGACCTCACTTCTTTGATCTCGCTCATCGAGACTTCGGTCCAGTCAAAACGGCGGTGCGGTCCAACGTTGTCTGGGTTGAACGGCGTCTTCGTCGCGGCCCGCCAGCCAAGCTTCGACGCCTCCATGAGCCCCTGGACGACATCGCGCGCCTCTTGCAATGCGGCGCTCGGCCGCCGCAGCGGCGCGAGGAGTTGGAACGGCGCTTGGATGCGGCGTACGAGCTCGGTGGCGACGAGCTCGGTGCGCTGCGGCGCGGGACGTGGTTTCCAGGGGGTCGGCCTGCCCTTTCGCTCGAAGGGACGGCGGCCCAGAAGCGTCTGGATGATGCTCATCCCCGAGATGCCATCGGCCATGCAGTGATGGATCTTGGTGACCAGTGCAAATCGATCATTCTCGACGCCGTCGACGACCCAGACTTCCCAGGGCGGCTTGTCGATGTCGAGAGGGAGCTCGAGCAAATACCCACAGACGCGTTTCAGGACGCGCTCGTCGGCCGGTTGCGGAAGTGCGATTTGTCGAACGTGGTAGCGAACGTTGAAGCTCTCGTCGTCGACCCAAATCGGATGATCGAACACGGGAATCTTGAGGAGCCGTTGTCGATAGCGGGGCACGCGATCGAAACACCACTCGTAGTTTTCGAGAATCTTCTCGAAATCGAGCCCTCCGTCTTCGGTCCGTAGGGGCCCTGCGTCGAAGACCATGACCGCCGCTTCGTGCCAGTGCGTGTTGTGCTCCTCGAAACCGAGGAAGGAGGCATCCAAAGCAGAAAGGCGTTCGTAGAAAGTGTGCGACATCGGGAGGGGGCGGCTCTCAAGCTCTTCTACCCTTGGAAGGCTTTGGCGGACAACCCCCTTTTGCGCTTCGAACCCATCACTTTGCGCCGAAACTCCCGGATCACGGGAATCGGGTCGAGCCACGCCGACGCATCGGCGCGATCGTTGTCGTGCTCACACAATTCCCCGGCATAACCTTCCGGGATTTGACTGAAGTGCTCCGAGGGATCGGCTTCTTCGTCGAAGTAGTGATACTCGAAGCCCGGCACGAACAGGTCTTCGTCGGCGACGACATCGATGGTGCGAACTCCGAACGAAGAGAGCTCCGTCGTGGTGGCTTGAGGCGGAATGATCCAAACATGCTTTGGGGCTGCCACGAACAGGTACTGTACCTTTCGATTGCGCGAGAGGATGCGAAACCTCTGCAGGTTTCCACCGTACATCGCACTTTTCAGCTCACTGACTTCCACGATGCCGTTTGCGAAGTCTGGCTCGAAGCCATCGACGATCTTGAGTGAGGTCGGGTCGTTCTTGCGTGTGAACCAAGCAATGCTGCGACCGCCGTTGATCAGGTTCCGGCGATCGGCCGCCGCCTTTCGCCGTGGCTCAGTAAAATCTCGATACGGCGCGGTTCGCGAGCTCGGCGCACTTCGGAGCAGAAGGTAGAGCGCTTCCTCGTCGTTTAGCGCATGCCGCGTTTTTCGATTGAGCGTTTCGAGCGCGGTCTGCATTTCAAAAGGCAGATCCGTGGTCGACTCGACGCACTCCGTGATTTCATAACCGCCCCGAGCCAGGACCTTGACGTCTCCTTTGCCGATCCAGAAATCACCATCGGTCGCGATCACATGCGAGGCAGCACGCCAGATCAGAGACAAGTCCTTGTAGAAGATTCGCGGAAAGATCTCCGTTCGGCCCGTCTGCGGATGACGCTGCACGACATAGGCCACGAAGAAACGAAGCGCGGGATTCTGCCGGACGTTGGTCAGAAAGAAACGCGTGTCGAAAAGTGAGATCTCGTACTTGGGCGTGTACCCCGCAGCTCAGAGCAGCCCTGCTCGGGTCGTCCTTGGCTTCACCGGCGGATGCGCAGCTTCGCTCCTGAATCGAGAAGCTTGTGGAATTCCTGCGCGACCTGGCGAGGGGTCCGATCGGCGGGTGCGACGCTCGGAACGATGCGAGTGGGAATGGCTGAAGTCATGACTGGTGGCGACGTAGCGTACCGACGACGCTGAGACCAGGAATACTCACGATTCCACATTGAAGTCGCTGCGAGCTTGGCCGTTTCGGCAGTGAGCTACGAATCGGCCGGCACCCGGCATCACCGGCCAGGTCTAGCGCGCTCGCCGGTGTCGGCCCAAGATACCCGAATATGAACATGACCGCTCCGGTGTCGCGCTTCCTTGGTCCATCCCTCCTCTCCCTATGCGTTCTAGTGACGGGCTGTGGCGGTGACGGCTGCGACGCAGGAGGCTGCAGCGGTACCGGCGGGCCGACCGACATACGACTAGAGGTCGATGACTTCATCGCCGGTCTCGATAAGCCATGGGACATCGCCTGGCTTCCGAACGGGACGGTCTTGGTGACCGAGCGGCCCGGCCGTCTAAACGTCTATGTCGACGGCGTCGACTCGGCGCCGTTCGTCGTGGCACCGGACGACGTGGTGCCTAGGGGCGAAGGCGGCATGATGGGGCTCGAGGTCGACCCGGACTTTTCCAACAACGGTTACGTCTACGTCTGCACTACGTCGAACGCGGGGGGCGACAACGATGTTCGACTACTGCGACTGACGTTGCGCACCCCGGACGGAGGCGCGGTGCTCGCGCGCAAGGACATCGTGACGGGGATGCCCTACAGCACCGGGCGGCACAGCGGCTGCCGGCCGCGTTTTGGGCCAGATGGATTGCTGTGGCTGGGCACGGGCGACGCCGCCATCGGCACGACCCCGCAGGACGACACCTCGCTTGGCGGCAAAGTGCTGAGAGTGGATCGCGACGGCGCAGCCGCGACCGGCAACCCGGGTGGTTTTCGATGGTATTCGAACGGGCATCGCAACATTCAGGGGATGGCTTTTCGATCCGACGGCGTCGGGATGTCGGCCGAGCACGGTCCTTCGATCGACGACGAGATCAATCTGCTCGTGGCTGGCAACTTTGGTTGGGACCCGGTGCCGGGTTACAACGAGTCGGTGCCCATGACCGACCTCGAGAAGTTCCCAGATGCGGTACCCGCCGTCTGGTCGAGCGGCTCGCCCACCCTCGCGCTGGCTGGCGCGACGTTCCTCGAAGGCCCCGCCTGGGGCACTTGGGATGGGGCCCTTGCAGTGGCCACCTTGAGGGCAGAGCACCTGCACATCTACTTCGTCGACGCGGCGGGCCAGGTGACGGGCGACGAACGCGCGCTCGGAAACCAAGGGCGCATCCGAACGCCAAGGCAAGGCCCAGACGAGCTCCTCTACATCACCAACGACGGCGGGAGAGGTGACGGAAAAGTCTTGCGCGTGACACCCGTCCCCGTGCCCAGCTCTGACGAACCGTGAGCGGCGCCTACTACGCAATCGTCAACCGAACGGCGGGCGGCGGACGGTGCGCAAAGGCTGCACCGGTAGCGCTCGAGGGGTTGGAACGTCGCGGTCTATCGCTGGAGGTCGCGTTTACCGAGGAACCGAAGCACGCAACCGAGCTTGCACAGGCGCGCAGCCAGCGACGGTCGCCGGCGCTTTCTTTCGGTCGGCGGTGATGGAACCGCCGCCGAGGTCGTCAACGGCCTCATGGCTGCAGGCGCCGCGGGCGAATGCGAGCTTGCCATGCTTCCGCTCGGAACGGGTAACTCCTTCTTACGCGACTTCGGTATTACCGATTCCGCAGCTGCCGCCGACGCAATCGTTCGAGGCGCGATCACATCCATCGACGTGCTTCGTCTGACGCACGAAGACGGCGTCCTTCATTTCATCAACACGATGGGGACCGGCTTCGTCGCGCGCGCCGGCGAGCTCACCAACGAGCGCTTCAAATTTCTCGGCGCCGCAGGCTATGTTGCCGCGGTGCTGGTTTGCATCGTGCGGCTCGAATACGAACAGAACACGCTTCGCTATGCGGGCGCGATCGACGAGGCGCGAACGGTCCTCAGCTCGTTCTCCAACAGTCGGTACACAGGCGGCTCGATGCAGATGGCGCCGGACGCTCAGGTCAACGACGGTCTGCTCGACGTCGTTCGGGCGGGGCCGCTCCGAAGAGCTGCCCTCGTGAGCGCATTCGCGCGAATCTTTTCGGGAACACACACCGATCTCGAACAGGTCTGGACGCAGCAGGTCCGTCGGGTGGAATTCGTGAATCCGTCGTTGCAAGCCGTGCTCATCGACGGTGACCTCTACCACCTCAAGCCCCTGGCGATCGATGTGCTTCCTTCGGCGATCCAGCTCATCGCATGACGGGGACCACGACAGCTTGGGATCGAGTCGTGAGCCTGTTCATCTGGATGATCGCCGGTGGCTTCTTGGTTCTCAGCCTGTCGTTGTTGACCATCCTTTACAAGTTCGTGAAGCCGGACCGTGTTCAGCCTCTCGAACGCCTCTATTGCAAGCTTCAACTCGCGCTCACGTTCAACCGGCAGCGCCACTACGTGCACCCGGACGTCGACGCCACCACTGCGTACATTTTCATTCAGAACCACAGCAGCCATCTCGATCACGTCGCGATGTACACGGCTACCCCGCATTTCAAACAAGGCATCGAGCTCGAAAGCCACTTCGACTACCCGTTCTACGGCTGGTTCATGAAAGCGCGGGGCACCATTCCCGTGCCCAAAGATCGAGCCGGCGCACTCGACGCTCTGTGCAAGGCGGTTCGTGCCGAGGTCGATGCCGGGCATTCGATTCTCGGCTTTCCGGAGGGCCACCGAACTAGGACCGGTCACGTGGGCCCCTTCTATGACGGGCTTTTTCGGATCGCGATCGAGCTCGGCGTGCCCGTCGTACCCGTCGCCGTGACGGGCCTGTTCGAGGTTCTTCACAAGGGATCGCTCGTCATTCGCCCCGGCAATGAAATCCGCGTCTACGTCGAAGAGCCCATCTCCACCGAAGCGCTCGCCGAGGACGACATCTCGAGCCTACGGGACAGAGTGCAGAACGCGATCGCGGGCAGGGTCGACGCGCATTTCTCGGCGATGGGCTAATACGATGGACCAATTCACGGGCTTCCGCTTCGACGGTCTTTCGCGCCCATGTTGCATCGCCCGAACTTTGACGGAATACTTGGACCGCCAAGGGGTTGAGAGGCTGTAATGGACGGGGAAGCCGTAGGGAATTGGCGCGTTGTGAGCGGTCGACCGGGCCGACGGGCCGCTCTATGCGCACTCCTCCTGCTGTCGGTGGTGGGCTTCTCTCTTCGGGCCGAGGGCAATTCCGTGGCGGAGCCGGGGGCGACAGCGAGGCCCTCAGCCGCTCCGACTCATGCGCTTCGCGGCTCTGCCGCCGAGCGCTTCGCCGCATGCCTCGACGAGCTCATCGACCCGTTCGAGGATGACGACCCAGCCTCCGGGCGCATTGCAGCCCCATCCTTCCAGGCGTCCGAAACCCCTGCGAGCTACGGCTGCCCTGCAGCTCCTCTCGAGAGTCAGTCGCGAGCGTCGTCGAATCCGGCTCGCGGCCCGCCTTCCGCCTGACGAAGCCCTCGAGGGTTTCGTCTCCAGCGTGTGTGAATGCCCCAGATCTTCGGGGCAACGCTGTGTTCTAAGCACGAAGGCGGATTGTGATGTCGAATGTAATATCGAAGGAAGGGCGACGAAGCCCGTTCCCGGTTGCCGATCTGAAGGCAGGTTTCTTGGTTTTCCTGATCGCCCTTCCCCTCTCACTGGGGATCGCGATGGCCAGTGGATTCCCACCCGTAGCGGGCGTCTTGACGGCGATCATCGGAGGGCTGATCGTCACGTTTCTCGGCAGCGCGCGCCTGACGATCAAGGGGCCTGCCGCTGGGCTCATCGTGATCGCTCTCGGGGCGGTACAAGAGCTAGGCGGAGGAGATCCAATGCTCGGCTACCGTCGTGCCTTGGCGGTCGGGGCGGTCGCTGCATGTGTGCAAATCGGGCTCGCGCTGCTTGGCGCCGCCTCGATCGGCGTAGCGATGTCTCCCTCTGTCGTCCACGGGATGTTGGCCGCCATCGGTGTGATCATCATCTCGAAGCAGGCCCACACCCTGTTGGGGGTGGCGCCCGAGGCCAAGGAACCGTTGGAGTTGCTCGCCGAGATCCCGAAGAGCATTGCCCATGCCAATCCGGAGATCTTGATGCTTGGCACGCTCTCGCTCCTCATCCTGTTCGGATGGCCTCTGATTCGGAAACGATGGGCAAGGGCCATCCCCGCTCCCGTGCTCGTGCTCATCGTGGCGGTGCCGCTGAGCTTGTGGCTGGATCTCGACCACTCTCACGCGTATCGGTTTCTATCGCACCAGTTCCACGTTGGGCCGGAGTTCCTCGTGCAACTACCGGGCTCGCTCCTCGGCGCGCTCGTCTTCCCAGATTTTTCGATGGTGTTCAGCGCGGCGTCCCTGAAATACGTCGTGATGTTCGCCCTCGTCGGAACGATCGAATCGACTTTGAGCGTTCTTGCAGTCGACTCGATGGACCCCGAGAAGCGCCCGTCGAATCTGAATCGCGATCTCTTGGCTCTTTCTTTGGGGAACCTCTGTTCATCTCTGGCCGGCGGGCTTCCGATGATTTCCGAGATCGTTCGAAGCAAGGCGAACGTCGATGCTGGCGCGCAGTCCCGATGGGCGAACTTTTTTCACGGGGCATTTCTGCTGGCGTTCGTCGCTCTCGCTCCCGGTCTGCTACATGAGATTCCGCTCGCAGCCTTGGCGGCAATGCTGGTCTACACCGGCGCGAGGCTCGCATCACCCCGTGAGCTCTGGCATGTCAAGCAAATCGGCCTCGATCAGCTGGCCTTTTTCGTCACGACACTCATCGTCACGCTCGCGACCGACCTTCTAGTTGGCGTCGCGGCGGGCCTCTTGCTCAAGGTCATCTTGCATCGTATCCGCGGGGCGACGTTCACTCAGATCTTCCGAGCGCGCGTCGAGAAGACTCAGCAAGGCTCCGAGCTGCGCTTGACGCTGCACGGTGCGGCGGCGTTCACGAGCCTCATCTCGGTCAGGAAGTCTCTCGCGGATCTCGATCCGTCCTGCCGGAAGGTGGTGATCGACGTGAGCGACGCTGCGCTTGTGGATCACACGTTCTTGAGTCGCCTCGAGGGTCTCTCCAACGAGTGGCCGAATGTGGACTTGGAAGTGGTGGGGATCGATGCACTGACCCCCCATTCGCCCCATCCCCATTCAACTCGTCGAAGGACCGCTTGATGACCCCTCTCGCAAGCGAGGCTTTCGATCCGCACAGCTCGCAATCGACTCCGACCGCGACGCTTGGTGAGATGCTCGACCATGCAGGGCACCTGCTTCCCCAGCAGTCGCCGCTGCATATGTTCGTTCATCACAACACCTTGCATGCCTTCGAGCACCTGCACTTCGAAGAAGCCGTCATCGAGGCGGCCGCGCGCTTCGGTACGGAGCCCTACCAATCCGAAGCAGCGTTCGACGAATGCATTGAGTCGGCAAGAATCCGTCCAGCTGACATTGAAGCCGTAGTCGCCGCATCCATCGAGGACTCAGGAGGCCCTCTGATTCCTGGAGGACCCACGCGAAGGGAGATGCGTGCCATACGTCTGAGCAATCTCTTCGAGATTCCACAGGGTCCTGCGCTCAGCTGGATGCTCGAAGAGACGGGAACGCTGTTTCGCTTTCACCGTCGGGTGCCAAAGTCGGCCCGGGCTGCGATCCTACAGTCTGCCGAGCGTGTCTCCATCGGCGGGCGCAGCAGCGTGCCAGAGGCACGCGAAGAACAGGCACTCGAGCAGATCTGGAGGGAGCTGCTCGCCGTCGCTCCGACCTGCCCGCGGACCCGTGCCGGTATCCGAAGGCGCGACCAGATCCTCGAAGTCTGCGGCATCGATACCGACCACCACGTGCACCCGCTCATGATTCGCGTCTGCGCCGCGTTCGTCGATCAGGGAATCGCGTACTGGGAGATGCCCGGCCGGGATGCAGGCTTGCTCGAAGTCTTCCGCTCCCTCTACGGAATCGGGTCAGGCCCTTCTGATCGCTGGATGGAAGGGCTTTCGAAGCAGCTTAGATTCCAGCAAAGCGAGGGATGGGACGCAGACCAGACAGTGCGCTGGGCGCTCGAAGAGCTCGACGTCCCGCATGAGCAATGGGCTGCGTACATCGAAGAGACCCTGTTGTCGCTTCCAGGTTGGGCGGGCATGATTCGGCAGCTGGAGCTCCGTCCCGACACGGCGCCGGTCGACCCCCCCTGCGCCCGACTCGCCGACTACCTCGCGCTGCAGCTCACCCTGGACCTGCACGCGGCTCGCTTCGTCATTCGAGCTCGGGCTGGTGGCTCGGACGCGTTCGCTGAGATGCTGTCCCTTCGGATCGACGCCAAACGAACGAGCGACCTCGATCTCGAGCTCGTCTACGAAGGCTTCATCACGGCTCAACTTGCCGGACTGGGGCCGGCGGAGCTCGGCGGGCGGGGCGCGGCGAACCGCTGGCTCGAAGAGGTCGGCAAATTCGGTTCGAACGAACGGCGCAGGCTCTTGCACCTCGCGTACGAGAGAAGGCATCGCATCGGGGTGCTCGACGGCATCGTCGGTCACTGTCGAATTGAGCGCATTCAAGCAGAGCAACCCAGCTTTCAAGCCGTGTTCTGTATCGACGACCGTGAAGAGTCGCTTCGCAGGCACCTCGAAGAGATTCGGCCGGACGTCGAGACCTTCGGTTACGCGGGCTTCTTCGGTATCGCCATGGCGTATCAGGGCATCGAGGACATTCGTCCGCGGCCGCTGTGCCCCGTCGCCGTTCTCCCAAGCCACTACGTCAGCGAACGCGCTCTCGACCAGGTCGAAGCTGCGGTGTTCGCCGAGAAGCGTCGCAGACGAGGACAAGTGACCCACTCGATTGGACTCGGAAGCAAGATGATGACCCGGGGCGGGGTTCTCTCTGCCTTGTTCGGATTCCTGGCGGTCATCCCACTCCTTGGGAGAAGCTTGTTTCCTCGCGCCACGGAGCGTCTCGCGCACTGGATTTCGCACCGAACAGCACCCGTGCCTCCGACGCGCTTGTGCCTCGAACGCACACCAGGCGAGCGACCCGACGGGCTCGCGCTGGGCTACACAATCGATGAAATGGCCGACATCGTGTCCGGGGCACTCAGGACGACGGGGATGGCGGGACACTTGTCGTCGCTGGTCCTGATCGTCGGGCATGGCTCCTCGAGCCTCAATAACCCTCACGAGGCGGCACACGACTGCGGCGCGACAGGTGGAGGGCGCGGTGGGCCAAATGCTCGCGCTTTCGCTCAGATGGCGAACGAACCGCGGGTTCGGGAGCGGCTTCGAAACCGGGGATTCATCATCGCCGAATCGACCTGGTTCGTCGGTGCGTATCACAACACCTGCGACGACTCGATGACCTACTACGAAGAAGACCTGGGCCCGACAGAGTCATTGGGTGCTCTGGCGGACGCAAAGCGCGCGTTTGCAGACGCCTGCCTGTTGGATGCGCATGAGCGGTGCCGCCGTTTCGAGTCGGCGCCCTTGGCTCTGGATCCTGAGGCGGCTTTGGCGCACGCGGAGGCGCACGCCTACGATCTCGCACAGCCAAGGCCCGAGTATGGGCATGCAACCAACGCCGTTTGTATCGTGGGCCGCAGAGCTCGAACGCGTGGCTTGTTTCTCGATCGGCGAGCGTTTCTCGTGTCGTACGATCCCGGAGAGCGACGCGACGGGGGCGATTTTGGCTCAGCTCCTTCGCTCGGTCGGACCCGTCGGCGCCGGGATCAATCTGGAATACTACTTCAGCTTCGTCGATCCCACCGGCTACGGTTGCGGCACCAAGCTTCCCCACAACATCGTCGGGCTCGTCGGCGTGATGGATGGGCACGCATCGGACTTGAGAACCGGTCTGCCCTGGCAAATGGTGGAGATTCACGAGCCCGTCCGGTTGCTCACGATCGTCGAGGCGGAAACGGGGGTCTTGGCGGGCATTCTCGAACGCGAACCCGCACTTGCAAACCTGGTGAACAACGAGTGGATTCAACTGGTCGCTTGGGACCCAGGCAGCGACGCCTTGGCCGTGTACGGAAATGGGCGATTTCAGCCGTATGTCCCGGAAAACCCAACCATCGCCGTAGTGGGCCGTTCGGTGGACTTCTACTCCGGCAGGCGAGGCCATTTGAGCCCGGCGCACATCGAGGTCGGCCTGCCCGGACACGGTGAAGCATGATGGAAACGCTTGTCGATGGCTTGGTGATTGGCATCATCGGCTTCCCGGTGCTGGCCGTTTTCGTGCTCGGCCTGCGGGCCTGGTTCGATCAGGCCTGGAGCGAGCGGGCGACCGTCGTGATCGTCGCCTTGGCGTTCAGCGCTTCCCTAACCTCGTCTGCTCTGGCTGCGGGATGGCTTCTACTGGCCGACTTGGCGGAAGTGCGCGTGCCGCTGGGCAGCTGGTTCGCTGCCGAGCATTACTCGTTCGATTGGAATCTCGTTGCGGATCATCTGTCAATCCCGTTTGCAATCTTCTCGGCTGCCTTGCTCGGTCTCGTCGCGGCGTTCTCGAGGCGGTATTTGCACCGGGAGTCCGGTTTCGCGCGGTTCTACCTACTGCTCACCATTTTCGGCGCGGCGGTCGAGTTCGTGGTGCTCGCGGGAAGCCTGGACTTGGCCTTTCTCGGATGGGAGCTCGTTGGGCTGACGTCCGCTCTGCTGATCGCGTTCTTCCACGAGAGACGCGCGCCGGTCGAGCACGGCCTCCGTGCCTTCGTGACCTATCGGCTATGTGATATCGGTTTGCTTGCCGCCGCCGTTTCACTTCACTCTATGGTCGGCACCTCCGATGTCGTCCCGTCCTCGACCGGCCCATGGGCGGGCTTCGTCGTTCCGGAAACGGTGCTCGGGGCGACCGTCGTTGGGCTTCTCCTTCTCTGGGCGTCGATGGGCAAAGCGGCCCAGGTGCCCCTGTCTGGATGGCTGCCACGCGCGATGGAGGGCCCCACGCCTTCGAGCGCCGTATTCTATGGGGCGCTGTCCATTCACCTCGGGCCGTATCTTCTGCTTCGAGCCGTATCGATTCTCGAGTTTTCCGGAGTCGCAGCGGGCGCGGTGATCTCCGTTGGATCGCTCACGGCACTACACGCGACGTTCGTTGGCCGCACGCAAAGCGATATCAAGAGCGCCCTCGCATACGCCTCGATGACCCAAGTCGGGCTGATCTACGTCGAGATCGGCATTGGCTTCTATCACCTCGCGGTGGCACACATCGTGGGTCACGCCGCCATTCGAACACTCCAAATTCTCCGGTCCCCAAGCCTTCTCCACGATCACCATCACCTCGAACAAGCGATGGGACGGCAGCTCCCGCGAACCGGCGGGCACCTCGAGCGTCTGGTGCCGAAGACGCTTCAGCCTTGGCTCTATCGCGTGGCCCTCGAGCGCGGCGGCTTCGACGCGTTTCTCAAGGACCACGTCGTTGGGCGGGTCCTGGCTGTCCTCTCGCGGCTCGATCGACTGGACCGCGCCTGGGTCGACTATCTAACGAAACCAAGGTCGATCACCAAGTCACGTCCGCAAAGAGACGAGGTCACGCCATGACGCTCGCATTTGCGGCTTTGCAACTTCTCGTGCTCGTTCCAACGGCCTGGTTCGTCGCGCGCTCACCCTCGCCACGAACGGCCCGTCACCGGGCCAGCTACGCCATGGGGCTGACGGGCTTGCTTGCGGTCACGCACGTCAGCTGGCGGGCTCTCGGTGCTCCCATGCCCGAGCGATCGGCCGACTGGGTCGCGATGGAGGACCCGCACTCTTGGGCTCCTGCTTTCTCGTTGATTTCCTGCCTCATCGGGTACACCGCCATCGTCCTCAGTCCAATTCACAGAACGCGTCCCAAGACGTTCGCGAGGATCTTGCTTCTCATCGCGATCGCGTTGGTCTTCCTCGTGATTCGACATCCGATCGGGCTCGCTATCCTCTGGGGTGCTTCGGCGCTCATTGTCTGGCTCGAGTTGCGAGAGACACGAGGAGCTCAGGAGATAACGAGGTTATTTGCCATCTACCACGTGCCTAGTGTCGCGGCGCTTGGAATTGGTGCGGTACTTCTCAGTCGAGGCGAGTCCCTGGTTGGAATCGTGTTTCTTCTGATCGGCATCGGCATCCGCGAGGCGGTGATCCCGCTCCACAGTTGGTTTCCGCCCTTCGTGCAATGCGCCCCCATGGGACTCGTGGTCGCGTTCTTCGCGCCGCAACTGGGCGTCTATGCGCACCTGGAGTTGCTGAGGGGCGAGCTCCCACAGCAGCTTGCTCACGTCGTGGCATCGCTTGGTGCGCTCACCGCAGTGCTCGCCGCAGCTATGGGTATTGCACAGACGGACGCGAGGCGCGCACTCGCGTTCTTAGTGATGAGCCAGACGGGTCTCGTCGCCTTCGGCCTGGATACGAACTCTCCGGTGGCGCAGATTGGCGCTTTGCTCACGTGGCAGGTGATCGGCGTGGCGACCGCGGGGTTCGCAATGACCCTCGCATCCCTCGAAGCCCGGCGTGGCAGCCTTTCGATGAATGTCCCAGGAGGAAGCTTCACCAGAACTCCACGCATGGCGGTCGCGTTCCTCTTCATGGGTTTCGCGAGTGTCGGCCTGCCGCTCACGCTCGGTTTCGTGGCTGAAGATCTGCTGGTTCAGGGGTCGGTCGACGAGTTCCCACTCCTCGCGTTTGCCTTGATTCTCGCTACGGCACTCAACGGCATTTCCGTGATGCGAGCGTTCTTCACGTTGTTCAGCGGATCATCCAAGCACATTGGGGAACGGGACTTGACTAGGCGTGAGGCGGTCGCGCTGACGATATTGATGGCCACGCTACTCATCATGGGCTTGTTTCCAGGTCAGACCGTACGGCGTCTCGAGCGGGTCACCGATCGTGAAGCACAGCCCGTTACCTTCGTCCAGACTCTCGGCGTCTCGCCCGACGCGCGACGGCCTTGAACACGCGCTGAAACATCGCGGCGTCTCCGGTCACCGGCTCGCGCTGATCCTTCTTGTCTCCCGACTCCGGGTAGAGCTGGTATGCGGCGTTCAGGATGCGATCGACGACGTTCGGCGCGATCCCGTAGGCGAATTCGAAAAGATTTCCGAAACGGGTGGCCACCCGCTTTGGCTGATGGATGATTCCATCCGCGACGAGGCCTGCGGCTTCTTCGGCGCTCCGCATCGGAAACGAATCGTAAATGGTCGTCGATTCCATCATCGGCGTCTTGACCAGCGGCATGTAGATCGTCGTGACCTTGACGCCGTCTTTCAGCGCTTCGACCGCCAGAATTCGGCTGAATGCGTCGAGCGCGGCCTTGCTCGCGATGTAGGCGCCATACCGCGGAACGTTCACCTGGACACCGATGGTGGACACGTTGAGTATTTGCCCGCTCCGGCGCACGCGCATACCCGGAAGAAAGGCCATGATGAGCCGGACCGCGCCGAGGAAATTGAGCGCCAGCGTCCGCTCGAAGTCGTGCACGCGGTCGTAGGATTTGGCGACACTACGGCGGATCGAAATGCCTGCGTTGTTGACGAGGATATCGACCTGCCCGTGTTCGGAAAGTATGGCCGCGATGAGACGCTCCGTGTCCTCGGCATTCGACAAGTCGCCGGGGTACGCAAATGCCGACCCGCCGCGCGCTTCGATGCTTCGCCTAATTCGTTCGAGCTTGTCCGCAGACCGTGCGACGAGCAGGACCTTTGCCCCGGCGTCCCCCAATCGATTGGCAAGTGCCTCGCCGATTCCGCTCGATGCGCCGGTGATGAGCACGGCGCGCCCGGAAACCCGTTCGCGCAATGCGCCATTTTCAGAGCCAGTCACCCGACGAACCTACCCAGCCCCAGGCATGCGGCGTTGGTCATCCGGCAGGTCGAGCGCGAGGGTACCGCCTGGGTTGAGCACATTCCGGGGATCGAAGTGCCGTTTGAGAGCCCGAAACACTTCGAGCTCATTGCTCCCAATCTGGCCCTCGAGCCAGGGCGCGGTCATCTTCCCAATGCCGTGGTGGTGGCTCATGGTCGCGCCGGAAGCCTGGACGGCATCGAGGATGCCACGGTGAAACTCTAAGAACTCCTGGTGACCCATCTTCGCGATGAAGATGAAGTATAGATTCGCGCCCTGCGGGTAGCAGTGGGACATGTGGGTCATGCAGACCGTTTGCGGTCGACTCTTCACGTATGCCCGGACATGTTCGTGCACTTTTGGAAGCTCATCCCAACTGGTGGCGCACTCGAGGGTGTCGATGAGAATGCCGTAGTCCTGCAGGTCTTCGCGCATGTACGGATCGGCAAAGCGACCGTGCTCCCACTTCTTCGTGATGAAACCGGTGGTGTACATGCCACCCTGCGCATTGCAGACCTGGCGAAGGCGGCGTTTGACCATCGCGGTGTAGGCGCGGTCGCCGTCTACGGTTCCCAGCATCAGGCAACGCTCGCCCTTTTTGAAACCGCGCAGGCTGACGAGCGTGTCGATCGGAGTGCCTTCGACCCCGTAGAGCTTGAAGGCCACGTCGGTTTCTTCGGGATCAGACAATCGAAAGACCGACGGAACACCAAACTCACCCTGCATGATCTCGCGCACGGCGGCCGTCCCGCTCTTCCAATCCGGAAAAATGAAGCTGAAGCGGCGCGTATTCTCAGGCTGATAGCGAAAGACCTTCAACGTCACCGCCACCAAGATCCCGTATGCGCCTTCACTTCCAATCATGATCTGGTCGAGATTCGGTCCGGTCGAATACGCTGGGACGTCGACGGTCTTGATCGTGCCGACCGGCGTGACGTACTCCTGGCTCAGCACCAGATCCTCCGCCTTGCCATAGTAGGTGGAGTTCTGCCCTGCGCCGCGCGTCACTACCCAGCCGCCTGCCGACGAGAACTCGAACGACTGAGGAAAATGACCGCAGGTATACGCGTGGGGCGCGTTGAAACCATCACGGGCACCGTTGAGGGCGGCTTCGAGCTCCGGCCCTAGAATGCCGGGCTCCACCGTCACCGTTTGATTCACGACGTTGAGCGAGAGGACGCGCTTCATGTGCGTGCCGAGATGGATCGAAACCCCGGCTCGCACGCACTCGGTGCCGCGGGTCACGCTCGACCCTGCAGCGTAGGTGTAGAGAGGAATTTCCTGCTCGTGGCAGTAGCGAACGATCTTCTCCACATCGTCGCGGTCGCGCGGGTGAAGGACCAAGTCGGGAAGGTTCTCCACTTGCTGGTCGCGCAGTCGAAGCGCGTCGATCATCGTCTTGCCGTAGGATACCCGGAGCCTCGAATAGACATCGTCGCTCACGTTCTCATCGCCCAGCAGACGGCGGAAGAAGCTGACCTGATCGGAGCCGAGTGAAATCGAAGCGTCCGCCGTCACCTCCTCGAGGCCGAGCTTCTGAGGCTTTTCGAAGTAGGCGTCGTCGAGTCCAAACGTCTCCTTCATCAAGGCGTAGAGCCGCGGATTTGGGTGCTTGTACGCCTCCGGCGCTCCCCACTTGAACGCCGAACGGTACGAACGCTTCGGAAGCGCACCCTCGAACCACTGCGGAGTGAAGGATTCCTTGTCCGTCATACTTTCTCTCTTTCCGTCGGCTTGACCGGCATGTCCCACGGAGTGCCCATCAGCGCCAGCTTCATTCTCTGCAGCCTCGAAGGCTGGACTCGATGGGGCCGAAGCGGCAACTGATGCTCTTCGATGAGCCCCGAGTCGAGCCCGTCGATGAGCTCGATCGAGCCGTACGGCCGCAGCAACTCGTCGACGGCCTTTCGATTGGCATCGCTCAGACTGCGATACTCGTTTTGAAGCACTTCGAGGCAGTAGACGCGATAGTGCACGACCTTGAGCTTGCGATACGTGACGCCGTGCGCTTGGTGGTCGACTCGTGCTTCCCCGGCGGCCCAGGCGCGCGCGTTCCGCAAGAGGAAAGGCCAGTAGCTCTGGACGATGTCGCGCAGGAAGTATCTCCAACCCGGCTGTGCGAAATCGCTCAGGATGGGCTCTGTGCCAAGGCGATGCGCCCGCGCGTTCCACACGCGCCCGACCCAGGCATAAACCGCCGGCGCTCGCTCTTCCATCACGCGGCTCGGTGTAGGGTCCTGCGCGTAGTGTCGAAACATCGGTCCGAACAAGCCGATGTCGACGAGCGTCGGATGACTTCCGAGCAAATACGGCTGCGCCTCGAGGAGCTCGCTCATGGCCTCGAGCAGGTCGAGGTACTGCTGCTTCACCTGTGGCTCCGTTTCGGCGCTCACGCCGTCGCCACGCAAGTAGGTCGCCATCTGGCGGCGCCCGTAGTACCAGCCGGCGAGCCACTTGGGCGCCGGGAAATCCGCCAGCACCTCGTGCCCGATGCGATGCATGAGAAGCTTCCGGGACTCGGCCGGCTGCCAGCGCCAATAGAGCGCCGCCCGCCAGCACCATTCGTCGGCGTAGTCCTCGACCAGCTTCGACATGAAGCGGAGGACGGGGTCCCTGGGGATCACCGGTGGCTCCGGATACGCCGCTTCGAGCCAGTCGATCATCGGCGTGGTGTCCTTGAGCCACCGACCGTCGGCCAGGCGGAGCACCGGCACCTTCATCAGCCCGGTGGCCGGAAGGATCTCGTCGCGCAGGACCTTCATGTCCACGATCCGTCGCTCATGCGGGATTTCCTTGTAGCGGAGATAGGCCTCCATCTTGCCGCTGAAATACGACATGTCCGCGACGTACGCGGTGATCGGCTCCCAGTCGGGATGTGGTGACTCAGCCATGGATGTTCCTCGAGTTCTTCCCGGATCGAGTCTTGAGCGAGGCACGGTAACATGTCACAGCAATCGGGAGCGTTCATGCAGCGTGCAAACGCCTGGGAGCCATGATGAATACGAGACTCTTTTCGCTTCTGGGGCTGCTCGCGCTGCCTCTGTTCGGCGCGGTGGCATCGGCGCAGGGGGCCTGGTCCTACGAGCCGACTCAAACTTCACCCTACACCGCCAGCCCGATCGAACAGTACCCGCCTCCGTCTTCGGCCGCGCAACGAGCCTCGCACCGAGGCTATCAGGGCTCCTTCAATCTGGGGGTCCCGATCTGGCTGAACGCCGACAGGGACGTGGTTCGACCTGGCGCGGATCTCAACGGCTTCGGCGGCTTCGACATGGGCTACGTGGTGTTCGGCCTCGGCCTCGGCGCGATGTGGACACCTATCAAGTTCTACAACATCCCCGGCATCGACCCCGGCTATGACCGTCGGCCGATGACTCGCCTCTACCTGGCGCCGGAGGTTCGCGTTCAGGTGCCGAACAACACTCCCCTCCTGCCGTATCTGGGCATCAGCTTCGATGCGAACTGGTGGCGCGTGGCAGAGACCAACGTGGTCTGCTCCGGCAACGTCTACTACTACTGCGCGCGGATTGCAGTCTTCCGCTTCACTCCCGGCATGACCGCCAGAGTCGGTCTTGCGATCCAGGTAGCGAGCGGAAGCTACATCGACCTCGGCGTGAAGTACTCGCTGACAGGGCCTGGTAGCTTTTTCTTCCAGCGCGAGCAGTGGATTACGCCGTACGTCGGCATGCTCTTTCGCTGAGCCTATGCATACTTCTTGAGCTCAAGCCGCGCGACCATGCCACGGTGCACTTCATCGGGGCCGTCGGCGATTCTCAGGGCACGCGCCATCGCGAGCAGACGCGTTAGCTCGGGGTCGGACATACCCTCGCCGCCGTGGATCTGAATCGCCGCATCGACCACCGATTGCAGCACGTTGGGGGCGATGACTTTGATGGCGGAGATGTCGACCAAGGCGCCAAAGGTGCCAATCGTGTCGAGCGCCCACGCGGCCTTCATCGTCAAGAGGCGCGCTTGATCGATCGCCATGCGCGAGTTTGCGATGATGTCGCGGTTGCCGCCTAGGTTTGAAAGCGGCTTGCCGAACGCGACCCGATGCACGGCGCGCTGACAGAGACGCTCGAGGGCTCGCTCCGCCGCGCCGATGGCGCGCATGCAGTGATGAATCCGGCCCGGTCCAAGGCGGCCTTGGGCGATCTCGAAGCCACGGCCCGGCCCAGCGATGATGGCGCTTGCCGGAAGACGCACGTCGTCGAAAAGCACCTCGGCGTGCCCATGCGGCTCATCGAGGTGACCAAACACGGGCAACATCCGCAAAACCTTCACACCCTTGGCATCCGTCGGCACCAGAACCATCGAATGGCGTTCATGCCGGCTGGCATTCGGGTCGGTGACGCCCATGAAAATGTAGAAGCCGCAGCGGGGGTCACCGGCCCCACTGGTCCACCACTTCTGGCCGTTGAGCACGACTTCGTCGCCGACGACCTCGCACGTGGCCTGCATGTTGGTTGCGTCGCTCGATGCGACCGCCGGTTCCGTCATCGCAAAGGCAGAGCGGATCTTCCCGTCGAGGAGCGGCTCGAGCCACTGCTTCTTCTGCTCGTCCGAACCGTACTTGACCAGAACCTCGGCATTGCCCGTGTCGGGCGCATTGCAGTTGAACACCTCGGGCGCCAAAAAGCTGCGCCCCGTGATTTCGGCGACGGGCGCGTAGTCGCGGTTGTCGAGGCCGGCCCCGTAGGTCTCGTCGGGCAAGAAGAGGTTCCACAGCCCAAGCTCTCTTGCTTCGGCCTTCAGCTCCTCGAGGATTGGGGGAATCTTCCAGTCCCGCCAATCGTCGCAGCCGACGAGCTGTTCGACATAGGTCTGCTCGTTGGGGACGACGCGCTCCCGGACGAAGCGCTCCGCCTGCGCCATCACGTTTTGAGCCCGTTCCGAATGCGTGAAATCCATAGTTCGGGTTGATACCGCATGCGCGCTTACAATTCACGCGGGAAGTATGCGCTTCCGGTGCTAGGTTTCGCCGAACCGAGGCAGCCGAAACGCATGGCAACACGAAGCAACCCACTGGTCGACGATGATCTCGTCGATTTTCTCCTCTACTCTGTTCTCGACGCCAAGTCGCTCTGCGAGCTCGAAGGCTATCGCCAGCACTCCAAGCAGACCTTCGATCTTTACATCGACAGCGTCCGGCGGTTCTCGCGCCAGGATCTGCTTGCGACGTACAAGCCCATGGATGAAGAGCCCCCGGTGTTTCGCGATGGACGAATCCATACTCACCCCGCCTTGCCCGCGCTCTACGAGCAGATGATCGACCTGGGCGTGTTGACCGCGACGCGACCCGAATCGGTCGGTGGTCAGCAGATGCCGATGTTGATCCACACGATGGCAAGCGCGTACCTGATGGCAGCAAACCTGAGCGCCTACGGATACATTGGCCTCACGCTTGGGGCAGGTCACCTGATCGAAGCGTTTGGTTCGGACGATGTCAAAGAGCGCTTTTTGGCGCGCATGTATGAGGGCGAGTGGACCGGGACGATGGCCCTCACCGAACCCCACGCCGGCAGCAGCCTCGGCGACATCAGCACGACCGCAACCCCGACCGACGACGGTCACTATTTGATCAAAGGCAGCAAGATTTTCATCTCGGGCGCCGATCACAGCATCACCGACAATGTCGTCAACCTGACCTTGGCCCGGATCAAAGGCGCGCCCGAGGGGACCAAGGGGATTTCTTTGTTCGCGATCCCGAGGCTGCGCGAAGAAAACGGTCGCCTGGTCTCGAACGACGTGACCGTGGCCGGCATGATTCACAAGATCGGTTGGCGGGGCATCCCTAGCCTGGCGTTGGAGTTCGGCGATGAAGGCGACTGCAGGGGCTGGCTCGTCGGAGAGCCCAATCAGGGCCTTCGCTGCATGTTTCAGATGATGAACGAGGCTCGCATCATGGTAGGGGTCAACGGTTTCGCCACGGCTTCGGCAGCGTACCACGAGGCGCGACTCTACGCGCTCGATCGCAGGCAAGGACGCACCCCTGGCCGGCGCAACGGCGAACAGGTTCCGATCGTCGAGCACGCCGACGTCCGCCGGATGCTCTTGCGTCAAAAAGCAATCGTCGAGGGAAGCCTGGCCTTGCTGGGCACCGTGTCTCGCTACGCCGATCTGGCCGCGCATGGTGCATCGGCAGAGGACCGAGAGCGGGCCGACCTGTTGCTGAACTTGCTCACCCCGGTCGCCAAGACCTTCCCCGCCGAGCGAGGCTTCGAGTCCAACGTGCTCTCCGTGCAGGTCCACGGCGGCTACGGCTACACGAGCGAATACCTGCCTGAAGCGTACATGCGCGACCAGAAGCTCAACACGATTCACGAAGGAACCAACGGGATTCAGAGCATGGATCTGCTCGGCCGGCAGGTCATGTCCAAGGGTGGCGCCCCGCTGCGGGCGCTCGCGGAAGAGATCGGCGACACCATTGCGCGAGCACGGGAATCGGGCTGCGACCTGGAGCTCTGCGCAGCCCTCGAGGAAGCGGTCGCCCAGGTCGGCGCGATCACCATGGAGCTCGGTCAGCGCGGTATGGCCGGAGATGCCGAGGGCATGCTCGGCCACAGCTGGGACTACCTCGACATGTTCGCAACCCTCGTCATCGGCTGGCAGTGGCTCAACATGGCCGCGACCGTGCGCAGCGCGCCCGTTTCCGAAACGCGCAAACGTGGAACCGACGCAGCGGCGCAGTATTGGATTCGAACCGAGATCCCGCGCATCCCATTGCTGGCCAATCTCTGCCGCTCGAATGAGGACTCCTACATCCGGGCGGAACCGGATTGGTTTTAGCGCTCAGCGCGACTTTTTTCTGGCGATCTTCTGTCGGCACACCTTGTTGATGAGCCGCAGCTCTTCGATCTTTTCGTCGATCTGCTGCTTCTTCGCCTGGAGCTCGGCGATCATCTCTGCGCTTCGGGCCGCCGAGATTTCGAGTTGCTTGAGGCGACCCTCACCCTGCTGTCCGTAGAGGTCGAGGTAGCCCTTGGTTTCCTCGAGCGTATAGCCGAGCGACTTCGCGCGAACGATGATGTGCAAGCGTGCACGATCGCGACGCGTGTAGATTCGAGCACCGTTCAACCTCTTCGGCGAAAGCAAGCCTTTGGACTCGTAGAAACGGATTGCGCGATGGCTGATCGCAAACTCATCGGCGAGGTCCGAGATCGAGAAGAAATCGGGCGTTCGAGCCTCCCCGTGGGCCTCGACGAACGCCTTTACCCCGTCGTTCCGCGCAGTTGTCTTCGCAGGCGAGGCCATCGGCGCCAAGCATAGCCCGAGCGGGTTGCTGTATCAACAGATGATTTACGCTGATGAGCGTTGCTTGACGTATACGTAAACTCAGACTAGTAGTCTGTGAATCTTTCGAAGCCGGAGGACGGAGATGGACAAGGCGATTATCACCTGTGCGCTCAATGGCGTGCTCACCAACCCGAAACAGCACCCCGTTCCGGTCACCCCCCAAGAAATGGCCTCATCTGCGCGCGACGCGTACAACGCCGGCGCGTCGATCGTCCACATTCATTTCCGTCGCCAGGAGCCGGGAATGGGACACTTCCCGTCCTGGGACCCAGAGGTGGCCGCGGCTGCGAGCGACGCGATCCGCGAAGCCTGCCCAGGGATTATCATCAATCAAACGACGGGCGTGATCGACGAGGATGTGTCGGGGCCGATCGCCTGCCTTCATCGAATCAAGCCGGAGATTGCCGCCTGCAACGCGGGCAGCCTCAACTATCTGAAGCTCAAGAGCGACAACAGCTGGGCCTGGCCCCCGATGGTGTTTCTCAATAGCGTCGACAAGGTCCAAAAGATGCTGGATGCAATGAACGAGACGCACACCACTGCAGAGATGGAATGCTTCGACGTCGGGATCGTTCGCTCCGTCGGGCTCTATCTTCGCGCCGGGATGGCCAAGGAGATGCACTACAACTTCGTCATGGGCGTCGCGTCTGGGATGCCCTGCGATCCCGAGCTGCTCGAGCTCCTCATGAAGTACAAAAGTGGTGATGCCCACTGGCAGGCGACACTGATCGGCCGCGAGGACATCTGGGAAACCCATCAACGGGCTGCCGAGCTCGGCGGCATGCTTCGGACGGGCGTCGAGGACACCTTCTACCTGCCGAACGGTGACAAGACGACAGGAAACGGACAGCTGATCGAAGCGCTGGCTCGTTGTGCGCGCAACGCAGGCCGAGAGGTCGCATCGCCGACCGAAGCCCGAGAGATGCTTGGGTTCAACTAGGGTTCGAGATTGTCAGCCGTCCAAGCCGGAGGTAAAGACCAGCCATGGCCAACAAGGTGTACCCAGACGCGACCTCCGCTCTCGATGGGCTGCTCGAGGACAACATGAACGTGATGTCGGGCGGTTTCGGCCTATGCGGGATCCCCGAAGCGCTGATCGAAGCCGTCGCACATTCGGGCGTGAAAGGCCTGACGGTGATCTCGAACAACGCAGGCGTCGATGGAATCGGTCTCGGCGTGATGCTGGAAACGCGGCAGATCGTGAAAATGGTCTCGTCGTATGTCGGTGAGAACAAGCTCTTCGCCAAGCAGTTCCTCGACGGAGATCTGACGGTGGAGTTCAACCCGCAAGGGACTCTGGCCGAGCGGATTCGTGCGGGTGGGGCTGGGATTCCGGCGTTTTTCACGAGGACTGGGGTCGGGACGTCGGTTGCCGAGGGCAAAGAGGTACGCGAGTTCGACGGCGAGTCGTATGTGATGGAGCGTGGCCTCGTCGCCGACCTGGCGATCGTGCACGCGTGGAAAGGTGATACAGAAGGAAATCTCATCTACCGAAAGACCGCGCGAAACTTCAATCCCATGATGGCCACCGCCGGCAAAGTGACGGTAGCCGAAGTCGAGCATCTCGTGGAACCCGGCGAGCTGGAACCCGATCAGATCATGACCCCCGGGATCTACGTCGACCGCATCGTTCACCACCCATCCCCCTCGAAGCACATCGAGCAACGGACCACGCGCCCGCGCGCCTGAGGAGAAGACGATGGCTTGGACCCGCGACCAAATGGCTGCACGTGCCGCGCGAGAGCTTCGCGACGGGTTCTACGTGAATCTCGGAATCGGCATACCGACCCTCGTCTCGAACCACATCCCGGCCGGGATGACCGTGCAGCTGCAGAGCGAAAACGGCATGCTCGGGATGGGCCCGTTCCCATATGAAGGCGACGAGGACGCGGACTTGATCAACGCCGGGAAGCAGACGGTGACCGAGCTGCCCACGACGAGCTTCTTTTCGAGCGCCGAGTCGTTCGCAATGATTCGCGGCGGGCATATCGATCTTTCGATCCTGGGCGCGATGCAGGTGGCGGAAAACGGTGACCTCGCGAACTGGATGATCCCGGGCAAAATGGTCAAGGGGATGGGTGGCGCCATGGACTTGGTCGCGGGTGTCCCTCGGGTCGTCGTCGTGATGGAGCACACGGCCAAGGGCAAGCCCAAGCTCTTGAAACGCTGCACCCTCCCACTCACCGGCACCCATGTGGTCGACTTGCTGATCACCGATCTCGGTGTGTTCGAGATCGACAAAAAGGGCGGCGGTGGCATGACGCTGGTCGAGCTGGGCGAAGGTGCAACCCTCGCGCAAATCGCCGAAAGCACCGAGGCCGCGTACCGCGTCGCCGCTGGCCTCTAGCCGAACAGCGAAAGAACCAAGCCGACGTAGAGCCCCATGCCGATCGCGAGAATGGCGGTGTAGCCGGCGATCTGGCGGGCCTTGAGGCCGGTGATCGCGAGCAGAGGCAGGGCCCAAAACGGCTGCAAGAGGTTCGTCCACTCGTCGCCATACGCAAAGGCCATGACCGTACGTGCGGGATCGAGCTCGAGGGAGGCGGCCGTGGTGAGCAAAACGTCACTTTGTAGAGCCCACTGACCTCCGCCTGAGGGCACGAAGAAATTCACCAAGCCGGCGCTCAGAAACGTCAGCAGGGGAAAGGTGCTGCTGGATGCGATGGAAGCCATCGCTGACGAAAGCCGCCCGATCATTCCGCTCGCCTGCATCACGCCGAGGATGCCGAAATACAGAGGGAACTGAACGATGATCGCGCCTGCGCCCCGTGCGCCGTCCGACACCGAATCGAGAAAACTCCGAACCGAACCGTGTGCCGCAAGCGCCAGCGCCAAGAAGAAGAGATTGACGGAGTTGAGATCGAACGCCACCTCGCCTCGCACCCAGCCGTAGCCAACCAGAAGAACGGCCGTGCCGCCGACGACGAGTCCCAGGACGGAGTGCTTACCCCGCTGCGATATGACGGTCGGGGCCGCAGGGACCTCCGGAACCAATGCGGCCTTGGGCGCGAGCGCGAAGCACAGCAGTGGCAACAAGATGAGCAAACCGCCACTGATGACGAGATTCAGCGAGGAGAAAAGCGTTTCGCTCACGGGGATTGCCTGCGTCGCGCCCTGTGTGAACTGCGCTGATTCAGCGGCCTTCAAAGGAGCCGAACCGCTGAGCCCTCCATGCCAGACGGCAAGCCCGGCGTAGGCAGCCGCACCCAGCACGGGAATGTCCATCGGTCGCCCCTCTTCCGCAGCGCTATGCGCGATCTCCCGAACGACGAACGCGGCGACGACCGCCCCGAGCCCCCACTGGATGAGGCCGGTCAGGCAGGCGATGAGCGCGACCAAGCCCGCGGCCTCGGGCGTCCGCTTGGGCACGCGCGCCACCGCTCGCACCACCCTCTGCACAGGCGGGCTCGAAGCCAAGGCCTGACCGGTCACCAGGATGAGGCACATCTGGAGCGCAAACGCGAGCAGCGGTGTGCTCGAGAAACCTCCGTACCATCCTTGTAGCACCGTCGCGACCGACCCTTGGAGTGCGAACCCTCCGAGCAGCGTAACCAAGGTCAGTGCGAGCGCGAGGACGAACGGATCGGGAACCCAGCGTTCGGCCCACCGGCTGAAAACCTCACCAAGCCGAGCCAGCATGAGGCGGACCATACCACCAAGCGCCACCATGGGCGCCACGCACAGCGTCGATCTTGCGTATCGTCCATCGGCTGTGCTCGCCCCTTCGAGGCGAAGTCGCTCCAGCGGGGTTAGCGACGGCGACGAACCGCGATGAAGGTGAGGTCGTCAGGCTTCGAGGGCGCCCCTTCGGTGGGCGCCTCCATGCGTCGACGCCCGAGGGCGGCCAAGTCGTCCACGGCCCTACGAAAGCGGCCCTTTACGCAGATGCTCCACAATCTCGTCCACGTGAAGGTTGTCGCTGAGCCCATCGCTAGCCAAAACGACCGTATCGCGCCGCGCCAGAGTCAGCGTTGCACCGAGCTCGATCCGCATGTCCTTGGCGCCCAAGAGGTTGGACACGATGTGCAGATCTTCGTGGTGCAATGCTTCCCCCGCATCCAGCAAGCCCGCCTCGACCGCGTAGCCGACGGGAGAGTGCGGAATCGTTTGCCACTTGATGCGTCCGCGCTGCCCGGTCACGAGAACCATCGAATCGCCGGCGTGATAAGAGCGCATTTTGTGGCCCTGCACCTCGACGACTGCAAGCGTGGCCGCAGCACCGGTCCCAAGCGCAGAAATCGCGCGGTCCGCCGATTCGAAGCCATTGATGATCGCCCCGCGCAGATTCTCGACCTCCGCGCCCAGCTCCGCAACGGCGTTGCAGACTGCCCGCACCGCAAGCTTTGCTGCCTCGGCGCCGCCTGGATGGCCGCCCGCCCCATCGGACACCACCGCGACACCGGCCTCTTCACCGATGGAGATCAAGCCAGCAGCGTCCTCGTTCGGCCCGTCTCGTTCGGGTTTCCGCAGGCTGAGCACCACCGCCTCGCAGCCACCAAGCTCGAAGCGCTCTCCCCGCTCCATGTCCACATCTGCGAAGATGTGGGCTTTGGTCACAGCGACGCTCTCTTGGCTCGTGTAGTGCTTCGAAGCGCCTTGGGTGCGACCTTCTGAAACGCCCTTTGCATCTGAACGCCGTCCCGAAAGCGCTTGCGTTCCCGGACCTCGATCGAGCGGCGAAGAAAAGCGATGAAATCCCGGCTGACCGTGCGGCGAAGCCGTTCGGCACCCGGCAACGGCCAATCAAACGGCCAGGCGGGGAGCTCGCCGGCAAACATGCGATAGATCAGCAGGCCCATCGAGAATACATCCGAGCGAAACGACGGCTTGCCCATGGCTTGCTCGGGCGCGATGTAGCCCACGGTGCCCTGCCCGGAGCCCATGATCGTTCGTGTACGGAGCGAGACTTTCGCGATTCCGAAATCGGCCAAGCGAATCTGCCCCTCCGGAAAGAGGATGACGTTGTCAGGCTTGATGTCGCAGTGAATGACGCGAACCTCGTGCGCATACGCAAGGGCATCGATGAGCTGCTCGGCGTACGAAAGCGCGGTTTTGGGTCCGAGACGGTAGTGCAAGCGGTCGGTCAGCGTGCGCTGGCCGAGCGGAGTTGCAATGACGAAATGGCCGTCGATCATCATCGCATTTCGGAGCGGCAAGATGTTCTCGTGGTCGAGCCGCGCCGTGAGCCGGACCTCACGGTGGATAGCGTTCAGCAACTCTTTGTCCAGCTGATCGAGCTTGGGCACTTTGAGCGCAATCGGAATGCCCTCGATCATGTCGTACGCCTCGTACACCGTGGCGAACGCACCCGCGCCGATTCGGCGTCGAATCCGGTACTTACCAAGCACCTGCCGCGCTTTGAGTGGCTGGGTCGGAACGGCGATGTTCCTGCCGTGCAGAACGTGTGGCTTCATGGGAGACGCTCAGAATGTCTTACGGATCGCCTTCAAGAGTGCAACCCCTTCAGGTCCCATCTCTTTGGCAATGCGGTCCGGAACGCCCTTCTGCATCGCCTTGAAGGCCGCGAGCTCTGCCTCGGTGGGCTCGTAGATTTCGTACCCGTAACGCTCCAGGTTCTTGAGCAACACGGGCTCGATCTTTCGGACCTGGTTTCGCCCCCACACGGTGAGGTCGTGCGGCATGGTCGTGATCACTTCCTGGATGTCCTTCGGAAGGGTATCAAACCACTTCTTGGAGTAAACGAGGAGTGCGGGCTGGTAGCAATGGCGACTGAGAAAGATGTGGCGCTCGCCTTCTTTGAGCCCCTGGTACCAACTGGCTGCCATGGCAAACAGAGGCGTGTTGTCGAAACCGTCGACGACCCCGGTCTGCACGCTCATCAGCGTGTTGCCGTTGTCGATGGGGACTGGCGTCGCACCAAAGGCCTCGTAGGTTTCGACGTGCACCATCGATTCCTGCGAACGGAACCGAATCCCGGCCATGTCGCTTGGTTTACGGATTTTTTGGTTGCTGAAGTAGGACCGGTATCCGTTCTCCGCCCATATTCCGAAGATCAACCCTCGCTTCGCAAGGACCTTCTTCACCTGCTCGGTGACTTCAGGCGTGTCGAGCGCCTTGTCCGCGCTCGCAAAGGTCTCGAAGACGTACGGTGCCTCGATGACATTGACCTCTCGAACGATCGAGCTCATGCCGCCGACGGAGCCTGCAAACGCTTGCATGCTTCCCATTTGCACTCTGCGCGCCATCGACCGCTCGTTGCCTCGTCCGAGCCGAAGCTTCACTTTCAAGCGACCGTTCGTTTTCTCCTGGACCTCGGCCTTGAAGCGTTGGAGCTGCTCAGCCCAGGGGCTTCCTTTCGGAGCCACGGTCCCGACTTCCATGATGAACTCCGGGTCGTCGGCGACGGCGGGGGCGACGATGGCCAAGGACAGGCCCAGCAGCGCTCCGGATAAGAAGATCGAGTTATGCATGAGGGACTTTCTAGTCAGTTGGGGGCCGAAAATAAAGGAGCAAAGTCTGGGGGCGACCCATGGATGGAGGACCGTAGCCGAATTCCCAGGGCCCGTCTTGCACTGGGCGTGCCGGATTTGACCGCTGCTAGCTCTGGTCCAGAATCTCCGGATGGCACTGCCGCGATTCCTGCTCATCGGCCTTTCGTTACTGCTGCTCATGACGGCCACTCCGGCCGCTGCGGACAGCGAAAGCGACGCGCAGCTGGCAAAGGACGTCCGCGATGCCTTGGGACGGTTCCAGGAAAAAGACCACACCTTCAAGGCGAGCCTCGAAAAGCTCGTCGGCTATGCGATCTTCCCGGAGGTCGCCAAAGGCGGCTTCGTCCTGGGCGGCGCCGGGGGCCGAGGCGAAGTGTACGAAGGCGGTAAGCTGATCGGACACGCACATCTCTCCCAAGGAACCATAGGCGCGCAGATCGGTGGCCAGAAATTCGCCGAGATCATCCTCTTCAAGACCAAGTCGGCGCTCAACCGCTTCAAAAAGAACAGGCTGGAGCTGAGCGCCCAGGCAACCGCCAACTCGGCCGACCGAGGAGCCGCTGCCAAAGCCAAGTACGCGGACGGCGTGGCGATCTTCGTCCTTCCAACAGCCGGCCTGATGGCCGAAGCGAGTGTCGGAGGCCAGAAGCTAAAGTTCTTGCCCCTGAAGGAGTGACTGTCATGGATGAGGCGATTGCAGGATCGTGCGTGTGCGGTGCCGTGGCCTTTCGCATCGAAGGTCCGTTTCGTGGGTTTCAGTACTGCCACTGCAGCCGGTGCCGGAAGAAAACCGGCTCTTCGCACGTGGCCAACATCTTCGTCCCCGTGGGCCAGTTCCGCTGGGAGCGCGGCGACGACAAGGTCCGGCGATTCGAGCTGCCCACGGCCAAGTATTGGTCTACGGCTTTTTGCACCGACTGTGGCTCGGCGATGCCCTGGCTGACGAGGAATGGCAAGGTCATGGTCGTAGGCGCTGGCGCGCTCGACGGCGATCCGGGGATCAGGCCTACGTTCAGCGTCCACTACGACTCGCGGCCCCCCTGGTACGTCCACGTCTCCGATCTCGAAATGCACGGGACGATCCCGCCATCCTAAGTTACCCTCGCAGCCTGATGCCGAGTGGAGGTGCGCGGATGACGCTTGTGCGTGTGGGATGGGTCGGATTGTTGGTTCTTGCGTTCGGTTGCGGATCATCGTCGGGGGCTGCGCCGATCGACCCCGTCGCAACCGCATACTGCGACAGCGTGCTCCGAAGTCCCGATCTGCGAACAGCGTGGTCAACGAGACGATCAACGTCAACTGCACCGATGAAACGCGCGCCTGGTACTCCTGCACAACCGAGAACGCCTGTGACACTGCGGAATGCGAAGCCGAGTGGGACCAACGGGAGATTTGTATGGGAGATTCACCAGCAGACTTGGTGCGCGATCGAATCAGGGTTCTCGCACCTTCCGCCAATCTCGGTCATCGGGGCACCGGCCAGACGCGGGCAGGCCATCCGTTTCCGGAAAACTCGATTTCTTCGTTCCTCGCAGCGATGGACGCAGGGGCCGACGGTCTTTCGCTCGACGTGGAGATCACGCTCGATGGCCAGCTCGTCGTCATGCACGACGATACCCTCGATCGAACCAGCAACTGCACCGGCTGCGTCAGCGCGATGACCTTCGACGAGATTCGGGCGTGTCGATTGCTCGATGGCGCCGGCGCCGAAACCGACGAACGGCCGCCTACCTTGCTCGAGGTCTATTCCGCGATTGGTGGAAACGCGATCATCGACGTCGAGCTCAAGGTCTTCGGGTCGGAGTGTTTGACCGACACCACGGGCCCCGCCGAATTGGTCGCGGCCGTGCTCGACGAGGTCACACTCATTGGTGGCGAAGATCGAACCATCTTCTCCTCGTTCGATGAGACCGTAGCGGGGCTCGTAAAGACAACGCGCCCCGGCTACTACTCCGCCCTCCTCTCGTCCAATCCCGGGTCGGAGCTCGTCGAAAAAGCACTGAGCTTGAAGCAGGACGCGATCCATCCTCTCTTCTCCGTCTCGGCCGAGACGGTTGAAGCCGCCCTCGCCGCCGGCCTTCAGGTCAATGTCTGGACCGTGAATACGGCGGACTTCATGCAGGCCCAGCTCGACAAGGGCACGACCGCAATCATTACTGACGATCCTGCCGTCTTGGCCGACCTGCTTGGGCGCTAGGCGCCGACCCTAGGCCAGGGCGCTGCCGCTTCGATCTCCAGCGCCAGCTCCAACAGCGTTCGCTCATCGCCGAGCGGCGCTGCGAGCTGAACGCCCAACGGCATTCCCTCTTCGCTCCGGCCTAGGGGCAGCGAGATGGCGGGGCCACCGGACACGTTCTGCGTCGGAGTGAACGGGATGAACCATTTCAGACGCTCCAAGGCGGTGTCGAACGGGACCTCGGGGCCGATGTAGCCGTGCTCCGGCGATGGCATGGCGACGGTGGGGTTCATCAAGACGTCGTACTCATCGAAGCAGCGTTCGTATTGATGAGCGAATTTCCTCAAACGCCAAATGGCCGCAGGAGCTTTTTGCACGTTGTCTTTGAAGTAGTCCGCGAGACCGTTTGTGAAATCCTCGACCTTCGAGGCGTCGAAATCCGGATGCACGAGGCGCTTTCCGAATCTCGTGACTGCGAAGCCAAGCATCGACCAGAACAAGAAGAAGTCCTCCAGAAACCCATCGTCAAATGGTCGCGGGACCCGCTCGACCGAATGACCAAGGCCTTCGAGCAGCTTGGCCGCCTCGGTCACGGCCGCCACGCAATCCGGGTGTGATGGCGTGCTTTCATCGAGGTCCGTGAAGAAGCCAACGCGCAGTCGCCGACCGGCGTGGGTCACCAGCCCTATTTCGGGCAGCTTGGGATTTCGATGGTAACGCTCCGCGGCGTGATAGAAGGCGGCCGTATCGCGCACCGAGCGGCTCAACATCCCTTGGTGGACGATCTTGACTGGAAACAAGCTGGCCCCGTCCATATCGACGAGCCGACCGCGGGACGGCTTGAGGCCGACCAACCCACAACACGACGCAGGTATTCGCGTCGAGCCACCCCCGTCGTTCGCGTGCGCGATCGGAACGACCCCTGCGGCCACGAGCGCGGCGGACCCACCCGAAGAGCCCCCAGGAGAGAAACCCAATCGCCACGGATTGTGAGTGGGACCATAGACCAGCGCCTCGGTTGTTCCGGTGAGCCCGAACTCGGGCATGGTGGTCTTTCCCAGGTTCACGAGACCAGGCGACAAAAACTGCTCCACGAACGGCGAGTTTTGATCGGAAGGGCGGTTTGGGAGCCCGCGTGAGCCATGCAAGAGAGGCGCGCCGGCGACCGCTTCGTTGTCCTTGATGAATGAAGGCACGCCGGCGAGGCTCCCTTGCTGAGACCGCCCAGCTTCTTTGCGCGCGGCTTCGAAAAGCGGGGTAGCGATTGCGTTGAGCGACGGGTTCACTCGCTCCGCGCGTGCGATGGCCGCATCAATAGCCTCGCGCGCATCAATCTCGCCGCTCCCAATGCGTCGCGCAATTTCGACCGCATCTGCAGACCCGAGAACGTCATCGCAGAATGCGCTCACCCAGGTTGTTTTCGTCTCGCGCTCAGCTCGCACATCGAGCCAATATCACATAGCCTAGCTCGATGGCATCCGGATCTACCAAGGCGATTTTGGCCGCACTTTTCGCCAATCTCGGCATCGCGATCGCAAAGTTCGTCGGCTACGCATTCACTTCTTCCTCGTCGATGTTGGCCGAGGCGATCCACTCGGTTGCCGACACGTCCAATCAGGCGCTGCTCCTGTTCGGAGGCCGGCAAGCCAGGAGGGATGCAACGCCCGAACATCCGTTTGGCTTCGGACGAGAGCGATACTTTTGGTCGTTCATCGTCGCGCTCGTGCTCTTCACGCTCGGTGGTCTCTTCGCGATTTTCGAGGGTGTACACAAGCTCGGCGAGGCAAGCCATGAAGTCTCCAACGTGGAGTGGGCGATCGGCATTCTCGTCATGGCCATCGTTCTGGAATCGTATTCGTTCTACACTGCCGTTAGGGAGTCGAGAGCGCTCAAGGGGCAGGCCTCTTGGTGGGAGTTCATTCGCCACTCGCGTACACCGGAGCTCCCAGTCGTGCTCCTCGAGGATCTAGGGGCGCTCGTCGGCCTAGCGCTTGCACTGCTGGGCGTTTCGATCGCCGCTATCACCGGAGATTCCCGTTGGGACGCCTACGGCACAATCTCCATCGGTGTGCTTCTCGTCGTGATCGCCGCGGTGCTCGTCTTCGAGATGAAGAGTCTCTTGATCGGCGAGTCTGCGCTCGGGAGCATGCGAGAGACGGTCGTTCGCACAATCGAAGAGAGCGCGAATGTGAATCGACTTCTTCACATGCGCACCCAGCACATCGGTCCGGACGAGCTCTTGGTAGCGGCGAAAATCCATTTGAAGCCCGGCCTGGACACCGCTGCAGTCGCGGCAACGATCAACCAAACCGAACGGCGCATTCGGGCAGCGGTTCCGATTCGGTGCATGATCTATCTCGAGCCCGACATCTTCGACCCGGATCACCCGGACCGCTCACAGGGCTGAGCTCTGGCTACCAGTCGATGATCGCAGCACCCCAAGTGAAGCCGGAGCCAAAAGCCACGGCGGCGACCTTCATTCCGCGCTCGAGCCTGCCCTCGCCCTGTGCTTCGGCGAGCATGATCGGGATGGTCGCGGCAGTTGTGTTGCCATAGCGCTCGATGTTGTGAAAGAGCTTGTCCTCGGGAATGCCGAGTTGCGTGGCAACGTACTGATTGATTCTCAGATTGGCCTGATGAAAGAAGAACAGGTCGACGTCATCCAGCGTCAGGCTCTGCTTCTGAAACTCTTTCATGAGCGCGCCGATCATGCGCTCGACCGCGTTCTTGAAGACCAGGCGCCCCGACATGCGCGCAAACATGTAGTCGGGATCGACTTGCCCCACGCCTTGTTCATTGCGCGGAATAAAAGGACGCTTGCTGATATCCCAGATTTTCTGAGAGAGCGCGTCGGCGTGACGCCCGTCCGCTCCTAGATGCCAGCTCCGAATACCGCGGTCTTCGTCCGTCGCGCTGACGATGACCACGCCCGCACCATCACCGAATAACGAAGCCACATCGCGCCCGGCCGTGCTCAGATCGAGTGCCGCAGAGTGGACCTCGGCGCCGACCACGACGACATGGTCGACGGAGCCCGACTGCACCATCGATGCCGCGGTCGCGAGGCCGTACAGGAACCCGGAGCACTGGTTTCTCACGTCCAGACAGCCAACGAAGTGCCCGACGTCGTCGTCAGTGAGCCCGAGCTTCGTTTGAAGGTAGACCCCAGACCCCGGAAAGGCGTGGTCCGGTGACAGGGTCGCAAAGATGATCATCCCGATGTCGGTCTTTGCAAGCCCCGCACGTTCGAGCGCCATCTTCACGGCGGGTACAGCTAGATCCGACGTTCCAACCCCCTCAGGTGCAAAACGGCGGGCTTCGATACCCGTTCGTTTCTCGATCCACTCGTGACTGGTGTCGATCCCGTATCGGTTCGAGAGCTCTTCGTTGCTGACGACGTCCTCCGGGACGTAGAAGCCGGTTCCAGAAATGTAGGCGTTCGGCAAGGTTCCTCCAGGGCCTCTTCTCGTGCGAGTATGCCAGCAATCCTAGCGCGCCTGGCGAGAATTCCGAGTGGTCGACGGCGCGAATCTGGTCTGGCAAGGTCTCAGCGTCCGGGGAGAGGTTCAGTCGTGAAAAGCTTCGAAAACAAGGTGGCCGCCATTACAGGTGCGGGCTCCGGCATCGGCCGTGCGCTCGCCGTGGAGCTTGGGCGCCAGAATTGCAACGTTGCACTGTCCGACGTGAACGAGCAAGGTTTGCTCGGTACCGTCGAACAAGTGCGAAAGCTCGGGGTTCGCGTGACCTCACACAGAGTGGACGTAGCCGACCGTGAAGCAGTCCATGCTTGGGCAGACCAGGTCGTGGACGAGCACGCGAAGGTGAACCTGATATTCAACAACGCCGGCGTGGCACTTGCCAGCACGGTCGAAGGCATGAGCTACGGCGACTTTGAATGGCTGATGGACGTGAACTTCTGGGGCGTCGTCTACGGCACCAAGGCGTTTCTGCCGCATCTCAAAGCGTCCGGCGAGGGTCACATCATCAACGTATCGAGCGTGTTCGGTTTGGCAGGGATTCCGAGTCAGAGCGCCTACAACTCGGCCAAGTTCGCCGTGCGCGGCTTCACCGAGTCACTCCGCCAAGAGCTCGACATGATGAGCTACGGCGTTAGCGCATCGAGCGTACATCCTGGCGGGATCAAAACGGGGATCGCCCGCTCATCCCGGATCGACCGCAGCGTTCGTGACCTCGGCATCAGCGATACCGACAGTAGGGAGAGGTTTGAGAAGACATTCATCACTGGAGCCGATAAGGCAGCGCGCGTTATCCTCGACGGCGTGCGGCGCAATCAACGACGAATTCTCGTCGGACCGGACGCGCGAGTGTTCGACTGGGTGGTGCGGCTGCTACCTTCCACCTACCAGCGAATCACCATCGGCTATTCCAAGTTCAGCGCAAAATAGCTCCGTCGGATCTCCAGTGAAGCTCAAGTACATCCCCAACGTGATTTGCGTCGTTCGCATCATCTTGGTGGCACCGATCGTCTGGAGTCTCTTGGAGGGTCGCTACGGCCTGGCCTTGAGCTTGATTCTGGTCGCGGGCTTCTCGGATGCTTTGGACGGATTTTTGGCTCGGCGTTTTGACTGGCGAACGCGTTTGGGCGGCCTTCTCGACCCGGCGGCGGACAAACTGCTGATGTTCGCCGCATACGTGACACTGGCCTGGATCGGTTTGGTTCCAATCTGGTTCTCGGCGATCGTGGTCGGCCGCGACATCATCATCATCACCGGAGCCATCGTCTACCAGCTTTACGTGGCCCCCGTTCACGGCGAACCGACACGTGCCAGCAAGCTAAACACCGTCCTCCAAATCCTCTTCGTCTTACTCACGATCACCCACGCCTGGCGCGGCGCCCCCTCCATCCTCGCATTGCGGCTCCTAGGCGCCGCCATCCTGACAACCATCGCCATCAGCACCCTCCAATACGTCACCACCGGCCTCAACCGCGCCCGAAAAAGGGAAAAAGGGGACACGCTAGGGGTCTAAAACACTTGTGATTTCGGCATGTTAGGCAGCACACCGCGAAAACCCGCCGGTGCTCGAGTTTTCGCGGTGTTCTTGTTAAAGCGCTGAAATGATGAGGGTTTTGGGGGTGTAGCGTGTCCCTAGGGTTGCGGCAGAGGGGTGCCGGGGGTTTTGCCCTGCATGCGGTGGGTGACGAAGGTTTCTAGGGTTTGGTGCTGCAGGTAGGGGTTTTCTTTGAGCTCTTCGTCGAGGGTCGAGACCTTGACGGGGCCGTAGTTGTGGCCTGGGTACATGCGGGTGCTTTTGGGCAGCGTCTCGGTGAGGCTCTTGAGCGTTTGGTACATGACGCTCGGATCTCCGCCGACGAAGTCGCAGCGTCCACAGCCTTGAATGAAGAGAGTGTCGCCGGTGACAATCGCGTCCCGGATCCGAAACGTGGTCGAACCCGGCGTGTGACCGGGCGTATGCACCATCGTTACCTCGAGGTGCTCGCCGACACGGATGACATCGCCCGGGCTTTGGCGCTGCAGGTTCTCGCAACGAAACCCCGAGAAGTCGATTTCTTCCCCCAGCATGTGCACCGGCACGTCTCGCTCCTCGAGAATTGCGTCTACGCGATTCACGTGGTCGAAGTGGCTGTGAGTGCACAGGATGTTGCTGATCTCGACGTCGAGCCGCTTGGCTTCTTCGAGAATGAAGTCGGCGTCCCACGCCGGGTCGACGACTGCGCATTGCCGCGTGGCCTTGTCGCCGACGAAGTAGATGAAATTATCCCAGGGGCCAAGCTCGAACTGATGAACGAAAACCTCGGATTCGGTGCCCATCTCAGAACTCCACCACGCTTCGGATCGACTTCCCCTCGTGCATCAGATCAAACGCGGTATTGATCTCCTCGAGCGGCATCTTGTGTGTAATCAAATCGTCGATGTTGATCTTTCCTTCCATGTACCAGTCCACGATTTTTGGAACGTCCGTCCGCCCCTTGGCGCCGCCAAATGCTGTTCCGCGCCACACACGGCCGGTGACGAGCTGGAAGGGACGCGTGGCGATTTCCTCGCCGGCCCCAGCAACGCCGATGATGACGCTTTCGCCCCAGCCCTTGTGACAGCACTCGAGCGCTTGGCGCATCACTTCTACGTTCCCGATGCACTCGAACGTGTAGTCGGCCCCACCCCCCGTCAGCTCCACCAGGTACGGAACCAAATCGCCTTCGACCTCTTTGGGATTCACGAAGTGAGTCATCCCGAACTTCTCGGCAAGCTCGCGTCGCGCGGGGTTGAGGTCTACCCCGATGATCTTGTCAGCACCCACCATGCGGGCCCCCTGCACGACGTTGAGACCGATGCCACCGAGCCCGAACACGACTACGTTGGCGCCAGCTTCGACCTTCGCAGTATTGATCACCGCTCCGATTCCGGTCGTCACGCCGCAGCCGATGTAACAAACTTTGTCAAAGGGCGCGTCCTCACGAATTTTCGCAACGGCGATCTCTGGCACCACGGTGTATTGGGCAAACGTCGACGTACCCATGTAATGAAAGATCGTCTCGCCACCGACCGAAAATCGGCTGCTCTCGTCGGGCATCAGCCCTCGCCCCTGTGTTGAACGCACCGCCTGGCACAAATTGGTCTTGCCGGAGGTGCAGTACTCGCAGTTGCGACATTCTGGAACATAGAGGGGAATCACGTGGTCTCCGACCTTCAAGGAGCTCACGCCGGGCCCGACTTCGACGACCACCCCGGCGCCTTCGTGCCCGAGCACCGACGGAAAAATTCCCTCCGGATCTGCGCCTGACAAGGTGTACGCGTCAGTGTGGCAGATGCCCGTAGCCTTCATTTCGATGAGCACCTCACCGGCGCGCGGGCCGTCGAGGTGCACGGTCTCTATCGATAGCGGTTGGCCCGCCGTGTGAGCAATTGCTGCGCGAACGTCCATGCACTTCTCCCTTTTTGCCTTAGATACACCTCTCGGCGACGTCGAACCGGCCCCTCATCTTTCCCATCCATAGGCTCACCAACGCGGGCTTTGGAAGGCCCAGCGAACGCAGCTCGTCCGCGATGGGGTGTGCGCCGAGTGCCATTTTCACGCCGCCGGCGCGGACGCCGAGGTTTTCAGCACTCGAGATGAACGGCGTCCGATGCAGCGTCCCGTCGATGTAGCTGTAAGTACAAAGCTCCTGCTCGGCAAAGTCGCGGTTTCCACCGATCGGGAAGCTGATCTTCAGCACGTTCTGCCCGTCCTTGTTCCAAACGCATCGGGCGCGGTCGCCGCTCGTGTCGAAATCGATTTCATCGACCGTCTTCGGAAACCCCCAAATCGTTCGGCCGGCCTCGCACGTGAACGACTGATTCACCGGAAGATGAATGATGTGCGTTGGAAGGACCCCGCGGATCATTTCGATCCCCGCGCCCACGAACGGAATGCCCTTGCGATCACCCCGCTTGCGAACGAAGAGCGCAATGGAAACTTCGTTGTATTCGCCGAGGTCATTGTCGCGGTAGTCGATGCAGGCGATGCTGAGCAGGCCGCGCCCCGGGAGGACTTGGGCGACCTCGAGCTCGGGCCCGGGGAGCAGCGCCTGGGCAGCCCGCGCGCTGACGAGCCAGGTTGCCGTCGCCGAGCAAGCGTCCCGGACGACGCATGGCATCGTCACAGTACGGCCCTGAATTAGATAATCGCAGGGGCGGCGCTCAAACGGCTCGGCTTTCATTGCCGCGGAGTATATGGAACGCTCCGCGCCGCCGCCACGGAAAGTACAACACGATGACCAACGAGACGCGACGCCTTTCATTTCTGGACCGTTACCTGACGCTTTGGATCTTCGTCGCCATGGCTGTCGGCATCGGTCTTGGTTACCTGGTACCCGGATTCGCCGACGCTCTCAACGCGATGAGCATTGGCACGACGTCGATCCCAATCGCGCTGGGATTGATTCTGATGATGTATCCGCCCCTCGCGAAAGTCCGGTACGAAGAGATGGGGCGCGTCTTCAGCAACAAGAAGGTGCTAACGCTGTCACTGATTCAAAACTGGATCATCGGACCTGTGCTCATGTTTGCCCTGGCGGTCACATTGTTGCCCGACAAGCCGGAGTACATGGTCGGGCTAATCATCATCGGCCTGGCACGCTGCATCGCCATGGTCATCGTTTGGAATGACCTCGCACTCGGAAATCGAGAATTCGCGGCTGGGCTAGTGGCTTTCAATTCTATCTTTCAGATTCTATTCTTCTCGGTCTACGCATGGTTCTTCGTAACCTGGCTGCCGGCACAGCTGGGCCTCCAAGGAGTGGTCGTCGACATCACGATCACCGAAATCGCCAAGAGCGTCGCGATCTACCTCGGCATCCCCTTTGCGGCCGGCTTCCTGACGCGAACGGGGCTCATCAAGGTGAAAGGTCGAGACTGGTACGACGAGTCGTTCGCACCGCGCATCGGTCCGATCACGCTAGTCGCTCTGCTCTTCACGATCGTGGTGATGTTCTCGCTCAAAGGGGACACGATCGTCGCCCTGCCGTTCGACGTGGTTCGAATCGCCCTGCCACTCTTGATCTACTTCGTGGCCATGTTCTTCATTTCGTTCTGGCTCTCGAAGGCTGCAGGGGCCGACTACCCGGTCGCGACGACACTGTCCTTCACGGCTGCCTCGAACAACTTCGAGCTTGCGATCGCGGTTGCCGTAGCGACCTTTGGCATTCATCACGGGGCCGCCTTTGCTGCGGTGATTGGGCCTTTGGTCGAGGTGCCGGTGATGATCGCCCTGGTCGGCGTCGCTCTCAGGATTCGGAAGAGATACTTTGCTCCAGGCGCCGTGCTAGAGGCCTAGCGCCATGAACGAGAGTCGGGAAAGAGTTGCGGTCGTCACCGGCGCAAGCCGCGGCGTCGGGAAGGGAATTGCCATCGCCCTCGGTGCTTCAGGTGCCAAGGTGTATGTCAGCGGACGGACCGAGGAAGGCGGCAAGAAGCATCCACTTGGCGGGTCGGTGCAGGCCACGGCCGCAGCGATCACCGAGGTTGGCGGCCGAGGCATCGCAGTCGCTTGCGACCACTCCGACGACGAGCAGGTTCGCCAACTATTCGAGCGCGTCGGCGACGAGCAAGGGCGACTTGACATCCTTGTCAACAACGCGACCGCGGTGCCGAGAGAGCTTGCGATGCCCGGTCCGTTTTGGAAGAAGTCGCTCGACCTTCTGCGCATTCTCGACGTGGGGCAGCGCTCACACTACGTCGCCAGCTATTTTGCTGCGCCAATTCTAGTTCGGACGGAAGGAGCGCTGGTCGTCTTCACCTCGAGCTACGGAGGGCGGTGTTACATGCACGGCCCCGCCTATGGCGCGGGCAAAGCAGGCGTCGACAAGATGGCGATGGACATGGCCGTGGATTTTCGCGATCACGACGTCGCAGCGATGAGCCTCTGGCTCGGTTTCGTTCGAACCGAGCGAAACGAGCCACTCTTCCAGCACCCCGATGCCATGAAGGGCCCGTATGGAAAGTTTCTCAAGAACGCGGAGAGCCCCGAGCTGATCGGCAGAGTCATCGATGCACTGCATCGCGACGAGAGGCGGATGGAGCGCTCGGGCCACGTGCTCATCCTCGCGGAGCTTGCTCAGGAGTATGGGATCTCCGAGGCCGACGGACGGCAGCCGAAGTCGAACCGGGACCTGCTGGCTGCCCCGCCCGAACCCAGCTCGGTCGTCGTCCGCTAGGCGACCCGGGCAAACAGATAGAGCATTTCAGTTCCGATCTGCAGGCAACGCTCTTCATAACAGTCCGCTTCATTCGGCTTGCCATCTGCGATCTTGGGATCTTCATACGGAATCGGGACGCGCAGAGCAGCGCCCACGACGACCGGACATGCCTCGTCCGCATCGGAGCAAGTCATGATGGCCGCGAAGCCCGACGCCGGATTCGACGGGTCATCATATCGCTTTGAGAAGCATTCCATGACCGGACCATCTTCGTCGAGCGTCGCCCTGTAGCGTGGGTTGGCGCCTCCCGGGTTCTCGATGACGAAACCTGCCTTCCGCATGGCAGCCACGGCGCGCGGGTTGAACGCGGTTGCTTCGGTGCCACCCGAATACGCAAGCACTCCATCGATCTTGAAATGTGCGGCGCCAGCAGCGGCCCAGAGTTGCCCCATCTGGCTGCGCCGAGAGTTGTGGGTGCAGATGAAAACGAGCTCCGCGACCTCTCCTGCTGCGCGCTTTGTCGCGACGAACTCGGAGATCCGAGTCAACGCACGCTTCCGCTCGCCCGGAATCTCGTCAATATTCTGCAAGGCGCGGCCGATGTATCGTTCGAGTCGAGGGTGCATCGGACGGAGGCCTTAGATCTGCAGGCCGCGGAGACGCAGCGAGTTTGCGATCACGGAGACGGAGCTGAAGCTCATCGCTGCCGCCGCGATCATCGGGCTGAGTAAGAGACCGAACACGGGATACGCCACGCCAGCGGCAATCGGCACCCCCACGCTATTGTAGACGAAGGCGAAGAACAGGTTCTGTTTGATGTTGGCCATCGTCGCCCGGCTGAGCTTCCGGGCGCGAACGATTCCTCGGAGGTCGCCTTTGACCAGTGTCACCCCCGCGGTCTCCATGGCCACGTCGGTGCCGGTCCCCATCGCGATTCCGACATGAGCCTGCGCTAGCGCCGGGGCGTCGTTGATTCCGTCGCCGGCCATCGCTACAACGCTTCCGCCTTCCTGCAGACGCTTGATGACCTCTGCCTTTTGATCGGGCAGCACTTCGGCGATCACCTCGTCGATCGACAGCTTTGCGGCAACTGCATCGGCGGTCTTGCGATTGTCGCCGGTGAGCATCACGACGCGCAGCCCCTCTGCATGCAGAGCGGCGATGGCGTCTGGCGTATTGTCCTTGATGGGGTCGGCCACGCCGAGGATCCCGGCGACCGATCCGTCGACCACGACGAACATGACGGTTTGCCCTTGGCCGCGTAGCTCATCCGCCCGGGCGGTCAGCGTGCTCGCAGATACGCCGAGCCCTTCGAGCAGCTTTCGATTGCCGAGCGCCAGGTCACGGCCTGCAACACGGCCGACCACGCCCTGGCCGGTGACGGACTCGAATGATTCCGCGTGGGCTGTAGCAGCGCCGCGTTCTACGGCGCCGGTCACGATCGCTTCGGCCAAGGGATGCTCACTTGCGCGCTCGAGACCGGCTGCAGCGCTGAGCATCTCGGTCGCGTCGAACCCAGGGGCCGTTTCGACGGTCACCAGCACGGGCCGGCCAGCTGTGAGTGTTCCCGTCTTGTCCACGACGAGTACGTCTACTTTGCGCAATACTTCGATCGCTTCCGCATTTTTGAAGAGAACGCCGACGCTCGCCCCTTTCCCCATGGCGACCATGATCGACATAGGGGTCGCCAAACCGAGCGCGCAGGGGCAAGCGATGATGAGAACGGCAACCGCGTTGATCAAACCATGCGCCATGCGCGGCTCCGGTCCGACCAGACCCCAAACCGCGAAGGTCACAATCGCTACACCGATCACGATCGGGACGAAGTAGCCTGACACCAGGTCCGCGAGCTTCTGGATCGGAGCCCGACTTCGCTGCGCTTCAGCCACCATCCCGACAATCCGGGACAACAGGGTGTCCGCACCGACCCGTTCGGCGCGTATGATGAGCATCCCCGTACCGTTGATGGTCGCTCCAATGACCTGATCTCCCTCGTGCTTCTCGATGGGAATCGGCTCGCCAGTCACCATCGACTCGTCGATGGAGCTTGCCCCTTCAAGAACGACCCCGTCGACTGGCACTTTCTCACCGGGGCGCACACGCAAGCGATCCCCGGCGTGAACGTGCTCCAGCGGAACATCCTCGTCGCTTTCGTCCTCACGAATGCGTCGCGCCATTTTGGCAGCGAGGCCGAGGAGCTTCTTGATCGCTGCCCCCGTCTGGCCACGCGCACGAAGCTCTAGAACTTGCCCCAACAAGATCAGCGTGACGACCACCGCAGCCGCCTCGAAGTAGACGGCGACTTCTCCGCCTTCATTTCGAAACGAATCGGGAAAGATTTGGGGCGCGAGTGCTGCGACGACGCTGTAGCTGTAGGCCACGCTCACACCCAGGCCGATGAGGGTGAACATATTGAGGTTCTTGTTTTTCAACGACTGGGCGAAGCGAACGTAAAAAGGCCAGGCCGCCCAGAGGCAAACGGGCGTCGCGAGTGCAAGCTCCAACAAAGTCCGCGCCCTGGGGGAAAGGATCCTTGAGACAGGCGCTCCGGGAAGCAGGTCACCCATCGCAAGGATGACAACCCCAACGGCGAACGCGGCCGCCAGCCAAAAGCGGCGCGTCATGTCGGCAAGCTCCGGGTTGGGACCATCGTCGTCGGCGACGACGCCGCGCGGCTCGAGCGCCATCCCGCAAATCGAACAGGACCCGGGGTGGTCTCGTCGGACCTCGGGATGCATGGGACAGGTGTATAGGTCGTTCGAGCTACGCATGGCTTCCTACCCCGCTGGTTGTGGGGCAAAAACGACGTGACCGCACCTCGGGAGTGCTGTGCTAGAATGGGACTCGAATGCTGCGAGCAGCCACAGGTCTTTTGACGCTGATGTTCGTCGCCACCACCGGGGTGGCCGGGGCGGCGCTGCACCTGTGCGCCATGGAAGGCCTCATCGTGAGGACCTGCTGCTGCCACGGCGAGCACGAAGGGCCCCCCGTCCAGCTCGAGCCCGTCGATGATTGCTGCGGCGCGCTGCTGTCGAAGAGCGAGCATCCACCGGTCGCCACCGGAAGCGACAAGGCCGGCGTCGACGCGCCCCTGCTGATTTCCTTGGCCGCGCAGACGGACGCGACCGGCGATGCGCCGCTCACCGACGCGGGGTGGATTCCGCTGGCTCGCGGCTCTCCTGGGGTACACGGCCCACCTCTATTCATTTGGAACTGCTCCTATCTGATTTGAGACCTCTGCGCGTCTTGGGCTGAGCGGCGCGCATCGCCGTTCGAGGCGGGTCTGCGTTCGAAGCAGGCCCTGGTCATGTGCAGAGGAGCAATGGAGCAATGAATCGAATACCAATGGCCGCGGCCGTCGTGCCGTGGCTCGTATGGAATATGGGTCTCAGTGGCTGCGCGCACGGCCAGCGCGGTGAGTACCATACGCAAAGAAGTGCGCTCGACGCGGCGGCGCCACGAAACGGGACCGACGGGGAGCAACTCGAGGGGCAATCCCCGTTCCCCAGCGGCACCTCGTTAGAACGGGAGGCGCTCGTCCGTGCCGTCCTCGCGCGAAACCCGAACTTGGAAGCGGCGAGGCAGGCTTGGCGCGCCACCCTCGCGGAACATCCGCAGGCACGATCGCTCGAAGATACGATGGCCAGCTACTCGCTTGCGCCTCTCAGCATACGCTCGGACGTGGTTCGGTTTGGCCAAGTCGTTCGGCTGGAGCAACGCTTCCCCACGCCCGGCAAGTTTCGGTTTACCGGAGAGGTCGCGCTCGCAGAGGCCGAAGCAATGCGAGGCGGCTACGAAGCGGTGCGGCTGACGCTTGCACTGATGGCCTCGTCGCTGTTCGACGAATACCACCGAGTGACGCGCGTGCTCACGCTCAACGACGAGCATCGCGAGCTGATCGAGGACATCAAGGCAAACGCGCTGGTGCAATACGAATCAGGACGCGCTTCTCAGCAAGATGTGCTGCAAGCCGAGGTGGAGCTGGCGCACATCATCCATCAACGCGTCATGCTCGAATCGGAGCGGAGGGTCATCATGGCGCAGCTCAACGGCCTACTCCATCAGCGCCCTGATCTCGAGCTCCCTGCGCCCCCTCGAACGACGGTAACACCGTCGATCGAAGTGCCGCAGACGGAACAATTGCAGCGAGACGCGCTCGACAACCGGCCCGAGCTCCACGCTGCGCGGTCTCAGCAGCAGGCTGCGGATTCCGGCGTCGATCTCGCCAAACGCAACTACGCTCCCGCAATAGGGCTCACGGGAGAATACAACTCGATGTGGGCTGAAACGGACCATCGGTGGATGACCGGCGTTTCGCTGAACCTGCCGCTGCAGATCAGGTCGCGAAAAGGCGCCGTCGACGAAGCGCAGGCCCGTGCCCAGCAGGCCTCCGCCGAGCTCTCTGTGAAACGAGACGAGGTGCGGGTCGAAGTCGATCAAGCGCGCCAGCGCGTGCTCGAAGCCGCGCATGTGGTCCAGTTGTACGAGACGCGACTGATACCCGCAGCGCGGGCTCAAATCGACGCAGCCGGGTTCGGTTACGACACCGGACGGAATAGCTTTCAGGCGCTGATCGACGCGGAACGTTCGCTTCGAACACTCGAGGTCGAATACGAGGAGGCGATCGCGAGCTTCGGACAGCGGGCCGCCGAGCTCGATCGGGCACGAGGAATCCTACCGGGTCTGGGACATCAAGGAGGACACAATGAGCGCCCGTGAACGAACTGGAAAGGGACGGTACTGGGCACTCCTCGCCCTGCTGCTTCTTGGATTGGTTGGCTCCGCGATTTGGATGTTCAGTCGCGACGCTGGGCAGCCGGAGGGAAGCCAACACGAGGTTGATCATCACGCGCAACACGAGGGCGTCGCGTATTACACCTGTTCCATGCATCCTTCAGTGCAGCAGCCGTCGCCAGGGAAGTGCCCAATTTGCGGCATGGACCTCACCCCGGTAAAACAGGAGGACTTGGACAGCGGGACCATCGTGGTCGACGAAGTGCGCCGGCAGCAGATCGGGGTCAGGACGGCAGCCGTCGAGCGACGAAACGTCTCGCGTCAGATTCGCGCCGTGGGTCAGGTCAAGGTCGACGAGACGCGGCTCTCGGACGTGAACCTTCGCATGAGCGGCTGGGTGCACCGGCTCCATGTCGAGGAGACCGGGCAACGCGTCAAGCGAGGACAAGTCTTGTTTACGCTCTACAGCCCCGAGCTCTACGCGGCCGAACGCGAATACCTGACCACGCTAAAGCGGGACCGTGAAGCTCGCTCGGACACGAGCTCGGAGCTGACGCGCGCCTCCGAGCAACGGCTTCGTCTACTCGGGATGAGCCAAGCCCAGATTCGCGAGCTCAGACGGCGCGGCGAGGCCTGGGAGAACGTTCCCGTGGTGGCTCCGAGCACCGGATACGTCATCGACAAAGATGTGGTGGAGGGCGGGCGCATCGAGGCCGGCACACGCGTCTACCGAATCGCCGACCTGAGCCGTCTCTGGGTCGATGCGGAAGTGTACGAAGCCGATCTCGCGCAGGTGAAGAAAGGCCAGCCGGTGTCGGTGCAACTTCCCTACGTGCCCGGTCAGAGCTTCGAGGGACGGGTGGACTACATCTACCCCACGTTGGACGGGATCACACGGACGGGTCGCGTGCGTGTGGCGCTCGACAACCCACGCTTGACGCTCAAGCCCGACATGTACGCCGACGTCGAGCTCGCGGTGGACCTCGGGGAACGACTCGTAATCCCCAATTCGGCGGTGATCTACACGGGGCCTCGCCGCCTGGTATTCGTCGACCTCGGCGAAGGAAGGCTTCACCCGCAAGAGATCGAAGTCGGCGTAAGAGCCGGCGAGTACGTCGAAGTGACCCGTGGCCTCGAACCCGGCGATGTCGTCGTGACTTCGGGGAATTTTCTCATCGCGGCCGAGAGCCGCATTCGATCCGCTACCGGCTATTGGGGAGGCGGGCATGGGGCTCACTGAAGACGAGGCCAGCCTGAAGCCAACTTTGATTGCCCGCGTCATCGACGCGAGTGCGCGTCAGCCTTTCATGACGCTCTTGTTCGCCATCGTGGCGGGCGTTTGGGGCTACTACGCGCTTCGGAACGCACCGCTCGACGCGATTCCAGATCTCTCGGACACGCAGGTCATCATCTTCACGGAGTGGCAGGGCCGGAGCCCCGACTTGGTCGAAGATCAGATCACGTATCCGATTTCGACCTTTCTGCTGGCAGCACCGGAGGTGAAGTTCGTGCGAGGCCAATCCTTCTTCGGCCTCTCGTTCGTTTCGGTAATCTTCGAAGACGGCACCGACATGTACTGGGCGCGAAGCCGAGTCTTGGAATACCTCAACTCTGCGCTCGCCGATCTGCCTGACGGCGTGCGCTCCACCCTGGGTCCGGATGCGACCGGCGTAGGCTGGGTATTCCAGTACGCCTTGGTGGACAGGAGCGGTAAGCACGACCTGCAAGAGCTGCGATCATTCCAGGACTGGAACCTGCGGTACGCGCTCGAGAGCGTGCCGGGCGTCGCGGAAGTGGCGTCCGTCGGCGGCTTCGTCAAGGAATACCAGGTGCAGGTCGACCCCGTGAAGCTTCGCGCCTACGGCGTGGGCATCAGTGATGTCGTGCGGGCGGTACGCGAGTCCAACGAAGACGCCGGCGGCCGCACAATCGAGATTGCGGGTCACGAACAGATCATCCGAGGGCGGGGATACATCCATAGCGAAGACGATCTGCGCAAGATCCCGGTCAAGCTCGGCAAAGGCGGTACGCCGGTCTTGCTCGATCAATTGGCCGTCGTCAGCATCGGCCCTTCGATGCGTCGTGGAATCGCCGAGCTCGATGGCGAGGGCGAGGTCGTCGGTGGCATCGTCATCATGCGCTACGGCGAAAACGCGCTGTCGGTGATCGACGCGGTGAAGCAGAAGATCGAAGATGTGAGGGCCGGCCTTCCCGATGGCACCGAGCTGGTCATCACCTACGACCGCTCCGACCTCATCAAGAGAGCGATCGGCACGCTCCGAAGCACGTTGATCGAAGAAATGATCGTGGTCAGCGTGATCATCTTCTTGTTTCTTCTTCACGCGCGAAGCGCGCTCGTTCCCATCATTACGCTGCCACTGGCCGTGATTTTGGCCTTCATCCCGATGTACTATCAAAACCTGACGGCGAATATCATGTCGCTGGGCGGAATCGCGGTCGCGATCGGGGCCATGGTCGATGCGTCGATCATCGTCATCGAGAACATCCACAAGAAGCTGGAGTACTGGGATGCCGAGGGACAGCCGGGGTCGAGACAGAAAACGATCGTGGCGGCCATGCAAGAGGTCGGTCCGTCGATCTTCTTCTCGCTTCTGGTGATCACGGTCTCGTTCTTGCCGGTGTTCACGCTGGAAAGCGCGGAGGGGCGTCTTTTCAAGCCGCTGGCCTTCACGAAGACCTATTCGATGGGTTTTGCCGCGATTCTTTCCGTCACTCTGATTCCGGCGCTGGCTGTACTCATGATCCGGGGAAAAATTCGCCGCGAGGACGAGAACCCCCTCAACCGTTGGCTGATCGCGTCGTATGCGCCGGTCGTTCGCTTCGTCGTGGCGCACCAGCGGGCAGTGATCGTCTTTGCGCTCGTCGCCATGGGACTCACGGTCCCCGCCTTTCTCAAGCTGCAAAGCGAGTTCATGCCTCCGCTGAACGAGGGCACGGTTCTCTACATGCCGACCGCGCCGCCGGGGATGTCCGTGACGGAGGCCTCGAACGTGCTCCAGGCGATGGACCGGCAGCTCAAATCCTTTCCGGAGGTCGTCTCGGTGTTCGGCAAGGCGGGACGAGCGGAAACCGCCACGGATCCGGCACCGATCGGCATGTTCGAAACGACCATCGTGCTCAAGCCGCAGTCCGAATGGAGAGCCGGCCTCACGTGGAAGGACTTGATCCAGGAGATGGACGAAACCCTGCGCTACCCGGGCATGCCCAACATCTTCTGGATGCCGGTGCAAACTCGCACCGAAATGCTTGCGACCGGCATTCGAAGTCCCTTGGGCATCCAAGTGTTCGGGAATGACCTCGAGACCATCGAGCGTACCGCGGTGGAGATCGAGCAGGCCGTGTCCAAGATTCCTGGGACGCGGAGCGCGTTTGCGGAGCGCTCAGCAGGCGGTTTTTTCATCGATTACGAGATAGATCGCGAAAAGGCCGCGCGCTACGGCCTTCGGGTAGCCGATATCAACGAGGTGATCATGACGGCCGTCGGCGGCATGGTCGTCTCGGAAACAGTGGAAGGACGGGAACGCTATCCCATAACCGTCCGCTATGCGCGCGAGTTCCGTGATGACCCATCGCTGCTCGAAGAGATTCTCATCAGCACGAAGACAGGCGCGCAGGTGCCGATCAGCCAAGTTGCGGACCTGAAGTTCGTCACAGGACCCCCGATGGTTCGCAGTGAAGACGGCAAGCTCGTGGGCTTCGTCTTCGTAGACACCGACCGACCGATCGGCCAGTACGTCGAAGACGCAAAGCGTGTCATCGCCGACGAGGTCACTCTTCCAGCGGGTGTGTGGTTGGGCTGGGCCGGCCAGTTCAAGTACCTCGAACGCGCCAAGGAAAAGCTCAAGTTGGTCGTACCCGTGACGCTGTTCTTGGTGATGATGCTTCTCTATTGGAACACCAAGTCCTGGGCGGAGACCGCGATGGTCATGCTCGCTGTGCCCTTCTCGCTGATTGGAGCGGTCTGGCTCTTGTTCATCCTCGACTACAACATGAGCGTTGCAGTCTGGGTGGGGATGATCGCCTTGGCCGGGCTCGATGCGGAGACGGGTGTCGTCATGCTGCTCTACCTGACGCTCGCCCATAAGAAGTCACTGGACGAGGGAAGGCTCCAAACCCCGGAGGACCTCACCGAAGCGATCGTCGACGGGGCCGCAAGGCGAATCCGGCCGAAACTGATGACCGTGATGACCACCACGATTGCGCTCTTGCCGATCCTCTGGAGCACAGGCACCGGTGCAGACGTCATGAAGCGCATTGCTGCACCGATGGTGGGCGGTCTGGTAACTTCGTTCTTGCTGGAGCTCACGGTGTATCCGGCGATTTTTGCTGCATGGAAGGGTCGCTCCCTTCCTGCACTTCAGGTCAAGCACGCGGAAGGGAATGGAGACAAGGGATGATGAATGGACGACCAGCGGTTTTGCTCGCCTGCGCCGCGATCGGTGCGGCGAGCTTATTCTTTGGATGCAGCAAAAATCGGGAGGCAGCTCCCAACCCGTCGACGCTCCCTGTCGAGACAGGCGCCAGAATCGACCAAGCCATCGCTGCGTATGACGTCGTGCGCGGTGCACTCGCAGAAGATCGCGGAGACGTGAAAATGCCCGCTACCAAGCTAGCTGACGCAGCGCATCTCGCCGCGGAATCGGCTCCGGACAGCGTCCGCCGGCCCCTCGAAGAACTGTCGAGCGCCGCACGACGGCTCGCCGGCTTGGAAACCACCGACCTGGGCACCGCGAGGGAAGCGTTCGGCGTCGTGAGCCAGGCGCTGATCGCCGTCCTATCCGCTGAGCCGAGCCTCCAGCACGGCCGACACCTCTACGAGTGCCCGATGGCGAAAGGCTACAAGAAGTGGGTGCAGGTGTCCGAAGGGGTCTCAAACCCATACATGGGAACGGACATGCTCCAATGCGGCACCGAGGCTGATTTCTGAGCAAGAAACTCAATGCAGGAGCAGCACGTAGAGCATGGCCCCGCCCGCAACAAGAATCGCGCCAAAGGCCACGACAATTGGGCCTCGAATCGCCACCGGAAACATCCCGCGTTCGAGGTTTTTGGCGACCCAGAGATAGCGGCTCACCGCGTACATCAGCGACAGGCCACCGAAGCTGATGAACCCCAGCCCCGCGGCCACCGCGATCGCTTCGCCCCCTGCCCCAAGCCGTTCGAGCAAAACACCCAGCCCGACCAGGCCCAGCGCCGTCCGCACCCAGGCGAGGAACGTCCGCTCGTTGGCCAGGTGGTCGCGCGCCGTGCTGTCGCGGTTTTCGATGAGGTCTCGCACCATGGGACCCGCACATAGCATAGCTCGCCCGGAAAGGTGATCGTCGGGGTCAGGGTTGACGAGGGATTGAGTAAAAGCCGGGGCCGGCTCGTCGAACGATTCGAAGATGAAGTGTCCTGCGCGCCCGCAGAAAGCAAACCATTCATATTGACGACGGCGAGGGAACTTGTGACTCTCGGCGGGCTCCCACGCGACGGGAAAGGTTTTAGAGAATGAAGCGCCGTTTTGTACCTGTTTTTCTGCTTCTGGTCGCAGCGATCGCGCTGCCAGGCACAAGCACACCCAGTAAGGCCGAAGAGGCCTACACCCTGCGGATCGCGTCCCTCGCGCCCGCTGGCTCATCCTGGATGAAAATTCTCAACGCCTGGAACAAGACGCTCCAAGAGAAGACCGACGGGAAACTCAAAATGCGATTCTACCCCGGCGGCTCCCAAGGCGACGAGCGCGACTTCGTCCGAAAGATGCGGGTCGGGCAGCTCGACGGTGGCGTCGTCACCATGACTGGGATGAGCTTGCTGATACCGGCGATGAACGTCCTCGTGCTGCCGGGCTTGCTCCCCACCTATGAGCAGCTCGACCGAGTCCGCGGCAAGATGGCCCCCGAGTTCGAAGCGATGTTTGCGAAGGAGAACATGAAGCTCGTCGGCTGGGGCGACGCTGGCAAGACGCGCCTGTTCTCGGTGAAGCCCATCAAGTCGCCCCACGATATCAAGGCCATGCGCCCCTGGGTCTGGAAGGACGATCCGATTTTCGTCGAATTCTATCAAGTCATCGGCGCAAGCGCCGTTCGGCTCGGTGTGCCCGAGGTCTACCCGGCGCTGCAAACCCGAATGGTCGACGTGATTTCTTCCTCGGCGCTCACCGCGGTGGCGTTGCAGTGGTACACGCGCGTCAAGTACATGACCGCGCACAACTCGGCGATCATCGCCGGGGGCACGATGATGCGCAAAGACAAGTACGACGAGCTGCCACCTGAGCTCCAGGAAGCGTTCGACAGCACCGCGGCCCGCGCACACGAGTTGCTCAACAAGGTCATTCGCAAAGACGACGAAAAGGCCTACCGAGTCGTCCTCACCAAAGGCATCGAGGCTGTGGAAGCCGGAGACGCCCAAGCTGAGTGGGACGCCGCGGATAAGAAGGTTCGCGACAACCTCACCGGCCGGATGTTCTCGAAAAGCCTGATCAATGCCGTCGCAGAAGCCGCAAAGCCGTAACGGCCGCGCGCGGAAGACGTGAGCAGCGCCGAGCACTTGACGCTCGAATCGAACGGGATTCGACTGCACGCAGTCAGCCTCGGCACGGGGCCCGTGGTTCTGTTCTGTCACGGCTTTCCCGGCCTCTGGTATTCCTGGCGCCATCAGCTCCCAGCAATCGCAGACGCCGGCTTCCGAGCGATTGCAGTCGACATGCGGGGCTACGGCCGAAGTGACCGTCCACTCCTCGCAAGCGAATACGGAAACGAAACGATCGTCGCCGATCTGGCCGGAGTCCTCGACAAGCTTGGGGAACGGAACGCCGTGTTCGTCGGCCACGACTTCGGCGCGCAGGCGGCGTGGGCGGCCGCGCTGCACGCCCCGGACCGAGTCCGCGCCGTCGTATCGCTCGCCGTGCCCTACGGGGTCGGATTTGCTGGAGGCGAGAAAAAGGCAGAAAAAGTCTCCCTCACAAGCAAAGAAATGGGGACGAAGGGCCGCAAACCGAGCGAGACCTATGCGGCCATCGCGCAGAGCCACTTCCTTCATCTGCACTACTTTCAAAAACCAGGACAGGCCGAAGCGGAGCTCGGCAGCCAACCTCGACTATTTCTGAAGCGAATCTACTGGGCCTTGAGCGCGCGCGGAAACCTGCTCGACTTCAAGAGCTTCCCCGCGGAAGGCACCGGCTACTTGGACGTGCTTGCCGAGCCCCAAGAACCCTTGCCTTGGCCCTGGCTCAACGAAGAAGACCTCGACTTTCTGGTCGAGGAGTACATGCAGACGGGGCCCGAGACCGCGTTCATCGGTGGCCTCAACTCGTATCGCGCGATGGACCTCAATTGGAAGCACGACCGGGATTACGGGCGCCGCCACGTCGAGCAACCCGCTCTATTCATCTGCGGGGAGAAGGACCCCGTGCTTCAGATCATCACGCCCAAAACCCTCGAAACCATGCCTAGCCGGGTCCCGGGCCTCCGGGGAATCGAGCTCATCGCCGACGCGGGCCATTTCGTGCAGCAGGAGCAGCCCGACACGGTCAACCGACACCTGCTCGGATTCCTGAGGAGCCTCAGCTAAAAGGGGACTGCTCGGCGAGCTTGCCCGAGAGCTTGTAGACGAGACCGTAGATCGAGAGCTGTGGATTCGCTCCGATGCTGGTCGGAAACAGGGAGCCGTCCATGATGTAGAGGTTGTCCAGGTGGTGAAACTTGCCATCGCTGCCGGCGACGCTCCGCTTCGGGTCGTCACCCATCGGACAGCCACCCATGACGTGGGCGCTTCCGATCGTCGCCTTTTGAGCGACCACATCGAGCTCTGCAACAGCCGCCTTGGCTTCCTTCCAGGACATGTAGTGCTTCGCTTGCTTGTGCGCAGGCCGTGCAGACTTCGCGCCGGTGGCGAACTGCATCTCGAGCATCACGTTGTACGCCCGCCGCACGCCTTCCATCAGGAAGTCGTTGATCGGATAGTCGAGGATGGGCTGACCTTTGTCGTTGAGCTCGACCGCACCACCCTGGCTTTGTTCGTTGAATCCGTCGCGCATCAGGGCGATCATGCACTGCGTGTTCCTGAGCTGGTCCATGCTTTGCGTGAGCTCTTCTCCCGCGGCCGAGTAGAATCCTGCGGCAAACGCGGGCTGAAGCGGGGGCACCTCGAGCTTGAACCCGATCGGACCCGTGTCGACGTTCTGCCACTGAAAGTGGTCCGAGTAGATCGACTGCGGGGCCCCATAGAATGGGTCGATCGCCTCCTCGTAGATCGCCATGGTGAGCGTCGTCGGGTGCAAGAAGGTGCGCTTCCCGATGAGCCCGTACGGATCGGGGGCGCTCGAGCGCAGCAGGACCGCCGGTGAGTTGATCGCGCCGCCTGCCAGAATGGTACGCGCGGCTCGAACAGTGATCTTTTGGCCGGTCATCCCCCGGACGTCGGCACTGAGTGCATCTGCTTCGACACCAGTGACGACATCGCCGTCGCGCAGCACGTTCACGACGCGCGCACGGTGGACGAGCGTGGCCTTGTGATCCAATGCCTCTGGAATCGTCGTGACGAGCATGGACTGCTTCGCGTCGACCGGGCAACCAAGCCCGCAGTAGCCGAGGTTCAAGCAGCCGCGAACGTTGCGGTGAATGGTGTTCCATGAGTAGCCGAGCTTCTCCGACGCGCGTTGCAACATGCCGTTGTTGTTGTTCGGCGCCTGCGGCCATTTGTGGATGTTGAGACGCTGCTCCATGTGCTGGAAGTACGGCGCCATCTCTTTTGCGGAGCAGCCGCTCACACCCATGTGCTCTGCCCAATATTTCAGCGTCTCGGGCGGCGTGCGAAAGCTCGTGGTCCAGTTGACCGTCGTGGAGCCTCCAACGGAGCGGCCCTGCAAAATGACCATGCCCCCGTCTTTGGTGCCGCGACCGGTACCTTCCTGATAGAGGTCGCGGTAGGCCGCGCGCTCCTGCATGTCGAACTGGCTCGAGGTCTTGAGAGGCCCAGCTTCGAGGAGAACCACACGCAAGCCAGCCTTGCTCAAAGTCTCGGCTGCCGTGCCTCCGCCGGCGCCGGTCCCCACGATGACCACGTCTGCTTCGAGCTCGAGCGAAGACGTCAGCTTGCTGGCATCGCGGATGTCCCAGCCGCGCTCGGCCGCCTTGTTGTACGGGTCGGTGCTGCTTCCCAGAATCACATTGGAGAGATCGGTCACGGCGTGGCCTCCTTCGCCGTCGGAGCCACCACAGGGACCGGGCTTGCAACCTTCTTGGGCGGCCCGGGGTAACCGCTCGTCGCTGCATTCTCCGGGATCAGGTACCAGGAGCTGATGGTGAGTCGGATGACCGCCGCGTAGATCGCGTTCAGCAGGCCGATGCCGCTGTCACGCAAACGCGCAAGCGCGCTCTCGGCGTCTTCCAACGACGCTTTGGACCACGAGGACCACTGGCCGGTCACCAGTCCGCGGCTCAGGCCGAAGCTCAGCACGTCGAACGCCTGGTGCACGCCAGCAACGACCGGTTCGGAAAGATCGACCAGCAAGGTGTCGAACGATTTCAGGGTTTGTTCGATCGCGGCCGTATCGCCAGGCGCGATCTTGCCTTTCATCACGGCAGGGGTGAGGGCACCCAAGAGCTCCACGTCTTCGGGACGAAGGCGCTTCATGCCGGACGCTGGCCCGCTGGACGTGCAACCCGACAAGGTCGCACCGGCGCTCATCGTCGAAAGCGCGGCGGCGCCGGCTACCGACAGCTTCAGGAAATCACGTCGATCGCTTGGCATTGGAGCGGAGAGTCTACCCATAGGATCGGGTCCAGGGTCCAGCAGAAAACGACTTTTTACGCGCCCCGGCTGCGGATGAAATATTCGCTCATCGTGACGCTGGTGATTTTCCAGATAGGAAGGAATGCCGCCACGCTCTGCATCATGATTCCCATGTTCCTCAAGAGCTCGAATCGGCTGCGAGCCCCGTAAAACGTGTACGGATTTGTCATGTGTTCCGGAGACGGCCAGGATTCCTCGACAATCCCCTCGTACGGTACGGCGCCGGGCGTAAGTACCTCATCGACGACGTTTCGGACATAGCGGGCGCGCGGCTGCATCTTTTCGGACATCGGCCCCTGACGATTGAACCAGTGCCGCATCCAGCGGTCCTTCGGGATGCGCTTCGGTCGCTCCAATGGAGTCACCGAAACGACGTAGGGCGAGCGCTCCCCGTCGGGCCAGTCCCGTGGTCCGCCATGCTCGTTGCCACCATAGTCGGTATACAGGTGCTCGCGGACGCGGTAGCCGGCGATGTCGAAGTCCGCATCGAGAAAAATCGCCTCGAGCGCGCTACGCGCATTCAGATCGTCGACCCAAATGCTGACTTCCGCCGCGAACGGGTCGGTGAGCTTGGTCGTCGGGGTCGGTGACGGGACGGTCGGCGAAGTCGTCGTCGATGTTCATCAACAGATATCGTGCGCCGGCATCGAGAAGCTTCGGCGCGCAGCGCTCAACCAAGGCAAGTCTGCGCGCTGCAGGCTCCATCGGCTGCCGCGGCCAGAGCAAGTAGATGAGCTTGATCATGGTGCTGCCTTCAGGCGGTCGTGTGTCGCTCGAAACTCGTGCATCAGCTTGGGGATGCCTTCCGCCGCGCTGGTTCGGGGCTCGTAGCCGAGCTGGGTGCGGGCCTTGTCGACGCGGAACGAGCCGTCGCGACAGACCGCCAAGACCGAACGCCTGGTGAGCATGGGAAACGGACCGCCGAAGTAGTGGGCGACTTCCCCGAGGTACGCGATGCCGTAGGCCAGTGATCGGGGCATGTGGAGCCTCGGCCAAGAGTACCCGAGGCCTTCGACGATCGGCCTGTACCAGCCCACCGGATTGGTCGGCTCATCGTCGCTCACGAAGTAGGCTTGGCCGCCGACCAGCTCCGGATCCTCGCTCAGCTTCTTGGCCAGAAGAAAGTGAACGTCGACCACCGAATCCACGTGAACGTTGTCCGTGACAGACGTTCCGTCGCCGATCTTGAGCTTGAACTGCCCAGCAGCGAGGTGCTCGAGGAAGTCCCGCACCATCATCGCCCCCTCACCGGGCCCCCAGACACCACCCGGTCGAACCGCCGCGGTTCGAAGGCCGTTGGGGTCGTCCGCTTCGAGGACCATTTTTTCGGCCAGGCTCTTGGTTTGCGAATAGAGGTCGGGCAGCCCGTCGGTTCCGACGTAGGGCGCCGTTTCATCCCCTTCGCGAATCGGGCCGTCGACCGAGACGGTAATCGAGCTGGTGAAGATCAGCTTCTTCACCCCCGCGGCCTGGCAGGCGCGGATCACGCATTCGGTCCCAAGAACATTGACGCCATAGACGAGGCGGCGGACGCTCGCGCGCGCGAGAGTGAGGGTGTTGATGATTGCGGCAGTGTGAAAGACGGTATCCACGCCCTCGCAGGCGGGGCCGAGGTCGCTCATTCGCCGGATGTCGCCCACGATGCTCTCGACCCGTGCGTCACCCTGAAACGGCGCAAGATCGAGCGCGCGCACCTCGCAGCCGAGCTCCAAGAGCCGGCGGACCAGATGCTTGCCAACGTAGCCATTGCCGCCGGTCACGAGACAGACGGGGCCAACTTGATTCGGATCGACGGGGAGCTCCATGTGCCGCTACCGAACTTGAACCGGCATGCTAGCTTGCGCAATCCAGATGAGCCGCCTGAGCCCGATCGTAGTCGAAGACGTGGAAGGCGCGTGCTGGGACGATGCTGCAGACCTGGTCGTCGTGGGTTTGGGCGCCGCAGGCATCGCGGCTGCCATCGAGGGACGGGAGCACGGCGCTGACGTCATCGTTTTGGATCGCTTCGAAGGAGGGGGCGCCACCTCGATCAGCGGAGGAGTCTTCTACGCTGGGGGCGGCACCCACATCCAGGACGCCGCCGGCGTCGAGGACACGGTTGAAAACATGTACCGCTATCTATCGATGGAGGTGCAGGACGCGGTTTCGGACCAGACGCTTCGAAATTTCTGTGAAACGAGCGCGGCCAACGTGAAGTGGCTGACCGACCGTGGCGTTCCGTTCTTGCCGAATCTTTGCCCGATCAAGACCTCGTATCCAACCAAGGAATACCACCTCTACTACTCCGGCAACGAAACCTTCCCTCCCTACAGCGATCGAGCAAAGCCGGCTCCGCGAGGCCACCGTGCCGACGGTGGCGCTTTTCCCGGTGCGAACATCATCGAGCCGCTCCGGCAAACGGCGATTGCGGAAGGTGTGCGAATCGAGCTGCAGGCGCGCGTGAGCCGCCTGATCGTCGATCGACACGGCAGCGTGCTCGGCGCGGAATACCAGCGCATCGCTTCGAGCCTCTGGCGGAGTCTTCACAAGCGGCTGCACGACTTGGAGACCAGCATCGCGAAGATCGCGCCCCGCGTGGCGGGATGGCTTCGGAAGCGATGCGACGGCATCGAAAACCGGCATTCGGAGCCGAAGCGGATTCGGAGCCGTCGCGGCCTGATCCTTTGCGCCGGCGGATTCGTGTTCAATCGCGAGATGGTCGCCGAGCATCTGCCGGAGTTCGTCCCCGGCCTGCCGCTCGGAACGGCGGGGGACGACGGCTTGGGGATTCGTCTGGGGCACAGCGTGGGGGGAAAGCTCGAACAGATGCATCGAGCCTCGGCCTGGCGTTTTCTCTACCCGCCGAACGCATTCGCGCAGGGCGTGCTGGTCAACGACAAAGGTGAGCGCTTTGCAAACGAATTTTGGTACGGCGCGAAAATCGGCGAAGCGATGGTCGAAGAGAATCACGGCGTCGCCACGCTCATCATCGACGAGAAGCTCAAGAAGCTGGCCCACGAGCAGTCCAAGCCGGGTGAGCTTCAGTGGTTTCAGCGGGCCGCCGCACTCATGAACCTCTACCTCAACTGCAAGAAGGCCGAAGACCTCGATGCCTTGGCAAAGATGCTCGATGTGCCGCGCGCGACCCTTCAAAAAACGCTCGACGAGAACAATGCCGTGGCGCAGGGCATTCGCAGGGACCGTTTCGACAAAGCGCCTGACAGTGTGCACCCGCTGAGCACCGGCCCGTATTACGCCATCGACTGCTCACTCGGTTCCAAACGCCACCTCTGCGCCGTGATGACGCTCGGCGGGCTCGCGGTCGACGAACAATCCGGCCAAGTCCTCAGCGAAAACGGAGGCGTCGTCCCCGGTCTGTATGCGGCGGGCCGCAACGCTGTGGGTATTTGCTCCCGCCAATACGTCAGCGGCCTGTCGATCGCCGACTGCGTCTACTCGGGCCGCCGCGCTGGCAAATCCGCTAGCGCAAGCCGTCCAGGCGTTGCCTCGCGCGCATGCTGATCTCCACGAGACTGATCAGCACCAGAATCGAGGCCAAGCCCCAGATTAGGTTGGATTTCGCGCCGAAATTGCAGGGAAAGCGCTCGGTTGAATCGCAGGCAGGGAGGGACGTCTATCTGTTTAGAGAGGGCTTTCACCATGAAACTTAATCTAATTCGACGCTCGACATGGTTGGGAATTGCAGTGTTCACCTCGATGCTTTCCGGCTGCATCTTCCTTGGAGACTACGACGATGTCTTCGAACCCGGGCCAAAAGCGATCACGTACGAAGTCTGTTACTCCAACATCGATTGCTTCGCGGGCGAGTACTGCGAAGAGCTCGCCTTGCCGGCCGATCGCTATACCGACTACGTCAACGCGATCTGCACGGTTGGCTGCTTCGATGATCTCGACTGCCCGATTTCGGAGTTCAATGGACTCCCCGGCGCGTGCCTGGACCACGCGATTCTCGGCGGCCCGTTCGATTCACGAATCTGTGTCGAGCGCTGTGAGTTCGACGCCGACTGCGACGTGCCAGCCGGATTTGGATGTGAGGTCATCGCCGGAGATCGGCTCTGCGTCCCAATCCGGTGAGTGCCTTGGGCTCGACACGACGATAGCGGCCCTATGATAGCCTTCGAACCGAGGAGGGCTGCATGGCAACGGTATTGATTACGGGCGCGAACAAGGGCATCGGCCTCGAGCTGAGCCGCCAGCTCCGCGAGCGCGGCGACGACGTCATCGCCCTTTGTCGAAAAGCAAGCCCGGACCTCGAGGCGCTCGGTGTTCGACTCTTCGAGAAGGTCGATGTGACCGACCAGGCGGCCCTCGAAGCGGTCTCGCGGGAGCTTGGCGACACCCGGATCGACGTTCTCATCAACAACGCCGGCATCCTCGGAAACGAGTCCTTCGACCGCCTCGACTTCGACCGAATCCGTGAGCACTTCGAGGTCAATGCCCTCGGCGCCCTGCGGGTCACCTCGATCCTGGCTCCGCATCTGCAGAAGGGCTCGAAGATCATCCTCATCACCAGCAGAATGGGCTCGATCGGGGACAACGGCTCAGGCAGCTACTACGGCTACCGCATGGCGAAGGCAGCCTTGAACATGGCTGGAGTGAACCTCGCGCACGACTTTCGCGGTAAGGGCGTCTCGGTCGCGATCCTTCACCCGGGACTCGTCGCCACGGGCATGACCGGCCACCAGGGGATCCCGGCCTCCGAGTCGGCTACGGGCTTGATCTCGCGAATCGACGAGCTTCGCCTCGAGAGCTCTGGAGGCTTCTGGCATGCGAACGGCGAACGGCTGCCCTGGTAGGAGCCGGATCGTTCGAAGCCGTTGTGGGGCACGGATAGATCCGTCAAGCTGCGCCCGCTGTGCCCGTTGACTGGGAATCCCTGCCAACCGAGGAGCTCCTCGACGTTCGTTTATGCGAGCTCGGCCTCACCGTTGCGGACACTTGGCTCGAGGACTGCGTGGGGCGCCTCCGCGAAGAGCTGGATAGCGCGGGGCTTCGGCGCTTTCGTATCCACTTCTGGCTCAGCGATGAGTGGTGCTCTCCAGATGAAATTCCCGGCGTTGGAGTACCCTTCTATCTCGCGCATCCCCGGCTGATGCGCCTCGAACGACAGATGATGTTCGAGGTCGAGGGCGGCACGCGCATCGAGTGCATGCGTCTGCTTCGGCACGAAGCGGGGCACGCTCTTCAGCACGCCTACAACCTGCAGCGGCGAAAGCTCTGGCAGCGAGCGTTCGGCCGCGCGTCCGAGCCCTACCCGGACTTCTACCAGCCCAACCCGTCGAGCAAGGAATTCGTGGAACACTTGGACGGCTGGTACGCGCAGGCCCATCCGGTGGAAGACTTCGCCGAAACGTTCGCGGTCTGGCTCGCCCCGCGCTCGCATTGGCGCAAGAGGTACGCCCATTCCGCTGCGCTTCAGAAGCTCGAGTATATCGACGCACTGGTTGCCGACCTCGCCGACAAGAAGCCGCAGGTGAGCTCGCGCGCGCGCCCTTACTCGCTGTCTCGACTCCGTCACACGCTCCGCCGCCACTACGAACGCCGGCAGGACCACTACAGCCCCGGCTTTACCGACGAGTATGATCGCGACCTGCGCAAGATCTTCAGCGATTCTGCGCGCTATCGAAACAACGAGACGGCAGCTGCGTTCCTGCGTCGCAATCGCCGCCAAATTCGAGAGCAAATATCGATTTTTACCGGCGAATATCAGTTCACCGTCGACCAGGTGCTTCGTGCTATCATCGGCCGGTGTCGCGAGCTGAGGCTCCGACTCACCAAGGGGGAGCGTCAGACAAAGCTCGACTTTGCCATCATGTTGACGGTGCACACGGTGCACCTTCTGCACCGGCGGGACACATGGCATCCACTGTAAAGCGGCGGCGTATCGTCGTTCTCGTACATCAGAGTCTCGTACCTCCAGAAGACATCAGCAACCTTTCCGACGAGCAGGTCGCGCCTTTCAAGACGGAGCTCGAGGTGCGCAAGGGTCTTCGGGCACTTGGCCACGAGGTCATGATGGTCGGCCTGAGCGACGAGCTCGCACCGCTCCGAAAGGCGATTGAAGACTTCAAGCCACACGTCGTGTTCAACCTTCTCGAGGAGTTCGACGGGGAGGCGATTTTCGATGCGCACGTGGTCGGCTACTTGGAGCTTCAGCGTGCTCCTTATACAGGTTGCAACCCGCGAGGGCTCCTCCTTGCCCGCGACAAGGCGCTTTCGAAGAAGGTCCTGGCCTACCACCGGATTCAGGTGCCGCGGTTCCGTGTCTTTCCACGCTACCGAAAGATCAAGTCTCCTCAGCGGCTCGAGTTCCCGCTCATCGTGAAATCGCTGATCGAAGAAGGAAGCTACGGAATTTCACAGGCCTCCGTCGTGCACAGCGACAAGGCCCTCGAAGAAAGGGTGGCCTTCATTCATGAGAAAATTCGAACGGATGCCGTGGTCGAACAATACATCGAGGGCCGGGAGCTCTACGTCTCGGTCCTCGGCAACCACCGACTGCAGGTGCTTCCAACCTGGGAGATCTTCCTCGACAAGCTTCCGGAAGACGCAGCCAAAATTGCCACGCGCAAGGTGAAGTGGAACCTGGAGTACCAGCAGAAGTACGGCGTGCGCATCGGGCGAGCGAAGGGGCTTTCGGAGGAGACAGAGCGACGAATCGCACGGCTATCTCGGCGCATCTGCCGCCGACTGGGTACCGACGGCTGTGTGCGCATCGACTTTCGGCTCGACGAGTCGGGTGGGTTGTACTTTCTGGAAGCCAACCCGAACCCCGACATCGGCGAGTTCGAAGAGTTTGCGGGTGCGGCCAAGGCAGCCGGCATGAGCTACCCGAATCTGCTGCAGAAGATCGTCAACTTGGGGATTCGCCGCGCCGAGCGAGGCTGACCCGAGACCTCAGTTGCCAATCTCGTTGAGATACGACCGAAAGCAGTCAATCTCCGCGCTGCTCCACGGCGTCCCCCCAAGCGGCATTCGCTGTCCGGCACCCCAATCATCGGTGACCTTGGTGAGCATGTCGCTGCAATCCGGGTAGAACTGGTCGACGAGGGGATTGCCGTTTACACCGATCTGGTTCGAGAGCGGAGCCAAGGCAGCCTCTATGGATGCCGTAGCGAGGTCCATGCTGAAGGTCACCGCACCCGCGCCGTGGCAGCCCGCAACCGCGCAACCTTCGAGCTTGCTGCGAATCGCCGAATCATCCGCCGCGGAGAAGCCAGCGAGTGAACAGGAGGGCGCCGCGGCGTCCGGGTTGTTGCAGAAGACAAGGGCTCGGGGCCCTGAGGCCACCGGCTCGCTCTCCCCGCAGGCTACGAGAACCGAGCTACAGGCCACCAAAACCATGAATCGCGCCAAATTCGTCCGTGTGTAAGACATTTTTCCTATCACTCCCAATAAAAAATTCTGTTGAGGCTCTAATGATGGGGGAAAAAAATCACTTCTCCAAAGGAAAAATTCACCCCTACTTTCCTCTTTGATCCTCGCAAACTACAGAGAAGATGCAAGCCCGATCACCAAATATTTTGACCCTTAGGGTGCATAATCTGACTGTATTCCATTGTATTACAGTCTTAATTTAGTCCTGCAGGGTGCTTTTCAGCGTGTTAGGCTGACCCTTGTGCAGATGAGTCAGACTTGCATTCACGCTAGCCTAAAGAGCGGACTGGCGATCTTTCTACTCGGTTCGGTGCTCACCGTATCGGGCTGCAAGGAAGATCCCACCCTCTTTGGGGGCTGCTCCACCCAAGACATCAACGCCTGTCCGCGATCGGACGGCTTTGAGAACCCGTACGAAGGACAGCTCGAGCTCTTGAGTTGGCCGGAGACGCTGCGTAAGGCGAGCCTCGAGCTCACGGGCAAGCTTCCCAACGAGTCGCAGCGGGCCGCCGCCGAGGTTCGCGGCCAGCTCGGGTTCGAAGCCTCGCTCGCCGAGATGATGCGCGACCCTGGGTTCTCTCAGCGCATGATCGAGCTCTACAACGATCATTTTCTGACCGACAAATATCTCGGCCAGGAAAACGCGATCGAGCTGCTCGACGAAGAGGTGTGGCCGAACCTCCGATGGTTCGAGAACCGATTCCCAGGTGATGACAGAACGGCGCGGATGACCAACGACTCCTTGGCACGCGAGCCGCTGGAGCTGATCGCCCACGTCATTCGATCCGAGCGGCCGTTTACCGAGATTTTGACCGCCGACTACACGATGGCAAACACCTACTCGGCGTTCTCGATGATCGGACTTCCCGATATCCCGGTTGGGCTGGGCGACAATCCGGAAGGCTTTCAGGAGATTTACGTCCCAGGCATTCCGCACGCCGGCATTCTCACATCGGCGATGTTCCTCAACCGTTTCCCGACCAGCGACACGAACATCAACCGACACCGTTCGCGAATGGCCTATTACTTCTTTCTCGACATCGACATCAACCAGTTCGGAAATCGCCCGGTCGACGCGAGCAGTGATTTCGGCGAGAACCCGACGCTCAACAACCCGGACTGCACCGTCTGTCACACGACGATGGACCCGGTCGCCGGCCTTTTCATGAACTGGAACGAGAACGGCGAATACAGCGGCGAAGGCGAATGGTTTGGGCCCGACTACATCTTACCGCCGGGCTTCAACGGCGAAGCTTTGCCGAACGAGAATCGGAGAAACGCGCTTCAATGGTTCGCCCAGCGCGTCGCGCAAAATCCGAGATTCGCCCAGGCCACGGTGAAGACGGTCTTCCAGGGTCTGACGGGCCAGGAAATTCTCGATATTACGATTCCGACTCCACCTGACATGGGCGGCACGGGCGGCAGCGATGGCGCAGGCGGCACCGGCGGCGACCCCGGTGTCGGCGGCATGGGCGGTGACCCAGGCGTCGGCGGCATGGGCGGTGACCCGGGCGTCGGCGGCATGGGCGGTGACCCAGGCGTCGGCGGCATGGGCGGTGACCCAGGCGTCGGCGGCATGGGCGGTGACCCGGGCGTCGGCGGCATGGGCGGTGACCCGGGTGTCGGTGGGATGGGCGGCATCGGCGGATCGACGCCGCCGCCACCTCCTGCGCCACTCCCAGATGACACTCCAAACATCGACCCCACGGTCGATCCAGCACTCCAGCGCGCCTACAACGTGCAGCAGCAGATCCTGCGCACGATTCAACAGCGCTTCATCGACAGCGGGTACAACTTCAAGCTCCTCGTACGCGAAATCGTTCTAAGCCCGTACTTCCGCGCCAAGAACGCGAGCCCGCTTACGAGCGACCTCGAAAAAGAGCTTTCGACCTTTGGAACCGCCCGACTGCTCACGCCCGAGCTTCTGTCTCGTAAGATCGAGGCGACCACTGGTGTTCGTTGGCGGTCGAACCCGAACCGGTCGGACTACCTGCTCGACCAGTACCGCATTTTCTACGGCGGCATCGATTCGGACCTGGTGACTCAGCGCGTGACGGAGCCCAATGGCGTCATGGCGAGCCTTGCGCAGCGCATGGCCTACGAGGTGGCTTGTTCGGCCGTTCCGTACGACTTCTCGAAGCCTGCGAACCAGCGGCTGCTGTTCCCGGACATCGATCAGAACACGCCGCTGTCGGAAACCTCAGACCAGGTGCGGGACGCGGTTCGCCATCTCCACGACAGGCTTCTCGGCGAAGACCTCGATGGTGGTGACGAGGAAGTCGCAGCGACCATGGTCGTTCTCATGGAGGCCTACAATCTAGGTCGGCAAGGCCTGGCGGACGAATCGGTGTCGGACCAGCTCGTAGGTCAGTGCCGCCTCAACAACGACCGAATCACCGGAGCCGACTTGCCGGACAACCGCCGAATCAACCGGGACACGGAGTACACCATTCGCGCTTGGATGGCTGCGATGAGCTACCTCCTGTCCGATTACCGATACCTGTACGAGTGAGGGAGGACTAGCTGTGGATCGTCGTGATTTTATACGAATGGCAAGCTGGGCTGGGCTGACGTGTGTTCTGCCGGCAGCGGTGGACCCTCTGCGCGCGAGCGCTCAACCGATCAGCGGATCGGCCTACACCGGCACGTACTGGATCTTCATGCACGCAGGCGGCGGTTGGGATCCGACCCACCTCTGCGATCCGAAGGGCCGTGCCACCGAAAACGAGAACAACCCCATGGGGCGCTTCCTCAAGAGCGACATCCGAACGGCAGGCAACATCGAGTACGCGCCCCTCGGCGATGACGGAACCGCGCTCGACGCGTTCTTTCAAACTCACTACGAGCGCCTGCTGGTCATCAACGGGATGGACACGACGACCAACGGCCACGACCAGGGCACCCGCGGCACGTGGAGCGGCCGAACGGCCGAGGGCCACCCGCCGATTGGCGCGCTGATCGCAGCCACTCACGGCCCGAATCTTCCGATGCCCTTGATCGGCTACGGCGGGTACCTCGACACCCAGGGCGTCACCAATGCCGTGCCGCTCGGCGATGGTGGTCTTCTGCACAACCTGGCGCACCCATCTCGACCCGATCCAACAGGCTCGGAGGAGAACTATTTCGGGCATCCAGACGTTCCCGGCATCGTCCAACGAGAGCAGCAGCTTCGACTGCTCCGGCTGCAGGGCAAACAACGCCTGCCGCGAATCTGGGACGGGCAAAACGAGCTCATGCTGGCCCGACTCGGCCAGGACGACCTCAAGCGGGTCTCCGATTCGCTTCCGGAGAATTTCTCCAACAACCAGCTCGAGCGGCAAATCCAGGTTGCGCTGGCTGCGTACCAGGCGGGCCTTTCGGTGAGCGTCAGCGTGAGCCGCGGCGGCTTCGACACGCACGGCAACCACGACAACAACCATCTGCCGCGACTCATCGACTTCGTCAACGGCGCCAACTTCGCGATGCAGGAAGCCGAGCGAATGGGCATTGCCGACAAGGTCGCGGTCGTGATGGGCTCGGACTTCGGCCGAACTCCCGGATACAACAACGGCAACGGTAAGGACCACTGGCCGATCAGCAGCATGATGATGATGGGTCCAGGGATTCCAGGAAACCGTGTCATCGGCGGAACTGATGACCGGCACGGACTTCAGCTCATCGACCCGGTGACCTTGCAGGCGACCGGCTCGCCGGACACGGCCGAGGGAACCCGGCTCTCGATCGCCCACGTCCACCGCGCGTTGCGCAATCTGTCGGGCGTTCCCAACGACTTCAAGGCCGCATTCCCGCTGGCCGGTGAAGACCTGCCGATCTTCGGCTAGGTCAGCGACCAGAGAACGACCCCTCCGATCGCCGTGGCGAGGAGGGACCACAGGCGCATGACGAACGGCGAGTGGCCGGTCCACCATCGCAGAACGCGCTCGAAGCGCGCGTAGCCAACGACGGGAAGGCTTGCCGCGCTCAGGATGGCAATGGCGCCAAGCGCTCGCAAAAGGCTCGGCAGGCGCGTGTCAGGCGCGGCAAACCAAAGCGAAAGCCCGAAGCAAAGCCGCAGGAGCACGGCCAGCCAGAACCCCGACTTCGAGCTCCAACCGGAGATGAAGGCGAAGATCGAACCCGGGGCGAAAACACCCCATGCGCCCATTACGAAGATGAAGAGCGCCACGGCTAATGCCAGTACGAGGAACACGATATCCAACCCTGCTCGAAGCCAGAAGCGCGGCCTCGAAGCAGCGCGAAACTAGGATGTCCTGCGCTTGGGCGCAATGACGTCGAGCCGGAGGCGTCAGAAGGCTGCGCCGCCCCCGATTCGCAGGCCCCAGACCTGGCCCTTGTCAAACGAGAAGCCCCAAGGGTTATCGAGATTGATGTTGAGTAGAACCGTGCCGAAGCCGTTGTCATTGCCGAAGCGAAGGTAGGGTTCGACCGCGAGCTGCGTGTTGTTCTGCTTGAATTTGGGAATCAGAACCAAGCTGAAGCGCGAGCCGACTCGAAGCCAGTCGGTCGCCTGATAACCCATCATCGCCGCCATCTGCATGATGAAATCGGTTTTGGAGGTTCGGTTGTTCTTATTGTCGATCTTGATCATCGCACCCGTGTCGAGGTACGCGCCCCAGAGAAAGCCGCTCGGCTTACGCCGCTCGAACCCGATGGGGATGATGACGCTCACCGCGTGGGCGTCCCAAAGCCAATAGTTGGTGTTCCCTCGCACGGCCGCGGCCAGCGAGTACGCGGATTGCTGTGCGAATACGTCGTTCAAGTCCGAGGTGACCGTCGCGACCGGGATCGTCACGCCGACGCCGATTCGATAGGAAAACTGGTTCTTTTTGCCCTGGTAGTGAAAGGCCACGTACGGGTTGCCGGACCGAAACGCGTTCTGCGGATCGGCATCTTCGTCAGCGAGGTCGACGTTGACGTACGACATCCCCCACATCACCTGAAGCAGGACGCTGTAGGCGAGCTGCAATCGCATCTCGATCAGCGGGCTGATCACGATGGACCGCTGGTTCCCCTCGAGCTTTCCAGCAAAAAGTGCGATCTCGCCAAGAATGTGAAACCGCTGGGTATGGGCCTTCTTTCCTTCGTCGAGGCTGTAGGGCTCGTCCGGGAACGCACGCGCCTGACCGGGCGCCAACCAAAGCGCAGCGGCAACCAAGAAACCAGCAAGTCCCCAACCACGAAGCACAGACATCATTCATCCCCCATGAAGAAAAGACCCCCTTTCTTCTTCACTTCACTATAGACAGCCCACGCCGTCGGGGCTCGCGTTCCGTCGTCAGCGGAACCAAGAATGGGCCGGTGTTCGTCCGTTCAGGGTTGGACGACGACGTAGGACGGGCCGGAGCCCACCAGCCAGCTGACCGCTCGCGAAGCCCCGGTCTCGAGCTCGATGATCGAAAGCTTTTGGTCGACGATGTGGGCCACCAATGCGTAATCTCCAACCGAGTCGGCAGCCGCAGTTAAAGGGAAGTTCTCACCAAGAAGCTGAAGCGGAGCGCTGGGCGTGAGCGTGTCGCCGGTTCGGGCAATCCTGATCAGGTTGGTGGGCGTACCGGGTCCGGTCGGGTTGGTCGGTGCGAGCAGCTCGTTTCGCGAAGGGAGATAGGTCAGCCCGTAGGGAATTCCGCCGCCCAGCGGGACACTGCTGACCACGCTGGGAGTGCTCGGGTCAGACGTATCGATCAGTGTGACGTTGAAGCCGAGTGTGTTGCGCGATCGTTCCCGTCGAGGAACGTTACATCGGACGGATCGGAAACGGTTTCGAGCACTTCGCTCATCGTGCCGGCTACGTCTGCGGTCTGAAAGATTCGAATGCCGCGTTCGCTGACGATGTTGACGATGCCCAGGCTTCCATCGGGGCTCAACGCAACCTGCTCGGGGCCGCTTCCGATGTCGACCTCCTCGATGACTCGACGCCCGGGTATGTCGATGACCGAGAGGCCGCTGCCACGCGCAGCACCCGTACCGTAGTTTGCGGTGTACGCTGTCGTGCCGTCAGGACTGATCGCGATGCCAAGAGGGACGTCCTGAGTTTGAACCTCGTCGGCGACCCCTGACTCCAAGGCGACGATCAGCAGCGTGCCTCCTTCCGGAATCTCAGGGTCGCCAACGAGCGCTGGCAGACCGTCGAAAAACGCCGGCCCGACCGATACGACCGCCGTCGTGCCGTCCGGCGTGATCTCGACCTCGATGGGGCCTGGCTCCCAGTCCGACAGGTCGATGGTCCGAAGCACCGACGAAGGTCCGTCGCTCTCTCCATCGACCAGCTTTGCGTAGTCGAGAAGCGTCAGCGACTGATTCAGCCAGTCGGCGGTGACCACGAGCCGAGGCCCAACTCCTGCGCCTCCGGCCCCAGCCATCCCGGAAGCGCCGCCGGAGCCGTCGGCCGGCGTAGCAGAGGAAGCGCACGCTCCCAGCGCCAGCCCGAAAATACAAAGCAACAACCAATTTCGGCGATGAATCATCGCGCGAGTATAGGTGAAGAGAGGCGAGAAGAACTCACCCTATTCACGGCCCGCGTTTCGGCGATCTCGAGCGTTCCGTCAGCCTAGATTTTCCCGTCCTTCGACGACGGGTTGACTCGTGAGCGCGACGTCCAGATCCTCATATCGATGCAAAAGCCTGACCGGTAGCGGAAAACGAGAAAGCTCGTGGTGCTCGGGGATGCCAAGCCAGACCTCGTGTTGTTTGGCAAGGCTCGAGATGCCCGCGATGAGCTCTTGGGCTTCGCCAGGCTCACAGTCGCGGGCGATGCTCAAGAGCACCAGAGCCGCACCGCTTTGCTCCGCGGCCTCTGCGACTTCCTCCAGAGGCATGTGCGTTCCGAGGTAAATCGGCTCGAACCCCCGCCCAGCGGCCATGAACGCTCCGATGATGGCGCCGAACTCGTGCAGGTGACGCGGCGGTGTTGCGACGATGATGCGCGGGGCGCCGGTGGCCGGCTGTTCGTGTCGCATCAGCGCCCCGAGAAGGCTGCGAAGCTGGCCAGAGATGATGTGCTCGTGTGCGATTCGGATTTGGTCAGCAATCCAAGCTTCGCCGACCCGACGCATCAGGGGAACGATGACCTCGAGGGTCAGGGTCATGGGCGGCAGAATCGCCGCGGTACGCGTCAAAATCGACTCCGCCCGCCGCACGTCGTACTCCAAAATCGCTTTGAGGTAGTCTTCGACGATTGCGGCGTAGAGGGATACTTGACTGCCCACGTCGGGGCTCGATTCGCCAAGCAGCCGGCGAAGCTCCGCGTCTGGGAGCTGAACGACCTGGCCGATGGAATGTCCGAGCTCGGTCGCACGGCGCAGTAGGACCAGGCGGCGTACGTGGGCTCCGGTGTATCGACGCTTGTTCCCGTCTGTTCGGTCTGGCGCGACCGCCCCGTAGCGCCGTTCCCATACGCGGATGGTGTCGGCGGAGAGTCCGGTCAACCGCGAAACGACTCGCATGGGATACAGGCCGCTTATTTCTTTCACGTTGTTCACCATGATAAAAAAGGCACAGGAACGAGCACCCACCGCATCAGGTCACGCTCAATCGCATGACGATGAATGTGGTGGTGGTGGTCATTCATTTTTCGTGCTCCTGCAGCGGATACCCGCCCTGCACCGGGATAGAAGAGGCTGCCCACCCGTTCGAAGGCGGCCTTGGATGGGTCGTGTTTAGGACGCGGGGATGAGAACTGTGTCGATGATGTGGATGACTCCGTTGGAAGCCATGACGTCGGTCCCGACGACGGTGGCGTCATTCACTTGGACGCCGGTGGCGCTCGAGGTGATTTGAACAGACTGACCCTCGACGGTTTCGGCCGAGGATAGATTGACCACATCGGCGGCGAGGACTTCGCCGGCGACGACGTGATAGGTCAGGATCGCGACGAGCTTTGCCTTGTTTTCGGGGAGGAGGAGACTGTCCACCGTGCCCGCTGGGAGCTTCGCAAACGCTTCATCCGTCGGCGCGAACACCGTAAACGGTCCGGGGCTCTGTAAGGTCTCCACCAAGCCGGCGGCTTGGATGGCTGCGACCAGCGTTTTGAACTGTCCAGCCCCTGCCGCTACGGCAACGATGTCGAGCTTGGTCGTCGCTGCAGCGGCAGCAGTGGCCGTGCTTGGCGCATCTTTGGCGCAGCCGGCGAGTGCCAGTGCCGCGATGGCGGTGATTAGGATTGATTTGGTTTTCATTAGTTATCCCTCCAATGAGACAGCGTGGGAGCAGTGCGCCCACAGAATGAGTCGCGGCCACAGCTGCGAGGCGCGCGGTTCGACAGCGCGCCGAAGAAGGCTGAGGCGCCTGTAACGGCTGCACGCACCCTTCTTCGACGTTTCCATGACGTGTCTACTTACTGTCTAGGTTTTATTCGTCAATGCCTAGACACGCAGAGCTGGACAGATCGTTCTTGCCAGAAGATCCAAAATGAAACATGTTCTAGTGGAACACGTTCTAGTTGGCCGGCGCTTCTTCCGGCCGCCGTGAGGAAACAATTGGAGCATCCGATGACCCAGGAAACGAAGACGGACCCTTGGGCGGGTTTTGCCAGGGGCTGGTTCTTGCTCAGGTTCTCGGACGAGCTCGAGGCCGGCCAGGTCGTGCCGCTCAAACGCTTTGGGCAGGAGCTGGTCTTGTTTCGAACGGCGTCGGGCGAGGCCAAGGTTCTTGATGCGTACTGCCCGCACATGGGCGCGCACCTCGGACACGGCGGCAAGATCGTCGGCGAGGGGATCGTCTGCCCGTTTCACGCGTGGAAGTTCGACGGCACGGGGAAGTGCATCGAGATCCCCTACGCGAAGCGCATTCCGCCGAAGGCCGGTCTGGCGTGCTGGCCTGTGCGCGAGCGCAACGGGATGATCTTCGTCTGGCACGACCGTGACAAGAGCGAGCCTGACTGGGAGATCCCTCTGCTCGAGGAATGGGAGGACCCGGAGTTCCTTCCGTGGCGCCACGCGAAGCTTCAGATCAAGACACCGCCCCTCGCAATTGCCGAAAACCTCGCCGATGCAGGCCACTTCATCCCGGTGCACAACACGCACCCGGTGCCTGGTTCCTTTAGCAACACCTACACCGATCACGTCGGCCAGCAGAAGATCAGGGCGGTCGCCTATCCGGTGCATGGCGGCAAAGACGAGTTCGAGTCCACCGCAACCTACTACGGGCCTGCGTATCAGGTCACAAAGATGTTCGGTAAGGGGCTTGGCGTGATCATCAACGCGCACACCCCGATCGATGAAGAGAACGTGATGCTGCGATTCGGGGTCTCCATGAAGGCCACCAAAGGTATGACCGACGAGCTCGTCGAACACTTCATCAACAACATGCGTGACGGCTATCTGCAGGATGTGCAGATCTGGGAAAACAAGATCTACCTCGAACGGCCCATGTTGTGCGACGGCGACGGCCCGATCGGCGAGTTCCGCCGCTGGTACGCGCAGTTCTATACGTCACGCAACGAGGCAGCAGACGCTGCCGAGTAGGAGAATGAGCATGAGCCACAAACCGCGTTTCTCGATTCCACGCTACCCGCGAGGCTGGTTCCAAGTTGCCTACTCCGATGAGATCAAGCCCGGGGAGGTCAAGCCGCTCAAATACTTCGGGGTTGAGCTCGTCATGTTCCGTACCGAGGGCGGTGATATCAACGTACTCGACGCGTTCTGTCCGCACATGGGGGCCCACCTGGGGCACGGGGGCAAAGTCGAAGGCGACGGCATCATCTGCCCGTTTCACGCTTGGAAGTTCAACGGCGCAGGCAAGTGTGTCCACGTGCCCTACGCGGAGCACCTTCCGCGCAAAGCCAAGATCACGGCTTGGCCCGTTCACGAAGTCAACGGTGTCATCATGGTCTGGCACGACATCGAGGGGAGAGAGCCCGCGTGGGAGATTCCAGAGATCCCAGAGTGGGGCAATGAAGACTGGACACCCTATTGGCGACAGCACTGGAAGCTTCGCGCGCACAACCAGGACATGTGCGAGAATGTCGTCGACAAGGCGCACTTTCGCTATGTCCATGGGATGAACATCGTGCCGCAGCCGCACACGATCGCCCTCGAGTACCCGCACATCAAGATGATCACCGACACGATCTACGAAACGCCGCAAGGTGTGGTGAAGGGCGAGCTCAACGTGGAAGTCCATGGCTTTGGCTTCTCGGTGAGCCGCTTTCGGGGCATCGTCGAGACCACGAACATGGCTTCGGTCACACCGATCGACGACGAGTTTTGCGACGTGCGCTTCTCATTCACGGTCAAAAAGCTAGGCGGCGCCGATATCACCGCAGGCGTGGGCAAAGCCTTCACCAAGGAGATCGCGCGGCAGCTCGAGGAAGACGCTCCGATTTGGGAGAACAAAACCTTCCTCGAGCGGCCCATGCTCTGCGACGGTGATGGCCCGGTCGCCGAGTTCCGCAAGTGGTGCAAGCACTTCTACCCGGACTGGTACCACAAACAGGCTCGAGACGAGTATGATGGCCGCAAGGAGGTGAGCAAGCCGCTAACACTAGCGGAGCGACGCAAGCGGCTTGTCGCAGCATAGATGAACAGCAGTTCCGACACGACCAAGCTCGCAACTCCGGACCAAATCAGAGCGCGCATCCGGGGCGATCATCGAGGGCAGCGCGAGCTTTTCGATCGCATCATTGCCGAGCTCGACGAAACGGCGGTTGGCTCAAAGCTCGTCGTTGGGGTGCGTGAGCTCTCGCGCGCAATCCGGGACGACATGGAGTACGAAGAAAGGGAGCTGCTGGACAGACCGTAAGTTGGAGCAGGCCTATGAAGATCATGTACAACGCATCGACTTGTAATCACTACGGCGTCTGCGTCGAAGAGGCCCCCGAGGTCTTTTCGTTCGCTGAAGATGGAAGCCTGATGATTCAAACCTACGAGGTCCCGCCCGACCTCGAAGGCAAGGTGCGGGATGCTTGCATGATGTGTCCGACCCAGTCGATTCAGATCGAAGAGGAATAGGGGTCGTGCCTCGCGGCGCGTGAGCTTTAGATTCTGGTCAAGAGCTTGCTGGTCAGCATGCCCGACGAGGCTATTATCGGGGTCATCGTGTGGCTCGAAGCACTGCTCGGAAAACCCGACGAGTCGAAGACGTAGACGTCGCGGGTGCCATAAACTTGGCCGTTCAAGTCGGCGCCTCCATCGCGTTCCGAGGCTGCGAATCGCACGGTGCCTTGCTGGTGGGCGCTGAGCATCGGCGCCGTGGCTGGTGCGAAACTCAAGTTCCGGGCCTGTTTGGCCTCTCGCGCCGAGCGAATGACCAAGGCTGGAACGGTGGGCACCAAAACCTCGCGTGCGCCGGCTTCGAGGTAGACCTTGGCGGCGGCTTCGACCGCATGCCGAAGCCGCTCCCGGTGGTCGTCACGCTGCTCGTATCGAATCGTCAGACGGCCGTCGCGCGCGACTTCCACTTGACCTGAGGGCGCATCGGGCGCGAGCAGCAGCGAGGGTGCCATACGATCGTACTGGGCCATGCCCTCCATTCCGGGTGCGCCCGAGAACGGCAAGAGGCTGGAGACGATTCCGGGCGTCCCCATGATGCCTTCGATGCGAAAGCCCCAAAGCCCGAACTCGTCGTTGTCCTCTTGCTCGAACGTGGTGACCGCGTACGACTGTGGGATTCCGTCGAACGCGGCGATGCGCTCACCGAAGATCCCGATGATGGGGAGCTGGGGTTGCAGCATTAGGTTCTTCCCCACGTGCGCGTTACCGATGCCGGAACGCAGCAGGAGCTGTGCTGATGAGACGGCGTTTGCGGCAATGATGACGATCTTTGCTCGAATCTTGATCTCGTTTTGTTCATGGTAGCCGCCGGGGTCGAGCGCGCGCACCTCGATCTCCTTCAGCTCCTGACCAGCCTTCCGGACCTTCACGGCGCGTGCCCTCGTGAAGATGCGGGCGCCGGCCTCGATCGCTTTGGGAAGCGCGACCATGCGTGGATTTCGCTTGGCGTGGATGGGGCAACCGATGAGACATGTACCGAGCCCGCGGCACCCCACGCGATTGTGCAGCATCACTTCGCCGCGCAAGCCGAGCGCTTCGGCCCCCTGACGCAACTTTGCGTTGGCCAGGTTAACCAGGCTTTCCGGGATGCGACTCGCCGACAAATCGGCAAGCGCATCCTCCGTGAAAGGCTTGAATCGCTCAGGCGCATAGTCTTCGAGCCCGTATTTGACGGCCCAGTGCTGAAGCACCCCATCCGGGATCGGCACGACGTCGCAGGTATTGATCACACCTCCCCCGCCGAGCACCCTGCCCTGCAGAACGCTCACTGAAAGGTCGTGGGAGGCTCGCCCTCCTCTGTCCATGTAGAGCTGGTCGTACATCGCCGCATCACGTTGGTTTCGTTCGGGACCGACGAGATCACGCCCCTCTTCGAGCACGACGACCTCGTGTCCGGCCTCCGCCAGGAGTCGCGCTGCCGTTGCCCCTCCGGAACCCGAGCCGATGACGCAGACCTCTGCGCTGACCCCGTCGGGCATCGCCTCTTTCGACAGGTCGAGGATGGCGCCGCTCATGGCGTCACGGCCTTCGTACGCTTCATCGACGGCCCCGGATAGCCGATGTGCGGCCAGACCTGCTCATGGTCGAAGTAAACGAGATTGAAGAACTTTCGCATGGCAATGCTGACCTGACGTCGCAGCAGAGTGTCGCTCACGGCCCAGGCGTTCCAATGCTCCGCACGATCCGCGGCGCTCAGCCGTGAGAACGTGGTGAGCTTCTTGTCGAACAGCAAGGGGCCGAGCTCGATCAAGACGAGAGCCTTTTGAAGATCCTTGACGTTGTGCTCGGGTTCATTTGCCAGAAATCCGTCAAACGCGCGCGGAAGATCCATCGCTGCAGCGTCAACGGGAATCGCAGCGGTCTCAGGCAGCATGATGGCCACCAGACTTTGAAGCGTTTGGTATTCGTGTGCGTCGAGCACCTGGAGCCCTTCGACCTTCGGCGCCCGCCCCCTCAACGCCAAAACACCTGCGCCTCCTACGCCCAGGATCGTGCCGCCGGCCACCAGGCTCAGTTTCAAGAACCGGCGCCTCGAAAGGAAGCTGAAGAGCCCGTCGCGCTCCCGTTCCTCGTTCGCAGTCGCCATGATGATCAGCCTCTGCGCTTGCGCTCTTCGTCGTCGTCCTCGGGGACGTCTTTGTAGTCGACCCGGATTCGGCCTTCGCCGAGCGTAGCGATCGTTTCGAGCGCCTGCAGACGCGCTTCGGTATCCCGCCTGTACGCGCGGAGCTCGGTGAGCTCCTCCTGCATGCGTTCGGTCTCTTCCGCACGCGCAAGCCGAAGCTTGTACCAAAGCCAGAGGCCCCAGCCAATTAGGCCGACGACTGCAAGAGGGATCAGCAACTCGATGACGATGGCCATCGGGATCTTGTGCCCTTCTCAGGCCGTCGCTGCAAGTAAATCCAGCATCCCCATGCTATAGAAAAGGAATGAGCGGTGACCGCGACGAAATGAAGGCATTTCGCGAGTTGCAGGCTCATCTGGCCCCTCGCTGGGCGCGAGCGGATGGCGACGGACCCGAGCCACGCGACATCGTGGTAGTGCCCTCCTTGTCATTCGACGGCATCGACAGTGTCGCGATCGACGGCGTGATTCACTACGAAGAGCGGATGCTGTTCACGCTGAACCTGCTGCGGCATCCAGAGGCGCGCCTGATGTACCTGAGCTCTGCGCCGATTCATCCGGCGGCGATCGACTACATGCTGTCCTTGATCCGCGGCATCCCCACGGAGCACCTGCGGCAACGGCTCACGGTGCTCTCCCTGTACGACAGCTCGTTCGTCCCTCTATCGAAGAAGATTCTGGAGCGACCACGGGTCGTCGAGCGCATCCGCGATTGGTTTCGGCCCGAATGCGGGCTCATGACCTGCTTCACGGTTTCGGAGCTGGAGCGGAGCCTGGCCGTCGCACTCGGCGTTCCTCTCTACGGCGTGGATCCCGACTTGGCCTGGCTCGGCACCAAGACCGGGTCGCGCTGGGCCTTTCGTGAAGCGGGCATCCCTTTGTTGCCAGGGGTCGAAAATCTGAAGAGCGAATCGGAGCTCGTCGAAGCGATCGACCGCCTCTGGTGCGATGACGTCGGTCTCGAGCGAGTGGTCGTGAAGCAAAACACCGGCTTCAGCGGCCAAGGCAACGCTATCCTCGACCTACGCGCTCTGCGCGCGGTGGCCCCTGGGAGCGGCGTGAGCAGCGAGGCTCGGGAGCAAGCCTTGGCCGATGCCCTGACGACGATGCGCTTCGTCGATCCGCTCCTGAGCTGGGAGAGCTTTCGGGAGAAGCTCGAACGGGAGGGCGGGGTCGTAGAGGCCTTCGTCGAAGACGAGGCGAAGCGCGCACCGAGCTGTCAGCTCCGGATCTCGCCCGAAGGCAGTCTCGACATGCTTTCGACGCACGACCAGGTCGTCGAAGGGGTGGATGGTCAGATCTATGCAGGCTGTCGATTCCCTGCCGACGAAGCCTATCGCATGGACATCCAGCGTGATGCGCTTCGCGTGGCCGAAGTCCTCCAGAAGAAGGGCGCGGTCGGCCGTCTGGCCGTCGATTTCATCTGCGTGCTGGCGGACGACGGTTCCTGGAAGCACTACGCGATTGAAACCAACCTGCGTTTGGGCGGGACGACGCATCCCATGATGCTTCTTCGAATGCTGACCGACGGCCGGTACGATCCCGATGCGGGCCTTTACCTTACGCCCCGCGGTGAACCGCAGTTTTACGTCGCAACCGACTCGATGCGCTCGGAAAGCTACCGCGGCTTGCTGATCGAAGACTTGCTCGACATTGCGGCCGCGAATGGTTTGCACTATCAGGCCGACTCCGAATCGGGCGTGATCTTCCACTTTACGGGCACGCTCAGCGAGTTCGGGAAGCTCGGCATTACTTCGGTAGGCAAGAGCCCAGCCGAAGCGAGCCATTGGTTCGAACAGACGCGTCAGGTGTTGGACCGCGAAACAAAGAGTGAGCCGTGTACATCGAAGAGTTGAAACCAGGCGTGTTGCGAGTCTCTGCATCGCCCGATTGGCCGAAGCCCTACGTCGGCGTGGGCGGCTCGATGCATGGGAATGAACCCTGCGGAGCCGAAGCGATTCATCGAATCGCACTCGCCTTCGAAAACGGAACCCTCGCACCCGCCAAGGGCACGATCTTTTTGGTTCATGCGAACCCAGAGGCGACCTCTCAAGGACGGCGTCATACCCCAGAGGGCGAAGACCTCAACCGGCTCTGGGATTTCGAGTTCACCGAAACACTTCGCGAAGAGGCCTGGGGCTACGAGCACCATCGCGTCCTCCAGCTCAAGGAAGTCCTCGGCGGGCTCGACGTATTCTTGGACCTGCACTCCGCGGGAACCTCGACGCCGGCGTTCGGCGTGAGCAACGGCGAGGCGCAAATCGATGAAATCGCAAAGCAAATCGGCATCGCCTACCTGGTGCAGTCCTGGTATGGCCTTGCCGACAAGGTCATCATTGGCTTCCTGAAGCTCACGGGCATTCCGGCCTTATCCGTCGAGTGCGGCGCGCACGACGATCCAAAGATCTCGGAGACGGCGCAGGAGATCGCAATGAACTTCCTTCGAGTCACCGGTGCGATCGACGACGGACATGGAACCAATGGCAGCGACGTCCGCACCGTACATGTCGTCGAAACCATCACCAAGCCGAGCGAAGAGTTTCACTTTGGCGCCCGATGGACCGGGTTCCAGCAGCTCGCGCCGGGCACCCTCGTCGGCCGCGACCGCGTGACCGAGATACGTGTGAGCCAAGCCTGCTACGCAGTGCTGCCAAACCTAGACGTCCAAGTCGGAGACGACGTCATCTACTTGGCCGTCGACGCCTGAGCCGAATCGGCGACCTGTTCGGAGGACAGCCTGCGTATCGCGGCGTCCAAGGCGCGCGACACACAGGTTTGGTCGCGAACGCGGGCCAGGAGCGGCCAGGTCGCGCGCTCGCCTTCTCGGATGTGTTTCAAGAGCTCCTCATGGGAGATGTTCGACATGGCGCGAAGGAGGGCGGTTGGGCGAAAGCGCGGGTGAATGTCGATGTCACCACTGTAGGGCTGGTCGGCCAAGGAATGAGCGACGTCGAACGTGCTGTAGAGCGGCGTGCTCTTCGTCAAATCGCGCGCGAGCTGGAGTTGGTGAGTGACCTGCGCGCGAACACTCGAAAGGATCACGCCGGAAACCACCGGGACGATCCCGCGCCTCCCCGTGACGCGACTAACAGGCGCGACGTGCGGATTGACCTGGCTGACGATGAAGTGATTGACGTTATGGAGACGACTCAGGCGGCGCATGGGAAGGTCGCCTTTGAGGGAGCCGTCGATCCACCGCTCCGTCGACATGTACGGGATGCGTTGGCCCGAGCGACTTCGCTGGTGAAGCATGGCGCCGGGAAACGCGCCAGGAATCGAAGCGGAGGCGACCGCGGCACTGTTCATGAGCACATGGGGAGTCGTGTGGTGGCAAAGCACCCTTGGCTTTTGGCGCTCGCGAGTCGGTGACACGCTGATGCTCACCGTGCGGCCGGTGCGCGCGTGCGCTTCTTCGAAGGTGTAATCCCCGCAATTGTTTGCGACCACTTCTTCGAGGCGTGCGGGGTCGTAGACGGCGCGTTCGCTTGCCGCTCGCTTGGGCGAGAGGCGTTTGAGCGCATCGGTGCGGATGACGCGCGGGTTGGCGAAGAGCGCCTCGAGCTCCTCGTCCGTTCGAACCCCGGTACCGCAGGCGACGAGGGCGCCCATCGAGGCGCCGGAAAGAACGCTGGGCAAGAGGCGCTGCTCGGACAAAGCCTTGACGACGCCAAGATGGAAAAAGCCGAGCGAAGCTCCCCCCGAGAGCAGGAGCGCCGAACGCCCGAAGATGTGCGCTGCTCTTCGAAAGCCAGCCAGCGTGAACTCATGCGAAAGTCCCGTTTGGTCTGGGTCTGCCAAGTACGCGATGCAGGCAAGTGCTTCTTCGTAGAAGGACCCGACCAGGTGCTTGGTGCCAAGCGGCGTCCGCGCGTAGAGCCTTGGGTCCGCAAGCTCACCGAGATGCCGATACAGAGCCTCTCGCAGCAAGGGCACGAGCTCGAGCGCCCTTCCTGCCTCGCGCGTGCGGCTGAGCTCTTCGGTGTGCTGGCGTAGTAGCCGGGCGTCGTAAACCGAAGACTCTGGCTCCGCGCGCCAAGCCTGCGCATCGGTCCGTTCGGCCGCGGCCTCCGCCCGGCGCCGCCACGCATGGTAATCTTCGACGCTACTCACCTGCACGGCCACACCTCGCCGCCCAACCAACTCACCCCAGTCCCAGCATCCCTCATTCCTTCGTCTCCCTGATGGTCTCGAAGAAGTTCTTGCCAGGGTCAGGCGCGTCGGGGTTGAGCATGCCGCAGCCTACTTGGTCGGCGGCCTGTCTCGGGTCGTCGCCTTCGGGGGAAAGGTCTGGGAGGGCCATTCCCGAACGCAGAACTTCGATGGCGCGGTGGGTGGAGAGGTAGAGACGACCTTCGCGAGCCATTTTGTCGAGCAGACCGGTGCGGTGGAGCACGTCGCGGACCGGGCCTTTGATGCGCGTGAGGACGAGCTTGATGCCCCGGGCCGCGAGCTCTTCGTCGAGCTCGGCCAGCGTCGCCGCCGCGGCCGAGTCTAGGTCGTTGACGCCGGCCGCTTCGAGGACGAAGTAGCGAACCGGGGTCTCTGAATCGTCGACGAGCCTTCGTACGGTTTCTTTCAAGAAGCTCACGTTGCCAAAATAGAACTGCGCGTCGACGCGGACGAGGATGATGCCCTCGAGCGTTTCTGCGTGCGGGTGACGCGCAACGTTTAGATACGTTTGCGACTCGGGAACCCGACCGAGTACCGCGAAGTGCGGGCGGGTCGTTCGCACTAAGAAGAGCAGCACCGAGGCGCCAACGCCGACAAGAATGCCCCATTGAATACCAAGCGAGAGCGTAGCGAAGAACGTCAGTACGAGCAGATAGAAATCGGTGCGTTTGACCCGGTAGACCTCCCGCGCGCCTGGGATGTCGATCAGCCCAGCGACCGCGGCGACGATAATCGCGCTCAATGCAGCCTTGGGCAGATAGAAGAAGGCCCGGGTCAAAAAGAGCAGCGTCACGATGACGACCGCGCAGGTGATCAGCGCGGCGAGTTGGGTGCGCGCACCCGCCCGGACGTTCACCGCTGTTCGCGAGAAGCCGCCCGCGATCGGGTAACCTCCGGTCGCGCCGCCTGCCAGATTCGCGAAGCCGAGCGCGATGAGCTCCCGGTTCGGGTAGATGTCATAGCGAAATTGCTGGGCGAACGTCCGGCCGACGGAAATCGCCTCCATGAACGACACCAGCGCGATGGTCGCGGCCGCGGGAATGAGCTCGATCAGAATCGCGGTATCGACCATCGGGATCTGGAAGCCAGGCAGACCGGCTGGAACCTCGCCCACGACCGCCACCCCTTGTGACGAGAGCCCGAGCGCCCACACGACGAGGGTCGCGACGACGACGACCGCCAATGCCGCCGGCAAACGAGGCCACCGTTTCTTGAAGATCACGAGCGTCGCCACCGAAGCCACGCCGAGCGCCAGGGTCGGCCAGGACCAATCCGAAAAGCTCCGAAGCGCATCCCAAACGACCCGGTGCACGTGGTGCGTTCGGGGAACATTGACGCCGAGCAAATGCCCGAGCTGACTCGCCGCAATGATCAAGGCCGCGGCCGCGGTGAACCCAGCCACGACCGGCCGCGACAAGAAGTTCACCAAGAAGCCCGCGCGCAGGAAACCAAGCCCGGCCTGGACGACGCCAACCATCGTTCCGAGCGCCGCAGCGATCAAGACGTACTGCTCGGCGCCAACGGTCGCAATGGCGCCGACCGCGCCCGCGACGAGGATCGAATCCATCGCGACCGGACCGACTGCCAACTGTCGCGAGGTGCCCAACGCCGCGTACAACAAGAGGGGTGCGACCGAGGCGTAGAGCCCGACGATCGGCGGAAGCCCGGCCAGAAGCGCGTAGCCCATGGCCTGCGGCACCAGCATCACCGCCGTGGTGAGCCCCGCAATCACGTCGGGGCCGAGATCGGCGCGCTCGTAGCTCCGCAGCCAACCGACGATCGGTAGCGCGGGGACAGCCCTGCTCATCCGTCGATCATGGCAGCGGCTTGCGCGTCGACCGCGCTTCCGCTGCGCTTCTCACGCATTCGCATGAAGAGCTGATACGCGCCGACGCCGATCAGCATCGCAAGACCAAAGGTCAGCGCCTCCTGCGACCTAGCCCCGACGGAAGTGAACGCAGGACCAGGGCAGTAGCCTCCGAGACCCCATCCAACTCCGAAAATCCCCGAACCCAAAATGAGTCGTCCGTCGATGTCGCTGCGTGTCGGCAGCGAGAACGCCGGTGCCCAAACTGGCCTCTGCCAGGTTCGAATCGCCCAGCGATAGACAGGCGTATACACGACGATGGCGCCCACCATCACGAAGGCCAAGCTGGGATCCCAGGATCCAAAGAAGTCGAAAAAGCCTATGATCTTCGCCGGCTGGGTCATCCCCGCGATCGCGAGGCCAACACCAAACAATACGCCGCCGAGAAACGCGCCGATCTTGACCTTCATATCGAGCCTCCCAGCATTTCATTGACCACGAAGACGGTCAGCGCCGCGGTGGTCATGAACGAGACGGTAGCCACCGTGGATCGCTTGGACAGACGCCCGATTCCGCACACACCGTGACCACTGGTGCAACCGCTTCCCAGCTGGGTACCAACGCCAACCGTCAGGCCGGCAATGATCAGCGCGGACGTCGAGCGACTGATCTCGACGACGTAGTCCTCCGGAAAGAAAAGGCTCCAACCGGCGCCCGCGGCGAACAGCCCGACGAGGAACATGACGCGCCAGGAAATATCGCCTGCCTCTCGACGGAAAATACCGCCCGCGATGCCGCTTATGCCAGCGATCCGACCGTGGAACAGCAGCAAACCGGCAGCTGCAGTGCCGATCATCAGGCCTCCGATCGTGGAGGCGATGGGTGTAAAGGATTCCATGGTGCTCATTCAAAGCAGCACCGGTGCCAAACCGCCAGCGCTTTGTGTGCCCTGGGTTTGCAGCTCGGTCTGAGTCCTGTTAATTCAGCGACTTAGCGTCGGCCCGCGCAGCGCGCCGGGACCGCATCAGGAGGCAACCCATGCTACTTCGGCAACTCTTCGATCGAGAGACCTGGACCTACACCTACCTAATTGCCGACGAGGAGTCGGGCGAGGCCGTCTTGATCGACCCGGTCGTCGATCAGCTGGAGCGCGACATCAAGCTTCTCGAAGAGCTTGGCCTGAAGCTCGTGTACACGTTGGACACGCACACTCACGCCGATCACATCACGGGCTCCGGGCTGCTTCGCAAGCGCTTGGGCAGCAAGGCGGTCACCGGCGCCCATGCGGGGGCGGAATGCGCAGACTTGCTGGTCGATGACGGAAGCCGGCTGAAGGTGGGCTCTATGGAGCTCGAGGTGCGATCGACGCCGGGACACACCGACGGTTGCATCACCGTCGTGACGGCGGACCACAAGCATGCGTTCACCGGAGATGCGCTTTTCATTCGCGGCACGGGTCGAACGGACTTCCAGCAGGGCAGCGCAGAGCGGCTCTACCGATCTATCCACGACAAGATCTTCACGCTCCCCGACGACACGATCATCTGGCCCGGGCACGACTATCGAGGGATGACGTTCACCACCGTGGGTGAGGAGAAACGCTTGAATCCGCGGGTCGGCGACGGCAAGACCGAGTCCGAGTTCGCCGAGATCATGAACCATCTCAATCTACCTACGCCGAAGAAGCTCGATGTCGCGGTCCCGGCCAATCTGCACTGCGGCATCGTTCCCCCGAGCTCGATGTCGGGCGATCCACTTCCGGAGCGAGGCTGGGCCGCAATCGAGCGCAGCTCCCAGGGCATTCCCGAGGTCTCGGTCGCTTGGGTCGCGAAAAACAAAGGCGCGGTGCGGATGGTCGACGTGCGGGAGCTCGACGAAGCCGAGTCCGATGGCAAGATCGAAGGCGTCGACGTCGTTCCTATGGGCACCGTCGACGAGGCTTCGAAAGCCTGGGACAAGGAAATCCCGGTGATCACCATCTGCCGTTCGGGTCGGCGCTCCGGGCGGGTCGCGCTCGAGCTCGAGAAGCTTGGATTCAAGCGCATCGCGTCGATGCGGGGCGGCATGGTCGCCTGGCAAAGCCAATGAGACGCTATGTTCGCTGCGCGGACGCCGGGACGGAGAGCCAGGCTTCCACGTCCTCGGGGTGAACCGGGTCGTCACCCCGGAGATAGCGCGCGAGGTGCGGGAAACTATCCGTGCCCCAAAAAAGCTCATCGTCGACGATCATCGTCGGAACACCAAAGACGCCGAGCTGAATGGCTTCCCGACTGGCGTGTAAAAGGCGCTCCTTGATTTCGGGATCCCGAATGCGCTCGAGGGCGTTGGGCACGCCGGCGCCGGCACAGACTTCAGCGACGACTTCTGCGGAGCCGACGTCACGGCTCTTGGCCCAGGTTGCATGGAACAAGGCAGTCACCAGGCGCTCGCGGGTCGGGTCCTCCATGTCGAGCAGCGTCGCGCGGAGCGACGGAAGCGGATTGAACGGATGCGAGAACACGGGCGCGAAGGGCACGTCGAGCTGCGCCGCGCGTCGAAGGCAGTCCTTGAACATGTAGATTCGTTTGGGCTCGATCTCCGCCGGACCCTTGTGGCCGAACTGGTTGAGAAGGCCGGCGAACAACGTGGGCTTGAGATCCACGTGCAGATTGTGCTCGTTGGCAAACGCGCCGAGCTGCTGCCACGCGAGGTAGCTGTACGGCGAGATGTAGTCGAAATGAAAACGAAGGACCCGCTTCTGCATGCGTCTCTTCAAATACCCATGTTGCCCGTGGAGTACAAGACCAAACGGGTGCTAGCCTCCGCGGATGTTCGAGGTGGTTACGGTCGTCGTCCTTATCATCGCCTGCTTCGTCACGGCCACCATCTCGGGAATTCTCGGCATGGCCGGGGGAGTCACTCTTCTCGGTGTCATGACCGCGCTGCTCCCTCCGGCGGTGGTCGTGCCCCTGCACGGCATCGTGCAGCTGGCCTCCAACTGGACGCGAACCTGGGCCTTTCGACGACACGTTCGTTGGCCGATCTTCGCTGCGTTCATGCTTCCCGCAGTCCTAGGCGTCGCCATCGCGGCGAGCATCTGGGCCGATCTGAAGCTGACCTGGTTCCGAGCGTGGATCGGCGCCTTCATCCTGCTCTTCTTGCTGTGGCGACGGTACAAGCCGAAGTTGCGGAACCCGCCGATCTGGTCGTACGCGGTCCTGGGGTTCGCAGCCGGGCTGCTCACTATCTTCGTCGGTGCGACGGGCCCTTTCTTGGCCCCTTTCTTTCTCCGGGATGATTTCGACAACGAGCAGGTCATCGCGACGAAAGCGGTCTGCCAAACCTGGCTTCACCTGCTGAAGATCCCGGCGTTCCTCGCCTTGAGCTTCGACTACGTGCCCTATGCGCCGCTGCTCGGAGGCTTGGTGGTGGCCGTGATTGGCGGCACATACTTCGGTAAGCACTTATTGAGCCGAATCTCGAAGGAACGCTTTGTATTGTGGTTCCAGCTGGTTCTCGCCGCTCTCGCCGTGTACCTCATCGTTTCGACCGTCACCTGAAGCTCAGTCCCCGAGGATCGTTACGGCGACCGTCCTCTTGCTGCGCGGGCCGTCGAGCTCGCAGAAGAAGACGTTCTGCCAAGTCGATAGATCCAGTTTTCCCCCGCGAATTGGAATCGACTCACTCGGCCCAATGAGGCCCGCCTGGATGTGCGAAGCGCCGTTCCCATCGATCCGATCGTGGAGCCAGACGCCCTTCGGGATGAGTTTGTCGAGGCAGCTCACGACGTCTTTCCCAATGTTGGGGTCGTCGTTCTCTTGGATCATCAATGCCGCGGTCGCGCCGTGGGCGTAGAGCGCGCAGAGCCCGCTCTGAACACCAGACGCGCGAACGAATTGTTGAGCCTCGCGGGTGAAGTCGACGAGCTCGCGCTCGCACGTCGTAGAAAGCGTAATCGTGTAGGTGAAGAGCTTCATGGGAGCAACGCATACCCACCATGCAATGACTGCTCAAGGCGAACGGAGTTAGGACGGCCTTGGCTTGAACAGGTCGGCGCTCTCTTGCACGAGTGCTGAAAAGACGGCGCCGAGGCCGCCGAAACGCAAGGTCGGGCTCTTGCCCTGCGCCATCAGCCCCATCTGCGCGACGCTCATCATCGCTTGCGACGTGCCGCCGAGTCGGCCGAGTCCCGGCATGACTGGAGGATCGGCGGCGCGCTCGGTGCGCGCGTCGAGCAAGTCGCGCGCCACGCTCGGGTTGTTTGTGAACGGCCGCGCCATGCCCACGACGTCGAGCGCACCCGTTGCAAGCGCGTCTTCCATGAGCGAACGAGCGCGGAAGCCGCCGGTCACCATCATCGGAATGTCGACTTCGGAGCGCGCTTTCTTCGCGTAGTCGAGGAAGAATGCTTCGCGCTCGTTTTCCACTTTGTCGAGCATGACGCGCGACTCGTAGCTACCACCCGAGATCTCCACGAGATCGATTCCGTCTTTTTGGAGCATACCCAGCACGCGCATCGACTCTTCTTCGGTGAAGCCGCCGCGCTGAAAGTCCGCGGAGTTGAGCTTGATCCCAATCGGAAAGTCATCTCCGACCGACTTGCGGATTTCGCCCAAGACGGTGCGGGCGAACCGGGCACGATTGTCGAGCGAGCCGCCCCAGCGATCCGAGCGCTGATTGGTTAGGGGCGATAGAAACTGACTCACCAGATAGCCGTGTGCGCCGTGAACCTGCACCCCCGTGAAGCCCGCTGCCTTTGCGAACGCCGCCGCGCTGGCAAAGCTCCGAATCGCCTGTCCGATTTCGGCTTCATCCATCGCATGTGGCTTGCCGAACGCCTTGGCGCGACGAAAGAGATTGACCGAATCGACGGCCGAAGGCGCTGCAGGGTGGGGATTGAGATGACGCGGCGTCTGACGGCCTGGATGGTTGAGCTGCATCCAAAGCTGGGTGCCATGGCTCGTCCCCGCCTCGGCCCAGTCACGGAACCGCTCGATCTTCGAGTCCGCTGCGATCGCAACGTTGCGAACGGCTTCGAGGTGCGCCCTGTCAATCATCACGTTGCCGGTGATCAACAGGCCTGCGCCGCCCGCGGACCAGCGCTCATAAAGTCGGACGAGGCCACGAGTCGGCGACTGCTTGGGCGACGCCAGGTGCTCGCTCATCGCTGCCTTGGCAATGCGGTTTGGGAGCGTCGCCCCGCAAGGGAGTCTCAGCGGGTCATTCAACGTGGAAGAGGTCATCGTCAGCCCAGTTGATCGCCGCTGGGACTCGACCCCTGCAGCAGAATGACGTAAATGACAGAGCCGCGCAGCGAGTCAAATGCGCACGAGGTAGGCCATGGCCTTTGCAGATGAAGAGCGCGATCTCGAACACACCGCAAGCGTGTTGAAGGCCTGGCTTGCCCCGAGGCTCTCGGTGCCCACCGAGGACATTCGCATCGAGGATCTCGACTCACCGCTGAGCACGGGTTTCTCGAGCGACACCCTGCTCTTCGATCTCGTCTACCCGAAGGACGGGATTGAGCTTCGGGAGGGATTGGTCGCGAGGTTGGAGCCTGAAGAGTACGTGATGTTTCCGTACTACGACGTCGGACTCCAGGCCAAGGTGCTGCAGCTTCTAGAGAACACCGATGTTCCGGTCCCGGTCGTGCGCTGGTTCGAGCCGGACAACTCCGTCCTCGGCGTGCCGTTCTACGTCATGACACGCGTCGAAGGACGCATCCCGACCGACAATCCGCCGATGCATGATGAAGGCTGGCTCGCCGAGGAAGCCTCCCCAGAGGAGCGAACCGCGATTTGGTGGAACGGCTTCGAGGCCATGTGCCGCATTCATCGCCTCGACTGGAAGGCGCTTGGATTCGATTTTCTGGCCGAGCCCAAGCGCGGCGAAACACTGCTCGATCAGCAGCTCGACTACTGGCAGGAGTACTTCCGCTGGGGCATGGAGGCGTCCCGGCACCCGGACATTGCCATGGCGCTCCAATACCTGGAATCGAATAGGCCTGATCTGCAACCGGTTGCGCTCTGCTGGGGTGACTCGCGCCTCGCGAATCAGATCTTCGACGGCGTCGAATGCGTCGCGGTCCTCGACTGGGAGATGGCGAGGTTGGGCGACCCGGTTCAGGACCTGGCCTGGTGGCTCGCTTCGGACCGCTGCTTCAGCGAAGGCCTCGAGCTCGAGCGCCTCCCGGGCTTTCCCGGCAAGGACGAATCGATCGCACGTTGGAAGCAAGCGACGGGCCACAGCGCGGCCAACTTCGACTATTACTTCATTTTAGCCCTCACGCGTTTCTCGATGAACATGGCGCGTGTCGGGCAGTACATGAAGCAGATCGAGATCATTGATGAGGAGAACGAGTTCGATTATGAAAATCTCGCATCGATCACCTTGCGGCGCGCACTATCGGAGCTTTGAAGATGGGTCCACTCGACGGAATTCGAATCGTTGAAATCGAAGGCATCGGCCCTTGCCCTTTTGCCGGCATGCTGTTGTCGGACCTAGGCGCCGAAGTCATTCGCGTCGGGCGGCCCGAGCCATCCTTCTTACAAGCGAACTTCGACGTCATGAGCCGCGGCAAGAAGAGCATCACACTCGATTTGAAGAAGCCTGAGCACAAAGATGCGCTTCTGAAGCTCGTCGCGACCGCCGACGCGCTGATCGAAGGCTTTCGCCCAGGCGTCATGGAGCGGCTCGGGATTGGTCCGGATGTATGTATGGAAGCGAACCCCCGGCTCGTGTTCGGGCGCATGACCGGCTGGGGACAAGATGGTCCCTGGGCCAAACGGGCGGGACACGACATCAACTACATCTCCTTGGCAGGCGCCCTGCACGCCATCGGCCGAAAAGGTGAGCGCCCAACCGTCCCCCTGAACCTGGTCGGCGACTTCGGCGGCGGCGGTTTGCTGCTTGCGTTTGGGGTCGTCAGTGCGCTTCTCGAGGCCCAGAAGTCCGGACGCGGACAAGTCGTCGACGCAGCCATGGTCGACGGCGTCGCGGCATTGATGGCCAGCATCTATGCAGGCATGCAGCAGGGTTTTTGGTCCGACAAGCGCGGCGAAAACCTGCTCGACTCGGGCGCCGCCTTCTATGACGTCTACGAGACCAGCGACGGCAAGTACGTTTCGATCGGCGCGCTCGAGCCACAGTTCTACAAGGAGCTCATCGACAAGCTCGACCTTGCCGACAGCGCCCCCAAGGTGGGCGAGCACTTGAACCCCGCCAAGTGGAACGAGCTCCGACCCACACTCGAAGAAGTCTTTCGCCAAAAGACGCGTGACGAATGGTGCGAGGTCTTCGAAGGCAGCGACGCCTGCTTCGCGCCGGTGCTCGCGGCGGCAGAGGCGTTCGAGCACGAGCACAACGTCGCTCGACGCTCATTCGTCGAGATCGACGGGATCAAGCACGCGGTCGCTGCTCCACGCTTCTCCCGAACCAAGCCCGCCGACCCAACGCCAGCCAGGGAACGCGGCGCCGACACCGAAGAAATTCTGCGTGCGTGTGGGGTCACTCTGCCCTAGCGAGGAAGCCAAGATGATCACCGATTTCGACGACTACTTGATTCATCAGGTCGCATTTCCGATCAACCAAACGGGCATCGTCAATCGCAATGCGTATGACCGCTACTGGTTCAATGGGTTTGACAAGTCGGGGACGTTCTTGTTCGAGGCAGGCTTTGGGCGGTACCCGAATCGCTTCGTTCAGGATGCGCACTTCAGCGTGGCCGTCGATGGCGTTCAGCATTCGTTTCACGCGTCGCGCCGCATCGCCGACAACCCCATGGACTCGAGCGCAGGGCCGCTGCGAGTCGAGGTGCTCCAGCCCATGCGGCAAATACAATTGCTCATCGAGCCGAACGAAACCGAGGTTGAGTGCGCCCTGACCTTCCACGCGAAGGCGCCCCCAGTGCAAGAACCCAAAAACCTCATGTACGACGGAAACCGGCTCATCATGGATACCCAGCGCTTCACGCAGCTCGGGACCTGGGAGGGCTACTTCTCGATCAAGGGCCGACGCTTCGACGTCGAGCGCAGCGAGGTCATCGGCGTTCGGGACAAGTCCTGGGGCATGCGCCCCGTGGGCGAGTATGAAGAAGGTGCGCCGAGTAGGCTGACCACCGACCCGGCCGTCTATTGGATTTGGTCGCCCATTCACTTCGACGGCTTCTGCACGCACTTCCTCACGCGCGAAACGCCAGACGGCCACGCCCAAGAGCTCTCTGCATCGATCGTCAAGACTTACGGCGAACGCCAAGAGGTTCCGCGCGACCTGGTCGAAGCCGACGAGGAAGTCATGGCCTCGGCAAGCAACTCAATCAAATGGCGCAGGGGGACTCGGTGGCCCGAAAGCGCGAGCCTCGGCTTCGTGAAGCGCGACGGGACCAAGCTCGAGATCGAGATCGAGCCGATCTTTCGATTCCAGATGATGGGCATCGGCTACCAGCATCCCGAGTGGGGCCACGCGGTCTGGCGAGACGAGCTCGAGATCGGCTACGAGAGCTGGAAGCTCGATGAGGTGGAGCCCGACGAATACTGCTCCATCCACGTGCACAACGTCGTGCGGGCGAAGATGGGCGACAAGACCGGCATCGGCATCCTGGAGACCCTCGTGTTCGGCCGACACGAGCCCAGCGGCTTTCAAGACCTGTTCGACGGCGCCCCCTAGTTGAAACCCGTCTTTAGAACCCGTAGCCGCCACCTACCGAGATGATCGGGAAGGCGGTGGGATAGAACGGGTTTCTCAAGACGGGAACTTTGATGGACGTCGCAATGAACACGCCTTTGGCCACACCGATCATGAATCCCCCGCCAAGCAGCAGGTTTCCATACGTCTCCCGGGGGAAACGGATGCCCGCTTGTTTCCGACCGGTGTTGATGACCTCGCCTTCGACGAGGATGAAGAGCTGTTGGATCGGAAAGACTCGAACGAAGAGCGAGGCGCCGTAGGTGTGCCAGGTGATCGGTTCGATGGGGACCCTGTCCTTGGTGAACTCGTAGCGAATCGACACCCCGGGCTCGACGATCTTCTTGAAGATGTAGGAGACCTGGGGTGACACGCCGACCGCAATGAGCTGATTGGCGAAGCCCAAGCCGATGCCGCCACCCACACGAAGATGGCCCAGCGGTTCTTTGGGCTTGTCTAGCTCGGGCGGAGGCGGTGCGGGGGGTGCCTCGTCGGGCAGCGTCTCCGAAGGCAGCGGCTCTCCCTGCGGTGGCGGCTCGGCCTGCGGCGGCGGCTCGCTGATGACCTCGATTTCGGTCGCGCCTTGCGCAAAAGCGGGCCCGGCAATCGTGGAGACGCCGAGAACCCCAACCGCGGCTAGGCGCAAGCAAACTAAACAAAGCCGAGGCACCCCTCCCGTATAGCAGAAAGCCGGTCTCGTAGGTGTTCCCGTGGCGGTTGGCGCAAGCGTCTTGGGCCGACCGCTCAGTTCAGCGTGGCTCGAGACGCCTCGCTGAGCGTGGTTCGGGCGTGCGCAATTTCCCATCGTCGTGGAGGGTTCGGCACGCGCCTAGAAAGACCGTTCATCGCGTTCAAGAGGGCGCCGAGGCGTGCGCTCAAAGCGTCACGATCGAGCTCGACCCCAAGCCTCGGTAGTTGGTCTTCCCGTCGCACGTCGAGGTACCCCGCATCTCCGTTGCTTCGACGCCGTCGCTCCTCGCGGGTCAAAAGAATCGCCGAATGCACCTCCCGGGTCCGCGACGCGCGCGTGACGATGGGTGAAAAGGGCGTGGGGCTGTTGACATCGATGACGCACGTAAAGTGTTCTGTCCAACAATGGTCTTCCCCATAGCTCGTGTCGGTGATGGCTAGGACCTTGGAGTGTGCATCGAAAACGCGCGGATGAGTTTCGCGCAGCCGGGCGATCTTGGCCCGCCCGCTGTTGATTCGTTCTGCGCTGGAATACGTTGCTCCGTCGGCGCCGAGCTCCTCGACCGCCACGTCCAACATCGCTTTGGGCGAAGCGCTGCTCAAGATGATCTTGATCCCAGGTGAGCGACTCCGAACCCAATCGAGGTCCTCACGATCAATCACCTGATCCGAAACGTGACGGCGCCAGACTCTGCGGGCGAGGTCGTGCAGCAGCGTCTCGTCCGCGGTCGCTAGATGAGTGAGCGCAACCATCTGTGGGCGGCGCTGAACCACTGTGGTGGGCTCGGAACCGAATCGACGATAAGCGAGACGCCGAAGCGCGGGGATGCTCGACGCCAGCTTGCCCCAGACGAGATAGTATATCCCCGCCCATGCCCATCTTCGCGCGCCCGCCGTTAGGTACCGAGCAAGCTTCACGGGCTGCGACCCATCGAGAACCAAGCGCCCGCCAAACCAGCGGCGCAGGGAACCTCCGGTCATCGACTCGCCGTAGGCTTCATATGCGCAGAGCTCCCAGGCGAGCAGCTCTCCTAGATTGCGTCCCAGATGCGTCGTCTTATCGAGATCGAGAATCAGGTAGTCGTGCTCCTCGTGAAGCACGCGAGCGCAGAGGTCGCGAAACGAAAGCGGCGCACCGTGGTCGACGTATCGATCGACGAACCGCATGTCGGAGGACTGCTCACGCATGGGCACGTCCGTTCGTCGCGACGGCCAGATGCAAGAGAGGATAGAAGACCGTCATCAGGGTCGTGTTGAGCAGATAGGCCGCTAGGAACACGGCGGCGCAGATCAGAATGTACATGGGCTTTGTCTCCTCGAACCGGATGGCGCCTACGAGCGCGTAAAGACTGGGAAACTTACGATTTGGTAACTTACTGACACGTAACTTACGGCACCGTAGCATCTCTGTCAACTGGCCTGGTGAAAAAACCCGGCGCAGTGACGTTTTCGCGGAAGCGCTCAAGCGGGCTGGCTGCGATCCCGACGTCGATCCCATCGGCGCCCGAAAAGGCTAGGCTACGTCCATGGAAGACTCCGCGATTGTCTCTCGGATTGTGCACGAGTCTTGCGAGCGAGAGGCTCCGATCATGCCCAGCGGGCATTGGTGGGAGTATCTCGATGACGACTTCGCCCGAACGTCCGAGAAGTTCGATCTTGCGCGCGCGGATCGCTTGCAGATCGGGGCTGCAGCCGCGTTCGACCATGTGGTTAGAGCCATCTTCGGCACGATGGTGGGCTCGACGGCCATTCCGTTCGGCTTCAATCCGATGGAGCTTCGCCGATCCATGCGAGACGCGGCTTTGTATGCCGAGATGGCGGAGTCGGGCGACCCCGGCCTTTTTTTTCACGACCCTCCGTCGGGCGTGCGCGTTCGCGTCGAGAGAGGGCGCTGGTTTCCGCGCTTCGAACCGGACGACGGTGTGTGCGAGGTGCTGCGCTTCGACAGCCCGTTCCAGCCGGTCCACCCCGACCAACACCGGCCGTATCTGCGACACGACCGCAACCGCGTCGCGTTCGCGCGCATGACGCGACACCGCGACGGGCCGAGACCGACGATCGTGGCGATTCACGGATTCACCGCAGAAGGGTATCTGATCAACGAGTGGTTCTTTGCGCTCCCTTGGTTCTATCGAATGGGCTGTGACATCGCCCTGTTCACGCTTCCTTTTCACGGTCCTCGCCAGACACGCTTCTCGCCGTTTTCGGGACACGGCTTTTTCGCCGGCGGCACCTCCCGATTCAACGAAGCGGTCGCGCAGTCCGTATTCGACTTCCGGATTCTTCTGAACTGGCTTCAGCGTGAACAAGGGGTGGAGCAAGTTGGGGTGACCGGCCTCAGCTTGGGCGGCTTCATCTCATCGATGCTGGCGAGCGTCGAACCGAAATTGGCGTTCGCGCTGCCCAACGTGCCGATCATCAGCGTGGCGGACTTGGTTCTCGAGTGGCAGCCGCTGGGTGCGCTGATGCGAACGGCGCTCTCGGCTTCGGGCCTGAGCTCTGCCGACGCGCGCAGGCTCCTCGCCGTGAGTTGCCCGCTCACCTATCCTGCGGTGCTGCCGCGCGATCGGCTGATGATCGTCGGCGGAGCGGGCGACCGGCTGGCTCCTCCGAAACATTCTAGGCTGCTCTGGGATCATTGGCAGCGCTGTCGCATGCATTGGTTTCCGGGGAGCCACAGCATCCACCTCGACCGCGGCGCATACCTGACGGAGATGGCCCGCTTCATGATGGGCCTCGGATTTCTGGAACCAGGAAGTACGACATGATTCCGGTTTCGACGCTCGACGCGGCGATGCTTTACGCCGAAACGCCCGAGATGCCCATGCACACGATGGGGATCTTGATTCTCGAGCCGGAGGGCCCACTGGACGCGGACGACCTCGAGGCTTCGGCATTCAACCTGATGCGCCAACGGTTTGCGGAGCGGCTCCATCTCATTCCGCCGTTCAGGCGACGAATCGTTCAAGGGCCGCTGCAGATCGGCGACCCTCACTGGATCGAAGACCCGGCTTTCGATCTCGACAAGCATCTCGTCCGTGTCTCCTTGCCCTCCCCGGGGGGGATGCGCGAGCTCTGCGACTTCGTGGGGAGCTTCGCTGGCACCTGTCTCGAACGCGACAGGCCGCTATGGAAGGCTGTCCTCGTCGAGGGCTTGGAGGGTGGAAAGCTCGCGCTCGCGATGAAGATTCACCATGCGGCGATGGACGGCGGCCGGAGCGCGGCGATCGCCGGTGAGCTCATGGATACGAGCCCGGAGGGCCGGGTCATCCCGCCGCCAGAGGAGCCCTGGCTACCCGACCGAGAGCCGACGATCCCCTGGCTCGCGGCCGACACCCTTCGAACCTTGGCAGGCAAGCCGCGGCGCGCGGTCGAGGCGGCCAGCAAAATGGTAGAGGCGGCCCGAGACAAAGGGCACTCCCAGCCTGCGCCCTGTGCCGACAGCGAAGTCTCCGAGAAGCCGCCCCTCTTCGAAGCACCGCCGACCATGTTCAACGCTGCCTTGACGCCCAATCGCTCGGTCTCGTTCGCCGACGTCTCGTTCGAGGATGTGAAGGCGATCAAGCGTGCATTCGGAACGACGGTGAACGATGTGGTTCTGGCGGGCTGTTGTGCAGCGTTGCGATCCTGGCTTGACGCACACGGGGGCCTTCCGGATCGCCCTCTCATCGCAACCGTGCCTGTATCGGTTCGGCACGAAGGCGATCAAGCGGGCAATCGTGTTTCGGTGATTCGAGTGCACCTGCCGATCCAATCCGACGACCCGGTCGACCGTCTTCTCGCCATCAACGAAGAGACCTCGCGGCAGAAGAAACGCCACGGCAGATCGGGCGGCGGCGACCTCCTCAAGAACTTCGCCGACCTCGTGACCAACATCACCGTGCCGTGGATGGCGACTCATTTCATCGGTTTCTTTTCGTCGCGGCACCTGGCCGACCGCGTCCCTCCACTGTGGAACCTGATCATTTCGAACGTCGCAGGGCCGCCGGTTCCTCTCTACACGCCGGGCACCAGGCTGACTCACCTCTTTCCGCTCGGACCGGTGCAGCAAGGCTCGGGGCTCAACATCACGGTGATGAGCGCGGTGGACCGTCTGTGTTTCGGTGCGCTGGCCTGCACCGAGCTCGTCCCCGACCTGCAGGATATCGCTGACGGTTTCGTGCGAGAGATCGAGCTGCTCAAGGAGCGAATCGAGTAGCGATGGGATAGGTGAAGCTTTGGCGGCACGATCACCCACTACCCGCGAGCGAAGGTGGTCATGACGGGCGCACTGGACTTTCCCATATACGGGCGAGTCTCCAAGAGAAAAATGAGCAAGGAGCAGCTCGTCGATCTGTGGAAAGACATCAGGGACAAGACCGGCCTCGAGATCGCGGTAGGAGAGCTCGTCGATAAGATCGAGCGCGCGCCGGACGGCGATTGGCTGGTTTCTTCGACAGGTGGCACGTTCAAAGCTGCGAACGTGCTGCTCGCCCTCGGCCGGAGAGGCTCTCCGCGAAAGCTCGACGTGCCCGGTGAGGAGCAATCCAAAGTCGCCTACCGCGTGATCGAACCGGAGGTGTTTGAAGACAAGCATGTCTTGGTCGTCGGGGGCGGCAATGCGGCGGTCGAGTCGGCGTTCGCATTGGTCGACGGCGGAAAATGCGCTTCGTTGACGATCAGCTATCGCAAGAACAGCTTCGCGAGGTGCCGCCAGCCGAATCGCCAACGCATCGAAGCCGAGATCGAGGCCGGCCGGCTGACCGCTCTCATGGGCACCCAGGTCGAACGGATCTTCGAAGACCGCGTCACCTTGCGCAATGGCTCCAAAGAGCCGCTCTGCATTCAGAACGACGCGGTCGTGGTTCAGATTGGCGGGACGGCACCAACTGGCTTACTGCAAGACATCGGAATCGAGATCGTCACGAAGTACGGAGAAGCCTAGTTGCGACCGTCCGCGTGACAGTCCAGGCAGAAGTTTGGGGGCGCGGCGCCCACCGGATAGTTGTTCACCTCGCGGTGCTTCGGATCCATCTGTGCTCGCGTGTGCTCGCCGTCGTGACAGCCGACGCAGTCCGCATTTTCACCATCCACGGGTGAGCCGAGATCCGGGTTGTGGCAGGACACGCAATCGTCGCGATACGGAGAGTGTGCGCCATTTTGAATCGGGAACGCATTCTCTGGATGGTTGCCACCGGTCGCAGGAGTCCATGCGCTCGTCGTGTGGCAGTTCTCGCAGGTCGTCGGGAAGTCGGAGTGACCGGGGAGGGGGCTGTTGTCGTAGTCATCCTGATGGCAGCCGACGCAAAGCGTGGGCGTGCCCTGGTAGACCGGCGGAGCCCCAACGTGGCAGGCACTGCAGGCGAGCGTCTCGTGCGCGCCGACCAGCGGCCAACTATGCATAAACGCCGCTGGCGACCAGGAGTCTTGGCCGTGGCATGTTCCGCAGGTGTCTGGGAATCCCTCATGAGGTGGGTTCAGGGCATGCTGGACATCGTCCGAATGACAGACGATGCAATCGGCACCTCGAACCTGTAGGCGATCGTGATCCTGGTTCCCGCCGGTACACGCCCCGCTCAGTACCACTCCGCCGAGCGCTCCGATGGTCAGAAGTCGTGTCAACGCTCGGGCAAGAGGAATCATGGCCTCCCCAAAAGGTAGCACCCTGACCCCGGCACGGGTAGCGGGTCGCTCGGTGCAAGCCATGCCGCTAACTCATCGTAAAAACGAGGTTTTAGGATATCCTCAGCGCCAGATCCGCAGTCGTGCGACACTGAGTCAAATAACCTTGCAGGGTTAATTCAGCGGCGTACTATGTACTCCATGAGGCTTAGTGCCCTGCGACTGACCGGTAACGTGGCTGGGATGGTCGCAATCAGCGCCTGCCTATCGATCGGCGTAGGATGCAGCGGGTCCAGCAGCATCGAGCATGAGCCGGGAACGGTCCGTCAAGCCGAGTGCGTCACGTGTCATGCGGCAGATCTCAAGGCAGCGATCAACCCGCCGCACGACTCCCTTCCCAGCACATGCCAAGACTGCCACACGGAACGCGCATGGGTCCCGGCGGTTTCCACCACGATCCATACGCCGCTACCAGCGTCCTGCGTGACGTGTCACGAAAACGAGCCGCGTCCACAGACGAGCTTCCATGCCCAGGTGCTCGACACCGAGTGCGCCAGTTGTCACCGGGCCTATCCCGATTGGACGCAGGCCAATTTCCTCCACGCGCCGGTGCCGCCCACATGCCTCGACTGTCACGCGGATGGACGACCCGACACGCCTACGCACCAAGCGCCGCAAGGCCAGGGCGACTGCGCCTCGTGTCACATCGTCACCGACTGGTCCCTCACCGACCCGGCAGAGCTCCACACGCCGCTTCCGGCATCCTGCGTGACGTGCCATGGAGATGACCCGCAGCCGGAGACGATTTACCACAGCCAGGTCGTCGCGACGGAGTGCGCCAGCTGTCACACGAACTATCCGGATTGGACACAAGCCGACTTCCTCCACGTGCCGGTTCCTGGGACCTGCAACACCTGCCACAGCGATCTCCGACCCACGACACCGACCCATCAATCGGCTGCGGGCCTTAGTGACTGCGCCGGCTGCCACGTCGTCGACGACTGGGCGACAACGGACGCCGCCGCCATCCACACCCCGCTTCCGGCATCTTGCCTGACCTGTCACCGGGACGACCCGCAACCGCAGACCATCTTCCACACTCAGGTGTTGGAGGCCGAATGCGCCAGCTGCCACCGGAGCTACCTGGGGTGGACGCCCGCGGACTTTCTCCACGCTCCAGTGCCCGGCGCCTGCAATGCGTGCCACAGCGATCTCCGACCCACGACGCCGACGCATCAATCGGCCGCGGGCCTCGCGGACTGTGCCCGCTGCCACGTCGTGGAGGACTGGGCCGTCACCGACCCGGCCACGCTTCACGCACCGCTACCGGCATCCTGCCTGACGTGTCACCAAAGCGAGCCGCGACAAGCGACGATCTTCCACGCCCAGATCTTCGACGCCGAATGCGCCAGCTGCCACCGTGAATATCCGGGTTGGACACCGGCTGATTTCCTCCACATGCCCCTGCCTGGCACCTGCGTGGACTGTCACTCCGATCAGAGACCCAACACGGCGACGCACCAAACCGAGGCGGGCCAGGGCGATTGCGCCTCGTGCCACGTCGTCACCAGCTGGGCCACGGCCGACCCGGTCACAATCCACACGCCGCTTCCGGCGTCTTGCGTGTCCTGTCACCAAAACGAGCCACGACAGCCGACGATCTTCCACACCCAGATTACCCAGTCCGAGTGCGCCCGCTGTCACCACGAATACCCGGGTTGGACGCCCGCGGATTTCTTGCATGCTCCGATCCCGAACGTCTGCAACGCATGTCACAGCGACCTGAGACCCTCGACTCCCACGCATCAATCGGCCGCAGGGCTTGGGGACTGCGCCAGCTGTCACGTCGTGGACGACTGGACACTCGTCGATCCGACAGCGCTTCATACGCCGCTTCCCGCCGCTTGCATTGGTTGTCACGCAGACGAACCCAGGGCGAACACCCCGCTACACACGCAGACCTATGACACCGAGTGTGCCAGCTGTCACCAGTCGTATCCGACCTGGACCCCGGCAGCGTTCGCACATGTTCCAGAGCCCACCCGCTGCTATGACTGCCACGAATCGGAGCGCCCAGCGGCCCCAGCGCACCCAGCTACCGGCGACTGCCAGAGTTGCCACACGACGGCGGCCTGGATTCCCGCCACTGGTGGCACCCACCCCGAGAACGCTTTCCGGATCCAATCGGGAGCGCACTCGAGATACCGAAACGACTGCGCCTCCTGCCACAACTCCGCTCTCGGATCGCCGGTGGCTGGCGAGAACGCCGATTGCGTCGGCTGTCATGACGGCGAGCACACGCGTTCCAGGATGGACTCGAAGCACCGAGAGGTGAACAATTACCCGGCGGGCGCCGCGCCCCCGAATTTTTGCCTCAGCTGTCACGCGGACGGCAGGAACTAGCGACCGCGCGACGTCACCGGGTTAGAACGCTTTGCCTTCGTCCATCCCGAAACGCTTGGCAATGGTTGCCATGGGGCAGAATCCGGTAAACGAAGCCTGAAACATGTTTAGGCCGACAAACGCTGGCAGGATGAGCCAGGCGATGTGGTGACTGTAAGCGAGGATCACGCCCGCGGTGACCATGATTCCTGCGACTCGAAAAACCAGTTTGTCGATGTTCATGACGATGTTCCTTTCGTTTCAAATTCTCAGAACGAGTAGCGAAGCCTCGCGTACACGTTCGTGTTCTCTTGGAGCTGGCCGAAGAAGGTGTAGTCGTCGCGGCCGAACATCAGGTTCGCGCCAATGACGATCGCCAGCGGTTCGACGACCTTGTAGGTGATCCGCGGCCGAATGTAGGTGTCGAGCTCGTCCGGCGAGAAAAACACGAAGAGCGAGAGCTCGAGCTTGTCCATGACCAGGAGTTGGTTGAGCCGCAGGGTGATCAGATGCCGGAACTCGTGCTGCTCGTATTGAGGCCAGAACGAGCCCGGCATCTCACCGGGCGCCGAAGCCGCGGTCAGCTCGTCGTATTTGAGCGTGTACTCGAGGTAGTACTGAAGCCCCATTTGGAACTTGGGGAAGAGCTCGCGCTCGTAGCCGACCAGTCCTCGAAACTGCGAATTCGGAATTGCGGGAGTGGTCCCCGCCCGGTCCTTGAAGGAGTCATAGAACGCGCCCTCGACGTTGAAGAGTCCGCCAAACAGGGGAGTACGCAGGCTCGCGCCGTAGACCGCTAGACGCGCGTAGGTGAGCCCCGAGATGGTGTTTGGATCCGCCGGGTCGGTCAGCGCAAGGGCATTCGGCTGCATCCAATAGCCTACATAGCCATACGCAGCGAGCTCGACGGGGCCTGCCGTGCCGTAAAGACGGCCGTGCACGGTTCCGTTTCGCAGTCGCTGTTCGGGGAAGAACGGATCGATCGGAGTGAGCGGAAAACGGTCGCCGATGATCTCTCCGACCAAGGGATTGAAGAACGACAGACGCTGCCCGTTGATGAAGCGATCCGGCTCGAAAATCGGGGTCCAGATCAAGTCTAGTCCGACTTTCTTCATCATGAACGTCGTCTGTACGGAGTTCGAAGGGGCCTTGAGGTATTCGTCGGCGCGACCGATGAAGAACGAGTTGAAGTCCTTCGGAAAGAGGTCGTTCAAGAACAGGAAGTCGCCGGTGCCCCAGGTGAGCACCTGGCGGCCGAACCGCATGCTGAACCAGCTTCCGCCGCGCACGAAGATCGACGCGTCTCGAATGTCGAACCAGATCCGACGGTCGACGGCGTCCGCAAAGACGTCGCCCCTAAAGCGTGCGCTGACGATTTGGTGGGTTGCATCGAGGTTCAGCCGAAAGCGCGCCTCGTTTGCGACGAATTCATCGGCACTGGCGCTGCTTCGAACGACGCGCGGCGCGATGAGGCCTTCGACGAAGCCGCCGATCTGGAAGTCCCATCCCTTCGCCCCGGATTTGCCGCCGGAATCGCCACCGTCCTCCTCGTCCCATTCGTCGAACTCGCCCCAATCCTCATCGTCGCCGGCCTCCTCGACGGGCTCGACGTCACCCGCCAGCTCTTCGGGCCTATCTGCGCTCGCAGCTCCGTCCACCGGCCCTTCGGCCCCCGCTTGGAGAGCCTCCTCCGCCCGGGGCTCCGCGAGCTCCGGCTTGGCTTGGGCGAACGCCCCGGAGGCCAGCGCCAGAGCTGCGAACACGATCGCGGAAACTATCAAACACCTCAGCGAGGGGACGCCGCCACGGCACTGCTTCGTCGTACAGATGGTCGGTTTCATCGGCTTATTCCCTCGTGCGAGTCGTCGAGCTCCGCTCAGCGAAGCCATTTGGCGGGCGGGTTGCGTAGAGAGCCCTCGACGAAGATGTCGTCCGGGATCCCGAGGTCGTAGCTCACGTTGCTGACATCGCTCAGCGTGTATCCGCCGGACTCTAGGTCACTCACCTTGAGGCGCGTAATGGTGGGTTGCCCTTGCACGGTGTCCACCTTGGCGGTTTCGATGCGCCGATAGACTTTGCCCTGAGCGTTCACGTACTCGATCTTGCTCGGCAGGAACGTCTTCTTGTTGATGCGCAGCGTGTAGTGCGCGAACTCGACGCCCTTGCTGCTCTTCGGGGTACTTTTCACCACGTACTCGGTGTCCGTCGTTTCGAGGAGCTCGTGCTTGTCTTCGTCCGGGTGCCGCCCAGAGATGTCCTCGTAGAAGAAGTGCGTGCCGACGAAGCTCGTCCGCTCGTCACTCGCAGCGATTCGCTTGACGAGGTCGAGGCCCGGCAGGTAGAGCCAACGGTCGTCGTCTTTGTTGGCGTGCTTTTTGACCAAGAACGCTGTATTTCGAACGTCAGCGGGCTGATCGAAAACGACGAGATAATTCTGGTCGCCTCCGTCTTTCAGGTCGCGCCGAAGGACGGCAAACTGACGTCGTTGGGAGCGTCCCTTGCCGTCGACGATCTTCATGCGAACGAGCGCTCGACCATCGTTGGCCGCGTAGTACTGGGCGTTATTGGTCCGGTTTACGATTTGGCTCGCGTCTTTCAAGTCTCCTGCCTCGGCGGAGATCGTCGGGGTCGAGAGAAGAGTCGCGGCGGCGATGGCCGCCAACCAGGTCTTGGTGAGGGTCTTCATGCTGTTTGCTCCTTGTTGGTCGCAACAGGTGCCGACGTGTCGTCGTCGCTCGTTGCTTCGGTTTCTTTCTTCGGGGAGAGCCGGTTCTGGATTTGCATCATGATCGAGGGCAGCAGAATCACCGTGACGATGCTCGAGACAGCCATGATGGCAGCCATCAAAAAGCCCACGGTGTTGTACGGAACGAGCGGCGCTCCGAGCAGCGGAAGGAAGCCGATGGCGATGACAATCGCGTTGCGCGTGATCGCCCTACCCGGCTCCTGAAACATGAGCGCCATCGTCTGTGTCCAGTCACAGGTCTCCCGTTGGATGGCGCGAGCGCGCTCCAGGAAATGAATCGCAAAGTCGACCGAAAGGCCCAGCGTCAACGACGACAGGACTGCGACGGGCATGTCGTAGTCTTTGCCGACTAGGCCGATCAGTCCGTAGGTGAACACGATCGTGATCGTTAGCGGGACCATTGCGAGCAGGCCGTATATGGGCGACCGGAACAGGATCACCATCATCAGGAACACGATCACGAACGCGCCCATCAAGCTCTCGAGCATCCCGCCAACCATCTCGTCCTGCCAAACGGTGTTGAGGAACGTGAGCCCAGCCCATTGGGCTCGAAGGCCCTCGGGCGGAGGATTGGCCGCCAGGAAGGCGTCGAGGTCGGTCTTGACCGACATCATGTCCTGGTTGTCACCGCTCCTGAGCTGCACCCAGACCGCGCTTTCACGGTAGTCAGGGCTCACCAAGTGCCAGAGATCGTTCGGGCGGTGAGAAGATTGGAACTGCAAGAGCGTCTGCGCGACGCCCTCGGTCGAGCCCGGAATACGATAATCTTCGTCTTTTCCGCTGACGAGCTCGCGGTAGACCGTCTTCACGACGTCGGCGATCGAGCTGGTCTTACCGACCAGAGGAAGCGATTCGGCCGCCTCTTGGAGTCGCTCGACGTAAGCGAGATGTTCCGGGTTCTGGAAGGTCTTGCTTGCGGTCTGCGCCTCTTCGAGCGCCGTTTGCACGGCCTGCCACTGCTCAGACTCTTCGCCGCTCGTGTCGAACACCAAGTCCGAGGTCGCGTCGATCAAGGAGTCGGAGACATTCGTCGGCCCTTCCTCGCTCTCGGTTTGCGCCTCGGCCTTGGCGGCGTCCCAGCGAGCGCGCATGGTCTCGCTTGCCCCTTCGAGGGCGCGGTCACCGGCCGCGAGAATCTCGGTCTTCGCGTCGGTATCCTGCTTCATGATTAGGAACGCCATGTACGTCCCAGCGAGCTCTTGGTTCAGGACCCGGTCGGCGACGCGGATCTTGTGAGAAGGCTTGAACCAGCGAACCGGATTGTCGTTGATGTTGATCTGCGAAATTCCGTATCCGCTGATCGCGATGGCGGCGACCGTCACCAGGAGGATTGGCTTGGCGAAGCGAAGGCTCTTGGCGCCGACGGCTTCAACGACACGCCCCAGCAATCCGCCCTCGCTCGCATCGCGTTTGGCCGATAGCAACGACTGTCAAGCGCTTCTCGGGAAGCGCGGCGATGTAAGCGGGGACGAAGAGAATCGTCAGCACGAACGCGATGCCGATACCGAGCGCGACGAACACGCCAAACACGCGAACTGGCGGAATCGGGGTCAGTGTGAGGGAGAGAAAACCGGCGGCCGATGTCAGTGATGTGTAGAGCATCGGCGCGAACAGGTGCCCGACGACCTCCTTGATCGCGGCCTTTCGATCGCCGGTCTTAGGATAGATGTCGACGAATTCCGACAAGAGGTGAACCGAGTCCACCACCGCGATCGGCATGAGGAAGATCGGGATCATCGAGCTCATGATGTGCACGGTGAATCCACTCGCGATCAGCACCCCCATCGTGATGGTGACCGTCGTCATTGCGACGATCATCGGCGACAAGACCAAGGCGAAGGAACGGAAGAACCACCACATCAGCAAAAAAATCACGAGCGCGGCAAGCGGCGCGGAAACCGCCATTTGCTTGAACATTTCGACGCCGAATGTGTCCTCGGCGACCGGAAGTCCGGTGATGTAGAACTCGTCGCTGTTATCGCCAAAGCCGGCGATGATCGCTTCGATCTCTTCCGAGATTCGGTGGCTTTGATCTTTGCTTTCGATCGGAACATAGAGCGCAACGCTGTCACCATCTTCGGAGACCACGGTGCCGCGAAGCATGGGCAGCCGAAGCGCGGCCTCCTTGATCGCGAGCGCCTCCTCCGGTGTCTTGGGCGCTTGTTCCATCAACCATTCGAAGCGAATCGTCCCCGGCCCAGCCTGCTCGATGTTGTCCATGGTCGAGGGTCCGAGAACGTCGCGTGCAATGACGCCGTCGATCGACTTCAGTCGCTCGTTGAGCTCGTGAATGCGGCCGAGCGACTCGGGGTTGAAGACCCCTTCGGGCTCAGCCTCGTTCACGACGCCCACGACGATCAGGTCATGAAGAGCGAACTCCTCCTTGGTCTGGTTGTGAAAGACGCGGGCGGGGTCGTCGGCCGAGAGCATGGTCTCTGGGTCGGTGTCGATCTTGATCGAGGGAATGGCCGCACCGAGACCGATTGTGAGCACCGCCAGGGCGACAAAGACCAGCCGCGCGTGTTGAATTGGAAAATCGAGGATCTTGCGTTTCATGGACATCTGCTCCGTTTGAACCACACTCAGACCTATCTATATGCTCACATAATCATATAGTCAAGTGGTGTTATTTCAAAGAAATGGCGCTATACAGGTGATGCAATGGCGAAAACCGCTCTAAACCCGCAGAACCTGGACTCGGTCGCCACGCGGTTCCGAATCCTCGGGGTCCCTCTTCGCCTCCAGATCCTCAACGAGCTGTCGGACGGTGCGCGCACGGTGACCGCCCTGGTGGAAGCCACCGGCAGCACGCAGCCCAACGTCTCCAAGCATCTCGCCACTCTGTTGGCGCACCGCTTGGTCAAGCGCGAGAAGCGGGGAAACTCGGCCTACTACTCGGTTGCCGACCCGGCGGTGTTCAGGCTCTGCGAGATCGTCTGCGGCAACATCGAGCGCGCGCTCGATGAAGAACGCGCTGCGTTCGGCGACGGTTAAAGAGAAGCGCCCCGGCAACGGCCGAGGCGCTTGCGACTTCATGGGTTCGGTTGCTCAGCGACGGGCAAACGAAAGCCGGTAGGGGTAGCGAAGATTCGCTTCAGCCCGCTGAACCTGTCGCTCGGACAATCGCACCAGCTCGTTCAGAATGCTGGCCTTCTTCGCGAAATAGGCGCCGCGACCGTGGTAGCCACGCTCGTAGTGGCCACGCCCGCGATGACGGCTTCGTTCGAGCGATACAAGCTCGCTACGGAGCTGACGAACTCGATATGTGTAGCGTTGGTTCCCGGGCTCGCGAACGGATTCGCGAATCTCGCGCTCGAGCCAGCCGTCGAGCCGACGGTTGAGCTTCCACTGTGCGTCCGAATTTCGCTCGGCGGTCGCCCGCTCCCAACGTTCGCTGATCCGCACGATCTGCTCGAGATCCTCCCGCTGATCGAAGTAGGCACGACGTGCGAACTGGGTCGCCCTGGGTGTCTGCTGAAGCGTCCTTCGCTGATCGTAAACAGCGCGAGACGGCTCAAAGTGCGTTCGAACGTGCCGAACCTGGCGGGGAGCGTCGTCATAGGTGACCATGACTTTCTTCCCGCGACGGTAGTCGCTGTCGTCGTCCGCACTGGCCTGGGTTACAGCCGTGAGCGCCAATGCAAAAAGCCCAATGTGAAGTAGATATCGCATGTTGATTCCTCGTCTTTTCGTGAGTGCTTGCGGGGCTTCCCCCACGGTTCACCCAGTCGGACGACGACAGACCTTACGAAGCTCTTAACGTCCGGAAAAAGAACCAAGAATCAAACTTTGTCTCCTTATTTCAATCGCTTAGCAGGGCCAGCGATTTATTCGCCCGCTCGAGGACCGTGCGCACCCGAGGGTCTTTTTCGAGCGCGTCCCAAAGCGCCCTGGCCCGGTCGCGGTAGTCGGACTGGCTCAGGCGGCCTCGCAGGAGCTCGGAGCGGAGAAATACGAAGGTCGTCTGAACGACGTCGTGCAGACAGTAGTCTCGAATCTCTGCGTAGCGTTCGTGCTCGAACATGCTTTGCACCTTCGAACCGTCGACTTCCATTTTGCCCGGCATGCCGACCAGTTGCGCCAGTGCGCCCAGGCTGGGCATGCGGCTCGCGCCGTAGTCCGTGAGGACGTCGGCCAAGTCCATGTGACCTTCGTCACTATACCGATAGCGGTAGTCAGCGCCCCCGCTTCGCCCTGCATAGTACGCGGGGAACGGCACGCCGTGCTTCAGCATGCGATTGGCGAGGACGGGCAAATCAAATCGCCGTCCGTTGAAGCTAACCATGGTCGGGTGCCGCTTCCCGATGAAATCGGCGAACTCTTGCAACACCTTGGACTCATCGGGCGGCGCGTCTTCTTCGCCTCCAAAGGCCCCGAGCTTCTGGAGCTCGTAGTCCCTGTCGAGCCACAGGACCCCGAGCGCAACCACTTGATGGAAGGGCGCAGGGGGAAAGCCGCCGACCGCCGCATCCCAGACCAGGTCCGGGTCGGGAACCGTTTCGATGTCGAGGACGAGAAAAGAGCGGGCCATCGGCTGAAACTAGCGGAAAACATGAAAAGTCGCCCGGGTTAAGAATCGCTTAAGGTTCGAGTCCTTTACTTCATGAGGAGGCGGAACCTCCGAGAAAGGAAAACTCATGAAGTTCATCAACAAAGCAACCATCGTCGCCGCCCTGCTGGGAGGCGTCACGGCAATCGCGCTCACGGTCGGAGGCGTGGCGTTCGCACACGGCGGCCCTCACGGCGGCCCGCACGGGAACGGAGGACCCTGGTCACCTGAAAAGATGGAGGAGCATCTGGCCGAGATGACCCAGCGTCTGGACCTGAACGACGCGCAGGAGGCGAGTATCCGCGCCATCATGGAGCGGGCCCAAGCGCAGCGTCAGGAGGTCCGGGACATGCCGCGCGGGAAAGAGAAGTTTACCGCGATGAAAGAGCTCCGTTTCGCGACCGAGGACCAAATCTATGCGAACCTCAGCTGTGAACAGCGCGAGGATCTTCGATTGCTGAAGCGAGAGCACAAGGTCGAGCGGATGGAGCAGCGCTTCGAGCGCTATCATTCTCAAGACCGGAACTAGCTGGAGAGCCTGGTGTCCAATCGAATCCTGCTCGTGGAAGATGACGTCGCCCTTGGCCAACAAGTGGTACAGACTCTTTCGCAAGCAGGGTTCGACCCGCACTGGGTCCAGGACGGCGATGCGGCGCGCGGTCTCGACCCCGACGACTACCGCGTCATTGTCCTGGATCTGATGCTGCCCGGCACCTACGGGATGGACTTGCTCAAGCGTTACCGCGTGAAGTCCGAAGTTCCGGTCCTGATCTTGAGCGCCCGGGACGACACCGCAGACAAGATCCGCGGCCTGAAGCTCGGGGCCGACGACTACGTGACCAAACCGTTCTTCCCCGAAGAGCTCGTCGCGCGCATCCAAGCCTGTCTGCGCCGCCCGAATCTTGTGGGAACCGAACGTCTGGTCGTGGGAGCCATCCAGCTCGACCTCGAGCGCCGTGAAGTCAACAACGCTGAGGGAGCCCTTTCGCTGACTCCCGTAGAGTTCGAGATCCTGGCGCTCCTCGCGCGAAGGAAAGGTTCGGCGGTCACTCGTGAAGCCTTGGTCGACGCCGCGCTCGACCCGGCGCAAGACGGCAGCCGGCGGACACTCGACGTCCACATCTCTCGGCTCCGCAGCAAGCTCGGCAAAGACGCGATTCAGCTCGAAACGGTCTGGGGCATCGGTTACCGCCTTTCCGGGGGTGCATGAAGCTTCGGGCGCGATTGGCCGTGACCCTAGGCCTGGCGGCGATCTCCCTGCTGGTGCTTCTCGGCTGGGCTCAGTCGCGCTGGCAGTCGAGGGTCCGGCTGGATGCGCTCGCCGAAGCCGCCGTGCATCGAATGGAATCCGGCGGCCGAGAGCGATGCGAAGCCAATCCGGAACGTTGGCCCGGCGACAGGGGCGCGCGGCGGCCTCGACGGGCACCGGGGCCTCCGCAGCGGGCGCTTCCACGGCATCGGGTCTTCGCCTACGACGCGGATCTCATCAGCGCCAATCCCGATAGTCCCGCGTTCCCACCAGAGCTCGCGCGTCAGCTCAAGGCCGGAAGCGAGGTTGTGACGAAGCGCTCGCCCGACCGGCGCCGCACCGAAGTTGCCGTTCGAATGCCCTGGAACGAAGGCCCGTGTGCCGTCTTACTCATGCGCTCCAAAGGGCCCCCTCCCTGGTTTTCCGGCGCGGTGCTGATGCCCGCATTTCTGGTCGCACTCGTCGTGATCCTCGTCGCGCTCTTTGCCGCAGGTCCGATCGTGCGGCGCGTTCGCCAGCTGACCGATTCGGTCCGCAGGATCGGAAGCGACTCCGAAGAGCCTATTCACGTCGAGGGCAGCGACGAGATCGCCGAGCTGGGCGTGGCGTTCGAGCAAAGCCGCCAAACGATTCAGGCGCAGCTGGCCGCGTTGCGTGAACGCGAAGCGGCGCTCCGCAATTACATCGCCAACACGACCCACGACGTCATGCTTCCGCTCAGCGTCCTGCAGGGCCACCTCGCATCCCTCCAGCAGAGAATCGAAGCCGGCGATGCGCTCGACGCCAAGGCGTTCGTACCGAGCCTAGAGGAGTCGCAGTACCTGGGCTCGCTTCTGCACAACCTCAACGCCGTCGCGCGCCTCGAAGCCAACGACGGGCTCAGCCATCGAGACCCCATCGACCTGAACCGGCTCGTGGAGCGTGTGGTCGATCGTCACCAGCCGATTGCGAAGCGCAAGCAAATCAGCCTCGATCTCGCGGTGCCCGAGACGGCGATCGAGTTCCCTGGCGACCTCACCCTGCTCGAGCAGGCGCTTGGCAACATCGTTCAGAACGCGATTCGCTATAACCGCGCCGGCGGTCACGTTGCGGTCATCCTCGAAGGAACCGTGGACAGATGGGCGCTTCGCGTGGTCGACGACGGCCCTGGCATTTCTCATGCCGATCGCGAGCGGGTCGTGGAACCCTCGTTCCGCGGCAGTGAAGCACGAACGCGGCACCCGCATGGGATGGGACTTGGGCTTCATATCGCCAGCGATGTCGCCAAGCGTCATGCCCTTGGCCTCGAGCTCCGAGACACGGACGGCGGCGGCCTTACCGTGGAGCTGATCCACCCCCGCTAGCGCGTCACCGATCGCTCAACGCGATACTTGACCGGAACCGCGGTCCGTGCGGGAATTGCGCAGCGGAGGGCAGATGTTCAAAGAGATACTGCAAGACCTCGTCGATCGAACCGATGGAGGAGTGGCCGGGCTGCTGATGGCTTCGGACGGGATCGCAATCGACCAATATTCCAAGGGTGACGGGCCGTTCGACATCGAAGCCGTCGGCATGGAATACAGCGTCGTGCTCAAAGGCGTTCAGCGCGCGGGCGAAATGCTCGACACCGGCGGAACGAACGAGGTGTCAGTCCAGACCGAGCGGCTGACGACGGTCGTTCGGATGCTCACGGACGAATATTTCGTCGCACTTGCAGTTGCGCCCGGCGGGAACGTTGGCAAGGCGCGCTTCCTGCTGCGAACGAGCGCGGCCAAATTGCTCGAAAACCTCTGACTCCATGGCGGTTTCGGTCAAACGCGTCTTGGTCCTGAACGGACCCAATCTGAACTTGCTGGGCACCCGCGAGCCCGACGTCTACGGCGCCACGAAGCTGGAGGACATCGACAAGGCGCTCGAAAAGCTGGGCAAGGCCCTCGGCGCCACGATCGAATGCCGTCAATCTAATCAGGAAGGCCAGCTCATCGATTGGCTCCACGATGCCCGCGATTCATTCGATGGCGTCGTGATCAACCCGGGAGGCCTGACGCATACCTCCGTGTCCCTGCGTGACGGGATCTCGGCAACCGGCCTGCCCGTCGTCGAAGTGCACGTTTCAAACACCGCGGCGCGCGAATCATTTCGTCATCAGTCCGTCACCGCTGCGGTGTGTATTGGTTCGGTGATAGGCTTCGGAAAGAACAGCTACGCGCTTGGCCTGCGCGCGCTAATCGACTATCTGAACGCTGCTGGCTGATCAAACCGCCGCCGGGGAACACCATGAAGCTGGACCTGGATCAACTGCGCGAGCTCATTCGGCTCCTCGACGAAGGAAATCTCACCGAAATCGAGGTCGAGCACGACGACGATCGGATTCGAGTGCGCCGCGATCCCGCGCCCGTGCTGGGCGCCGGGGCAGCCGAATCGGTCGCACCTTTTGAAGCTCAGGGCTCTGAGCCAGCGACCGCGTCATCGGCTCCGGAGGATGACGATGGCGCCTATGTCACCTCCCCGTTCGTGGGCACGTTCTACCTCGCGCCCTCGCCAGACGGAGATCCCTTCGTCGAGGTCGGCGATTCGGTGGTGCCGGGGCAGGTGCTTTGCATCGTCGAAGCCATGAAGCTCATGAACGAAATCGAGGCTGAGGGTGCGGGTACCATCGTCGAGGTCCTCGTCGAAAACGGCAAGCCCGTCGAATACGGCGACCGGCTCTTTCGAATCGAAATCAGCTGATCTGTGTTTGAAAAAGTCCTCATCGCGAATCGAGGAGAGATCGCGCTTCGCGTGATCCGCACCTGTCGCGAGCTCGGTCTGCGCACGGTCGCCGTGCACAGCGAAATCGACGCGGACGCATTGCATACTCGGCTCGCGGACGAAGCGATATGCATCGGTCCGGCCGACCCCCGCCGCAGTTATCTCCACATCCCTGCGATCATTGCAGCGGCAGAAATTACGGGAGCCGATGCTGTTCACCCAGGCTATGGGTTCCTGTCTGAAAACCCCGAATTCGCCGAGACTTGCGCGCAGTGCGGGCTCGAGTTCATCGGGCCGCTTCCCGAACAGATGCGCCTCTGGGGCGACAAGGTGAACGCTCGCGCCATGGCGAAATCGCTGGGCCTCCCAATCCTCGAGGGAACAGAGATCATCGAAGACATCGAAGATGCGGTCCGAAAAGCTGAGGGTCTAGGCTTTCCGGTGCTCCTGAAAGCCTCGGGAGGCGGTGGTGGCCGCGGAATGCACGTGTTGCACTCGAAAGAAGAGCTACGCGCCGTGTTCGAAACGGCGCGCGCCGAATCGCGGGCTGCGTTTGCAAGCGACGCACTGTACTTCGAAAAGTACCTCGAGCGTCCGAGACACATCGAATTCCAGATCCTCGGGGACAAACAGGGAAATATCCATGTTCTGGGTGAGCGCGAGTGTTCGATACAACGGCGCCATCAGAAGATCCTAGAAGAGGCTCCGAGCGTGGCGCTAACCGAAGAAATGCGAAGGGACATGTCGGCTACGATCCGGCGCGCAATGAGTGAAGCCGGCTACCTGTCGGCCGGGACGCTCGAGTTCCTGCTCGATGAGCGCGGCGAGATGACGTTCCTCGAGATGAACCCACGCATTCAAGTCGAGCATCCTGTGACCGAGCTCGTCATGGGCATCGACTTGATCGACGAGCAGATTCGCATCGCCGACGGTCAGCCTTTGGAGCTCCCCGCGCAGCCGTTGACCCCGCGCGGCCACGCGATCGAATGCAGAATCAATGCCGAAGATCCGGACACCTTCGCTCCCTCACCCGGCATCATCACCGAGCTTCACATGGCGGGCGGAACCGGCGTTCGAGTCGATAGCGGCATCTACGGCGGAGGGCGCGTCCCAGCGCACTATGACCCTTTGGTCGCGAAGCTCATCGTACATGCACCGACACGTGTTCAGGCAATCGCCAAAATGCGGAGAGCGCTCAGCGAGACGATCATCGGGGGCATTCGCACCAACATTCCGCTTCACCAGAGGATTTTGGAGCACCCTGCCTTCGAGGAGGGCCGAATCTCCACGAAATTCCTGGATGAGCTTCAATCCTAGGGCATGTTGACCGCCCCCGTGCGGCATTAGTAGACTTGTGTGGGTGTACTGAACGCACGGGGGCTTAGACAGGGGCTTTGGCTATCAACAGGAATAAGGTCTTGGACGCGGCGCGGAAGTACCAGTCGCGCGGCCAATACGACAAGGCAATCGCGCAGTACCAGAAGCTGGTGGCCGCCGACAAGCGAGACGTTCGTTCTCTGCTCAAGATCGGAGATCTGCACGTCCGCGCCGGCAACCGCGGCACGGCGATCGAGACCTATGAAATCGTCGCGACCCACTACGCAGCGCAGGGCTTCTTTCTGAAAGCCATCGCGGTCTACAAGCAAATCCTGAAACTCGACCCGTCGCGACTCGATGCGCAGGTGCGGCTCGGGGAAATGTATGAGCAGCTGCAATTGGTGAGCGACGCGATGAGCGTATTCGAAGACGTGTCGAACGCATTCGCGCGCGCCGGGGACACCGAGCAAGCCCTGGTGATGCTGGGCAAGATCGTCGACATCGATCCCGAGCACATTCCCGTCCGCATCAAGTACGCGGAGGCTCTTTCGCGAGCCGGACGGACGCAAGACGCCGCAAACGAGTTCGAACAAGGCGCGCTGCTACTGAAAGAGCAAGGCCGACTCGAGGACTATCTCAAAGTCGCGGAGCGGCTGCTCTATCACCGTAGCAACGACGTCCAGGTCGCGAGGGAGCTGGCCGAAACGTACATCGAGCGTCGCGATCCCAAGCGCGCACTGGCGAAGCTGCAAATCTGCTTCAAGGCCGATCCGCGTGACGTTTCGACCCTTTCTTTGCTCGCGGAGGCCTTCTTGATGCTTTCGCAGACCGACAAGGCCATCAGCGTCTATCGCGAAATCGCACGAATTCACCGCGAGGCACATCGGCCGCAGGAGCGCTTGAGCGCGTTGCACCGCATCCTCCAGCTCAATCCGAACGACAAAGAGGCGCACGCCGCGTTCCAAAAAACCGCTTCGGCCTCGGGACAACACTTCATTCCCTCGACCGTAGCGGGTCGGCCCACGAGTCCGTCCGGCTCGGTTTCAGGCGCACAGCTGGGCAACGGTTCGCAGCTGAGCAGAGGTTCCCAGCTGAGCAGAGGTTCCCAGCTGAGCAGCAGGTCGATCAGCCTGAACGCGGTATCGAGCGTAAGCGACCCGACCGGCCTCAGCGATGCTTCGAGCCTGACCGGCACGTCGGACATCTTGTACATCGACGAGGACATCGAAGAAAGAAGCACCATCACCGGTTCGTTGCCCGCGCTTTCCGAGGAGCCTACCGATTTGGGAGGGTCCTATCCGTCGGTACCGTCGGCGCCGCGTACGCCAACCGGCGCGCGCGTGATCCCAATGCGAACGACCGCACCGATGAGCTACTCGGAGTTCCTCGCGCTTCCGCTTGTGAGCACCCAGGTCGCGCCAGCCACCGGCGCACTTGCTTCGAACCTGATGGAGCAGACGCTGGAGCTGGCCGATTCGTATCTGGTCGACGGCCTATTCACACAGGCGCGCGCCATTGTCAGCGAGCTTCAGCTGACCCTTCCCGACCATCCACTCGTGCTCGACAAATCGCGCGAAATCGAAGCGCTCGCAGCCGCTTCGTCGGGCATCTCGGCGGTCGCACAGCCACTCGTCCAGCCATCGGCGCCGGCAATGTCGATATCGGACGCTCCCGAGATGGAGCTCGAGTACGAGGAGCTTGAACCGGGCGACGAAGGGTTCGACTTCGCGGAGAAGCTTGCGGAGGAGCTTGCCGAAGTCGCCGAGATTACGCCGATCGAAGACGGCTCGGAAATGATTGACGTCGAGACCGTCTTCGAGCAGTTCAAGGCGGGCGTGGCCGAGCAGGTGGCCGAGGACGACAGCGACACGCACTTCGACCTCGGCATCGCCTACAAAGAAATGGGCCTCCACGCCGATGCGCGCCGCGAGTTCCAAGTGGCCATGTCCGATCCGCGGAGACGCTGCCTTTGCTGGACGATGATCGGCCTGATCTACATGGAAGAGGGCCAGCCCCGCGACGCGATCGAAGCGTTCCAATCGGGTCTCGAAAGCCCGGAGATGACGGCGGCCGAGTCGGTGGGGCTGCACTACGAGCTCGGCATGGCCTGCGAAGCCAGTGGTCTGACCGATCAGGCGCGCTTGCACTACCAGTACTCTTTTAAGAGGGAACCACGATACCGAGAGGTCGGTCAGCGTTTGCAGCGTCTTGGCGGCCCACGAGAGAGCTCGGGCGACGATTTGCTCCTAGAATCGATGGACGACGTCAATCGCGCCTTCGATGAGTTGATCCACCAGGACTAGGCCCTATAAGCTCGGTTGACTATGGCCGAGACAGTGCAGACGTTTTGCCGGATTTGTGAAGCCCTGTGCGGGCTCGAAGTCACGGTCGAAGGCGACAAAGTCGTCGACATCAAGCCCGACGACAACCACGTCGCGACACGCGGCTACGGATGCCTCAAGGGGCTCAAGCAGCATCGGATGTACGACACGCCCGACCGTCTGCTCTACCCGCTGCAGCGAATCGACGGTGAGCTTCAACGCGTGAGCTGGGACGACGCGCTCGGCAGCATTGGTTCCAAGGTTCGCGAGCTAATCGACAATCACGGCAGTGACAGCATCGCGATGTATGTCGGCACAGCGGCCGGCTTCGGCGTGCTGCACCCAGTTTTCGCGCAGGGCTTCATGCAGGGCGTGGGCTCGGCGAGCATGTTTTCGTCGGCGACACAGGATTGCGCAAACAAGTTCTCGGTTGCACGCGAAATTTACGGCTTTCCCTTCACACAGCCCTTCCCAGACCTCGAGCACCTCGACTGCCTGATCATCGTCGGCGCAAATCCGGCCATCTCGAAGTGGAGCTTCCTGCAGGTGTCCAACCCGATTCGGCGCCTCAAAGAGATCGAGGCCCGTGGCGCGAAGATTTTCGTGGTCGATCCGCGCCGCACCGAAACGGCAAAAGTCGCGGGCGAGCACGTCTTCATCCGTCCGAACACCGACGTATTCTTCTATCTGTCGTTTTTGAACGAGTTCCTGGCGACTGCTGAAATCGATCGAGCGCGAATCGATGAATACATGACCGGCTTCGACGAGCTCTGCCGCGTGGCAGAAGCTTGGCCCCCCGAGCGCACAGCCGAAGTCACACGCATTCCCGCCGATATCCTGCGCAAGCTGGTGCGCGCCTACCGTGAAGCCGACGGTGCGGCGCTCTATTGCTCGACCGGCGTCAACATGGGTACCAACGGCTCGCTCGCGTTCTGGTTGCAGGAATGCATCAATGCGATCTCCGGCAACCTGGATCGCAAAGGTGGCACTCTCGTGAGCACAGGCGTCATCGATTTTGCCGCCTTTGGCAAGAAGACCGGCGTGCTCTTGAGCGAAAAGAAGAGCCGCATCGGCAAGTTCCAGTCGGTCAACGATTCGATGCCCGGGGGCATCCTCGCCGACGAAATTCTCACACCGGGTGACCGGCAGATCAAAGCCCTGTTCGTCACGGGCGGCAATCCCTTAATCACCATGGCAAACTCCGAGCGCCTTCGCGACGCCTTCAAAGAGCTGGAGCTGCTCGTCGTGCTCGACATTCAGCCAAGTGAAACAGCATCGGTCGCAACGCACGTGCTTCCGTGCACCTCACCCTTCCAAAGGCCGGACCTTCCGTTCGTCTTCCCCTTGATGCTCGGGCTGCAAATGAAGCCGTACTTGCAGGCGACGCGCGCCGTGGTGCCGCCTCAGGGGGAGCAGCGTGACGAGGCCAGCATCTACGTGGACATCGCCAAAGCGAGCGGGGTCAACTTGTGGGGTTCTGCCGCCGCGCAGCGATCCTTCGAAGCCGCCAAGGCGCTGAACTCGATCGGCAAACGCGGAAAACAGCCTTCGATCCCACAGGAGCTTCTGCTCTCGGGCCTGCTCCGCGCGACGAAACAAGGCAGCTTCAAGAAGCTCTTGAACGAAAAGCACGGACGCCTACGTCCACAGCACGACCCCGGTAGTTTCCTCGGCAAGCGTGTCGTTCACGACGATCGCAAGGTGCACCTCGCACCGGAAGCGTTTTTGACGCAGGCCCAGAAGCTGGAAGCGGACTTTCAGCTCGAGCTCGACACCAAAGACAAGCTCAAGCTCATCACCAAGCGCGCCATCACCACGCACAACTCGTGGACCCACAACATCGACGAGTTCGTTTCGAAACAACGCGGGACGAATCATTTGTACATGCACCCGGAGGACGCGGCTCGCGCGGGGCTGGCCGAGGGCGACCTCGCCGACGTCTCGACCGAAACGGGCGCGGTTCGGATCCCGGTGAAGCTTCTCTCGGAGCTGATGCCTGGTTCGGTTGCGCTGCCCCACGGCTGGGGCCACCAGGACAGCAAGATGGGCGTGGCCAGCAAGACGACCGGCGTAAATGTCAACCTCCTCGCCGCGGATGGCCCCGATAAGCTCGAGCGGGTATCCGGCATGGCCCACCTCACCGGCTTTTTGGTGGACGTGAAACCAGCGGCCGGCGCGCTCAACACCGCGCATTGGTCAGGCATCGGTGCAATAGAGCGCTGAGCTGTCTCAGAACACGGCGCGAAACGAGAGGTTGGGAAACCAGATCGCGGTGGTGAACCGGATCGGGCAGGGCTGGTCAGGAACGCCGACGCGCCACTGGCACTGACCAGGCGCCGCCACATCCGACGAGTCGATCTCTTGGGCGTCCCGCGCCTGGGTGATGTTGATCCACTCGAGCGCGATCCGCATGCGTCGACCCGGCTTGGCCCATTCGTATGCGACTTTCGCGTCGAGCCGCACGAACCAGGGAACGCGCTGCACATACTGCTGGACGGCGGCTGCCGGATCGAGCCAGAGCCAGCCTTCCGCTCGGCCGGACCGCGCGAATACCCGCGCGCTGATCAAGAGGCCAAACTTCGCTCTCCAGCCGAGCACGCCGTTCATGACGTGGCGAACGTCGTAGGACGGGGTGTAGTCGAATGACTGCGTGCTTCCGTCGAGCAACGAGCCGGTGGCAGTTAGGTCGCTGAAGCCGAGTGTGTAGCTCACCAGAGTGGAAACACCGATTTCGAATGGTCGTTGAAGCAGTACTTCCAAGCCGTAGCTCTTGCCGTCTGCCGAGTCGTCGAGTGCACCAGCGGGGATGGGATTCTGAGGGGTGCCCTCCGTGATCTGCGGATTGGTGAAGATGTCGACAAAGCGAAGATCTCGATAGATGTTGAGGTAGCCGCGCGTTTCAAACATGAGGTCGTGGGGTAGGTAAAAGCGGGCTCCGCCCTCGATCTGGTTGGCATACTGGAGGCCGGGCTCCAGCGGCACGTCCCCAAGCCCAGGCAGTGGAATCGCGAAGGTCGCCGGCCGGGCGCCAAGCCCCCATCCAACGAACACGTCCGCGATCTCGTAGGCGTGAAAGGTCGCGCGAGCGCGCGGATTGACCGCGGCGTTCCGAAGGCCGCCGGTGCTCCACATGTCTGCGCGGACGCCGAGGGACAGATCGAACCACTGGACGAGTGACAGATTTGCATCGACGAACGAGCCGGTGATGACTCTTCGATCTTGCTGCGCGAATTCACGGTCGCATGGGGTCGATACGCTCGAAAACCCCGTGGGCAAACCGGGGACCCCGCTTTCGGTACAATCCGCCGGACCGAAGAGGCCCTGGAGGTCCCCACCGACCCGGAACTGCACTTTGGGAGTACCGTAGGTCGCCCAAAACCTCGGTCCAAACCGGTGAATGTTGGCGCCAGCGTTGGAGACTGCGCTGAGCGAGGCATCTTCGACCTGCGAGAAATCGTATCCGTAGAGCATCGTTCCAACGAGGTCCCAGTTCTTGAGCTTTCCAATGAAGCGGGCTTCCACGCGGTGAAATTGGAGGTCGAATCCGAGCCTTTCTGCCGGATCGCTGGCGTCGAAAACCGAGTTGTCCCTTCCGCCAAATGCAATCATCTCGAAGCGAGATCGGGGGCTCATCGCAACACCGGTGCGGTACTGGTAGTCCCAGTAGTTCACGTCGGCATCGACACCGATCGCGCCGAGTAAGAGGTTTGGAAAGCCGTATTTGCCGGCGAATGTCATGGACCCCTCTTTGGGCATCGGAACGTTGAGCAGGGCAGAGACGTCGATCGAGCGCAGCTGGGCCTCGCCGTGGACTCTATCTCTTGGAATTCGGCGAGCTGTCCCAGACACGACACCACCGATGCTGCGTCCGTAGCGAGCGGGTGCCGCCCCGGAGTAGAGCTCGATTCCGCCGATGAGGCCCGAGTGCAGCGTCGCGGGGCCGAGCGCCGAGTGAAACAGCAACGGTACGGGAATGTCGTCGTAGAGGTAGATCGTCCCCGACGGCGGGGCTCCACGAACGTAAACGTAGGGTTGACCGTTGGCGACCGGCACGGTGCCGGGCATGATCTCGAGAATTCGAAACGGCTCACCGAAGGTCCCGGGGATACTCCGGATGCCATCGAGCTCGAGCCTGATCGGCACCTGCACGCGCGCATCCACCTCGGCGGTCTCGGAGAAGACCAGCTCTTTTTCGACTTCGTCCTTGTCGGGCTCGAGCAGGGTTTCTGCAGCAGCGGCGTCCGTAGCGTCTTGGCCGACCGGTTGCCGTACGAGAAGCTCGACGCTGATTTCGGACGGCACCGGGGTTCCGTCGCGGGTTGCGGGCTCGAACTCCGCCTGCCCAATCGCCTCGATCGCAAGATCGCAGATCGCGCGGCCTGCATCGCATTTCTCGACGCTTCCCCTCCCGTCCGGATCGATACGCACCGTGACACGGACCAAACCAGACGTCGGCGTCTCGACGCCAGCCGGCACCTCGACCCCAGGGAGCGACTTCACCCTTGGCGGCAGCACATCCTGCCCCCGTGCCACCGCCGTAAACGCGGCAACTCCCAAAACGAAGCAAAGCCAAAATCTCATGGGGACACGCTACGACTCAAAAAGCCTTTTCGTTTCAACCGGTTCGATGCCACACCGCGAAAACCCAGTTTCCACCGGTTCGATGCCAGACCGCAAGACCACGAGGAAAACCGTGTTTTCGCGGTGTGCGAGCTAAGTTAGCGGAAAAAGGTCGTTTACGGGGCGGGAGCGTGTCCCTACTTGATTGAGCGGTGGAGTCTTTCCATCTGGGTGATTCGATCTTTGAGCATTCGCTTGAGCGCGGCGCGCAGGTAGGGCTCGATGTCGGCGTCCGTGCTGCCCGAATGCGAGACGATCTGCTGGTAGAGCCGGGACGTTTCGTCTGAGACGGCGAGTGTAATCTTCGACTCGCTCAGGTGATCGTCGATGAGGCTGCGAACGAGCCCACTCATGTTCACCCCGAGCTCCAGAAGCCGAACGTGCTGATCTTCCCGGATCATCAGGCTGATGCGTCGAAACTCGTCGGTCATGCGTCCCTCCAAATTTGTGGCCTTGTACACCAAAATATACGAAAGCTCAAGTATATGCGTTCATATATAACTTTATGTTTTAGAATATAAATATTCAAGAATGCATAAGCAAGGAGGCAATCATGCGCCGCATCATCATCACGCTCGTCATCGGCCTCACGTTCCTGGTGCCCGCCACGTTGGGTCTCGCCGCCTGTACGAACCCCCACGCCCCAGCGGGCCATGAGGGCTACGTCTTCGAAGAGCCGCGTATCATCGGAGAAGGCGGCTTCCGTGGCGTCGTGGAGGGGCCGGGAAACTACGGCATCAGCGCGTTCCGAAACCGGACCATCAACATCGACACGCGGCCCACCACGTACACCGAACAGTTCAGCATCCTCGTCAAGGACGACCTCAACGTATCGTTCGATGTCCACGCGGTGATGAAGGTTCAACAGGGCCAGGTTCGGTCGGTCGTCGAAGCGTTTGGTGGGCAACACTGGTATGAGCGATTCGTCAGAGAGCCGTTTCGAACCATCGTACGCCAATCGGTCCAGGAGTACTCGAGCCGTGAGCTCAAGTCGGAACGCGATGACATCGCCTCTTCGATCGAACAGGCCCTGGGCGCGTACCTGGAGAACGCGCCGTTCGAAGTAGTTCGACTCGCGGTCGGCAACATCGACTATCCGGCAGTGGTCTCGCAAGCCGTCGAAAAGAAGCTCGCGGCGAAGCAGCTGCTCGAAGAAAAGCAAACGCAGCGCGAGATCGCACAGCGCGACGCTGAAATCCGGGTCGAAGAAGCCAAAGGCATTGCCGCAGCGCAGAAGATCATCAATGCGACGCTGACCCCGAACTACCTTCAGCACGAGGCAATCCAAGCCCAACGAAGCATGGCCAGCGCACCCAACCACACCACCGTCTACATCCCCGTCGGCCCGAACGGACTGCCACTCGTTCACACCCGATAGCCATCAGCCGCGCGAGGGCTCCGTCCCGCCGGAGCCCTTGCTTGACGGGCAAAGCAAGCAGGGCTACTTCTCCCACCTCTTTGCGGGTGTAACTCAGTGGTAGAGTGCGACCTTCCCAAGGTCGACGTCGTGGGTTCGAATCCCATCGCCCGCTCCGCAGCCTTCGCCGAGCCCTTTTTCGCACGAACTGCGAGGTTCCGCACAGGCGTTCAGCGGTCGAATCGCTACCCTGAAAGGGATAGGAGGAAGGCCGCTGTGAAAGCGCTAGCGCTGATGGCTTGGATCTCGTTGCTCGGGGGTGACCCGCTCGTCGACCCTTGGGAAAACGCATTGCCCGAGCTCGGTGAGATCGAGGTCACGACCTTCCACGAGGCGTCCGAAGCGGGGGCCTGGAGCCTCGACGACAACGAGCTCCTGGATCCGTTCGCGCAAAAATAGCAAGGGTTGCCGCGCGAGGCGCCCATCCGGCCGAGGAGTTGGTCCCGAACCCGCACTGCATGTACATTCTCCGAACTGGAGGGCCCATTCGCCATCTTCCCGCACTCATGACGATGCTGACGCTCGTTTGCGGCTGCTACGAGATTTCGCATCCCGCGAAGGGGTACCAGGTCGTCCAGAACGTGTTCGAGGCGCCAGTCATCGCTGGGACCGGTGCAAGCCAGAACTTCCTCTTGGCCGGGTTCCCTTGGCAGCTTGCCGACCAGGTCGACCAGGAAGAGTTCATCTTCTTTCAGCGGTTACCCTTCTCCGCCTGGGAGTGCAAGACCACCGGCTGCGCAACGCGGCTTCAGGTGGTCACAGGCGACGGGCTGGTGATCTATCACGAGGAACGCGTAGCCCAGGACATGCACGTCTGCACGGTCGACTACATGCAGACGGTCGGCCGTGTGCATTGCCGTGAGCGGCGCGCCGGGGAGCTGGTCCTAGAGACCGCCAGCAGACGACGTTCATAGGGGATCGACCGGACGCTTCCTGGGAAGGCGATTGGTTTTCCCGATTGACCAGCGGCCGGCACTCCTGGACGCAGACCAACGATCCCTGGCATCCCGCCGAGGATGGCACCGGCGCAGAATGGAGCGAGGAGCCCTGGACTGGAGAGCCTGTCGTTGGGGCCTTGCAGGGCGCGCACAGCGTCGACCTCGGCGCTTGTGCCGTGTTCATTCCGTGGAAATGGGAAGATCGAGACCCGAGACTCGATGAAATGATTGGGCCCATGCTCGGTGAACGCGGGCTGGCGGAATTCACATTGGACGAGCTCGACGACGCTCGCGCAGCATCGGCGAGTGAAAACGAGACCGAAGACGTCACGTGGTTTTTCGATGCGTTTACAAGTCTCTGGCCACGCGACATTCCGAGCGAGTTCCACTACCACGTCAAGGAGACCGGCGAGCGACAAGCCTGCCTTCGAAGCTACTTCGCCACCAACACCGAGCTTCGTGCACGTCCTGGCGGCTGGAACATCATCGCCGAAGGAATCGTCGGCGGCCTCGCCCAGCTGTTCGGGATCGGTGACTGCAGGACCCATCCGATGAGCGTCCGATTTTGCGGCGAGCTTGGCGCACGCGATGGCGCACCGACATTCACACTCGATGAGTCCTCGGTCACCGTCGACATGGAGCCCTACTCGCGATTCAAACCCTCGTGCAACCGCAACTTCGTCCCTTTGGTGAAGCAAGGGCTTGCAAACGGGGTTGAAGAACTAACGGACGCGGTGATCACCGAGCAGCTGACGGGGCTCACCGCGGGCCTCCCTTTCGAGATCCGGCGGGTCGAGCTCACGCCGAGCGGCGCATACTTCGTCACGGCGCGCGATTACCGCGACAGCCAGTATGCGGCCATGAAGCTGGCCGGTGAGGCGCTGGCCGATGACCCAGGGCTTCTCTGCCGGCCCGAGCTCGGGGACAGCGATTTCGTTCATCTAGACCGGGAGCCCGTGCACGTTTCGATCGCGAAACGTGGGATTTCCCGCTAGTCGCGACCCACGTCGCCTCTACAGCCAAAACGCAAACTTCCGCCGCGGCATCTATCCAAGATGTAAACAATTACTTATAGACGGGCCCCTCAATCTGCGTGATTCTTTCACGATGCTTGTAAGTAAATGTGGGTCGACCTCGGAGGGCGCGACACGGCAAAGGGCGAACGCGTGGACCGGGTAAGCTCGGCCATCATCGACTTCACCGAGGCCGCGTACGACCTCGAGCTCAGCCAGCAGCAATGGCTTCCGACGCTGCTGGCACGGGGCTTACCGATCCTCGAGCAGGGTCTCGGCGTCGCGGGCTACGAGTACGGACGTCCTCCTAACTCGGAGGCGGTCGAGCTGCTCGACGTGCACGTCGCCTCGGGGCCCTCGGACTTCGCCGAACGGCACCTGCGTGCTCTTTCGACCACCGACCCGGCACTGCTCCGGCGACAACTGCGCCCCGGAGCCGCAACGACAGGGTCCGAGTACAGCAGAGACCGTCCTGAAGAGCTCGCCCACTACATCTCGCACGTCGACTACTGCAAGGACGTGCTGTTTTTGACGGCGGTCGATTCGAAAGGGGTCGGCGTCGCGGTCGTCGCACCGCTCAAAGAAGTCACCGCGCTATCCCAGCAAGAGGCGCAGCGCTGGCAGATGCTTGCAGCGCACGTAGAGTCCGGACACCGATTGCGGCATGGGATCGCAGGCGGCGACGCCGATCGTGAAGCCAACGACGCCTTGCCGCACGACGCCGAGGCAATCCTCGATGCCAGCAGCTTTCGGATTACCGAGGCCGTCGGGCCCGCAAAGACGCGCACGGCGGCAAAGAGGCTGCGCGACGCTGCCGTCACAGTCGATCGCGCGCGGGGCAAGTTGCGAAACACGGATCCCGACAATGCGCTCGAAATCTGGAAGGCCTTGGTTCGAGGGCGCTGGTCGATGGTCGATTGGTTTGACACCGATCGCAGGCGATTCGTCTTGGCCATTCCCAACTCACCGGGCTCGACCGACCCGCGCGGGCTCACAGAACGAGAAAACCAGGTCGTTACCTACGCGGTGCTCGGTCACAGCAACAAGATGATCGCCTATCGCCTGGGCCTCTCGACGTCTCGAGTCTCGACGCTCCTCCGGAGCTGCATGCGCAAGTTGGGTTTTCGCACGCGCTCTCAGCTGGTGAAGCAGATGCGAGACTTCCAGGCGCTGGAGTAGGCCCTTCGCTAAACGACGAGGGGGATGTCGTAGGCACTGCAGTAGCCCTCGAAACGCTTGCGAATCTGACCGAGGTTCATGCCAAAATCTTCGATTTCGTACCGGTGCGAACCGTGCTTTCCACGCGGATTGTGCATGAGAAACGAGCGCATCCGCTGCTCGACATCGCTGGACCAAGGAATACGGAAACGCTCGTACGCCCGGCCGAGGGCCGCCACTGGGTCGGCGACCACCTCCTGGAATTGAATGTCCACGAACTGCTCGGACTTGTCGCTGTGCTTCTTGCGTGCTGCAGTCGCCAAGTCGAGCGAATCCGCCCACCAGTGCATCTGCTGCTGCCCGAGCGCGATCGGATCGACCATATCGCTCGCCATCCCACGAATGACGTAGAAGAGACTTGCGAGTGACGGGACGGTTCGTGCCGGGTCGCGGTGGGTGAAAATGATTCGGGCATCGGGGTACTCGGTGAGCAGCGCATCGAGCCAGCGCAAGTGCACCGGGCTCTTCAGCACCCAGCGGTCTCGCATGTGTCTGCTTTGTAAATGCTCGAGGAAATGCCGGTGGTAGCGGTAAGCGGGTGCGTGGTTCTGGCGGTCCACCCATGCTTGATAGCTCGGCACGTTGAAGATCATGTGAAGCTGGGGGCCAAGCATGGTTTGCGCGAGAATCGGAACGCACTCTTGAGGGAGCTCTGCGCCAATCTCGTGGATCGAGGCGAGAGACGGGGCCATGGTATCCATGTGCTCGAAACGCGTTCGCGCCTTGCGGATGCGCGGGTCCGTCTCGTATGTGGCGCTTTCAGGCGGCGGATCTGGAAACTGCACCTCCCAAGCGAGAGGTGCGCGGTTCGTGGGGTCCTGCGCGAGGAGGTTGTGGAGAATCGTCGTACCCGTCCGCGGAAATCCCACGACGAACACAGGGCGATCGATCGGAGCTCCGGCGAGCTCGGGATGGGCTGCGCGATGGCGCAGGACGCTAAATCGATTTTGTAGAAAGCCCTGCAGTGACTGACGACACATCACTCGGCCAAGCCAGCTCAAGTCGGCTTCGCGCTCGATGGCGTCAAAAAAAACGGGGAGGGCCTCGAGGAAATGCGGGTCGCCGAGCTGGTCGGACTTCGCCGCGCGCGAGGCGGCACGGACGATCTTGTCGGGTTCGAGCGAAGGCCATCGAGGCGCAACGAGCGGTCCCACGCGGTTGAGGACGCGCATCGTGCGGGTTCGGTGGGGAGGCGCTGCAGGCATGGCGTCGCGTTGCGTCGAGTAGCATGCCCCTCCATAGGCGGCAAAACTTGGAGAACGCATGAGCGAGAAAGAGAAACCTGCGCCGGTGGCGATCGTCACGGGCGCATCGTCTGGCATCGGAGAAGCGACTGCACATGCCCTCGCCAAGGCGGGTTATGCCATCGTCGCCGCCGCGCGCCGCGCGAAACTGCTCGATCAGCTCGTCGCAGACATCCGCGCGCAAGGGGGCACGGCCTTGAGCGTTCCAACCGATCTCAGCGACGCCGCGCAGACATCCGCGCTGGTGCAAACGGCGCTCGATGCGTTCGGCCGCGTGGACGTCCTGGTCAACAACGCCGGATACAGCCCTCCCTACGCGCTCGAGCAGATGGATCGCGCCGCGATGCGGCATGTGTTCGATGTGAACCTGCTCTCGGGAATGCAGCTGATTGCCGAGCTCACACCGACGATGCGCGAGCAGGGTGGCGGACGGATCATCAATATCAGCTCGCTTACTCGATATGTCGGCGCACCGATGGTAGCCGCGTATGCTGCGACGAAAGGTGGTATGGAAGCCATGACGGCTTGCATGCGGCTTGAGCTCTCGCCTTGGAACATCAAGCTGAGCGTCGTTATCCCGGGGTTCGTCGACACGCCAACTTCTCGAGACGTCGCGAGCCGCTGGTCAACATCTCCAAAGCGATCCGAGCAATCCGTACCTGGAGCTCGCGGCGGGCTTGGAGTCGTTTGCCACCGAGCAGCTGAAGAGCGCGGTTTCCGCGGAAGATGTGGGCAAAGTCGTCGTCCAAGCCGCCAGAGCCCAATCTCCGAAAACACGCTACTTCGTTCCAAAGGGCGCGCGCACCGCGGCCCGAATGTTCGGCGCCCTCCCCGATCTAGTCGCCGACAGACTCTTGCTGAAGATGTACAAGTGGGGCCCGTGGGCATGAACCCGAAAGCACCGAGCGACTCGCAGAAGCGCATCTTGGTCACCGGCGCAGCCCATGGCATCGGCGCCGCGATCGCGCGGCTTTGCGTCGAGGCCGGCCACCGTGTGATCGCGGTCGACATCGACATCAAAGCGCTTTCCCAGCTGCGTGAAGGGCTCCCCTGTATCGAGACTGCCGTCCTCGACGTCCGCGACCTCGCCGCTTGGAAAAAAGTCGTCGATGACGCCGAAAAGCAGGGAGGTCCCATCGACGTATTGATCAACAATGCCGGGGTCTGTCTTCCGGGCCCGTGCGAGCAGGTGTCTGCGGAGGACGACCGTATGACGGTCGAGGTGAATCTCATTGGAGTGATGAATGGCGTGCGCGTCCTCCTACCGCGATTCCTCGGGCGCCAGCGTGGTCACGTGATCAACGTGGCCAGCATGGCAGCGTTCGCGCCGGCGCCCGAGCTCGCGACGTATTGTGCGACCAAGCATGCCGTGCGTGCGTACACCCACAGCTGCGCGCTCGATCACCGTCACGCACCGATCGATTGGACGCTGGTCTGCCCAAACGCCGTCGAAACGCCTATGTTGGAAAGCATGCGAAAGCGCCGGGCGGGCGTCGTCGTGTTCACCGAGAAGCCCATGCCCCCAGAAAAGGTCGCGGGCGCCATCGTCGACGCGATTCGAGAACCGCGCAGGGAGATTCTGGTGCCGAATGCGCGCGGCAAGCTGATCCGCTTGATCGGCCTGTTTCCCGGTGTACTTTCCCGCGGAATGGACGCTGCCGAGCGCCGCGGACGGGAAGCGCTCGACGACTAGGAGAACGGCCGGGCTGGCTAGGCCGCCCACTCGCCGTTGGTGAAGGTCGGAACGCCCAGAGGACCGACCTTCTGAACGAGCTGCGCCTTGCTCTTCACACCGAGCTTGTGCATCGCGGACTTCAGCAACACCGAGACGCGACCCTGCGACAGACCGAGACGATAGGCGATGAGCTTGTTCGTATCGCCGAGAAGAACGTACGTGGCGACCTGGCATTCCTGGGCGTTCAGCCCACGAGGGTCGAACACCTTGGGCGGATTGGGCCTGGCAAGCACAAACCGCCGACCATCGCTGTCAAACCAGTCCACCACGCTCCAACGTCCACGAACGAGCGCCTTCCAGGTTTCCAACGCTTTGCGGGGGTTGTCTCGGCGTAGCGGTCCGCGAGCTCTGTCGACACGCCGTGCGGCCCTGCGCAAGATCTCCGCAGCGTTGCGGTCCTTCGCGGGCCCGATGGCGTCGACGATCCGGAGGTCGTTCGGGTCGAGCACAGCCTCGGCGCCGTACGGGAGCTCACTCGTGTCGTCATTCAAGTGGTCTTCGCTTCGAGTGAGCGCACGGCGAAGACGGTAAGCGGAAGCGACATGGGCGCCGAGCATCTGCCAGCGCTCCCGCGACTTGGCACTGAGCTTCATCGTCTCCGGCAGCGGAGCGCTGATGTCGACTCCGACGCCGTCAGGGTCGATCGCGGTGATGCCGAACAGGTCCACGTAGCCGAGCTTGTCGAGAAGCGCATGAAACTCCTTAGGATGGTCCTTGGCAATCTCGCTCCAGGTCCCGGCATAGCCCGGCGGAGTGACCGCTCGGACGAACTCGGGGGAAAGCGTCTTGCCCGCCGCGATGAATCGCTCGATGAAATCGGGCGAAAGCGACCGGAGTTGCATGTCCTTGATGACCGAATCTCTGCCCCCGGCGCCTTGCGGCCGAACGAAGGTGACGCTGAACATGCCGAGGCCGTGATCGATCATCGGCGCGGCGGCGTCCATCACCGCCGCAAGCCAATCGGCGTCCGACTTCTCGAGGTCGTACGCAACTTCGATCAGATCGATCGCTTCTGATGTAACGGGGTCCATCGGCGCCAGAGACTATGGCAGGTGCCTACGACGCCTTCCATACGTATTTGTTCACCCCGAGCCCCGTAGATCAAATGCGCGGATCACGGCACGCAGCACGTCTCGCCGCACGACCACGCCGACAACCCGGTTGTCTTCGATGACCGGATACCGCCGACGTTTGGTTTCGACGAAGCGCGTGGCTACGTCGAGTAGGCTGTCGTCCGCGTTTACGGCTTCGACGTCACGGCTCATGTAGTCGCCTACGCAGCCTCCGCGCTCCCCGTGATAGCCCGCAACCAGGGCGGCCCTCAAGAAGTCGCGCTCGGTGAGAAGGCCGACGAGGTTACCGCGAGCGTCGACGACCGGCGCTCCGGTGATATGCCTGTCGACCAAGGTGGACACCGCGTCGAGCAGATCGGTGTCAATGGTGAAGACCACCGGCTTGGTCACCATGATGTCGCGCACTCGCATTTCCTTGACCGGGTTCACGCGGTCTGTTTCCTCGGACACTCACCGCTCGCAGCTCGACCGCAGGCCCCGCATCCCGTTCCATCGGGGTTGTTGAGCCCGCCGCAGGTACCGCGAATGCCGCCTCGACCGGCAAGCACACCCACGCTCAAACCACTCAGAGCAAGCGCAAACACGACGAAGCTGAGCACGTAGATCATTCCCTCAACTTCCAAAATCGTCGAACATGACGCTCTCCTCGGGAACTCCGAGATCCCTTAGCATCCCTTGAACCGCGGAAATCATCAAGGGCGGACCACACATGTAGTATTCGCAGTCCTCGGGCGCTTTGTGGTCCCGGAGGTGCATGTCGTACGCCACCTGATGAATGAAACCCGTCGGTCCGTCCCAGCCGTCGTCGTCTCGGGGCTCGGAAAGGGCCACGACGTAGGTGAAGTTTGGGTGCTCGTCGGCCAGGCGCTGGAACTCTTCGTGGTAGAAGAGGTCTCGCTTGCTGCGAACGCCGAACCAGAACGAAATCTTGCGCTTGGTCTTGAGACGCTTGAGCTGATCGAAGATGTGGGACCGAAGTGGCGCCATGCCGGTGCCGCCGCCTATGAACACCATCTCGTTGTCGGTCTCCCTCGCAAAGAACTCTCCGTACGGCCCCGCGATGGTGACTTTGTCTCCGGGCTTCAAGCTGAACAGATAGGACGAAACGATGCCGGGCGGCACGTTCGGTCCCGCACCCGGGGGTGGCAGGGCGATGCCGATGTTGAGCAGTATGATTCCGGTTTCCTCGGGGTAGTTGGCCATCGAGTACGCCCGGGTCGTATCGGTCGTGCAGCCGGCATCGAACCTCCAGAGCTTGTACTCATCCCATGTGTCACGGTACTGCGCCTCGATCTCGAAATCCGAGAACTTCGCCTGGTAGGGCGGGCACTCGACCTGGATGTAGCCGCCCGCGCGGAACGGCACTTCTTCGCCGGCCGGAAGCTCGAGGCAAATCTCTTTGATGAACGTGCTGAGCCCGTACGTCGATCGCACTTCGCACTCCCATTTCCGAACGCCGAAGACCTCCTCCGGAATCTCCACCTGGATGTCTTCTCGCACCGAGACCTGGCACGCGAGCCGAACGTGCTGCGACGCCTCGTTGCGCGAGACCATCGACTCTTCGGTGGGAAGCAGCGCCCCACCCCCATGGAGGACCTTGACCCGGCACTGCCCGCAGGTCCCCTTGCCGCCGCAGCCGGCGGGCAGGTAAAGGCCGGTCCCTGACAAGGCAACCAAGAGCTTGGCGCCTGCGGACACCTCGAAATCCTTGTCGCCGTTGACGAGCATGTGCACGCTGCCCGTTTCGACGAGCTTGGATCGCGCGGCCAGAATCAGCGCGGACAGCGAGACGACGATGCCGGTGAAGACGGCGACTGCGAGGACGATTTGAAGTGCCACCCTCGTATCCCCCTAGAGTTGAATCCCTGCAAAGGCCATGAAGCCCAAGGACATCAGACCAACGATGATGAACGTGATCCCGAGCCCTTGAAGGCCAGCGGGCACGTCGCTGTAGTTGAGCTTTTCCCGAATGCCCGCGAGCGCGACTAGAGCCAACGCCCAGCCGAATCCGCTCCCGACCCCGTACACGACGCTTTCACCCATGGTGTAGTCGCGGCTCACCGAAAACAGGCTCCCGCCGAGGATCGCGCAGTTGACCGTAATCAAGGGCAGGTAGATGCCGAGCGCATGGAAAAGCCGAGGAAAAAACTTGTCGAGCAGCATTTCGAGGATCTGCACCATCGCTGCGATGACGCCGATGTAGGTGACCAGACCGAGGAAGCTCAGGTCGATGTCTGGGAGCCCCGCCCATGCGAGCGCGCCGTCCTTGAGGACATAGTTGTAGAGAAAGGTGTTCGCCGGAACGGTGATCAGCTGGACGCCAACGACCGCAGCCCCGAGTCCAAGTGCAGTACTGATCTGTTTCGAGACCGCGAGAAACGTGCACATCCCGAGGAAGAACGCAAGCGCCAGGTTCTCGACGAAGGCGGCCTTGATGAAGAGCTCGACGTAGTTGCCCATCACAAGACCTCCGTTCGATGCACTTCATGAATCCGGAACTCCGGCTTCTCGACCTGCTCCGCTTTCCAAGTCCGCACAGCCCAAATGATCAGGCCGATTACGAAGAATGCGCTCGGCGGCAGGAGCATCATGCCATTCGGCTTGTACCAGCCTCCGTCGGCTGCGTTTGGGAAGACCGTGTAGCCGAGAAGTGTCCCCGCGCCTAAGAGCTCGCGGCTCGTCGCCACGAGGATCAAAATCGTGCTGTAGCCAAGGCCGTTCCCGATGCCATCGAGGAAGCTCAAGCCCACCGGATTCTTCGATGCGAAGCTCTCGGTGCGGCCGAGGACGATGCAGTTGGTGATGATGAGGCCGACGAAGACCGACAGCTCGCGACTCGTCTCGAACGCAAACGCCTTCAAGGACTCGTCGACGACGATCACCAACGAGGCGATGATCGTCATCTGAACGATGATGCGGATGCTGCTCGGAAGAATGTGGCGAATCGCGCTGACCGCCGCGTTCGACAAGGCGGCAACTACGGTAAGGGCAACGCACATGTAGAGCGACGGCAGCAGCGACGTGGTCACTGCGAGGGCCGAACAGATGCCGAGCACGTGCAAGGTGACGGGGTTGTCGTCGACGATGGGTTTGAGAAGAGCGCGCTTGGTGTCGGTGCTCATGAGCCTCCTCCTGCCTGGATCTTCGCGAGGAATGGCCCATAGCCGTGCTCGCCGAGCCAGTACTGGATGATGTTCGTGACTCCGTTGCCGGTGAGCGTCGCGCCCGAGACTCCGTCTACGTGGTAGTCGGCGAGCGGATCGTCGGCGGAGACGCGGCCCTTGACGACGCGAAGCTCGAGCTCGCCCGAGTCGTCGAAGGCCCGCTTCCCGCGCCAGAGCTCACGCCACGCTGGCTTCACGATGAAGTCTCCAAGGCCGGGGGTTTCCCCATGCTCGTAGAAGGTGATGTTGGCGACGGTGTTGGCGTCCGCCTCGAGAGCGAGAAAGCCATAGAGGGTCGACCACAGGCCGTAGCCCGAAATCGGAAGGATGATTTTGCTGAGCTCGCCGTCGCGGAAAACGAGATACACGAGTGCATGTTTGGCGCGGCGCCCCACCTTGGCCACGTCGAGCTCGCTCGGAATCTCGATGCTCCGGGCGGGATCTTTTGACGCTTCGACCGAATCATAGGCTTCCGGATTGATGCCGTCGGCGTATGCACCGGTTTCGAGCTCGACGACACGCGACTCGATGCTCTCGAAAAGCGCGTCGACATCGGCATCCGGCGCCCAGAGCCCCGCGACTTGGAGAATGTTTCGGCGCATTTCCTCGACGGCGTTCGCGACCTGTCGCGGTTTGAGCACGATGGCGGCCGACGCCACCAGCGAAGAGCAGAGCAGACTGACGAAAAGCGCTACGAGCAGGGTCCGAGCGACCGTGTCCGTCTGCGCACCGGTTTCCTTGGAAGGCTCAGGCACTTCGGCGCAACCTCCTGCTGACGTTCGCCCGCATGACGAAGTGGTCGATGGTGGGAGCAAAGATATTGGCGAAGAGGATCGCGAGCATGATGCCCTCCGGGAACGCGATGTTGACCACGCGGATGACCACAGTCATCGCTCCGATCAGAAAGCCAAAGACCCAACGACCGGGATTGGTGACGCAGGCGCTTACCGGGTCGGTTGCCATGAAGACCATTCCGAAAGCGAAACCGCCGAGCACGAGATGCCAGTACCAGGGCATGGCGAACATCGGGTTCGAGTCGGAGCCGACCGCGTTGAAAAGGACGGCCGTGGCGATCATGCCCAACATGACTCCGGAGATGATCCGCCATGAGGCCACGCCGGTGTACACGATCAAGACCCCGCCGAGGAGGCATGCAAGGGCCGAAGTCTCGCCAAGCGAGCCCTGGATGTTTCCGACAAACGCATTCGTCCAGCTGATGCCCTGATCCATGATGCCGGTGACGCCGCTTTCGGCGCCAATCGCGAGCGACGTAGCGCCGGTGATGACGTCGATCGGGGGCGTCCAAACCGACTCGCCCGACATCTCGACGGGATACGCGAAGTAGAGGAACGCCCGGCCGGCCAGCGCGGGGTTCATGAAATTCTTTCCAGTCCCGCCAAAGACCTCCTTCGCCATGACCACGCCGAACGAAATGCCGATGGCCACCTGCCAAAGAGGAGTCGTCGCAGGCAGCGTGAGGGCGTAGAGAATCGAGGTGACGAAAAACCCTTCGTTGACCTCGTGATTGCGAACGCCGGCGAAGAGGACCTCCCATACGCCACCCGCCGCCAAGGTGACGGCGTAGATCGGCACGAAATAGAGGAGGCCGTAGAAGGTCGCGGCGGCAACGCTCTGCGGGTCGTGGCCGATTCCGATCGCCGCGATCAAAGCGCCTCGCCAATCGCTCGGCGCGGCTAAGCCGAGCTGCTCGATCGCGAGGTTGGCCTGGTGGCCGGTGTTCCACATGCCAAACAGCGCGCAGGGCAAAACGCCAACCACGACCAGGCCCATGACCCGCTTGAGATCGATCGAGTCGCGCACGTGCGGCGCATGGCGCGAAACGTCCGGAGGCGAGTAGAAGAGCGTGTCGAGCATCTCGTAGATCGCCTGATAGCTCTCTAGGCGGCCGCCCTTTTCGAAGAGAGGCTCGGCTTTGTCGAGGAGTTTTCGCAGAGGACGCATCAGCCGTTCTTCTCGATGAGGTCGAGGTTTGCTCGGAGAAACTCGCCGTACTCGTACTTGCTGCAGCAGACGAAGGAACAGAGCGCGAGGTCTTCTTCTTCGAGCTCGAGGCAGCCGAGCGCTTTCGCGGTTTCGGTGTCTTCGACGATGAGTGCCTTGAGCAGTGGCGCAGGTAGAATGTCGAGCGGCATCACTTTTTCGAAGTTGCCGATGGGAATCATCGCGCGAGGACTGCCGTTCTGACTGGTGCTGAGCGCAAAGCGGTAGCGCCGAGGGCGCAAGGAGCCGACGAAGGCGCGGATCGACGAGTAGCGATCCGACCCCGGTGCGATCCATCGCAGGAAGTGACGGGTGCGGTCCTCGGCGAGCACGCTGAGCTGTACGTCATAGGGGCCGAGATACCGCGCGTGCCCGGCGGCTCGTCGTCCGCCGAGAATCGAGCCGGAGATCACGCGGCAGTCGCCCACCTCGACCTCTCCCTTCAAGAGATCTTCGGTACTCGCGCCGATGCGTGTGCGCACCAAACGCGGCATTTTCACCTTCGGGCCTCCCAGCGCTATCACGCGGTCGGTGCAGACTCGGCCGGTCGTGAATAGCGAGCCGATCGCGATCACGTCTTGGTAGCCAATGTACCAAACGCTCTTGTTCTCACCAACAGGGTCCAAAAAATGGATGTGGGTTCCGGGCAGACCGGAGGGATGGGGGCCTTCGAATGTCGCCGAGCGTACCGATTCGAGCTTCGGAAGGTCGAAGCCCGGCCCAGGAGCCTGACAAACGTGGACCTTGCCGTCGGTGAGCCGGCTGAGTACCGCCACTCCGTCGTGAAAGTCCTGAGCGCGCTCCGCGATCACCAGGCGGGGGTCGCCCGCAAGCGGGTTGGTGTCGACCGCAGTGACGAAGATCGAATGCGGTGACGCATGGGCGTTGGGAACTTTTCCGAACGGCCGCGCGCGCAACGCGGTCCACAGGCCGGAAGATTGGAGAAGCGCTCGCGTCGCGTCGCGATCGAGCTGGGTGAGCACCGTCCGCTCATGCGAGGGAAAGAGTATTTCGTCGTCGCCGTCCACGCGAACGACCACCGACTGCAGTGACCGCCGAGCTCCGCGGTGGATGGCCACGATTTCCCCGCAACCCGGCGAGGTGAACATCACTTCCGGATTTTTCTTGTCGATGAGCAAAGGTTGCCCGAGGCGCACGCGGTCACCGACGTCCACCATGAGCCGCGGCTGAAGTCCGACGAAGTCCATCGCGACCAGCGCCACCCAGCCAACCGCGTTCGCATCGTCGATGCGTTGCTCGGGTGCACCCGAAATGGGGATGTTTAGGCCTCTGCGGATGCGTACGTGCATTCGAGTGGGCAGAGTCTAGCCCAAACTCTCGCGACGTGAAGTGCGAAACGAGACGCAAAAGATGCGCCTCGTCCGCCGGCTTCGGAGCTGCAACGGCGCGCGCTGGTTCGACCAGGCCAGCGCCACGTTTCGGCGCGCGGACGATCCATCGCTGAACGAGAACAGGGCTCCCGCTTCAGTCGCCGGCGTCCAATCTATCCTGAAGCACTCGCAGCAGATCGATGTAGCTCACGATTCCGAGCAAGTCGCCGGTGTCGAGATCGGAGACCGGAATCGCGCCCACACGGTGCAAGAGCATCAGCTCCAGCACTTCGCGAACGTTGGTCTCGGGATCGACCTTGACCGTGCTGGTGTTCATGAAGTTGCCGACGTTTGCCGAACGCGCGCCCTCGACCGCCTCCATCGCTTCGTCATCTGTGGCCCCGGAGAAAGCTCGAAGGTCACGGTCGCTGATGATTCCGACCAGCTCGCGCCCACGGACCACAGGCAGGTGCCGCACATCGAGCTCGTAGAGCAGGCCCAGGGCCTCGGCGACTGACATGAGCTCCGTCGCCGTCGCGGGGTTTTCGGTCATGATGTCTTTTACGAGCATGAGCTTTTCCTCTCCAGGTCGTCCGCGACCAAGCTAGAACATGGGGAACGGTAAGGCCGGTTCGACCGCATTGAAATCCTGAATGATCTTGAGCGTGGTGACCACCGCTATCAGCGAACAAAGATTCGCGGCAACCAGGCTCCAGCCCATCAGACGGAGCCGGCGAGCCGTGGGCCTAAGGGCAGCCACAGCAAGCACGACGAGCGCCACGGGCATCGCCGCGGCGAGAATCGAGAGCCCATCGCGGGACCCGCTGAGTCCCACGACCCCAATGACGATGGTCACCGAGCAGGCCAAAATGAGCAGGCCCCGCTTGAACGCGACACGCCCGCGGTGTTCCTCCGTGCTTGCCTTGGTGCGCGCGATGGTCAGCCGCACCGCGGCCGTGCCCAAGAGGGACGTTGTCAACCAGAGCAGCGCAACGCAGAGCGTCACGGTGCGCCCCAAGCCCGCGGAAAGGCCTAGGGGGATCGCGATCGAGGAGAGCGTGACGGCTGCCAACCCCTCTCCGAACATGCTGCGCTCCAGCCCCTGGATGGCCAGCATCACGAGGGTGACGCCGAGCAGCAGAGGCACGAGGGCGGCGTATTTGACCTGCGTCGAAGCAGACGAAAGCCCCGCAATGCCGGCGCCAAGCGCGACCAAGGAGAAAATCAGCAGGACACGTTTGGCGCGATCGCTCTCCTCGCGCTGCGTGCGGGTGCCCCTTTGCCCAAACAAGACCAGGAGAGGCTCGTTTGCGAGGAACGCGCCAATCGCTCCGACGGAGAGGAGCCAGGTGGAGGTCGTAGGCGCTCCGCCCAGAAGGATGCAGACGATCGGAAACAGCAGCTCGGCGTAGGCGCCGTGCTCCCTCGGGACCATCTTCCGTTGTGCGGTGCCCATCGATCAGGGGGATAGCACCCGCTGACCCACGATCCATCGCATTTTCTCGGTGCCCGAACGCGCGGCGCGCAATATCTGCGTATTCAGCTATAAGTGACCTCGCGCATGACCGCGAACGAGCGGACAAGATGTATCGTGACCCCTTCGAGGATCGACCCTAGAGCGGGCGTATGTGGACGGCGGTAATTGCCGGGGCTGCCGCAGGCCTCGCATCGGTTCCGCATTGCACGGCGATGTGCGGGCCTTTGGCTGCATACGCCTGCAGTGGGAAGCCGGGCGTGTCCGGGCAAACCCGCTACCAGCTCGGCCGTTTCGTCAGCTATTCGCTGCTTGGCGCCGCTGCTGGCACCATCGGGCGCGCGACTACGGTTAGTCTTCCGCATGCCTGGGGCAGCGCGCTCCTGAGCTGGTCATTGGCGCTGGGGCTAGGCCTGGCCGCGCTTCGCCTTTGGCGCCGACCCAACCAGCCCCTCGTCACTCTGCGCAGCAAGCAGGACGAGCCCGCGCCAACCTTGGTCTCGCGCGCGCTCGGAGGCCTCGGACGCCATCCGTTTTTCGTCGGTCTTGGCACTGCGCTCCTTCCATGCGGGGCGTTGGCCGCGGCAGTCCTGATCGCCGCATCGACAGGGTCCACTGCGCTTGGCTCGCTGAGCATGCTTGCGTTCGCGGTCGTGAGCGGCGTGGGGCTGGTGGGCGCTACCTGGCTGTTCGAGCGATTCGCTCGACGACCGCGACCAGCGACCTCGCGGATCCTCGCCGTCGCCCTCGCCCTCGGCTCGATCCTGTTCGTGATTCGTCCGGTACATGCCCTGCGCACGGGCGATACCTCTTCCTGTCATGCGCCCGGAGCAGATGAGGCCGGCCACGACGCGCATCATCTGCATTCTCACACACCGTGACCGCGTCGGAGCCAGTCGTTTGCGAGATTCCCCGCGGGCAGTCGACGCCATCGGTACCTCGATGCATCCACTGCGCGCAGCCGATGGTAAACGACACCTTCGCTCCGTACTGCTGTCGCGGCTGCCGCGCCGTCCACGGAATTCTCACCAAGGCGGGGCTCACCCGATACTACGACCTGCGCCGTGGGCCCGGTCTTCCCCCGGCTGACCTCGAATCCCGCCGAATCGACCACAAGTGGCTGGAGCTCATCGAGGTGGCGCGCGCCGGGGAGCCTGGGGTCACACGCGTGGAGCTCGACATCCAAGGAATCCATTGCGCGGCCTGTGTGTGGCTGATCGAAGAGCTCTTCCGACGCCACGGCGGCACGCAGACCGGGCTCATGTCGATCAACCCGGCGCTCGGCCGTATGGAGCTACGCGTCTCGAATGAGTTTCCGCTCGGCGAGTGGGTCGATTCGGTCGAGAGCCTCGGATACCTGCTCGGTCCGGCGCGATCGAGCGGTGCTCGGGCTTCGGACGACTTACTGATGCGCGTCGGCATCTGCGCCGCGCTCGCCGCAAACGTCATGCTCTTCGGCGCTGCCATGTATCTGGGCCTCCGCGAAGGCCCGATCTACGAGCTGCTCAACCAGTTGAGCTATGCCGCCGGCGTCCTCGCGGTTCTCGTGGGGGGTTCGGTTTTCATCGGTTCCGCATTCCGCGCGGTTCGCAGGCGCGTTCTTCACCTCGACGTTCCGATCGCTCTCGGCATCGTACTCGCGTTTGCAGGCTCGACCTATTCGTTCTTCTTTGCCGATGGGAATGCAGCGTACATCGACACGCTCACCGTCTTCGTCGCGCTCATGCTGGTGGGCCGCTGGTTGCAACAGCGCATGCTGGAACGCAATCGTGCCCAGCTGCTCGCCGACGATGGGACCCAAAGCTTGCTTACGCGCGAGATCAAAGACGGAATCGTTCGCATCGTGCATTGCATCGCAATTCACCAGGGAGACCGCTTGCTGATCGCTCCCGGCGATTTAGTGCCCGTTGACCTCTGCGTTCTCGACCGCGCAGCAAGTTGCTCGCTCGATTGGATCGACGGTGAAAGCCGGCCGCGACGCTTCGACCAGGGACAAACCGTCCCGGCAGGCGCCTTCAACCTGGGTGAGGGTGCTTTTTCCGGCATTGCTACCACCGACTTCGCCGCGTCTTCCTTGGTTGGATTACTGGGACGGGACCCCGCCGAACAGGGTGATGGGCCCTTGGCCACGCGCTGGTGGTCTCGGCTTTCCCGCTTCTACGTGATTGGCGTCGTCGGACTCGCCGCTGCGGGGATCGGCTACTGGTGGTGGCGAACCGGAGAACCGCTTTTCGCCATCGAGGTGGGCACGGCAGTCTTGGTCGTCACCTGCCCGTGCGCGTTCGGCATCGCCGCACCGCTCGCCTATGAGCTCGTGCTCACCCAATTGCGCCGCGCGGGAGTGTTCGTGCGGGTAGGTGACTTCCTCGACCGGGTTCGCTCGATGACACGAATCGTGTTCGACAAGACCGGCACGCTCACGACCGGCATGCTCGAGGTCGCCAACCCGAGCGCTCTCCAATCGCTTTCGGAGCGAGACATCACGTTGCTCTACAGCATCGCGGCCCGGAGCGCGCATCCAAAGAGCGTTGCGGTCAGGCGAGCCTTGGAAGGACACCCGGCCGCGCGCTTCATCGAGCTCGACACCAAGGAACAGACTGGGTACGGCACGAGCGCCGAGTATGAGGGCCAAGAACTGAGGCTGGGGGCGCCCCGCTGGGCTGCCAACGTTTCTGCAGACGGGGGCGATGTCGTCTTCGCGATCGATGGAGATGTCCGGGTCGCCCTGCACAGCGATGAGCAGCTACGCCCGGGCGCACGGGCTGAAATCGAGCGACTCGAAGCAGGGGGCTACGAGCTGGTCATTCTCAGCGGCGATTCGCCATCGCGGGTCGTCAGCCTCGGCGCGAGCTTGGGAATGGAAGCGGAGCGTTGCATCGGGGGTCAAAATCCAGAGCAGAAGGCGGCGTACGTGCAAGCGCACGAACCGGCACGGACTTTGCTGGTAGGCGACGGTTTGAACGACCAGATCGCCATGCGAACGGCGGCCTGCTCGGGCACACCTGCAGTGAATCGACCGTTCATGGCCTCACGATGTGATTTTTATTTCGTGTCTCCGGGCTTGCACCCAGTGGCGCAAGTTCTGCGCGCGTCCGACACACTCGCGCATGTCGTGCGCCGCATCCTGGTATTCGCGATTGCGTACAACTCGGTCGCCGTATCTCTTGCGCTCGCCGGTTTGATGCGGCCCTGGGTCGCAGCTGTGCTAATGCCGCTCAGCTCGCTCATCACACTTGCCTACACGGTGATGATGCTGTCGCAGAAAAGGTTCCGATGGAGATCTTGATCTTACTGATTTTCATTTGCGTAGTATTGGTTGGCGTCGCTGTGGCGTTCTTCGCGTGGACCGTGCGGCAAGGAACTTTCGATCAAGCCGATCGCCTTGCCCTGCTGCCGCTTGACGATGAAAAGCCCGTGACCCCAACGACGGAGAGGGAAGAGGACGAGTATGGAAACCCAGCGGATCGTTTATAACGACAAGGTCGTCCGCCAGTTCTTATGGGCGTCGGTGCTGTTCGGCATCGTCGGCATGCTGGTGGGGATCATCATCGCGCTGCAGTTGGCCTGGTTTCCGGCCAACCTGCCGCCGTATTTGTCGTTCGGCCGTCTGAGGCCCTTGCACACCAACGCGGTCATCTTCGCATTTGTGGGCAACATGCTCTTCGCGGGCATCTACTATTCGACGCAGCGATTGGCCAAAGCGCGACTCGCGTCGGACATCCTATCATCCGTACACTTTTGGGGCTGGCAGCTGATCATCGTCGCCGCCGCGATCACCCTCCCGCTCGGAATCACCGCAGCCAAGGAATACGCCGAGCTCGAATGGCCGATCGACATCGCGATCGCCGTCATCTGGGTCGTCTTCGCGGTGAACTTCTTCTGGACGCTGGCCAAGCGACGCGAAAAGCATTTGTACGTCGCGATCTGGTTCTACATCGCAACGATCATCACCGTGGCGGTTCTGCACATCGTGAACAGCTTCGCGATCCCGGTGAGCATGTTCAAGAGCTACTCGGTGTTCGCAGGCGTTCAGGATGCGCTGGTGCAGTGGTGGTACGGCCACAACGCGGTGGCCTTCTTCCTCACGACGCCGATTCTCGGCATCATGTACTACTTCCTCCCGAAGGCTGCCGAACGGCCGGTGTTCTCGTACCGCCTCTCGATCGTTCACTTTTGGGGCCTCGTCTTCATCTATATTTGGGCGGGCCCTCACCACTTGCTCTACACCGCCTTGCCTGACTGGGCGCAGAGCCTGGGCATGGTCTTCAGCTTGATGCTCTGGGCGCCGAGCTGGGGCGGCATGCTGAACGGCCTACTCACGCTCCGGGGCGCCTGGGACAAGCTCCGCACCGACCCCGTGCTGAAGTTCCTCGCGGCCGGTGTGACCTTCTACGGCATGAGCACCTTCGAAGGCCCGCTCCTCAGCATCAAGAGCATCAGCGGCCTCGCCCACTACACCGACTGGATCATCGGTCACGTGCACAGCGGCGCCCTCGGCTGGAACGGCCTGATGGCAGCCGGCATGTTCTACTGGCTGGTTCCCAGGCTCTACGGCACGAAGCTTCGCTCTGTTTCGGCCGCGAACTTTCACTTCTGGATCGCGACGGTTGGCATTCTCATCTACGCCATTTCGATGTGGGTCGCCGGCATTACCCAAGGTCTGATGTGGCGCGCGGTCAGTGAGACCGGCGGGCTTCTCTACCCGAGCTTCGTCGAGACCTACCTCGCGATTCGGCCGATGTACTGGGCGCGGCTCATCTCCGGGCTCCTCTACTTCGCCGGCATTCTTCTGATGGCCTGGAACCTCATCGCGACCGCCAGGAGCGGAGCCCCGGTCGATGGCGAGGTCGAAGTTGCCGTCGTCACCGAGCCTCGGGAGCGCGAGATCCCCTGGCCGAAGCTGGTTTTCGGTCAGCCGGTCATCGCGTCGATGATCATCATGGCATTGCTCTTTGGGATGGCCCTCTTCGACGGCTTGATCAGCACGATCCTTGCGATCGCGGCGGTCATGTGGGGCGTTGCAGCGATTGCCGTGTCGATGCGCAATCGCAATGACGAGAAGCTCTCTTGGCACCATGCCATCGAAGGACGCGCCGGGGTCTTCACCGTCCTTGTCGTGATCGGCATCTTGGTGGGCGGCGTGGCGGAGATCATCCCAATGGTCATCTCCGTACCCGAGACGATCCGCACCACGAAGAACGTTCCCTACACGCCTCTCGAGCTCGAAGGCCGCGACGTCTTCATTCGAGAGGGTTGCTACACCTGCCATTCGCAGATGATTCGTCCCTTCACCTGGGAGACCGCTCGCTACGGCGCAGTCTCCACCATGGACGACTCGATCTTCGACCACCCGTTCCAGTGGGGTTCCCGCCGCATCGGTCCGGACCTGGCGCGCGTTGGGGGTAAGTATTCGGACAACTGGCACTACAAGCACATGATCAACCCGCGTGGGCTTTCGCAAGGCTCGAACATGCCGCCCTACCCGCATCTGGCCAAGGAAACGATCGACTTCGCGAGCACGCAGGTGAAGCTGCGCGCCATGCGGAACATCGGCGTCCCCTACCGGGCAGATCAAATTCAAACAGCGGAACAGAGCGCGCAATCCGCAGCGTCTGCGATTGCAGCCGGCCTGGCCAGCGAAGAAGGGGTTGCCGTCTGTGACGAGCCGGCCGAGGGCTGCGAGCTCCTGGTAAACAGCCGATTGGTCGCGCTCATCTCCTACCTGCAGCGTTTGGGCCGCATTCCCGAGAGCAAGACCCTCGCCGCGGCCGGAGCCAGCGAGGTGGCGAAATGAGCCGATTTGCGTCGGAGTTCTTCGCGAATAGCCCCGTGCTGCTCTACCCACTGCTCGCACTGGCGCTGTTCTTCATCGTGTTTCTCGTCGTCATCGTTCGCGTGATGCGGATGAAGACATCTGACGTGGACGAATACGCACGCATTCCGCTCGAAGAGGAGTCGGAGGTACCCCATGAGTGACGAAAAACGAACCGACGAAATCCAAGGCGAGATCCTTCACGTCTACGACGGTATCGAGGAAGCCGACAACAACCTGCCCACCTGGTGGCTGCTCACCTTCTATGGAGCGGTCGCCTTTGGCCTGGTCTACTGGTTTCACTATCATGAGTACGGCATTGGCAAGCTGCAGCCCGAGATCTATGCCGAGGCGATAGCCGTCGCAGAAGCGGAGCGCAGCATCGTCACCGACGAGTCCCTGGACGCACTTTCCACGGACGGAAGCGCGGTGGCCGCCGGTAAGGAGACCTTCATGGCCCAATGCGTCACCTGCCACGATATGCAGGCACAAGGACGTGTGGGGCTCGGCTCTAATCTGACCGACGAATACTGGGTTCACGGAGGTGCGCCGACCGACATCCACGCCATCGTCACCAACGGCATCGCAGAAAAGGGAATGCCGCCTTGGGCGCCCATCCTGGGCGAACAAGGGGTGAACCAAGTGGTCGCCTACGTACTGACCTTACGGAATACCAACGTCGGAGGCGGCAAGCCCGTCGAAGAGAACGCGAAGGTCTGGGAACCCTGAGCCAGCCTTGCCGGATGGGCTTCCAACCCTAGGGACAGCACACGATGACCACCAAGCTGCCCGTTGTTGCAGAACCCGCTAGCTCTCTTCGATCGGATGGCAGCCGAAACTACGTGCATCCTGCCGATGTGAAGGGCCGGTTCACGCGGCTCCGTTACGCGATCTTCAGCGTGCTGATCGCGATCTACGTGCTGTTGCCCTTCGTCAAAATCGGAGGGCATCCGGCGGTCTTCCTCGACATCGTGAACCGGCGTTTCTACTTGTTCGGTGCCGTGTTCAACGCCCAGGACTTCTGGCTCGTGTTCTTCCTGCTAAGCGGCGTGGGGCTGACCCTGCTCATCGTCACGGCGATCAAGGGGCGCTTGTGGTGTGGCTACGCCTGCCCGCACACGGTCTTTCTAGAGGGCGTGTTTCGACGTATCGAGCGTCTCATCGAAGGGCCGAGAGCCCAACGGCTGCGGCGCAACGCCGCCGGGCTCAGCTTCGACAAAATCTGGCGCAAGCTGCTCAAGCACGTCTTGTACATCGTGCTCGCGCTTCTGCTCTCGCACGTGTTCGTCAGCTACTTCGTCTCGCTTCCGTCACTCATCGAGATGGTGCAGAAGAGTCCCGCGGAGCACCCGACCGCATTCACGTGGGTGATCGTGATGTCGGCCATTCTCTACTTCAACTTCAGTTGGTTCCGCGAGCAGCTGTGTTTGATCATTTGTCCCTACGGCCGTTTGCAGTCGACCCTGACCGATAGGGACACCACGGTCATCGGCTACGACTTCGACCGAGGCGAGCCTAGGGGCAAGGCCAGCGATCCGAGCAACGGCGACTGCGTCGACTGCAAACGCTGCGTGGTCGTCTGCCCGACCGGCATCGACATCCGCAACGGGCTGCAGATGGAGTGCATCGGCTGCGCCGCTTGCGTCGATGCCTGCGACGAAATCATGACCAAAGTCGGCCGACCGGAGGGTCTGGTGCGCTACGATTCGCTCAATGGCCTGGAGGGCAAGCCCAAGCACTTCGGGAGGCCTCGCCTATTTTTTTACGGAGGGATTGTCACGCTTTGGCTGCTCGGTGCCACGCTCGCATTTTCGCAAAGCGCCGCGTTCGAAGCCAACGTGCTGCGCCCCCAGGGGGCGCCGTTCATGGTCGTGGACGCCAAGGTGCGGAACTCCGTGCGTGTACATCTCGTGAACAAGACCGGCGACAAGCAGACCTTCGTCGTCGAGCCTGAGGTCGAAAGCGGTATCGAATACATCATCCCGCAAAAACGCATCGAGCTGGAATCTCTTGGCAGCACCTACGTTCCGATTCTAGCCATGCTGCCTCAGGACCAGATGCGCCCTGGCCTCGAGCTGAAGCTCACCGTCTCGATGGAGGGTCGGGACGACCGCAAGGGCAGCCGTGTGGTCAGGGCGCCGTTCATCGGGCCGAGCCGCTAAGGCCTCGGCGTCAGGGCACCGACATCACGATCGCACCGCTCTTGTGCACGAGCTCGTGAGAGACGCTGCCAAGGAGCGTGCGTGCAACCGCGCCTTTGCCGGTCGTGCCGCAGAGGATCAGCGGCGCGTCGAGCTCGCGCGCGAGAGCCACGACGGCATCCGCCGGATGGCCGGCTACCGCGTGGCACTGAATCTGCACGTCGTCCGTCTTGATGGTCCCGCAGGTTCGCATCTCGAGGAGCTGACCGAGGTCCTCGAGCTCCTTGCTCAGAGTGGACGCATCGGAGTCACTCGAGTCGAGCACGGTCACGATGTGGACGTCCGCCTCGAGTTGCCGGCCCATGAAGACGCCGAGCTCGAACGCGCGACGCGCCGGGTCGGAGAAGTCATAGGCGACGACCAAACGTGGAATCAACGACACGGGCTATTCTCCGTCCTTCGGCTTGTGGTCACATCGGCCCCGCACCACCAAGACGGGGCAGGGTGCGTGACGTACGACTCGTTCTGCAACGCTCCCGAGAAACGCGCGAGACAGGCCGCTGCGACCATGGGAACCGAGAATCACGAGGTCAGCGCCCTCGTCCTCGGCCATCTCGACCAGGGCCCGACCCGGAGAAGGGTGTTGCACCACGCTCAACTCGACCTCGGCGACGCCTTGGAGCAGCTCCGCGGTCTTGCCGGTGAGCGTGTCGCGAATTGCCTCCTCAATTTCGACCCGAATGCTCCGCTCGAGAAGGTCCGGACGGGACCATACGACGGGGGGCACGTTGGGCGTCGGGTCGAACACATGCGTGACCAGCACTCTCGAGTTGAACGTTTTGGCGTAGAGGGCCGCTGCCCGAAGCGCCTCGTCCGAGATGTCGGAGAAATCGGTGCCGACGAGAATGGTCTGTGGCTTGTCCATGCTGCTACCCCTCACTATCAAGCTTCGTGCCAGACGATCGAAACGGCTTTTCCTGCTCGAGCATAGCGAAAACGACGCAGGTTCTGCGAATGTTTCGGGACCGGCGCAGAACTTGCGTGTCTGTTGCCGCGAAATCCTGCTAAACCTTTGGCGCGGTACTTGCAAAACCACAGAGGAACAATGCCTTATAGGAGGACAAGATGAGCGACGAAGCCTTGATGCCTTCCGAGGTTCGTCGGAAGGTCCTGAGCCAGCACCGGGAGATCGAGCAGATGCTCTCGGAGCTCGAGGCGGGGGTTGCAAAGCTCGGCGAGGGAAGCGTGGACGCCGCACAGGTGAAGCGCGCCGCGTATGCGCTTCGCGGTATTCTGGAGCTTCACATGAGCTTCGAAGAGGCCCATATGGTGCCCGCGATCAACGACGCCGATGGCTTCGGCCCGGAGCGGGTTCGCCACCTGCACGCCGAGCACGCTGACCAACGCAAAGAGCTGGACCGGCTCGTCGATGCGATCCGGGAAGCGCGGTCGCCCAATGGCCTCGTCTCGAGCGTAACCAAGCTCGCCCAGATGCTGCGCGTCGACATCGAACAGGAAGAACGCGAGTACGTGAACGAGAAGCTTCTCAGCGATAGCCTGATCCCCAGTGACCCTTTCGGCGGCTAACCAGCCCCGATTGAGAGGATGGATAAGCGCAAATGCAGATCAAACAAATCCTGGTCCCGACAGATTTCTCGGAGAACGCGCAGCACGCGCTGAGTTACGCCACGGAGCTCGCCAAGCGCTGCTCGGCCAAGCTCCACCTTCTACACACGCCGGTGATTCCCACGTACCTGCTGATGGACCTCTCGTACAGCCCGGGTCCGGAGGCGGTCACGCGCATCCTCAACGAGTCCCAAGACGCCCTCGATGAGCAAGCCAAAGGCCTCGAGTCGGCCGGCTTGGAGTACTTCACGGTGATTCGCGAGGGAACGGTCCACGAGGTGATCCGCGACTACGCCAAAGAACACGACGTCGACCTGGTCGTCGTCGGCACCCACGGTCGCAGCGGGGTTTCGAAGCTGATGTATGGAAGCGTGACCGAGCGTGTGATCAAGACGGTCCACACTCCGATCATCATCATTCCGCCAGAAGGAGGCAAGATGCCGAGCTCCATCGTCGTGGCCTACGACTTCTCGGCACCCTCAAAGCGTGCCGCTGAGTTGGCACGCGCGATTCACGGTTTCTTTCCAGGTCCGCTGCACATGGTGCACAGTTACTTGGACGTCTGGGGGGAGTATACGGACCGGGGAGCGGTCGTTGGAGAGGCGGCCGAGAAGCGTCGCCAAGCCCTCCATCTCGGGCTCGAAGAGATGCTCAAGACTGAATCCGAGGAGCTTCTCGCGAGCGACGGAGCGGGCATTGAGACCCACCTCGTCACTGGAGACCCGGCGGAGGGCCTTCTCAGAGTCGCCGAAGACGTGGGTGCCACGCTGATCTGCGCTGGCACGACGGGCAAGAGCGGCATCGAACGGCTCCTCATCGGCAGCGTCGCAAGACGGCTTCTTCATGACAGCAAGGTGCCGCTCCTTCTGACCCACGACGACGGTTGAAGGCGCAGCAGCTTGAATGAGCGCCCGGACCGCGCAAGATAGGGGCTGGATGCTGGGGCGGGTCATTGCACTGGGGTTGTCGATTGCGCTCGCAAGCGGCTGCGACTGCGGTCTGAAACGCGCGTCCGATGACCCAGAAACGCCAGATGGGTTCGAAGAAGTCATGAAAGAGCACGCCGCGCTCTCGCTCGTCGCGCGAAACGCCCTGATCCAAGGAGACCTCCCGATCGCCCAGCAGTCGATGCGCAAGCTGGCGTTCTTCATGGAACACGTACCCTTCCCCGACGAGGGCAGGCAATACGCGCGGGTCACTCGGGAGCTGGCGACGCAGGTGCGGCAGGCTGCAGACCTCGAAGAAGCGTGCATGACCTTCGCCCTGCTCGCGAACGCCTGCGGCCAATGCCACCATGCCCTCGACCGGGGCCCGCCGATGAAGCTCGAGCCAACGCCCGAAGGAGAGGACCTGAAGATGCACATGCGCCGCCACTACTGGGCGGTGGAACGAATGTGGGAGGCTCTGCTGAGCGACTCGACATCGGCGTTTCAAGCTGCTGCAGCAATTTTGGCCGAGTCGCCGCTTCACGGGTCGACCTCACCCGACAGCGAGAAGCCCCCTGGCACGGCCCGCCTCGCGTACGAGGTCCACGACTTGGCGTTCGCCGCCGCGGTCGAGGGCAAAGCTCGGGAAGACGAGTACGTGCCACAGCCCGGCGAAGCGGTGGAGGCCAAGCCCACCACGCTTGGACAAGCCGAGATCTTTGGGCGACTCTTGTCGGCCTGCAGCCAGTGCCATAGCTTGGTCGATGTGAAACCCGATATGACCCCCAGCGAACGCCGTCAGGAGGCTCGATGAGCGCGCTTGCCCGAGCTTCGATCCTCGCAGCGATCCTCGCGTTGGCGTCTGGCTGCGCAACGGGCCGAGTGCGCGGCGCCCAGGGTACTGAAATGCAGCAAGAGCAAGAGTACCAGCCCAGCAGTAAGGTGGACCCGCCTCAAGGCAACGTCGACCGTACGTCAGGGCCGGTCACCCTACCCACACCACCTCCGGTCCTCGAAGTGGACCTCGAACGGAGACGCCCCGCGCCCGGGCCCGGCCCCGAGCCCGAGCCCGAGCCCGAGCCAAAATCCAAGCCCGGGAACGACCCGGAATAGAAAAGGTGAGATGTCCAAGCTCTGCACTGCCGACGAAGCGGTCAACCACATCAACTCCAATCAGCGCGTCTTCGTCCACGGAGGCGTGGCCACCCCGACCGCCCTGGTCCAAGCCCTGGTTCGTGAGGCCCGTCGCCTCCACAACGTCGAGCTGATCCACCTTCACACCTCCGGTGACGCGGCGTACGCCAAGCCGGAGTACGCGCGCTCGTTTCGCGTGGCGAACCTGTTCGTCGGCCAGAACATGCGCCATCAGCTGGATGGCAATAGGGTCGACTACCTGCCTTGCTTTCTCTCCGAGATCCCTCAGTTGTTCCGATCTGGACGCAGAGCGCTCGACGCGGCCCTCGTTCAGGTCTCGCCCCCGGACAAACGAGGCTACTGCAGTCTCGGTGTCTCGGTGGACGTCGCGAGGGCGGCGGTCGATTCTGCGAAGGTCGTCATCGCGCAAGTCAACCGTCACATGCCACGGGTCCACGGAGACGGCTTCGTTCACATCGACCAGCTCGACTGGTTGGTCGAGCACGACGAGCCGCTCCCCGAGGTCCCGGTGACGGTGCCCAGCGACGAAGAACGGGCGATCGGCCATCATGCGGCTGCGCTCGTGGAAGACGGGGCCACCCTCCAGATGGGAATTGGAGCCGTCCCCGACGCGGTCTTGGCGTCGCTGAAAGGTCATCGCCATCTGGGGGTTCACACGGAGATGTGGTCCGACGGCTTGCTGCCCTTGCTCGAGTGCGGCGCGGTCGACAACAGCCAAAAAGTCGTTCACCCGGGCCGAACGGTGTCCGGTTTCGTGGTCGGAACGCGCCGGGTGTACGACTACATCGATGACAACCCGACCATCACCCAGTACGACATCGGCTACGTCAACCGGGTTTCGGTCATCAACCGAAACCCCAAGGTCACGGCGATCAACTCGGCGGTCGAAATCGACCTCACTGGGCAGGTCTGCGCCGACTCCATCGGCCATCGCGTCATCTCCGGGGTCGGAGGCCAAATGGACTTCATCCGCGGCGCGATGACCTCCGAGGGGGGAAAGCCGATCATCGCCCTAACGAGCCGGACCCGCAAAGGAGCTCCGCGAATCGTGCCTACCCTTCGACCCGGAGCCGGTGTGGTGACCACGCGGGCGCATGTTCAGTTCATCATCACGGAGAATGGGGCGGTCGACCTGTACGGCAAGACCTTGAACGAACGCGCTCAGCTGCTCATCTCGATCGCGCACCCCGACGACCAAGAGGGACTCGAGCGTGCATGGCGCGAGACCCGGGCCTAAACCGGAGGCGCAGCCGTTGCGCTCGTGGAGCAAGCACCTGCAGAAGTTGCGCCGATCCACGACGAATGTTGACGAGTTGTGATGGAAAGAGCCCGGTCTGCGGGTCAAGCTTTGGCACACCTCCTGCTTAGGAGCTGCTTTCGACCCTACTCGTAATTGGGTCTAAAGGGATTTACTGTGATTTTGCCAAGCTGGTTCCCATCTCGCTCCGACAGCTCGTCGGGGCTGCGCCTCCTCACTAAGGCACAGGGAAGCGACGAAGAAACCCTCGAAACCGCGGCGACCACTCCGGACGCCGAGTGGCTGAGCGTCAATTCACGGGGTTCGTTTGCGATGGGTACGATCGATCGGTGCCCGCGACGGAAGTACCACGGGCTTCTCACGGTCCGGGAGCCGGGAGTCGGCGAGCCGCTGAACATGGTCGCCGAGGTCGAGGAATGGCTCAAGGTCGGCGATGAAACCGTCGCCCTGCACAGCTACAACTGGGGCAACGCCGTCGAGCCAAGAGGCGTCGATTACCTGAGCCGCTTCCAGCCATTGCCGAGCTGGACCTACGAGTTTGCGGGGGTGACATTCACCCGCGAGCTTTGGCTCGAAGACGATGCCGACGCGGTTTGGATTCGATACACGATCGAAGGGCTCGCCGCGCCGGCCGACCTGCGCCTGCGCCCGCTGATCCGTTGCCGGCCGATCCACGCGTTGACCGTTGCGAACCCATTCATGAACGGAGAGCTCGACATCGAAGACGGCGAGTCGCTTCGCGTGGCGATGCACCCGTACAAGAACGTACCAGCGCTCATTGCGAGCCTGCACGGCGCCGCTGGCGTCTTCCGCCCAGATGGGCACTGGTACGAGGGCGTTCACTATGAATGGGAACGTGAGCGCGGTTACGACGACGCGGAGGACCTCTTCACACCGGGCGAGTTCCACCTCGAAGTGGAGCGAGACGGTGCGTTCTGCGTTCGACTCGGGACGACGCCGGCAGCGAGCCACGAGCCCCAGGTGCTCAGCTCCGTGCTGGGCTCGCGCCGCTCGTTCGTTCAAGAGCTCGACGACGCGGCCGACGCATACCTGGTCGAGCTCTCGGGAAGTCGCACGGGAATCATCGCCGGCTATCCCTGGTTCGGCGAATGGGGGCGGGACTCTCTAATCGCCCTGCCCGGCCTGTGCCTGGCTCGCAACGAGGTCGATAAGGCGCTCGCGATTCTCGAGTCACTCGCCGAATCGCCTCGTGAACGGCCTGGTCCCCAATATTCCCCAAAGCGGCGACGTGCCTCCGAACGCCGAGTCGATCGATGCCTCGCTCCTGTTCATCCGAGCGACAAGCCTCACCGCCAAACGAACGCGGAGCCGGCGCATCGTCGCCCTCCAGGAAGTCTGCCTCGACCTGATCGACCGAATCGGCGAGGGCGCCAATCCGCGCGTGCACGTCGACGCGAAGGGGTTTCTCTTCGTCGATCATGGGCCCTGGGCGCTCACCTGGATGGATGCCATGGTGGATGGCTGGCCGGTGACCCCTCGTCAGGGCTATGCGGTCGACCTGAACGCCCTGTGGCTTTCCGGGCTCGCGACCACACTTCGCTGGGCGAAGAAACTGCGTCCATCGTTCAACGAAAAGTGGGGCGAAACCGCGAAGAAACTCTCCGATCATTTCGAGGAAAAATTTTGGCTTCAAGATCAGGGCTTCTTGACTGACACACACGATGGAAACCACCCAGACGGACAGCTCCGGCCTAATCAGCTCTGGGCCCTCTGTCTGCCAAGCGTACCCATCGACAAGGCCCACAAGAAGCAGGCGCTCGCTGCGGTGCGCGAAAAGCTGCTCACGCCGGTTGGCCTGCGAACTCTCTCTCCGGACGACCCCAGCTATCAGCCGTTCTACCGCGGCGGGCAGTCAGAGCGGGACCGGGCCTACCATCAAGGTACGGTCTGGCCTTGGCTTCTCGGCCTCTACGCCGATGCGGTCGAGGCGGTCGAAGGTCCCCAGGCGGCCGCCGAGGAGATGATGCCGGTGCTCGCGGCGCTTTCCGCGCACCTTCGGACTGAGGGCTGCATCGGGCAAATCAGCGAGGTCTTCGATGGAGACGCGCCTCATCGACCCGGAGGCGCGCCGGCTCAAGCCTGGAGCGTGGCAGAGGTGTTACGGATCGCTAAGATGGCCAGTCCATGAAGATTTTGATGCTGGGCTGGGAGTATCCTCCCCACATTAGCGGCGGGCTTGGGACCGCGTGTGAAGGGCTCACGACCGCGCTTGCAGAACGGGGCATCGAAATCGACTTCCTGGTGCCGAGGCTGTACGGCGAGGAAGACGCGCCGCACATGCAGATTTTGGGTGCGGCGTCCGCGGACTCGATGGCCGAGACTCCAACTCCTTCCCAGGCTCCGCGCCAGGGTCGGTCGCGACCGCCCGATCTGCTCAGCCAATTGATCGCCGCAGAGCCCGCGCTCGCCACCGATCCGATCTTCACCGCTGCGGCCAAAGCCGCGCACGCCGAAGCCGCAGCGACGGGCGAACCCGGCGTGAGGATGATCCGCGTGCCCACGATGCTGAAGCCCTACCTCGACCAAAAGACGTACCGGCAGCTCATCGCCACAGGCGCCCTTCACGAAACCGCCCTCGCAGAAATCCTGGCGTCCGAGATTTTGCATCCCTTGCCTGGCCCTCCCGGCGAAGTCACGAGGTTGGAGCATGCTCACGTCCCCGGCGCGGACTTTGCGTTTTCCGAGGCGTCGTCGAGCGGGGCGCACTACGGCGAAGACCTGTTTTCCGAGGTGGCTCGATACGCCATGTCGGCCACGCGGCGGGTTCAGGGACGTCAATACGACCTCGTGCACGCCCACGACTGGATGACGTTTCCGGCGGGCGTCGAAATCGCGCGCCGCGCTGGGGCCCCACTGCTCGTTCATGTGCACAGCCTCGAATACGATCGGGCGGGGCACGGAGCCGATCGGGACATCGTCTCGGTGGAGCATCAAGGGCTCGAGGCCGCCACGCGGGTCATCGCGGTGAGCTACTACACACGCAACCTCATCAACCGCGTCCACGGAACGTCACTCGACAAGATCTCGGTCGTACACAACGGAGTGTACGCGCGCGAAACGGTTCAGGCATACACCGAACAGCGCAGCTCCAAGGGGCCGATCGTGCTTTTCCTCGGCCGAGTCACCTTTCAAAAGGGGCCGGAGTACTTCGTCCAAGCCGCCGCGCGCGTTCTGGAGCACGTCCCCGATGCGGTGTTCGTCATGGCGGGCTCCGGAGACATGCTTCCGCGCATGAAGACGATGGTCGAGGAGCTTGGCATCGCCAAATCGTTCCGGTTCCCGGGTTTCGTTCGTGGCGCAGAGCTCGAACGCACTTTTTCGACCGCGGACGTGTACGTCATGCCGTCGGTTTCGGAGCCGTTTGGCATCGCGCCGCTCGAGGCGATGAGTTACGACCGCCCTGTCATCGTGTCGAAGCAGTCTGGCGTATCCGAGGTGCTGCGCAATGCGCTCAAAGTCGACTTCTGGGACGTCGATAAAATGGCGAGCCAGATCGTTGCCCTCTTGGAGCTTCCAGAGTTGCGGCGGGTCATCGTCGAACGAGCCCGGGAAGAAATTCGGCACATTCACTGGGATGCTGCCGCCGAAACACTCATTCCAGTCTACGAGTCCGTCCTGCGCGGATGAGGTGAGCCATGCCGTCGGTCTGTTTCTATTTCGAAGTGCATCAACCCTATCGCCTCAAGCCCTACGGAGCGCTTCAGGTGGGTCGTGACCACGACTACTTCGACGAAAAGCTCAACGCGGAGGTCTTGCGCAAGGTGGCACGCAAGTGCTACCTGCCTGCCAACGAGGCGATGCTTCGCCTGATCGAGCGGACCGACGGCCGCTTTCGCGTCTCCTACGCAGTGACAGGCGTAGTGATCGAGCAGATGAAGCTTTACGCGCCAGAGGTGCTCGACAGCTTCGTGCGTCTCGCCAAGACCGGTGCAGTCGAGCTGATTGCGGAGACCTATTATCATAGTCTCGCCGCCCTCTACGACACGGACGAGTACCGGGACCAGATCGAAATGGAAATGAAGCTCATCGAGTCGGAGTTCGGGCAAGTGCCGCGCGTCTTCCGAAACACCGAGCTCATCTACAACGACGAGATCGGCCAGTTCATCGCGGACGAAGGCTTCGATGCGATGATCATCGAGGGCGCAGACGACGTTCTCGATTGGAGGAGCCCAAACTTCGTCTACCGCGTCGCCGATCGCGAGATGAAGCTGCTTGCAAAAAACTACAAGCTCTCCGACGACATCGCCTTCCGCTTCTCGAACAAGGCCTGGAGCGATTATCCGCTGACGGCCGAGAAGTTTGCAGGTTGGGTCCACGGCCAGAGCGGGGCCGGGGATGTGGTCAACCTGTTCATGGACTACGAGACCTTCGGCGAGCATCAGTGGAAGGAAACGGGAATTTTCGATTTCCTCGAACAACTGCCGGACCTGCTCTTCGCGCATCCGCACTGGGACATCCTCACGCCGAGCCAGGTCGTCGATCGCTACCCGGCGCTTGGGGAGCTTCCATGCCAACGAACGGTCTCCTGGGCCGATGAGGCTCGTGACATCAGCGCCTGGCAGGGCAATGCCATGCAGCAGCGGGCCCTCGCGGAGATCTATTCACTGGGCAACGCCGTTCGGAAGCGTAATAATTCTCACTTGCTGGCGCTCTGGCGGCGCTTGCAGACTTCAGACCATTTCTACTACATGGCTACGAAAACTACCTTCGATGCGGCGGTGCATGACTACTTCAGTCCTTACGAGGGGCCTTACGACGCCTTCATCCACTATATGAACGTCATGAAAGACTTGAACCTCTCGGTACTGGCCCCGGCAGAGAAACAAATTCGGCTATGAGCAAGGCTGTATTCTTCGAGATCTCTTGGGAGGTCTGCAACATGGTGGGCGGTATCCACACGGTCTTAGCGAGCCGTGTTCCGGAGGTACAGCAGCGCCACGGTGAAGACCGATACATCACGATCGGGCCTGACGTCCCCCGGGGCGAAGACGTAGCACCCGAGTTCCGCCCGGACATCTGGGATCGTGAGCTGGCGGACTCGCTCCAAGATCACGAGGTGGGCGTCGAGATGGGGCGCTGGCTGGTTCCAGGAGAGCCGCGTTGTCTGCTGATCAACCAGTCCCGATTGTACGAGCGAAAGGACGAGATCCTCGGGCGATACTGGGAGCGCTACGGGCTCGATTCCTTGTTCGGAGCGTGGGACTACTACGACCCGGTCTTGTTTGGGCACGGCGCGGGCATGGTCATCGAGCACATTCGCGATCAATTTCTTCTTCCTGCGCGGCAGAACGCGATCGTTCAGGCGCATGAATGGATGTCGGCCGGCGCGATCCTTCACCTCCAGACCGCAGCGCCCGAAATCGGAACGGTGTTCACGACGCACGCCACGATGCTCGGCCGCTCGCTCGCGGGACAGCGCGCGGATCCAAACTTCTACCAATCGCTCCCAAGCATCGATCCCGAGGTCGCAGCCAAGGAGTTGAACGTTTCATCGAAGCACTCGATGGAATCGGTGGCGGCCCATGAAGCGGATGTCTTCACCACGGTGAGCGAAATCACGGCCCTAGAGTGTGAATATCTCCTAGACAGAAAGCCGGACGTCATCTTGCTCAATGGGTTCGGTGCCAGGCCGGTGACGCCTGAACAACGGCAGCGCGCTCGCGAGGAGCTATTCAAGCTCGCCGAGCTCACCACGGGCGACCAGTACGATCGCGACAATACGCTCATTTTCGCGCTCGCCGGCCGCTACGAATACACCAACAAGGGCGTCGACGTGTACCTCGACGCCGCGGCCGCCCTCGCCAAAGAGCTCGAATCCCGCCCCGGCAAGCGGGTGCTGGTCTATGCGATGCTGCCGGCGGGCCACGCTGAGCCGAAGCGTCAGCTCTGGGATCGCGCGCACGGCGCTTTCACGGGACCGCCGCTGCGATGTACGCACGACCTCGTGGACGAGGCCAACGACCCAATCACCAATCAGCTCAATGCCCTCGGGTTCGAGAACACGCCAGGGGCGCGGGTCCACGTCGTTCACGTGCCCATCTACCTCGACGGAACCGACCCGCTCATCCGTCACAAGTACTGGGACTTGCTTCCGGGAGCCGACCTCGGTGTTTTTCCGTCGTTCTACGAGCCATGGGGGTATACGCCGCTCGAAGCGGTTGCGTTCGGAGTCCCTGCGGTCACGACGGACCGCGCCGGATTCGGTCGCTGGGTCGCGGCGCAGGGCGATGACGATCGCACGGGCGTCCGCGTGCTCAAACGCGAGGGCGTGCCCACCCCCGAAGTCACCGAATCACTCAAGTCGGCGCTGCTCGAGTTCATCGATCTTTCGGAACAGGACCGCTCAGCGCTCAGCGAAGCCTGTTTGAGGACCGCTGCCCTGACCGATTGGTCCAACTTCATGGAGCACTACGAGGAGGCACACCGCCGAGCCCTCGATGCAGGCGCCGCGCGACGCAAGGAGCTGCCCATGGAGCGCCTGAGTGTTCCTTCGATGCCCGCTCGATCGTCGGATTCCTCCGGAGTCTTCGGCCTGTTCGTGAAACCTCCGGTCACGGAAGGCGAAGAGGGGGCTCCGTACACCCGAACCTTCGTCGTGGCGAACGCACTTCCTGCGGAGCTCGAAGGCCTGAAAGAGATCGCATCCAATCTGTGGTGGCGTTGGCACCCTGAGGTCGCTTCGCTCTTCAAACGAATCGATCCCGACCTCTGGTTCAAGGTCGAAGAGAACCCGCATGCGCTCCTCGATCAGGTGACGCCCGGTCGGCTCATGACAGTAGCGGACGATGCCAACTACGTGGCAGACGTTGCGAGACTCCATCAGGAGATGATCGAGTCGACCGAATCGCAGGACCCGAGAATCGCATATTTCTGCATGGAATTCGGCCTTGCGGGCTTCTTGAAGCTCTACTCGGGGGGGCTCGGAATCCTTGCAGGGGACCACCTCAAAGCGGCAAGCGACTTGAATCTGCCCCTCTGCGCTGTCGGTCTTGCCTACCACGACGGGTACTTTCGCCAAATCATCGATCGTGACGGACGCCAAGAGCACCTCGGCGACACGAACGTTTTCGAGAACCCTCCGTTCGAGCCAGTCATGGTTGGACAGTACTCGCCGCTGCGCGTGACGGTGCCACTACCCACCGGCCCCGTACAAATCCAGGCCTGGCAACTCAAGGTCGGCAGGGTGCCACTCTTCCTGCTCGACACCAACCTGCCAGAAAACAGGCCCGAAGACCGGGCGATCACCAATCGCTTGTACGGAGGAGACACCGCGCACCGTCTGCGACAGGAGATGGTACTGGGCCTCGGAGGCTACCAACTGCTCACCGAGCTCGACATCGACCCAGACGTTTTTCACATGAACGAAGGCCACAGCGCGTTCCTACTCCTCGCGCGCGCAGCCCACCTGATCAAGAGGCACGGCCTCCGGTCTCAAGAGGCGTTCGAGTACATCCGCAATACGACCGTCTTCACAACGCACACGCCGGTGCCCGCAGGACATGACCATTTCCCCGAGGAGATGATACGCCCCTACCTGTCACGCTTCGAACACGTACTCCGCATGGATTGGCCTCGTTTGTTATCGATCGGCCACACACCAAAGAGCGCAGCCAACGAGTTCGGAACGACGGCGCTCGCCGTCCGCAACGCAGGACGCATCAACGGCGTCAGCGCGAAGCACGGCGAAGTCGCGCGCGAGATGTTCCTCCAGTTTTTTCCGGAGTTCGACAACCCCGACGATGTCCCGTGCACCAGCATCACCAACGGCGTGCACGTTTCGACCTGGCTCGCTCCAAGGTGGCAACGGCTCATGGAAAGGCAAATGGGGCACGACTGGCGAAACCAGATCGACGACCCCGACACCTGGCAATGGCTGCGCGACCACGATCCCGCCGAAATCTGGGCCACGCATCGCGAGCTGCGCGCGGACTACATCGATTGGCTCAAAGAGCACCTCACCGAGACTTGGACCCGTCGTCGCGAAGACCTCTCTTTGCTGCGCGATATCCTCGGAAGGCTCGACGAAGATCGTATGTTGATCGGCTTTGCGCGACGCTTCGCACCCTACAAGCGCGCTGACTTGCTTCTGACCGAACCCGAACGACTTTCCAAGTTGCTCAATGGCACGCCGGGCGCGACCATCATCTATGCCGGCAAGGCCCATCCAGCCGACGGTCACGGGCAGGCGCTGTTGCAGCGGGTCTACCAGGCTACGAAGCACCCCGATCTCGCAGGCCGGGTCATCTTCATGGAGGGCTACTCGATCGATTCGGCACGCCGAATGGTAGCTGGCTGCGATGTCTGGTTGAACACGCCGACGCGGCCGCTCGAGGCCAGCGGGACATCTGGCATGAAGGCCGCCATCAACGGCTGCCTCAACCTAAGCGTCGACGATGGCTGGTGGATCGAGGGCTACGAAGAGAACAACGGCTGGGTGATCGACCTGCCGTCCACCTCGATTCACGACCCGAGCGCCTACGACCGCGCCGTGACCATGGCACTGCTCGAAGGCGAGATTATACCGACATACCACGATCGAAACGCCGCCGGGGTTCCGGTGGCCTGGGTCGACCGGATGAAGGCGAGCATGTCGAGCATCATTCCGCGGTTTTCCGCCCGCCGGATGGTCACCGACTATGCCGACAACTTCTACGAGCCGGCAATGCAGGATGCGGTCGCCCTGCGCGACTCGAACTACCGTCCTCTCTTCGCTCTGGCAGACCTGGCGGAAGCGATCCGAAGCCATTGGAACGAGATCGCGATGGAAAGCGTTCGCTTTGGCGGATTGAGCGGCGACGAGCTGATCGTCGGCACGACCGTCTCGACCGAGCTTTCCCTCCGCCACCCGGGGCTCGACGCACGGGAGTTGCTGGTCGAAGCTGTCGTGACCTACGGCAGCCGGCTACACGACCTCTCGTCCAGAATCGTCGTTCCATTCGAATCGGAGGACGGAGAAGAACGGAGCACCTGGCGGGGCGCTTTCACCGTGCGTTCGAGCGGGGGCCACGAGCTGCGATTCCGAGTCAAGCCCAGAGATCGAAGCCCGATCCGGCCAGCGGCTCTCGGCATGCACATCCAGAAGTGGCTATGACGACCCTAGGTCCGTGATCCGCGCTTGGGCCGGTCATTTCATCACGCGGGCGAAGTCGAGCCCGCCAACAATCCCGGTCACCCCTCGATCGTTCTCGATGAGGATGCGGCGGACGTTCATCGCCAGGGCTTGCGTGGCTGCCCTGCCGAGACCCATCGCGTCGGGCAAGATTAAAATGCAAACGTTCATCACGTTTTCGACCGCGGTGGTGGGGCTCAGGCGGCGCGCTTGCAGAGCGCAGGCCTGATCGAAGATACCGACCGGGAAGTCTCCTTCGACCACGACCAGACCATGCTTGTTCGACAACTCGAGTCGGTCGACGGCCATAGCGATTGGATCTTCTGCCTTGATCTTGACCACAGAGCCAGAGGCAATCTCGGAAATTGGCGTCTTGATGCGCTTGTCGCCAACTGCTCGCATCAGGTCGCGCGTCGAGATTACGCCGTCGGGCTTGCCGGCGCTGGTCACGAAGATGCGGTGAACGTGCTTCTTGAGCATCAGCTTGGCGACCTCCGCGACCGGCGCATCGCGTGCAACCTGAAGGGCGGGGGATTGCATGATTTCCTCGACGGGGCGATCGGGGACGCGAAAAGTCACGCCATGGCTGAACACGGCAGCGTGCAGAAGGTCCGTCCGTGACACGACGCCCTTGAGCTCACCGGCGTCGTTGACCACGCCGAGCGCAGACACCCCTTGTTCCGTGAACATCGCGTCGGCGGCAACGAGGCTTTCGCCAATACGAATCGTCTCGACGGGGCTAGTCATGTATTCGGTCACGGGCATTTCGAAGTTGGCCATCTCATCTACCTTTTTGCGGACATGCGTTCGATGATCGAACGCGCGGTCAAATGACAATCACCTCACCGAGATGTTGGATCAGCTCGGCCTCGTTGCTGGTCGCGAGGTCTTTGTGAATGGTGCCGATGATGAGCTGCGAAGTAGGTCCATCGAGCGAAGAACGAAGCAACCCCAAGAATCGCGGCGGCGCGACGAGAACCAGGCGGTCGAACTGATTCTGCACGCGGGCCTGCCGGAGCTTGTCTGCCAGCTCTCTCGAGAAGTCGGACACCACCCTCTCGTGCGGGCTCTCGCTTTGCCCCATCGACGCGCGTCGGGGGTCACCGCTGTTCTTGCGAAACGAGCGACCCGGACGATCGGAGGCGAGGTCTCTGTCGCGTGCCCGGCCTTTGGGGTGGTCGATCGATTCGACGAGCGCCAAGCCATTGCCGATCCCGTCATTCGCGAAAAGGCGCGCGCCGCCTTCGTGTGCCACCAAAATCCACGTGTTACCCATCGCTGACCTCCGTAGCCGCAAGTCAGGAAGCAGGCAACGAGGGGAGCGGCTGGAGCTCGATAATCTGCTTTGTTCCGTCCTGTGCGATGACCTCGATGCTCGAAAGCCTCCCAGCCTGTTCGCGAACGAAGATTTCCGTCGGCTTAGGCACCGTATGCGAAAGATTGGCAGAATCGACCACGAAAACTTCGTCATTCGAGTCGTAGCTAATCCCGACCAAAACGCTGTCTTCGGTCTCAGGCTGCACACCAATGTCCTCGCCCATGATCGAAATGCCTACCCGCATCGTGGGGAGGTGCTTTGAAACCTCGTCGAAGTATGCCTGCCACTCCGAGCTCTCTAGCTTTCGTGTCGTCATCGTTGCCTCCAGTGCTGATGCTTCAGAGGAAGCAAACCCCGTGCCCAACGGCGGCACCTACTTCGGCTGCCATTTCGGAAGAATGACGCAAACGATGCGCCAATTATCGACCTGGCGACAGAATTGCGTACAGCGGAAGCCTAGCGCGTGGGCGGGCGGGATTGGGTGGGTATACTGGCAGCCTCGCCCTCAGGGATGTGATGGGAAAGCTGAAAGCGGATCTCGAGGCCAGCGGCTTCGAGCTGGTTGAGACGCACATCTCGTGGGTCTTCTTGGGCCCCGAGGAGGTGTTCAAGGTCAAGCGACCGGTCGACTTGGGCTTCCTCGATTTCACGACGCTCGAAAAGCGCCGAGCCGCATGCGACGCAGAGCTGCGGCTCAACCGGCGGCTCGCGCCGAACGTATACCTCGATGTGGTCCCAATCACGATCGACGCTTCGGGCCTCCATCGGATTGCCGGCGAAGGCGCGACCGTGGACTGGGCCGTTCGAATGCGCCGTCTGGCCATCGAGAGCCGGGCAGACGAGCTTCTGCGAGCCGACCTTCTGACGCCAAAGAATATTGACGCGCTCGCGGCTCAGATCGCGCGATTTCATGAGAGCGCACGCTGCGACGCGGAAACGTCGAAACACGGTGACGTCCATGCTATCCGCAGAAACGTAGAGGAGAACTTCGAGCAAACCCGGGACTCGATCGCGGACTATCTGACGCCCGAGGAAGCTCGGGAGATCGAGGCTTGGCAAGTGCAGGCCCTCCGCAACGACACGCCTTTCGCCGCGAGAACCGCCGCCGGGCGTGTCCGAGATGGACACGGGGATCTGAGGCTCGAGCACGTGTACTTCGAATCCGACCAGTCGATTTCGATCATCGACTGCATTGAGTTCAACGATCGCTTTCGATACGCAGACGTCTGCGCAGACATCGCGTTCTTGTCGATGGACCTCGCCTGGCACGGACGGGTGGACCTCGCAGAGCGGTTCCTCGCGCGCTACGCACGCGAATCGAACGACTACGAACTCTATTCCGTGGTCAACTTCTACGAAAGCTACCGGGCATTCGTGCGCGGCAAGGTCGCATCACTGCTAGCGGCAGACGTCGAGGCATCGACGGAGGCAAGGGAGCGAGCGCGGCGGGAGGCCAGACGCTACTTCGTTTTAGCATTGGCATTCGAGCGTCCACCGCTCGCACTACCGCGGGTCATCGCGGTCGGGGGGATGATTGCCGCTGGAAAAACCCGGTGCTCGGCGACGATCGGCGACTTCCTTGCCGCTCCAGTGCTCAGCTCGGACCGGACACGGAAGCGGCTCATGGACCGGAAGCCGACCGAACCGCTCCCAGGCGCAGCTTGGTCTGGAGCTTACTCGCCAAGGGCTACCGAAGCGGTGTACCGGGAGCTCCTGCGGCTTGCCGACATGGTGCTCTCGTCCGGGCGTCCGGTCGTGGTCGATGCCTCTTTTCGTACGGCGGCAATGCGAGAGGCCGCCCGCCGCTTGGCGCAGCAGCACGAAGTCCCTTTCATGCTGGTCGAGTGCAGAGCCCCCCGAGCGATGATCTTGGATCGGCTGGCCGCGCGCGAAACCGGAGGGCCGCATGAGAGCGACGCGAGAACCGACTTGTTGGACGAGTTCGAAAAGCGCTTCGAGCCCATTGACGAGCTACCCTCGTCCGAGCACCTTCGATTGGACACATCCCAATCGGTGGACGAGATCCGAGGCCTGCTCGAAGCAAGATTCGGCGGATAGCGCTCGCATCAAGGACGAACCGCAAGAACCGGAACCGGCGAATAGCGAAGGCAGTACTGCGAGGCGCTGCCAAGCATCATGCCGCGCAGCCTGCCCTGCCCCCTGCATCCGACAAACACCAGGTCTGCGTTGATGCTAGCCGCTGCATTGCAGATCGTCTTTCCTATCGACCCGTCCAAGACCTGTACCGTCGTGCTTGGTTTGAGGCCTTCGGACACGATGAGTTGCTCGAGCCGCGAGCGCGCCGTGGACGCCAGGCCTTGGAGCACGCTCGGCCACTCCGTCGGCATTCTGCTCTCGGTGATGGGGTGCGCCACGACATGGAGCAGCGAGACTTCGCCGTCGATCGCGCTTGCAACATCACGCGCCCAGCGAACCGCCTCGAGCCCGTGCGCTGAAAAATCGACACCCACGGCGATCCTCGCCCCGCTGTAGTCCGCACGAAGGCGCCCACATGACACCAGGACCGAGCAAGGGGCGTGCCGCACGACGCGTTCCGCGGTCGAGCCAAGCAAGCGCTCCGGCAAGCCAACGGCTCCAGCAGGGTCCCCTACTGCGATCAGGTCGGCATTAACCGAAACCGCGGTCCGCAAAATCGTGTCCCAGGGTCTGCCTTCTTCGCAGGACGTCTGGCAACTCAGGCCGAGGTCTTCGCAAGCCTTGCGCTCGGTTTCGAGCTCTTGGAGGGAATTCTCGAAGCGCCCCTTCAATCGCTCGCGAAGCGCCTGAGCAGCGGACCGCGCACCGACCGGCAGGTCGGGCCAAGCATGCTCCAAGTCCATCTCGCTCGCATGCACGAGCCAAATGGTTGCGCTGGTCGCTCGGGCCGTAGCGATCGCAAGCCGCATCGCCCGATGACCGGACTCTCCGAGGTCAGTCCCTACAACGATCGTCTTGATGGCCATAGTTCAGATGTAGAGCAAGCACCGTGCCAGTTCGGCGCAGCCGCGTCCGATCCCCATGACCGCCGCGCCTTCATAGACCGGGATCGGAGAGCGTTTGAATTGCGTATTCGACGAAATCCGAGTCGGTTAGGATGCCGACGAGCCGCCCATCGTCGACCACTGGAACACAACCGTAGGCATTCGATCGAAGGATCAGCGCGGCTTCCAAGGCGGGCGTCTCGCGATGCACCGTGCGCACGTCTTTCGTCATGACCCATCGGGCTTCGATCCAACGGTTCATGTGGGCCTGTTCGCTCGATAGCGCGCCAGACAGACTCCCTTCCTGACTGCGCAGGACATCGCGGTGGGAAATGAGCCCCAGCAGGCGCCCGGAGTCCCCGACGACCGCCACGTGGCGGATACGATTCGCCTCCATCAGCTGGATGACCTCCCGAAGCGGGTTGGTCGGAGCGACGGTCTTGACGGGTTGGGTCATGAGATCTTGGACCAAGAGCTGAGACATGATCGTTGTTTAGAGCATCTTTCGTGCCATGAGTGACCCCAATCGGACATTTGCGCATATTTTTCGCTTGCCAAGATGGGCGCCGCAAAATATTCACCTACAGCGAGCATCGCACGCGCCAGGTTCGAATGATCGGCTAGCCGATGCGTAGGCTCACATCTTGCTTGTCCTCTTCCCGCTATGCCGGAAACATTCTACGAGCGGTTGAGTGCTCTAGACGCGACGTTCCTCGACGTCGAGAGCAAGTCCGCTCCGATGCATGTGGGCGCCGCCCTGATTTTTGACGCGAAGCCTCTCACGCTTGAGCACGGCGGCCTCGATATCGAACGGCTCACCCGATACACGATGGCGGCGGTGGACTCGATCCCCCGCTACCGACAGCGGGTGGAGTGGATCCCGGGATACGGACACCCGGTCTGGGTCGATGACGACCGTTTCAACATGAACTTCCATCTGCGCCACACGCGCTTGCCGCTGCCCGGCGATGAGCGCTCGCTCAAACGCCTGGTCGGCCGACTATTCTCGCAGCACCTCGACCGAAGCCGGCCGCTCTGGGAATTTTGGGTGGTCGAGGGCGTCGAAAACGATCGCTTCGCCCTCATCATCAAGGTGCACCACTGCATGGTCGACGGCATCGCGGGCGTTGAGCTCCTGCAAGCCCTGTTGACCGTCAGCCCGGACGCCCCTGAGCGCGAACCTAAGGAATGGAAGCCACGCCCGGCTCCGAGCCGCACACAGCTTCTCGTCGGTGAGACCAACCACCGAGTCGACGGCCTTCGCAAGCTCAGCCACTTTTTACCGCGGGTTCGACAGAACTTCCAGGGGCTCTCGAGCTTGCTTCGCTCCGGCATGAAGCCCGCCCCGCGAACGATTTTTACAGAGCAGGATATCAGCCCCTACCGTCGATTCGATTGGGTTCGATTCGCGCTCGATGACGTGAAGGCGGTCAAGAACAGCTTGGGTGGGACGATCAACGACGTCGTCGTCGCCACGGTGACTGGCGCGGTGCGTCGCTTCCTCGTGCGGCGGGGCTCGGACGTCGACTCGATGGAAGGGTTTCGCACCGCCTTACCGGTGAACATTCGCAAAGCTGGTGGGTCGACGGTCGGCAATCAGGTAGCTCTGCTCCTCGCAGACCTGCCGGTGTCCGAACCGAATGCCATCGAACGACTCAGGAAAGTCATCCGGGTGACGACCGAGCTGAAGAAGGAATCGAACCAAACGGGCGGCGCCGCGCTAATCGAAGAAGTCGCAGACCTCACGACCAAACGCATCGTCTCGGAGCTCTACCTGGTCGCGATGAAGCTGCGCACCTACAACTTGATCATCACCAACGTACCGGGCCCGCCGATCCCCCTTTACCTGCTGAGCTCACCCATGAAATCGATCTATCCGATGGTTCCGCTGATGCAAAACCAGAATCTCGGCATCGCTTTGTTCAGCTATGCCGGAGGGCTTCACTTCGGTTTGAACGCGGACTGGGAGTCTTTCCCCGACGTTCACGAGTTCGTCGAGGATCTCGAAGCCTCGTTCGCAGAGTACACGCAGCTCGCTGCCGCTCACTCCACGGGACTCCCGGGAAGCGAAGACACTTCCGCCCGCGCCTAGAGATCCAAGTGCCAGTTCGTGGCGTTGCCAACGAAAAGCAGAGTAGACATGACCAATGTAAACACAGCATCCGAGATCTCCGACACTGCCGAACGGACGAACGTCGCAACCTCCAAGGGTCGCGTGCTGATCGTCGACGACGAAGCGAACGCGCGAAGCGCGCTCGCGGAGCTCATGGACGACGCGGGCTATTCCGTCAGCACTGCAGCCGACGGTCGTACGGCGCTCCTGCAAATGGAGCAGATCGATCCGGATGTCGTCTTGACGGACCTCAAAATGCCGGGAATGGACGGATTGTCACTCATCGAGCGCGGACGGCCGATGTCGCCCCATACCACGTTCATCGTGATGACGGCGTTTGCAACCATCGACACCGCGGTCAAAGCCATCAAGCTCGGCGCCGAGAGCTACCTCACGAAGCCGCTCGAGCTCGACGCGGTGATGGCGATCGTCGACCGAGCCCTCGATCGAACCCGTCTCTCGCGGGAAGCCGCGCAGCTCCGCGAACGATTCGACGACCGGTTTCAGCTCGGGAACATCCTGGGTGAGCACCCTTCGATGCAGCGGCTCATGAAGAACATCGCGCAGGTCGCTCGGAGCCGGGCGACCGTGCTCATCCACGGGGAAACCGGAACCGGCAAGGAGCTGATCGCCGCGGCGATCCACCAGAACTCGAAGCGCAAAGAGAAGCCCTTCGTCAAGCTCAACTGCGCATCCTTGAGTGAAACACTGCTCGAGTCCGAGCTTTTTGGCCACGAACGCGGCTCGTTCACGGGCGCGATGACGCGGCGCGAAGGGCGCTTCAAGCAGGCCGATGGCGGAACGCTCTTTCTCGACGAAGTGAGCGAGATTCCTGTAAGCGTACAAATCAAGCTCTTGCGCTTTCTTCAAGAGCGCGAGTTTGAGCGCGTCGGAGGCAATGAAACGCTCAAGGTCGATGTCCGGGTCGTGGCAGCGACCAACCGCAACCTGAAGCAACGGGTCGAAGAGGGGAAGTTCCGCGAAGACCTCTACTACAGGCTCAAGGTAGTCCAGCTCGACGTGCCGCCGCTGCGGGTCCGCCGAAGCGACATCCCTTTGCTGGCTCATGCGTTTCTGCGCAAGTACGCCGGTGAGAACGACCGCTCGGTGCAGGGTCTATCCGAAGACGCGTTGCAGCACCTGATGATCTACCCTTGGCCTGGCAACGTTCGAGAGCTGGAAAACGCAATCGAACGAGCCGTGGTGATGTGCGAAAACGACCTGATCCAGCGCGACGACTTGCCCACATCCGCCCACGGGGACATGAAAAACGGCTCGGTGATGGCGCTGATTCCGGGCATTACGATGTCCGAGCTCGAACGGGTCGCAATCCTACGGACGCTGGATGCAGTCGATGGCTCGACCGCACGCGCAGCCGAGATCCTCGGCATCAGCCAGCGAAAAATCCAATACCGAGTCAAAGAATGGGGGTACCAAACCCCATTGCTCGACTAGGTCCCCGTCGGAATCCAAAACGACGCGCGTGTGCCCCCATCGGGGAGCGAAATCAGATTCGCCGCGCCTCCGTGAAGGTCGACGATTCGCTTGACGATCGCAAGGCCAAGCCCTGTGCCAGCCTCCTTGGTGGTGACGAAGGATTCGAACGCTCGCCCGACCACCTCGCTCGGCACGCCGGGGCCGTTGTCGATCACCGCGACTTCCCATTGGCCGTCGCCTCGCATACGGCTTGCGACCTGAATGCTGGGCTGATGGGAGCTGGCCACCGCTTCGACCGCATTGGTGATTAGGTTGTTGACGACCTGTTTGAGGCGATCGCGCTCGGCAAGCAGGACGCAGGAATCCGAATCGAGAATTTCGATGAACTCGATTCCCTGCGACTCGATCTCGGGCCGCCACAGCTCCAAGACCTCCTCGAGCAGCGTGCTGGCATTGCAGCGGATGGGCTCCATCTTCTGTGTGCGCGCCAAGTTCAGGAAATCGTCGAGCAAGATCGACAGGCGCCGGAGCTCGTCCTGAACGACGTTGGTTCGTCGTTCGATTTTTCGGCGCGTCGATGCGTCCTCGACCTTGGAAGCCGTGCGTCGAAGAACATCGAGCTGAAGCTTGGCGGCGTTGAGAGGATTTCGCACCTCGTGGGCCAACCCTGCGGTCAGTCTTCCCATCACCGCGAGCGACTCCGCTTCGGCGGTCTTCTTGAGCACGTAGTCCTCTCGGTAGGTCTCGAGCATGATCGCGAGCTCGAGGTCGCAAATCTGGTCGATGACACTGTGGTCGTCGAAGATCCCGAGGCCGTCTGGTGCGGAATCCGACACCGCGCGATGAAGCTCGATTCGGATCACGTTCATCGCGCCGAGCATGTAGCGCTGCTCGAGCCCAACTTTGACGTGCATGCGGCCGATTTGAGCGCGCTTCTCGTAGTACGCAGCATCGTATGGTCCGGTGAAAAGGCCTTCGAGCCAATGGTGCAGGGAAGCGCGGAGGCGCTGGATCTGAGCCTCGTTCTTGAGGACCGCGCGGGCAACGGGGTCCGCGAGGATGGCCTCGTAAAATCGATCCACGATCTGCCCGCGATAGGGCTCCATCCGCGTAGATAGAGCCTGCAAGCGACTGGCGCACTCCGCGTCGAAGCCCACGTAGGCAGTAAGCACCGTGAGCAGGCTGGAGTCGGCCATTCGGCTTGGCTAGGCAACAGCGACGCTTCTGTCAAGCGCGGGCGGCTGTTGACCCGTCAAAAGGCGGCGAGCGAGGGCAGCCGGACCATACTCACCGGACAGGGAGCGTCGGCGGCGAGCCTCCGGACGTCGCTTGGATTGAGCTGGTCCACCCCGCTGGTCGGCTGGATGCCCAAGAGAATCAGATCGACGCACGAGCGCCTGGCGCTCTGCAGTACGTAGTCCGGCCAATGCCCCTCTTCGTAGAGCTCTGCACGGCAGCGAACACCGCGATCGGCACACCACTGCCGCTGCCGCTCGAGGAGCTGCCCCTCTTGGCGAAGCCTGGACTCTACCCGGTCGCGCCAGCCGTCGGCATTGTCACGCATCGAGGCGGGAGGCTCGGAGCGCCGGCTCCCACCGCCCCCGTAGGTTGAAACCAAGACCACCTCGCCATCTGTCGGGCCCGCGATGAGCGCAGCGAAGCTCACCAGCTTGTAGCTCGCAGAGGTCAGGTCGGTAACAGCTAAAACGCTTGATGCCGTAGTGAGCATGGAACCCGACCAAAACTCCAGCAAGGGCCGTGCCATTCAAGAAACCCTGCGCGAGAGCGCCTTGGTGGCTCGCCCTTCGGCAATGCTTGCGGGCGAAGTTCCGAATACGCAGTTTTTGCGCCGGACGATCCGAGGGCTAAGCTCGCGCATGGGTGATTCCCGGCGTCACCGAGGGCCGCATCACACCGACGCGCAGTTGTTCTCCGAGCGGGCGCTCCCGGCATTGACCTCGGCCGTCGAGGACTTGAGCTGGCTCCGAACCCGAGGGTACAGCGATGCGTCGGCGGTCAAGCTCGTCGGCGACCGCTATCGGCTGCGCAGTCGTCAACGCACTGCGGCAAAGCGGTGTGCCTGCTCGGATTCCGCGCAACTGGACCGTGCATCGAGGCGATGCGCCCCCAAGCGGATGAACGCGCGTCATCTGCTGGTCGACGGGCTCAACGTGATCACGACGATCGAAGTCGCGTTGGCCCGAGGCGTTCTACTGCTCGGCCGAGACGCCTGCCTGCGCGACATGGCCAGCTTCCATGGCAGCTATCGCTTGGTGCAGGAGACCGAGCGCGCGGTCGAAATCCTCGTCGAAGTCGTCGACTCGCTTCGGCCCTCCAAGGTGACGGTGTACATCGACCGCCCGGTTTCGAACTCAGGCCGCCTTGCCGAGATTGTACGAGCTACGGCAAGCCGCAAAGGCTCCTGCATTCAAGCGACGACCGCGGACCGAGTCGACGAGAAGCTCAAGGCGTCGCCCGCGGTGGTCGCAAGCGCCGACAGTGCGATCCTAGATGAATGCGGCGACTGGCTGAATCTGGCGCGCATCTCGATCGAGCGCTACCGGAGCGAGCTCGAGCCTCTCTGGCTAGTCGACCTGTCCTGAAGGCGCACGCTGCTCGAGGAACTCCAGAGTGGCAGCGACGACTCGGCTCCGAGTTGGCTCGATTACGGCTTCCAAGTGCTCGCAGTCGAGCTCGATGATGGTGGCTGTCTTGCACTTGCTGGCATGACGACGTGTCGGCGCGGGTGGGTTGATCCTGTCGATGCTGGAAGGAAGGATCAGAATCGGACGAGAAAATCGACGCAAGCGCAGGCCAGGGAAGTAGCTCCAGAAAAGTAGTCCTATCCGGGCGGCTGTGTCGTAGTTGAAGTCGGATGGAACGAGCGCCATGTAGCCTGAATACGCATCGGAGGAGGTGAGCAACCCAAGCGCACCCGGAGGCGCAGTCAGGGGAACCAAGGTAGGGGAGCGCCGAAAGAAGGAGCCGAGAAGATCTTTGGTCGCGCGACCGATAATCCGAAGGAAGTTTCGAGCGCTCCATCTTTTCATGGCGGCCAAGGTACTGCCCAGTCCATCGAACATCGGCACCACCGCAACCACGCCGGCGACGCCCTCGTCCTTGGCAGCGACCGTAAGCGCGTGTCCCGCACCGAGTGAAAACCCCCACGTGAAGATACGATTCGAGTCGACTTCGTCTTGAGAACGCGCGTAGGAGATGGCAGCGGCCCAGTCGCCGAGTTGTTTTCGAAACGAGATCAGCTGGCGAGGCTTGCCGCCGCTATCGCCGAAGCCACGGTAGTCGAAGACCAGCACCGCATACCCTGCAGCGGCAAAAGCGACCGCAATCTCGCGCAGGCCACAGTGGCGCGTCAGGCCGAGTCCGTGCCCCATCACGATGCAGGCGCGGGACTCGCTTTGCGCGACCGGAACGAAGAACCAAGCACGGCAAACGTCGTCGCCGCTTTGAATCTCCACATCGGCCTGGCGAACGCTCAAGATTCAAGAATCTACGATTTTTAGGGCCTCATCAAGTCCGCCGCGCTTTCCGATCAGCATTCGAAGCTGGATCAGCCGAGGAGGCTGGCTGAAGGCGACCGCGCCAACGAGGCGACCGGCGCGGCTGTACAGTGCGATGAGCTTCTCGCCGTCGGTCCCGCGTTTGACGACGGTGAGCTCATCGCCAGGCTTGGGCCTGCCTGCACCCTGGATTTTGATGTCGAACTGGTCGGACCAAAACATCGGAACAGACTCGAAGGGCTTTGCCTCGCCCGGTGTGGCGAGCAGGGTCGAGACGGCGTGACGCGCCTGCTCGACGGCATTGGTCCAGTGCTCGACCCGCATCCGCTCCTCGAACAGCGGGTTGTACCAGCTCGCGACGTCCCCGGCGGCAACGACACCGGGAATGTTGGTCGCGAGGGTTTCGTCACATCGCACACCGTCTTCGATGTCTAGGTCAGAGCCGTCGAGCCAGGAGACCGATGGGGTGACTCCGATGCCAACCACGACGAGGTCGCAATCCACTCGGCTGCCGTCGTCGAGCCAGATGGATTCGACCCGCCGGCTGCCACCGAAGCGTTCGACGCGCCGTCCGCACAGAACCCTCACACCGCGGCGCTCGTGCACTTCTTGCAGGATTCGTCCAAGTCGCGGCCCCAAGCTCTGCGCAAGTGGGGCCTCCAAAGCTTCGATCATGGTGACTTCGAGGCCCAGCTGCCGGGCTGACGCCGCGACCTCGGCGCCGATGAAACCGGCACCGATCACGGCGACCCGAGGCCTGCGCTCGAGCGCAGCGCGAATCGCCAACGCATCGTCGAGCGTTCGCAGCACGTGGACGCCCTCGAGCAATGGCTGATTCGGAAGCCGACGCACCTCGCCGCCGGTCGCAATGACCAAGCCATCGTAGGGAACCACGCCGCCGCTCTGGAGTAAGATCTCGCGAGTCCGGGTGTCGAGTGACTGAGCGCGCTGACCGAGCCTGAGGTCGAGGTTCAAGTCGTCGTAGCTTTTCCGGCGCAGCGCCAAACGCTCTTGGTCGGTCTCCCCGCGCAGCATCTCTTTGGACAGTGGCGGTCGATCGTACGGATGATGCTTCTCCGCACCGATGAAGACGAGCTCGCCGTCGAACTGCGCACGACGGACGAATTCGACCGCGCGTAGCCCCGCCAGGGACGCCCCAACGACGGCAATGCGCTTCATGCCGTTCATCGATCGTAGGGATCGTTCTTGTGATTGCTGATCGCAATCGCTTGCGCGACGAGGGTCTTGAGGTCCTTGGCGGCCCCCCGAAACACCTGAAAGAGACCCGAAACGAGCTCCGCCGGATCCTGAGGCACCCCCTCGAGATACGAGGGGGGTCGAGACGAGGGCGCTCTTGCTGGCGCTGACACCGGCGCTGACGCTGGCGCTGACACCGGCGCTGACGCTGGCGCTGACACCGACACTGGCGCTGGCGCTGCCGCTGACACGGGCGCTGACGCTGCCTTCTTCTTCGCCCGTGGCTTCGCAGGCACGGTCGCTCGGCTCGCAGGCCCTTTGGCCCGCGGGGCCCGCGTTGCACCTGATTTTCGGGGCGCCTTGCTCGCTCGCTTCTTAGCGGCCTCTTTACGGGGCCGCTTGCCCGCTGGCTTCTTAGTCGCCTTCTTCGTGGATTTCTTCGTGGACTTCTTCGCGGGCGTTCGCTTGGTCGCCATGGCGCCTCCCAGATCGGGCACCTTATCCGAAACAGTGCAGAGGGCAAGCTCGTACGAAGCGCCTAACGATCGACGACGTACACGAACTCGAGTTGCTCGGGACGCGCGGGCGGTTTGAGCGCTTCGGGAATCAGACCCACTTCTTGATAACCCACCGCTTCGAGCACGCCGAGCATCAGCGAGTCGCGCGTCGGCACACGTGCGAAGATGTACTGAAGCGGAGTACGAACCGCATGTCGAGTAGCGTGGGTCGCCAACATGCGACCGAGAGCAGAGCTCTGCCACCCAAGACACGTCGTCGCCTGGGCGGTCAGACGCCGATTCGCCGGATCCGGAGTCGCCCATGACAGCATCTCCCAGCCCACCATCGCACCGTACCCGTTTTCAGCGATCCAGAACTGAAAGACATCGTCCTGTGATTTGAGGGCGCGCTCGAAGAAGCGGTTCAGCCGCATGGCACTCGGAAGCAGGCCGTCCCAATACTCCGCGTGCTTCTCGCAAAGCTGAACGATGCCGCCGAGGTCAGAAACCCCTCCCTGTCGAATCAACAGCCGGCTGGCCGGCGGGATCGTGGACGTACGAAGCACCGGACCCACGAGTATGCGCCCAGACGCGACCCGGGGACAATCTCCATGATTGCGAACCGAAAACCCCAGGGATTACAGGCTACTCGACCGAAGGGCAGCTCAGCGGGTTCGAGGTGGCTCCGTTGTTCTCATCGTCACATTCGTTGTACTGCTGACCGCCCATCCCGTCCTCGTCCGCGGTGGCCGAGACGACGATCGAGCCGATCGAGGGTCCATCCGGGATGGCGAACACGATCTCGAGCTGCGCGGACTGCCCCGGGAGCAACCATTCAGATGTCGCAACCGTACCGAGGTCGAAGACCCGCCCGTCGTCGCTGGTCACGACCACGTGCGTGAGAATGCCGGGTGGAACGCTCAACGAGCCATCGTTGCCGACGACGATCGCCAAGACGAAATGGGTCTCGTCACAATCAAGCCTCGAAATCTCGCGTACGACGAAGTCCGGAGCGTCAAAGAGCCCGCCGGGTTGAACGTTCTGGCGAAAGTTGTTGAGCCTCGTACGCGTCCAGTTGGTCGCCGGAACGCGCGGAATCTGACCATCCTCGGTGACGTTGGTGACGCTGTAGCCATGCTGGTTCCAAATGCGCCGGGTGCGTACCCAGTTGTTGTCGGCGTCTTCCCAGATCTCGATGCCTCCGAGACCGGGACTGGTATTCGGCTCGGGAATGACGACCTCGGACTTCCCGTCGTTGTCGACATCGACGACGATCGGCATCTCCACTCGCGTATTGCTGCTGTGGGTAGGATCCTCATACAGGATGGCGCCGTCAGACCCTCGGAAGATCCGAAACGTCGTTTCGTCCGCATACACGACCTCGGCCGAGCCATCTCCTTCGAAATCGAAGACACTCGACCCGGTCGCTCGGCTGGAGCAATCGTCGTTCTCGACCATCCAACGAACCCATTCGCGCTCGCACTCGGGGGGAAGCGGGTCGCCGGTACACTGGAAATCGAACAGCACATAGGCCGTCGAGCTCGCGGTGCCAACCTCGGCGAATCCGTCGCCGTCGAAGTCCGCCACGGTGGGAGGCCCGCTTTCGTTGGCTCCTGCCGTATCGACCACGACCTGCGAACCCCCGCTCATGATTGGATTCCCTCCCGAATCGAAAGCGGGCAGATGAAGCGCTCCGCCACAGAGAATCCGCTCCGGCGGAAGCAGGTCTCCGTCCTCGTCATACAGTGGGGCCGAGGGCACGTAGGCGGCAGGCGAGTAGCTGGGCTCCGAAACGTCTGCTGGAGCGCCGGGAATGCGAATGGGCAGCGGAATTCCAGCCACCGGAGACCCATCGTGGTCGAGAATGAAGAGCTCACCCTGTCGAATGATCACCACTTCGCCATCCTCGTCGCCATCGAAATTGCCGACGGCATTGTAGCCGTCGCAATCGAGCGCCCCCCCACAGCTGGAGTTGACCGTCGTGTACTCGTAGGTCCAGCGTTCGCTTCCATCGTAGTTGTAGACCGTATTCCCGGCGATCACCTCCTGAAGGCCGTCCCGATCGAGGTCGGCGATGGTCGACACCGGGCCGAGGAACGCATTGTTTCCGATTCCAAGATTGGACCCAGGGGTCGCGGCTTCGAGATCACGCCCATCCCAGGCAAGCGCCGCCGCCGGGAGGTCGGTGTCGTTCGGGCCTTTCCCAGTCAGACCATCGAGCACAACGTTGCCGATGATGACTTCGGGCCTTCCGTCGGCGTTCAAGTCGGCAATCGACGGTTGCGCGCCGCCGCGGGTGTGCTGGTTGTTCGGGAGCGCGTTGTTTTGCCACATGACTTCCCAGGCCGAGCCATCATCGGCGGTTCGCCGCCAGGCGATGGTGCCCCCGTTCTTGAAGGTTGCGACGATCTCCGGAACGCGCTCCGCGCTCAGATCGTCGGGGTGCAGGTTACCCAGCGCGACGCCTGTAGAATTCCCGATCCAATCCTCCGCTCCCAGGCCTTTGAGCGTAGCGTGCGTGTCCATCGTGCCGTCGCCGTTGCAGGCGCCGGACACGACTCTCAGCGCGCCTCGGCTGGTGCAGCAACCGTTCGCTGTACGGTTGAAGCTCACGAACACGATGTCGGGGGTATCGAACACGTCGGTGGCGCCATCTCCATTGTCATCGGTGAGGTTCGCCACAGAGGGCGTCATCACGACGTCGCTCATGCTCGCGAGCTCGATCGCCTCCGCGCTGGCGCCCGGCGGCGCCTCGGGGGGTGTCCACCTACAGGCGATTGTCGGCGCAAAATCCCCAGCCGGCGGTCGATACTCGCAGACGTCGACGGAATCACGCGGAATGCACACCCCGAGGCTCGGCTCGCAGAGCTCGTCGATCTCGCAATCCTCGCTGAATGTGCAGTCGTCGAGCAGCGGAACGCACGCTCCGCCGACGCAGCCTTCGCCGTTCGCACAGCACAGCTCATCGTCATCTCCGCAGAGCTGCAGCGGGTCATCACATTGGGCGACGCACACTCCGTCGAAACACATCTGCGTGCTTTCGCAGCAGACCCCGTCGCACTCGACCTGGTTTCCACAATCCGCGACGCAGCTCCCATCCTGGCAGACCGTGCCGGCACCGCAGCACTGAGCCGTCCCGCCAAATACACAGGCCGCTTGGTCGCCGCAGATCGAAGTGCACAGGCCGTCTGGAGAGCACTCTTGTCCGAACGGGCAGCTGCAGCCGAAGACAATGCCACCATCGGGGCTGACCGTCCCACCGGTTCCGCCCGTCCCAATGCGAGGCGGAGAGCTCGTCGAAGCATCTCCACAGCCGGCCAGGATCATACAGAAGAGGGCCATGCTCATCGATCGACGCATGGTTTGAAATATAAGTGTAATTTTACAAGAAAGCTAATCCGAGGGACCTCTTGCGTTTGGGCGCCTGGTCAGTAGAACATGTTTCAGTCGTGGCCCTCTGGGCCGCGCAAAAACAGGAGCTGATCGATGGCCATCGTCGAACCACTTTCCCCAACCGCTGAGGGGCGCCGCAGGCTCGGGATCCGAAGCCCGGCCACGCGCCAATCCGTGGGCGAGATCCTCGTCCAGGGCCGAGCCGATGTGGAGGCTGCGATCGCCAAGGCGCGCGATGCGCAGCGGGAATGGGCTCGGGTGCCGGTCGCCGAACGCGCGCGCATCGTGCGGGGCGCGATCGACGTTCTGGTCGAGAAGCGAGAAGCGGTGATGAAGACCATCATCGATGAGACGGGCAAGACGAAGCTCGAGTCGTTGATCATGGAGGTCCTTCCATCCTGCGACTACATCAACTTTTGGTGCGGTCGCGCGGTCGAGGAGCTGTCGGACGAGAAGCGAAAGCTCCACGGCTATCTACGCCCTTACAAGAAGCTGATGATGCACTACCGACCTCTAGGCGTGGTCGGCGTCATCACTCCTTGGAACGGCCCTTTCTCCCTGGCGATGAACCCTACGGTGCAGGCCGTACTCGCCGGCAATGCGGTCATCTTGAAACCCTCGGAAGTCGCGCCCTATTCAGGCGATTGGGCGGTTCGACTGCTGAGGGAAGCAGGGGTGCCCGAAGGCGTCGTGCAGACCTTGCACGGGGATGGAGAAACGGGAGCCGCCCTAGTTGCCGGCGGAGTCCAGAAGATCTCGTTCACCGGCAGCGTTCGAACCGGCAAGAAGATCGCAGCGGCGTGCGCCGAACAGCTGATTCCGTACACGCTCGAGCTCGGCGGTAAAGACGCGATGATCGTCTGCAAAGACGCCGACCTCGAACGCGCGGCGGGAGGCGCGGTGTTCAACTCCATGCTGAAATTCAGGCCATGTTTGCATGGGTGTGGAGCGGGTCTACGTCGTCGAGACCGTAGCCGACGAGTTCGAGGAACGCGTGCGGAAGATCGTCAGCGAGCTCAGATACGGCTCTGGGGATGATATCGACGTCGGTTCGGTGTTCTGGGATCGCCAATTGCCGATCATCGAGCGCCACATCGAGGATGCGAAGGCCAAAGGAGCCGAGGTCGTGGTTGGTGGAGAATCCGACACCCGCGATGGCCTTTTTTACAAGCCCACCTTTGTCCGCAATGTCGACCACACGATGGAGCTGATGCAGGAAGAAACGTTTGGCCCGATCGTCTCCGTCATGCGCGTGGCAGACGAAGAAGAGGCGATTCGTCTTGCCAACGATTCACGATACGGGCTCAGCGGCAGCGTCTGGACGAGAGACATTCAAAGGGGCATCGAGATTGCGAAGCGACTCGAGACGGGCTCGGTCGTGATCAACGACGCGTCGATGGCCTACGGTGCACCCGAGGCGCCATTCGGCGGGATGAAGGACAGCGGTGTGGGTCAGGTCAACGGCCTCGGAGGGCTTCGGGGATATACCCATCAGCAACCGATTTTCATCGACCGCTGGGCGGTCCGCAAGGAGCGCGTTTGGTACCCACACACGGCGAAAACCATAGAAGAAATCGATGGAATGATTCGATTCATCTACGGGAGCGCGCTCAAGAAGCTCGGCTTCTTTTCGTAAGCGTGTTCGTCCCGTATAATTGAGCCATGGCCCGTCCCCGTGACTCGCTCATGCCGTTGGTGCGCAACGGCGTGGATAAGGCAGCGAATCGTCTTTCGCACCTTGGGTACGGCGTGCTTCCCTGGGTCGTTCAAAGTTGGCGCCGTGTTCAGGTCGAGCACAACGTGCCGTACAAGAACACCGGCAGGCGCTCGCACCTGCTCGACATTTACCGGAGCAAAGACGCCGTTGGGTCCTTGCCGACGATCGTATACATCCACGGGGGGGCGTTCTCGATGATGTCGAAGGACACCCATCGAATCATGGCCTACGTCCTTGCGGCCCAGGGGTATCAGGTATTCAACATCAACTACCGGCTCGGCCCCGTACACACCTATCCCAAGCCGCTCAAGGATGCCTTGGCGGCTTTCGAGTGGGTGCTCGACAACGGAGCCAAGTACGGGGCCGACACCACACGGCTAGCGATCATTGGAGAGTCCGCCGGGGCAAATCTCACCGCGGCGCTGGCCTATTGCGCAACGCACCCTCGCCCTGAACCGTTTACTCGGAGCATCTTCGAGCGCGACGCGAAGATCGCCTGCGTCGCTCCCTTGTACGGTTTGCTCGACGTGCACGACGTCCGACGCTTCTGGCGTGACCCAGAAAAGAGCCGGCGCATGGCGAGCTGGATCAAGGGCGAAATACGAGGCACCGCCTACTCGTACCTGGGTCGGCGTGTGAAGCGAGCGCTTCAGTTTCCATTGGCGAGCCCGCTCCGCCTGTTTGAACGGCAGGTAGTTCCGGGGAGCCGGCCGCTTCCGCCGTTCTTCACGACGGTCGGCACGGCTGACCCGCTCTTGGGAGACACCATTCGCTTGAACGACGCGCTTGCGAAACGGGACACCGAATGCGAGATGCACGTCTTCCGCGGGGAGATCCATGCGTTCAATGTTTTGCTCTGGCGCGCCGCGGCGCGGGAGCAATGGGGCGCTCTGTTTGATTTCCTCGACAAGCATATGCACGGGACCGCAAAGGAAGCGCCCGAACATGCGCCGCACTACGTTTCGTTGGCCGAGACGTTTGCCGAATAGTCGCGGGTCTCGACCACTTCGGCGAATGGCAGGGGCTCGATCGCTCTTCCGTGCTGTCGCGCCCAGGCCCGCGTGAAAACCGCGCCCAGAAGAAAGATCTGGGTGGTGTAGTAGATCCAAAGAAGCAAAACGATCAACGAACCGGCCGCTCCGTAAATGGACGCGGGGCTTGCGTAACCGAGATAAATGCCGATCAGAAAGGAACCGCCCAGGACGAAGAGGCACGTCACTGCGGCGCCGACCCAGACGTCACGCCAGGAGATCACGGCGTCGGGAAGCCAGCGGTAGACCAGAGCGATCAGGGGCGCCATCACCGCGAAAGCGCTGCCAAATTCGGCCAACGTGAGCATGTAGCGACTGTCGCCGAAAAGGTGGGCCGCTGCTGCGGCGCCCGCGTGCAGTACGACCAGTGCGATCAACGAGCTCCCAAACACCAGAACCATGGCAAAGGCGAGCAGTCGTCGCTCGACGAGGTGCAGGGTCTCCGACCGACTGGCGTGTACCAAGAGCTTGGGTCGAATCCCCCACATGTGATTGAGCGCGCGCCGAAGCATGGAGAACAAGCGCGCAGAGATGTAGAGCATGAAGATCGCCCCGATCACGGGAGCGGTGAAGCTCGTCGCCTCATCGCCGAGCTTCACGATCGTGTCGATGAGGAATGTAGCCAAGTCGGGGCCGAGAAAGGCCCCGACCTGCCCTACGAGCTCCTCCCGGGCCGCCGACTCCGACATGACCAGCGAGGCGATGAGCAAGGCGACGACGCCGAGCGGAGCAATCGCCAACGACGCATAAAAGGCGATTGCCCCGGAGAGCAGTCGCCCATCATGCGACGCGAAGTAGCGCCAAGTCTCGATCAAAAGCGAGACCATCCTGACTCAGTAGCGGTAGTAGCTAGGCTTGAACGGCCCCTGTGGCGAGATCCCGAGATATTCGGACTGGGCCGGCGTGAGCTTGGTGAGCTTAGCGCCGAGCTGTCCGAGATGAAGCTCCGCGACCTTCTCGTCGAGCTCCTTCGAAAGCACGTAGACTTTTCCGTCTTCGTAGCGATCGCGCTCGGTCCAGAGTGAAATCTGCGCCAGCACTTGGTTGCTAAACGAGTTGCTCATCACGAAGCTCGGGTGGCCGGTTGCGCAGCCGAGGTTCACGAGGCGCCCGCGTGCGAGCACGATGATGCGCTTCCCGTCGGGGAAGATGAAGTGGTCGACCTGCGGCTTGATCGCCTCTTCGGTGACACCGTTGGACGGATCGGTGAGCCAGGCGACCTGAATCTCCGAATCGAAGTGACCAATGTTGCAGAGGATGGCCTCGTTCTTCATCTGCTTCATGTGCTCGCCGGTAACGACGTCACAGCAGCCGGTGGCGGTGACGAAGATGTCGGCGATCGGCGCGGCCTCTTCCATGGTGACGACCTGGAGACCCTCCATGGTCGCCTGAAGCGCGCAAATCGGATCGATTTCGGTCACGAGGACGCGCGCACCCGCGCGGGCGACGGCTTGGACGCAGCCCTTGCCGACATCGCCGTAACCGGCGACGACCACCACTTTGCCGGCGATCATCACGTCGGTCGCCCGCTTGATGCCATCGACCAGCGACTCGCGGCAGCCGTACAGGTTGTCGAACTTCGCCTTGGTCACCGAGTCGTTCACATTGATGGCGGGGCACTTGAGCGTGCCTTCACGCTCCATATCATAGAGACGATGCACGCCGGTGGTGGTCTCCTCGGAGAGGCCAACAATGCGATCGGGGCCTTGGAACAGTTCCGGGTACTGCTGGTGGACAACCGCGGTGAGGTCGCCGCCGTCGTCGAGCAGCATGTTCGGGGCCTTGCCACCGTCGAATGCGCGAATCTGCTGCTGGATGCACCAGTCGTACTCTTCCTCGGTCTCCCCCTTCCAGGCGAAGACGGGCACGCCGGTTGCGGCGATGGCCGCAGCGGCGTGGTCCTGAGTCGAGTAGATGTTGCAGCTCGTCCAGGTGACCTCGGCGCCGAGCTCGCGAAGCGTCTCGATCAAAACCGCCGTCTGGATGGTCATGTGAAGGCAGCCGGCAACACGCGCGCCGGCGAGCGGCTTCTGAGCGCCGTATTCTCGTCGAAGCGCCATCAGGCCGGGCATTTCATGCTCGGCGATCGCGATTTCCTTTCGTCCCCAGTCAGCCAACGAAAGGTCGGCAACTTTATGCTTCAGATCTGGATTTGGGCTCATGATGGTATTGTCTCCTATTTCGGTCCACGTCGCGCTGCGAGCACCTGCCACTTCAAATGGGCGTCAGGCCCAGGCCCGTAGCGCGCCGCGGGAATTTCAAATACGTCGGGGTGAATCAACCCCGCTGACTTCGCGAAGTTCGAAAGCTCCTTGCGGTCGAAACCGAGCCATAGATCGGCCTGGTGCTCGCGCATGAGCTCGTCATCGTGGGAGCAGTAGTCGATGACCACCGCCTGGCCGCCCGGGCGAACGAGCGAGGCCAGCAGTGACACCACTTGCTGGGGTTTTGGCGCGTGGTGCAGCAAACGAACCGCGAACACCGCGTCGGCCCCGCCAAGCTCACAAACCCGATCCGAGACGGCTGGATCGTCGTACTCGGCCTGGATGAGCTCGACATGGTCATAGCCATGGCTCGAGAGCCTGCGCTGAGCGGCGGCAAGTTGCTTTTCGGAACGGTCGACGGCGATTACACGGTCGAACAGAGGCGCTAGGAGCTCGACGAGCGCGCCATCGCCGGTGCCAAGATCGACCGCGAGGGATCGCCGGGGCAACAGGGTACGGATCGCCGTGAGGTAGGCGGACCATTCAGACACCGACCTTGGGGACGCGTCGTCCGCTGGTTGCTCGAAAAACGCGCGCGCATCGTCGTCCCGCGCTTTAATCACCGCGGTGATGCGCGAAAGGCTGCCATCTTCGCTGCAAAGTGCGCGGCCGGATCGAATCGCGTCGGCCAAGAGAGGATCCCCGTTCAAGTCGGGCGACAAACTCGCAAACGCACGCGTCCCCTGACGGCGAACGGCCACCAGGCCCGCCTCCCGGAGCAGCTTCAAGTGCTTGGAGACGTTCGGCTGCGCCTCGCGCGTGAGCTCCGCAAGCTCGCCGATCGAGAGCTCTTCTTCGGAAGTGAGGCCGAGCAGACGGAGTCGCCGCGGCTCACCGAGAAGTCGGTAGAGCTCCCAGCGCGGGGATTCGGCGAGGGCCACAGGCATCTTTCCTCATATATTCCCTCATTCGCATGGATGCAAGCTAGCTAGACCGATAATTCGTACAAATGTATGAAATTATGCGTTTTTCTCTTTCAATGCACGCAGGTAGTACGCCTGCGCGAATTCTCCCCCTCGCTCGCAGGCCTGTTCGAGGAGGGGCACGGCGTCGGCGGGCTTGCCGAGCTCCACCAGGACAGCCCCCTCGAGAGCCGGATCGGCGCGTCGCTCCCCGGACATCGAGGTCAGCGCTTGATGAGCCTCGCCCGGCTCCCCGCTGATGAGCCTCCCCCAGGCCAGCAGGTGGAAGGCCTCGTCCAGTTGTTCGGTGGAATCGGCCTTGGCGATGAGCTCGGACGCGGCACGAACTACGCCCTCGCCGTCGCCACGCTCCAGCGCCTCGAACGCTTGTTGGATGAGGTTTGGCGCCGCCACAGGCTCCCCGGGCGGTGAGGCGAGGCGCTGGCGTTCGATTCGAAACGCTTGGTACGTGCTGAAGGCAAGCAGGAAAAGAAGAATGGTCATCGGGTACTGCTGGAACGTGACGGTCACCGCGAAGAGCACGCTTATGACTGCAAAGGAAACGTAACAGGCGAGCAATCGCCCCCGAGACGGGGAAACGAGCTCCATGAGCGACGCCACGATATTGCCTCCGTCGAGCGGAAGCACCGGCAAGAGATTCAAGATCCCCCAACCGAGGTTGACGAAGATGAGCGAGTGAAATGCGTAGCGCGCGAGCGAAGGGTCAGGAATACGCAGCGCGTCCATCAGCACTAAGGCGAGCGACCCGATGAAAATGCCCACGGCGGGACCTGCGGCGCTCACCATCAAGCTTCGCCCAGGGCTCATGGGCTCTTGTTGCTCCCACCACGTCAGGCCACCGAGCGCGATGAGCTCGATTCGAGGCTGCCTGCCAAACACCCGACCGACGATGGCGTGGCCGAGCTCGTGCATGAGAATCCCCTGGAATACGACCAGCACCCAGATCAGAAGACCCGCCCAGCCCTGTTCGCTGTTCAGCGTCCAAAGCCAGAGCGCCATCAGCCAAAACCACAAATGAATGCGGACCGGGATTCGAAACAGGCTGAATTGGATACTCATCGCTCGGAATATGGGACGTGGCTGGGTCGACGACCAGTGCTTGCCGCTAGCGGCGCCGTGATTCTTCGGCAATTCGCTTCTTGCTGGCGGCCCAGCCGCAGATTGGACACTGGCGGAGGTCGTGTCCGCGTGCGGGGCAATGCTCGCGGCCGAAGTAGATTATCTGCAGGTGGCGGCGATTCCAAGTGTCTTCTGGGAAGAGCTTCTTCAGATCAGCCTCGGTCTTGACGACGTCTTTTCCGTTGGAGAGCCCCCAGCGCGCGGCGAGGCGATGGATGTGCGTGTCCACAGGAAACGCCGGTCGGCCAAAGGCCTGGCAGACCACCACGGACGCCGTCTTGTGCCCGACACCCGGAAGCGCTTCGAGCGCATCAATATCGTCGGGAACCTGGCCGTCGTGGCGCTCGAGCAGCAAACCGGCCATCGCCTTGAGATTCTTCGCTTTCGTAGGCGCGAGCCCGACCGTACGGATGTGGGCCAGAATGCGATCGACGGGCATGGCAGCCATCGACTCGGGATCCGGAGCCTCTGAAAACAAGGCGGGCGTGACTTCGTTAACCTTCTTGTCCGTGGTCTGCGCGCTCAGAAGGACCGACACGAGGAGTGTGAACGGATCCTGGTGGTCGAGCGGAATCGGAGGCGCCGGATAGAGCGTGTCGAGGATGGCTCCAATGCGGTCGGCTTTCTCCCGACGGGTCATCGCGTGGGCTACTGCTCTTTCGCATCGGCATTAATCGTGTACTTCGCGATCATGCTCGCTTGGCCCAGCACGTGGCCATCCATGGCAGACTGGACGTCTTCGGACGTGAACTTCCCGTCTACGCCGAGACGCTCGACGTCGAGCGCATAGACGGTGAACCGGTAGTGGTGCACGATGCTGTCGTTGAACGGGGGACAGGGGCCGTCGTAGCCGTAATAGTCGCCGGCCATCTCCGGATCGGACGCGAACCAGCCCGTGTAGTCGTTGATCCCCTGTCGGCTGCCATGAGGACCTTCCGGTCCATCCTTCCCTTTTGCAGTGACGCCGTCGCAGTAGTCGCCCTCGACGACCGTGGCCGTCGGTGCGACATCGACGAGAACCCAGTGACTGAAGTCGGTGCGTGGCAGATCTGCGGGCACGACACGGCCGACCTGGTTCACATCGTCGGGCTTGGTCGGTACGTCGCGATCGATGCACAGGAGCACGATCGATTTTGTGCCCTGCGGTAGATCCGACCAGGCGAAGTGAGGGTTCCGGTTGTCGGACAGATCGATCTGCCCCTCGGCGCTTCGTTTACCGAACGCGTACTGGATTGGGAGGAAATCGCCGTCGTTGAAACTGTCACTGCGGAGCTTCATGGGGCGAAGATCAGCACCCGGATCGCGCGGTGTCAATGGGGCGGTGCTAGAGTCCGCGAAGGACGGTTAGGTAGCGTTCGGCCGTGCTGTCCCAGGGGAACGTCGAGGTGACATATTCGGCGGTGCGTTTGCTTGCGGCGCGAAGGGCTTCGGGGTCGTCCGCTAGAGCTTGAATACGCGCTGCAAACGCATCCGCGTCTGCGGTCGGTGCGAACCAGCCGTTGACGCCTTCGTCGATGACGTCTCGGATGCCTTCGAGGTCGGCGGCGAGCGTGGGGAGGCCGCAGGCGCCGGCTTCGAGCATCACGATGCCGAAGCCCTCCATGTCACCGGGGACGACGATGTTCGGCATGACAAACAGCTGGCCTCTTCGGTAGAGCTCGACGAGCTCGGCTTCGGAAATCCTGCCCAAACAACGGACGCGTTGTTGAAGCCCCGCACGTTCAATCGCCACTTGGATGTTCTCGCGTTCCGGTCCGTCGCCGGCGAGCCAGAAGACCACGCGATCTGGGAGTTTCGGCATGACGTTCTCGATGAACCACGCGAATCCCTTGCGGCGGACTTGGCGCCCGACCGTGACCAGTAGGAATGCTTCCTCGGGCAGCGGCGGAGCCCCGGCAATGTCCAAACTCGCGGCTTCCATTCGCGAAGCCGCCACCCCCTCGAAGCGATCGAGGTCAACGGCGTTGGGGACCACGTGCACGCGTTCGCGCGGCAAACCGCGCTCCACCAACTGCTCGCCGGTGGCGCGGCTGACCGGCATGACTGCGTCGAGCATCCCGCACAGCCGCCGCACCGCCTTCTGGTACAGTGGGTTCGGGTCGGTGACGTCCAGTCCGTGCACAATTGCGGCCAGCCGGATGCCTTTCTTCTTGAGCGCAGGACCCGCGATCAGAAGCGGAAGCGCGCTGGTCATGCTGCTGAAGAGAATCGTATCGGCCCGATACGCCGCGGCCTCGCGTCCAAGCCGAACAGCGAGCGAAGCCAAGAACGGCACGGCTTTGACGTGCACCCACCTCCAACTCGAACGAAGCGCGAGGGTTCGCATCTGCACGTCGTCACGCTTCTCGAGCTCGCCGTGGAGCTCCATCGCCACGCGCTGCATTCCCCCCATGTTGCTCAATGGGGCATCCGACGGTGGAAACGAATGGGAGACGAAAAGGAGTCGCACCAGGCCGTGTCCCTACTCGTAGGTACAGAGGTAGGCCGTGTCGATCGCGACCTGCAGGTGGAACTTCTGCTGCGCATCGACCACGAAGCTCGTGCCCGCCTCGTAGCGCACCCAGTCCTCGGAGCCCGGAAGCTTCACAGTGAGCGCGCCGCTGACCACGGTCACTGTCTCTTTGTCCGTGGTCGCAAACTCGTAGTTCCCCGGGGCCATCACACCAACGGTGGCGCGGAGCGTTTCGGTCTGAAAACCAATCGACTTCACCTTGCCGTCGAAGTACTCATTGACGTCGAGCATGCTCACTCTCCCGGGATCATCGGCGCCGTGGTCACCATCGCGCTGCCGGCTAAGAGCGCGCGTAGCACGACCCCGGCGCCATGTCAGTACCGGAGCGGCAGTGACACTGGCGCCGCAGCGACCGGGGCGCGGAAAAAGGCGCGACACGGGGCTGCGTCGAACGGCTCGGCTTGCAAAGGTGGCCGGAGGGGCTTGAGGCCTGAGGCCACGCAAGCCGAGCCTCGGAGCTCGCGCCAATCGGCGGTGGTTGCTGTCTTGCCGATTGTCACTCGCGACGTCGACTCCGCCCCATATCGCGCCTTTTTCCGCGCCCCTCCCTACGGAGACAGGACCACCCAACCTTCCCCAAACAGCAGGCGGCAGCGCGAGCCCGAAGGGCGAAGCCCGGCGCCAAAGGCGCCGGCAAGGCAGAGCGAAGCGAATGCCGCGCCAGGGAGGATTACGGGTGGGGGTGGGCGGGGCGGTGCAATCAAGCCGTACCACCCAACCCACCCAAGACCCACCCCCCAAACACCCGCGGCAGCACAACCCGCTCGGCGCCACCCGCCCCTCCATACGGAGACAGGACGCACAACCTTCCCAACCGGCAGGCGGCAGCGCGAGCCGGAACGGCGAAGCCCGGCGCGAACGCGCCGGCAAGGCAGAGCGAAGCGAATGCCGCGCCAGGGAGGATTACGGGTGGGGGTGGGCGGGCGGTGTAACCAAACCGGGCAGTGTAACTAAACCGCCACTGTCACCGCCACCCCGGAGATGCTACGGACCCCGCATGATCATCGAGCATTTCTCCGTCGCGCCGCTCGGGTGCAACTGCGTGATTCTTGGCGACGAAGAACGGGGGACGGGGATTGTCGTCGATCCGGGGGGCGAAGCACCTAGGATTCTTGCGCGCCTCGAAGAGCTCGGCCTCAAATGCGAAGGGATCGTCCACACGCACACTCACTTCGATCACATCGGCGCGACCAAAGAGGTTCAAGACGGGACCAATGCGCCGATCATGATTCACGAAGACGATCTGTTCCTCTATGAAGGCGTGCAGATGCAGCTCGATGGTTTCCGGGCCCCGTTCCGCGCACCAGAAATGGCGGCCGTCGACCGCTTTCTTTCTGATGGCGATACCGTCTTGGCGGGCGGGCTCGAGGCAGACGTCGTTCACACGCCCGGGCACTCGCCGGGCAGTATTTGCCTCACTTTGGAAGGCGATCGACCCCTCGTCATCGCGGGCGACACCCTCTTCGCCCGGAGTGTCGGTCGCAGCGACCTGTGGGGCGGCAACACGTCGCAGCTCGTCGACTCGATCAAACGCAAGCTCTTCGCCTTGCCAGACGAAACCCTGGTGATCTGCGGCCACGGCCCCAACACGACGATCGGCGAAGAGCGCCGCTTGAACCCGTTCGTCGGCGGCGCTTAGGCGTCGTCCCAGAGCCTCAAGGCACCGCGAAGCCCTTCTGCCAGGGTGAAGATGCGGACGTTCCTGGGAAGGTCGGATTGAATGTTTCGGGCATTGCCCCCCCCGAGGTGAAGCCGATCATAGTTGAAGATCGGCTCGATTTGCTCGATCGCGTCGAGGACGCGCGCCGTCCATTCGACCCGGCCGATGCGCTTGAGCTCGCTGTCGCGCACGAGGTCTTCGTACGTTTTCCCGTCCCGAAAGGGATGGTGCCCAAGCTCGAGGTTTGGAACGAGCGCGCCATCGGTAAACAGCGCCGCACCCATTCCGGTTCCAAGGGTCAACACCAGCTCGACGCCATCGCCTTGGACGACACCGAGCCCCTGAAGGTCGACGTCGTTGACCGCGCGCACGGGGAGTTCGAGGCGATAGCCCAACTTCTCGCTCAACGGAACGCGATTCCAGAGCTCGTCTCCGAGATTCGGCGCGTTCCACGTCACCCCGTCTTTGACCACCCCGGGGAAACCGACCGAAACTCGCCGATGGGGCGGCAAGGTGCCGGCCATGTCGTGAATCAGGGTGAAGAGGGCCTCCGGACTCGCGGGCACGGGAGTGGGTCGGGCTAAGGTTTCCGATATGGTCTCGCCCTGTTCATCGAGCACGAGGAGCTTGAGGCTCATTCCGCCGATGTCGATCGCAAGCGTCGTCATTGGTCGGGATTCTTGTGGCTTCGGTAGTACGAAATCAACTGATCGGTGGAGCCATCATGCTGCCCGTCCGCTCCGCTGAGCTCGGGAAGAATTACCTTGGCGAGCTGCTTACCGAGCTCGACGCCGAACTGATCGAAGCTGTAGATGTTCCAAATGACGCCCTGCACGAAGATCTTGTGCTCGTAGAGTGCGATCAATCGGCCAAGCGCTCGAGGCGTGAGCCGTTCGACCATGAAGGTGTTGCTCGGACGGTTGCCTGCAAAGGTCTTGTGCGGGACCAGCTCTTTGGCCCGCTCCGCGGAAGCACCGCTTGCGTCGAGCTCCGCACGGGCTTCGCCAGAAGTCTTGCCGCGCATCATCGCTTCGGCCTGAGCAATGCAATTGGCCACGAGGATGTCCTGGTGCTCGCCAAGCGGATTCTGGCTCTGCGCCGCTACGATGAAGTCGCAAGGAACCAGATGCGTTCCCTGGTGTAGAAGCTGAAAGAACGCGTGCTGGCCGTTCGTGCCCGGTTCACCCCAGACGATGGGACCCGTCGTGTACCCGTCGATGATTGTCCCATCCCGCGACGCACTCTTGCCGTTGCTCTCCATGTCGGCCTGCTGAAGGTATGCCGGGAAGCGATGCAGATACTGATCGTACGGCAGCACCGCGTGCGAGGGTGCGCCAAAGAAATTGTGATACCAGACCCCGAGCATCGCCATGACCACGGGAATGTTCTCTCGGAGTGGAGCCGTTCGGCAGTGCTCGTCGACTTCGTACGCACCGGCGAGCAGCTCTTCGAAGTTGTCCATGCCGACGACGGTGGCAATCGAAAGACCGATGGCCGACCAAAGCGAGTACCGGCCGCCCACCCAATCCCAAAATTCGAACATGTTTTCCGGGTCGATTCCAAACTCCACAACCGCATCGCGATTGGTCGAAAGCGCGACGAAGTGTTTTGCCACGGCTTCTTCGGTGCCGAGTCGGTCGACGAGCCATTGACGTGCAGAGCGGGCGTTCGTGAGCGTCTCTTGCGTGGTGAAGGTCTTGGAGGCCACTATGAAAAGCGTGGTTTCAGGCTGCACCCGGCGCAGCACCTCGCTCAGGTGGCTGCTGTCCACATTCGATACGAAGTGCGCGCGGAGGCCCTGCTTCCAGTAGGGGCGCAGCGCCTCGGTGACCATCACAGGACCGAGATCGGAGCCTCCGATTCCAATGTTCACGACGTCCGTGATCGCGCGCCCGCTGTGCCCCAGCCAAGCTCCTTCTCGAACCGAAACGGCGAACGTGCGCATCTGCGAGAGCACGCGCCGGACGTCCGGCATCACGTCTACACCTCCGACGAGCACCGGGCGCTCGCCGCGATTGCGAAGAGCGGTATGAAGAACCGCCCTCCCCTCCGTTTCGTTGATCGCCTCGCCTGAAAACATGCGAGCGATCCAATCGCGCACACCGCACTGCTCGCAGAGCTCGGTGAGCAAGGTGAGCGTTTGATCGGTGACGCGATTCTTGGAGTAGTCGAAGAGAAGGTCGCCGAGCATGAGCGAAAAACGCGATGCTCGTTCCGAATCCTCACTGAAGAGCTGACGCATCTCGAGGTCAGCTATTTCTTCGTGATGCGTGCGCAGTGCCTTCCAGGCAGAGGTTCGGCTCGGGTCGACCATCGGACAATCCTAACCCCAGGAAGCCGCAAAGAGAAACCCCGCGAGCGAAACGCCAGCGGGGTCTTCTCACGCATGCACGGGAGGCGAAGCCCGGTGGCCGATGCAAAACATCGGCTTTACCGGGGCTAGACGAGCAGCGGCGCGAGAACGAGCGCCACGATGCTCATCAGCTTCACTAGGATGTTGAGCGACGGACCTGCGGTGTCCTTGAAGGGGTCACCGACGGTGTCACCGACGACCGCGGCGTTATGAGCCTCGCTGCCCTTGGGGTGGACCGTGCCATCCGTCATCTTGTAACCGCCGCTTTCGAACGACTTCTTGGCGTTGTCCCAAGCGCCACCGGCGTTGGCCATGAAAAGCGCCATCGTCACGCCCGAGACGGTCACCCCGGCGAGCAAGCCGCCAAGCGGCTCTGCCCCCATCGCGAAACCAACGATCACCGGGGTGAGAATGGCAAGCGCACCCGGAGCAATCATGCGCTTGAGCGACGCCTCGGTGGAGATCTTCACGCAGCGAGCCGTGTCCGGCTTGGCTTTGCCCTCGAGCAGCCCCGGAATCTCACGGAACTGACGACGAACCTCTTCGATCATGTCCATCGCCGCGACGCCCACGGCCTTCATCGCCATCGACGAGAAGAGGAAGGGGAGCATGCCGCCGAGGAACAGGCCGGCCATGACGAGCGGCTTCGAGATGTCGATGCCGGTGATGCCTGCCGTCTGGGCGAACGCCGCGAAGAGCGCGAGAGCGGTCATGGCCGCGGAGCCAATGGCGAAGCCCTTTCCGATGGCCGCGGTGGTGTTGCCAACGGCGTCGAGCTTGTCGGTGCGCTCACGAACTTGAGGCTCCTGATGGCTCATCTCGGCAATGCCGCCAGCGTTGTCGGCGATGGGGCCGTAGGCGTCCACTGCGAGCTGAATGCCGGTGGTCGAGAGCATGCCGAGTGCCGCGATCGCAACGCCGTAAAGGCCCGCGACCTCTGCCGCGACGACCACGCCCGCCGCGATGACGAGAATGGGCATGGCGGTCGACTGCATGCCGACGCCAAGACCCGCGATGATGTTCGTCGCGGTGCCGGTCTTGCTCTGCTCGGCAATGCTATCGACCGGACCCTTGTGCATCGAGGTGTAGTACGAGGTGATGAGACCGACGAAGACGCCTGCGCGCAAGGCCGGCGACGGTCGCCCAGCCGACGTTGATCCAGGTCACGACCTTGGCCCGCCGCGTTCGTCGTGCCGCCTTCCGGCCACATGTAGTAGGCGATGCCAAAGGTCGCGAGGGCCATGACGCCCGCCGCACCAAACGCGCCTCTGTCGAGCGCATGCTGAGGGTTGCCGCCCTCTTTGGTGCGCACGAAGAAGGTGCCCACCATCGAGCAAAGGATGCCCGCGCCGGCGATGACCAGCGGCATGATGACCGGGCCGACACTGCTCTCCGCTGTTCACAGCGACGAAGCCGAGCGCCAAGACCATCGCGCCGATGATCGCACCGACGAAGGACTCGAAAAGGTCGGCGCCCATGCCGGCGACGTCACCGACGTTGTCACCGACGTTGTCTGCGATGACGGCAGGGTTACGGGGGTCATCCTCGGGAAGACCGGACTCGACCTTGCCGACGAGGTCGGCGCCGACGTCCGCGGCCTTGGTGTAGATGCCGCCGCCGACACGCGCGAAGAGCGCGATCGAGGAGGCACCCATCGAGAAACCGGTGATGACGTTGACGGTGCGGGTGAGCTCCCAGCCGAGAACGTTCATTGAAGACGAGGTAGAGCACGCTGAGACCGATGGTCGCGAGACCGACGACCGTCATGCCCATGACGGTGCCGCCGGAGAACGCAACGTCGAGCGCCGGAGATAGGCCGATTCGAGCCGCCGCCGTGGTTCGCACGTTGGCATTGGTCGCGACCTTCATGCCGATCCAGCCCGCTGCAGCCGAGGAGGCCGCGCCGACGACGAAGGCGCCCGCGATCTGCCAGCCGCGCTCTGGGTCACCGAAGTAGGCAACGCCCAGAATCGCGCCGACGACGAGCACGAAGATCGAGAGGACGCGGTACTCCGCCCGAAGGAACGCCAGGGCGCCTTCCTGAATCTGGCCTGCGATTTCGACCATGGTGGCGTCGCCAGGATCTTGCTTCGAAACCCAATTCGCCTTCATCCAGGCGAAGATCAGAGCAAGCACGCCCGCTGCTGGGGCTGCGTAAATCAGATTTTGCATATCCGGTGAACCTCTATTCGCGCCCGACCCCGGTTAAATGCTGGCGGGCGGCGCGTTTCTACAAGATTTCGAAATTAGGTCAAACGCAGCGGGGCCGCTTCGGTCAGAGGCCTGGAATTACAGCGAAATCAGGCGCTGTGGACTTCCGCGACGGCGTCTCTGGCCGCAGCGAAGTCCGACGGGCCCTGGACGCTGACCCGGCCCGCGCGCTTGTCGATCCGAACCAAAAGGCCGCTCAAGACCCTTCCGGGACCCACTTCGACGAAAAGCGAAACACCGTCGTCGATCATTTTTCGGACCGTCTCTTCCCAGAGCACGGGTCGGCTCACCTGCCGGATCAGCGCGTCCTTTGCGGAGGCGGAATCACGGATGGGCTTGGCGTCCACATTGACGTACACCGGCACTCGAGGATCCGAGAATGCGATCTGTTCGATGTCGGCGCGAAGCCGCGCTTCGGCGGGCTCCATCAAGCTGGAGTGAAACGGCGCGCTGACCGGGAGGGTGCTCGCCCGGGCGCCGGCGGCTTTGAGCTTCGTACCGGCCTCGCTCACTGCGGACGTCTCGCCGGCGATGACGATTTGCTGGGGCGAGTTGTAGTTGACCGCCTCGACCAGGCCGGGGACCTCGGCGCAGATGCGTTCGACGAGCCCGCGATCGGCCTTGAGCACCGCCGCCATCGAGCCTTCGCCGTAGGGCACGGCCTCCTGCATGTACTCGCCGCGCTTTCGAACGAGTCGTACCGCATCGGCGAGCGGGAGCGTGCCCGCTGCGACGTGCGCGGAGTACTCCCCGAGGCTGTGTCCGGCCACGACGTCGAAGGGCGCATCGAGCGCGCGCAGGATTGCGATCGATGCGGTCAGAACCGCGGGCTGGGTATTCGAGGTGAGCTTCAGAGCATCCTCGGGGCCCTCGAAACAGAGCTGGGAGAGGCTTTCTCCGAGCGCCTCATCGGCTTCTTCAAAGACGGCGCGCGCAGCAGCGGACGCCTCGAAGGCTTCACGCCCCATGCCGACTTTTTGGCTGCCTTGACCCGGGAAAACGAATGCGACCTTGCCCATGGGCTGGCGGCATAGCACGATCTGAAAAGGGGATCGCTTGGAAGAAGAGCCAAACGCAGAAGACACAGAACACCTGAGCGCGCTTTCGATCGGTCATTTCATCTTGGCCGGGGTCGCCCTGCTCGGGGGGATTCCAACACTGATGTTTGGGGTCGCCGGCGCGAAGCTCATCGATGAGGTTGGAAGCGATCTCGGGATGGCAATGGGTGACGTCCCGGGACAAGCCCTCACCGACGCATTCGGAGCCAGCCCCGAGGCGATGGCGCAGGACCTCAACACCCTCATCACGACGATGATCGTCGGCGGGCTCCTCATCACCCTCATCAGCGCCGTGCACCTCGCCGTCGTCGGAGTCCAAATCCGCAAGCGCCGCTGGTGGACGTTCTGCTACCTCACGGGCTGGGGTGAATGCCTCATGTTTCCCTTTGGCACCGTCCTCGGCATCTTCACGATCATCGTCCTTGCGCGACCCTCCGTGAAGCGGCTCTTCGGTCTGCGCTGACCGTCGTGGCGATTGACAAGCGTCCTGCCCGGCCGTACCGAGAGGGCTGGAGTGGAGGCGCTGCGATGCTTGAAGCCGAGGTCTTGGAACAGCGAATTCGTGACGGTCTCGGAGAGGTCTCCCATTTGGTGATCACCGACCTGACTGGCACCAGAGACCATTGGGAGGCCCTCGTCGTCTCGTCGGCTTTTACGGGAAAAAGCCCCATCGAACAGCACCAAATGGTCTACGCTGCCCTCGGCGAGCTAATGGCCGGGCCGGTCCACGCACTTGCGCTCAAGACCTACTCGCCCGAGAATTGGGCCAAGGCAGAGGGATAAACGATGGAAGATACCTTGCGAGACCGGATTCAGGGCATCATCGACGGAAATGACGTCGTGCTCTTCATGAAGGGCAATAAGAATTTCCCGCAGTGCGGCTTCTCCGCAACCGTGGTCGAGGTTCTGCGGCGCTCCGGCTCCGAGTTCCAAGATGTGAACGTTCTCGAAGACCCGGCCATCCGGCAGGGAATCAAGGAGTTCGCCAACTGGCCAACGATCCCGCAGCTTTACGTCCGCGGTAAGTTCGTCGGCGGCTGTGACATCATTCGTGAGATGTACGAGAAGGGTGAACTCGAAGCCCTGCTTTCTGCTAAAGAAAGCTGAGGGTTCAGCCACCCTCCTATGGTGGAACTTCTTGGCGGAAAATACGAAGTCCTAGAGCTCGCCGGCGAAGGCGGGATGGCCAAGGTGTATCGCGGGCAGACGCACGGGGCCGCCGGCTTCACCCGGCCGGTCGCTATCAAACGCGTGCTGGCGCCGCTCAGTCAGAACCCCGAGTTCCTCAAAATGTTCGTCGAAGAGGCACGCGTGGTCTCCGAGCTCGATCACCCGAACATCGCGCAGATCCATGACTTCGATCGGGATCGCAGCGGCGAGTACTATCTGGTTCTCGAATGGGTCGAAGGCCTGACGCTTTCCGAATGGCGTCGAGGCTATCGGGCACACGGACACCACACGCCCTGGAGCCTGACCGCGGCGATCGGCATCGAAGTCCTCGAGGCCCTTCACGCGGCGCATGCGCGGCTGGACTCGTCAGGCCGCCCGGCCCCAGTCTTTCATCGTGACGTCACGCCTCAGAACGTGATGTTGAGTAACTGCGGCGTCGTAAAGCTGACCGATTTCGGCCTCGCCCGCGCGATGGACCGCAGCTCGATCACGAAGCCCGGTTTCGTGAAGGGCAAGATTTCCTATCTGGCGCCCGAGCTGACCTACGAAGCGGAACCGAGCGCGCAAACCGACGTCTTCAGCGTCGGCGTCGTGCTCTGGGAGATTCTCGCGGGCGAGAAGCTTTTCAAGGGAGAGGACCCGCTCAAAGTCCTCGGGACGATCCGCGAGTCTGACGCACCCGACCTCGCGCAGATTCGCGACGACCTGCCCGAGCGTCTTCTCGAAATCATCCGCAGGGCTCTTCGGCGAAACCCGATCGAACGCTACGCCTCGAGCCGCGACATGGCGCGCGAGCTCGCGATGCTTCTGCGCGGGACCGACGAGGTCACCGACTCCCACGTGATCGCGCAAAGCGTGCGATGGGCCTCCGCGCAACTAGAGCGCGCACAGCTCAGCGAGCCGCCAACGAAGCCGTTCGCCGCGCAGAACGCGCTCGCCGAGGCCGACTCGGCCGAGCAAACCCTTCCCGACACCAGTATCCCGCTCACCCGGCGAAAATAGTCGCTACAAGAGGTTGAACCCCAGGCCTGCCGCCACCGAAAGCGCGACGAAAGGCGGGGTCATCCCGATGACGGCGGCGATCATGTAGTCGCGGAAGGTCACGCCGGACATGGCCAGCGTGTAGTTCACCGGGGGGATCGCCCAGAGGAAAAGGCGGATGACGATCATCGAGCGAATGGGCTGCTGCTCCAGGCGGTCCAGGGGCTTTTGCAGAAACGGGCGCTTGATGTTGATGTTCTTGAGGGGCTGACCACCAATCGTGCGGACGATGAAGAACGAAACGGCAACCGACACGCTGGCCGCTATCACCGAGGCGAGAGAGCCCCACAGCGGACCGTAGGCAAGCCCGGACACCATGACGAACACGAAGCCCGGGATGTAGAGCAGCTGGCCCACGCAGAAGACCGCGACGAAAACGGCAAAGCCACCCACCCCGGCGGTCCGCATCGATTCGCGAATGCCATCGACGGTGAGCTGGTCCGTGAAACCGGTCGCCCTGCCTATCAAGTACACGCCAATCAAGAACGCAGCCAGAAGCGCGAGTCGAACCCAGGTGTTGCTCACGGCCCGCAGTAAGCCACAGCGACGCCTACAAGACCAGGGGTGAAGCCCCGCGGTCGACTCAAAGCGTCGACTTTACGGGGTCGACTTCACGGTGCGAGAAGCATGTCGAGCGGGTTGCGCGTGACCCGATTGGAACCATCGAGGGAATTGATATCGATGCGACTCAGGTCGACGCGCGGCGAAAAGATGGCGGCGTGAAACGAGTCGACGACCCGCTGCGGGTAGCTCGCTGCGGTTTCGTCCGCTTCAATCCCTGCTTCACTGCAACCCCAGGCCGCGCCGGTGCGTCCGAACAAGCAAATCCGCGCGCCGTCGATTTGAATGCGAAGCCCATTGCTCGATCGCTCGAAACGTGGAGACCGCATGATCGCTCGTGCGAGAGCTCGGTCGATCTCGGCGTCGCCCGACTCGACTTCGGCGGGGAGCGCCCAGCCCAATCGACGGAACAAGCCTGGGTCGGTCCCGAGAACCTCTTCGTAGAGCGAGGTCGTTTCCCGGGGATCGGGCAGCGCCTTGGCCATGACTGCGCGAACGCGTTCCCGCAGGAGCGCGTCTCCCGGTGGCAAGAGGCGGAGCGCGCGCTCTGCGTGCTGGATCGCTTCGTCGTATTCACCTTGCGTCAACGAAACCTCTGCGAGCACGGCGTCATAGTAGGGGGCGGCGCCCTGTCTCCGGTCCTCAAGGCGCATCTCGCTGACCGCCGCCCTGACGACTCCGGGACCGAGAGCCCCGATGAGCTCGCCCAAGAGCCAAGCAGGCATGACTGCGCTCCGTGCCGTCCCAAGTGCAAAGGTGCCGACCAGCCGCACGTCGTCGTCGAGGAATCGCGCGACTTGTCGAGCGCTCATCCATGCCTGAAACCGCAGCCACAGCGCTTTGCCATACGCCCAGCAACGCGAGTGGAAGGGCTTGGCCGCGGCCCGCTCCAGGGTCATCTCCGCCAACATCAGGCGCGCTTGCCGATCGAGCAGCGCGACGATGCTCCGATCTTGCTCCGGATCGCGGCTATTGTGCGCACGCCGGTCTGGTAGCACCGCGGCCTTGTCGGTGATGCGCAGCGCTTCATCGGGCCGTCCCATCAGGAGAAGAAACGCCGCCAGCGATCGACGTGCTTCGTTGCGATCCGAGTCGCGCACGTGGGCCGGTCGGGCGGTACGGTGGCGAGGGACCTCACGGAGCGCAGACAAGGCTTCGGCGAAGCGCCCGGCTCTCATATACAGATCGGCTAGCTCGAGCCAGGGATTCCCGTACCAGGATAGCCCCCCCTTCGATGCATCCATCAAGAGGCGCTCCGCCTCGTCGAAGCGGAATACCGACCTGGCCGCCTCTGCGAAGTTCCCGAGGTCGACCGCCGTCGCGCTCCCGAAATGCGTGCGCCCGTACTCCACCGCGTCGGCGCAGACCTCGTAGGCCTTCTCGTCGTCGCCAGCCTCGTACTCGATGGCACACAGCGCGTTCTTTGCGCGCTCGACTTGATACGGATCTCCGGTGGCCAGTCCATCTTCCGCTGCGAGTCTCGCCTTTTCGAAGTCTCGCTTCTTCATCAAGGGCCAGGCGAGCTCGGCCTTGAGCTGCGGCGTATAGAGCTCGTTGTACCGGTACATGTAGCCAAGCTGCTCGTCGTAGTGCTCGAGGTCCCCGTGGGCCCGCGTCAGCGCGACCAAGATCCTCGCGTGCCATCTCCAGGGCTGACTGGGCGTCGGCTGTACGCCTTCGGACGCCTCGAAAAGATCGAGGGCGCGGGCTTCGTGAAAAAGCGCTCTGGGGAAATTCGCCTCACCGTAGTGCTGCGCCATGCCGAGAACGAGATGTGCAACGTAAGAGCTCGGATGCTCTAGCAAATACTTCTCAGCTTCCTCGCGAGCTCTCACGTAGCGCTCGCGTTCGATGAGCTCCCACAGACCGAGCTCTTCGACCTCGGCCTCTTCCCCTTCGAGCAGCAACGGCGCGATCATGTCGTCCGCGACCGCCCCAGACGGCGGGCAGACCGCGAAGCATACCGCCGACAGCACGGCTGCCAGCACCACTTGCACGATGCGCGCTGATTCGGTGGGGGGCATCGTTACCCGCGACGCAGGCTTGCCCGCGCGAGCTTCTCGATCTCGACGCCGGTCGCCTCTTTGATGAGCGCGTCCACATCTTCCACGCCCGGCGCGCACTCGAGTCGGTGTTTGAATACGTATGGCGCTAACGCCGCGATGTCTTCGGGGGAGACGAAATCTCTTCCGTGGATGACTGCACGAGCCTGAAGCGCGGGCAGCATCAAGACCAGCGCTCGGGTCGAGGCCCCCTGAAGGACGCGGGAATCGCTCCGAAGCAAACGCGCCAGGTCGACCAGGGCTTCCTTCACGACGGGGGCGACGTGAACTGCGCCGCGGGTCTGGCGTCGCGCGGCCAGAATTTCTTCACGGGTCACGCCTGGATGGTCGCGGGCGACCTCGAGGCTCGCCCGTGGATACTGGTCCAGGACCTCGAGCTCCGAGGCGCGATCGATGTGCTTCATCTCGATCTTGAAGAGGAAGCGGTCGAGCTGCGGCGTTGGAAGCGGATAGGTGCCCGCCAAGTCGAGCGGGTTCTGGGTTGCGATGACGAAAAACAAGTCGTCGAGCAAGTAGGACTGGTTGTCGACCGTCACTTGTTTCTCGGCCATCGCTTCGAGCATGGCCGCCTGCACCTTTGGGGAGGTGCGGTTGATCTCGTCGGCGAGTACGATGTGCGCGAACACCGGGCCGCGCCGAAATGCGAAGTGACTCGTTTCCACGTCGAAGATGTTCGTGCCCGTGATGTCGCTTGGAAGCAGGTCCGGTGTGAACTGGATGCGGCGGAACGCGGCAATGCCGGCGGTCCCGTCTCCTTCTTCGAGCGCATTGCCAAGCGCGCGGGCAAGCGTCGTCTTCCCCGAGCCCGGATAGTCTTCGAGAAGCACATGGCCGTCGGAAAGCAGCGCGACGAGCACGAGCTCGACCACCTCGTCTCGACCTCGAACGGCCGCTCTCAGGCGGGCGCCCAGGCGCTCCGCGACCTCGCGTGCGCCACTGAGGCTGTCGTCGATGGCTGTTTGAATCGCTTGCTGCATCTCAGCTCCGGGCTCTTTCTGGGAAGGATGGCATCATTTTGACCGTAACCAAGACCAGGGCGTGAGGAGCCCCAAAAACCGCTTCCAAAGCGGGAATCCACTGCGAATTTCGCGTCGTACCTCGGATGCCTGATCGCGCAGCCTGCCCGGATCGGGCTGGTGCCCACCGAACGCAGCTGCAAGGTGCGCGTTGGTCAAGGGCTCGAACGCAGGGAATCGGTCGCGCACACGTCGCGCGAAAGCCTCTCTCGACTCGCCCGAACCTCTGCGAACCTCGAGCTCGCCCATGCGATCGAGCTCGGCGCGATAGATCACCCTGGGAAGCGAAGCGGCCGGCGCCAAGGCTGGAGCCATTCGGCGCCAGAGCTTCACCAAATAGAGCAGTAGCAGCACGAAGGCACAGAGCGCCAAGATCCAGGTTCCGAACGTCAAAGAGATGCGACGGGCCAACTCTTTGAGCTTGGGCAAGTCGGTCGCGGAAAGTGGAATCGGAGACGCGCCGCGGGCAAGCTCTCCGAGGAGCCTCTGCAAGTCGGCATCCATCGGCTGCTCAGGCGGATCGAGCGCCCGCTCTGGATACACATCCAAGACCACCCAGCCGAAGCCATCGAGGAACACCTCCGGCCAGGCATGGGACGCAGAGCCGGACAGGAGCAACGAGGAGCCGCCCTGGCGCGCTGATTCGCTCACTGCATAGCCGGTGGCCACCCGGGCGGGCACCCCGAGGCTTCGCATCAGGTACGTCGCCGCGTGGGCGAAGTGCACGCAGTAACCCGTTCGATCGCCGAACAAAAAGCTCGCGGTGGGATCCTCGGCTCCACTGTGCTGGTTTTTGAGGCTGTAGATGCCTTCGCGCCCGAGCCAGCCGGTCACCGCAAAGGCATTCGCAACCGGATTCTTTGCCAGCCTCGCCGGCAGCTCGGCGCTTAGCTCGGCCGCAAGCTCGATGTAGCGCGGATCGGGCGGTGTCTCGGTGTAGTGCGCCCACTGCTCTTTGGACCAGTCGGATGACCCCGGGCTTGCGTCGAGCATGGACGTATAGTCGGCCGTGAGCACGGCGGACATCGCGCGGTACACGCGACGAAATCGATTCGGTGAAGGGTTTTGCATCGGCTCGACCTCGATCGGCGACTCGAGGGCAAACGGCTGGGTATGGTCGGCCATCAGGGCGATCGTCGTCTCTAGGGGTCCGCGATTCTCATTGACCTCGGGTGCGTTCGCGATCTCCGAAAGCCGCGCCGGGAAATACGGGATGAGATCATTGTCGATGTCTTTTCGCCCGGAGACCACCAGCTTTCGCCCGTTGTACTGACTGAACGCGCCCTGTCGGAAATAGTAGACCCCGCTCGGCGGCGAGTAGTCGTCGTGGAAGAGAACGACCGCCACTGGAACGCGGGCCCCGCCGGGGTTGTACTTGTCCCGAAACTCGAGCTCGCTGGCGGAAGCCCCGCCTCGCTCCTGCTGTTGACCTTTGCCTTCCTTGGCTTCGGACTCCTCGGGACGAAGACCGAGCCCACCTCCTCCATCGGGCGGAGGCGGCATTCCGACCAGAGGTGTGGCCACGACAATCAACGCGAGCAAAAGCCCGATCATACCCAGATTGAGAACCGCGCGGCCGAATCGCTGCTCGCGAAGCAAAAGCACGAGGCCCAAGACCGTCGCCGTCCCGCCCATGAACAGAAAGAGCCAGGTCGGGTCCCAGCCGAGGGCGATGATCCAGTCGGCCAAATAGAACGGTCGGTTGATCGCGCCGTGTCGATGCGCGACGAAGAGCTGCCCAAACGCAACGGCAACGAGCAGCAACTCGAACACCGAAAAGATCGCCCGACGCGTGGAACTCGCCCGCGTCGCCGCGCTGCCGATCGCAGCGACCAAGAGCGCCGTGAGCATGCTCGCCAGCCGAAGCGCGCCAACTGGGCCGAAAGAGGCTGCCAAGAACGAGCCGTGTGTGAGCGAAGCGCGAAACCATGCCACCAAGGCGATCAGAAACACCGCTCCTGCGAAGATCGCCGAGGTACGGATTCGCGACTGCCCGAGTTGGGAGCCCACGAGGCTGCCACCAAAGCCTCCTGCAAACGCGACGAGCACCGAGCTCGGCGGAGCCATCGTCGAGACCAAGACCGCCCAGGCGAGGCCGTGAATCATGGCCCGACCGACCTCGGCCAACGCCATCGCAACTCCGCTTGCTTCTGGATGGGCGTCTGCCGTCATGCAGCGTTTCTCCAGGGAGAGCTGAGATGCGTCCCGTCTCCGATCAAGCGACCACTGACGCGGTCGATGATGACGACCTCGCATCGAAGCTGACCAAGCGCCCGTCCGACTCTCTCGAGGTCCGTGCGGTCGACGCCCGATGCCTGCGCGGGCTTGAGCAAGAGGCGACGCCAACCCGGCTGAGGATCCGGATCGTGAACGGCGTCGACCGCGATGACCACGCGCACGCGGCCGTAGCGTCGCATGGTCAGCGAGCGCATCTCATCGAGCCAGGAACCCATGGTCGGAGGCGCAAACACCACGAGGGCCGCGGGGCCGCGAGGGTCGACCTCTGCCAAGAAGCGCTTCATGCCGCTACCGCTCTCGACCGCATGTCGTGAGGAGGTCATCAGCTTGTGCAGGGCCTCAGTGCGATCGGAGGTGGCCTCGGGCGAGCCATCGGCTCCAAACTGCCATTCGCTGCCGAGCGCCTCTTCTTCGATGGCCGCCCGCGCCGCTGCTGCGGCGGCTTCGTCGTGCGCATCGGCGACGAGGTAGGCGACCGTCCTTCGAGCGCGGCTCAAGGCCCGCTCCGGAACACGCACCATCAGCTTCCTGGTGCGGCCGAACACCTTCCAATGAATGAAACGCGCCGAATCGCCGGGGACATACCTTCGAAGCTCGACTCGGTCGCCGTCCTCGAGCCCCATCGGATGCGGAAACTCCTCGCCGCCCGTGAGCGAGGTCAGGACCGGAAGGCGCCGGATGCCGCCGAGATGGGGAAGCACCTGGATCGGCCCGAGCTGACGATGCGTCAACACGACCCGCGCCAGGCCGAAGGCATCTTGAATCACCAATCGACGCGTGATCGATTCGAAGATGCCGCGCTGACCAAGGATTACTCTCTCTTTGAGACGCCCGGCTTCGGATGAAGGCTCGACCGGCAGCGCGTCCGGCGTCTGCCAGGACCAACGCAACTGCACCAAGGGCAACCACCACATCGACGGCAGCGAGAATCCGGTCAGCAAAGGCATCCCCGTCTCGAAGGTCGACGTGCGCCATGAAAACGATGCACGTCTGAGCCAAATCCAGAGCCCAAGCGCGCTGCGACACGACGAGCGAGGTAGAGATCAGCAGAAGCCCGGCGCCGCCATAGCCGAGGACCAGGAGGACCAGGTCGAGCCTCTTGAAGCCGAAGCTGACCAGGGCCACCGACGCGACGAGGGCGACCGCCAGTCCCAGCCATGTGAGCGGCCAAAAATCCGCCACCCGGTGCGCGACACTGCGGATGCGCGTCATCGGTGGCGCTTTCGGCCGGGAAACTGCCTGCAACGGACTCATGAGGGTGATCGTGCCACGGGAGTCTTCAAGCTCAACCATTGGAATAAGGCCCCGGCCATCCCTGTTGGGGTCCCGGGAGGTCCCTTGACAGGCTTAGAGCCAGAGGTAACCTCCGCCAGCCCTGGAAAAAGCAACGGATCACGCGCGAGGGAGTTTATGAGCGATGTGATGATCGATGCGCGGGACTTGACCAAGCAGTACGGTACGGTCGCCGCGCTACGGAACGCCAGTTTTCAAGTGAATCGCGGAGAGGTCGTCGGCTTCCTTGGACCCAATGGAGCCGGGAAGACCACCACGATGAAGATCCTGACCTGCTTCATCGCGCCCTCCGGAGGGACCGCCCAGGTTGGCGGCGTCGACATCTTCGAGGACCCCCTCGCGGTCCGCGAGCTCATCGGCTATCTGCCCGAGAGCACCCCGCTCTACACCGAGATGTTGGTGCTCGAGTATTTGCAGTTTGTCGGCAGGATGCGCGGGCTTCGCGGTGCGGGTCTCGAGGCGAGGCTCCGCCAGGTCGTCGAGGAAACCAGCCTCGGCGAGGTCATCGGCAAGAGCATCGGCGAGCTTTCGAAGGGCTTTCGCCAGCGTGTTGGTCTTGCCCAGGCGCTCATCCACGAGCCTCCTGTGCTCATCCTCGATGAGCCGATGAGCGGCCTCGACCCAAACCAGGCCTCCGAGATTCGTGAGCTCATTCGGGATATCGGTCGCGAGCGCACCGTCATTCTATCGACACACAACCTCGCAGAGGTACGGCTGACCTGCGGGCGCGTCCTGATCATCTCGCAGGGCCAACTCGTCGCCGACGACACGCCCGACGAGCTCGCCGCGCGCGCCGGGAAGCCGCGGTTCATCGCGACGGTGAAGCAGAACGGCCACAGCTCCAGCGAAATCCGCGACGTGTTTTCGGTCATCGGCGACGCGCATAGTGTGAAAGAGCAATCGGGCGGAGCGCCTGGAGAGCTGCGGGTCGAAGTCGTCCCCAAGGGCAACCAAGACCTGCGCGCCGAAATCTTCCAGGCGGCGGTGTCCGCCAAGCTCGTTCTGCTGGGCCTCGAGCAGCGCGGCGAAAACCTCGAAGACATCTTTCGACAGCTCACTACGGGCAACGGAGGAGCCTCATCATGAGACCGGTTCTCACCATCGCTGGACGCCAGTTTCGAAGTTACTTCAACGGCCCGGTAGCCTACATCGTCATTTGCATCATCCTGTTGACGCTCGGGTTCTTCTTTTGGAAGACGTTCTTTTTATTCGGCCGCGCGAGCGCTCGAGAGATGTTTCGTTGGCTCGGCTTGATCCTCGTCTTCTCACTCCCTGCCCTCACGATGGGTCTGCTCGCCGAGGAGAAGCGAACCGGCACGATCGAGCTTCTCATCACCATGCCCGTGACCGAGGCGCAGGTGATCGTCGGAAAGTTCCTCGGCGTTTTGGGCCTCTATGCGGTCCTCCTCGCCCTGACCATTAGCTACCCGCTCAGCATCTCCACCCTTGGCGACCTCGACTGGGGCCCAGTTTGGAGCGGCTACCTCGGCTTGTTGCTGCAGGGGTCGGCAGTGCTTGCCATCGGTTTGATGGCATCGAGTTGGACGAGCAATCAGCTCATCGCGCTCTTCGTCGCGCTGACCCTGAGTGTCTTCTTTTGGGTGCTCGACAAGTTTTTGGCGCTGCTCCCGACGAACGCTGCATCGGCCTTGCAGTGGCTTTCGTTCGACTATCATTTTCAGAGCATGGCACGCGGTGTGATCGACCTGCGTGATGTGCTCTTCTTCGTTTCCGTGGTCGTATTCGCGCTTGCCGTCGCGTTTCGGGCACTGGAATCACGGCGGTGGAGCTGAACGATGTCGTCGAACGTTCAAAAACGCGCCGCTAGCGAATCGCTGATTTTTCTTTTGATCGTGGGCGGCATTCTGATTCTGCTCAACGTGCTTGCCGCATACTTTCGGTCGCCCCGAATCGACCTCACCCAAAACCGGCTCTTCTCCTTGGCCGAGGGCTCCACGCGGCTCGCTTCGAACCTGGACGACCGCCTCGAGGTCACGGCCTACTTCACCGAGAACCTTCCCCCTCCGTTTAACGCCACCGAACGTCAGGTGCGGGACTTGCTCGCGGAATACTCGGCGGCATCGAACGGCCAAATCATCGTTCGCTTCGTCAATCCAGACGACGAGGCTAAGCAGGAGGCCGCGCGCGCCGACGGCGTACAGCGGGTCGCACATCAGAAAATCGAAGAGGACCAGGTCGCCGTGGTCGAAGGCTACCGCGGCATGGTGCTCCGCTATCTCGATCAGACTCGGACGATTCCGGTCATTCAGGACACCACTGGGCTCGAATACATGATCACCTCGGCGATCAAGGAGCTGGTCGGCGAGCGCAAGCCGATCGGGGTCGTCGGCGGCCACGGCGGACCGAGCCTCGAGCAGGGGCTCACGAGCCTGAGCTCCGTCCTCTCGCTCTACGAAGTCCGCGAAGTCGACATTACTCAAGAAATCGACCCTGCGCTTGCTGCACTCTTGATCGTCGGGCCTCAAGAGCCGTTCAGCGACCAGGAGCTGAGGCGCATCGATCAATTCGTGGTGCGTGGTGGCTCGCTTGGTGTCTTCGGAGGCGCGATCGCAGTCGACCTCGGTGGTCAGGGTGGCCCCTCAGCCCGAACGCTGAGCCTGCGGCTAGATGGCCTGCTGGGCGCTTGGGGTGTTCGGCTGAGCTCGAAGCTCGTGGCCGATGCGCAGTGCAGCCGCGCGCCGATGGCGGGGCCGCTCGGTTTGCAGGTGCTCGTGCCGTACCCGCCTATCCCGGTGCTTCAACTCCAAGAAGCTCAGCGGGAGCACCCCGTCATGTTTCGACTCGCCTCGCCCATGCTGCCGTTCGTCGCACCTCTCGAGCTTGGAGAAGCGCCCGCGAACTCCACCCTCACGGTGCTCGCGAGCTCATCCAAAGATTCCTGGACGATGTCCGGGGAAACGATTTCGCTCGCGCCACGAAATCCAAGAGACTGGCAGATGAGCGAGGACGCCGGCCCGTTCGACCTCATGGTCGCGGTAGAGGGCAAGTTGCCTTCGGCGTTCGCGGCCCCGATCAACGAAGACGATGCCAACGACATTCCTGTCCCGCCGCTTGCGGAAAAGGATGTGCGGGTCCTGGTCGTCGGCACTGGAACGTTTCTCGAGGACGCGTTCATGCCACCGCGGCCGCAGCAGGGCGACGTACAGATGAACGCGGCGCTGGCGTTGGCGCTGAACGCGATCGATTGGCTGGCGGCCGATTCGGATTTGATCGCGATTCGAGCCAAGACGACTGAAGAGCCCGCGCTCGACATTCCCGATTCCGTCCTCGTGTCGGAAAGCACTGCGCTTGCGGCCGCTGAGCAGGGCGACGAAAGTGGGGTCGAGTCGGCACTCGCAGAGCGCAGGGCCGCGATCGAGTCCTGGGATGCCAAGAAGCTCGGCTATCGGTGGATCAACACAATCGGAATTCCGTTTCTGGTTGCTCTTTTCGGGCTCTTGCGCTGGCGGCAACGCTTGAACAAGAAGAAGACACTCAAACTCTAAGCAGGGGGAATGCTCGCAATGGAATGGCGAAAGAACCGAATTGCGATTGGAGCCTTGGTGTTCTTCGTGCTTCTCGGCCTGACGGCCTGGGCGGTGAACAGCAGGAACCGTCAACCCGCGAGCGCCGGGGAGATTCCGACGATTGAGCTCGATAAGGCTGCGATCACCTCGCTCACGATCACCCGGCCTCAAGATGGGCGCGTAGTGCTGTCCAAGGTCGACGACTCCTGGCAGATCATCGAGCCGCTGGAGGCCACAGCAGATCAGAACAACGTCGACTCGGCGCTCAATCGTCTCGCAGAGCTCGAGATTGGCCGTATCGTCGCAACGAAGCCGGACCACTATGCACGCCTGCAAGTGGACGAAGACAACGCGGTGCGGGTCACGGTGAAGGCGGGAGACGAGACCCTCAGCGAACTGATGGTCGGCAAGTACGGCAACGGGATGACCATGGTTCGAATCGACGACCGCAGCGAGGTGTTCGGAGCGAGCGGCTCGCTTCGCTATGCGTTTGACCGTGACCTCAAGGCCTGGCGCGATCGCAAAGTCGTCAGCGTGAAGCCCGAGGACGTGCAAGCGATCCGGTTCGAAGGTCCGAAGGGGACCTTTGCCTTCGAGCGTGAAGGAGAAGCTTGGGCTGCCCGGGAAGGTCACAAGGCCCTCGGCGACTTCGATCCGAAGCAGGTGACGGGCACCGTTTCGACCACCGCTCGGCTGGTCGCCTCCGACTTCGCTGCGGAGGATATTTCTGAAGCGCGGGCCGGGCTGACCGAGCCCCGAGCGACAGTGACTTTGACCTTGGCCGAGACCCCCGATCTCATCGTGCTCGAGCTCGGTGCCGCCACCGAACAAGGAGATGAGCAGTACCTGCGGCGCAGGGGAGAGCCGACGGTCTATGTGATCTCGCAGTACCTCGCGAACCGACTACAGCCCGACGCTGCAGCGTTCGAGGCACCGAGCACGCCGTCAGCGCCGCCACAGGCACAGCCACCAGCGGGGCCGGCGGCGGGCGGCCAGCCACAGCTTCCCCCGGAAGTCATGGAGCAACTCCGCGAGCAGATCCGGGCACAGCAGCAACAACAGCAGCGCTAGCTTCCGGCCCCAAGCCGCCAGCCCGCGACCATGATGGCGCCCCAGCCGACCAAGAAGAGCAAACCACCGAAAGGGGTGATCATTCCAAGCTTCGTCTGGCCAGTAATTGCCATCATGTAAAGGCTACCGCTGAAGAGGCCGACTCCAGCGAAGAATGCCCAGCCCGCGAACAGCGCCGAGGCGCCTGCACCGCGATGGACGAGCCAGGCGGCCAGCGCCAGCGCCAGCGCATGGGTCAGGTGGTAGTGGGCGGCTGTGGTCCACCAGTCCAAGCGCTTGACGGCGTCTGGAAGCGAACCGAGGCGAGACTGCAAGCCATGCGCGCCAAACGCGCCGAGCGCCACGGCGCTAAAGCCGAGCAAGCCAGAGAGAATGATGAAGATTCTAGCCATCGAAGCCCATCATGTGCCAGGTATTGCAGCAGGACCAGGCCGCGCGCTAGCACCTCGCAGGCGAACGCGTTAGGCTCTGCCAGCGACCGGGGTTATTGGAGCCACGACTCGGAGATGACCGCAGATTTCGGCGTAAACCAAGGACTGGTCGAGGAGCAGTTTCTGAAGTGGGTGGACAACCCGCTTGCAGTGGACGAGGCGTGGCGCTCGTACTTCGAAAGCCTAGCGCCGACCGACTGGCCCCAGATCTCGAGCGCGGGGACCATCATGGCGCCCGTCACCGCCACGGGCCTGCTAAGCCCGGCGGCACCGTTGGACTCCGATGGAAACGGCTCAGCAGCGCCGGCAGCGCCACGCCCCGTCGCGCTCGTCGACGGCACCAAGGTTGCGGGGGGCGTACGAAATTCGGTGCTCTTGCCACCCACCGCGGAAACAACCTTCGAGCCCATCCTCCCCGAGGCACGCACGTCGTTTCCGCCTTCATCCGAATTGCTCGCAGCCAACGAGCTGCAGGCCCGTCTCTCCGCGCTCATCAATGCGCATCGCGTACGCGGTCATCTCTACGCCGACCTGGACCCGCTGGGCTTGCATCGCAAGCCGTCCGGAGACGAGTTCGTTCTGAAGCGCTACGGGCTCGCCCATGTCGACCCGGACACCATTTTTGCGACGGGCAACCTGGCAGGGCCGCCGAACGAATCGCTGCGCTCGATTCTGGCACGCTTGAAAGACACCTACTCGCGAACGATCGGCTCCGAGTTCACCTTCCTAGAGAACCGGAAGGCGCGCGATTGGCTCCGCGACCGCATGGAGCTCACCGGAAACCACATCGACCTGAGTCGCGAGCAGCAGGTTCGCATCCTCACCAAGCTCACAGACGCCGAGATCTTCGAGCAATTTCTGCATACGAAGTACACCGGCGCCAAGCGCTTCTCGCTCGAGGGCGGCGAGAGCGTGATTCCCATGCTCGACATCCTCACCGAGCGCGCCTCCGAGCTGGGCGTAGAGGAAATGGTCATCGGCATGGCGCACCGCGGGCGACTCAACGTGATGGTCAACATCATGGAAATGAACGTGCGGCAGATCTTCGCAGGGTTCGAGGATGACGACCCGGAGAAGTACGTCGGCACCGGCGATGTGAAGTACCACCTCGGCTACTCGCTCGATCGCAAGACGGCGAGCGGCAACAACATGCACATGACCTTGGCCTTCAACCCGAGCCATCTAGAGTTCGTGAACCCAGTGGTCGAAGGCCGCGTCCGCGCCAAGCAAGATCGAAAAGGAGATGAGGACCGGGTCAGCGTGCTGCCTCTCTTGATCCATGGCGACGCCGCATTCGTAGGCCAAGGCGTGGTCGCCGAGACCCTGAACCTGAGCCGGCTCCCGGCATATGAAACCGGCGGCACGATTCACGTCGTCGTCAACAACCAGATTGGCTTCACCACGAACCCCGAGGACTCGCGCTCGACCGCGTACTGCACCGACATCACTCGAATGCTGCGCTGCCCGGTGTTCCACGTGAACGGCGAGGACCCTGAAGCGGTGGCCCAGGCGGTGACCTTGGCCACCGAATACCGTCAGCGCTTCCACGGCGACGTGGTGCTCGACCTGTTCTGCTACCGAAAGTACGGTCACAACGAGGGCGACGAGCCGCGATTCACGCAGCCCGAGATGTACGAGGCGATCGACCGCAAGAAGACGGTCCGCGAGGTCTACATCGACCACCTCATCAAGACGGGGAAGCTGACCACGCAGCAAGCCGAGGACATCAAGGTCCAGCGCCAGCAGGAGCTGGAGCGCGCGCTCGAGGACACGCGCAACAACGGGAACTACGACCTCATCCCAGCAACGATGCTGGGCCTGTGGACCGGCTACAGGGGCGGCAGCGATTTGGACGTCCCGGACGCCGACACACGAATTCCAAAACCAACGCTCATCGATGCCCTGGGCAAGCTAACGAGCTACCCGGAGTGGTTCACCCCGCACCCGCGCATTCAGCGCTTCGTTCTCGACAAGCAAATCAAAGTCATGGAGACCGGCGAAGGCGTCGACTGGGGAACCGCCGAGAACCTCGCATTCGCAAGTCTTCTCCTCGAGGGCGTCCGCTGCAGGCTAACCGGCCAGGACGTCCGCCGCGGGACCTTCAGCCACCGGCACGCGGTGATCTTCGATGAAAAGTCCGGCCGCAGATATACCCGGCTCGGGCATCTGAGCGCCGACCAGGCACACCTGGAGATCTATGACAGCCCGCTTTCGGAAGTCGGCGTCCTCGGCTTCGAATGGGGCTACTCACTCGACTCGCCGGACGCCCTGGTTTGTTGGGAGGCTCAGTTTGGCGACTTCGTCAACGTCGCCCAGGTGATCATCGACCAGTTCATTTCCTCGTCCGAAGACAAATGGCAGCGCCTGAGCGGCCTGGTCATGCTGCTCCCGCACGGCATGGAGGGCCAAGGGCCCGAGCACTCGAGCGCGAGACTCGAGCGCTTCCTCTTGCTCTGCGCCGAGGACAACATGCAGGTCGTCAACCTCACGACCCCGGCGCAGCTCTTTCACTGCCTGCGGCGTCAGGTCCTTCGTCCCTGGCGTAAGCCCTTGATCGTCATGAGCCCGAAGAGCCTGCTTCGACACCGCCGCGCCGTCAGCACCCTAGACGAGCTCGCCGACGGGTCTTTCCAACGAATCATCCCCGACGACCCCTCCGTTCAGCCGAGCAAGGTTCGGCGCCTCGCCCTGTGCACCGGCAAGATCTACTACGACCTGCTCGAGCGCCGAGAGCAGACCAACGCCGACGACATCGGAATCATACGCGTCGAGCAGCTCTATCCGCTTCGCGCGAGCGAGCTCCAAGCCCGCCTGGCCCCGTATCCGAAAGACGTCGATTTGGTTTGGGTCCAAGAGGAACCTTGGAACATGGGCGCCTGGTACTTCATGCGTGCGCGGCTCCCGGAAATTTTGGGCAACGAGCAACCTCTGCGTTGCATCGCCCGACCGGAAAGCGCGAGCCCTGCGACGGGTTCCGGCGCCTCGCACAAGCTCGAGCAACGGCTTCTGGTCGACGAAGTTTTTCACTAGTCGGCGGTGTAACCAGAACTGGTGCCGCAGCTACCGGGGCGCGGGAAAAAGCCCGTCACGGGGTTCCATCGAACGGCTCGGCTTGCAGATGTGGTCGGAAGCACTTGGGGGCCTGGACCACGCAAGCCGAGCCTCGGAACTCGCGCCAATCGGAGCGGGTTGCTGTCTTGCCGATTGTCACTCGTTACGTCGACTCCACCCCATGACGGGTTTTTTCCGCGCCCCTCCATACGGAGACAGGACCACACAACCTTCCCAACCGGCAGGCGGCAGCGCGAGCCCGCAGGGCGAAGCCCGGCGCGAACGCGCCGGCAAGGCAGAGCAAAGCGAATGCCGCGCCAGGGAGGATTACGGGTGGGGGTGGGCGGGGCGGTGTAACCAAGCCGTACCACCCAACCCACCCAAGACCTGGCCCCCATCCACCCGCGGCAGCGCGAGCCCGAAGGGCGAAGCCCGGCGCGAACGCGCCGGCAAGGCAGAGCAAAGCGAATGCCGCGCCAGGGAGGATTACGGGTGGGGGTGGGCGGGCGGTGTAACCAAGCCGAACCACAACCCACCCAAGACCGGCCCCCACCACCCGCGGCAGCGCAAACCCAAGGAGCAACACTGCAATCAGAAGCGGCCCCGTCCGACGACGAGGCCGCTTGATGGTTCCATGCAAGCCTTACTTCGACTTACTTCGACCCGGCCTTGACCGAAATCTTTCGCGGCGTCGGCGCTTCCTTCTTGGGAAGCCGGAGCTCGAGCACCCCGTCCTTGAGGTCGGCGCTGATATGGTCGGCGTCGACCGTTTCGGGAAGGCTGAACGATCGGGTGAAGCTGCCGTACTGTCGCTCGACGCGACGATAGCTGCCCTCGGTCTCTTCCTTCTCGACTTTGCGCTCACCGCTGAGTGTGAGCACCTTGTTCTCGACGTCGACCTTGACCTCGTCTGCGGTCAGGCCCGGGACCTCAGCGTCCACGTAAAAAGCGTCAGCTTCCTCGCGGATGTCGACCGCGATTTGAAACGCTTGCTTTGCAAGCCCCCTGCCACCTAGGAAGTGGTCATGGAGGCGATTCATCTCTTCAAATGGATCCCAACGAACCAGCATGATGTACTCCTCCGTCAACCTGCGTTCGCAGGCCCGGTAACGGTTGGATCAAGCCGCAGCGCCACCATCGCGCATGGGCCATCTTCCAACGATGGAGGCAAACTAAGCATGGAAAGCGCGCTGTCAACTCTCGAATTGACTGCATTTTCGGGCGCGATAGGCTACCCGAAGATGAGGGTTCCAACGCTCGTGCTTCTGCTGGCTGTGATGGGTGGTGCGCTACCGGCGGGCTGTGTCGAGGATGTGCGATTCAATCCGTCGGGCTGCGATGTGCACGTCCGGGGGCGCTGGCTCGTCGACGGGCAGAACCCGACCGCAGAGACATGCGGCAACATCGCACTGGTCGAGCTCGCGATCATCGACGACCCGGTGCGTCAGTTCTGGGCGGCGCCGGAGTTCACACTGCGATGTGACGCATCGAGCGACTCCAACGCGATTGTCATTGACGGGGCAGCGTACCTGGACACGATCCTCGTGACGCGCAATCGCTGCGGCGGCACGGGCAAGATTCTCAGATTACCTCCGGAGGAGGAGCCGCAGGAGTACAAGTCGCGCTGGCGTGCGACGACGGACCTCAAATTCGTGGTCGACTGCTCGCCGATTCAAATCACCCCTATCAAGACCATCGACGGTGGAACCGACCTGATCCTCGACGTCGGCACCATCGACTTTCGAACCTTGGATGCAGGCGTCGAATGCCCCGCGCCTTGATCCCTTGCAAACGAACCCTAGGATAGCCATACCAAGTCCGTGTTCCGCTTTCCGCCACTCACTCCGTTCGTAAAAAAGCTGCTGATCGTGCTTTTTGGAGCGTGGATTGTGCAAATCCTGCTTCAGAACTGGGCCGGCATACCCGTTTTCGGGTTTCTTGCGCTCGACACGGCGCAGCCCGGAGTCGCGACCCTCTGGCAGCTCGGCACCTACGCGTTCGCGTTTCCGACTGGCCCGTCGTCGGTTTTTTCGATGCTGATCGAGCTCGTGTTTCTCTGGTGGATGCTAGCGCCTTTCGAGCAGCGCTTCGGGGAGAAGCGTACCATCCAGCTTTGCGCCGTCGCAGTGCTCGCGTCCGCCGTCATGGCGCTCATCGTCGGGCTGCTCATTCCCAGCTCGACCCCGCTATACGGTGCCCAGGCGATTCTCTGGGCCTCGATCTCGGCATTCGCATGGTCGTACCGCGGCCAGGGGCGGATGAGCTTGTTCGGTGTCATCGACATGAAGCCCGAGCACATCATCTATCTCATGCTCGGACTGAGTGCCTTGAGGTTCATCACCTCCGGGGACGCAGTGGCGCTCGCAGCGGACATCGGCGCCCTCGGCGGCGGCATCGCCTTCATCGAGTGGCTTCGGCGGCCCCCAGGCGGCCGACGCCGCCGGGCGAAACGGCGCAAGAAGAAGAGCTCCTTGGGTGTGGTGAAGGGCGGTCGCGCCGACGAGCCGCGCTGGCTAAACTAACGCGATGCCTCGAACCGCGCCCATGTCGGTGCCCCTTCTATCTGCGCTGATTCTCGCCGCGGTGCATGGCTGCGGCAACTCCCCTGGGAGCGAATTCCTCACGCCGGTGTACGATGCCTGCTTCGACGTCAACGAATGTGTCGAAAGCGCGACACTTTGCGAGGAGCTCAGTGTGGAGTTCGCCGGCTTCGACTACATCAATTCCATCTGCACCTTGACCTGCGCCGTCGAAGGCTCCGTCTCTTTGGACTGTCCGCGGGCCTATGTTGGGCTCTTCGGGAGTTGCTACCCATCTAGCGTCGCAGGGGGTATCAACGACACCTTGATTTGTTTCGACCCCTGCTTCGTGGACGGGGACTGTCAGCAAGGCTTCCGCTGCCTCGGGGCGACCAGCCTCTGCGGAGCCGATCTCGCCTCATGCCCCGTCGACGAAAACGACGCGATTTGCGTGCCGGGGCCCGAGTGACGCTTTTGAGGCTTCGCCCGCAGGCGCGTGCTAATCCATTCGCATGAACCCGTGCCGATCGCAGCGCCGGGCTGCTGTCCTGCTCATGTTGGTCACCGGTGGGCTCGTTTGGGGCTGCTCTGGCCGCAAGCAGGTTCCTTTCGGCCTCAAGGACGCGGGCCGCGATGCAAGCGAGCCCGCGACCGAAGCCGAGGAGGGAGCGCCCGAGCTGCACGTTGGGGAGAGCTACGGACCCGACCAGGTGGAGGTTCGCGTCGCGGAGTCCACCTTGGTTCTCCAAGCGGGCTATGCCTTGGCCGCGCTGCAATTGAATCTCGATGGAAGCGAGCCGGCCGACGCCCTGGTCGTGTCGGCGGACCCCAAGGAGATTCGTCTCCAGGCCGCTTACCCCCGCGGCCTCGACGTCTCTTCACGTTCCATCGATTCCTTCCTCGTGCCCGCGCATTGCGTGGAACCGACCGCTAGTATCCGACAGATTTCGAGCTCCTTGGTGGAAGCTCGCATCGAACACCGCTGCGAGACCGGGAGACGAACCAACGTGTGGCTCGTCACGATCGAGGCTCAGCCGCGCGTCAGAGAGCGGATCACCGTCCTGCCGCCCAATGAGCAGTCGAGCACGGACATCGAAATCGAGCTCGCTGTGGAAGACCGCGACGCGGATGGCTACGAGGACGTCGTTGCGAACCTGCGCATTGGCAAGACAGTCATCCCATTGGCGTGGCTGAACAGGCCGGGTGGTTTCGCGAGAGACGTTTCGCAGCCCGAGGCAAGCCTGAAAGAGCTCGCCGATGCCGCCTGGGATTCGTTCGGAGCGAATCCCACGAGCGCCAACGCACGCGCAATGACCGTTCTCGATGCGTTCGTCGCACTCTGTCGCGAAAGCGGTGCTGCCCGAGTCGGGCTTTCGGGAACTCAGGGCTTGCAGTGTCAGCGCTCGCCCGCGACGGCGCGCGCTGTCTCGGTAGCGATGTCCGCCGCGATTCGGTCCGGAAGCTTCGTTCGAGCGCTCGAGCTGCAGCGATGGTGGCAAAATTCGGCGCTCGAACCGAGCGCCGAGGAACGCAACCTCGTTCAAGCTGCATGGCGCAAAGCCAAAGCCAATGCGGAGGCGACTTGGCGTTTAGTCGACATCGAGGGCGGCCAGGCTTCGCTCTCTTTCCGAGACCCCGACACCCTCGTGATCGATGCCCGAGCACCGCGCCAGGTCCAGCTCAGCTCGGGCATCAAAACGCCGCTATTGCCAGCCGCGCTCGTACCCGCGATTCGTGATCCGAGTGGTCGCTTCTCCGTCCGGTCGGTGCGTGCCACCTGCGCGGGCTTCGAAGCCGAGCTCGGCCCCATCCGAGGCAAGCAAAGCCATCGCGCAGCCATCGAGAGGCGGTCGAGCAAGACGCCCTGCAGGACTCCCATCGATCGACCCGCAACGGTTTTCGAGTGGGCGGTGCTCGGCTGGGCGCCGCAAGGGCTCGTGGCCGCGTCGGGAGACCTTCTCCGGGTCGTGCCACTCAATCAGTTCGCGAAGCCGACGGGTCGGCCGATCGAACTGGGCACGGCGAGCCCCCTGCCCGCTCCAATCCGTGGCGCTCGGATCACCGCCAACGGTGCACGCTACGTGATTCCGCACCCGGAGGGCGTCGTCGTGCGGGACTGGCGCAACGGCGGCGCGGGGCTCTGGCTGCGGCCGGCGGATTGGGACGAGGTTCCCGGCGACCTCCGCAGCATCGCCATCAGCCCGGACGGCCGGAAAATCGCCCTGCAAAAAGGAAGTGAGATCCGGCTTTTGAGCTGGTAGCGAGCCGCGCCTGTGACGATGGATCCGCGATGGTATAGTCCCCGCGCTTTGCGCTGCAGCCCGCAACTCCTGTTGGCACTGCTCGTGCTGTTGGTCCTCGCCGCCTGTAGCGGCGCCCGTTCGCGTCCGTCTACACCGTGCATGTCGGACGCGGAGTGCCGGGCGGAGCGAATCTGTCACGAAGGCAGGTGCCGCTTCGTCGAAGAGGTGCTCACGGAGCTTGCGACGCCCGTGGTCGGGCCGGACATTAGCGAATCGGACGCAACTCCTCGAAGCGCGAACGGCTTCATGGGCGACGCGGCCCACACGGGTCGAAGCGAAAACCGGGGCCCGTCCGCCAGCCCTACCCCGGCCTGGACCTACCAAACCGGAGCCCGAGTGTTTGCATCACCTGTCGTCGGAAACGACGGCACCGTGTACGTGGGTTCCCTCGATGGGCAGTTCGTCGCGTTGAATGCCGACGGATCGCTGAAATGGCGGTACGCGGCCGGGCAGAAGATTTACCCGAGCGCGCTCATCGCGGGATCATCGATCATCTTCGGAACGCACCAACGAGAGCTCGTATCGCTTTCGCTTCAAGGACAGCCCCGCTGGAAGCTTCCCCTACAGGACGTCGTGGATGCATCGGCCACCTTGGGCCCCGACGGACGGGTCTACGTGGTAGCCAACGGCGCCTATGCAGTCGACCTGCTCGGGCGGCTGCACTGGCACAAACCAACGGCCGACCACGTTCGGAGCGCTCCGGTGATTCACCCCGCACGCCTGGTGATCATCGGCACGACCGAAGGTTCGCTAGTCGCGCTTCGTCCCGACGGATCGGTCGCCTGGTCCGTACAGCTCCGCGGCGCCATCGAAGGCGCGGCATCGGTCGATGACGAGGGGTACATTTACACTGGCACGGGTCGCGGCGAAATCGTTCAAGTCGATCAGACGGGCACTGTGCGCTGGAGATTCAAGACCGGCGACGAGGTCCGAGCGACGCCGGCGATCGCGCGAGACGGAACGATCATCGTCGGCTCGTATGATGGGAGCGTCTATGCCATAAGTCCCTCGGGCGGCCTGCGCTGGAAGGTCGCCACCGGAGGCCGAGTGCGTGCCTCAGCCCGAATCGATGCGGATGGTCGCATCTACGTGGGGTCGCAAGATAACTTCCTCTACTGCATCGACCCCAGCGGTTCTGTGCTCTGGCGATACAACGTCGGCCAGGACGTCGATTCGACAGTAGAGATCGGATCCGACGGTACACTGTATTTCGGATCCGACGACGGCGGGGTTCACGCCCTGCGATAGAAACCATGAACGAAGACATTCCCGAGAAAAACGAGATTCTGCAGGTACTGCAGTCACACGGCCCCCGCGCCATGCACGTGGGCGAGCTCTGCGGACGGCTCGATGTTCCCCGCAAGGCCAAGGACGAAGTCGTCCGGCGCCTACTCCTGCTTGCTGACGAGAACCTGGTCACCGAGCTTCCAGGCCTGCGTTTTCGCGCGCTCGCGACCGAGAAGAAGGCGAAGCGTGGGCGCGAAGAGGTCAAGGCCGGCCGCGGCAGGGGCCGCAAGGCTCAAGAGAGGCAAGCGGCTGTCCCGACGGTCACGCCTCCAATCGAAGGTCGGCTGACGATGACCCGCCAAGGCTACGGCTTCGTCAAGGTCTACGACGGTAGCTCCGACGTGTTCATCCCACCCGATGCGGTGGGTCCGGCCCTTCACGGTGACATCGTCCAACTTCGGGCGAAGCCCTCTTCGAAGGGCCGAGACGGACACATCGTGGGGATCGTCACGCGGCGGCCAAAAGAGATTACCGGGACCTTACATCCGCGAGGCCGAGGGATGAGCTTCGAGCCGGACGACGACCGGCTTCCTTCGCCGATGCGTGTGGTCGGAACGGTCCCCAAGTCGATCGGACGTAGCGATGTGACGCTCGCCGAGATAGTGACTTTCCCGCAGAAGCGTGAGGATAGACCCGAGGTTCGCGTCCTCGAAGTGTTAGGCGCGCAAGGCGTCGCACGCATCGAGGTCGAGAAAATCAAAATTCGCGATGGAATCCGGGAAACGTTCCCGGATGACGTCGAACAAGAAGCGGCTGCCTTGCCAGCGCGCGTGGACAAGGATGTTGCAAAGCGCCGCGAAGATCTACGCGACCTCGACTTGGTCACGATCGATCCGGAAACCGCACGAGACCACGACGATGCGATTTGGGTCGAGCGAGAGAAGAACGGGTTTCGTCTCATCGTCACCATTGCAGACGTTTCTCACTACGTCACTGAAGGCACGGCGATGGACCGCGAAGCGGTGATCCGGGGGACCAGTATCTATCTGCCCGACCGCGCGATCCCGATGCTGCCGCCCGAGCTCTCGACCAACTTGGCATCGCTGGTACCCAACCGCGATCGCCTCTGCATGGCCGTCGAGATGCACATCGACGAGAAGGGTCACGTCTCGTCGCATCGTATTTTCGAAGCTGTGATGCGGTCGCAGGGCAAGCTCTACTACGAAGGCGTGGCGCGCGCGCTGGGCCTCACCCAGCATGGCCCGCAACAGCCGTCTGCCGAAAAGCGTGTGCCGACATTGAAGATCCTGCTCGACCTTTCGAAGCGGCTCAGGGCACGTCGTTTGAAGCGCGGGTCGCTCGACTTCGACCTTCCCGAGGGAAAAATCGTCCTCGACGAGCACGGGGAGCCCAAAGAGATCGTGCAGTCCCGAAAAGACCCGGGGATTCGGCAGGCTTACCGCATCGTCGAGGACATGATGCTGGTGACCAACGAAACCGTTGCGGCGCACCTCAAGCGGCACGCGGCTCCAGGTGTGTTTCGGGTCCACGGCAAGCCGGACCCCGAGCGCATCTCGATGTTCTGCCAGGTGGCGAAATCCTTCGGCTACGAGCTCGACGAGGAATCGGCCGGGACTCCCAAGCAGCTCAGTCGATTCCTCGCCCGCATCGAAGGGACCGAAGAGGCCCCGCTGCTCCGCTACCTACTCCTGCGGGCGATGCAGCAGGCCGTTTACGATACAGATCCAACGACCGGTCACTTCGCGCTCGCCGCGAAGGACTACCTGCACTTCACATCTCCGATCCGACGCTACCCGGACCTGATGGTCCATCGCGTGCTTCGAAGCCTGATCCGCAATGAGAGTCTCGATGCGGCCGCGCTTCGACCACGGCTACAGCGCTTCGCTGTACAGGCCAGCGAGTCGGAGCGGCGCGCGATGATCGCTGAACGGGACGTCATGGACGTTTACCGAACGATCTACATGCAGGACCACATCGGGGAAGAGCTCGATGGACGCATCTCTGGCTTCGCACCGTTCGGGATCTTCGTTCAGCTCGAAGAACCTTTCGTGAGCGTCCTGCTGCCCTTCGAGCAGCTCGATGACACCTTTGAACCGGACGAGCTCGGCATTCGTTTACTCGGTGTGCGTACGTCGAAGATCTTCACGATGAACGACCCCGTGACCGTGCGTATTGAAGAGGCCAATGTCCAATCACGCAATGTGATCGGCTCTCTGCTTGGGCACGAGCAGGCAGCGGCCCCAACCGAGGCGAGGAGAAGGCAGGGACGCCGCACCGAGAAGCGAGACCAAACCGACAAGCAACGGCGCGGAGGGCCCGCGAAGAAACGCGGTGCATCGAAACGGAAGCGCAGCGGTGCCAAAGAAGGGCAACAAGAACCGCGAAAGCGGCCTCGACGTGCCCGGCGCAAGTGATGGTGCGGAGACGACGAGCAGGCCTGGCGGTGCCCGAGCTGATCGTTCGGAAGCGCGACGGAAAGAAGCTCACAGACGACGAAATTCGTAGCCTCGTCGGCGGCTTCATGGACGGCTCGGTCACCGACTACCAGATGAGCGCGTTGGCGATGGCGGTTTACTTCCAGGGGATGGACTTTGGCGAAACCGTGGCGCTGACGCTAGCGATGCGCGACAGCGGCAGGGTTCTCGACCTCGCCGCCATCGACGCAGCGAAGGTGGACAAGCACTCGACCGGCGGAGTCGGTGACAAGGTCAGCATCTGCCTCGCACCGATCGTCGCGGCCTGTGGTGTGACGGTGCCGATGATGAGCGGCCGAGGCCTTGGGCACACCGGCGGCACCCTTGACAAGCTCGAAGCGATCCCCGGATTCCGGGTGGATCTCTCGGTGCGGGAATTTCGCGCGCAGCTCCGAAAGATCGGCTGCGCACTGATCGGACAAACGACTGACCTCGCACCCGCCGACAAACGACTCTACGCGCTGCGGGACGTCACCGGGACCGTCGAGTCGATCCCACTGATCACCTCGAGCATCTTGTCGAAAAAGCTCGCCGAGGGAATCGATGCGTTGGTACTGGACGTCAAGGTTGGTCGCGGGGCGTTCATGAAGACCGAGGCGGACGCTCGGGCGCTGGCGCGATCTCTGGTGCGCGTAGGAAGCCTGGCCGGGAAGCGGGTTTCCGCGCTGCTGACCGACATGAACAGCCCGATTGGCTACACGATCGGGAACGCGCTCGAAACCACAGAGGCGCTCGAGATCCTCCACGGTGAAGGGCCTGACGATCTGCGGCACCTGAGCTACGAGCTGGCCGCGGAGATGCTGCGGGCCGCTGGCGTCGAGAGAACCAAGGCACAGGCGCGACGACGCGTCGAGAGAGCCGTCAAAGAGGGGAGCGCTCTCGAAAAGATGCGCCAAATCGTCAGCGCGCAAGGCGGAGATCCGGCCGTGGTGGACGCACCGGATCGACTCGCGCTTGGACGACATCGAACGACCATCTGCGCCGCGAAAAATGGCTACGTCACCAAGCTCGACGCCCTCGAGCTCGGGTATGCATCGATGGGTCTGGGCGCAGGTCGCAGCCGTTCCGAGGACGCCGTCGATTGGGGAGCTGGGATCCGATTGCACGTTCAGCGCGGTGACCAGGTCCGACGGGGCGACGCGCTTGCCACCTTGTACGCATCGCGCAGGGCTCTACTAAAGCCGGGCGCAGACCGTACCGAATCCGCAATTCGAATTGGAACGAGGCGCCCTACCCCGCGCGATCGGATCATTGCGCTGATTCGTCGATGACCGTGCAACCTTGATGGGCAGGCGCGCTGATCTGTGCGCGAAGGTCGTCGTATTCGGGCGAACCCAGGTAACTCGTGTCAGGGAAGTCGGCGCTCGCTGCATACTGTTCGCCGAGCGCCACGATGAAGTTTGCTCCACTTGCCCGTTCGAGCGCAGCCAGGACGCGAGACGCGCTAACGAGACGGGTCTCCTGTTGCCAATCGCGCTGCGCGTCGCTCAGGACCGTGAGCAGTGTGCTTTCTCCGTTGCTGTGGCGGCGAAGCCGGAGGTCGATTTCCAACGCAAACGCGGTGCCGGCCCAGTACACACGTTGATATTCCCCAGTCCGGTTCATGGTCCGGCTCTCGTCGCTGAGTGGTTGACCGGAGCCGGAACGTCGGCCACGCGCGAAGCCTTCGCGGATGCGGGTCCAGGCGCGTTCGCTGCTCTGCAGGCCGCAGCGCGCGCGGAGCACCTCCTGCAGGTACGTCGCGACGCCTTCGGACAGCCAGCGATCCTTGGCGTGCAGGCGCGGCAACCACAGGTGCGAGAGCTCGTGAATCGCCACCCAATCGGCCTCGAGGTCAGCCACGCGAGCGGCGACGGACGGTAGGAGCAGGATCGACGAGCCGCCGCCCCTTCGGACCATCCCGAAAGCAACGTCGGCGCCTCTACCATCGACGGGGATGATGACGAACTGAAGGCGATCGCGGGGAAATCGACCACCGACCGATGCGGTGGTTTGTACGGCCCGACTCAGCCAGCGGCGAATGTCCCCGTCGACTGGAGTACCTCCCAGCCGTGCGATTTCGAGACGAGTTCCGGCAACCGAGAACGCTTGTCGGTCAAAGGCGCCAAATACACCGAAGGTCTCGACGAAGAAGGCGTCGCGGCTCGGCCTATATGCGCCATTGGAATGCGGCCATGACAAGGAGACCTGTCCGGCGCTCGGGACGGTGAAACGAACCGAGGTGCTCAGCTGCCCGGGAAACGGTTCGGGCCGCCAGAGCCACTGGCTCTGAGAAAGGACGACGGCGGAAGAATCCTCCGGTCCAAACGGGCTTCGTTCAAACCGGGTTTCATACTCTACGCAAACAGGCGGAGGTTGCTGACCCAGCAGGATTCTACCGTCACTGGTCTGCTGCGGGATGCTATCGACCCAAGCACCCCGCAGTTGCTCCACAGCGCTCCTATCGATCGGAACCAACGCCGACAAGGCCAGGCCCTGGAAGCATGCACGAACGCGAGCACCCACGAAGTTGTCAAAGATCGTAACGCTGTAGTGCGCGATGCCCCCCTGATGCGGCTCGCCCGGAGCGGAACCCGCACCGTGGGCGCAGGAAACAAGGCAAAGCAGCCCTGCGATTTTTCCTATGGTTTGCACGATCTAAGTCCTCAGAATCTATGGAGTATTCGACTCAGATTGCCAGTAGCCCCGCAGAACAATTCCGATGAAACATCTAGGCCTGACGAACGTAGAGCATGGCATGACGCACGCTTGGCTTTTGGATTGCGATGCAACACCGCCTTGGCTAGCGTGCCTTCGTGGGAAGCGGGGTATGGGATTGGTCCTTGTCGCCGCGTTACATCACCGGGGAGCGGTTTGAATGCTCCGGATGCGAATACGAACAACTAGAGGGTACTCAAACATGAACACAGCACTCAAGCACACAATCATCGCAATGGCGACTGCGGCACTCGGTGTGACCGCCGGATGTAAGTCGGACGCTGGTCCGGAAGCCTCCGAGGCGACGACAGGCGCCGAGACGGCAGCCGCGGCCGAGGCCTCGTGCGGCGAAGGCAGCTGCGGCGGAGCAAAGGATGCGGCTGAAAAGGCCGGCGATGCAGCGGAAGCTTCCTGCGGCGAAGGCAGCTGCGGCGGGGCGAAGTAACCGTCCGAGCGCGTCGCGCGACCTCGACTGGGGCAGCACGATATTTCGAGCCGCGGCGGCAGCTGTCGCCGCGGCTCGTCTCTTTTCGGGACCCGCATGAGTAGCACCAGCACTGCCGAGGTTAACCGCAGCGTCCATGGGATCGGCCTTGGCTTGCGCTACGACCTCGCATCCGAGCTGCTCGAACGTCGTCCGGAAACGGTCGCGTGGCTCGAAATTCATCCTGAAAACTACGTCAATCGAGGGGGCCGCTACCAGGAGATGCTCGACCTGGCGCGACGAGACTGGCCCATCGTCACCCACGGGCTCAGCACTTGCCTCGGCGCGCTCGAGCCCTTCGACGCCCGCTACCTCAAGGAGCTGCGGGCGTTCTTGTCCGACGTCGAGATCCCCTGGCACAGCGAGCACCTCTGCCTCGGAGGCGTCGACGATCGCTTCTTTCACGACTTGCTCCCGCTTCCATTCACGGAGGAGGCCGCGCAGATCGCATCTCAGCGATTGATCGAAGTGAGAGACGCACTCGACGTTCCCCTCGCCTTGGAGAACGCGAGCTATTACGCGCCGCAGTGCGAAGACGGATTGGCGGAAGCCGATTTCGTGGTCGAGGTCCTGGAACGCGCGGACGCAAAGCTCCTTTTGGACGTGAACAACATCTACGTAAACAGTTGCAACTTCGACTTCGATCCCAAAGCCTATATCGACAAGATTCCCGCCGACCGCGTGGTGCAGCTCCACGTTGCTGGTCACTTCGTTCGCGACGACGGACTGCGCATCGACACGCACGGCGAGGCCGTGCCGAATGAGGTCTATCAACTCCTCGACTATGCGCTGCGGAAGATCGGCCCGGTGCCGGTCTTGCTCGAGCGGGACAACAACGTCCCGCCACTGGACGAGCTTCTCGCAGAGGTCGATGAGCTCTGGAAGATCTACCGCAGCGCGACACAGGACGAGCATGCTGGCTAATCGCGCGAAAGCGATGCAGCGTGTTTGCTTCGACGTCGAACCAAGTGAAGCGGACCTCGAGCTTCTGGGGTCGCGCGAGCGCTGGCTGGTGTATCGCGAGCTCGTCCAGAACCGGCTCCTGCAGGTGATCAGCGTCGCCCTGGCTCGCACCAAAGCGGCGATCGGAGAGGCGGCGTTCGGGCGTGCCGTCGCTGAGTGGCTGAGCCGTGGGGGGCCCAAGGCTCGGTACCTGCGCTACGTGCCCACCGAGTTGGCAGAGTTCGCGATTCCCATCTGGCAAGACAACGAAGCACCTTGGGTGGCCGAGCTGGCGCGCTTCGAAATCGCGAGCTGGAGCGTGCGGCACGCAGCAAGGGACCCAGAACCCGAAACCGAGTTCGCATTCGACCGAAGGCCGGTGCTGGGCGCTGCGATCGAGGTCTTGCGCCTCAAGTACCCCGTCCACGAGAAGCCCACCCCGGCAGCGGGCTACAGACCCGATCCGACCTTCCTTTGTGTCTACCGCGACGTCGATCACCGAGCGTCGACGAGAACACTAAACGCCTTGGCGGCCGACCTCCTCGATGCCTGGAAACGCGCCGACGAAACGGTCGCCGAATCGGTCCAACGCATCGCGGCCCAGCACCAGACCGAAATCGGCCCCGCCTTCATCGAGAAGCTCTCGGCCATCATCGCCGATTTCATCATCGGGGGACACGCCGCCCCCCCTTCTAATAGCCTTCCACCTTGCTGATGATTTCATTCATGATTTCGCGGGTGCCACCGCCGATGGGGTAGAGGCGGGCATCGCGATACAGGCGCTCTACGACATACTCGCGCATGTAGCCGTAACCGCCGTGGATTTGGACAGCTTGGTCGCAGACGCGCGAGCACATGTCGGTGGCCGCGTTCTTGGCCATCGCCGCCAAGGACGGCGTCTGCTCTCCATTGAGGAAGCGCGTGACGCATTCTCCCGTGAGCGCGCGCGCGGCGGCAATGTCGGTCGCCATATCCGCGAGCTTGTGCCGCACCACCTGGAAGCCCGATAGCGACTTGCCGAACGCGTGTCGCTGCTTGGCGTACGCGACCGACTCCCGGTAGGCGAGCTCTGCGATTGCAACGCACTGGCCGGCGAGCATGAGTCGCTCTGTGACGAAGTTGGTCATGATCATCAGAAAGCCGGCGCCCTCTTGGCCGATGAGGTTCTCTGCCGGCACGCGGCAGTCTTCGAACGCGAGCTCGGCCGTGTCGCTGGCCCACCAGCCGGTCTTCTTGAGCTTGCTCGCAACGATGAAGCCCGGTGTGTCCTTCTCGATGATCAGCATCGAAATCCCGCCGTGACCCTCGCCTCCCGTCCGCACCGCGGTCGTCACGAAGTCGGCGCGCGTGCCGGAGGTGATGAAGGTCTTCGCACCGTTTACCAGATAGTGGTCACCGTCGCGGACCGCCTTCGTCTTCACGGCCGCAACGTCGCTTCCTCCGCCCGGCTCTGTGATGCCCAGTGCGGAAACCTTGTCGCCCCGAAGTGTGGGTCGCACGTAGCGTTCTTTTTGGGCGTCGGTCCCGAAGTTCACGATTGGCGGCAGCGCAATGCCGTGGCTGCCGAGCCCCACGCAGGTCCCCACCGACTTCCCAGCAATGACCATTTCTTCAGCGGCCACCAGGACGTGGCTCAAGTCCCCTCCGTCGCCGCCCAGCTCCTCTGGATACCCCGTCCCCAAGAAGCCCGCGGCCGCAGACCGCTGATAAAGATCGCGGGGAAACTCGTTGGCCTCTTCCCAAGCATGCGCGTTCGGCGCAATCGCAGAGGCAGCAAACCGCCGAACCTGCTCACGCAGCGCTCGATGTTCGTCTGTTTCGAATAGATAGCTCTTCACCAAACTGGTGAGAGCTTACTCTTCGCTGGCAGCCGCAGCAACGGGCTCCGGCTCGAGAAACTCTCGTGCAGGCGTAAGCGGCTTCACCGCATCGTCCGCGACCACCATGTCGATTTTGTTGTACGCAGGGTAGGCCCGTACCGGCGGGAAGCAGGCGGCCCATGATGACGTTTTCCTTGAGACCTCGAAGCTCATCGAGCTTGCCGCTGATCGCGGCCTCTGTGAGCACCTTGGTGGTCTCCTGGAACGACGAAGCGCTGATGAACGATTCGGTCGATAGCGAGGCCTTGGTGATGCCGAGCAAGAGCGGCTCTGCGACCGCAGGCTGACCGCCCTTGGCGATGACCCGCTCGTTCTCCCGCTCGAACACCGTCTTCTCGACCTGCTCGTCCGGAAGGAATCGGGTGTCGCCCGTCTCCTTGATCCGGACGCGTCGAAGCATCTGGCGGACGATGACCTCGATGTGCTTGTCGTTGATGGCGACGCCCTGCAGTCGGTAGACCTGCTGAATCTCGTCGACCAGCCAAGCAGCGAGCTCCTTTTCGCCCTTGACCTTGAGGATGTCATGCGGGTTTGCAGGGCCATCCATCAAAGGCTCGCCGGCGCGCACGTGATCCCCGTCTTTCACGGTCAGGTGCTTGCCCTTGGCGATGAGGTACTCCTTCGGCTCACCAACCTCCGGAGTGATCATGACCTTTCGCTTGCCCTTGGTGTCCTTGCCGAAGGTCACGATGCCATCGATTTCGCTGATGATCGCGTGATCCTTGGGCTTGCGAGCTTCGAAGAGCTCCGCGACACGCGGCAGACCACCGGTGATGTCCTTGGTCTTCGTGGTCTCGCGTGGGATTTTCGCGATGATCTCGCCCGCTTCGACGGTCTGACCATCCGCAGGGATGATGTTCGCGCCAACCGGCAGGTAGTAGCGGGCCACGTTCTCGCCTGCACCGGTTCTTTGCGTGTCGCCCGTCTTCGGATCTTTGATGGAAATCCGTGGGCGCGCGCTGGGATCGCGCGATTCGATGACGACGCGTCGGGAAAGTCCGGTCACTTCGTCGAGTTTTTCGTCCATGGTGACCGCTTCGACGACGTCGCCGTACTTCACGATACCGTGAACCTCGGTCAGGATCGGAATGGCGTAAGGGTCCCACTCGGCGAGCATCGTGCCTCGCTCGACGCGATCGCCTTCTTTGACTTTCACAAAGGCGCCGTAGGTGAGCGTGAAGTGCTCGCGCTCACGACCCGACTCGTCGACGACCGTTACCGCGCCGTGGCGGTTCATGACGACGACCGTGCCGTCCGCCTTGGTGATGAGCTTGGCGTTGTCGAACTTCACCACGCCACCCGAGCGTGACTCGATGGAGCTTTGCTCGATCTTGCCGCGCGCAGCAGCTCCGCCGATGTGAAATGTTCGCATGGTGAGCTGCGTGCCCGGCTCACCGATGGACTGAGCGCCGATGATACCAACGGCTTCACCGATGTTCACTTCGTATCCGCGCCCGAGATCTCGGCCATAACACATCACGCATACGCCGCGACGGTTCTGACAGGTCAAGACGGAGCGAATCAACACGCGCTCGATGCCAGCCGCTTCGATGCGGGCCACACGGGCCTCGTCGATCTCTTGGTTGGCTTCGACCAGCGTTTCGTCGGTGACGGGATCGGTAATGTCCTCGAGCGCAATTCGACCGAGAACACGCTCGCCAAGCGGCGTGACCACTTCACCGCCCTCTTCGAGCTTGCTGACCCAAATGCCGTCGAGTGTCTCGCAGTCGTAGTCGGTGATGACGGCGTCCTGCGCCACATCGACTAGACGCCTCGTCAGGTATCCGGAGTTTGCCGTCTTCAACGCGGTGTCAGCCAGACCCTTACGGGCGCCGTGTGTCGAGATGAAGTACTGCAGGACGGTCAGCCCCTCACGGAAGTTGGCCGTGATGGGTGTCTCGATGATTTCGCCAGACGGCTTGGCCATCAGGCCACGCATGCCGGCTAGCTGACGAATCTGCTGGTTCGAGCCACGAGCGCCCGAGTCGGCCATCATGAAGATCGAGTTGAAGCTCGGCTGTGTGGTCTTCTCGCCGGTCTGTGGATCGACGACCTCGTCGGTGCCGATACATTCCATCAGGTCGCGGGCTACTTGATCGGAAGCTTCCGCCCAAATGTCGACAACCTTGTTGTATCGCTCGCCGTCGGTGATCAGGCCTTCCTGATATTGCTCGACGACCGTGGTGACGTCCTCTTGAGCGGCGCCCAGCACGTCCTTCTTCGAATCTGGGATGATCATGTCATCCATGCAGATCGAAATTCCGGCACGGGTCGACATCTCGAAGCCCATCGTGCGCAAGCGGTCCGCGAGCAGAACGGTATTCTTGTTGCGGCTGGCCCGGTAGCACTCGTCGATGAGCGCGCTGAGCGACTTCTTGTCGAGCACCTTGTTGACCGCCGGGAACTCCATTCCCGGAGGCAAGACATCGCTGACGAGAACACGGCCGACCGTGGTGTCATAGATTTTGCCCTTGTAGCGGTACCGAATGCGGCTGTGCAGGCCAACCATATTCTGGTCGTACGCCATCCGCAGTTCGTCGGCCGAGGCGAAAATGCCCGTGAATTGACCTTCCTTTTCTTGGCCCTCGCGGTACTCACCCTTACCGAACGTCTTCTCGCGTGTCATGTAGTAGAGGCCGAGAACGATGTCCTGCGTCGGGTTGATGATGGGGCGGCCGCTTGCAGGAGACAGAATGTTGTTCGTGCTCATCATGAGCACGCGCGTCTCCATCTGCGCCTCGACGGAAAGCGGAACGTGAACCGCCATCTGGTCACCGTCGAAGTCGGCGTTGAACGCGGTGCAAACGAGCGGGTGGAGCCTGATCGCCTTGCCCTCGATCAGCACTGGCTCGAAGGCCTGGATGCCCAGGCGGTGGAGGGTCGGCGCGCGGTTGAGCATCACTGGGTGCTCGGTGATGACCTCTTCGAGAATGTCCCAAACCTCGGGCTTCTCTTTCTCGACGAGCTTCTTGGCGCTCTTGATCGTCGTGACGTATCCGCGCTCCTCGAGCTTGTTGTAGATGAACGGCTTGAAGAGCTCGAGCGCCATCTTCTTCGGCAGGCCGCACTGGTGCAAACGGAGCGCCGGGCCGACGACGATGACCGAACGGCCAGAGTAGTCGACTCGCTTGCCGAGCAGGTTCTGGCGGAAACGCCCCTGCTTTCCCTTCAACATGTCGGACAAGGACTTGAGCGGACGCTTGTTCGGACCGGTGATCGTCTTACCCCGACGGCCGTTGTCGAAGAGCGCATCGACAGCCTCTTGCAGCATTCGACGCTCGTTCCGGATGATGATCTCCGGCGCGTTGAGCTCGATGAGCCGCTTGAGTCGATTGTTTCGATTGATGACGCGACGGTAAAGATCGTTGAGATCGGAAGTCGCGAAGCGCCCCCCGTCGAGCGGAACCAAAGGACGCAGATCCGGCGGAAGTACCGGAATCACAGAGAGCATCATCCACTCGGGGCGGTTGCCTGAATCGCGGAAGGCCTCGATGACCTTCAGTCGCTTGGCGAGCTTCTTGCGCTTCGCTTCGCTGGTCGCTTCCTTGAGGTCCAAGCGAAGCTGTTCGGCCATAGCGTGAACGTCGAGATCTCGAAGCATCTCGAGAACGGCCTCGCCGCCCATGCGCGCTTCAAACGCGTCATCGCCATACTCATCGAGCATGTCGTGGTAGCGATCTTCGGTGAGAATTTCACCGCGTTCGAGCGCCGTCTCCTTGGGATCGAGAACTACGTAGCTCTCGCAGTAGAGCACGCGCTCGAGGTCCTTGAGCGTGATGTCGAGAATCGCGCCGATGCGGCTCGGAAGGCTCTTGAGGAACCAGATGTGCGCTACTGGAGTGGCCAGGGTGATGTGACCGAGTCGCTCACGGCGGACCTTGCTCTGAATGACCTCGACGCCGCACTTCTCGCAGACGATGCCGCGGTGCTTCATGCGCTTGTACTTGCCGCAAATGCACTCGTAGTCTTTGACCGGCCCGAAGATCTTTGCGCAGAAGAGGCCGTCACGCTCTGGCTTGAACGTGCGGTAGTTGATGGTTTCAGGCTTTCGAACCTCACCGTGTGACCACTCGCGGATCTTCTCCGGAGACGCCAACGAAATGCGAATCGCCGAAAACGCAAGCGGGTCTTTCGGCTTTTCGAAGAAGCTGAAGATATCCTTCATGACTTACTCTTCCTCCGCGGCAAGGACGTCATCCGACCTGCGCCCCATTTGACTGGTCTCGACCAACTCGATGTTCAGGCAAAGTGCCTGAAGCTCCTTCATGAGGACGTTGAAGCTCTCCGGCAGTCCGGCTTCGAGCTGGTAGTCCCCCTTCACAATCGATTCGTACATGCGGGTGCGGCCCTGCACATCGTCGGACTTGACGGTCAGGAACTCCTGCAGCGCGTATGCCGCGCCGTAGGCTTCCATCGCCCAGACCTCCATCTCGCCCAGCCTCTGCCCGCCGAACTGCGCTTTACCACCCAGCGGCTGCTGCGTGACCAGCGAGTAGGGACCGATGCTTCGTGCATGGATCTTATCGTCGACCAAATGGTGCAGCTTGAGCATGTACATGATGCCCACGGTGACGTCCTCGTGGAACGCGTCGCCGGTACGCCCATCGAAGAGCACTGTTTGACCATTGTCCTGCACTCCGGCGAGCCTGAGCAGATCTTTGATCTCCTCTTCGCTCGCGCCGTCGAAGACCGGTGTCGCCAGTTGAAGCCCGTGCTTCCAGCTCTTGGCCATCGCCGCGACCTCGCCATCAGGAAGCGCGTCGAGCACCTTCACGATGTCGCCGCCCTTGAAGATCGCCCGAATCCGCTCACGCAGCTCCGCAGCGCTGGCCTTGGTTTCGACCATCTCCTGCAGTTGCGTGCCGAGCAGATAGCCGGCCCAGCCGAGATGCGTCTCGAGAATCTGACCGACGTTCATACGGCTCGGCACACCAAGCGGGTTTAGAACGATGTCGACCGGCTTTCCGTTCGGAAGGTAGGGCATGTCCTCTTCGGGAAGAATTCGGCTGACGACACCCTTGTTACCGTGGCGACCGGCCATCTTGTCGCCGACCTGGAGCTTGCGCTTGATGGCGACGTAGACTTTCACCATCTTGATCACGCCCGGAGGAAGCTCGTCGCCCTTGCCGAGCTTGTCGATCTTCTCCTGGAAGAGCATCTTGACGGCATCGACTTGATCGTCGACCTGCTCGAGAATCGCGTCGGACTTCTCTTTGTCCTTGTCGACCTCGATGTGAGCCCAGTACTTGTGTGGGATCCCATCGAGATCCTCGTTCGTGATTTTGGCGCCCTTGGCGAGGAGCTCGGCGCCTTTGTCGCCAATCAGCTTCGCCGTCGTGGTGCTGCCCACGAAGTACTTGCGAACGCGATCATGGGCGGAGTCGAGAACGATCTTGATCTCGTCCGCCATGTCTTTTTCGAGCTTGGCACGCTCGGTCTCTTCGATTTGAAGCGAACGCTCGTCCTTCTCGGTGCCCTTGCGCGCAAACACGCGGGCATCGATGACGATCCCGGTCACACCGGGTGGCACCTTCAAGGAGGTGTCGCGTACGTCGCCTGCCTTCTCACCGAAGATGGCGCGAAGGAGCTTCTCCTCGGGAGAGAGCTGCGTTTCGCCCTTTGGCGTGATTTTGCCGACCAGGATGTCGCTCGAGCTCACCTCCGCTCCGATTCGGACGATGCCCGACTCGTCGAGGTCCTTGAGCGCCTCTTCGCCGACGTTCGGGATGTCTCGCGTGATCTCTTCCTTGCCGAGCTTCGTGTCGCGAGCGACGCACTCGAATTCCTCGATATGGACGGACGTGTAGACGTCGTCCTTGGCGATTCGCTCGGAGAGCAGAATCGAGTCCTCGAAGTTGTACCCGCCCCAGGGCATGAACGCGACGATCACGTTCTGGCCGAGAGCGAGCTCACCGCGATCCGTGCTCGGCCCGTCGGCGATGACGTCACCCGCCTTGACCCGGTCTCCGGGGCGAACGATCGGCGTTTGGTTGTACGCCGTATTTTGGTTCGAACGCTGAAACTTGTTGAGGCGATAGATGTCAGGGAACGCGCCCGCAAGCCCTTCGGCCTTGACGACGATTCGCGTCGCGTCGACGGATTCGACCACGCCGTCCTGCTGCGCAACCACGCAAACGCCGGAGTCGCGCGCGACCCGTCCCTCGATGCCGGTCCCGGCGATCGGCGCGTGCGTTCGAACGCATGGAACAGCCTGACGCTGCATGTTCGAGCCCATCAGGGCGCGGTTTGCATCGTCATGCTCGAGGAAGGGAATCAACGAAGCGGCGACCGAAACCAGCTGGTTCGGTGATACGTCCATCAACTGAACGGTCTTGGGCGGAACCATGACGAACTCGCCGTTGAAGCGCGCGCTGATCAACCTTCCTTCGAGCTTCCGGCTCAGGTGCGCGATTTTCGCGTTGGCCTGGGCGATGTAGTGCCCCTCTTCTTCGAGGGCGGAATACCAACGCACATGGTCATCGAGCACGATGCCGTCCTCGACTTTTCGGTAAGGCGTCTCGACGAAACCGTACTCGTTGACGCGCGCATAGGTCGAAAGTGACGCGATGAGGCCGATGTTCGGACCTTCCGGTGTCTCAATCGGACAGATGCGGCCGTAGTGAGTCGTGTGGACATCTCGAACCTCGAAGCCGGCTCGCTCGCGTGTCAAGCCTCCAGGCCCCAGCGCGGACAGACGCCTCTTATGGGTCACCTCGCTGAGCGGGTTGGTCTGGTCCATGAACTGCGAGAGCTGGCTCGAACCGAAGTACTCCTTCACGACGGCGCTCACGGGCTTTGCGTTGATCAAGTCGTGCGGCATGAGCGTCTCAATTTCTTGAGACATGTTCATGCGCTCTTTGATCGCGCGCTCCATGCGAACGAGGCCGATGCGGTACTGATTCTCCATCAGCTCGCCCACGGCTCGAACGCGGCGGTTGCCCAAGTGATCGATGTCGTCGACCGAGCCGCGGCCGTTCTTGAGCTCGATCAGGTTCTTCACCGTCTCGAGAATGTCGGTGTTCGTGAGCACCGTATGATCGAGATCCGGCCGCTCGTCCTCTGGGACCTCCTTGTAGAACTTGTAATTCAACTTGAGACGCCCGACCTGACTCAGGTCATAGCGCTCGGGGTTGAAGAACAGGTTGTTGAAGAGGTTTCTCGCCGTGTCGAGCGTGGGAGGATCGCCCGGACGCAGGCGTCGGTAGATCTCGAGGATGCCCTCGTCTTGCGACTGCACCTTGTCGACGAGCAGCGTGTCGCGAAGATACGAACCGACGTTGAGGCCGTCGATGAAGAGCACCTTGAACTCGTTGACGCCAGCTTCGTTGAGCGCATCGATGCGAGCCTCGGTGACCTCTTCGTTGACCGCGAGCAGAATCTCGCCCGTGTCCTCATCGATGACGTCCTCGGCGGCAACCTTGCCGATGACCTCGGTGAAGTCGATGGGCAGGTAGTCGAGGCCTGCTGACTTGAGCTTGCGAATCGCCGCACGGGTGAACTTGCGGTTCTTGCGGACGAGCACGTCGTCGCCCACCGTGATGTCGTGCGTGGCGCGCTGGCCGGGCAAGAGCTCGTACTCGATCGACTTCGCGTACTGATCCTTCGAGAGGATGTAGATCGTCTCGGTGTCGTAGTAGTAGTTGAGGAGCTCCTGGGTGTTGTACCCGAGAGCCTTGAGCAGCACCGTGGCCGGCATCTTGCGGCGGCGGTCGATGCGAACGTAGAGAAGGTCCTTCGGGTCGAACTCGAAATCGAGCCAGGAGCCACGGTAAGGAATGATGCGGGCCTGGTAGAGCAGCTTGCCGGAGGAGTGTGTCTTGCCACGGTCATGGTCGAAAAAGACACCGGGGCTTCGGTGAAGCTGGCTGACGACGACGCGCTCCGTCCCGTTGATGATGAACGTGCCGTTGACCGTCATCAGCGGGATCTCACCAAAGTAGACTTCCTGCTCCTTGATATCGCGGACGGCTCGCTCGGTGCTTTCACCGCCGGCGTCGTAGATGATGAGCTGGATCGTCACTTTGATCGGCGCCGCGTAGGTCATCCCACGCTGCCGACACTCGTCGACGTCATACTTCGGCCTCTCGAGCGTGTACCCGCTGAAAACCAACTCGCTGGTTCCATTGAAGTCGCGAATCGGGAACACGCTGTTGAAGACGCCCTGAAGACCGGTGTTTTCCCGCTCGTCTCTGGGTACATCTGTTTGAAGGAATTTGTCGTACGAGCGCTTTTGAATGTCGATCAGATTCGGGATCTCGAGGATGTGCTCGATCTTCCCAAAGGAATGTCGCATTCGAAAGTTCGTCTGAATCGTCGCCGCCATTAGAGAGACTCCTACCGAACCACTGCTACTGGAACCCTAAAGCCAAGAATTAAGAGACACGTGCGCGTCAAGGAGACCCTTCGGCCTCCCGCCGCGTCGCGGAAAGTCGTGAATGATGTGCTGCTCGAACCGGTGCTGCCCCGGCCGGGACGTTAACCCGGTCGGGCCCATGTGCCAAGTCGAGGCACAGGGCTCCGAGAAATAACCCCATAGGGTTATTTGACGGTGACCTTCGCGCCAGCTTCTTCGAGCTTCTTTTTGATTTCTTCGGCCTCTTCTTTTGAAACGGCCTCTTTGACAACTTTGGGAGCTGCTTCCACCAAGGCCTTGGCATCCGCCAAGCCCAGCTGGGTGATCTCGCGGATAGCCTTGATCACGTTGATCTTCTTGGCACCCGCTTCGGTCAGCTCGATGTCGAACTCGGTCTGCTCTTCGGCTGCCTCCGCAGCGCCGCCGCCAGCGGGTCCCGCTACGGCCACCGCTGCCGGTGCTGCCGAAACGCCCCACTTCTCTTCGAGCTCTTTGACCAGGTTCGCAACTTCCATGACAGTCCAGGAGCTGAGCTCTTCGACCATCTGTTCCACGTTCATATTTGGCATTCTTGACTCTCCGCTAACCGTGCGTGCGACACGGCTAAAGTTGTTGTTGGGTTACTCGCCTGCCTGTTTGCGCCGATACGCATCGAGAACGAGAGCGAGGTTTTGTGCCGGCGCATTGATCTGGCCGACCAGGTTCTGCATGGGCGCCATCAGCTGCGCGAGTAGTGAGGCGCGAATCTCATCCTTGCCCGGCAGTGAGGCGAGCTCTTTTTCGACGCGCTGCGCGTCCAAGACTTGGCCGTCGAGAAGCCCGCACTTCACGACGAGCTTCTCGTTTCCATCCTTCGGCTGAAGGATGTCGGTGTGCTCTTTGCGGAAGTTCTTGATTACTTTGGCGGCCGCCGAAGGATCTTCGAAGCTCCAGGCAATCGCCGTCGGGCCGGCTAGGTGCGCTGAGAACTCGTCGTTGTCGGCGAGCTCGGAGCCTTCCAGTGCTTTGCGAACGACGTTGTTCTTGACGACTTTGTACTCCACACCGGCATCGCGGAAACGAGCGCGAAGATCGGTGATGAGCTCGACGTTCACGCCACGAAAATCCACGAGGACAGTCGCTGTCGCATTCGCGAAGCTCTCGCGAACCGAGACGGCCTGAGCCGCTTTGTCTTCTCGTGTAAGCCTCATGATTACGCCTCCACTTCTATAGTGCCGGGGTCAATCTTGATCCCGGGACCCATCGTAGAGCTCAAGGTGATGCTGCGAAGGTAGGTCCCCTTCGCGGCAGCCGGCTTGGCCTTCACGAGCGCGCCAACCAGCGACTTCACATTGCCGGCGAGCTCTGACTCGCCAAAGGATTTCTTGCCCACCTGCGCGTGAACGATGCCGGCCTTTTCGACGCGAAACTCGACCTTGCCAGCCTTGGCCTCGCGTACGGCTTTGCTCACGTCGAAGGTCACGGTACCGACCTTGGGGTTCGGCATGAGGCCACGAGGACCGAGGACGCGACCGAGACGGCCAACCTGTCCCATCATGTCCGGAGTGGCGATCACAGTGTCGAAGTCGAGCCAGCCGTCGGTTATCTTGGCGACCAAGTCATCACCACCGACGAAATCCGCGCCGGCTTCCTCCGCCTCGCCCACCTTCTCGCCCTTGGCGAACACGAGAACGCGGTTGGTCTTCCCCGTCCCATGCGGCAAGACGACTGCACCTCGAACCATTTGGTCCGCGTGCTTTGGATCCACACCAAGCCGAACGGCGACGTCAACCGACTCGTCAAAACTGGCAAACGCCAACTCTTTGACGAGCGAGACCGCTTCTCTCAATGCGTAGCGCTGGCTTTTGTCGGGCAGCTGTAATGCGCCCGCGCGCTTTTTTCCGGGTTTCATTGTGACTCCTTGCGGCGACTTGAAGCCGCCTACCACCAACTGGGTGCCTGGGTGGTCCAGGTGAGCGAAATCAATCGCTCCCAAGAGTTAGTCGACTAACTCGACCCCCATGGAACGCGCGGTTCCGATGATGCTCTGCATGCATGTCTCGAGCGAACCTGCGTTGGTATCTTGAAGCTTGACCTGAGCGATTTCCTTCACCTGATCCAAGGTGATCTTGCCGACCTTGTCCTTGTTCGGGCGCGCAGAGCCCGACTCCAGATTCAACGCCTTCTTGATCAAGATGGCCGCAGGCGGCGTCTTCATGATGAAGGTGAAGGAGCGATCCTGGTAAACCGAGATCACCACCGGGATGATCAGACCCGCATCCTTCTGAGTCTTCGCGTTGAACTCCTTGCAGAACGCCATGATGTTGACGCCGTGCTGACCGAGCGCAGGCCCGACCGGCGGAGAAGGGTTCGCCTTCCCAGCAGGGAGCTGAAGTTTGATCTGTCCGATGACCTTTTTCATGGATTCGGGCTTCTCCGGAGCGGCGAGTCATGCCTCAGGGCACGAATAATGCAAGCCGATTTTTCTGAAATCAGGATCGCATCCGACACATCCCCATTTGGGGATGGCTAACTAGTTGGTCTTTTCGACCTGGACGTAGTCCAGCTCGACCGGCGTGGCGCGGCCGAAGATCGAGACCAAAACGCGAACCTTGTGCTTCTCGTGGTTCACTTCTTCGATGGCCCCGGTGAAATTGGCAAACGCGCCACCGGTAACTCGAACGTGGTCGCCCTTTTCGAACTCGACGCGCGGCTTCGGCTTGGCCGCGCCCTCTTCGACCTGCTGCTCGATCGCGGCGATCTCTCGCTCCGGAACCGGCGACGGGTGACGACCTCCGACGAAGCCGTTGACCTTGGGCGTATCCTTGATGAGGTGCCAGGTCTGATCGTCGAGGTCCATCTGGACGAAGATGTATCCCGGGTAGAATGTGCGCGAGCTCAGGCGGGGCTTTCCGCCACGGCTCTCCTGGACGTTTTCCTTCGGGATGAGAATGTTCCCGAAACGCCCTTCCATACCGGCCTGTTTGATGCGCTCTTCCAGCGAGAGCTTCACTTTGCTTTCGTAACCCGAATAGGCCTGAACTACATACCACTTCATTGGACTCACACGTTGTAAATGAGGTCGGTGATGTGGGACCAAACCGCGTCGTAAACGCCGAGAATGATTGCCGCGATCACGGACACGATGAGGACGACGACCGTCTGGGACCAGGTTTCCTTGCGCGTAGGCCAGCTCACTTTGGAAAGCTCGACGCAGACTTCGAGAACGAACGTATGAATCTTTTGAGAGCGATATGCGATGACCGCCGAGATGAAGGCTACTAGGCCCGCTCCAACCGCGATCATCGTGCTGTCCGGCTCGGGAACCGCGTCGATGTTGTCGGCCAAGATGGTCCAGACGGCAGTGCTGCTCTTGATCAGAAACCAAGCCACCGTGATGGCGCCGGCAGCGTAGGCGAATTGCACCCATCGCTCTACCCCGAGCGTCCCGGTCGGCCTCGCTTTGTCTTGTTCGTTCGTAATCGACATCGTTGTTCCTCGCGGCAGGCCAGGAGGGATTCGAACCCACAACCCGCGGATTTGGAATCCGCTGCTCTACCAATTGGAGCTACTGGCCTAGATGCGGGTCCTATTTACTCTCTTTATGTTCCGTGCGCTGGTTGCATTTGGGACAGAACTTTTTGAGCGTCAGTCTCTCCCTCTGGCCGGGCTTTCTCAACTTCGTCGTCTGGTAGTTGCGCGCACCGCACTCTTCACATGCGAGCGCGACCTTAACCCGCCTATCACTCAATGTCTTGCAGGGTCCCTATCTGTCGTACGTCCACCCTGCTACTCGATAATCTTGGAAATGACGCCTGCCCCGATGGTCCGACCGCCCTCGCGAATCGCGAAGCGCTGCTTTTCTTCCATCGCCGCCGGCGTGATGAGGTCGACCTTCATCTTCACGTTGTCGCCGGGCATGACCATCTTCACGTCGTCGGGAAGCTCGATCTTGCCCGTCACGTCCAGCGTGCGGATGTAGAACTGCGGCGTGTAGTTGCTGAAGAACGGCTTGTGCCGCCCGCCCTCGTCCTTGCTCAGGATGTACACCTCGCACTCGAACTTCGTATGCGTGTTCACCGAGCCCGGCTTGGCCAGCACCTGGCCGCGCTCGACCTGGTCCTTTTCCACGCCGCGAAGAAGACAGCCCACGTTGTCCCCCGCCTGGCCCTGATCGAGCAGCTTGCGGAACATCTCCACGCCCGTCACCACCGTCTTGCGCGGCGCTGTGACACCGAGGATTTCCACCTCGTCCCCCACCTTGATGATCCCGCGCTCGATGCGGCCCGTCACCACCGTCCCGCGGCCCTTGATCGAGAACACGTCCTCGACCGCCATCAAAAACGGCTTGTCGATGTCACGCTGCGGCTCCGGAATGTGCTCGTCCACCGCGTCCATCAGGTTCGCGACCGACTCGACCCACTTCTCTTCGCCGTTGAGCGCGCCGAGCGCCGAGCCCTGGATCACCGGGATGTTGTCCCCGTCGTACTCGTACTTCGACAGAAGCTCCCGAACCTCCATCTCGACCAGCTCGAGAAGGTCCGGGTCGTCCACCGCGTCGCACTTGTTCATGAACACCACCATCGTCGGAACACCGACCTGGCGTGCCAAAAGCACGTGCTCTTTGGTCTGCGGCATCGGTCCGTCGACCCCGCTCACCACCAGAATCGCGCCGTCCATCTGCGCCGCGCCCGTGATCATGTTTTTGACGTAGTCGGCGTGCCCGGGGCAATCGACGTGCGCGTAGTGACGGTTGCCCGTCTGGTACTCCACGTGGCTCGTCGCGATCGTCACCGTCTTGGTGTCGTCTCGCACCGTACCGCCCTTGGCGATGTCTTTATAGCTTTTGACCTCGCCGCCGTGCTTGTCGCTCATGACCTTCATGATCGCCGCCGTCAGCGTCGTCTTGCCGTGGTCAATGTGACCGATCGTGCCTACGTTCATGTGTGGTTTGTCTCGGACAAACTTTTCTTTAGCCATCGTTCGTTCCCTACTTCGTCGTTCTTCTGAGTGGGTCGCTGGAACCCACGAAATCTGCGGAGCCCAGGATGAGACTTGAACTCACGACCTCCCCCTTACCAAGGGGGTGCTCTACCACTGAGCTACCTGGGCATAGTCTGATTTGCGGGAGCGGGCGACCGGGCTCGAACCGGCGACATTCAGTTTGGAAAACTGAGGCTCTACCAACTGAGCTACACCCGCGTAATCTCTTCGTTCATCTCCTGGTGGAGGGTGGTGGGTTCGAACCACCGTAGGCATAAGCCGGCAGATTTACAGTCTGCTCCCTTTGACCGCTCGGGCAACCCTCCATGGTCATTCGTGTTTTCGCGTAGAGCTGGCGATGAGACTTGAACTCATAACCGCCGGTTTACAAAACCGGTGCTCTACCAATTGAGCTACGCCAGCATGACGGCGGCGGCTGTACTACGTGCCGACCCCCGCGAAGTCAAGGTAATCGGCGGTCCGTTTTTCACTACATAGACTTACAGTTACGCACATTCGGCTCCGCGAATCAGATGTCGAGGGTTTCGATCCGGTTCCTGCCCTTGGCCTTCGCGTCGTACATCGCGCTGTCGGAGGCACCGAGGAGCGCATCGATCGCATCGCCGTGCTCCGGGAACGCGGCCACTCCGACGCTTGCGGTCACCGAGAGGTAAGGCGCGTTCGGGATCGTCATCTTCTGAACCGCGGCCCGGCAGCGCTCGGCAGCGCCCATCGCTTGCTCCAGGTCCGCTCCTGGTAGCAGAACGACGAACTCCTCTCCTCCGAATCGGCCTACGATGTCTCCGGTGCGCAGGGCGGATTGCATCGCGCGCGTCGTCTGCTGGAGCACCAGGTCACCACATGCGTGCCCGTGCGCATCGTTGATGCGTTTGAAGTGGTCCAAGTCGAGCATCAAGACAGCCAAAGGCGCTCCGTCACGCGCAGCCTTGCGCACAGCACGTTCCATGACGCTCATTGCGAATCCGCGCGTGTACGCGCCGGTCAACGAATCGAGCTGCGCCGCTTCTGAAAGCAACCGTTCGTCCTGACGCCAGACCATGATCAGGTGATCCATGACGAGCGCGAGCGGGATGTAGATGAGCGCCGCGGCGACGGCGCGCTCCGCGGCCACCTTCGCGATATCGGATTGCTCGAACGACACCTGGAACAGTGAGAGAAAGGGAAGCAGACCCACCTTGCTCGCAATGTGCATCGCGGACATCGAGAGCAGCCAGCCCCCCACCGCTATCCAGAGCCAGCGGCGTTCGAGCAGGACCATGCCCAAAAGAAGAGCGGCAACCGTGATCAAGCCGCTGACCGCCGTGTACGGGCCGAGCGCGTAGCAGACGGCCGTGCCCGTAACGATGTGCGCCGCAATGGTCGTGAAGAGAAGCCGCGAGCTCTTGGTCCCGCGATGCACGCAGAATCGCCGCGTCCAGACGTAAAACCCGAGCCAGAAGAGCAGAGCCGCAATGCTGAGGATCGTCGTCGTACGCAACGCGGCTTGGTCGTCCGGGCGTTGGAGCAGGAACGGCCAGCCATCGAGCACGGCAAAGGAGAAGGCGACGATCAGCATCAGAAGCGCGGTGAGAAACTGCACGTAGAGCGAGCGGTCGCAGGCGTTCCAACCAAAGGGCGAACCCGCGGGCAGCAGCGGTCCGCGCAACGAGCTCAGCGATCCGGATGCGCGCGGATGAGCCCGGGTCTTCCCAGCGTTCGAGCTCGATGGAACTCGCGGTGGCCCGCTCTGTAGACTGACTGCCATGTCCCCTCTTTCAGGGTAGCAAGCAGAGACGAAACGTGTTCACTAAGCGGCGCTGTGGATGCCGATGGGCCGGGTCGCCAAGACGAGCTCTCGGACGCGAACCCAACGTCGAAGGGAATGCCAATGCGCGTTCGCCATGGCCAAGAAACGGATAGCCGTATCGTTGAAGAGGTACCCGTGCGTATCCCGAACGACCTCCGCCCCGATCCAAAGAGGCTCTGGCTCCCCCGGGAGGGTGAGCCGAATCTGCAGCCGATCCGAGCTTCGATTTCCGAGAATCGCCAATGAATCGAGAAGCAAGCCGTGCTCGCCAAGGCTGGTCACGAAGGCTGGCAAGACCTCGTCATCGGCGACCAGCTCCGCGTAGAGCGCCACCGGAAGCAGAGTTTCACGGTGCGCATCTGGGAGCATCGTCTTCGAAGCTACGGGGCGCCGCTGGCACGGGCAAAAAACCTGCCGGCGCGTCCAGCTCGAAATCGCAGTGATTCCAAAGGGCCGGGCCCCGTCTGGGGACCTGGTTTGACGGCGGGCGTAGGCCTGTGGTACCCGAAAATGAATGGCGGTTCATTCAACAGCCAAGAAGCGAAAAGGCTCCGCCCCGGAGAAACGGGACCGGATCCTCAAAGCCGCGATCCAGGTCTTCGCCAAGAATGGCTTCTACGCGACCCGGGTCAGCGAGATCGCGAAGGCCGCTGGAGTCGCGGACGGCACGATCTACCTCTACTTCAAGAACAAGGACGATGTCCTGATCACGATCTTCGCGGAAGGGATCGAGCAGCTGCTGACGATCCTTCGTGAAGTCGCCGAATCCGACGACACGTTCGAAAAACGCATCAGCCGGATCATCGAGCTGCAGCTCGGCTTGCTCGAGGAGCAGCGCGACTTGGCCGAAGTGATCACGGTGAATCTTCGGCAATCGTCGCGTCTGCTCAAGCAATACGCGACACCGCTCTTCATGCAGTACATCGATGTCATCGCGGGCGTCGTCCGCGACGGGCAGAAGGAGGGCGCATTTCGCAAAGACCTCAATCCTCGCATCGTCGCGCGCAGCTTATTCGGCGCCCTGGATGCGATTCTGCTCACCTGGGCGCTCGGCGAAGGTGATCCTGCGGCGTTGCGCAAAGCCGCTTCACATTGCGCCAGCCTCTTTCTCGAAGGCCTTCGTCAGCGCTAGCGGAGCCCATCTGAAGGCGAGTCCACAAACGATGCGTTCCTCACCACGAGACCAGAGCTGGCGGGAAGCCTACGACGCCAACGGATACGTCGTTCTGGAAGGATTGCTGAACGAAGATGAGCTCGGGGAGGTCCGCGACGCGCTCGTCGCGCTTCTCGCGCAAGGCCCATCGGGCCGCAACGACTTCGAGGGGGTCAAGACTCAGCGGGTCTACACGTTGGTGGCGCGTGGGAAGGTATTCGAAAGGCTGGTGGAGCACCCCGTCGTGCTCTCAATCATGGATGAGCTCCTGCTACCCAACTACCTGCTCACTGCAAATCAAGCGATCGCGATCGCGCCGGGCGAGACCCCTCAGCCCGCCCACCACGACGACGCATTCTACACCATCCCAAGGCCACGTCCGGCGGTCAGCGTCTCGACCATGTGGGCGATCGACGACTTCACCGAAACGAACGGCGCAACGGAAGTCATCGCCGGGAGTCACTGCTGGTCGGACGAGGAGCTCGTCAAGTTCTATGACCGCGATGATGCCGATGGGCTTGCGCCCCACCATCAGGCGCAGCTTCGGCCGCTGACCATGCCGGCAGGCTCGTGCGCCGTGTTCGCCGGAACACTCGTGCACCGCGGCGGGACGAATCGTTCGAGCGCGGTGCGCCGAGCGATCAGCAATCAGTACTGCGAGCCCTGGGCGCGCACCCAGGAGAATTTCTTTCTCGCGGTCCCTGCCGAGAAGGTCGCGCACATGTCGCCGCGCGTGCAGGCCATGCTGGGCTACTCGATTCATCCGCCCTTCATGGGACAAGTCACCGCGCGCCACCCACTCAAGACGCTAAGTCCCGAGTTCGAAAACCCGCTCGAAGATTGAACGCTCAGTTGTCGGGTCGAACCCGCACGCCCTGCGACGCAGCGGAACAGTCGTTGTCGTAGAGGATGCCGTCACATCCGGTCACGGCCGGCCCCTCGGGCGGACAGGTCGCGGGGCGGTTCTCGCAGCCGCCCGGCCCGTCGCAGGTGATCGCGTTACAGAACTGGCTTGCGCCGCAATCGTCGTTCGTCGCGCAGTCACAGGTCCCTAGCGCCGAGACGCGCGCCGCGAACTGGAATGCGGTGCATTCGTTGGGATACGTTACGCCGTCACAGCCACAGACCTGTTGCGTATCGGCCGGATCACAGACCTCGGGCTGCGGCACACAGGTTCCGGGGTTGCCGCAGCTGTCGTCGAGGGCGCAGAATTGGTCGTCGACGCAGCCGCTGTTGTTCTGGCACATGCAGGGCTGGTTGGTGGCGAGGCGAACCCCTTCCCTGGACGCGAAACACACGGTTTGGTACGTCCGGCCGTCGCACCCACAGACGGGGTTGTCGACGTCCTCACAGGTCGTCGGCCGTTCGATGCAGGCTCCGAGCCCACCTTCGCAAAGCCCTGTGGCGCAGAGCTCGGTCGAGGCGCAGTCCGAGTTGGACGAGCAGGCCTGATCGATGCGGCCGGCACTGGTGTCGCAGGCGATTAAAAAGGCCAGCAGGCTGAGAGCGCACAGATTGGACGGATGCGACGGCATGCGGCCGCCACGCTAGCCCAAGAGGCAAGTCGCCGACAGGACCGCCATGAAAATGTTGCTGGGACGTAACTTTGCGCCCTGTCGCGGCGCGGCTAGCCGATCACAGCGTCGACCATCTTTTGGCTCTGCTCCCAGAGCCGCCGCGCGGCTTCTTCATTTGTCGAGGCGCGGCTGGGCTTGGCCTCGCGCACTTTGTCGAAGAACCGGCCTGTGACGCCGTCGAGCTCAGGCGCCGTTGCGACGTAGATCGAGGTCTTGGCGCCCTCGGCTTCGGTCATGACGATCATTCGCGCAAACCACGAGCGGTGTAGCGCGTTGAGGAACCGGTTGTTCCGCGTGATGTTGCTTCTGACGTTGCCGGGGTTGAGAGCGTTGGAGGTGATCCCGAGGTCCTTCCAGCGGCGCGCGAGCTCGTTCGAAAAAAGGATGTTCGCGAGCTTCGAGTGGCCGTAGACCCAAAACCCGCGCCAGCGCTTCTCGAACATCAGATCATCCCAGTTGAGCGACTTCGGGCGGCCGTGCATCGAAGAGGAAACATTGACCACCCGCGCACTGCCACTGGCGCGGAGCGTGTCCCGAAGCTCGTTGGTGAGCAGGAAGTGGGCAAGGTGGTTGACGGCGAAGGTATCCTCGTATCCGTCTTTGCTGACCGTGCGTTCTCGGTGCCAAACCCCAGCGTTGTTGACCAGGACATCGAGCGATCCGAAACGTTTCCTTATGTCCCAGGCCAATCGCTGCACCTCCGCCAACGAAGAGAAATCAGCCTGAAAGGTCTCGATGCGACCGACACAGCCGGACCTCAGCTCTTTGGCGGCGATCGCGAGGCGTTCCGCGTTGCGCCCTACGATGCCTACGACCTCGAAGCGCGAGCTCAAACCCCGCGCCGTTTCAAGGCCGATGCCACTGCTCCCGCCGGTCACCAAGGCGTAGCGAGTGGCTTTTGTCTCCCCACGCACGATGCGCTTCTAGCACAGCTCAGCGGGGTGAAAGGCGCGGACGGACGGGTGCCGGACCGTGCTCCTTGACAGCCCTCCAAAACGCTCCTAGATCGCCAGCGATTTTCAGCAGTTAACAGCCTTTCACGGCTCAACGATCTGAGGAGGAAGCGTGAAGATCCTCGTATCCATCAAGCGCGTTGCGGATCCGGACAACGCAAGCAAGCTCAAGGTCAGCAGCGACGGTACCGCCGTCACATCGGAAGGCCTCGAATGGAAGATGAATCCGTTCGACGACTGGAGCCTCGAAGCTGCGCTGCGATTGACCGAAAACGCCGCCGAGAAGAACGCTCGTGTCGGTGAGGTCGTACTGGTCTCGATCGGCCCGAACGACGAGCACACGCAGCGGATCATCCGCGAGGGTCTCGCGAAGGGCGCCGAGCGCGGTATCCTGGTCGAAGCGGACGAGGGCAAACTCGACGCCGGCGTCGTGTCCGCGGTCTTGAAGGCGGTCGTGGACAAGGAGAGCCCCGACCTCGTCGTAATGGGCAAGCAGGCAGCCGACGGCGATTCGAACGTCGCCGGGACCGAGCTCGCGGAGAAGCTCGGCTGGCCGGTCATCAACTCCGCCATGCGGATCATGACTGCGGACGACGGCAAGACCCTCGAAATCCGGCGTGAGCTCGATACGGGCGTCGCCACGGTGAAGGTCACCGGCCCGGCTGTCATCACCACGTCCGACCGCATCCTTCAACCGGACTCCGTGCAGAACGGCGTCACCCCCGATGGTCATCAATACGCCAAGCTCGAGGTCGGCGGCCGGTACGCCTCCCTCAAGGGGATCATGCAGGCCAAGAAGAAGCCGATCGACCAGATGTCGCTCGGTGACCTCGGCGTCGACACGGCGCAGTCGCTCAACTACACGAAGTTCGAGTTGCCCCCGGCGCGCTCGGGTCAGACGACGTTCGTCGAGGACGTCGCGGATCTCGTCGACAAGCTCCACAACACCGCCAAGGTCATCTAACCCTCGAGAAACGGAAAGGAAGCATCAGACATGGCTAATGTTCTCGTTGTTGCGGAGTTGCTTGAGGGCAAGGCACGCAAAACCACTCTTTGTGCGGTCAACGCCGCGAAGCAGATCGCTGAAGGGACAGGCGGTTCATTCGACATCCTTTCGATCGGAGAAGGCGCGGGCGCCGCAGCAGGCGAGCTCGCGGGCTACGGGGCGGGCAAGGTGCTCAAGGCCGAGATCGCCGGCGGCTACACCTGCGAGAAGTACGCGGCGACCGTCGCGGAGGCGGGCAAGGGCTACGACGTTCTCGTCGCGTGCGCGAGCGCGTACGGCAAAGACTTGCTGCCGCGGGTTGCTGCCAAGCTGGGCGCAGGCGTTGCCTCGGACATTTCGGAAGTCCACGTCGACGGCGGCAAGCTGTCGTACACACGTCCGATGTATGCCGGCAACATGTTCGGCACGGTCGAAATTCTCACCGGCAAGCAGGTCGTGACCGTCCGCCAGTCGGAGTTCGAGCCGGCTGCGGCCTCCGGGGGTGAGAGCCCTTCAGAGGACATCGCGGTGCAGAGCGATCCGGCCGCGGACAAGGTCGAGTTCCTCGGCGTCGAGGTCGTGAAAAGCGAACGACCCGATCTCGGCGATGCCGAGATCGTCGTTTCAGGAGGCCGTGCCCTCAAGAGCGCCGAGAACTTCACCAATGTCATCGAGCCTCTCGTCGATGCGCTTGGTGCCGCCATGGGCGCGTCGCGTGCGGCATGCGACGCCGGCTACGCGGCACCCGAGCTTCAGGTCGGCCAGACAGGTAAGGTCGTCGCGCCGAAGCTCTATGTCGCGATTGGCATCTCGGGCGCCATCCAGCACTTGGCCGGGATGAAGGGCAGCAAGACTATCGTTGCGATCAACAAGGACAAGGAAGCGCCGATCGCCCAGGTCGCGGACTACTTCCTGGTCGCCGATCTCTTCGACACGGTCCCTGCGTTTACCGAGGCCGTCAAAAAGCTCTGAGCTTCAGGCAGTAGCGCCTCACAGGAAAAGCCCGGGTCGCCACGCGCCCCGGGCTTTTGCGTGTCCGTTCGCGTTTTTGTGGCTTTGCGCGTTGACGATCCTGCACAATTCCGAGATGACCTGGTCCGTCGCTGCTCTAGTGATGCTCGCCGTCGCGTTGGTCGTGCCGGGACGGTTGCGGCGGAGCTGGCAAAGGCGTTCAGCAAAGTCGCCTCAGGACCAGCCTCCGGCCGTGCGTCGGCAAGGGGTGCCGGCGCGCCCCTCAGAGCCTCCCGAACAGCCCGACCCCAACCCGTCGAAGAGCTGCCCCGTCTGCCTCTCTGAGTACCCGACGCGGAATCGCTTCTGCGTTCGTGACGGCGCGGAGTTGATGGAAGGGCACGCTGCGGGGCCGTTCGCCCAGGGCATGATCTGCCCGACTTGCCGCAGGGGCTATCCCTTCGATTCCAGCTACTGCCCCGAAGATGCAGACGAATTGGTGCCCTACGGCCTCTACGGCGCCGCCAGCTCGACCCGACCTCCCCTTAGGCTCGACGCGCACAAAATCTGCCCAGAATGTGGGATTCGCCACGCTTCGGCCCACCTGTTCTGCGGCCAGGACGGCACCGAGCTCGTGGTGGTAAACTAAAAAAAAGGCCAAGGATTCCACGGAGCCCGGGTCCAACGACGCGGGAACAACCTTGGTGGACTTCTTGCTTGGCATAGGAAAGGACCGCTATGATCGCGGTCCTAAAGGGGAATCTTCGATCCGGAACAGCTCGAGGCGTCAATCGAGTGATCTTGGGGGGAGAGGAGACGGGGGCAATAGATGAAGATCGTTTGCGATAGCTGCGGGGCGAAATACTCCATCGCCGACGAAAAAGTCGCTGGAAAAATCTTCAAGATCCGATGCAAGAAGTGCTCATCGGTTCTCGAGGTTCGCGGCGATCAAACCAGCGCCAACGCTGTCAATGAACAGATCGCGACATCGGATCGCGGAGGCGAGGCAACTTGGTACATCGTGGTCGACGGCGAGCAGCAAGGGCCCTTGGCTCCGATCGAGCTCAGTCAGCTCTTCGCGAAGGGCAGCGTCAACCTCGAGTCCTATGTTTGGAACGAAGGCTTCGACGACTGGAAGATCGCAAGCGAAGTGCCCGAGGTCGCGCAGCTGTTCGGCGGCGCCGCCTCGCGGGCCAAATCCCAGGCTGCGGGCGACGACACGATGGCGTTCGGTGCAGGCGGGGACCTCTTCGGCAGCAACGATGGCCGCGAACCGACGAGCGAGATCGACACGAACAGCAGCATGTTTGCGGGCTTCGACGAGAACCCCACGCCGACACCCGCCGGAGCCGAGAGCTCACCGATGGCGGCAGCTTCGAACGACTCAGCCGCTTCGCTCGGCGGGGGCACGATGGGAGGAGCTGCACCTCAGCGTATGACCGGCCAGCGCAATGAGAATTCAGTTCTGTTTTCGTTGAGCAATCTGCAGCAGCTCGCATCACGCGGCGGCTCGCCGGCTGAATCCCCTGCGATGGCGAGCCAGCCCCCAAGCGCATCGCTTGGCGCCCAAAGCGCTCCTCCTCCATCCGGCGAAGGCTCTGGGCTCATCGACATTCGTGCGCTCGCGAAATCCACGACCCCCGGTACCCGTGCCGCCCCGTCTCAGGCGGTGGATGATCTTCTCGCCATCGGAACCGGTGGCGGCGCTGCGTTTGGCGCGCCGCTGCTCGGACCGGCACCGGATGAAACAGCATACGGAAACCGCTGGCTCTGGATCGGCGGCGTCGCGGTCGCGATCATCGCGATCGTCGGGGCCGGAGTCGGGGTCGGGATGGCCCTCGGAGGCTCCGAGGAAGACGCACTCGAGATCACTGCGGAAACCGAGGCCGCACCCGGCGTTGCGATTCCGAGCGACAATGCGGTGGCAGCGTCTGCGCAGGCGCGCATCGAGCCTTCAGACCAAGTGCTCGCAGCCGCAGAGGTCGCCGCGCCGGTCCAGGCGGCGACAATCGAAGACAACGCACCGGAGCCCGCACCCGAGCTGCTGGAGCCCGAGCCGAAGAAGCGCAGCGCGAGCAACACGCAGCGACGCGCGCGAACGGCCAAGAGCACGACGAACGCGGCACCGGCCCCGGCTCCGGCTCCCCAAAAACGCAGCGGCAACCTCGACGCGCTCATGGACGAGGTCGTGGGCGGCTCTTCTTCGACGAGTAAGCCAAAGCAAACCAGCGCTTCCTCCAGCCGCGACAGCTCCAGCCTGCCCGACGCGCCGTCGCGAAACGACGTGAAGACTGCGCTTCAGGGTGTGAGCGGCGGCGTGAAGGCGTGCAGGAAAGACAGTGGCGGAACGGCCACCGTCAACGTGACGTTCAGCGGAAAGACCGGCCGCGCCAGCGGCGCCAAGGTCGCTTCAGGGCCCTTCAAGGGCACTCCGATCGGCTCCTGCATCGAGTCGGCGGTGAAGCGTGCACGTGTCCCACGCTTCAAGCAGTCGTCGTTCAAGGTAACGTTCCCTTACCGGCTCTAAGCTCGCAGATCCGCTGCTCGACCGCGGGCCGACTCGACTAGCGAATCCCCTCTAGGAATCGCACGCCCGTCGCGACGCCGAAGCCCGTCCCACCTTTGGGTAAACGCCCATGCGGCCGGTCGACGAAGGCGGGACCGGCGATGTCGAGGTGCATCCACGTGGTGTCGCCGACGAACTCCTTGAGGAAGAGCGCAGCGGTGATCGAGCCCCCAAACCGGCCGCCCACGTGTTTCAAGTCAGCGATGGGGCTCTTGAGCGTCGCGCGGAGATCCGAATCGAGCGGCAAGCGCCAGAACGATTCGCCCTCTCCCTCCGAGGCGTCGAGGTACTTCGACGCTAGCTTGTCGTCGTCGGTGTAGAGAGCCGCGCGCCATGGCCCGAGCGCGACGAGGCATGCGCCCGTCAGGGTGGCGTGGTCGATCATGTAGTCGGGTTTGAGCTTACGCACCGCCCAGGTGAGCACGTCGGCGAGCACCAAGCGCCCCTCGGCATCGGTGTTGATGACCTCCACCGTCTTGCCCTCTAGCGACGTGTAGACATCACCAGGTCGGTACGCCTTTGCACCCGTCATGTTTTCGGTAGAGCCAATGACGGCGTGCACTTCGACCGGGAGCTTGAGGCGCGCAGCGGCGAAGACGATGCCCAAGGTGGTGGCGGCACCGGCCATGTCGCACTTCATGTCGACCATCGAAGCTGCCGGTTTGATGCAGAGGCCGCCCGCGTCGAAGGTGAGGCCCTTCCCCACGAAAACCACCTTCTTCTTTGGGCGCGCTGGCTTGTACACCACGTGAATGACCCGTGGTTCAATCGCGCTGCCCTTGTTCACCGCGAGCAGCAAGTTCATGCCCTCTTTCTCGATCCGCGCCCTGTTCCAGACGCGGCAGGACAAGCCCAGCTTTCGTGACTCGCTCGAGGCGGCACGCGCGAGGGTCACGGGATTCAGGTCGTTCGGGGGTCGGTTGACGAGGTCCCGGGCAAAATTGACGCTCTCCGCGACGGCTTTCCCGGCACGAATGGCGGCCGTCAAGCCGCGCCCGTCCTTCGGGGCGCCGACGATGACGGCGGAGCGGAGGGTTGCGGCCGCCTCCTTGTCACTCTTGTACTCGGTGTAGCGGTAGGCCCCGGCGACGAGTCCCTGGGTAGCGGCGCGAACCGTCTCGACGTTCACGACCGGAAGCTCGACCGCCGCGCTTTTTCGTGCGCGAGCAACCGACGCAAGCGAATGCCCGAGGCTCCAAGCGATCTTCGCGGCGTCTTTTTCGTCACCGACACCGACCAGCAAGAGCCAGCGGGGCTTCGCTTTGCCAGACGCTGCAACTTTGAGGGTTTGCGCAACCTTCCCCGCGAAGCGTTCATCCAAGGCGAGTGGCTTGATGCTGCCCTTCCCGGTGACGGCCTCGATCCGCCCTAGTGCACGGTTGAGCTTGGTCTTCGCGGATGGAACGGCGAGCGCGACGATGTCTGCGGTCGCTTTGTCCCACGCACCCTCAGAAAGTGAAATCTTCATCTGGTTTCCTCTGCCCCCTGGTCGGCGGGATACTGACAGGAACTTCTGCAGCCAACAAACCAAACCACGATGGAAATCCACCGGCGGCCGCCGGTGTCGCACCGCCGATTCGCCAATTCACAGCACGTAGCTACGCGGGATCATTCGCCCGACCCCTGGCACTGTCTGTGCATCGAGGACCTCTCTCATTCCAAGCAGGAGGAAAGATGCTCGAAGAAAACAAAGTGAAGATTGCCTACACCGTGGTGGAGCGAAACAAGGACGGTCGAAAATTCTGGGTGCGCGTGGGCGCGGCGTTCGTGAATCGTGACGGAAGCCTCAACGTTCGGCTCGATGCGATGCCGGTCAACGGAGAGCTGCAAATTCGAGACTACCAGCCCAGGGAAGCGCGCGAGGGCGCCTCGCGTGACCAGGCCGCCTGATGAAACGGCTGTTGGTTCCTTTGCTAGTCGCGGTGAGCGCACTCCACGCGGCGCCGGCTCGGGCAGTCGACGGCGGCGTCGGCCCCCCTGATCAGGGTCCGCCAAGCGTCGAGCGGGACCCACGCATCAACATCAATGAGGCCGTGCCCGAGGAGCTGGTGAAGCTCCCGGGCATCGGCCCAAGCCGCGCTGAGGCAATCGTCGTGGAGCGCGAAAAACGACGTTTTCGTCGAATCGAAGACATCATTCGCGTCCCGGGCATCGGTCGAAAGACCTTCGGTCGAATCCGGCATTCGATCCGCGTGCGCTAGCCGCTACCACTCGACGGCCGAACCGCCTAGGTTCAGCTTCATGGTCCGGATGTTCAAAGTGCGCGAGGCGGATCATGCCGACCGTAAGGCGCTGATGAGCTTTCACCGCAGCCTTTATCAGCGCCACCGGGATGAGGTTGTCGCAGAGGAAGACCGCCCGCTCATCGAGTATCGGGACTACGATCGCATCCTCAGCGACGACCTCGAGGCGCTTCTCAAAGACCCGAAGAGCCACGTCCTGGTGGCCGAATCCCAGGGAATGGCCGTGGGTTACATCACGGGTCGAATGACCGTGGAGCCAAGGCGCGTGTTGCCGCGCAGGGGCGTCGTCGAGGATTGGTATGTCGCGCCCGACTGGAGGGGCACCGGGGTGGGCGCGTCCTTGCTGCGCGAGCTCGAAGCGCGTTTCGCAGCGGCCGGCTGCGAGGTGATCGAGTCAGCGACCTGGTCGGCCAATGAAGGGGCAAGACGCGCCCACGATGCCCTCGGCTTCCGAGAGATCCGCGTGATGTACCGAAAGCGGATCGAGCCCGGTCAAAGCTGACGCTGACACTGGCACTGACACCGCAACGAACGGGGCGCGGAAAAAGGCGCGACACGGGGCTGCGTCGGACGGGGCGGCTCGGCTTCGCAAGGGGGCGGCGGAGTGGGCTTGAAGGGTTCACTCGCGCGCGACATGCAATCCGATCGTCGCCGCTAACAAACGGTAGCCGGAAGCAAGGATCCGCGGCCCACCCCGTTGCCCACGTCTTGCACCGAGATTGGCACTCGCGACGTCGACTCCGCCCCATATCGCGCTTTTTTCCGCGCCCCTCCATACGAAGACAGGACCACCAACCTTCCCAAAACGGCAGGCGGCAGCGCGAGCCCGAAGGGCGAAGCCCGGCGCGAACGCGCCGGCAAGGCGGAGCAAAGCGACCGCCGCGCCAGGGAGGATTACGGGTGGGGGTGGGCGGGGGCGGTGGCGGGACCAACCAACCGCCGAAGGCGTGGGGCGGGCGGTTCAATCAAACCTCACCACCCAACCCACCCAACACCCCGCCCCCAAACACCCGCGGCAGCGCGAGCCCGAACGGCGCCACCCGCCCCCCAACACCCCGCTACTCCCGCACCTCAATCGGAGCTGCGCTCGGCGATGGGTCGCTGCGCAGGAGCTCCAATGCGGTCGGTTCGTTCAACAAGTGGCCAGCGAAAAACGCGGCGACGAAGGTAGCGGTGTGTCCGTTCGCCGAGTCGACCGAGACGTAAGTGAACGGCTCGCCGTTGGTTTGCCTCAGGCCGTCGCCGCATCCGGGCGCGAAAAACTCCTCCAGCCCGGCGATATTGGTGACCGACCAGTGGCCTGCATCGACGATTTCCATCTTGTAGGCCGGTGTATTGGCCTTCGAGAAGTTCTCTCGAATGAAAAGGTTGCCGGCCTCGGTGATCGAATTGTCCTCGGTGGCGACCAGGAGCCCCAAAGGTACATCGATGGCCTCAATCGACACCTCCCCATAGAGGATGTTCTCCATGGGCGCGGCTAGGCCGACTACCGCAGCGATTCGTGAATCGTTCTCGGTCACTTTCCCAGCGGTGACTGAACCGATGCTATGGCCGAGCATCCCCACCTGGTCTGCGTTGGCGGTAACCCCATCGGGCAGGACGTCGCCTGCGAGGACCCTGTCGATCAGGAAGCGAATGTCGGCCTCTCGGACATCGACGAGCTCGTTGTTGAGCGGAGCCGCGTTCCCGTCGAGACGATCGAAGAACGTGTCTCCGATGTGGTCCGGGGCGACGACGATGAAGCCGTGGGACGCGAGGCGTTCCATGACGGCATGCGCAGACCAACGCGTGCAGGTGTAGCAGTGCGAGGAGAGAACGAGCGGGTACTCCCCTGTGCTAGCGGCAGCGTCTCGAGTGGCCGTCGTCGTCTTGGCGACGCAGGCCCCGGGCGCAGCGTCCAATAGACCTGACAGCGCCGCTCACCGGTCGGGCCCGGATTCGAAATCGATGACGTCGGACGCGGTACCCGAGGACTCGATAGGGTACTAGACTTCGACCGGAAGCGTCCGCCCCCGGTCGCTGTCGGTGGCTGCCGTCGTGAAGACGCCCACCGCAGCGGGGCCGGCCGCGTCGTACTCAGGGTCACTGACCCCGCCGTCGGGCGCGGTCGTGCTGGACCCGCCGTCACTGCTGCAAGACGCGAGCAAGAAGCCGAACGCCAAGCAGGCGTTCCCAATCCCAGAACTTTTGCGCATAGGGCCCGGCGTACTCGAAAACGCGGTCAGTGAACAGCCGCGCGCAACGGTAGCCGATCGATGATCCCAGCCTCTGCGTCGAGCAACTCGTCCAGCCGATCCTGGACGTGTTCCGCAGTAAAGTATTCGCGCGCGAGGCGGACGAACAAGCCGTGGTGCCTGGCCTCTGAACGAGTGATGTCCGCGTAGAAGTCTTTGAGCGGCCCCGGCTCGAGCGCATCGGCGATCATGCCAAAGCGCTCGCAGCCCCGCGCCTCCACGATTCCGAGCACGAGCAATCGGTCGAGGAAATACTGCTCGGGCCCACGCTGAATCAGCCTCATCAGCGCTCCTACGTAAGGGTCCTTCTCGTCGGCTCGCGTCGATAGACCCCGGTCGAGAATGATCGTCATCACCTGCGCGTAGTGCTCGAGCTCTTCCTGCGCGAACGGAATCAGCTCGCGCACGAGCAAGGTACGATCCGAGTAGTGCGAGACCAGCTTCAGCGCCGTCGCGGAGGCCTTTCGCTCGCAGGCGGCATGGTCGACGAGAAAGGCATCGAAATCGCTCAGTACGACGTCGATCCAGGAAGGGTCGGTTGCGGTACGTAGGCGGGGCATCGTTCGACCTAGCCGCGAAGGGCGTCGAGAATCGGTTGGATCTTGCTTCGACGCAGCTTCAGGGCTGCGCGATTGGCGATCACGACGGAGCTTATGTCCGCGATCTTCTCGAGTGGGACGAGCCCATTCTGTCGAAGCGTTTCGCCGGTTTCAACGAGGTCGACGATGACATCGGCGAGGCCGGTCAAGGGACCGAGCTCGACCGAACCCTGGCAGAAGATCAGCTCGACGGGCGTGCCCTTGGCTCGGAAGTATTGCTCGGCGATGTGTGGGAACTTGGTGGCGACGCGCAGAGGGCGTTCTCTCTTGCCGGCGATGGGATCTTTTGGACGGCCGCAGACCATCATTTGGCACTTGCCGATGTCCAGGTCGACCGGTGCGAAAACGTCATAGTTTCGTTCCATCAGCACGTCACGACCGACGATGCCGAGGTCGGCCGCGCCGTACTCGACGTAGGTCGGCACGTCGTCGGGCTTGAGCAACAGATAGCTCAGTCCGGTTTCCTTATCCTCCCGAACGAGCTTGCGGCTTTTCGCGGTGAGCGCGTCGGTTGGAATCCCGGCTTGCTCGAGCCGGCCGCTGAGCTGTTCGAGAACCCGCCCCTTGGGAACGGCGATGACGATGGTGTCTTTGTTGCGTCTAGGCATCTCCGGGTACCCGCTCGATTTGGGCTCCAAGCGGAGCCAGCTTTTCCTCGATGTGCTCATAGCCCCGATCGAGGTGATAGACCCGCCGGACGTAGGTGGTGCCCTCGGCAACCAGCCCCGCAACGACCAGCGACGCGCTTGCGCGAAGGTCGGTGGCCATCACCTCGGCGCCTTCGAGCCTATCCACGCCCTGCACGGTCGCAGTACGTCCATTGACTTGGATTTTGGCGCCCATCCGGTTGAGCTCCGAGACATGCATGAAGCGATTCTCGAATACCGTTTCGGTGATTCGGCTCGTGCCTTTGGCGAGACACATCAACATCATCAATTGCGCTTGCATATCGGTCGGGAAACCAGGGTGCGGCTGGGTGATCACGTCGGTCGGGCGGATCGGACGAGACCCCACGACGCGGATTCCATCCCCTTCACGCTCGACGGCTGCGCCGGCTTCACGGAGTTTCGCGATCACCGCTTCGAGGGGCTCGAAGCCTACGCCTCGTAAGAGCAAATCGCCGTCGGTCGCAGCAGCGGCAACCATGAAGGTACCCGCTTCGATTCGATCGGGGATGATCGCATGGTCGATCGGGTGAAGTGATTCAACCCCCTCGATCGAGATCACGGACGTACCTGCGCCCTCGATGCGACCGCCCATTTTGTTCAAGACGCGGGCCAGCTCTTCGACCTCCGGCTCGCGGGCACAGTTTGTGAGCGTGGTACGCCCCTTCGCCAAGACTGCCGCACACATGAGGTTCTCGGTCCCGGTGTGTGTTGGGAAATCCAGGCTGACGTCGGCGCCCTTCAGCCGGCCGCCGGGAACGGTCACCTCGACGTAGCCATGGTGCAACTCGACCGCTGCACCCATCGCGGAGAGTCCCTTCAGATGCTGGTCGATGGGTCGAGCACCGATTGCGCAGCCGCCCGGCATGGAGACGACTGCGCGCCCGCAGCGCGCCACGAGTGGACCCAGGACCAGAACCGAAGCGCGCATCTGCTTCACGAGGTCGTACGGCGCCGTGGGCTCGATCGGGCCTGACAGGCTGACGTGTACCTGGCCGTTCTCGTACTCCGCCTGCGCGCCGAGCCGCTGTAGAAGGCGCGTCATCGTATGGACGTCCCGCAGATTGGGGACGTTGCGAAACACATGTTCGCCGTCGGCCAAGAGGGCTGCGGTCATGATCGGCAGCGCCGCGTTCTTTGCGCCGCTGATCGGCACCGATCCGACGAGCCTGTTTCCCCCAACGATTCGGATGCTATCCACGACGCCCCCCTGTTACCCCGTGGCCCAAGTTCGGGCAACTTCAGGCGAAGAGCAGCCCCGCGGCGAACGAAACGAAGCCTAGCAGGGCGCCCCAGACCAGACCCCGCGCGCTAGCCCAATGAAAGCGTCCGGCCGAGTCGAAACCGCCCCGCGCCAAGAGCACCAATGCCCCGACCCAAACGGCCATTCCCAACAACAGCACCAGTCCCCAGAACCGATCGGGAGACACCCGATCACTGAGGAGGCGACGATGGTCGGCGGCCAACTGCTCGGTGCTCAGACGAGCATCGACGGCAGCGCTCCGATCCATCGCAAGGAGACGCGCAATCTGGTCGTTGGCGTTCTCGCGTTCCGGGTCCGAGCCCGAATAGAGCGTTCGCGTAGCTGCAATGCCGCCGGAGAGCGACCGCCAGGCCAAAAGAGCAAGGTCGGTGTCTCCCTCGACCTCGAGCTCCCCGGCGAGGGACTTCAATTCAGCAGTCGCTTCGGCGCAGTAGGGGCTCAGCGGAAGGGACCATCGGATGGAGCGGCGGTAGTGCTCGATCGCGCGCCCGGGGTGACCATCGTGGCGGTAGGCGTTCCCCGCGGCGAGCTCCTTGCGCGACTCGAGCGCGACACGTCCCAAGAGCAGTGCCAGCAGGGTGATGATCGCGACCGCAGCTACGATGCCAGAGCGCACCCATGCAGTGCTCACAAGAAATCTCTGCGACGGAAGATTAAAGCCGCGAGGAAGAGCGTGGCTCCGGCGTATAGGATGGCGTAGCCCATCGACGTTGCGAGATAGGTCAACGGTTCGCCGTACGCGGCGGTGTTCGTCACCAGGGTGTTTCGACCCGGGACGAAGAGATTGAAGTTGGGCAGGAACTCGGCCAGCCAACGGAGCAGGGACTTCATCGCGGGGCTGAGAACCCGAGTCTCCATCGCCACCATGTCGTGTGCTGCCCGACCAACCAGCCAGACCCCGAAGGTGAACGCGCCGGTGAGAAAGGGAGTCGAAAAAGATGAGAACAAGAGTGCTACGGCGGTCAAGATTAGCACCTCACCCAGGCTTAGAAGCAGCGAAGCGAGCAGCTGGAACAGCTCGACGTCCAAGGTCGAGCAAATCCAAGCCGATGCACCGAGCGCAACCATTGACCAAATCGGCACGACCAGCGTCCGATCTTTGGCGAGCGCAAAGGCGACGCCGAGCCCGACCAGCAAGGCAGCCGGAACGGCGATCACGAGCGTGGTCGACGCCTCTGCCTGAACGGCGGTCACCAGCAGCTGGAGGGCACCCATGATGGAAATGAATACGGCACAGGTCGCGACGATGCCGAAGTACTTGCCCAGCAAGAATTCGAAGCGCGCAATCGGCTTCGGAAGAATCACGTACAGCGTCTTTCGCTCGATCTCTTTGTAGAGAAGCGAAGAGCCGAGGAAAATCGCGACGACCACCGAAAACAAGGAGATCGAGGCGAGCCCGAGATCGGTGACGACGCGCATCTGCTGATCGAGCGAAAGCTCCCCCAGCGCCAAGGTGAGCGCGAGGACGGCTGCGGCAAGGACGAGAACGCCAAACAAGACCCGGTCGCGCACGGCTTCGCGATAGGTGTTCAGCGCAATGGCATAGATTCGCGCGACGCTCACGGGCCCATCCAGTACGCGCGCCCGGTCACAAAATGACTCAGGACGTTAATCGCCATCAGCATCATCACCGCCGACGTCAACGTACTGGCAATTTCGAGCCAGCGTGAACTTTCATGCCCCCGTCCGAGACCCCAGGCACGGAACGAAGCCGCAATTCCCTGCGACAGGAAGAGCCCGAGCGCGCCGAGCCCCAGCACGTAGAAGACCATGACGGCTGGGCGAGACAGAAACTCGCGCAGCAGCTCGTACTGACTGATCGCGACCGGCCCCACGCGGACGGTCATAACCCAGCGCAGGACGAGCTGAGAGACGACGAGAGCCCAGGCAAGCCCTCCGGCCAGCTTCTGGAGCCGCCGGCAACCATCTGTACGATACGGCCCGGCGCTCCCGCCAGACTCCGACACGAAAACGCTCCAGCCTCGCGCGTAGGCGCCGAGGGAGACCAAGACCAGCACTGTCCAAACGAGGAGCGAAAGCCAGCTCGCGGGCGACGCTTCGGCAAACGAGCTTGCGCCGCGGAGTGCGGGCCAAAGACGGATCAGCTCCGAGACGAACAGCAGGGCGAGGGGCCAGACGGTGAGGGCGATGTGGCTGCGATAGCGCGGCACGGATTACTACCTAACGCCCAGGCGTTTGGCTGGTCAATTTACTTCAACTGCGGGGCCTTGCTCGAGCCGCCGCTCCTCCGCCGCAGGCCCAGAAGTGTCAGCGGCTCGTCGGACAAAGCCAGCCGAATCCTGTCGCCGATCCCGATGGCGTAGACCTTCTGGGTACCGTCGAGGAAGATTCGGCCCTTGGTCATCCGGCTGGTGATCTCGAGTACCTCGTCGCGCGCGAACATCCCTTTGACGATCCGATACTTGTTGTCGACGCCGCGGTAGGGCTCGCGAACGACGAACTGTATCTTCTGCGAGCCGATTGGGAGCACCTTGCCACCCGCCGAGCGAAGCGCGGCCGTCGAACCGGCAGCGGGGCCGACCCAGACCCCACTCGACATTTGTCGCTCCTGCTCGCCGCCGAATTCTAGGATGTAGCGAGAAGTCGCTGCCGGGCTCTCATGGCAGTAAAGCGCGTCATTGAGCACGCGTGTCGAGATGAGCTTGTCGCCCACGTCGACCCGCATCCGGGCGAGGCGGCTCGACTGCAGGCTTCCATCGAGCGCCGCCGCCAGCACTTCACTGACATCATGCGCGTCCCCTGCGCAAAAGTAGCCGACGCTCGTATCCGGTGCGCTGTTGATCGCCAGCATCGGCGTCGATGAGTCCGCAAGATGGGAGGCCCACAGGAGCGTACCGTCGCCTCCGAGCGTCACGATGAGGTCCCAGGACCCCTCGTCAGGCACCGGCTCGGGGCGGTATCGAAGGATCGCGCGCGCCCCCAAATCACGAAGCGCCTGCTTCGCGCGCTGCAGCGTCGCCTGATGGACCTCGTGCTCGTGAAGCAGCCCTTCGACCGAAACATCGCTGTGCTTGATCAGCTCCTGAAGTCGTGCCTGCGCGCGGCCTATGTAGCGCTGATAGGTACTCTTCTTGTAGACGACGAGGACTCTAGGTCGCATGGATGACTCGTGGTGAGGTTCGCGGCTCGCCGCGCCTTACCCGGTCGGGATCTTCTTCGCGTCAGCCAGGAACCGCTCGAGGCCGATGTCCGTGAGGGGATGCTTCAACAGCTGGAGAATGACCTTGTGCGGAATCGTTGCGACATCCGCGCCGATGAGAGCGGCCTGCACGGCATGGACGGGATGACGAATGCTCGCAGCGAGAACTTGCGTGGTCATCCCGTAGTTCTGGTAGATCGTGACCAACTGCTCGACGAGCTCCATCCCGTTGCCTGCGATGTCGTCGATACGACCGATGAACGGGCTGATGTAGGTTGCGCCTGCCTTCGCGGCGAGCAGCCCTTGCGTTGGGCTGAAGCACAGCGTGACGTTGGTGCGGGTGCCCTCATCGGTGAGCGTTCGCACCGCCTTGAGGCCCTCGGGGATCAAGGGAATCTTGACGACGATGTTTTCGTGCATCTTCGCGAGGACTCGGGCCTCCTTGAGCATCCCTTCGTAGTCGGTCGCAACGACCTCCGCGCTGATCGGGCCGTCGACGACTTCGCAAATATCGACCAGCACTTCGTGGAAGGGCCGCCCGGTCTTGGCGACCAGCGACGGGTTGGTCGTCACGCCATCGATGACCCCCATGGCGGCGGCATCACGGATCTCCTCGATGTCGGCGGTGTCGATGAAAATCTGCATGCCGCTAGTAAAGGTCGGGGGGCGCGCAGGGTCAAGCGGAGCCTGGGCGCAGTCAGGCGGCTTGAGAGAAATCCAAGGTCCCGTCACTCTACGAGCTCGATCTCGACCTCCTCGGTCACATCGGGAGGCTCGGCGGCAGGCCTGGACCGTGAGCAGACGACGAGGCTCGCGAGAACTGCGGCGATCAGCCACAATAGGCTGCCGCCCGGGGTCCATTGGCTCTTTGCGCGCACGGTAGAGTCCTCTCGAGGGCCGTTGTGTCGCGGGATTGAAGAATAGGCAAGCGAGGTCGTCCAAACCGCATGCGGAGATTTCTGACAGTTTTCATCGTCTTGGCGGCGTGGAGCAGCAGCGCCTTTGCGGAGCGGGAGAGCGGCAAAGTAGACGCCTCGGTCGCGCGGCTCGGCGCGCTCAACGTCGAGGAGCGGGCACTTCTCGCACCGCACCTTGCGCACGGGCCCGTCCTACTGACCGAGTTCCAAAACCGGCAGACCGACCTGCCGGCGGTGATCTACGCGGCGCGCATCCACGCCCCTGCCAAGACGATCGCAGGAGTCATCGGAAAACCCGCGGAGTACCCGCGCTTCATGAATGCGCTGACATCGGTGGACATCCGCGAAGTCAACGGGCAGATGACCGCCTTCGACTGGAGCTGGGGAGTAACGCTGTTCTCACTCACAGGCCAGAACGTGATGACGAGCTACCCGGGGGACTCGACGCGAGGGTACCGCTTCGACATTCGGACTACGGGCGGGGACCTCGGCATCGGGCGCGTCATGTGGCGCGTCTACCCAGAGGGGCCGAACAGGTCGCTCGTCGTTTTCGCCTCGCGATTGGACATGCGCAACGCGAACTACATCACCCGTCAGCTCGCTTCGGAAGGGAATGCGGTGAATCGGACGGTGAATGTCGCTGTGGCCATGGTCACCTTGCTCGAGGTCAAAGCAGAGGCCGAACGGCGCGCGGGGACGTCCATCGACGGTATTTACGCAACCAAGGCCCTACGCCGGCCGCAGGTCGACATGTACGCGCTTCGCTCGCTGCTCTCTCGTGGTGACTTGGTGTTCATGCACATGGACGGAACGACGCTGCACAGCGTGGCAGTTGTCGGACGCGCGGGCGCGAGCGAGAGACGGGTGCGCCGAGTGATGGTCGACCCGGAGGAATTCGGCAAATCCCTGCTCCACGGAAGCTGCGCAGAGGTCGTCGAACGCAGCGAGAAGGGGATGCGGTTTGAGTGGGAGATTCCGATTCCGCTGCTGCACGTCGGTGGAGAGATGATCCTGCGCCCGAGCTCCAGGGTGGTCTCGGTCGATGGCATTTCAGGCACGCTGTCGAAAGGCCAGTGGCGCTTCGACACGTACCGCTACCCTGGAGGTGAAGCGGGCGTCATCGCCTGGGCCACCTTCGACCCGGCAGATTCCCCAAAGCTCATTCGAAAGCTGATCGCTGGAAACACCTATTTCTCGCACGGCTTCGTCGCGGCGACCCAGCTTGCCGTGATGCGCTCACTTCGAACACGCGTGCACCTTCTCGGACGCTAGCCCGAATCGCGCCATCTCAGAAGCGCAGGGTTGCCGAGACGCCTGCCCCGGCTGTCTCGATCTGCAAGCGCGCCGTCTCACGCTCGCGCTGCCGTTTGTTCTTGTGGGTCATGAATAGCGTGAACGAGGTGATCGCGGACAAGGCCGCCAAACCAAAAGAAAGGTTCGCGAAAAGCGCCTGCCGGTCGCTGCGGTTGCTAGCCTCTTGGGTCGGATCGGTCTGGGACTCCTTGTCGGGCCGGTGCGCCAAGCCCACCAGCACAGCGCCGGTGACTAGGGATGCTGCCGCAATGCTGCCTGTGGAAATCACCGCCCGGCGGATGATCTGATCTTCCCGTTCGATCGCTCGCTGAGCCGCCAACCTTGCCTCTTCGCTTTGCTTCACCGCCACTTGGCTCGTCGCCTCAGCACGGAAGTCGACGTTCCGAACTTCACCGTATCCAACTTGAACCGTCTTCTCGCCGACTTGCTTTCCGTCTCCCACGACGACCACGACGTGCACCCCGGGGTCGACCTCGAGCTCGGCGGGCGTCTTTCTCGCGCTGGGAACACCATCGAGCAAGATCGCGCGGCCATCTTGCTCGGAGCGAACCAGCAGCACGGCAGGGCTCTTGAGAAGGGTCGCGATCCGCACCTCGATCGACTCGGCGTCCGGAGCATCGGGCCGCTCGACCAGGTACTGCTCCAGCATGGCGACGGCCCCCGGCTCGTCCCCACGGCGCTGACGCGTATCGGCTACCGCCACCAGCAGCGTCGGGTCTCGCTTCAGCGCGAACGCTCGAAGCCAGGACTGCTCCGCCGCTTCGTAGCGCTTCGCGTCGAAGAACTGCCTGCCGAGCTCGTAGGCATTCGCCGCGGTCGTCGAAGGATTCGAGAGCAGCGCAGCGAGCTCGTCATCCGCGGGCAACGGCGCAGCCTCTGTGGGCTCCGGAGGAGGCTGCGCACCTGCGGGGGTAGCGAGACCAAACACCAGCAACGCAGAAAGAAGCAGCCTCATGCAGACTAGGTTCCTCCGTTGCCGCCTTGGCCGCCGGCTCCAGCAGCGCCACCGACACCAGCAGCGCCTCCTTGGCCCGCAGCGCCTCCTTGGCCGGCAGCGCCGCCCTCACCTCCAGCGCCCGACATGCCTCCAAGGCCTCCCATGCCTCCAGCACCGCCTTGGCCGGCTGTCCCGCCTTGGCCGGCTGTCCCGCCTTGGCCGGCTGTCCCGCCTTGGCCGCCAGCGCCTCCTTGGTTGCCTCGGAGATCTTCGCAGACCCCGTCGTCTTCACAGAACCCCTGCGTGAACGGACTGCTCAGGTGACAGCAGATCAGAGAGCCGTCGCATTCGTCGTTCTGGAAGCAGGTGGTGCCCACGCCGCCCACACAGGCGACCAGCAGAAGGAGAAAAACCGAAAAAAGCCAAAGCAAGGGGGAGGTGATAATTCGCATGAGCGCGGCGAGCATAGCTCAGGGGACTTCGGGGGGCCACGCTTCCGGCTCGATCCGCGGCAGGCCCCCGCTACACTCCCGCTCCTCCATGTCGATCCCCGAAAACCATGCCGATGCGCCGCGCGCCGGCCGATGTGCGATCGTTGGGCGGCCCAATGTGGGCAAGTCGACGCTGCTCAACGCACTCCTCGGGCAGAAGCTGGTGATCGCGACGCCACGGCCGGGGACGACCCGGTCCTGTGTGTTGGGCGTCTACGCGTCCAGCGATCCGCCCACCCAGGTGGCTTTCGTCGACACCCCAGGGCTCGAGCGGCCCAAAGGCGCGCTCGGCCGGGTCCTGATCGACAGCGCGAAGCAGGGGCTCTTGGACTGCGACGCGATCGTTTTCGTGACCGAAGCGCCACAGGGAGGTGCAGCGCTAGCGGTGCATGAGAAAGACCGCACCGCCTTGCAGGCCCTCGAGACCTCGAGCGTGCCCGTCATCCTGGCGATCAACAAAGTCGACCGGCTCAAAGTCAAAGAGAGGCTCTTTGCCTTCATCGAGGCGTATCAGAGGAATCGCCATTTCGCCGCAGTCGTGCCGATCTCGGCGACGCGGGGAACAAACCTCGAGGCCTTGCTCGGTGAGATTCGTGCGACCCTACCCGAAGGGCTTCTCTACGATGCCGATTTCCTGACCGACAGGCCGGAACGTTTCTTCGTGAGCGAGCTGGTTCGTGAAGCGGCGATGCTCAACACGCGCCAAGAAATCCCCTACGGAATCGCCTGCGACCTCGAGAGTTATCGCGAAGAGGGCGGCCTGCTCCGAATCGAGGGCACACTCATCGTCGAAAAGGCGAGCCACAAGGCGATCGTGATCGGAAGCCGCGGCGAGACGATCAAGAAGATCAGCACCGAGGCGCGGCTGCAAATCGAGGCCTTCTTGGAGCGCAAGGTGTATCTTCGCCTCTGGGTCAAAGTCATCCCCGGTTGGACCCGAGACCCGACCAAAGTGCGCGAGCTCGCCATCGAAGAGAGCCGGTCATGAGCGGGCGACATCGCAACCACGCACGAAGGCCTGCGGGGTCCATCGTCAACAAGCCCTTGGTCGCCATCGTCGGGCGTCCCAATGTCGGCAAGAGCACGCTGTTCAACCGCTTGGCCGGGCAGCACATCGCCATCGTAGAGGATATTCCTGGGGTCACCCGGGACCGCCACTATGCCGATTCGTTCGCGCTCGGTCGGGAGTTCGTGCTGATCGACACGGGTGGGTTCGACCCGGACAGCGACGATCCGATGAAGGCTGGCATCACCAGTCAGGTTCGATTGGCGCTCGAAGAGTGTGATGTGGTGGTCTGCGTGGTCGACGCCACAGTCGATCCATTGCCGGCAGACCGCGAAGCCGTTGCGCTCCTACGTGACGCCGGCAAGCCCGTGATCTTCGTCGCCAACAAGGCGGACTCGCAGGCAAGGGAGCACGACGCAGTGTCGTACTACGAGCTTGGGATCAGCTCGATCATGCCGATCTCCGCGCTTCACGGGCGGGGCATCGGTGACCTGGAAGAGGCGATCTTCGAGCGACTCCCCGAGGTCGACGAGATCAGCGAGCCGGAGCTCAACGTTCCTCGCGTCGCGATCATTGGCAGGCCCAACGCGGGTAAGTCGTCGATGGTGAATCAGCTCTGCGGCGAAGAGCGTCAGTTGGTCGACGACCGGCCGGGAACCACAGTGGACAGCATCGACACACTGGTCGAGCGCGACGGGCAGAGCCTGATCCTGATCGACACCGCCGGAATTCGCCGGAAGCGAAGCGTGAAGAAGCGCGGTATCGAAGGGCTGAGCGTGCTCCAGGCGATCCGGTCGATCGAACGCAGCCACGTCGTCGTGCTCATGATCGACGCCGAAGCGGGGGTCGGTGAGCAGGACGCAAAGATCGCCGGCCTCGTCCACGACCGGGGCCGCGCGCTGATCATCGCACTGAACAAGACCGACCTGCTGAGCCGCGAGGCGCAGAAGAAGGCGATGGACCGGACCCGAGAGATACTGGCCTTCGTACCGTGGGCACCCATGGTGACGGTCAGCGCGCTCAAAGGACGGGGAATCAAGGCCTTGCTGGGACGCGTGGATGACGCGGTGACCGAGCATCGCAAGCGCATTGGCACGGCGGAGCTCAATCGCTTTTTCGAAGAAGTCCTGGAGAAGCACCCTCCCCCGACGATGCACCATCGGTCGGTCCGGCTTTACTACATCACCCAGGCAAGCATCGCGCCGCCGACATTCGTCATCATGACCAACGCGCCCAAGGACGTGCACTTCAGCTATCAGCGCTACGTGGTCAATCAGATCCGCAGCCGATTTGGCTTCCAGGGAACGCCGATTCGGGTGCGGTACCGCGGCAAAAAGGGTCGGAAGTAACTAGGCTCGCACTGTTCGGAGTGTGTTGAGCTCCGCGCGTGCAGCAGGATTGCCGAGCTGCCCGCAGGCCGCCATGACGCTTCGGCCTTTGGTCACACGCTCGCGCACGGGCAAACCTTCGGCGCGAAGCCAGCCAATGAAACGGTCGACCTCGGCCTCTTCGGGCGCGCGCGTGAGCGGAATCGAACCAGGGTTGTACGGAATGAGGTTCACCAGAACCCGATCGAGGGGCTTGCAGAACGCGGCCACCGCACGCGCATCGGTCTCGGTGTCATTGATCCCGGGCAGGAGGCAATAGTTGACGCCGAGCGCGAAGTTGCGACGAGGACGGTACGCCATGAGGGCCTTCTGAAGCTCTGCGAGGTCGCTGCGTCGGTTGATCGGCATCAGCTCGTTGCGAAGGGAGTCGTTCGCTGCGTTCAAGCTGATCGAAAGATTGAGCCGCTTGAAACCGAGCTGGTCGAGGAGCCGAATTCCTTTGACGTGTCCGACCGTGCAAATCGTCAGACGCTCCTGTCCGATCGCCAATCCGGCCTCGTCGTTCAGGACCCGCAGCGCCTGGAGTGCGTTCTCGGAATTGTCGAGCGCCTCGCCCATCCCCATGAAGACGAGGTTTCGAATCGGCCAGCCGAGACGATGCCTTGCGACGAGCAATTGGGCGATGATCTCGTCGGTACGAAGGTGGCGGAGCAAACCCATGCGCCCAGTTTCGCAAAACGTGCAACCCATTTTGCAGCCGACCTGGCTCGAGACGCACAGAGTGTATCGATCGCGCCCCATGGGGATGCGCACCGACTCGACTTCGAGCCCGTCCTGCAAGCGCAAGACCATTTTGGAAGTCGCTCCGTAGTCACCGTCGTCGGATTTCACGGCGACGAGCTCAGGGAGCTGGAAGGAAAACGCCGCGCGCCAGGCCTCCACGGCTTGTCGACCGAGGCCGAATTCCTCCGGCTCGAAGCGACCTTCGCGCATGACTTGCCGATGGATACGCCGAGCCATTCCGTGCCCGCGCGCAAACGTTGCCTTCGCGTGCTGGGCCAGCTCGGCGTTGCAAAGGCCGTGAATCGGCTGCGGAGTCATCTCAATCTTGAACCAGTAGAAAGTGTGCGGTGGCCACGGCGACCGGACATTCGGGGTCGTCCTGGTAGGCGAAAACGCGAACGTTGGCGACTCGCCTTCCACGCCGCGTGAACTCCGCACGCGCAAACACGTCCTGAGGACCGGCGCCTCGAAGGTACTCGACCGTGATGTTGATCGTCTTGGGGATCGCCGTCGTCTCGCCGTGCCAGAGCAATTTGAAGATCGCGGTCGACTCCATGAGCGCACCGAGCGTGCCTCCATGAAGCGCGGGGACGTTCGCGTTGCCGACGAGGTGGTCCGAATAGCGCATCCGGCCGATGACCTCACCGTCGACCAGCTCCGCACGAATGCCCATGAATCGGGCGTAGGGGATCGCCTCCTCCAGCGACTTGAAGTCACCTGTTTGGCGAAGGTCCACCACAGCATCGCGCAGTCTCATTCGGGCACCCCGTCTTTCGTTCGCCGCCCTTCGTCGGGGAAGATGACGAAGGTGCCAGATGCGGTGGCGATGGGGTTTGCTTTGTCACCATGGTGCGCCTTGGCACGTACGAATGCGACGTGCCTGGTCACTTTGTAGCAGTGGGCGCCGCAGATGACTTCTTGGTGCGGCAGGGCCGGACGCACGTAGTCGATTCGAAGATCCAGCGTTGCAATGCGCCGTGGAGCTGCGAGCGACATGATGACCGCTCCACCACAGGTCGCGTCGATGAGGCTGGTGATGCAGCCGCCGTGAAGCACCTCCGTCTCGGGGTTGCCTACGAGATCTGCACGATAAGGCAGGGCAAGCGAAAGATGCTCCGGTCTGTAATCCACGACGCGAAGCCCCAAAGCCTGGTTGTGCGGGACAGCGCCGACGTAGCGCCCCTCGAGGCGTCGCCTGATTTCATCCTTCTGCGGGAGAAACGAATCGGACACCGCCCACTCTTTAGCAGGTCTGGGCTACTTGCCTCAAGGCGCGAGACTAAACAGGGGGTGGTGGCGGCGGAGTGACCTGCTCGCCCAGCCAGTCGTCCGATGAGATGAACTCAACGCCGTTGTTGCCCTTGTCGGCCAGAAGATCCGGGTGATCGGTCAGCACTCGAGCTACCCCGGCAGCCTTTGCGAGGGCGACGAGCGCCTCGTTCCAGTCTTCGATGAAAAAGTCGTTCGTCTCGACGACCTCGACGAGACCCCGAATGGTCGACATCTGCTGTGCGACCGCGTCGTCTTTGAATTCTGGAAGCGCGTGAAGCATCGACTCGACGCGTTCCATCACCCAAGTCGAAGTCTTTGGTTTTGCGGGGCCTCCGAACGCGCGCCGGACAGCTCTCTCCGGCGGAGAGCCTAGCGCGATCGAGGCGTTGACGAAGATGTCGGGGCCCAAGACGACGTCCATGGCTGAAGCCTAACACGGTGCCAGGAGGCTTGACATCGTTCCGGCGGGCGGTACCCGTCAAGCATGAACTCGGTCTGGATTCCGAAGCACGGAAAGCCCGACGTCCTCGAGCTCCGCGAGACCCCGGACCCCGTGCCCGGCCCGGGGGAGGTCAGGATTCGCGTTCGAGCGTCGGGGATCAACTTTGCAGACATCATGGCCCGGCAGGGGCTGTATCCGGACGCACCATCTCCACCGATGGTGGTTGGCTATGAGGTCTCGGGTGTCATCGACTCGGTGGGCGAGGGAGTCGCCGATCGGAGCGAGGGCCAACGTGTCTTGGCGATGACTCGATTCGGCGGATACGCAGAGGCCGTGTCCGTCGATACAGCGCGAACGTTTCTGATGCCGGAGCAAATGAGCTTCGAAGAAGCTGCTGCGCTTCCGGTCACGTACCTGACCGCCTACCACATGCTGTTCAACGTGTTTCGAGTGCGAGCGGGTGATCGGGTTCTGATTCATCAGGCCGCGGGCGGGGTCGGCACGGCGGCCAGCCAGCTCTGCCGATCGGTCGGCGGAGTCACGAGCTACGGGACCGCATCGAAGGCCAAGCACGACTACGTGCGCGAAAACGGCTGCGACCAGCCCATCGACTACCACAGTGTCGACTACGTAGAGGAGGTGCGCCGGATGACCGCTGGTCGAGGGGTCGACTGCGTGCTCGACGCGCTCGGGGGCGATGACTGGAAGAAGGGCTTTTCGCTGCTTCGACCAGGAGGTCTCCTCATCGCGTTTGGCTGGGCGAACATGGCGAAGAAGGGAAAGCGGCGTCTGACGCACATGCTTGGCGAATTCACGCAGGTCCCCTTGTGGACGCCGATTCGGCTGATGCAGCGGAACAAGGGCGTGGCCGGGGTCAATATGGGGCGGCTCTGGGACGAGCGCGACCTGACGTCCGACGCGTTCGCGGCGCTTTTGAAGCTCTACGAACAAGGGCTGATCAAACCGCACGTCGATCGCAGCTACCCCTTCCGATTTGCGGCGCAAGCGCACGCGTACATCGAAGCTGGTCAAAACATCGGGAAGGTCCTACTCACGCCATAGCCATGTCCATCCGCGTCTGTTTCGTTTGTCTTGGGAACATTTGCCGCTCGCCGACGGCGGAAGCTACCATGCGTCAGCTCCTCGAACGCGAGCGACTCGTCGGTCAGATCGAAATCGAAAGCGCGGGAACGGGAGACTGGCATGTCGGCGAGCCTCCCGACCCGCGGGCGAGAGCTTCTGCAAAGCGCCGTGGCATCGAGCTTGGCGGTCGCGCGCGCAGGGTGGAGACGAAGGACTTCGAGCGCTTCGATTACCTCATCGCGATGGATCGAGCGAACCGGCGCGACCTCCTGCGAATGGCCCCGAACAACGAAGCCAAGGTGAAGATCGTTCTTTTTCGAAGCTACGATCCCGGCTCGCCGCGCGATGCCGACGTGCCCGATCCATACTACGGTGAGGGAGATGGTTTCGAAACCGTGCTCGACATCTGCGAAGCGGCGTCACGCGGGCTTCTGCAGCACATCCGAGAGAACCATCGGCTATGAACCCGGAGTTGCGTAAAGCCCTCGGCGAGCGCTTGGGCAAACCGGTGCACAGCGCCAAACGCCTTGGTGGCGGGGACATCAACGACGCGTATCAGGTCGCCCTAGCGGACGGGACCCAGCTCTTCGTCAAGACGCATACGAGCCCGCCGCTGGGCATGTACGAGGCGGAGGCGCGCGGGCTTCGATGGCTCGCGGAGGCGGATGCAGTTCGGACCCCTCGCGTGATCGCGCTTTCGGACGCGCGGCCGGCGTTCTTGGCGCTCGAGCTGATGAAGTCAGCAAAGCGGGAGGCGGGGTTCGATGAGACGCTGGGTCGATCGCTGGCTGCCCTGCACGCCTTTGGAGCCCCCTCGTTCGGGCTCGATCACGACAACTTCATCGGCCGGCTCGCGCAATCGAACGCGGTGGCCGACGACTGGGCTGCCTTTTACTGGTCCTCCCGACTCGAGCCGCAGCTGAGGCTTGCTGGGGACCGTGGCTTGCTCGATGCGGCGACGCGCTCCGGCTTCGAGGTTTTGGAGCGTGTTCTTCCCGATCGCGTCGGCGCAGCGGAGCCTCCGTCCCGCTTACATGGCGACCTCTGGGGAGGAAACCTGCACGTCGACGATGCGGGGCAGCCTGCACTGATCGACCCTGCGGTCTACGGGGGTCACCGCGAAATCGATCTGGCGATGATGAGGCTATTCGGCGGCTTCAGCGAGCGCGTCTTTGCCGCATACGCCGAAGCCCAGCCATTCGCACCTGGCGCGCACGAACGGGTCGCCCTCTATCAGCTCTACCCTCTTTTGGTGCACGTGAACTTGTTTGGCGGCACGTACCTCGCCTCGGTCAAACACGCGCTCTCGAACTGCGCCTGAGATCTACGTGCCACCCGCAGTTCTTGACAGCCTGGTGTGTGTGACCCAGATACGCACGATGGATTTCTCCGGTGCGGACGCGCCGACGACGGGCGAGCGCCCCGCTGTGCTCTTGATCGACCACGGGAGCCGACGGGCTGCGGCCAACACACTGCTCGGGGAAGTCGCTGCCTTGGTCAAGGAGCGACTCGGCGCAAAAAGCATCGTGGAGCCTGCTCACATGGAGCTCGCAAAGCCCACGATCGCCGAGGGCTTTGCTCGCTGCGTCGCCCAAGGTGCGACCAAGGTGGTCGTTCACCCGTTCATGCTCGCGCCAGGGCGGCACGTGACCGAGGACCTACCGCGCCTCGTCGCGGAAGCCGCTGCGCGACATCCAGGCGTTCGGTTCTCGATGGCCGCCCCGCTCGGCAGTCACTCTGGTGTCGTCGACGCCGTGATTGAACGCTGCCAGTCGGCGCTTTCGGACGTCGAGCCTTCGCAGGCCTAGGGAATCAGAACTACCTTGCCGGTCGTCTTCCGGCCGCCGAGCTCAGCGAGCGCGGCTTTGGCCTCGGATAGGGGATAGGTGGCAGAGACCAATGGGGCGATTTTCCCCTTGGCATGCAGGCGTACGATGGCGTCCTGCGCTTCCTGAATCACGCGGGGATTCTTCTTGAAGTAGAGCCCCCAGTGCAGCCCGATCAAAGAGAAGTTCTTCACCAACACTCGGTTCATCTTCGCAGATGGGATTCGTCCGCTCGCGAAGCCGATGATGAGGATCCTTCCTTCGAAGGCGATGCATTTAGTCGATAGATCGAAGGTGTCCCCGCCAACCGGGTCGTAGACCACATCCACCCCACGCCCCTCCGTCAGCGCGTTCACTCTCTCGACCCAATCCTCTTCGCGGTAGTTGATGACCTCGTGCGCTCCGTTGTCTTTGACCAGCGCGAGCTTTTCGGCGGTCCCCGCGGTACCGATGACCTTCGCACCGAGCGCAACGCCGAGTTGAACCGCGGCGAGCCCTACTCCTCCGGCCGCTGCGTGCACCAAGAGCGTTTCGCCTTGCTTTAGGTTCGCGCGATGCGCCAAGCCGACATACGAGGTCTGATAAACGAGTCCGAGGGCCGCGGCCTCCTCGAAACTCATCTCGCGAGGGATGGGAAAGACACGCGTCTCAGGCGCAGCCACGGTCGACGTATAGCCGCCGTACTCCAGCAAGGCGCTCACGCGGTCGCCGACTGAAAAACGCGAAACACCTTCTCCAAGTGTACGAACGATTCCTGCGACCTCGGCGCCCGGGGAGAACGGCAGCTCGGGCTTGACCTGGTACTTGCCCTCGGTGATGAGCGTATCGAAGAAGTTGCAGCCCACCGCTTGCACGTCGATGACGACCTCGCCCGGGCCGGCATGCACTTCGCTCAGCTCTTCACGCTCCAAGGCGGCCGGACCCGCCAGCTCGCGCACGACCATCCTGTACACAGAGGGGCAGTTTGCCAGCAAAAACAGGACAAGACTAGCGAGTCGCACCCAAAATGCCGGGGTCCTGGTATAACCACGGCGATGGCTGGGCCGAGGCGAAAGTACCCGCTACCTGCGGGTGTCATTCCGACGGCAGCGGACGGCGGGACCGAGGACAGTGGGTCGCGCGTTCGCACGAAGGCGCCCGCAGCCCCGGACAGAGGCTCCGACAGCCAACCGGTGCTCAAGGAAAATCTCGTCGATCTTGCGCAAAGACTCGTGGACGAGCTGGTCACCCTCGGCCCCAGAGAGATTGCGCCGGTGGTGAGACGCCTGATGGCGCTTGGAAATTTCGCGCTCGAAGAGTTGGCCGAGAACTTCCCAGGGCCGCTGTGGCGCGATGCCTTGGCGACGGATTCGCGCTTGCAGCGTCCCGACGAGATTTCGGCGATCGCCGCCACGCTAGCCGCGTTCGAGGGCGAGGCGATCCCGTATCTTGCTCGCCTGATGCGCCACCCGACTCCGAAGGTTCGCTACTACGCAGCGGTGATCTGCGCAGCGTATTCGAGCCCGCGACTCATCGAGCCGCTGATGCAAGCCTCGCTCGACGATGACCGGGAGTGCCGGCGAGTCGCGTTGCATCTGTTGAGCGCGTATCAACATGAAGCACTGTTTCGAAGCGCCCTCGGCGAGCTGCGCCGCTGTGCCTCCGAGGTCACGCAGCTGCTTCCCACTCGGCGCCGGGCGATTTCGGCGCTGACTCAGCTGCGCGACGAAGCCTCGGCCGCGCTCTTCGTCGATTTGCTGGCCGACTCCGATCGCGGCATCGCCACCGCCTGCCGCGTCGGGCTCAGGGTGCTGACCGCCCACGACTTCGGCTTTTCGCGGGACCCTTGGCTCCGCTGGCTCTCGGAGCGCGGTCACGAAACTCGCATTCAATGGCTGATCGAAGGGCTTGGAGACGGCCGTGCCAACATTCGTCTGCTCGCGTCGCGCGAGCTTTGGCACTTGACGCGCTTCTTGCAGCCCTTGTCCGAGACGGCAGACCGCGATCAGTTCCTGACGATCCAGGCGAGTTACCAGCGCTGGTGGTCGAAAAGCCACCCCGAATGATTAGAGCAGGCCAGCTTCCCGCAGCGAGGCGCGCAAAGGCTCGACCCCTTCGAAGACCACGCTGTGAATACCGTGATCGCGTGCAGCTTCGCAATTGCCGACGCGATCATCGATGAAGACACAGCGCTCTCCGGCCACCCCGAGGGCATGCAAGGCCTGCGCGTACGCTGCGGAGTTCGGCTTTCGCAGCCCAGTAAGGCAAGAGACGAAGGTCCAATCGAGAAACCGCGACAGGCCCAGGCGCTCTTCGATCAGTTGGTACCAAACGGGATAATTGGAGAACGCGTGCATGCGGCATCCTGCGCCGTGCAGCTCCTCGAGAAGCTCTTCGAGGCCGGGAAGCCATCGGTACGACGAGCGAACGAGTCTCACGAAACCCTCTCGGTCGAATTCTCGACCATCTGCGAAAAAACGCGCGAGAAAATCCTCTTCGCTGCGTTCACCGCGCTCGAACTCGACCCAGGCGCTCGGATGCTTGACCGCGAGCAGCTCCTCGAAGCTCAGCTGAAAGAACTCCGGCATCTCCTCGAAGAACGGATCGTGGACGAGGGTGCCCATCACGTCCCAAAGGAGGATTGGTTGCATCGACTCAGCCAACCGCCGTGCCGCCGAGGTCATGGGGCGCCCGTTGCTCCAGTCCATGGCGCCGGAGTTTGTCGAGGAAAGTTGTACGCTTCAGCCCGAGCATGCGCGCAGCTTCGCTCTTGTTGCCCCCGGACCGGAGAAGAGCGCGTTCGAGGAGACGGCGCTCGACCTCGATATAGGTACCGGTCAGCGGCTCCTCTTCGTCGGCCCCTGGCCAAGCAAGCGGGGGCAGATCGCGAAGCGCGATCGTCTTGGCGGAGGCCTTGGCGACCGCGAGCTCGATGATGAGCTCGAGCTCGGCGACGTCACCGGGCCAGTCGTGATCGACGAGTGCAGACATCGCGTCTTCCGTGATGCCGACGGGCTCACGCGCCAGAACGCGGCAAGCCCGGTCGATTGCAAGAAGTGCAAGCGAGGGAACATCTTCGCGCCGGTCGCGCAAAGGCGGAATTTCGAGACCTGGCCGCGTCAGTTGTCTGGCTAGCTCGGGGTGGAGCGCAGCACGCCGTTCGAGCTCGGCAAGCTGCGCCCGCGTGGTTGCGATGAGCCTCGGTCGCGGCGGTCGCTTTTCTTCACTTTCATGCACGCCAGTATCCTGCTCGGCCAATGCTGCGGCAAGACGCGCCTGGTTTGATTTGGAGAGCGCGGGGAGGTCTCGCAGCAGCAAGGTCCCGCCCGCCGCGGAGTGGAACCAACCCGCGCGCCGCTCGCTCGGTGAGCCAAAGAGCAAGCTCGCAACCTGATCGGGCGGCGCTGCTGAGCAATCCGCCACGATGAACGGCGCCTCCCAGCGCGGCCCGCGGTCGTGGATGAAGCGGGCGACCGGCAAAACCGGAGCGCCAGCCGGAGCGACGAGCAGAACCGGATCGACGAGCGGAGCCAGCTCGATCGCGCGCGTCTGTACGCGCCTCATCGACTGGCTGTACGCCACGTGAAGCGTCCGATCTTCGGCGAGGCCGCGCCCGAGCACGTCACACTGGCCACGCAGTTGATCGAGCTCCGCTTCGAGCGCCGTGATCCGGTCTTCCGCCTCCCGCCGGAGCGTGGATAGCTCGTGAATGTGTGTGTCCGCCCGGCGTTGCGCGAGAGCCGAAGCTAGAGCCCCTCCGAGCGAATCCGCCAAGCGTCCAAGCTCGTCGCGCTCGCTTCGGGAGAGTAGCTCCGACCGATCGCCTAGAGGGAGAAGAAGCACACCTTCCAGATGGTCCATGTGCATACAAGGGAGTGCGCAGCCCATCCCGTGGTCCGTCATCGTGTTCACGAGCGCTCGAATCGATGGCTCGCGAACGACTCTGACTTGCAGATCGGCGAAATCAAGTACGCCGCGGTGATCGTCGGCAAAGAGCGCCTGAGTAATTGTGGATGGGGCCTTGGCCGGCTTGATGTTCGCGCGCTCGCCGGTGTCGAGCCGGAGCCTCAGGGAGGGCTCCAGCGTGAAGAACTCCGCAGACCCTTTGCTACCGTCAAAGACATCGCTGAAGGGGGCGAGGACTCCAGTGGCAACCTCCTCGAGTGCGGCGCCGCCGACCAGGCGGTTCCGCGCGGCTTCCGCGGCGTCGGCAAGGCGTCCCGAAGTGCTCCACACGGCGCGATTGGAGAGCCTTCGCACAAACGAAAATGTCAGCCACCAAACGACACCCGAACCGAGTGCGAACAAGCCGAGCTGCCATCGCTCCAGAGGCGTGTCGGGAGTGACGACCACCGTCACCGCAAAACAAAGAGCAGAAGCAACGACCACCGGCACACCAACACGCCGCAAAGAACGCCATCCCGGATCGAGCCAGGCGAGGTGCCCTAGCCAGAGCAACGAAGCCACCCCGAACTCGACCGTGGTGGCGAGCACGCCCTCGAACGGACCGAACCAGGAATACGCTAGCCCCACGGCAAGGCCGGCCAGTGCGATTCCCGACAAGCCGCCTTCGACCACATGTCCTCTGCCAACCAGCACGATTTGGTGAAGGGCGCCCGTCGTCAGAATTCCGAGGACGACGATGACCGCGAATGTCATTTCCGGAAGCAGGCCCTGTCGGGCCAAGGCAGCACCGACGAACGCAGCCGACGCAAGAGTGCCGAGGGCGCCGTACCGGAGAAGCGAACCGGTCTCGCGCGGCAAAACGAGATCGAGCATCGTCAGCACGGCGAATAACCAGGCCAGGTCGTGGGTGAGATCGAGGAGCGGAGAAGCGGTGCGCGCCGATGCAATCGCAATGGCGAGGCTCACGCCCATGAATGCCAGCCGCGATGCGCCACGCCTGCTCGACCAGGACGCGAGCACCGCGAGCGGTGTGAGCGAGAATGCGAGGGACAGCAACGCCAGGAACCAGTCAGGAGACGCGGCGGCGTTTGAAGAAGCCCGTGCGGCCAGAACGTAAAGAACGGACGCAGGACCCAATATGGATAGGAGCCTCGGGATTCGCACGATAGGAGCTCGTCTACTCGTCTGGGCGATGCGGGCGAAGTCTATCACTGGCTGTGGGCATGACCAGAGCCGCCGGGCTGCGGTTCCACAAACATCCGAAAACCAACGCCTACCCACCAGGTCCGATATTTCTTCTGCGCGGCGAGCCGCAGCTTCTTCGACTTCCCCGGCTCGTAGCCGAAGTCCTCCTGCGTGAGGTGTCGGAGCTCATCGCCGGCTCGCCGACGCAAGCGCTCGTCGGAGTGCATGAGCGCGTTGATCAGCCAGACCACGCGGTGCTCGGCGCGGTGCTTCTCGTACCAGACGCTCCATTTCTTCTTACTGCGGTTGAAGTCCTGGCAACTCAGGCGCACCAGGCTCGCATGCGCTGCGCCGACCACGTCGGGATCTGGGCTTTCGAGCAAGGAGACGAAAAACTCGAACGAATCCGCATCTCGCAGCCTTCCCAGCGCGTCGACGGCGGCCGCCTGCGATTCGACGTTCCGGCCGTCCCGCGCCGAAGCGCGGAGCCGCTCGATGAGCTGCGTGAACTCGACCTCGCATGCATAGAGGACGCTCAGCGCCCGGTACGCATTGCTGCGCACTCCCGGATCAGTGTCGAACAAACGGCGGCCCACCGGCCGCACCAGGTCTGGATGGACGAACTCCGAAGCAACTACGGCAGCGTAGTAGCGAATGTCCGGGTCCTCGTCGTCGAGCAGTGGGATCAAGTACGGGACCGAATTGGCGCCAAACGCCACGAAGGCTCTGGCGATGGGAGAGACGTCTCTCCCTGCCGGGATGTTCGCGTGCGGTTCGTTGCGGTCGAACCAGAGCTTGCCTGGGAACTCCCGAACCAACGCCGGGAGGGCGGCCTCGCCGATCGACAAGAGAGGTGGGATCAGCATGTCGTCTTCAGGGCTGCCGTTGCGAAGCGCCGCAACCAGCCCTTCGACTTCTTCCCCGAAGTTCACAATGACGCTCGGGAGCGAGCCCTCGTCGACGAGAGGCGCAGGTGCGGGGTTCCACCTCCGGCTGGCCCGCTCGCTGTCCACGTTGGGCGGGGCCGAGCTCGGCGTCCCCGGGGGCAAGGATACGACGTCGTGCGACATCGCGCTTCCGTCGTTGTCCCGACGCGGATCGACAGGAAGATGATGCCCGGAATGCGCTGAACGCGGTGGGGGCGCAGGTTGCCAAGCCGTCGGAGGCGGAGCGGGTGTGGGCGCCGGCTGCCAGCCCGTCGCAGGTGCGGGCGCCGGCTGCCAGCCCGTCGCAGGTGCGGGCTGCGATGCACGAGTCGGCCCGCTGGGCCTCGACGCGGTGCGGCCACCGCTCCCGCCTGAGGGGCGTTTGGAGCTCCTTTGCCGCATCGAGGGGCGGCCCAGGATTTCGGGTGGGCGCGGCGGAAGGCTATATCGAGTCGCATCGACGAAGCCGGTCTTCGGCTCTGAGCGGCTGCGGCTCCCTGCCGGATCGGAATCCCTAAAGGTGCCAGCCGGAACCGATGTCGCCACGTTGGGCGCCACCGCAACCGGGGGTTCGGTATCGGCGATGCCTGTGGGCGACGGTATCGACGAATTGGCGCGCGGGAAAGAGCCGGACGCATCTTTGATCGGCGGAATCGAGCTTCGGCTTCCAACGCCGTCAAATGGCACGACGTACGGAATCGTGCCGGGATCTGCGGCCTCCAGCTGGTGGCTGAGCTGCCGCATCCGAGCCGTCATCTCAATGTCGTAGTGAAGCGACAAGCCTGCTTCGACGCGCACCGAGCAAACGATCCGCTGTACCGGATCGATGCCGAGCTCGAAAGAGATTTCGCGCATCGTCGCATCCGGCAAGGGACGGTCGACAGCCAGCACGACCGCGTCTTCTGTTCTCGCGACGGGGATCAAGCGATGCCGAACGGCGAACTCGCGCGGCAAGACGCGAATCGTTGCGACCGCCGTCTGCATCACCTCATCGCGCGTCGCAGGGAGTAGTCCGTACACCGCTGCACAGTAGGCGTTCATTTCGTTCTCGCGCAGCAAACCGAGCTCGAGGAGCACGGTGTCGAGATTGCCCCCGCGCATCACCTGATCTTGGATGGCTCCCTGGACGCGATCGACGGAGATGACCTGGTCGCGAACCAGGAGCGAGGCAAGAACAGACATATTCCTTTCAATGGTGGCTTCGCACCTGCCAGGCTGTCAACGAGCTTGTCGGAAGTCACCGAGGCGATCTCCGACGATGGCCAGGGCGGCTGGGACGGCCGTCTCTACCCGCAAGACGCGGGTTCCCAAGCTTGCCACCGAGAAACCGGAACGTTCGAAGAGCAGGATCTCGTGCTCGGCGAATCCTCCTTCGGGCCCCAGAGCGCACCAAACCTGATCCGCGGTGCGCTCGAGCGTCACCGATCCCTCGGCGCGAGCGGCAAACAGAATGCCTGTCGCGGTCGCCGGCATCTCTTCGAGCCAAGAGGGAATGGGCAAAGGGGCGTGAACGATGGGCACGTCGTCGCGCTCACACTGAGCGGCGGCTTCGCTGGCAATTCGAGTGAGCCGATCGAGACGCGTGCGCGTGCGCTCGGGATCCCATCGAGGAACTGTCCGTTCGGTGTGCATGAGTGCGACCTCATCGACGCCCAGCTCGGTCGCCGCACGCACGCACTCATCGAGCTTCGAGCCTTTCGGAACGGCAAGCATGAGGACGATGCGCGCGCGTCTGCGCGCGGCGGCGACCGGAGGCTCTGAAAGACAGACCACCACATCGGCGACCGATTCCAAGCGAGCCGTCGCAGCCCGACCCTTCCCGTCGAAGAGCACGACCGGCTCACCGGCCCGAAGTCGGAGCACCCGCACGTGGCGGCTCGAGGCCTCTGAGAGAACGACCGTCCCGCCCTCGTCCGGCAAACCCGGCGCGTAAAGCCGTCGAAGGGTCATGACCGTGCTCGCCTCAACACGCAGGCGCACCATTCGCCTTCTTCGAGGCACTGTTCGAGCTTCATCGGCGCGTAGGCTGCGAGAAGCTCGTCGCGCTCGGGTATGAGAATGCCGCTCAAGATCAACAGCCCGGCAGGCGCCAGCCGCTCCCGGAGATATTCGGGCATGTGTAGGAGGACCCTGGTCTCGATGTTGGCAAGCACGATGTCGAAGATTCCGTCGACCTCGGCCAACGGCTGAGTCGATGCCCGCAGGGCAGGAGCCACGCCGTTGAGCTCAGCGTTTCGTGCTGTCACGATCACCGAATCCTCGTCGATGTCCGTTGCGATCGCCGAGGCCGCACCTAGACGAAGTGCGGCGATCGACAAGACCCCGCTCCCGCATCCAACGTCCAACACGCGCTCCCCGCCGGCCACGCGCTCATCGAGGACCCGCAGGACGAGTCGTGTGGTTTCATGGTCCCCACTTCCGAATGCGTTCTCTGGGTCGATCGTGAGGACGACGTCTCCGGGCTTGCTTTCCGCCGGTTCCCAGGAAGGGTGTAGCAAAAGCCGCTTCCCAATGCGCTGAGCGCTGAATCCACGTCGCCACTCCGTGGCCCAATCCGCTTCTGGAACATAGAGGATATCGGCTTCGTACTCGTTTCGTATTTCACGCAAGGCGTGCTGCGCACAAGCCTCGTCGGCGAACGCTGCGATGACGACGGCTCCGCCAGACTCGGCGTGGTGCACCAAGGTCGTCTGGTCTCGCTCTTCAAGACCGGTAGCGCCGAGCTCCCAGAGACGGAGTTGCGCAAGCTCGAGCTGCTCGGATCGAACTCGAACCGTCACGAACGGATGGCGAGCGTCGGACATCAAACCTCGATCATGCGCGCGGAGAGATAGATCACCAAGAACAGAAACCAGGTGATCGGACCGAGGCGGTTGCCGCCGCGCCACGCGACGAGCGGCGTGAAGACGGGCACGAGGAAACCCAGGTAGCGCCACTGCGCAGCGAGGGGCCCTGAAAGCACGCGCCAAGCCATCAGGAGGTGCGTGAACAGAAGCGCGGCGCCAGAAAGAGCCCAAAGCGCGAGCAACCAGAGTTCCACACCCCGCTTCTAGCCCATTGTGGGAATCAGCGCCCTGGAGAAGCAGGAGTCGCGCCGAAAAGCAGGTCGATCCCCCCTAGCCCTCCACGAAAGCCGTCACCGCCTCCGCCTCGCCGCCGCAGCTGGCCGGCCGGCTAGCCGCGGTGAGCTCCAATTGCAGCCGAACCACCTGTTCGTCGGAACCAACTCGAAAGCGCGCCTCCCAGCTGGACTCAGACGTCGCTGCGGTCCCCAACCATTGAATCGCGTCCGCTTCCTGCAGCCCGAGGCGCTTTCGCACGAGGATCTCGGCTGCCTGCGTCGGTCGATCATAGGCGCAGCGGCCTCGAAACAAGTCGAGCTCACCCACCTCCCCGGCTTGTCGAGCCGCCACCCAAGCCCGCGCATGCTCGGCGCGGAGCCGTCCATACATCAAGCCATCGGGCAGCCAGAGCGCGCAGGCTGCGAAACGATGCCCGCCGAGATGACTCGTCTGCCAGGTGTCGACGGCCTGCGATTGAATCGCACGGAACACGGTGCCGCCCAAAACGCCACAGCAGCGATCGCGTCGGCCGTGCACACAAACCAAGCAAATCGGCTCGCTCGGCGCCGCAGGCAGCGTGTCGAGGTCGAGTCCGACGAGCTCTTCGTAGCGGCCGAGCTCGAGCTTCGTGGTCTGCGGCCGATCGCCCGCGGAGCGAACCACAATGAAAAGCGGACGCTTGCCGGAGCGCCCAGGCCGCCGGATGAGCTGCAAGCGCGTCCGTGGACCTTCGAGCCAGCGGCTGAGCTGGGATCGCACCGTTTCGGGTAAGGCCTCGGTTTGAAGGGCCTTGGGCGCCCAGGGCTCTGTGACTTCGAGAAGCAACCAGCGATCGACCGACTCCACGGCAGTCCCCGCGAGAGACTCTCCCGCTTCGAGTGACGCAGCCGAGCACTCGGGAACAGCCACCGTCAGTCCGATGTTACGGGAAGCGGTCGCGCCATCTCTTCGGCGGCTTGGTCGATCGTGTGCTGCCGGCGCGCCGCGATTTTAGAGTGCCACGCCTCGTACTGCGATTGCATGCTCTCGAGCTGTTCCGTGGCACGCGCGAGCGTCGCCTCCAGGCGCATTCGCTCGCTCGCGTTGGTCGCCTGGTCGACTGCTTTTCGAACCGCATCACGCACGAGCTTCATCCGCGCGACGGCGTCGGGGAAGTTCTCTCGCTCCGCAAACCTACGAGCTTGCACCATCCAAACGGCCCAGCGCTCTTCTTCCGTCTTGAGGTCCATTGATCTACCAATCTAGGGCGTTTTGCTGGGCGGTCCAGTCGAGGCGCGAGGTCGGTGGTAGAGCCACCAGTTCTCGAAGTGGGCCACACGCTGTATGGAGAGGTCCGTGGCAAAGAGAGCGTCCGGCGAATTCAGCCGGCGAACCAGAAACCAGTCGAAAAAGTTGCCGTGCTGGTCGAGCTGGAAGAGCTGAGGGCTCCACTCCCAGCGCACCGGCGTCGGCGGCGGGACGACTGCTTCCGGGTCAGAGGTGTCACGATACCGGAATGGGAAACCCTCCAGCTGGGCAAAGTGGAAGCTCAGCCAGCCGCCACGCTCAGCCTGGACGTACGCGGGCAAGTGAATGTACGGGCTGTTTCGGGCGCGGGACCCCTCGTGGTCATAAACGAGGTAAAGAAGCTTCGGGGCCTTGGGAAGCTCTCGGACGATCTCTCGGAAATGCACCGTGGTGGTCGAGAACTCCTTGTGGGCACCGGCGACAAATTCCCCGAGCGGCGCAACCGCAACCGCCGTCCAGACGACGAAGCCGAGCTCCGCCCAAGTCTTGCGGGGCAGGTTCGGAAGAAGCGCGGGCACTAAAAACGCTGCCGCGGTGATCTCGCGAGGAAAAACGTACCACCAGACCCCGAGCTCCATCGGAAGCGTCAGGTAGAGACCCAGGAACACCAAAATCGCGACCCCAAGCACCGCGTGGGCCGGCACCACCCAGCCACCCTTGGGCCAGGAACGAAGTCGAACGATGGCAATCGCAAGCAGCGTGACCGCCGTCACCGCGAACAGAAGCGCCGTACGGCGAAACACGAAGCTGTCTTCGTCGCCGATGAAGATGTCGGTCGCGTAGGCGCCCGCCTCGGACATTCGGCTCCAGGCTGGCGGCCAAGCCCATGCGATTTCCGGGATCGACAGGTCTGCGCTGGTCGTCGCCCAGGCGATCAAGAGCGCGGAGGACACGGCGATCGGGATCAGGAGACCCCGGATGCTGTCCACTCGTCCGTGCATCGCTGCGGCGACGATCACGAGCATCACTACCGCAAACGGGAAACGGTACACGTGTGTGAAGAAGAGCAGAATCAGAACCGCGACGAGCATGCCCTGAAGCTTCATGCTCGGCCGATCGACGACGCGAAGGGCAAGTCCCAGCGCCATCGCGAAGAGGCCGAGCGACGCCAGAAAACCGACGAGGCCCCAGTGCGCCGGAACGCCCCAGACGGCAACCAGTCCCCAAAGACCAAGAAACGGCGACTTCCTCAAGCCCCAGCAGAGCACCATCAGCCCGATTGGCAGGAGCGCCATCAACACGGCCGCTGCGAGCTTCGTCGCGACGACAGGCGAGAGCACGAGCATGAAGATCGCCGCCAAGGCGTAAAAGGTCAGATAGGGTGCCGCGAGGAGCTGAAACTGGAACTGCTCGTCGAAGTGCCAGCCCGGGTCCATGTAGTGGCGAAACACAGAGGACGAGGCCGCGTGGAACGGGAAGTCCGTCATCATTGGATAGTCGGCGACCCAAAACGGTGCCCCGACGACGTAGACGATCGTGACCGCGGCGCAAAGCCAAGCAAGCCACGAAAGTGGTGCCGGTCCTGTCACGCGAGCAGTCGACCCTGTGTGCCCCCCCGGCATCGTCTCGCTACGGTATCACGGACGGGCGATTAGCCGTTGAGAGCTTCAGCGCCGCCGATGATCTCCATCAATTCTTTGGTGATGGCGGCTTGGCGGGCACGGTTGTACTGGAGGGTCAAGCGGTCGATCATATCGCTCGCGTTGTTGGTCGCCGCGTCCATGGCGGTCATTCGAGCGCCGTACTCGGAGGCCACCGACTCGAGCAGAGCCCGGTAGATTTGAACCTCGACGTGCATCGGGAGCAGCGTATCGAGCAGCGCGACCTGGCTTGGCTCGTAAATGAAGTCCCCAACCTGGTCGTCGGCGAGCTCAAGCGGCTTGATGGGCAAAAAGGGCTCGATGACGACCTGCTGAGTGATCGCGCTCTTGAACTCGTTGTACACCAAATCACAACCGTCGAGATCGAGCGCACTGTAGTCTTCGACGATGTAACGTCCAATTTCGCCTGCCTTGTTGGCGCTCAAATCCTCGAAGACGCCGAGAAAGTCGTGCCGGATGTTCGCGTTACGACGCGTGAAGTAGTCGCGCCCCTTGCGGCCGATAATGCCGAAGCAGACCTCGCTGCCGTCCGCCTCGAGCTGCTTCCAGCGTTTGAACGCGGCCTTGCAAATGTTCGAGTTGAACGCGCCGGCCAAGCCTCGGTCGCTTGTGAGGACCACGAGCATGACGCGCTTTGGGTCTCGTCGCGAGAGCAGGGGATGGATGCCTTCGTCGGGATTGACACGCGCAGCGACGCCGCTGAGCACCTCGTGGGTCTTGATGGCGTACGGCCGGAGGTGTTCGATGTTCTCTTGCGCCTTCCGCAGACGAGCGCCGGCAACCAGTTTCATGGCGCGGGTGATCTTCTGCGTGTTCTTGACGCTTCCGATGCGCTTGCGAATGTCCTTGAGGTTTGCCATTTGCGATTAGTCGTTTTGCGTGGGCTCGAAGATCTCTGCGAAGGCCTTGAGCGCGTCATCGAGCTGGCCTTCGAGCGTGTCGTCGAGCTTCCCCTTGGACACGATGTCAGAGAGAATCGACGCTCGTTCGGACTTGAGGTACGAGATCAGCTCCTGCTGGTATCGGACGATCGAGTCGACGGGAAGGGCATCGAGATAGCCGTGGGTGCCCGCGAAAATCGAGACCACCTGCTCGTCGACGGGCCAGGGCACGAACTGACCCTGCTTGAGCACCTCGACCAGGCGCTCACCTCGAGAGAGCTGCTGCCTCGTCGCAGCGTCGAGGTCGGATGCGAACTGCGCAAACGCTGCCATCTCTCGGAACTGAGCTAGCTCGAGACGGAGCGTTCCGGCAACCTGCTTCATCGCCTTGATCTGGGCGTTACCGCCGACGCGTGACACCGAGATGCCGACGTTGATCGCGGGGCGAACGCCGGAGTTGAACAAGTCCGACTCGAGGAAGATCTGGCCGTCGGTAATGGAGATGACGTTCGTCGGAATGTAGGCCGAGACGTCGCCTGCCTGCGTCTCGATGATGGGCAATGCGGTGAGCGAGCCGCCCGAGTCCGCGAGCTTCTTGGCAACGTAGCCTGCGCCCTTTTCCTTGGCGGCGGCATCGGCCTCGTGTTTCGACTCGGGGCCGCTGAAAACCTGATTTCCGAGACGACTCGGCTCCTGGTCCGACTTCACGACGACCCAGTCTTCCGCCATCTTTGCCGCGCGTTCGAGAAGGCGACTGTGAACGTAGAAGACATCGCCCGGGTACGCCTCGCGGCCGGGAGGTCGACGCAAAAGGAGCGAAAGCTGGCGATAGGCGACGGCCTGCTTCGAAAGGTCGTCGTAGATGCAAAGCGCGTGCTGACCGTTGTCTCGGAAGTACTCGCCCATCGTCACGCCGGTGTACGGTGCGATGAACTGAAGCGGCGCGGGCTCGGAGGCGCCCGCTAGAACGACGGTGGTGTATTCCATCGCGCCGAACTGCGTGAGCTTGTCGACGACCTGGGCGACGGTTGACTGCTTCTGACCGATCGCGACGTAGAAACAGTAAACGCCCTTGCCCTTTTGGTTGATGATCGTGTCGAGCGCGACGGCTGTCTTGCCCGTCTGTCGATCGCCGATGATGAGCTCGCGCTGACCCCGGCCGATTGGAATCATCGAGTCGATGGCCTTGAGGCCGGTCTGAAGCGGCTCGCTCACCGGCTGGCGCGCGACGATGCCCGGAGCCTTGAGCTCGACGCGACGGCTGAGCTTGCTCTCGATGGGACCCTTCCCGTCGATGGGCTGACCGAGGGCATTCACTACGCGGCCCACGAGGGCGGGACCCACCGGAACCTCGACGATGCGGCCGGTTCGCTTGACCGTGTCGCCCTCGCTGATGCCGACGTCGGAACCAAAGATCGCGCAGCCAACGTTGTCCTCTTCGAGGTTGAGGGCCATGCCGTAGACACCGCCGGGGAACTCGAGCAGCTCGCCCGCCATTGCGCTTTCGAGACCGTAGATGCGGGCAATACCATCGCCCACCGTCAAAACGGTGCCGGTCTCGACCACATCGACCGCCTTCTCGTAGGAAGCGATCTGCTGCTTGATGATGTTGGAAATCTCTTCAGCGCGAAGTTGCATTTGGCAGGCTCCTGATTCGATGCGGTTACGGCAGGTCGCCGTTCGCAAGCAACGTTTCCCTAAGCTCGCTCAGCCGGTTGCGAATGCTCCCGTCGAACAATTGGTCTCCGATGCGTGTGATCACGCCACCGATGAGCGAAGGATCTTCCTTCTTGACGAGCACGACCTCACGATCGGTCACTCGCTTGAGTTTCTCCGTAAGGCGCGCGTAGTAGGCGTCGGCCAAGGGCTTGGCGCTGACGACCTCGACTCGAACGCGCCCGGTCTCAGCCTCTGCCAGCGCATCGAGCTCCGCGAGAACCTCGTCGAGGTGGCCGAGGCGGCCCTTGTCGGCGAGCAGATTCACCGTGTTGCGGACGATCGCCGAGCACCCGAGCTTGACCATCACGGCATCGACGGCCCCCTTGAGCGCGGGCCTCGGAATGACCGGGTTTTGGACGATGTCGCGCAGCTCTTGGCTCGATTTCCAGGCATTGGAGAGCTCTCCGACGTCGCGCAGAACCGTGGCGATTTCGCCCTGCTCGCGGGCCAGGTCCAACAGTGCCTTGGCGTAACGGCGTCCGAGCGCGCTCATGATTGCCGCTCCTCGATGACTTCATCGAGCCGCGAGAGGTACGCCTCGGCGAGCTGGTCCTGATCCGAATCGGTGGTTCGTTGCTGGAGCAGCTCTTGTGCGGCGAGCACGGCGGCGGTGGCTGCCTGCTGGGTGAGCTCCTTGCGAAGCTGCTTGATCTGCTGTTCGATGAGGAACGCCGTGTCCTTGCGCATGCGCGCAGCCTTTTCTTCGGCCTGCGACACGATCCGGTCGCGCTCCGCTTCGCCGGCCTTGATCATGTCGCCGCGGATCTGAACCATCTCCTGGTCGAGCCTCTCGAGACGGGTTGCAGTTTCGATGTGCCGCTCCTGGGCCTCGGCGCGAAGCCGCTGGGCTTCGGCGAGCTCCTGTTCGACCTCGGCGCGGCGCGCCGCAAGCGCGGGGTTGCCCTTCTTGCGAATGACCCAGCCAATGAGGAGAACGAGGACGCCGAAGTTGACGAGGGTGCCCTGGAAATCCGGGCTCTTCATCAGCGACCAGAAGGTGAGCTCACCGTGTCCATCATGCGCGTCGTGACCGGTTTGCTCTTCGGCGACCTCATGGGTCACCGACTCGTGCGGCGCGTCTTCGGCAAACGCAAGGCCGGGCAGTGCGACAAGGACCACGGCGAGCAAGGTCGGCTTCACTGCGCGCATCACTGGACCTCCCGGTTCAGCATCTTCGACGCGATCTGCTTCGCCAGCGCCGGGACCGAGCGCTCGATGTCGGCGCGAAGACGCGTGGCCTCACTGCTCAGCTTCTGGTCGGCCTCCGCAAGCTGCCGGTCGGTCTCTTCCCGGACCCGGTCGAGCACCGTCCGCTCGAGCCGCTTGCCTTCGGCTCGAAGGCGATCGCGCTCCTCCCCGGCTTGAAGCCGGAGGCGACGCATCTCCACCTCGAACTCCTCGCCCTCGGCGGAGGCTTCGTCTTGAAGGCGGAGTGCCTCGAGCTTGGCACCTTCGATCGCGTTTTCGCGGGCTTCGAAGAGCGCGATCATCGGCCGAAAAATGAGGGGTCGAAAAACAAGAAATGCGACCGCAAACAGGCCGAGCTGAATCCAGATCGTGCCGTCGAGGTCGATGATGGAGCCCTCAGACAAAAGGGCTGTGAAAAGCGCGTTCATCGCAGCGTAATCCCGTCGTGGACCCTGAGACCCGGCAGGAAAGAAACTCCAACTGGAGAAAATCTCCACCCGGCGCTTGGGGCCGAATCGCAGCTACGGCAAGCCAATTCCCTAGCGGCGCGCGTTCGTAGCATGGGCCCGAAACCAGTCAAGGTCGGTTGGGGGCGACTCCTGCGCCTCGTTCAGCTCGAGGGTAGCGGACCTTCGGAGACCCGCGCTCGGAGGGCGCGAACGGTCTTCCCGGCCGCCCGCTCGTTCTCTCGACTGAAGACCGACGAGGGAAGCGGAATGTCCGGGTCGACGTAGATCTTGAAGTCGATTTCGGTACGCGTGCCGCCGTCCACCGGAGTGAGGGTGAAGCGCGCGCTGAAGGCGTCGATATTGCCGTCCAAGAGGCTGGCTTCAACCACCCTCACGTCTCCGCTTTCGGGTCGCTCGGCAAGGTTGAGCTGACCGTAGAGCGTGATTGCGCCCCTGGCGACGCTCACTTCCATGTAGACCATCGCGCGGGTCCCTCGCTGGGCCAAGACCTTGGACTTTGTGAAATTCGGCATGAAATCCAGGTAGTTGGCGTAGTCTAGAACGATCGGAAGCACCTCTTCGATCGGTGTATCCAAGACCATCACCGCCTGACCCCAAGAAATGCTGGAACCCTCCTCGGGGATCTGGGCGGTCAAGATCCCCGCGTTTTCATCCTGCGCTTCGGAGGCAGCCGCGGGGCCGGACGAAGATACGGCAAACAAGGCAAAGGCAGCGGCGGCGCGGATGAAGTTCGTTCTCATGACGTTTTCTCGATTCGACCTCTGATACGCGGCGAGCTTGGTGACGTTACGTCACGTGTCCAGCCCCAGATTCCCCCGAAATGGGGGGCGAAGGTCGAAAGGCGGGCCTGCGGCTCAGGGCTTGGTATTTTGAGCGGGAATGAACCCGTCCGTCCGACTCTGCGTTCTTGCCGCGCTCTTGGAAGGCCTCGTGGCGCCGGCTGAAGCACTCGCGGACGAGGGTGCCGCTTTAAACGTGCAGGAAGAGGGTCAGGTTTTGCCGGTCCTGGTGCTTCAGATCGGCGCCGGTGCCCGGTTCAGGAACATCCACCTCGAGCTCGGCGACGGCGCGGGCGGCTCGGAAACTCGGAGCTTCGAAACAGGCGCCTACTTCGATTTCGCCTGGCACCTTTTGGTGCGTCCGATGGCTCGGCACCCGTCCAGGCCTTCGGTCCAGGCAATCCTCCTGCAGGTCGACGGCGGCTCTGGTGTCGGGCTCAAGGCCGAGGTATCCGGGATCGAGCTACAGACGAACACCTGGCGGATGCTGGGACAGTTCGGCTACCTCTATCCGAGGAATCGACTCCAGCTGGGTGGACTGGTCGGGGTCGGCGGGGACGTGTTCAGCATCGACCTCAACTCCGTTCTGCCATCCTCACGAATCATCTACGCCCGCCTTGGACCAGCGCTTTGCTATCAGATCGTCCCGCGCTTTTTGGGCCTCCGGGCAGACTTCGGCGTTCGCTTCCCGTTCTACCTGGGGCCGCTGAAGGACGCGTTCGGAAACCAAAGCTCGGGGATCGGCCTGGACGCGGCGCTGACCTTCCAGGGATGGCTGAACGTCGGTTTCAGCTACGCGGTGCGCTTCGTCTGGGAATACTACCGCCTTCGTTTTTCGGGTGCGAACATGAACGTCCCGGCCATGGGTGACGGTGGCGACGGCAACGATCATGCGCTCACGATTCAGTTTCTGTTGGGCTGGTCCCTGTAGCCATCGGGCGACGTGTCGTCGGCGGACCGCGCTGAAACCGCACTATCCACGAGCTCGAGTACCTCACCCATGACGCACGCGCCGTCGAACACAACGCCTTTGTCCATGAAAAGGGCCTGGGTCCGGATGTCCCCGCGGACCTGCGCTGGCGCGTGCAGCTCGACCAGCTCGGTCGCGTGGATGTCGCCCTCGATCCTCCCGCCACGTACGATCAAGGTATGAACGCGAATTGCGCCCTTGATGAAGGCCTCTTCGCCGACCACCAGGAGTCCGTCGCTAAACACCTCTCCGTCGAACTCGCCGTCGATGCGGGCGCGCCCTTCGAAAAAAAGCTTCCCCTCGTAGCGGGTTCCGGCGCCGAGAAGGGCATGGATGACGGCGTCCTGGTCCTGCATCACGAGGCTGATGGTAGAAAGCTGGCAGGGAGCGGTCAATTGCGCACTCGTTGGGGCTTGCCCGAGCACCCCGTGACCCTAGTCCGTGGTGGCTGGCGTCTTTGACCGCCCTCAGCGGCCGTGCTAGGTGGCGCTCGCTTTTTGGCGGCGTGAACCGCCCGGCCGACACCCATTCGAGAGAACCGGAAAGAACATGGCAGAGCTTCAGAACGGGCAAGTTACTCAAGTTATTGGTCCGGTCGTGGACGTCACCTTCCCGCGCGGGAGTCTCCCCGAGATTCTTTCCGCGCTGAAGGTGAGCAACCCGGCGATCAGCGATAAGGATTGGAACCTCACCCTCGAGGTAGCGCAGCATCTCGGCGAGAACACCGTCCGCGCGGTTGCGATGGATTCCACCGACGGCTTGGTCCGGGGCATGGCGGTCAAGAACACCGCCGCGCCGATCGCCATGCCGGTGGGCAAGGAGTGCCTCGGGCGCATCTTGAACGTCATTGGCGAGCCAGTGGATGAAAAGGGGCCGGTTGGCGCGACCAAGTTCTCGCCGATTCACAGAGACCCGCCGGCGTTCGTCGAACAGAGTACCGAGGTCGAGATCTTCGAGACGGGCATCAAGGTCATCGACCTTCTCGCGCCTTACCGAAAGGGCGGCAAGATCGGTCTGTTCGGCGGCGCAGGAGTCGGCAAGACCGTACTCATCATGGAGCTCATCAACAACGTCGCGAAGGCGCATGGAGGCGTGTCGTGCTTCGCCGGTGTCGGAGAGCGCACCCGTGAGGGCAACGATCTGCTCCTCGAGATGAGCGAGTCGAAGCTCGAAACAGGCGAAACGGTCCTCTCGAAGACGGCACTCATCTACGGTCAGATGAACGAGCCGCCCGGAGCGCGCGCACGAGTCGCGTTGAGCGCACTGACGGTTGCAGAGTACTTCCGAGATGACGAAGGTCAGGACGTGCTTCTCTTCGTCGACAACATTTTCCGCTTCACACAGGCGGGCTCCGAGGTTTCCGCGCTTCTCGGCCGTATTCCTTCCGCGGTTGGTTACCAGCCAACGCTGGCAACCGAAATGGGTCAGCTCCAGGAGCGAATCACCTCGACCAACAAGGGCTCGATCACTTCCGTTCAGGCGATTTACGTTCCCGCCGATGACTTGACCGACCCGGCGCCGGCAACGACATTTGCTCACTTGGATGCAACGACGGTATTGTCGCGAGCAATCGCGGAGCTCGGCATCTACCCTGCGGTCGATCCGCTCGACTCGAGCTCGACGATGCTCGACCCGAGCATCCTCGGCGAGCGTCACTACCGCGTCGCGCGCGGCGTGCAGGAAACCTTGCAGAAGTACAAGGACCTCCAGGACATCATCGCGATTCTCGGCATGGACGAGCTCAGCGAAGACGATCGCATGGTCGTCGACCGGGCGCGTAAGATTCAGCGCTTTCTTTCACAGCCCTTCTTCGTCGCCGAACAGTTCACCGGCCTCAAGGGCGCATACGTTCCGCTCGAAGAGAGCGTCTCGGGCTTCCAGGAGATTCTCGACGGCAAGCTCGACCACATCCCCGAGCAGGACTTCTACCTCAAGGGCAGCATCGAAGAGGTCAAGGAAGCCTACGCGAAGCGCTCCAAGGACTGATTCGGCGAAACGATGGCAAACTCCGAACATCTACAGCTCGACGTCGTGACGCCGCAGGGCTCGGTGCTTTCCACTCGGGTCGATTCGGTTCAGGCGCCCAGCGTCAACGGCGAGTTCGGTGTGCTTCCAAACCACCTTCCGCTCTTGGCTGCGCTCAAGTGCGGTCTCTTGGTTTGGGAGGTCGAGGGTAAGCGAAAGATCGCTGCCATCGGCCCGGGTTTCGTCGAAGGTGGGCCGGACAAGGTGCTCCTATTGACCGATGTCTTTGCATCGCCCGAGGAGATCAAGCCCGACGCGGTGCGTAGAAGAGCTCGCTGAGGCGGAAGAGGCACTCAAAGCTTACGATGAGCTCTACGAAGGCCCCGACTACAACGAGCTTCAGCGCGACGTCGATTGGGCGCACGCGCGGCTCGAAGCGTACGCAGCTTCTCGCGCGGTTTAGTTTCTGCTTGGGGGCGGGGGCTGTTGTTATTGGTCTGCTTCGGGAGGGGCTTGGATCCACTTGTCGAGTGCGGTGAGCGCCGCGGACTGCTCGGCCTCGATCTTGGAGCGGCCTGCGCCGGTGGCGACCTCCTCGTCGTTGAGCTCGAGTGCGACCGTGAACTCGCGATCGTGATCGGGGCCCTCGGTTTCGAGCAGCCGGTAGATCGGCGTCCCTCCGAGATTCGCTTGGGCCCACTCCTGTGCGCGTGACTTGGCGTCGCGGCGCCCGGGAGCGCTGGTGTGAAGACGTGGCTCGAACACGCGGCGCGCCGCTTCGAAGGATGCGTTCGCACCTCCGTCCTGATGGACCGCGCCGATGCAGGCCTCCAGCGCGCTCGCAAGCAGGCGAGGCTTGAAGCGACCGCCCGACTTTCGCTCTCCCTTGCCGAGCCGCATTGCCTCGCCGACGCCGATCGTCTCGGCCGCTTCAGAGAGCCCCTTTTCGCTCACCAAGTCCGCCCTCCGGCGCGTTAGCTCGCCTTCATCCGCATCGGGAAACTGCACGAACAAGAGGGAGGCGACGACGAGATCGATGACCGCATCGCCCAGGAACTCCAGGCGCTCGTTGTCGGTCGGGGCGAGGTCGGGCCGCTCGTTTTTGAACGAGGTGTGCGTGAGCGCATCGAGCAAGAGGCTGCTGTCGGCGAATGAGTAACTCAGCTCTTCACACAGGCGCAGCGCCGCTTCATCGAGTGGCTCATCGCGATTGGACATCGATCCGAACGTACCAGCTGACCCCCGAGTGATCCAACCCAAGCGGTGTCATGCTATACGCCAGCCGTGGAGTTCCCCCCTGACGAGCTGGAAACGGCACGGCTGTTGCTGCGGCGTCCACAGGTCGAAGACGCCGAGCCCGCGTTCGAGTCCTACGCTAGCGATCCGAAGATCACGCGGTACATGACTTGGAACACACACACGAAGCCTACGCAGACTCGGGAATTTTTACAGCAAACGATCGATGCCTGGGACCTGCGAATGGGCCATCGTGTTTGGCTCATCGAGCGCAAAGAGGATCGCATGCTCATGGGCACGATCGGGTGCACAGTGAACTTCCATCGCGCGGAAGTCGGCTTTGCGCTGGGGAGCCGATTTTGGGGCCAAGGATACATGCCCGAGGCGCTGTCGAAAGTCTGTGAAGCAGCCTTTGCCGACCGGCGAATCGCACGGGTTCAGGCGCTCTGCGACGAAGAGAACGCGCAGTCGTCGCGCGTCCTGCAGAAGGTTGGAATGCGGTACGAAGGCCGGCTTCGGCAGTACGGCCTGCACCCCAACCGCTCGGATCTTCCCCGAGACTGCCTGATGTATGCCCTGGTTCGCAGCGATTGAAACGCGGATCGAAGCGGCTACACTCCGCGCGCCATGCGCATGCTGACGACCGTAGCGGACCAGACCGAGGCGAAAACCCTAGGGGATGCGCTCTATGCAGACGGCGTGGTCACCACGCTCAAAGAGACGCGAGACGGGGCGATTGCGATCTGGGTTCACGACGAAACGCAGATGGAGCAGGCGCGTGCGTTTTTGAACGGTTTTGATCCGAGCTCGAGCCGAGTCACCGAAATGGCGAAGGAAGCCCGCGCGCGACGCAAAAAAGAAGCCAAGGCCGACGAGCAGCTTCGTGCGAGGACCGAAAAGATTCGCGAGCAGATCGAAGCCAAGCAGAACATGCGCATTGGCACGGTGACGACCGGCCTAATTGCGATCTGCGTCGTGGTCTTCTTTCTGACCGACATGGGCGACAACATGGCGATGGTCGGTTATTTCACCTTCGTCCCGCCGGTGTTGACGCCAAGAGGGGCGGTTTGGGGGAACGTAAGCGCGATTTGGGAGGGCCAACCCTGGCGCTTGTTCACCCCGATGTTCTTGCACTTCGGCTTCATGCACATCTTGTTCAACATGTGGTGGCTCAAAGACCTCGGCACGGCGATCGAACGCGTGTTCTCCGCGCGCTACCTGCTGATCTTCGTCCTGGTCACCGCTGCGGTCTCGCACGTGCTCGAATACACGATGTCCGGACCCACGACCTTCGGCGGCATGTCCGGGGTGGTCTATGGACTGTTTGCCTTCATCTGGATCCGAGGCCGCCTCGACCCGAGCTTCCCCTATCGAATGCCGCAGCAGCTGGTGACCTTCATGCTGATTTGGCTCGGGCTGGGTTTCACGGGCTGGGTCGGACCGATCGCGAACTGGGTGCACACCGGAGGGCTGCTGGTCGGCGCCGTCTGGGGGATGATTTCGTCGGGGTATCTTCAGCGCAAGCTGGGGCGCTAGAGCGGGCGTACCGGGGCGCGGAAAAAACGCGTCACGGGGTTGCATCGAACGGCTCGGCTAGCGCTCGCAGGGGCGGCCGGAGGGGCATGAGGGTTCCTGCGCGCGACACGCATTTCGTCGTCGCCGCTAACAGACGGTAGCCGCAATCAAGGACCCGCGCGCCGCGCCCCGCCGCCTCCCACGCTGGCACCGCCGATTGTCACTCGCTACGTCGACTCCATCCCATGACGGGTTTTTTCCGCGCCCCTCCATCCGTACCGATTTGGAGACACGGACCCAGGACAACCCTCCCCCAACCGGCAGGCGGCAGCGCGAGCCCGAAGGGCGAAGCCCGGCGCGAACGCGCCGGCAAGGCAGAGCGCAGCGAGTGCCGCGCCAGGGAGGATTACGGGTGGGGGTGGCGAAGCGGGGGGCGGTGAGGCGAGCCAGCGAACCGCCGGAGGCGTGTGGGCGGGGCGGTTCAATCAAACCTCACCACACAACCCACCCAACACCCCGCCCCCCAACACCCGCGGCAGCACAAGCCAAACGGCGACACCCGCCCCGAACGGTGACGCCGCCCCAAAGGCCCCCCATCACAGCAACCCCATCAACCGGGCATAGCTCCGCTCCCGGTCCTCACGAATATCGTCCAAGATCCGCCGAATCTCCGCCCTTCCCTCTCGCTCGATCGTTCGCTCGTTGTGCGAGAGCACCGAAGCGGCGACGCTCTGTGGGGCCTTTCGCGTACTCAGGTCCCGCACGTCGAGCTCGAAGATATCGGCATAGTGCGGTGGGTCTTGTGCGCGGATTTCTTCGAGGCGCGTTCTTCGGACCAGCTGCACGGTTGGATCGGGGGTTTGCCGTAGGAACTGGATCGAGCCGGCGGACTCCGCCGCGCTCGGGTAGAAAGGCGCGGTCAAAAATGCGTGGTCCGGCGGCGGAGCAAGAGAAGCCGCCCAGTCGGCGAAAGCCTCGGCTCCGGCGTCGAAGCGGGGCGCGATCACGAACGCCACGTCGACGGCATGGTCGTCCGCCCAAGCGGCGAGCAACGGCGCTAGCTCCTCGGGCTTGCAGCTCGCATCAGTGACGACATGCGCGCGGGTACGGCCCTCGACTCGCGCGGGTTTCGCCCATGGGCAGATCGAAAAGCGCTCGATGAGCTCACGGTGGTAGCGCTCGTGGAGCCGGAGGGCCTCTCGCCGGAGCGCATCATGCGGATTGACTGGGCTCAATCGGACGCCCGCGCAATTCGTTTGGAGAGATACTCGTCGAGGTGGGGCACGATCTCCATGCTCAGCGCTTCGGCGGGCATCAGGAACTCTGCCCGAACGACTTCGCGATTGTCGACTTGCACGTTTGGCTCAGCTTCCATCTCGAGCTCGTAGATGTCGAGCGTGTCCTGGCGGTGCTCGAACACATGCGTGCCGTGATAGGCGTGAACCAGTCGCTTTGGCTGCACGTTGATGCCGACCTCTTCGCGAAGCTCACGTGCCGCAGCGGTCCGACGATCTTCACGTGGCCGGATGTAGCCGCCGGGCAAGGTGAGCTGGGCTCGGTAAGAATTCTTGACGAGCAACACGCGCCCGTGGTGCCAGACCGCCACCAGCGCTCCGGTCGTCTCGGGCCGTCGAATGAACCAAAGAAGCCGCAACCCCCAATGCGCCACCCGATACACCGCCCTAATCAAGGCGTTGAACATGGCCACAGGTTACCAAAAGAGCCGGGTGCAGCGAAATCCCTGCCTGGCCAAAGCGCCTCAAAGGGTTGCGCCTGCCCGGGCCCATTCCCCGCGCCGATAGGCGAGAATACCCAGGAACATCCGCACCACGAACGAAATGGGGACCGCGACCCAGATCCCGAACGCGGCCCAACCCACGACGAAACCAAGAAACCAGCTGAGCGGCACTTGAATGACGAGCGTACCAACGATGTTGATCATCAGGCTGGTGTTGGTCGCGCCGGCGCCGCGGAGCATCCCGATGAGCGCAATGTGGACACCGACGACCGGCATGCCCCAACCGAGAACCTGCATCCAGAGGATCGAATAGCGTCCCAGCTCGGTCGCGGGGTCGACGTCAAAAATCGCGAGGATCGGCGTTGCGCCCAACACGATCGACAAGCCGAGGAACGTCATGATGGCCGTCGACAAGATGATGCCGCCGTGGACGACTTGGCGCGCCTGACCCTCATCGCTGGCGCCAAGCGCGTTACCGACCATGGCCCCAATGGCCTGTGAGACTCCCAGGCCCGGCACGAACGCCAAAGACTGAACGCGCAGTCCAACGCCGTGGGCCGCAACGGCCACCTGCGCCACCCGCGCCAACATTCCAACGACCGAGAGAAACGCGATGTTCAGGACGAGCATGTCCAGCGCGGCCGGCGCTCCAATGCGAAACAGATCGCGGGCGAGGGGCTGGTCGAGCGGTGCCAAGCCCATATGTGCGCGGACCCCGTAGACCACGTCACGCCTCAGAATGAGCACCATCAGGACGACCGCCACGGCCTGGGAGATGACGGTGCCCCAGGCCGCGCCGCGGACACCCATGGCGGGAAGGCCGAGGCGCCCCAGAATCAGTCCGTAGTTCAACACGATGTTGATGAGGTTGCTCAACAGGGCGATCATGAACGGCAGCATCGTATTGCCGACCGCGCGCAGCGCCGCCGCGAACAGCATGTTCAGGTAGAAGAACACGGAGAGCGAAAGGAGTGGGCGCAGGTAGCTCACCGCAAGGTCGCGCACCTCTGCTTCGGCGCCGAGCCACTCCATGATCTGGCCGGCGGCGAGGTTTCCCACGATCGCCACCGCGATCGACACGAGGTAGGTGAGAAGGATGCTTTGGTGAAGAACGTGGTTGATGCGGTCCGATTGGCGGGCGCCATGCGCGCGGGAGATAAAAGCGACCGTTCCCACCGTCAGCCCGAGCATCGCCACCATCAGCAAGAAGACCAGCTGACCGGCAAAGCCGAGGGCGGTCAGTGCTTCCTCGGCATCGGCCAGACGACCGCACATGGCGGTGTCCACCGCCAAGGTGAGGACGCTGAGCAGATTCAAGCCGACGATTGGCATCGCCAGATCGAAGAGGCGCCGGAAGATGGTGCGATCGACGCTCTTGAATGGACCTGACGCGGATATCATCAGCGGCCGGGGACCTTGCATCGCCGGTAACGACAGCGCCAGTGGTTTCGCGATGGTGCTAGTGTTCCGGGGCAATGGCCGGTGAGCCGCGGGAGTTTGGTGCCTACTATTTGCTTCGACGTCTCGGCGTGGGCGGGATGGCCGAGACCTTCGAAGCGACGCGCGTGGGGGCGGGTGGATTCGAGCAGCGCGTTTGCTTGAAGCGAGTGCTGCCGGCGTTCAGCGGTGATCCGGAATTTGTCGCGCGTTTTCGCCGCGAGGCCGTGCTTGCTGCGCAGCTACGGCATACCAACATCGTGGGCGTCATCGACGTCGGCGAGATCGACAGCGTCCAGTACATGACGCTGGAGCTCGTCGACGGCCTGGACCTTCGCTCTCTTCTGAAAGCATCTCCTGGCGAGAAGCTCGCCCCGGACACTGTAGCCTTGATTGGCCTGGACCTCGCATACGCGCTCGAGCATGCGCACGGAAGCCTAGTCCATCGGGACATCTCGCCATCGAACATCTTGCTCAGCCGCTCCGGTGAGGCCAAGCTCGCCGACTTCGGCATAGCCAAAGCGCTCGACGACGCGAAAGCGACGGCAAGCCGCAGCGCCAGAGGCAAGGTCCCGTACATGTCTCCGGAGCACATGCGGGGCGAGGCTGTCGATGGTCGAACGGATCTATTTTCACTCGGCGTGGTTCTGTTCGAGGCGATGGCCGGGATGCGGCCTTTCGACGGGGCGCATGACGTCGAGACGATGCAGAAGATCTTGGAAGGTGACCGCGTAGCGTTGGAAGAGGTCGCGCCAGATGCACCGACGGAGCTTCGAGAGATCATCGAGCGTTTGATCGAAGTCGACCCCGCCCTTCGTACGCCGAGCGCGGCTCGGTTGATCGAAGAGCTCGGGTCCGTGTCGCCTCCGCCGTCGATCCGATCGCAGCTCGCCTCGACCGTCGAGAAGCACCGAGGCGGTCCGAAGGCCCGAATGCACGTCCGCGCGCGTGAGGAAGAACGGGACACGGAGCTCAGCCGTCCGCCTGGAGAACGCGAAAACGCCCGCCCGAGCCTGCACAAGCCCCGGAAGACCGCACGCGCCATCCTGCTGGCGAGCGCATTGGTCTTGAGCATCGTCGCGGTCGCCACCGGTGCGCGATGGCTCGAACCGCAAGCCCCGGTGCCAGCGTCAGCACTAGTACCAGCGCCAGTGTCAGCGCCAGTGTCAGCGCCAGCGCCAGCGCCAGCGCCAGCGCCAGCGTCAGCGCCAGCGTCAGCGTCAGCGTCAGCGCCAGTGCCAGCGCCAGCGCCAACGCCAGCGCGGGCGGGGGCGAAGGAGCCTCCGGTCCCGCTGCGCAAAGGCTGGCTCCATGTGTTCGTTCAGCCCTGGGGCAATGTCTGGATCGACGGCGCATTCATGGGTAGAGCCCCTGTCAAAGCGCGCCTCTACAAAGGTCGGCACGTCGTCAAGGTGGGGCGCGAGCTGCCGAGCCAGACGAGGGTCGTTCGAGTCGAAGCAGGTGCCCGAAAAGAGCTCGAGATCAAGCTGCCCGAGTAACCGCTACTCGACGACGATGGCGCCGCACGGGAACTCGGCTGAGAACGTCACGTCGCCGCTCTTGAACGTGTCGCAGGCGCTGCCGACCAGTTCGATGACATCATCGACGCCTGGCTTCACGCGCCATTCGGTCGGGCAACTCAGCGGCACGCCGTTGAGCCGAACGTCACTTTCCGGGTCGTTGCAAGCCTGCTCCTTGTCGTCGAAGCGCTTGTCCATCTGGATGTCGCACGAAATGCTCGCAGCGATGATCTGACGGAACTCGTCTTCGAGGTCCTGTGGGTTGGTGCCGACCCAGAACGTCGCGTCACCCTGCGAACCGTTCGCCGCAAGGCCCACGCCGACATTGGCGACCTCTTGAATGTGGTTTTCCGTGTCCATGTTCGATAGCGCACCAACCCAAAGCGCGAGAACGTCAATGCCCGCACTGTGGGCGTTTGCAGATGCGGAAACGGCCTCTGCCCGGGCACCGGCGGTCGGATTCGGATCGGGAACCTCGCAGGAATCGGGTTCACCATCGGTGGCGAGCACGATGATGGTCGGCCCCTCCGCGGGTGGCGGATTGGCCAGAATGATATCGACCAAGACGTCGATCGCGTCACCCGTAGGCGTGTCCTCGCCCCCAGGGAAGGTCGCGGGGTAGCTCATGTTGATCGAACCGGCGTTGTTCATGGCAAAGTCGACCTGCGTATCGAAGATCGGACACTCGGACGGGGTGCTTCCTCCATTGGCGGACTGATACGTCGTTAGACCGTAGCGAACGATTGAATCCGTCTCGGCGATGATCTCCGTAATCGCCGCGTGCGCCGCCTCCCAGCGGTTGAGCCCGCCTCCAAAGGCCTCAGGCATCGATCCGCTCTGATCGACGAGGAACATGATGTTCGGAATGCTCCGTGTGGGTGTGATCATGACCGACTGACACGCGTTGCCGCCGGTGTTGCCGGTGCCGCCCGTACCGCCGGTGCCCATGTTGGGCACGCAGCGACCCCGCGTCGTGTTGCAGGTCGAGTCTGAACCACAGCCTTCGCTCGCGGTGCAGTTCGCAACGCATTTGCTGTTCTGGCAGAAGCTCGCCTCGCACTGGGAGTCCGAAGTGCAGGCCTTGTCGCAATCCGGTGGAGGGTTGGTTAAGGATCCGCAGGTCAGAACCACGCCACCGCTGCCTCCGGTGCCACTGAAAGGATCCCCATTGCCGTTCCCACCACAGGCGAGAAGGGCCAGGCCACTCAGACCTATGAACACAATCGAAAGCGACTTACGCATGTATGAACTCCCCAAGATGAAAAAGCCAACTATGCCAACATTCTACACTCGCCCTGTAGCAGCTGCAAATCAGGGCACGTGAGCAACTCCGACGATTCACTAAGGGTTCCGAGGTGTTAGATGCGAGGATGGCCACCCCGAGCCAGCCATTCCGGTGCGGGAGCTCAGCCCGGCCCTTAAAACCGCCTCCGGCAGCGGACGATAGTCCAAATCCGCGTATGCTGGCCAACCCCGAACGTCTTTTTTCCTCTAGGAAAGGGGTCGGAAACCTTTTGGAAATAACCGCGGTCCACAGATCCCGCTACGAGCTCCCCGGACGGCGAAACGCTGGCCTGGAGTCCAACCCGGGGTCAACCGTCGAGTCCGCTCGCTGGTGCCCCGGCGACGAGAACATCTTTAGGAGTAGTAACGATGAGCATCATCAAGGCTGAATACATCTGGATCGACGGCACGGAGCCGACCCCGCTTCTTCGCTCCAAGACCCGAATGCTTGAGGCGAGCCTGATCGAGAAGGTTCTCGGTGCAATCACCGGCGTTGCCGCCCTGCCGCACTGGGGGTTCGATGGATCGAGCACCAACCAGGCGACGGGCGATGATTCCGACTGCCAGCTGTTCCCGGTGTTCGCGTGTCGCGACCCACTCCGAGGCGGCGACAACATCCTCGTGCTCTGCGAGGTCGTGACGCACGGTGGAACGCCGCACCCGACCAATACGCGACGCGCGTCGGAGGACATCGAAAAACGCCTGAAAGATCTCGAGTGCTGGTACGGCATGGAGCAGGAGTACACGATGATGAAGGACGGCTACCCGCTCGGCTTCCCCGAGGGTGGGTACCCAGGACCCCAGGGTCCGTACTACTGCGGCGTTGGAGCCGAATACGTCTTCGGTCGCGAGATCGTCGAAGAGCACATGGATGCATGCATCAAGGCCGGCCTGAAGATCTCAGGCATCAACGCCGAGGTCATGCCGGGCCAGTGGGAGTTTCAGATCGGACCGGCTGGCATCACCGAGGTCGGCGACCACATGTACATGGCCCGCTACCTGCTCGGCCGAATCGCGGAGACCTTCGGCGTGGACATCTCCTACGACGCGAAGCCCGCTAAGGGCGACTGGAACGGCGCCGGCTGCCACACCAACTTCAGCACCAAAGCGATGCGTGAAGACGGCGGCCTGAAGGTCATCCACGAGTACTGCGAGAAGCTCGGGGAGCCGGACCGCATCCAACGGCATCTCGCCGCCTACGGTGCGGGCCTCGAGGAGCGTCTCACAGGCGCACACGAGACCGCGTCCTTCAGGGAGTTCAAGTACGGCGTCTCCGACCGTGGCGCTTCGATCCGAATTCCGATGGCGACCGACCTCGAAGGCAAGGGTTACCTCGAGGATCGTCGCCCCTGCGCCAACATCGATCCCTACACCGTGGCTCGCCTGATGGCGGAGGCCGCGGAGTAGCTCGAAGGCGCTCCAACGAAAAGACGCCGCGTTCTTCGGAGCGCGGCGTTTTTCGTTAAATCGTCAGCACGGCCGCGCCTCGAATTCCATCGCGCTGAAGACGCTCGAGCGCTTCGTTGGCATTCTCGAGCGGGAAGGTCTCGACGTGGGTTTGCACCGGGACCGCTGCGGCCTCTCGAAGGAACGCGACCCCGTCGGCTCGGGTGTTGTTGGCTACGCTACGAACGACACGCTCGCGATAGAGGAGCTCGTACGGAAGCTCTGGAATATCGCTCATGTGAATACCGCCAAGCACGAGCGTGCCGCCCTTGTCGAGGTGCGAGAGCGCGGCCGGTACGATTTCGCCCGCAGGCGCAAAGATGATGCCGGCGTCGAGCGGGACCGGGGGCTTGTCCATCGTGCCGCCCGTCCAGACTGCGCCAAGCTCCTCGGCAAGGGCCTGATGCTTTTCGCGATCGCGGGTGCAGACATAGACTTCGGCTCCACGCGCTCTCGCTATCTGGATAGCGACGTGACCGGCGGCGCCGAAACCGTAGAGCCCGAGGCGTGCGCCCGACCAATCGTCGACGCCGGTTTTCGAAAGGCAGCGGTAGCCGATGATCCCTGCGCAAAGCAGGGGCGCCGCTTGCAAGTCCGAAAAGCCGTCCGGCAGCGGGTAGGTGAAGCTCGCCGGAGCGACCAGGTACTCGGCGAAGCCGCCGTGAACGGTCCAGCCGGTGAACTCAGGGGAGTCGCAGAGGTTCTCACGTTGGCTGGTGCAAAACGGGCAGCAGCCACAGGTGCGGTGAAGCCAGGCAACCCCGACACGCGCGCCGATTCGCGAATCCGTGACGGACGAGCCAAGCGATTCGATGGTACCGACGACCTGGTGACCTGGGATGATTGGCGTGTGCCGTGCTGGGAGATCGCCTTCGACGACGTGGAGATCGGTTCGACAGACACCGCAGGCATCTACTTTGATCCGAACCTCATCTGCGGCAGGCTCGGGAACGCCGACCTCGCCCAGACGCAAAGGGTGCGTCTCGATCGGAGCGGGAGTGTCGAGAAGAACTGCGCGCATCTCGCCCGACCTTACCACTTTCGAACCCTAGAGCCGATCCGCACGCGCAGATCTTGCGCCGAGTGCTCGTCGTCGATGGGCGACAACAATTGCGCGGAATGCACGGTTCCGATATACGCCTAGACCAAGGTGATGCGTGACGCTCAGCAAACGTGGGAGGCTCCGCACGTCGGGAGAGCAAGCGGGATCTCCCTCAAGGGCAGTGACGCCCAGCTTGCGACGAGCGCGAAGCCCAGGGGACTGATTCCTAAGCTCGCATACCGAACCGATGGCTTCCTCGTCTCTCAGCTCCGCAAGCTTCAGCCGTCGGATCTGAAAGAGCCACCGGAGCTGGTGCACGACCTGACCGCGTTTGCCTCGAGCGATGACTATCGGAGGTACCGCCATCGCCCGCGCGATCTTTTTCCGACTCCAGGGCGAATCGCCGTTCGGAAGCGCTGGCTCGGGCCGCAGCGAGTCGGCTACGCGGAATGGAGTTGGTACAGCGCTCACCCGCTGGTTTTCAAGGATATCGAACACGAGTATCGAAGTCATCGAGACAACCAGACCGCCCTGCTCCGCACGCTGAATCTGCGGATCAAGGGGAAGCCGATGGCGATCCTCGTGAACGGCTTTTCGTCTGGCCACCATCTGATGGAGCGCGTTGCCTGGCCGATGCGGGAGTTTTTCCGCCAAGGGATTGGTGTTTCGCTTTTTGCGCTCCCGTTCCATGGGCGGCGCGGACATGCTTTCCCACCCGAGTGGCCGCAACAAGATACGGCCTTCACCATCGAAGGCTTCCGTCAGGCCATCTGGGACTTGCAGATCGCGATTCGCGCGATGCGGAACGCGGGCGCGAGCCAAGTTGGTGTCGTGGGCATGAGCCTCGGCGGCTACACCGCGTCTCTGCTCGCCACGGTCACTTCGGACGTCGACTTCGTGCTCTCCTACATTCCGATCTGCAGCGTCCCAGACGTCATGAACGACAATGATTTGGTGCCGGGCACCGGAGACATTCAGAGAACGCTCTACGAAGGCTACCGCGAACAGCTCGTGCCCATCACACCGGTCTGCCGCATGCCGAAGGTCGAGCCAGAACGCGTCTCGATCATTTCAGGCGCATACGATCGCCTCGCGACCGTGGAACACGGCCGACGACTCGCCGACCACTTCGGCACCGAGCTCATCCAGTTCCCCGGCGGCCACATCGTTCAGAATCGCCGCGCGCAAGCGTTCCGGGCAGCCTTGAAAGGCTTCCAAGATCGGGGTGTCCTCCCCCCGAAGCGATGGACGAGGCAAGCGAGGCGGTAGCGCTCACCATTGCACGATGGGCCAGCCTCGCTGCCGGGCTGCGCGCTTCAACCTCGGATCGGGACTGACGACCCGAGGATACCCGACAGCCTTCAACATCGGAGCGTCACTGTAGGAGTCCGTGTAGAAGTAGCAGTCGGCAAGATCGATGCCCCGCTCCGACGCCCAGGCTTGCGCGCGCTGAACCTTTCCAGGCCCGTGGCAGAGCGGCGACACGAAGGTTCCGCGAAGTCGTCCCTCCTCGTCGGCAGGAAAATCGTTCGCAAGAAAGTCGTCGAGATCCCAGGTGTCCCGCGCGGCACGAGACGCGAATGCCGATGCGCTCGTCAGCAGGATGAGATGATGCCCCTGCTCCCGGTGCTCGCGAAGAGCGCGCCCTGCCCCGGGACGAAGATGGTGCGCGACGTCGCGTGCGAACCAGTCACGCGCCTCAGCGTCGAGCCCTTCGTACGACCTCCCGCGATAGTGGCCAACCGCTTCTTGAAACGCCGTCTCGATGTCGATGAGGGACAGGTGATAGAGCACGTTCCAAACCAGGACGCGGCCGAACTGCCGAATCGAAATGCTCCCCGCGAGAAGCTCGTGCTTGGCCCAAAGCGTCGAGCTGTTCATGTCGAGCAGCGTTCGGTCGAGGTCGAAAAAGGCAGCGGTCTGGGTGCTCGTGTGGTTCGGCATGGATGGAGGCGGAAGCTTTGATCGATCTGGAACGCCGCGCTAGCGGGCCATCGGCTATTGCGTTCGCTGCAATCTGCTGGCTACATGGACGCGTGGATGCCGGCCCGCCAGTCGTTTCAAACGAGCAAATCGCCGCGACTCCTCGAGCGGGTGGCCGACCGTCTCGAGACCCAGCACGCCAACATCTACCGAATCGACGCGTACCGGGCGGGGGCCGCGGTGGTTCGAGCCCACCCGAGCAGCATTCAAGACATCGCACTGACCGAAGGACGCGAAGGGCTCGACGCACTCCCACAAATCGGCAAGAGCCTTTCCGGCTCGATCGATGAGATTGCGCATACGGGCAGGCTGCGCATGTTGGGCCGGCTCGAGGGGACCCTGTCGGCGGTCGAGCTGTTCAAGACGGTCCCGGGGATCGGCGAAGAGCTTGCGGAGCGGATCCACCGAGAGCTCGACATCGACACGCTTGAAGCCTTGGAGGTCGCAGCACACGACGGGCGACTCGATGCGGTGGCAGGCTTCGGTCCACGTAGGCTCGAGGCCGTTCGAGACATCCTGGCTACGATGCTGACAAGGTCTGCCCGAGGGCGGGCCCGAAGGTTCGCAGAGCTTCGCGAGGCTGGCGCCGAGGTCGCCAGTCCTGCGCCGGTCGAGGCCAAACCGGAGGTCGATCTACTGCTCGAGATCGATCGAGACTACCGTGAGAAAGCCGAAGCGGGCGCGCTCCCCCGCATCGCCCCTCAGCGAAACAATCCCAGTGGCGCCGCCTGGCTGCCCATCCTTCACCGCTACGAAGACGGCTGGCACTTCACCGCTCTCTACTCCAACACCGACCGAGCCCACGAGCTCGGCCGCGTTCGGGACTGGGTGGTGGTCTACTTCGAGCGCGACGGCCACGAAGGCCAATGCACCATCGTCACCGAGTACCGCGGTCCGCTCACAGGCAAGCGGGTCGTACGAGGGCGCGAAGAGGAGACTCCCGCGCAAGACTCGGCAGAGGGTCAATAGCCGGTCATCGACAAGAATCGGCCGAGCGCTTCGAGGACGGGCATCGGAATCTCATGGCCGCCTCGAAAGGGAACCCACTCTGTTGAAAGACCAGCATCGCGCATCTCGTCGCGGAGCCGTTCGGCCGCGTTGAACGAAAGAAGAGGATCGTTTTGCCCGTGGCTCTGAAAGACAGGCACCTCGGGTTTCAATGCCATGCCGGCCTTCCATGTTTCGAGATTCACCGGCGTGCCTGAAAGGATCACCAAGCCGCCGGGGGTGACGTTCCTCGTAAACACGGCATTGCATGCGGCCATCGAACCTTGAGAAAACCCTCCGACGATCAGGCGCTCGCTTTGCACACCGAGCTCGTGCTGAAGCGCTTCGAGCATTTCGACGACCTGATCGGTCGCGTCCTCCATTCCAGGGGGAATCTCCTGGGCGTAACTTCGAGGCCCCTCGGCCATCGCTTGCTCGGCGCGCGCGAGGTCGAGCATCCACCAGGCGCGTGCACCGAACAGCCCGGGGATCTCGACCGGGGCCTCGGGAAACGCGAAGCGAAAGTTGCGCGGAACGTCGAGAACACGCCACAGACCGATCAGGTCGGTCCCGGGTGCACCGAAGCCATGCATCAGCACGACCAGCGGTCCATCCCCGCCGCCTCGGCGATCCTGGCCCCCCGTCAGCCGCACCGTGATGTCGCCGAATCGTTGTTCTCGCATGCGCGTGGAGTATAGCTCCCATATATGATTTCATCCCGTGAAGGAGGCGCCCATGACCGACGCGATTCAGACTGAGAACCTCGTAGAGAGCTCACTCAGCGAAAGCTGGGCGCTTTTCAAGGACGACCTGGTGCTCTACGTGGTCGCCACTCTACTTGTGTTCGTGATCTCGGCCGTGACCCTAGGCGTTTGCGCCGGGCCCATGATCGTCGGATTCATCAAACTGGTGCGTAAGCGAATGCGCGGCGAGGAGGGCACCGCCACCGACGTGTTCGACGGTTTTTCCGAGTTTGGCGCGAGTCTGATCGCCATGATTCTGATCGGGATCGGCGTCGTTATCGGTTCGATGCTGCTGGTGCTACCGGGCATCATCTTTGGATTCATCACCGCGTTCACCTTCCACGCGATCGCGCTCGATGGTCTCGGCGCGACCACAGCAATCGGACAGAGCTACACGCTCATCAAAGAGAACCTCGCTCCCAGTCTCGTTCTGCTTCTGATCGTCGCCGTCCTGAATGCGGTCGGCGGATCGATCATTTTCGGCTCACTCTTCGCAACGCCGTTCAGCCTGATCGTCATGACCATTGCGTATCAGCGACTGCGTGGAACAGCGCAAACCGATTCGATGTGATTGGCGAGATTGGACGAAAGTGCTACCCCGCGAGCAACACACACCTAGCGAGGGTGGCGGAATTGGCAGACGCGCTGGATTTAGGTTGCAAGACCAACGGCTGGATGCGCCGCTTTTTCTAAGCGAAACTCCACATGGCCCGAAGCCAGAAGACGTCAACGAGGGTCCCCAATGGACTCATTTCGGTCACGGTGACCGGAAGAAGGAAGTCGACTATGCGAGCAAGAACGAAGCGTCGCCTTCGGAGCTCACCTTGGTAGCGGCCCCGATCTGCGCATTGATTCCGTGTCCAGCGAGGATGGTGTTGTATAGGTCGATGCAGTTGATGTCGCGGTCGACGAAGAAGCCCGACTTGAATCGGCCGGCGCCGCCGACAACGGCATGAAAGACGTCTTGTTTGGAGTGATTCCAGCCGTACTCAGTGCCAATGACGATGGTCGCGTTCTCGAGGACGGTCTTGCCGTTGGCTTCGAGGTAGTCGCCGTCGGCGAGATACCCGAGGAAGGTCGCGATGTTCGAGAGCGCAAAGTGTTGGTAGAGCTTCGCGTTGTCGGGCTCATTGCCGTGAAAGTACGAATCGTGCTGAGAGTTGCCCGGGAAGGTCGTCGAGCTTCCGATCGCGCTGTACGTCCCTTCGACGTTGGTATGGCCGCCAGCGGACTCGAACATCAGGTTTCCATATCGGACGAGGTCGCATCGGAGCGCCAACGCGTAGAGCTCTGCGTGCAGGCCAAACACCGTTTCGATGTCCTGCCATGCGATCGCCGGCGCACCGCCGCCCGTACCGTATGTAAACCGGTCGTAGTCTGCGATCGGAGGGTCGTTTGGTGCTTGCCCAGCTTCGCAGGTCCCGCCGCTGCCTCCTTCTCCGCCGTCCATGATGTCTTCCGAGGGAGCGAGCTGAAGCTCGATTTCGCGAATCGAGCTCAGGTGCTGCTCGATCTTCAGCTTGGATTCGTGCCCGAGGTACGAACGGTCCGAACGAAGCGACTGGTACTGCTCGAGCACCGTGTCGAGCACGCTTCGGCGGATGCGGAGCTCCCGCCTTTGAGCCTCGACGTCTTGATCGGGATCGGGAACGAATACCGACCCGAAGAGTGCATCGAAGACCTCCGAGGGCCGCTTGATTGGAAGTCGTGCGGTTCCGTCTGGGTTGTACACGCGAAGTGCCTGCGCGTCGCACGCGCCGCGCCGCCACCAAAGCCCCGAGGCCAACGTCGGCGCGTTGGGATCGACTCGGCTCCGAAGCCACTGGTCGATCGAGGCCCCGCCTGCGACGTTGAGGCTCTTCTGTTTTTCTCCGACGAACACTACCGTCGACGTTTCGCAGTGCGCACCGCCGACCGAGCCTTGCGTCATGCCCGTTGAACAGAACGCAGCTTGACTCGCAAACGGCGCGAGCGGTTGAAGCGGGCCGCTCAAGTCGGTCTGCCAGCTCGGGTCGAGGCCCAAGCCAAAGAACACGGTCACCAGACGCTCTGGGACGCCTGCGGACGGTTGGCCTAGGGCAGGCGCCATCTCCGCGAGGAACGGGAGGGCGACGGCGACTGAGCCGGCTCCGCGGAGGAGGGTGCGACGTGAGAACCGCGTCATGGTACTATCGCCGCCTTTCGAAACACATCGTTCGTGACGATGGCTGCTACGAGGCTCTCGTGGTCACCACCACTCAATTCGACTGCCGTGCCGATCTCGGCGACGGCGCGCTCCTGGCCGCTTTGCATTCGCAACCCGAGTGCGAACTCGGCTTGGTGGCGTGTCATGCATCGACGCACCGAGAGGCTCTGTCCGAGGAGCGCCATGTACGCCTCGACATCGGCGTAGGGCACGTCGGTGCCGTCGTCCGACACACGCCCAGGAATCCAGCCGTCGGTCTGCAGCGTGTTTCCGAGCTCATCCCCGGTTCGAAACGAGCCCTGGAAGTCGAACTGCTCGAACCCGTACGCGAGCGGGTCGAAACTTGCGTGGCACGCTGCACACTCGGGTCGGAGCAAGCGTGCCTCGGCGATGTCGCGGTCGGAAGCATCGGCTGGTTGCTCGGCGACAAACGCGTCGATGGCGTCCTGGAGCGATGCCGCAAACTGGGGCGGCGTTTCGCAGAAGAGCTGCGCCATGAGGAACAACCCGCGCGCGACGATTTCCCCCCCGTCGGCATTGGTCATGCCGGCGATGATTCCCGGCTGCCCGAGCAACCCGCCCGGGCCCATCCCGGTTGGAAGCTGGTAGCTTTGCATCTCGGCGCCTTCCGAGGGCACCCCGTACGAGTCCGCGAGCGCCCCTGTGAGAAAGACCTGTCCGTCGCCGTAGAGCGCGAACAGGTCGGAACCACTTTCAACGCGATTGGCGTAGTACGCGACGGCGGCCTCGATGCGGTCCGACTTGAGGCCGTCGTCATCGGGTAGGCTTTGAAGCCGCGCCCAATCGACCACGAAGCGCGCGAGCCCTTCTTGCACCCGCTCGCGGTCGGAGAGCATTCGCATCGCTTCGGCCTCCAGCCCTTCTGCGCCGCCTAGGTCGCCGCTGGCTGCCGCCTCGTAGAGCGCCTCGTCAGGAGCGGACCCCCACAAGAAGTACGAGAGGCGCGAGGCCATCTCGTAGCCGTCGAGGTCGCGCGTCGTTCCGCCCCCTTGGTTTTCGATCTGTAGGAGATAGAGGAACCCGGGAGATTGCAGCATCGCCTCGGTCACGAAGCCCACCGCTTCTCGAAACGTGGCATCTTCTGCGACGACCGCATCGAAGAGCGCGGCGAACCGCGCCGTGTCTTCATCGCTCACAGGGCGCCGAAGGATCACCTTGCCTGCACTTTCGATGAAGGTTTCGCCGCACGTGCGGGTCGGATCCTCACATGCGCTGTGGGCGTCGACGAACGACCCGAACCCCGCGTCCGCGACGACCAGGCGCGCGAGGTTTGCGTAGGCCCGCACGTGGTCGGTGGACACGGTTTGCCCGCTCGCCACGTTGACGAAGCCCTCGATCGGTCGCCCGACGGGAAGCTGCGCCAGATTGTTCGGCGGCAGGGTGACGCCGATCACGTCGCGAACCGTGCGTGCGTACTCGTCGGCCGTCAGCCGCCGCACGATGGGGGACACGGGCGCCTCGGCTGGAAACGTTTCACCGGGCGGCCCGCCGGTTGGGAGCTGGTCGGGCGAGGCCCCTCCGACCGTTCCCGAGCAACCGAAGCAGAGCACTGCCCAAGCGATGAGAGTCACCCTTAGGTATGGCATTCCTAGGCAGAGCTTACGCCATGGCTGCTTGTGATCAAGCCTTATGGGCTACTTAAACAGGCTTCCGTGAGCTATCTCACCGAACCCATGCGCGCACAGCTTCAACGCGTCTCGGGACGGTCCACCGCCCCCGAGGTGGACCCGGTGTCGGCGTCGAAGAACAAGATACGGTCGATTCGGAACGACTGCGACCGACCTTGAATCACCAGCGTGTAGCGACCCGCGCCTAGGTCCCAATGCGCGTCCCATTTCTTGCCGTTGGTGTCGAGCGCGCTCTTCCCGGTCCAGGACCAGGCGTTCGCTTGCCCGCCAAAGAGCTTGATCGGGTTGCCCAGCGATCCGCCGGGCTGGTCGACGAACGCCACGTACGCGCCGCCGGCATCCTCGATATGCACGAACGCGTCGTTCGAAATGTCGGTTCGGATGCACTCGTCCGGGCTGCCGCAGGAGCCGTTCACGGGTTCGCCGAGGCTCGTGCACGTGCGGTCGTCTTCGCTGCAGTTGCCGTTGCCCAGCGCTTGTCCGGCCACGCAGTGCGCGATCTTCGCAGCCCGAAGCCGAAGCTCGTAACGCGCCGCTTCGCCAATCTCGAACTCGTATCGCAACGGGCTGCCGGCCGGCCCACTGCAGATCCCGTTGCCCGTGAATCGGTAGTAGCTTGAGCCCGTAAACTCCGAGAGTGCGGTCTCTGCATCCCACTCGTGCCCGCTGGGAATCGCGACGGACTCCATCTCCATCACGACATAACCGTCTTCGTCGGCGACGAACATCGCGCCACCGCCAGTAGTTCCGCCGTTGCCGCCGGTCGGCCCCGGGCTTCCGCCGGTTCCGAGGTTCCCGCCCGCGCCGAGGCCACCGCCGGGCGACTCTGCGCTTCCTGTGTCACCGCATCCCAAGACCCACGCACACGCCAGAAAGCTGGCCGCTCCCACGTACTTCCGCATCATCGCAATTCCCCGCGGTCAGCCTATCAATGGCTTGTCGAGGCCGCATCGAAGCCTGCGCGGTCGGTGAGCGGGCTCACAGGGGAGCGCAGGCTCGACGCTGTCGATCTCGAGGACGTTCGAAACAGGTTTGCGCTCCAGGCGACATTACATTCAGTACGACGCAGTTAGGCGTTTACGGTGAGTCCGATGGGCTAAGAGAGCGTCGGTGTCGCCGAACTTGCCGGGCATTGCTGACATCGCCGGGCACAAACGCGTCAGCACGAACACGCAATAAGTGCGTGCGAACCGCGAGCAGACGCGCGCAGTCTTGAACGCGCGGCCCGGAATTCCGGGGCACCATTCCGGTCACCGATTCAAGATTGGCCGATTTGAACCAGGTTGCCGACGTGCTAACCATCCGAAATCACAACGCAAGCGAGGGTGGCGGAATTGGCAGACGCGCTGGATTTAGGTTCCAGTGTCCTTTGGATGTGCAGGTTCGAGTCCTGTCCCTCGCACTGAAGTGATGTCGGGGGGTTAGCGCGGACGTTGTTCCAGTGATTCTCGAAACCACTTCTGGTCTGTCCCGAATTCTTTCCCAATCCCCGCGTGCAGCGCTCAACGCCCTCGGCTTATTCGCAGAGGGGTAGAAGAGCTTCATTCGTCGTGACGCAGCCCCTCCAGGTGCTGGATCGCAACTCGCGCTGCGCTTTCAATGACAGCCGGTGGCGCCTTTGCGCGCACCATGACGAACAAGCCGAGAACGGAAGCGGTGAAGAAGCCTGCCTCCTCACATGGATCGACGGAGCGGCGCAGCTCGCCCTGGTCGCGCGCGTTGGCGAGCGCGGCGTGGAACGCTTCGGAAAGGCGCGCGAAGTATCGCTGCACGAACCCAGCGCCGCTAGGGTCGTCGGGGCCAAACTCGACCGCCGTGTTGCACAGCAGGCACCCGCGACCCGAAGCAGGACCCCGGCCCGCCGCCCCAAAGAACTCCAGCAGTGCGCGAACCTCGTCGATGCCCGCGCCCGGAGCTTCGAGAGGGCCGAACCTCCGCCCGAGCACCTCGTCGTCGTAGCGCTGAAGCGCCGCGTCGAAGAGCCCTTGCTTGCTCCCGAACTCTGCGTAGAGGCTGTAACGATTGACCCCAAGACCCTCGACCAGCGTCTCCGCCGATGTGCCGGCGAAGCCGTGGTCGCGGAAGAGCTCCATCGCCTTCCCGACCAATACGTCGCGTTCGTAGCTTTTCTTGCGTCCCATCCGAGGTTCCCTATTGACAGCTTCCTGCGTTCAGTATATCTAAACGATCGTTCAGAAACAACTGGAAAGGGAAGTGTGAGATGAGCGACCAGACCAAAACAGATCAGAAGACGACCCTGGTGGTGACCGCGGTCCCGAACCCGAACGAGATGGCTTCGGTGCAAGAGTACCTGCACGGGGTACTGCCGCTCCTCATGGGCGCGGGGGGCAAGCCGGTAAGGCGCCTGAAGGTCGACAAGGTGATCAACGGCAACCCGAGCGGAATGGTGCTTGTGATGGACTTCGATTCGGCGGATGCGATTTCCGGGATGTTCGAGTCCGAGGACTACGCTGCCCTCGTCCCGGTGCGCGACCGGGGCTTCTCGGAGATGAACATCGTGCTGACCCGCGAGATGTGAGCCTGCACGGAGAGATAGACGTTTAGGCCAGAGCCCGATACACCCGCGCTCATCAGGGGAGCCTCACGCGGGACCATCTCCGCTTTAGTTGAGGAAGCACGGGATCTGATGGTTTAGCCGGTGGCCGCTTCGCGGCGTTCTCCCGTTGGGGGGCGTTTCGACGACTTTGGCTTCTTGGCCTTGAGCTCGAGCTCGAACCCGAGCGCGGCCATGTACTTCTCCAGCGTGGAGAGGCGAACATCGGCGCCGCTCTCAACGCGGCCCACGATGGAGGCCGAAGTCTCCATTCGCGCTGCGATTTGTGTTTGGCTGAGGCCACTCTTTTTGCGGCGGGCGGCCATCTCGCGAGCGAAGGCTCGCCTTTGGACGGCGGCATCCACGAGGGCAGCAAAGCCCGGAGAGCGCTTCTCACGCTCCGCAATGTGTTTGTCGAGATCATCGGCCATAGCAATCCACCTTCTTTTGCTATAGCATAATCGCTGCAGCAAACTTAGGCTACCTGGATCTCGTCGAAGATTGCTTTCCCTTTCGTTTCTGTGCCTTGCCGCGGCTCCGCCAGTATGAGAGGTGCAACACCGACCTGGTTGATGTCTTGGAAGCCGCAACCTCACGATGACCGGAAGCGCGAAAGCGCTCAACGAGCTGAGGATGGCCGCCCTTGCGTCCGATGATGACTCGGCAACTGCTCTCTGCTTTGGTCTGGGCGCACCACGTGAAGGGTCCATCTCAAACTCCAGACGTAGCCGTGGGTCGACCGAGGGGAGTCTCGGCTGTCAGAGCCTCACTCCTTGAACCGCACCGCTATCCCTGCTCCGCGACCCCGTGCACGCGGCACATCGACCAGGTGCCCTCTGGGAACACGACGCTTCGGAGGCCCTCACGCCATTGCTCGAGTGCTTGGCGGTAGGCACATCGAAACGCGCGCAGCTCGGCGACGGCCCGAAAGAATAGCTTCCGCTGTCCGCGTCCGACGGCAAAGGTTGGGCTTCGGTCCCGTAGCAGCTCGAAGCCCGTTGCTCTGTGATAGGGGGAAAGACGCCGCACCCGTGCTGCGCCAACAATGCGCCAGCCTCGGGCCTTCACCTGGGCGCGGGCCTCCTGTTCTTGGCGCTCGAGCTCTTCGCTTACCGCCTCACGCACCTGGTTCCCCGGATGCGACTGCTGGAGCGCAGGGGGCAAGGTGAGAGTCAGCTTGACCGTGTCCGGCCAATTCGAGTTGTCGGCACGGAAGAAGATGCGAGGCCTCTCGATGACCAACGTACGTCGCCCGAGCTCGTGCGGCAGCACAGTGATGCCGGGCCAGTGCCGCGCGTGCGTGACGAGGCCCGCCTTGACGGGGTTGGCCATCACGTAGGCGAGCTTTTCAATCATCGCTCGTTCCGTGAGCAGCCGGACGACCGAGCTCTTTTCGTGGTCCCAGACCGGGCCCTCCCACTTTCGAATCACCTTGGTGCCGAGGGAGACCAGCCGATGGAGGTCGCGAAGAAAGTCGGGGAGGCGTCGCTCGGGGTCGGTCACGACCAGATGCTCATGGGTCGACATGAGCGTGACCGCATGCACGAGGATACCGAAGTGCTGGGCGCACACGGCGAGGGCGTAGAGGTAGAGGTGACGGATGGCTGGGTCGGGTCGGAAGAGGTGGTGGCGCCGAAGGGTGCGGCGCGTGACCATCACAGTGTCGCCGGCGAGCACGAAGCGGGGCTGGGTCATGCAGGATGGGTGAGCACGAAGCAGGCCACGGTGCGCTGCTGTGATTTCAAGCCTTTGCCCCTGCCCAAGTGGCGGATCCCACCGCAGGCTCTGGCGGACGCCAACCGGGGTGGGGTTGCCGACGCCAACCGGGGTGGGGTTGCCGGCCAAAGAAAAGGGGCCGCTCCAAGTAAGGAGCGGCCCCAACATTCCCAAGCTTCATGCGTGGGAGGAGTAGCCGATTACATCGCCGGTGCGGCAAGCGTCGGGATTGGCGTCATCATGTCGCCGCTCGCGAAGTCACCGATGATGGCGTAGACCTGCGGATTGCCCGCCGCATCGCCGGCTGCAATCAGAAGGGTTGCCACATTTGGGGTGACCGGAGCGGTGAGCGGGCCAACGGCCGGGTCGCAGGAGTCGGGTGCGGCGAGGGCGATAACGTAGTCGCCTCCAGCAAGGTCAGCCACGTCTCTAACAGTTGCAAACTCGAGGTCTTCCACTAACGCGCCATCGGCCGCGCAGGTCGCCGGAAGGATGACGTCCACGATTTCGAAAGCCACAGCGTCGAAGCCGTGACCGACCAACACGCGGCCGGACCCGTCGGCCAGGTCGGTCAAATCACCATTAAACAGCAGGACGTTGAGCGGGTTTTCAGCGTCGGTCTCGACATTCACGCTCGCGATCGCAACGATGGTCGAAATGCTGTCCGCAGGTAGTGTCGTCGTGATCGAGAACACTTCGTCGCCCCCGGCCACATTAATTCCAAAGGTGTGCTCGCCGGCTGTCAGCGAGACGAAGCCCGTCGACTGCTCGAAGGTGAGCCCAGGAATCGCCACCGCGCCATCGACCGTGACGTCAACCGCGGTGTCTGCCGGCGTGGGCAGGTTGGCCGCGAGATGTGCAACACGGACCATCGCCATCTCTCCGGCTCCGCCGTTTCCGCCGTTGCCGCCATTACCGCCAGCGCCAGCGGTGCCCCCGTTGTCGTCATCCGAACATCCGGTGACTGCCAGGGCGGCCGCCGCTACGATGCCCACCCGAAAAACTTCTGTTCTTCATCATTAATTCTCCTCCGACCCGTCTAAGTCATGTCTAGGTCTTGTCCAGATATATTGCTCTCTGGCAGCGGGTCAATGACCCACAGCCATCTTTTTCGTGTCGGGCCACCGTATACCCTGGATTGCTGGCTTCGCAAGGAACGGACAATTCGCGGACATTGCATAGACAACACGGGCGACTGGGCGAAAAGCCGAGCGGCTGTGCGCCTTGGAGTGGCCGGACCGACGTCGGCAGAGAAACGGCCCTCCGGCTCGCCGACTGTTTTCCTGGTGGTCGGCCCTGGCTACACGAGGGCATGGCTTCGGTCGCAGCGCCCCGACAGCCGACGGCCGATCCGCAGGTAGCGGCGACCGCGATTCTCTAGTTCGCGAGCACGGACGGCGTTCCAACTCGCAGCGCTGGGGGCGTACTTCACCGCGATAGCCCTGACCGGACACGGATCGTCCCAGCTGCGCGACTCGTTGAAGCAGAAAATCCATGAGCTAGAACGCCCCGAGGATCCATGAGACTCGCGGCTTGGGTGCTGGTTTGCTCGACACTGGGATGCGCCGCGGCACAGGCCCCCAAGGAGGACGGCGCCGAGACCTACGCGCCCGCCCCGCGGTCCATCCTGACCCCAGACGAAGCCCGAACCCGGGTCGGTACGCTGCGGTTTTTCGATGGGCTACCGGACGCGGAAACGGTGCAGACGGTCTACGAGCATCTCGACTTCCTCCGCGGGGTTCGAGCCTACCTGCAAACCATCCCCGGCGCGTCGATGATGGCGATGCGCGACGGCATGGAGGACGCGGGCATGCTGCCGAACTACACGGTGTTGCTCACCGAGTCGATGATGGACTCGAGGTCGCCGTTCCTCACCGGAGACACCGAGACCATTTACGCGCTCGCGTGGCTTAGCTTGAAAGGCGGCCCCATCGTGGTCGAGACCCCGCCTCGCACGCTCGGCCTATTTGCCGATGCATGGCAACGGCCTCTCGCCGAGACGGGCAAGTCGGGCGCGGACGGCGGCCGCGGCGGCCGATATGTGATTCGTGCCGCCCGCATATGCGGGCTTCGTCCCCCGCAGTCGGTTCGCGGTGCAGTCGTCGACCTTCGGGGTCTGGGCTGTGTTCCGGGGTGCCTTATCCAAGGGCAGCCCAAAGCGCGCGGTCGAGACCTTCAAGAAGCATCTGAAGATCTATCCGCTCAAGAGAATCGGCGCGTCCGCCGCCCAACATGTTCCTCGATGTCTCGGGGCAGGCGTTCAACACGCTTCACCCCACCGACTTCAGCTATTTCGAGCGGATCAACGAGCTGGTTCAGGAAGAGCCCAGCTCCGCGCAGGATCCGGAGGTGCTCGGCCTTCTCGCCTCGATCGGGATCGAAAAGGACAAGCGGTTCGCCCCGGACGCACGGATGAAAGCGATCCTCGAGGACGCGGCCGCGGTCGGCAATGCAACTGCGCGGGCCCTGCTGTTCGCGCCCAGGGACGAAGAGGCCGCCCTTTACGACGACCGACACTGGCAGCGGCTCGTGACGGCTGGCGGCCACGAGTTCTTGACGGAATTTCGGCAGTCGTCTCATCGATACGCGGGCGCGGTTTCACAGCTACGCCGCGGGCGTGACCCCGAGCAGTGACACGCCGAAGGCCGGCAGCGGCTCCGACACGGCTGCGACGTTCCGCGACAGCGGGGGCGCGCCGCTCGATGGCGCTCGAACCTACACGCTCACTCTCCCTCCCGCTGTGCCGGCGGCCTACTTCTGGTCGATTACGATCTACGACAACCAGACCCGGTCGATGCTACAGCAGACCGACCAGCGCTTTCCGAGCGTCATCCTCGGCCAGCGCCGCCTGCGCCCCAATGACGATGGCTCGATCACGCTCTGGTTCGGTCCCAAAGGGCCCAGAGACCGCAGTTCGCGCGCGAACTGGATTCAAACCCTACCCGGCAAAGGTTGGAACGCTGTCTTTCGGCTGTACGGACCGCAGCAGGAATGGATCGACCAGACCTGGGCGCCGAACGACATCGCGCGCGTGAGCGAGCCGCCCGGACGGGCCGTCGACGAAGCCACCGAAGATGCGAACCGAAATCCCGGCGTCGGTCCGAACACCGGACTTGGTGCAGACGCGCATCGGCGCCCTTCGCTTCGTCGACGGGTTCCCAACCGACGACACCGTCGAACGGCTCTATGACAACCTCGATTTCATCCGCGGGGTCGACGCATTTCTGAGCACGCTCTCCGGGGCGTCGCTGGTGGCGATGCGGCTGAGGCTTCCGCGAGACGGGGATTGACGCCAACGATGTCGTTGGCCTGTTCGACGGCTTGATGGACTCGCACTCTCTGTTTCTGACGCCAAACACAGAGAGCATTTACTTCGGGACGTGGCTCGACCTGAGCAAGGGCGCTGTGATCGTGGAAAGCCCGCCGAACACGCTCGGCATCGTCGACGACTTTTTCTTTCGCTACGTGGCGGACCTCGGAAACGCCGGACCCGACGAGGGCAAGGGTGGGCTGTATCTGTTTGTGCCTCCCAACTACCAAGGTCAGATCTCGGAGCGCTACTTCAACTACGTATCGCGAACTCGGGGGAACCTCTTGATGTGGCGTGGCTTCCTCGACCCGGCCGACCCCGGACGCGCGGTGCAGGACATCAAGAAGTCTCTCGAGATCTACCCGCTGGAATTCGAAATCAGCGACGAAGAAATCGACCTGACAGCCCAGGCTTCTACCGGCGATCCCGATGCGGGCGCAGAGAAGGAAGACGCGGTGCGCTTCGTCGCCATGACCGGGAAGTCGATCAACACCATTCACTCGAACGATTTCGGCTTTTACGAAGAGATCGACGAGCTGGTCCAAGAGGAGCCTCTGGAGGCCTTGGGCCCGGAGCTTCTGGGCTTGCTGGCCTCGATCGGCATCGAGAAAGGGGAAGCCGTTTTCGGCAGATGCACGCATGCGCGCGATTCTCAGCGATGCGGCGGCCGTCGCCAACGCTACGGCGCGCGCCATCGCGTTTCGTCACCGCAACCCCGCGGCGTATCTCTACGAAGGTTCGGGCGGTAGACGCCATTCGTCGGCAACAGCCATCGCTACGAGCGCCGCGGTGTCCGTATGCTCGACGCCCGCACGATGTTCTTCTATCTCGCCACCATGAGTACCCCGGCCATGGTGGCCACCAAGCCGGGCGTCGGCTCGCAGTACGCGCTTGCCGCAACCGATTCTCAGGGGGCGCTACCTCGACGGAGCCAAACGCTATCAACTCACCCTGCCTGAGGAAGTCCCGGCCAAGGACTTCTGGTCGATCGTCGTCTACGACCCGCAGACACGCTCCCTCCTTCAAACCCCTCGCACGACCAGACCGAGCCTGAGCAGCCAGACCGGTGAAATCGTGCCCAACGCAGATGGCTCGACCACCATCTACTTCGGCCCGAGCCCGCCGGAGGGCCGAGTAAGCAACTGGATCCAGACCGTGCCCGGCAAAGGCTGGTTCACGATCTTGCGGCTCTACGGCCCCTTGAGGCCGTGGTTCGAGAAAACGTGGAGACCGGGCGAGATCTCGTTGATCCGGTGAGGACCGGAGATGTGCATGGCGCAATGATCGGGGCCTCGCACGAAAAACGAGCCGCTCACAGGCGGTGAGCGGCCCGAGCGCCAAAGCGCGTTCGTAACGGAAAGGAGGAGGAGGAAAAAACCGGTTTCCTCGGACGAAGGCGGGCTCCGTCGCTGTCCAAGTGTTTGGGGTTGAAACTTGGACCGTCAAGGAAGCCCGGAGCTCGATTCTTGCGCCCACTCCGGTGAATCAGGCCGTTTCGGGAGATCTACAGGGCTTGCGGTTCTACGGCTTTCTGTGCATGTACAGATTATCTTGTCGAGCATGGCGAAACCGGGGATGTTACCGATTCGCTCGGTGGTGGCGCTAACGGGCCTGAACCCGGACACCATTCGTGCCTGGGAGCGTCGCTACGGCGCGATCCAGCCGGCCCGCAGCGAGGGCGGGACTCGGCAATTCAGCGAAGAAGACGTCACCCGGCTGATCTGTCTAAAAGAGCTCCGGGAAAGGGGATATGGGCTGCAGACGCTGGCCGCGCTGCCGACGAGCGAGCTGACTGCGATGCGCCACAGCCAAAAGCCTTCGGTGCAAACCCCGCCGCCGACGCAGCCTCCGTTGACCTCCGATCAGCACGCCTACTTGAATGCGATCGAAGAGCTGGATGTGGGCACAGCGCTCGCGAGGCTCAAGGAAATGAGCGAGGACCTCGGCAATCTGCAGCTGATCCTTGGCGTGGCGATCCCCATCATGTGGGAAGTCGGCCGCCGTTGGAGCGAGGGCACGCTGGGCACCGCGCCCGAGCATTTGGTGCGCGCACAGCTCAAGAGCCTGATGACGAGCCGACTCGACCAAATCGCCACTGCAGCCGGGGCGCGGCGTCTCTTGTTTACGACGCCCGCTGGGCAGCTTCATGAGTTCGGCATTCTCGCGGGCTCTGTCCTGGCGAAAGAAGCCGGCTTCGACGTGCTCTACCTAGGGCCGGACCTCCCGACCGAAGACATCATCTGGAGCGTCGCGCGCAGCAACCCCGACATCTTGGTCCTTTCGGTGGTCCGACGCATGAGCGAGGACGAAATGAGGCAGATGGAACGACTCGTCGGCACTGTTTCACCCAACGTTCCGGTTTGGATCGGTTGCCCGCCCGATCACCCGCTCGCCGCCCGAATCCCGAAAGCGACGTTCATCAGCTCGATCGAGGATTTCCAGAGAGCAGCCGCCTCGCTCCTCGCCGACTAGGTTGGCGAAGGGGCCAGGGTGTCCGTTCGTCCTTTCCAAATCTGGACCGCGTCGTCTATTTTTTTTCCTCGGGCCGCAATAGATGAATCGGGGCCGTGCTGGCTCCGAAAGCTTGATATCGAATGGTCTAATCTGAACCGCACGAAATCTCCCCGTTCGGGCCCTCACGCAATGCACGCGCAGAGCCTTGCGTTCTTCTGGGCAGAACCTGAACGAGGCTCGGCAGCCCAAACCCGAGGAGGTTCTTGCCATGAACACACCCGTCCAACGTCCACGACTCGTTCTGGCTGCGCTAGCGCTTGCCGTCGCAACCGCGACCGTCCTTCCGACCCCTGCTGCGGCTTACCGCGTCACTTCTCACAATCGGGCAAACGTGCTCGAGCAGCTGAGGGACGACGGCCGCCTCGGCGTCCTTGTCACCGCTCTGTAGGCGACAGGCCTCGACGAGGCGGTGGCCACCGGTCGTATCACTCTCTTTGCTCCGACCGACGACGCCTTCCAGCCGCTGATCGATGACGGGACGGTCGAGACCCTGCAGGGGTCCCGAGTCTAC